>NZ_JXRU01000036.1 GCF_000967865.1 Microbacterium sp. SA39
AACAACGGCATCCCGCAGGTCCGCGGCCCGGCCTGGTGGGACCCCCACCGCAGATGGCGCACGCCCCACCACCTCCACACCGCCTCTCACTTCGCTCGTCCCTCTCGCGCCCGCGCAGGCTGAACCGCTCGGGCCGGCTGAGGTCGCCGTCAGCATCTAGCCCCGCTCGCACGCGTGACAGACTGACCGTGTGACAGACGCAGCACGCAGAGACGGCGAGCCGGTGAGGCGCGGCCGGCCGGGCTATGACCGCCGCGGCCTGCTCGATGCCGCCGTCGCCGTGTTCAACGAATCGGGCTACGACGCCACTTCCGTCGCTGCGCTCGCGACGCGGCTCGGCCTGTCGAAAGCGGCCCTGTATCACCACTTCTCCTCGAAGGAGGAGATCCTCGAGACCGCGCTCGGAGAAGCGCTCGACGGCCTCGAGGGGGTGCTCGCCGACACCCGGACGGTCGTCCCGAGCGAGCGACTGGCCGCGGTCCTGGAGGGGGCCGTCCGTGTGCTCGCCGCGCACCTGCCATCGGTCACCCTGCTGCTGCGCGTCCGCGGCAACAGCGAGGTCGAGCGCCGCGCGCTCGAGCGACGCCGCGCCTTCGACCAGGAGGTCACCGGCATCGTCCGCGCCGCGCAGGACGACGGTGCCGTGCGACCCGACGTCGACGCCTCCGTCGCCACCCGCCTGCTGTTCGGCATGGTGAACTCGCTCGTCGAGTGGTACCGCCCGGGCGGAGCTGAGGATGCCGACGCCCTCGCCCGCGATGTGCTCACGGTCGCGCTCGACGGGCTCCGGACGCGCTGAGCGCTCCGGACGGTTCAGTCGATGATGAGGTCGAACCCGTCGTCCGTGGGGCCGATGGAGATCTGCGAGAGATCGTCGACACGGTACGTGGGGGAATGCGCTGCCGCGTGTGCGCCCACCCCGATCACGCGCATGCCGGCGGCGAGACCCGCCTGGATGCCGGCACCGGAGTCCTCGAACACGACGCAGTCCGCGGGGTCGACGCCGAGCAGGCTCGCACCGAGGAGGAACCCCTCCGGGTCGGGCTTGGATGCCGAGACGTTCTCGGCAGTGACGGCCAGGGTGGGGACGGTGAGGCCGGCCGCCCGCATCCGCGCGGTCATCAGAGCGACGTTCGCCGAGGTCACGATCGCGTGCGGGTGGCCCGACAGCGCGTCGAGCAGCGCGTCGGCGCCGGTGATCGCAATGACGCCGTCCACGTCGCGCGCCTCCGTGGCCAGCATCTGATCGTTCTCCTGCAGGTTGATCGCGTGGTCCCGCTCGGGGAGCATGATCGCCATGCTCTGGTGGCCCTGGCGACCGTGCACGACGCTCAGCACCGTCTCGGGCTCGAGTCCGTGGGGCTCGGCCCAGGCGAGCCAGAGCCGCTCCACGACGGCTGTCGAATCGACGAGGGTGCCGTCCATGTCGAGCAGGACGGCGCGGGCACGAATCGTTTCGGTCACCTCTCCAGAGTAGCCGCGGCGCGGTCCCGTGAGATCGTCCTCAGTCGCCTCGGAGGGCTCGGGTCGCCTCGACCGTGCGCTCGAGCGCGTGCACCGTGTGCGCATGCCGACGCTGCGCGACTCCGATGAAAAGACAGTCGACGACCGCGAGCTGCGCGATGCGACTCACCATCGCCCCGGCCCGGAAGCGCGGCTCTCTGGCATGGGTGAGCAGCGTGTGATCAGCGGCGTCGGAGAGCGGCGTCGCGGCGGCGCTCGTCACCCCGATCGTCGTGGTGCCAGCGGTCCGGGCGGTCTGGAGAAAGCGCACGGTCTCCATGGTCGTGCCGGAGTTCGAGAACCCGATCGCGACGGATCTGGTCGCCCCGAGCGCGGCGGCTGCGCTGGCTTCGTGCGCATCGGAGAGCACGATGGCCGTTCGACCGATGCGAAGGAGCTTGTGCCCGAGGTCGTCGGCCACCAGACGACTCGCTCCGACGCCGAACAGAAGGATCCGGTGCGCGTGGTCCACAGCCCCGACGGCCGCTTCGAGCACGCCGAAGTCGAGGTTCCCGACCGTCTCCTCTATCGCCAGCGCTTCCAGTGCGGCGACCTTCGCGGTGGCGTCTCGCAGCGAATCGCCGAGGGAGATCTCGGACCCGAATCGGGATGAGGCGCTGAGCTGCACGGATTCGCGCCCGAGTTCCCTCGCGAGCGTCATCCGCAGGGCGGGGTAGCCACTGAGACCGATGGAGCGACAGAAACGCACCACCGAGGCGACCGAGGTGTGGCAGGCCGCGGCGAGTTCTGTGATGGTGCTCTCGATGACCGCGTTCGGATCGTCGCCGACCCTTCGGGCGATCCGAGCGAGGGACGGGGGCAACGTCTCGGCCGCGGTCGCGATCGTCGTCTGGATGCTCATGCGCTCCGTCTCTGTGCACTGCTGAGTTGGATAATTGTTTCACATGGATAGCCTGATGTGTAGAGTATTTTCATGCCTGTCTCTCCCGCTGCCATCGCCGTCGACCTCGGCAAATCCCGCTGCCGCGTCGTCGTGGACACGGGCGCCCGTACCTCGCGCGAGGGCGTCGGCGCACCGGGCCTCGCGGCAGCGGGAGGCGTCGCAGCGGCTTTAGAATCCATTCGGCCGCTGCTCGTCGACGTCGGCATCTCCTCGATCGATGCGATCGGCGTCGGAGCGGCCGGGGCGTGGGCGGCACCGGATGCGGCATCCGAGCTGTCGCGACGACTCGCCGACGAGTTCGGCGTCGCGACGATGGTCGCGTCCGACGTCGTCACCGCGCACGCGGGTGCCCTCGGCGGCGGCATGGGCGTTCTGCTGATCGCCGGCACCGGTGCCGCAGCGCTCGGCATCGACGCGCAGGGGGCCCGGCTCATCGACGGGTGGGGTCCGGAGCTCGGCGACTTCGGGAGTGGGTCCTGGCTCGGAAGAGAGGCGCTCCGCGCCGTTCTCCGCGCGGCGAACGGGCTGGCGCCGACGACCGCTCTCGCCGAGGTCCTCGCGAAGCGCGTCGGTTCGGCATCCGATATTCCCGCGTGGCTCGCGGCGAGCGGGCCGCTGCCGGCTCGACTGGCCGCGCTGGCTCCGCTGGTGCTCGACGCCGCCGAGGAGGGAGACCCGGTCTCGCGCCAGATCATCGACGAGGGCATCCGGCTCCTCACCCGCTCCGCCGTCGCCGCGTCGAACCTCTCCGCCGAGGTCGTCCTGCACGGCGGGCTCACCGAACACTCCTGGTTCCGCACTGTACTGACGTCGTCGCTGCACCGCGCCGAACGTCGCGCGGGGGTCGCCGGCGGCGACGCTCTCGACGGTGCGCTGCTGCTTGCGCGCCGCGTTGATCTTCCCCACGAAAGGTTCGTGCACCGTGCCGCATGACGACCGACTCACCGCGCTTCTCGCCGAGCTCTCCAGCCTCGGCACCGAGGCATCGTCGACCGAACGCGGCGACCTCGACCTGCTCAGCACCGATGAACTGGTGCGACGGATGAATCAGGAGGACCATCGGGTTCCCGAAGCCGTCGGAAAGCGCGCCGCCGAGATCGCGGCGGCGGTCGACGGCATCACCGAGCGCTTCCGGCGCGGCGGTCGCCTCATCTACATCGGCGCGGGCACGGCCGGCCGCATCGGCGTGCTCGACGCGAGCGAGTGCCCGCCGACGTTCGGCACCGACCCGGCGATGGTCGTCGGGCTGATCGCCGGCGGCGAGACCGCGATCCGGGCTGCCGTCGAGAACGCGGAAGATGATGACCGGGCAGCGGCCGACTCCCTCCGCGAGCTCGGACTCTCCGATCGTGACACGGTCGTGGGGATCTCGGCATCCGGTCGCACGCCCTACGTCGTCGGTGGACTCCGCTTCGCCCGAGGCGTCGGTGCGCTGACGGTCGCGATCGCGTCGAACGCCTCGTCGGCCATCGGCGCCGAGGCCGACATCGCGATCGAGGTCGAGACCGGACCCGAGTTCATCTCGGGATCGACCCGGTTGAAGTCCGGCACGGCGCAGAAGCTCGTCGTGAACATGCTCACCACGCTGTCGATGATCAAGCTGGGCAAGACGTATCGCGGCGTCATGGTCGATCTGCTCGCGACGAACGAGAAGCTGCATGCCCGATCGATCCGCACCGTGACGCAGTTGGCGGGGGTCGGCGTCGATGAGGCGGCGGCGGCACTCTCGGCCGCGGACGGGTCCGTGAAGCTCGCTCTGCTCATGCTGGCCACCGGAGCGGGACCGGATGCCGCTGCATCCGCTCTTCGGGATGCCGACGGCATCCTGCGCGAGGCGATCGGTTCCCTGGTCTGAGCGCGTGATCGGGTGCTCCGGTAGCGTGGGTGGATGCCCCCCGCTCTCCACGACGCCGACCACGTCGCCGATCTCGCAACGGTCGACGGCCCCGAGGCGCTGATCGCGGCGGTGAACCGCGAGCGGGGAGTGATCTACCGGGGTTCAGCCCAGGGGGGCGAAGCAGAATGGTGAACGACATGGTCGGCGACATGTTGCGCATCGACCTGACGGTGGCTTCTCCTCTCGCGCTCGTCGGCGCCTTCGCCGCGATCGTGTATCTCTCCGGCGACCTGCGGATGCGTGTGCTGCGTCGCAGGTGGCATCCGATGAGGACTGTCTCCTTCGTCCTCGGATGCGCCACGCTCATCTATGTCACGAGCGCGGCAGGGAACGGGCAGGCTGACGTCCTCGTCTCCGTTCTCGTCTTTCAGCAGATCACGCTGATGACCGTCATCCCTCCACTGCTGCTCCTGGGGTCGCCGGGGACACTCCTCCTTCGAGCTACGCCGCACCGCGGCGTCGGAAGAGTCGTTCTGCGTGCGGCTCATGGTGCTCGGCGTGCTCCCCTCGCCCGAGCTCTCCTCCACCCGCTCGTCGCTCCGACCGTGGTCATCGCTCTTTTTCCCGGGCTCTACTTCACCGACCTGGTCAGCGCTGTGATCGGACTGCCCTTCGGGCACGAGCTCCTCCTCGCGGTCTTTCTCCTAGCCGGGATCATTGCTGGGGCACCCCTCTGGTCCAACGACCCGTTGCCCCGTTCGCCTTCATACGTGGCGAGGTTGGCGGACGTCGTTGTCGAGATCCAGGTGCACGCCGCGTTCGGTCTCGTGCTCCTGCTGAGTGGCAGCGCCCTCTTCTCCGCCTATTCGCAAACGCCGTTTCCGGACGTCCCGGCCACGGTAGACCAGTCGATTGCCGGGATGTTGGTCTGGACCTACGGTGAACTTCCGCTTCTCATCGTGCTGGTCGTCACGCTCTCGAGATGGCGTTCTCGTGACATCCGCCTCTCCCGGAGAAATGACGTCCAGGAGGAGGTCGAACGACAGCGCTACAACGACTACCTGGCCAGCCTTCAGCGCCAGAGCCCGAGCTGACGCTCTCGGCAGTCCTTCTCTTGCCTGTCCACGCCCTTCTTTGACCCGCCGGGATCGCTGCTGATCCTCACATACAACACCACCCGCACACCCTCCGCCCGCACCGCATCACGACAACGGGTGGGACATCCACATCGGGGTCGGTCAGTGCCCGCCCCCGAATTCGATCAGTGCCACGCCGGCCGCGATGAGCGCGACTCCGATCGCCATCATGACCGAGAAGTGATCCTTGAAGATGACGCGGCCCAGCACCGCGGTCACAGCGACCCCTGCCGCGGCCCAGATGCCGTAGGCGACGCCCACTGGCATTCCCATCGCGAGGATCGTGCCCAACAGCACGAACGCCGCGAGGTATCCGACGACGATGATCGGGATCCAACGGCGGCGACGCAGCCCTTCGGATGCGCGCAGGCTGAGGGTCGCGGTGACCTCACTCGCGATCGCGAGAGCGAGCAGCACCCACGTCACGACACGACCTCCGTCGCGGGTGCGGACTCACGCTTGTGCGAGCCCAGCTCGACCAGCAGCACGCCGAGCACGATCACTCCCACACCCACGATCTGCACCGGTCCCAGAAGCTCGTCGAACAGCACGGTGCCGAGCACGGCCGTCAGCACCACGCCGATCGCCGACCAGATGCCGTATGCGACGCCCACCGGCATCCCGCGATCCAGCACGACCGACAGCAGCCACAAGGATCCGGTGTATCCGATGACGACCGGGATGAGCCAGAACGGATACGTGAAACCCTCCGCCGCGCGGAGCGACAGTGTCGCGGACACCTCCAGGGCGATCGCGATCAGCAGTGGGGGCCAGGCCGACGGCCGGGAGCGGTCTGTCATGGAGGTGCCTTTCGGAGGGGTCGACCGAGAGAACGTGTCGGATGCCCGCATGATTCCCTGAACGACGCGGAAATTCGCGCCAGCATCCGATTCGGAGGCCGCCCGCCCGGCCGCGTACGCTGGATGCATCCCCCGAAGCTCACCCGGCAACTCTGCGCGCCGGCGATCTCGGCGCGCGCTCACACATGCAAGGACGCAGATGAACGATTCCGCCGCACGCCACGACGACTGGACCGCGCGAGAAGAGCTGGCCGAGCGGATGATCCCGCTCATCGGTGCGCTCAAGCGCGAGCACGACGTCGTGACCTCCCTCCACGGGCACCGGCTGCTCGGGCTCTCGACCACCGGCCTGGTCGAGGTGCATGAACGCGTCGCGCAGCTCGGTCACGAGCAGCTCGCGCTCGACGACACCCTCGCGGTGCTGGAGGCGGTCCACGCCCTCGCGCCCGGAGCCTCTTCTCTCGACGTCGCACGGCTGGTCGCCGGCCACGCCGAGAGCGACGCATCGCTGGGTGACTACCTGGCCGAGACCCTTGCGCCGGCCTTCGGTGCGACCGCCGCCGAGCCGACCGACGTGGTGCTGTACGGCTTCGGACGCATCGGACGCCTCCTCGCGCGCATCCTCATCGCGCACACCGGTGGGGGCAGCGGACTGCGTCTACGCGCGATCGTCGTGCGACGCGGCTCGGCGGACGACCTCGTCAAACGTGCATCGCTGCTTCTCCGCGACTCGGTGCACGGCCGATTCGCCGGCTCTGTCACGGTCGACGAAGACGCTGAGCAGATCATCGCCAACGGCACCCGCATCCAGGTCATCTACTCCGACGACCCGGCATCCATCGACTACACCGCCTACGGCATCCGCGACGCGATCGTCGTCGACAACACCGGACGCTGGCGCGACGAGCAGGGTCTGAGTCACCACCTCGAGGCGCAAGGCGTGGCCCGCGTGCTGCTCACGGCGCCGGGCAAAGGCGCACTCAAGAACATCGTGCACGGCATCAACGACGACACGATCGCGCCGGACGATCGCATCATCACCGCCGCGTCCTGCACGACCAACGCGATCACGCCGGTGCTGAAGGCGATCGACGAGGCGTACGGCATCGTCCGCGGGCACGTCGAGACCGTGCACTCGTTCACGAACGACCAGAACCTGATCGACAACTTCCACAGCGGCGACCGTCGCGGCCGCTCGGCCGTGCTGAACATGGTCATCACCGAGACCGGTGCAGCGAACGCCGTCGCCCGGGCTCTGCCCGAACTCGAAGGCAAGCTCACGGGATCCGCGATCCGCGTCCCCACTCCCGACGTCTCGCTCGCCGTGCTGCACCTGAGCCTGGAGCGCCCCGCCGAGAGGAACCAGCTCAACGACTACCTGCGCCGTGTCTCGCTGCACTCGAAGCTGCGCCAGCAGATCGACTACGTCGAGAGCCCGGATGTCGTCTCCACCGACTTCGTCGGCTCGCATCGCGCGGGCATCGTCGACGGCCTCGCCACGATCGCGAACGACCATGACGTGGTGCTCTACGTCTGGTACGACAACGAGTACGGGTACTCCTGCCAGGTCATTCGCGTGCTCGAGGTCATGGCCGGGTCGCACCCCGTCGTGCTCCCCGCCCGCCGCGAGGTGACGCTGCAGGCCTGACGCGTCGCAGGTGCGCATGGGGGTGGTCCCCGGCATGATGGGGGGCATGAAGACCGCGACCCTGCTGGCCGAGCGCCTCCGATCGCACCGTCTCACGGCTCCGGCCCGCACGGTCGTCGATGCGGCGGCGCACCTGCTCGCCCTACAGAGTCAGGACTTCACCGCCGGGCGATGGGCACTCACCCTCCGCACCCGCGGGAAGCTGCGGCTGCACGACGTCGATCGGGCGTTCGACCGCGGCGAGCTGGTGCGGGCGTGGACGATGCGCGGCACCCTGCACACCGTTCCGGCGCGGGACCTCGGGTGGATGCTGTCGGTCACGGCTCCGCGGCAGCGACAGCAGGCGGTGGGAAGGCGGCGCGACCTCGGGATCGACGACGACATGGTCGCTCTCGCGGTCGACACGCTCACGCCTGCGCTGCGCGACGGCGGCCGCACCCGCACCGAGGTCTTCGAACTCCTCGGGGGTGTGGGCATCGACCCCACCGGCCAGCGCGGACTGCACCTGCTCTTCGAACTCACGATCGATGGACTGATCTGCCAGGGACCTGTGGTCGCCCGCGACGGGGTGACGCGCGAGCAGCGCTTCGTCCTGGTGGAGGAGCACATCCGCGAGCACGCCCGGCCCGATGACCCGCTGGCCGAGTTGTTCGTGCGCTACATCACCGGCCACGGCCCGGCCGGCGTCGCCGACTTCGCGTGGTGGTCGGGCCTCACGCTCGGTCAGTCCCGCGACGCGCTCGAACGAGCCCGCCACCGCGTGGACGAGGTCGATGACGGCCTGTTCCTGGCTCCCGAGCGTCCGCGACGCGCGTCAGGTGGGGCATCCGTCCTCGCCCTCGGCGCCTTCGACGAGTACTACATCTCCTACGCCGACCGCACGACCGTCTGCGCGCCGGAGCACCTCGCCGCGGTCGGCCCGGGCAAGAACGGCATGGTGCGCGCCACGCTCAT
The DNA here is from genome assembly GCF_000967865.1 of Microbacterium sp. SA39. Lineage (GTDB taxonomy): Bacteria > Actinomycetota > Actinomycetes > Actinomycetales > Microbacteriaceae > Microbacterium. The sequence continues at coordinate 8,783 of NZ_JXRU01000036.1, forward strand.
CCAGGACGGCCGGGTGATCGGATGCTGGACGCACGCGGCCGCGAACCGCGAGGCTCCGCCCGAGCTGTTCACCGAGCCCGCTGATCCGGATGCCGTGGCCGCCGCCCTCGCCCGCTTCGAGAACTTCATCGCAGGCTGAGCGACTGAGCGGCTGAGTGCCTGAGCGCCCTACTCGCTCGCGTGCCGCGCGAGGAAGTTGTACACCTCGTTGTCGTCCACGCCGGGGAACGCACCCCGGGGGAGCGGCGAGAACATGTGCGTGTGCACGCGGGCGCTCGGCCACGCCTTGCCGTTCCAGCGGTCCGCGAGGTCGCTCGAGGGGCGGCGGCAGCACGCCTCGTCCGGGCAGGTCGACACCGCACGATCGGCCGTCTCGCGCCCGCGCCACCAGCGTGCGTCGTCGAACGGGACTCCCACCGTGATCGAGAACTCCCCGTCGCTCGACGATCCCGTCTGCGTCGAGCACCAGAACGTGCCCGACTGAGTGTCGGTGTACTGGTGGTGCTCGGTCGTGCGGTTCTGCTGCGTGAACGCCGCGCGCGCCTGGAACTTGCGGCAGACGCGCTGCCCCTCGACGGCGCCCGTCACGTCCATCGGCAGCGGCAGGTCGTCGTTCTCGTAGACCCGGGTGATCGCCCCGGTGGCGTCCACGCGCAGGAAGTGCAGCGGCATCCCCAGGTGGTGCGTGACCAGGTTCGTCATCCGCATGCCCGCGGCCTCGTGCGTCACACCGAACGCATCACGGAAGTCCTCCACCGCGAGGTTGCGGTCCTTCTTCGCCTGCTGCAGGAAGGCGACCGACGCCGTCTCCGGCATGAGGCAGGACGCGGCGAAGTAGTTGATCTCGAGCCGCTGCTGCAGGAAGTCGGCGTAGTCCGTCGGCGGAGTGTGCCCGAGCAGGCGGTGCGCCATGGCCTGCAGCGCCATCGAGCGGAGTCCGTGACCTCCGGGGATGGATGCCGGTGGCAGGTAGATCCGCCCGTTCTCGAGGTCGGTGACCGAACGGGTGGAGTGGGGGAGGTCGTTCACGTAGATCAGCTCGAAGCCGAGCTTCTCGGCCATGATGCTCACCGTGCGGTGGGTCAGCGCGCCCTGCACGTGCCCGGCGGATTTCAGCTGCTTCTCGGCGAGCTTGTCGATCTCCGGCAGGTAGTTGTTCTGCTCGCGCATGCGCAGCCGCAGCTCGGTGTTCCCGCGACGGGCCTCCTCCGGCGTCGCGATGGCCTCGCGCTCGCGACGCTGCAGCTCACGGTGCAGACCGAGGATCGATTCGATGGTCTCGTCGCTCGTGCCCTTGGTCACCCGTATCGGCGCGACACCGAGCTGGCGGAAGACCGGACTCTCCTGCGCGCGCTCGAGCTCGATCTCGAGGGCGGCGCGACGGTTCGGCGGTTCGCCGGAGATGAGATCGGTCACCTGCGTGCTCGTCGCCTGCGCGATCGCCTGCAGCAGCGACAGCTTCGGCTCGCGCTTACCGTTCTCGATCAGGCTCAGCTGGGATCCGGCCACGCCGACCAGCGCGCCGAGTTCGTCGAGAGTGAAGCCGTTCTCCAGTCGGTGATGACGGATGCGGTGGCCGAGAGTCGTGAGGTGGATGCCGGAGGACGCCATTCCTTGATCTTAGCGAAAGAACTCGAATTCTTACTCCCCGATTCGTCCGAAAATACCTCGCGAGTCGGAAGAAGATGGGTCTAACGCCCCACACTTCAAAGGAGCAGTCATGGCCATGGCCGAAGTCATCACCCCTCGCACGTCCCCCGTCGCAACGACGCGCACCTTCGGTGCCGCACCGACGTATGACACTCCCGCGATGGCTGAGCTGGTCGCCTGGGTCGACGAGATCAGCACCCTCACGCAGCCCGACTCCGTGCACTGGGTCGACGGCTCCCGCGCCGAGAACGACTGGCTCCTGCGCGGCCTCGTCTCCGAGGGCAAGCTCATCAAGCTCAACCCGGAATGGCGTCCCGGCTCCTACCTCGCCCGCTCGCACCCGAGCGATGTCGCTCGCACCGAGGGACGCACGTACATCGCGTCGGAGCGGGAAGAGGATGCCGGCCCCACCAACAACTGGGCCGCTCCCGCCGACATGCGCGCCAAGATGACCGAGATCTTCGAGGGCTCCATGCGCGGGCGCACGATGTACGTCGTGCCGTTCTCCATGGGCCCGGTCGGCGGACCCCTCTCCCACATCGGGGTGCAGGTCACCGACAGTGCCTACGCGGTCGCCTCGATCGGCATCATGACCCGTGTCGGCGAAGCCGTCACGAGCCGGATCGCCGGGGGCGCGCCCTGGGTCAAGACCGTGCACAGCGTCGGCGCACCGCTCGCCACGGGCGAGCCGGACGTCGAGTGGCCCTGCAACGACGACAAGTACATCGTGCACTTCCCCGAGACTCTCGAGGTCTACTCGTTCGGCTCCGGCTACGGCGGCAACGCGATCCTCGCGAAGAAGTGCTTCGCGCTGCGCATCGCCTCGGTGATCGCCCGCGACGAGGGCTGGCTCGCCGAGCACATGCTGCTCATCCGTGTGATCGATCCGCAGGGCAAGGCGTACCATGTCGCGGCCGCGTTCCCCTCGGCGTGCGGCAAGACGAACCTCGCGATGCTGCGGCCGACGATCCCGGGCTGGAAGGTCGAGACCCTCGGCGACGACATCGCGTGGATCCGCCCCGGTGAGGACGGCCGCATGTGGGCCATCAACCCCGAGGCCGGATTCTTCGGCGTCGCTCCCGGCACCGGCGAGTCGACCAACGTCACCGCGGTCGAGACGCTGTGGGGCAACACGATCTTCACCAACGTCGCGCTCCGCCCCGACGGCGACGTGTGGTGGGAGGGTCTGACCGACCAGGCGCCGGCGCACCTGATCGACTGGGAGGGCAACGACTGGACTCCCGACTCCGACCGGCCTGCCGCGCACCCGAACTCGCGCTTCACCGTGTCGGCGTCTCAGTGCCCGCAGATCTCCGAGGACTGGGAGCAGGCCGTGCCGCTCGACGTCATCCTCTTCGGCGGACGACGTGCGAGCAACGTCCCGCTCGTGGTCGAGGCGACCGACTGGACCCACGGCGTGTTCCTCGGCTCCAACATCTCGTCCGAGCGCACTGCTGCCGCCGAGGGCAAGGTCGGCGAGCTCCGTCGCGACCCCTTCGCGATGCTGCCGTTCTGCGGCTACAACATGGCCGACTACTTCGCGCACTGGCTCAAGGTCGGCCGTGGCCTGCGCTTCGACCGTGCACCGCGCATCTTCCAGGTGAACTGGTTCCGCCGAGGCGACGACGGCCGGTTCCTGTGGCCCGGCTTCGGCGACAACTCGCGCGTCGTCGACTGGATCATCCGCCGCATCGCGGGTCAGGTGCCCGCCGTCGACAGCCCGATCGGACGTCTGCCGCGCACTGAGGATCTGAACCTCGACGGACTCGACATCCCCGCCGCCGACCTCGACGAGCTGTTCTCCGTCGACGCCGAGGCGTGGAAGACCGAGGCCGATCTCACCGAGGAGTTCTACGACACCTTCGGCGACAAGGTTCCGGCGGCGCTGCGCGCCGAGCTCGCCTCGCTCCGCTACCGCCTCGCGAAGGCGTAGCCCCCAGACCGGTGCCGACTCGGGGGAGTCGGCACCTCTTACCCGCGAAGGCGGGACCCCGGAGACAAACCCATGGCTGAGTGGTCTCCGGTGTCCCGCCTTCGCGTATGTCCGCATTCTTCGCCGAGACCCCGGGTTGCGGTCGAAACCCCGCGTTGTGGACGTCCGCAGGGCGGGGTCTCGACGCGAAGCCGGGGTCTCGGAGGAAGACGGAGGGGGAGGGGAAGTCAGGCCAGCAGCTGGTGCCGCGCGAGGTCGCGGTAGAGCGGCGTCGACTCCACGAGTTCGGCGTGGGTTCCCTGGCCGACCACCACGCCGTCCTGCAGCACGACGATCAGGTCGCTGTCGACCACGGTCGACAGTCGGTGGGCGATCACGATGAGGGTCCGGTCGGTCGAGACGGCGTCGATCGCCTCGCGCATCCGCTGCTCGTTGACGCCGTCGAGCGACGACGTCGACTCGTCGAGCAGCAGGATCGGAGCGTTCGTCAGCAGCGCGCGGGCGATCGCGAGGCGCTGGCGCTCGCCGCCGGAGAGCATCACGCCGTCCTCGCCGACGGGAGCCGCGAGCCCGAGCGGGTTGCGCTCGAGCACGTCGCCGAGGTTCACGGCACGCAGCACGCGCTCGCAGTCGGCGTCGGAAGCATCGGGCGCCGCGAGCCGGAGGTTCTCGGCCAGAGTTCCCGCAAGGGTGGGCGCGTCCTGCTCGACGTAGCCGAACTGGGCGCGGAGCTCGTCGCGCGGGTAGGTGCGAGCGTCGTGCCCGTGCAGCCGGATGGAACCACCCGTCGGGTCGTAGAACCGCTCGATCAGTGACAGGATCGTGCTCTTGCCGGCACCACTCGGGCCCACCAGCGCCACGCGGGAGCCACGGGGCACCGTGAACGACACGCCGCGCAGCACCTCGTGGTCGGGGACCGCGCTCGCATCGGCATCCGCCGCTTCGACGTGCGCGTCGGCCAGGAGGTTCCGTGCCTCCTTGGCCGCCGCCTCGCGGGCGGCGACGACGTTCGCCGGGTAGTGGAAGCGCACGTCGCGGAACTCGATGGCCGCAGCTGCGCCGGATGCCGCGTCCGAGGCCGCCTCTCCGCGGAGGGAGGCCGCGATGCGATCGTCGTCCTGCGTCTCGGTGGGCAGGTCGAGCACTTCCTGGATGCGGCCGAGGGCGCCGAGCGCTTGGTTCACCGAGGTGATCGCGCCGAACGTCGTGGCGAGGGGCATCACCAGCAGGAACAGGAACATGATGAACGCGATCAGCGAGGCGATTGTGATCGCGCCGGCCGCGACGCGGAATCCGCCGACGCCCAGCACGACGAGCAACGAGAGCTGCAGCGCGATGCCCGAGACGGGGACCACCAGCGACGAGATCTTGGCGATCCGCACTCCGATCCCGTAGGCGTCGGATGCGAGCTCAGACACCGCGGCGGTCTCGCGCTCGGTCGCGCCCGACGCGCGCACCGTGCGGATCGAGCCGATCGCGCGTTCGACGCCGGATGCCAGCGCACCGACCTTCTCCTGCTGCTGCGTGGATGCCGTGCGGATGCGACCGCTGAGCAGCACGACCGTGACGACCGAGACGCCGATCACGATGACGATGAGGAGAAGCAGGATCGGGTCGATCACGAGCATCGCGATGAGGGCCCCGAGGAACAGGACGGCGCTGCCGACGGCATCCGCCAGTCCCTGGGTGAGCACGGCATAGAGGAGCGTCGTGTCGGTGCCGACGCGGGAGACGAGGTCGCCGGTGCGGCGCGCGTCGAACTCCGAGATCGGCAGGTGCAGGATGCGCGAGATGAGCTTGCGCCGGCTCGAGTACACGACCGCGGTTCCGGTGCGCTGCAGCAGGTAGTGCTGGAACCCGGAGATGATCGACGACACGATCACGAAGCCGACGAGGAGCCAGACGAGGATGCCGAGCGTGCCTCCGGACTGCACCGCCTCGATGACCTGACCGACGAGCAGCGGCTGCACGAGCGACGTCGCGGCGCCGACGATGCTGAGCACGGCGACGACGATGAGTGTGCGCTTGTGTTCGAAGAGGAAGGGGAGGAGCTGGCGGAACGTGGCGCGGGGGCCTTCGGGCTGCGCACCGCGTCCGCGGCGGCGTGGTGTCGCCGTGCTGGACATGCGGGACCTCGATCTGAGAAGGGTACTTAGAACGTACTTCGTGCACGTCCGGATTCTGTGGATGGGCTGTAAGCCCAGGATCTATTGGCGGCCGTACTTGCGGTGCGCGGCCTGCTTGCTCACACCGAGGGCGCTGGCGATCGCCTGCCACGAGTACCCGGCATTGCGTGCTCGGCGCACCTGCCCCTCCTCGGCGCGCGAGATCTCCTTGCGGATGCCGGCGAGCCGGTGCAGCTCGGCCAGCGGTTCGCCTCCGTCGTCTTCCGCGATCGCGGTCGGTGTCGTCATGGTGGACCTCCTGCGTCAATCTTCGTTGACGCGGGGCGGGTTGTCAACATCAATTGACGTGGCGGATCGGAGGGGATCTGCAGTGCGGAGGGGCGTGTCCGCTGATTCGGCCCTCCGAAGCGTGGATCCCCTCCGGTGTGCCGAGCCCATGTGCATCCACTGTTCCTCCACATCGCCGCTGTGTCGCGGGGTGTCCAGACGCCTTGGGCGCCGAGCGCTCTGACCACCGCGCGTCGCAGCAGATTCGAGAGCCTGGGGCGATGCGACTTCTCGAGATCATGCAGGCGGCGAATGGCGTGGCTCCGGTTTCGGCCTTGCGATCCGAAGGCATCACACGGCACATGGTGGATAGAGCGGTCCAGCGTGGCGACGTGGTTCGCGTTCGTCGAGGGTGGGTAACCCTCCCTGGGGCTGACCCCATGCTCGTCGCTGCGGCGAAGACCGGAGTCGTCCTCACCTGCATCACGCAGGCGCACAGGCTCGGGCTCTGGGTGCTGAAGGATGGCAGCACCCACGTCGCAGCGCCGCGCCACGCCGGGCGCATCGCCGTCCGTGCGCACGTGCACTGGGAACGGCCGGTCGTCCCGCGTGAACCCTCGGCACTGGAGGACCCGATCGAGAACGTGCTCGCCATCGTCGCTCGCTGCCAACCCCGCGAGAAGGCTCTGGCCATCTGGAACTCGGCCCTCCAGACGCAGAAGACGACGATCGAGGTGCTTCATGGTCTGCCTCTGGCGACCGAAGCGCGTCACCTCTTCGCCGAGCTCACGCCGTTCGCGGACTCGGGGCTCGAGACGATCGTCGTGCCGCGCCTTCGGTGGTTGAAGCTCCCGCTTCGGCGCCAGATCTGGCTGGCCGGTCACCGAGTCGACCTGCTCATCGGTGACCGTCTGGTCGTGCAGATCGACGGTGGGCACCACGTCGGCGACCAGCGCTCGGAGGACATCGCCCACGATGCTCGGCTCATGCTGATGGGATTCCATGTCATCCGGATCGGATACAGCCAGATCGTGGACGACTGGCCCGACGTTCAGGACGTGATCATGCGGGCTGTCGCGCAGGGGCTGCACCGTGCACGTACCTGAGCGGCCGGCGGACCGGCCGCGCGCAATACGGAGGAGATCTGCGTTTCGGAGGACAGGAACCTTGTTTCCAGACCTCCGAAACGCGGATCTCCTCCGAACTGTCGGCCCGCCGCCCGATGACACACTGGACGGATGCTGTCCGCACCGAAGCTCATCCCCGGAGACCGCGTCGCCGTGCTCTCGCCCGCATTCGCGGCCCCCGCAGTCGCGCCCGCCCTGCACGAGCAGGCGCTGCGGCGACTGCGCGAGCTCACGGGCCTCGTGCCGGTCGAGTACCCGACGACCCGGCAGCTCGACGCGACTCCCGAGGCTCGCGCGGCCGACGTGAACGCGGCTCTCGCCGATCCCGGCATCCGCGCCATCCTCGCCACGATCGGCGGCGACGATCAGATGCTCGTGGTGCCGCATCTCGACCCGGCGCTCCCGGTCGCCGATCCCAAGCCGTTCATCGGATACAGCGACAACACCAACATCCTCAACTGGCTCTGGGGCCTCGGCGTCCGCGGCTACTACGGCGGCTCGACCGCCGTGCATCTCGGACCCGGACCGTTCGTCGACGACATCCACCTGCGGTCGTTGCGCGCGCTGCTGCTCGACGGCGGCGTGCTCGAGATCACCGAGCCGGGGGAGTCGGAAGACGTGGGCAGGCGCTGGGCGGACCCGCGCGCGCTCACCGAGTTCGGCGATCGCACGCCGACCGAGGAGTGGACGTGGGCAGGGTCGGCGAAGAGCGTGAAAGGGCGCACCTGGGGCGGCTGCCTCGAGGTCATCGACGGGCTCGCGCTCGCAGACCGGCTGCCGCCCGTGGCTGCGCTCGAGGGAGCGATCCTGCTGCTCGAGACCAGTGAGGAGCGGCCGCCCGCCGGCTGGGTGGCGCGATGGTTGCGGGGCTTGGGCGAGCGCGGCATCCTGGGCGCGGTCGCCGGAGTGGTGGTCGCGCGTCCTCCGGTGAGCGACTTCGAGTTCCACCCGTCGCCTGTCGAGGCGGCTGCACTCCGCTCCGCGCAGGCGGATGCCGTGATCGAGCAGGTCGTGCGGTACAACTCCGAGGCAGTGGTCTGCGTCGGCGTCCCCTTCGGACACACCCGCCCGCAGTGGATCGTGCCCTACGGCGGCACCATGACACTGGACGGCGCGACCCGCACGGTCACCGCCGAGTACTAGCCCCGCGCCCGAGAGCGTTCAGGCCGCTGTCCTAGGGTGTCCGGATGACCGACGCGAAATGGATCCTCTTCGACATCGGCGGCGTGCTCGAAGTCGTCGACGACGACACGTGGCAGGAGCAGTGGCGGCAGCGCTGGCGCGAGCGTTCGGGGCTCGAGACGGAGGACTTCGACGCGCGCGTATCGGCGGCGAACCTGCCGCCGATCGATGTGACCTCCGGCACGGAAGCCGAGTTCTGGAATCGCCTCAGCACGGCTCTCGAGCTCGACACCGAGCAGCGCGGCGCGATGCGCGCCGACTTCTGGGACGCCTACTGCGGCACCGGCAACACCGAGCTGATCGAGTACGCCCGATCGCTCCGCGATCGCGCAGGGCTCGCCATCCTGTCGAACTCGGCCGACGGCGCCCGCGAGGAGGAGGAGCGACGCTTCGGCTTCTCGGAGATCTTCGATCCGATCTGCTACAGCCACGAGCAGGGCGTGAACAAGCCTGACCCGCGGGCCTACCTCCGTGCGCTCGAGCGTCTCGGCGCCGCTCCGGAGGACGTCTTCTTCATCGACGATCACGCCGTGTCGATCGCGGGAGCGGCGGATGTCGGCATCCGCGGGATCCTCCACCGCGACAACGCCGAGACGATCGCCGCGATCGAGGCGTTCCTGGCCGCCAGCGACTCCGCCTGACCCCGCTCCCGTCGCAGAGAGGCACGCATCTCGGAGGGAGATGCGTGCCTTTCTGCGACCGGAACCGCGGGGACGGGACGGTTCAGCGCTGTGAGAGCGCAGCCACCCCGAGGTCGTCCTCGTAGTCGTGATCCTTCGTCTCGGGCGAGAGGATCAGCGCGATGAACGTCAGCACGCCCATCGCCGAGAGGTACACGCCGACGAGCCAGGGCGCGCCGTCGCCGAGTTCCCACAACCCCACTGCGATCAGCGGGGCCACGGCTGCTCCGAGGATCGACGACACGTTGTACGAGATGGCAGACCCGGTGTACCGGACGTTCGTCGGGAAGAGCTCAGGCAGCAACGCACCCATCGGGCCGAACGTCGCACCCATGAGCATGAAGCCGAACACGAGGAACGCCTGCACGAGCGCGCCCGTGAACTTCGGGTCCGCGGCCGGAAGCAGGAACGTGTTGAACAGCAGACCGAAGACGATGATGAGCCCGGTCACCCAGAGCAGCAGCTTACGACGGCCGACCTTGTCGGCGATCGGACCGGAGAGCAGCGTGAAGATGCCGAAGAAAACCACGCCGATGATCTGCATGAGCACGAAGTCGGTGTAGCCGAACCCGAGTCCCGGGTAGAACTGGGCGGCGAAGGCCGAGGCGTCGAAGTCCTTGCCCGCGGCTTCTGCGGCGGACTGGGCGGCGGCGGATGCCGTCTCGAGCGAGGCGGCCTTGGTGCCGTAGGCGAGCGTGAAGTTCGTCATCAGGTAGAACAGCACGTACGTCGCCAGCATGATGAACGTGCCGAGGATCAGCTGCTTCCAGTGGTGACGGAACACCGTGGCGAGGGGCAGCTTGCGGATCGCGCCCTTCTTCTCGGCGTTCTTGAACGTGTCGGACTCGACCAGCTTGAGCCGCACCCACAGGCCGACGATGACCATCACGGCGGAGAACAGGAACGGGATGCGCCAGCCCCACGAGAGGAACGCCTCCGACTTCAGCAGCGGGTTCTCGCCGTGCGGGAGCAGCCAGTTGATGCTGAGGAACAGCAGGTTCGCGATGATGAAACCGAGCGGGGCGCCGAGCTGAGGGAACGTGCCGTACCAGGCGCGCTGGCCCTTCGGGGCGTTCTCGGTGGCGACCAGCGCCGCCCCCGACCACTCGCCGCCGAGCGCGAAGCCCTGCGCGAGACGCAGGATGAGCAGCAGGAGGGCCGCCCACCAGCCGATGTCCTGGTACGTGGGCAGCAGGCCGATCACGAACGTCGCGATACCCATCGTGAGGAGCGAGGCGACGAGCGTCGCCTTCCGTCCGAACTTGTCACCGAAGTGTCCGAAGACGATAGCGCCGATCGGACGCGCCACCATCGCGGCGCCGAACACCGCGAACGACGACAGCAGCGAGGTGGTGTCGTTCCCGGTGGGGAAGAACAGGGCGGGGAAGACGAGCACGGCCGCTGTCGCATACGCGTAGAAGTCGTAGAACTCGATCGTGGTGCCGACGAGGCTCGCCGTGATGACGCGCGAGCGCGGATTCGCGGGCGCAGGTGCAGTGCTCAAGGTGCTTTCTCCGATCAGTCCCCGTCGTGCCGGGGGACTCGGGCGAGTTTACGCCTTCCTGAGTGTTCGCTGTGTGCGCTGGGCGTATCGGATACCGTGGCGAGCATGACGACGAGGATGCTGCTGCTCGCGGACACGCATGTGCCGAAGCGCGCGCGCCGCCTGCCCGACGAGGTGCTCACGGCGATCGATGAGGCCGACATCGTGATCCATGCGGGGGACTGGGTGGACGCGGCCACCCTCGACCTGTTCGAGTCGCGCTCGCGCGCGTTCCACGGCGTCTTCGGCAACAACGACGGTCCCGAGCTGCGGGCGCGGCTGCCCGAGATCGCCCGATTGAGCGTGGAGGACGTCGAGATCGCGGTCATCCACGAGACGGGAGCAGCGACGCGACGCGAGGATCGGATGGATGCCGCGTTTCCCGGGGTCGACCTCCTGGTCTTCGGACACTCGCACATCCCGTGGGACACCGTGTCTCCCGCGGGAATGCGCCTGCTGAACCCCGGGTCGCCCACGGATCGACGACGGCAGCCGGTCTGCACGATGATGTGGGCCACGATCGACGGCGCCGACATCGAGGCGACGCTGGTGCACGTTCGATGAGCGAGATGCCGGTCTATCGCGCACCGATGCGCTCGCGTGACGATGCGGTGCCCCGCGGGGTGGGGCCGGAGCGGGCGCTCGAGCTCGGCATCTGCGGCATCGGGGGCAGGCTGGAGCCGGCTCCCGGCTCACTGGCTGAGGCGTTGGTCACGGCAGACGCGCAGTCCGGCATCCGGTTGGCGTGGCGCATCGAACGGTTCGCGAAGGCGCCGATCGGTGCGTTCGTGTGGACGAGGGATGTCGACGGCCTGACCTATCTCGGACGCATCGCCGGCCCCTGGGCGTATGACCCCGGAGAGGACGCCGCCGCCGCGGACCTCGTGCACGTGCGGCCCTGCGAGTGGCTCGCTGAACCGATCGACCAGGCGCAGGTGCCGGGCGGTGTGCGAGCCACCTTCGCCCGTGGCGGTCGGAATTGGCAGCGCATCCATGACGACGATGCCGAGCGGTTGTCCGCCGGGCTCTGGCACACGCACCGCGACTGAACGCCGACTCACTCCTCCGTGTCGCCGAGCGCCAGCGCGTCGACGAACGATGCCCGCGGCGCCAGCACGTGCTCAAGCTCCAGCAAGACAAGCCGGTTCGCGCCTTCTCGCGTCGCGGGTGCCGGAACATACAGCGTGCGCTGCGGTCCGTTGCGCCAGTAGCGGCCGAGGAAGAATCCGTTGACGAAGGCGTAGCCCTTGCTCCACGACGCGGTGTCGAGGAAGAGGTCGGACGCGGCCTCGAGGGTGAAGCCGGCAGCCCAGGCTGCCGGTCCCCGCTCGGGGACGTCGGATGCTGCACCGTCGACCTTCTCGTCGATCGAGGCGGCGATCGCTGCGACGTCGAGCGGCGTCGAACGCCATCCGGTGAGCTCATCGCCATCGAGCGCGACGGAACCTACCAGCCCCTTCTCCTCGCCCAGACGGTGGGCGTAGTTCACCCTTCCCTGGTCCTCCACGAGGATGCTCAGGGTGCGGCCGGCGGGAATCCGCAGCGCACTGTCGTGTCGGGTGCGGGCGAGAGTTCCGACCCGCTGCCCGTCGACACTCACCCAGGCGAGGTCACGGACGTCGCCGATCTCGAGCAGTCCGCCCGCGGCATCCGGCAGCTCGACGTCGTAGCGGACCAGCGCACTGAGGTGGCCGAGCTGGTCGAAGGTCTGCGGCTCGTCGGTGGCGGAGCCGGATGCCGCGGCATCCGTCCACGGACCGACGGGCGCGAGTGCGACCTCGAAGGTCGGTGCCGGAGTCGCGCGCACCGGCAGCTCATCGGGCACCGGGGCGTACCGCGAGATGACTTCCCGGAACGCGAAGAACTTCTCGGTCGGTTCGCCTGCCTCATCGAGCGGAGCGTCGTAGTCGTACGAGGTGACGAGCGGCAGATAGCGGCCCTTGTCGTTCGCGCCGTTCGTCAGGCCGAAGTTCGTGCCGCCGTGGAACATGTAGATGTTCACCGAGGCGCCTGCGGCGAGCAGAGCATCGAGATCGGATGCCGCGGCGGCGACCTCCGTCGTGTGGTGCACGCCGCCCCACCAGTCGAACCACCCGTCCCAGAACTCGGAGCACATCAGCGGACCGGTTGGCTGATGCGTGCGGAGCGTCGCGAGGCGCTCGGCGCTGCGCGAGCCGAAGGAAGCGGTCTTATGGAGTTCGGGGAGACTGCCGTCGGCCAGCATCCGGTCGGTGGGCTGATCGACGGTCGTGAGCGGCACCGTGATGCCGGCGTCCCGCGTCACCGCGACCAGGGTCTCGAGGTACGCCTTGTCGGCGCCGTACGCGCCGTACTCGTTCTCGATCTGCACCAGCACGACCGGACCGCCGCGATCGATCTGACGCGGGGCGACGATCTCGTAGACCCGACGCAGGTAGGCGCTGACATCGATCAGGAACGACGGCTCCGAGGAGCGCAGTGCGCGCTCGCCGCCGGTCAGCCACACGGGGAGGCCGCCGTTGTGCCACTCGGCGCAGATGTAGGGCCCAGGGCGCACGATGGCATCCATCCCTTCCGCGTGCACGAGGTCGAGGAAGCGGCCGAGGTCGTTCCACCCGCTCGCGTCCCACTCGCCGCGTCGTGGTTCGTGCGCGTTCCAGGCGACGTAGGTCTCGATGGTGTTCAGGCCCATGAGCCGCGCCTTGTGGATGCGGTCCTGCCACTGGTCGGGGTGCACCCGGAAGTAATGGATGGCGCCGGAGATCACCCGGTGGGGCGCGCCGTCGCGGAGGAAGTCGGCGTCGCCGATGGAGAAAGAGGTCACGTGTCGCGGTGCTTTCGGTGAAGAGGAAGGCCGGATTGGGTCCCACTGGGCCCTTCGACAGGCTCAGGGACCCAGTGGGGCCCAATCCGGCCGGCGTGCTATTTGTTGACGGCGAAGCCCTGCGAGTCGCCGTACTCGACCAGCGCGTCCTGCCAGGCCGTCAGGCCCTCGTTCAGGTCCGAGCTGTTCTGGTACGACTGGCCCACGGTGTCGCCGAAGATGCTGTTCGCGTACACCTGGTAGGGGAGGTAGCTCCAGCCCTCGACCACGTCATCGGCCGCTCCGGCCAGCACCTCGTTGATCTTCTGTCCGCCGAAGTACTCCGGCGCGTCGGCGAGGAACTCCTCGCTCGACAGCTCGGCGGTCGTCGACGGGAAGCCGCCGGACTCGAGGAAGATCGAGATGCTCTCCTCGGAGTTGTTCAGCCACCACAGGAAGCCCGCAGCGAGTTCCGGGTTCTTGCTCTGCGTGGTCACGGCCTGACCGCCGCCGCCGTTCTCCGCGCTCGCGGGCGAGCCGTCATAGGTCGGCATCGGCGCGACGCGCCAGTCGCCGGCACCGTCGGGGGCGCCCGAGATGAGGTTGCCGGGCATCCAGGCGCCGATCACGAGGGTGGCGAGGCTGCCGTCGCCGAGGGCACGGAACCACTCGTCGCTCCAGCTGGAGTACGGCGCGACCAGATCCTCCTCGACGAGGCGGTTCCAGTTCTCGGTCCACTTCTTCGTGCCGGCATCCTCGAGGTCGAGGGTGACGTCGGTGCCCGAGGTCTCGAACGGCTTGCCGCCGGCCTGCCAGATCATCGAGGTCGCGAAGCCGGCGTCGCCGGTGTCGTTGGTGATGTACGCGTCGGGGTTCGCCGCGTTGATCGTCTTGGCGGCCTCGTAGTACTCGTCCCAGGTCGTGGGCACGGCGACGCCCGCCGCGTCGAACACGGTCTTGTTGTAGAACAGCGCCATGGGTCCCGAGTCCTGCGGCAGACCGTAGATCGCGTCACCGTCGGTGACCGAGTTCCAGGTCGACGCGGTGTAGTCGTCCTCGAAGTCGGCGAAGCCGTACTGCGAGAGATCGACGAACGCGTCGGTCAGGGCGAACTGGGGGAGTGCGTAGTACTCGACCTGCACCACGTCGGGAGCGCCGGAGCCCGCCTTGATGGCGTTCTGCAACTTGGTGTACTCCTCGTTGTTGGTGCCGGCGTTGACGAGGTTGACCTTCACATTCGGGTATTCCTTCTGGAACGCCTCGACCTGCGCCTCGGCGGAGGGGGTCCACGACCAGTACGTGATCTCGCCGCCCTTCTCGAGAGCGGCCTCGACGGAGTCGAACGATCCGGTGCCCGAGCCGCCACCGGATCCGCTGCCGCCGGCGCTGCATCCGGCCAGCGCCAGCGCTGCCACGGTGCCCGCGGCGAGCACCGTGAGGGTGCGCCGCGAGAAGGAGGGAAGGTGCTTCATTGCTGTGTCCTTTCGGGAGGTGCGGTCCGACGTCGGGCCGCGGTGGTGATGCAGGGGATGCAGGGAGCTACTGCTTGACGCTTCCCGCGGTGAGACCTGACTGCCAGAACCGCTGCAGCAGCAGGAAGGCGATGACGATCGGGATGATCGTGAGGAGGGAGCCCATGATGACGAGGTTGTAGATGGGCTGTGATCCGGCGCCGATGGCCTGCGCACTCCACTGGTTGAGGCCCACGGTCAGCGGGTACCAGGCGGGGTCGGAGAGCATGATCAACGGCAGGAAGTAGTTGTTCCAGGTCGCGACGACCGTGAACAGCGCCACCGTGACGATGCCGGGAGCGAGCAGCCGCATCGAGATGGTGAAGAACGTGCGGAACTCGCCGGCGCCGTCGATGCGCGCGGCCTCCAGCAGCTCGGTCGGCACCGATTCGGTCGCGAACACCCAGATCAGATACAGCCCGAACGGGCTGATCAGCGACGGGATGATGACCGCCCACGGAGTGTTGGTGAGTCCGAGCTCGCTGAAGAGCAGGAAGGTCGGGACGGCGAGTGCCGTTCCCGGCACGGCGACCGCGCCGAGCACGACGGCGAAGACCGCCCGACGGCCGGGGAATTTGTACTTCGCGAGTCCGTAGCCCGCCATCGTCGCGAGCAGCGTCGCACCGCCGGCGCCCACCACGACGTAGAGGAGTGTGTTGCCGAGCCACCGCAGGAAGATGCCGTCGCGATAGGCGAACGTGGCGACGAGGTTGTCGAAGCACGCGAAGTCGTCGGCGAACCAGAGGCCGAACGAGCTGAAGAGCCCCGACTGGGTCTTGGTCGAGCTGAACAGCAGCCAGACGAGCGGCACGAGTGTGTACAGGGCGTAGACGACCATGACGATCAGCAACGTGTTCGACTTCCGCGGATTCATCAGGTCGTGACGCTTGCGGGAAGCGCGGGCGAGGGGGAGTGCCATGTCAGCGCACCTCAGACTTCGAGCCGCGCAGCTGCACGACGTAGGCGATGACCGCGGTGATGACGCCCATGATGATGGCGATGGTCGCGGCGTAGTTGAACTGCTGGCCCGCGAACGACAGGTTGTACGCGTACATGTTCGGGGTGAAGAACGTGGTGATCACGTTGGGTGCCAGCGGGCGGAGGATGTTCGGCTCGTTGAAGAGCTGGAAGCTGCCGATGATCGAGAAGATCGTGGCGATCACGAGCGCTCCGCGGACGGAGGGGATCTTGATCGAGAAGATCGTGCGCCACGCGCCCGCACCGTCGAGCGACGCCGCCTCGTACATGTCGGTGGGGATGGTCTTGAGTGACGAGTAGAAGATCAGCATGTTGTAGCCGACGAACTCCCACGTCACGATGTTGCCGATCGAGACCAGCATCCATTCCTTCGCGAACGGCGTGATGGCGTCGATGCCGAGGAAGTCGTTGACGTTGCTGGCGAGACCGAACTGGTCGCCGTAGATGTAGCCCCACATGAGCACCGCGACCACGGCGGGAACGGCGTACGGCAGGAAGATGATGATGCGGAAGAAGGATGCTCCGCGCAGCCGTGCGCTGTCGAGGGCGAGTGCCGCGCCGAGCGCGAGCACGAGCATGATCGGCACCTGCACCACCAGGAAGACCACGACGCGGCCGAACGCCTCCCAGAACTGCGGATCGCTCAGCGCGCGGGCGTAGTTGTCCAGCCCCACGAATGCGGTGCCGCCGATGAGCCTCTCCTGGAAGAAGCTCAGGTAGAGCGCGTAGGCGAGCGGTGTCAGGAACACCAGGGCGAACACGACCATGAACGGGCCGACGAAGGCCCATCCCTTCCAGTCGCGCTTGTCGCGGCGTCGGATGCCGGGGGCACCGAGAGCTGCGGAGTAATCAGTCGTCATCGACGAGACCTTCTTCGGGTGGGAGCGCTCGGGGCGCCATGTGTCAACGTCAACATATGCGATGCGCTGCTAGTGTGTCAACGTCAACATATGAATGGATGGGTGATCGTGTCGTCCGAACCTCTGGCAGAGCCCACGCAGCGTCGCCGCGAGCCCTCGATGGAGGACGTGGCGCGCGAAGCGGGTGTCTCCGGCCAGACCGTCTCCCGCGTCGTGAACGCCCGCGGCTACGTCGGCGCCGCGACGCGCGAACGCGTGGAAACTGCGATGCAGAGCCTCGGCTACCGGCCGAACAGTGCCGCCCGCGCCCTGCGATCCGGGCGGTTCCGCACCATCGGCGTCGTGATGTTCTCGTTCAGCTCCTATGGAAACCAGCGCACGCTCGACGCGATCGCCGTGCGTGCGGCGCAGCTCGGCTACGCCCTCACGCTCATCCCGGTCGAGTCCAGCGCGGGGGAGACCGTCGCGGGAGCCTTCCGCCGGCTCGAGGAGCACGCGGTCGACGGCATCATCATCGTGATCGAGGCTCACCAGCTCGATGAGGCCGACATCGAGATCCCGCAGGCGCTTCCGGTCGTGTTCGTCGATTCCAACCGCGGCGACCTGCATCCGTTCGTCGACACGGATCAGGCGCAGGGAGCACGGCTCGCGACCGAGCACCTGCTCGACCTCGGCCACGCCACGGTCTGGCATGTCGCCGGCCCGGCGAAGTCGTACTCCGCCGAGCGGCGACGTGAGGCCTGGCGGGCGACGCTCGACGGGCGCGGGTTGACGATCCCCGAGGTGCTGCAGGGGGACTGGTCAGCCGAGTCGGGCTATGGGGCAGGTCTCCGGCTGCGTGAGATCGACGACGTCACCGCGGTGTTCGCGGCGAACGACCAGATGGCGATCGGGGTGCTGCGCGCGTTCCGCGAGGCGGGCCGCGAGGTGCCGGAGGACGTCAGCATCGTCGGCTTCGACGGACTGCCGGATGCCGCGCAGCTCTGGCCTCCGCTGACCACGGTGCAGCAGCATCCGGAGCGGGTCGGTGCCCTCGCGGTCGATGCGCTGCTCGGCGAGCTCGACGGAGCCGAGCGCGTGCACACGCCCCTCGTCGGCACCGAGCTCGTCGTGCGGGAGAGCACCGCACCCCCGCGGGCGCGCTGACGCCGGATTCCGCGGCTCACGCGGCGAGCCGCGGCTCAGGAAGCCGGCGTTTCGGAGGAGATCTGCACTCCGGAGGGCCGGATACGCCGAGAGCACCCTCCGCGATGCGGATGTCCTCCGCAATGATGCGGGACGCGGGATGCCGGACGGGGGACGCCGGATTCCGCGGCTCAGCGCCAGAGGAGTGCGATCGCCGCGTTCGTGACCGTCAGGATGCCGATGAGCCAGAACACCGCGGAGGGCACGGCCTGCCCGCGCTTCTGACGGGCGCTGCCGATGCCCAGCATCGCGCCGATGATCAGCAGGACGACGAGCTTGGTGCCGATCTTCGCGTAGTTCAGCGGACCGTCGATGCCCCACGGAGCCGCCAGCGCGAGGCCCGCGACTCCGGCGATCAGCAGGCCGTAGTCCATGATGCGGGTGATCTTGCGCTCGCCGCCGAAGGCCTGCACCGCCCACGATCCGAACAGCACGGCGAAGCCGATGAGGTGGACGAGCACGACGATCAGGCGCAGGGTCTCCATGCGGTCACGCTATCCACCTCGGCCGATATACCGCCAGCAAGGCGGTCCTCACCTCGCGTGCCGGCCGCGTCGGCACAGATGTCGTACCGAAGAACGGATGTAGGACGAAATCGGTGACTTCTCCCTGCATCCGTGAATTCTCCCGGCAACTGTGCCGTCCCGGCGCGTGCGAGGCCGTGCTCAGCCGCGCAGCTCCCGTGTCAGGAGCGCGGTGCGCAGCGCGGCATCCGCAGCCTCGGCACCCTTGTCCTCCTTCGAGCCCTCGAGACCGGCGCGGTCGAGGCCCTGCTTCTCGTCGTCGAGGGTCAGCACGCCGAAGCCGACCGGCTTGCCGGCATCCAGCGCGACGCGCGTGAGGCCGTCGGTCGTCGCTGCCGCCACGTACTCGAAGTGCGGAGTGCCGCCGCGGATGATGACGCCGAGGGCGACCACGGCATCCGCTCCACCCGCGAACGCGGCCTGCGCCGCGAGCGCCAGCTCGAATGAACCCGGAACGCGCACCACGCGGTGGGTGGCCCCGGCGTCGTTCAGCACGCGCTCAGCGCCCGCGATCAATCCGTTCGAGATGACCTCATGCCAGGTGCCGGCGATGACGACGACGTTCAGGCCGCTGCCGTCGATCTTCTCGGTCTTCGGTGCTCCTGCGCCGCTCATTTCGCGTCCTCTCCATGGGCGAGGGCCTCTGCGAGCTCCTCCGCACCGATGATGTGACCCATCCGGTCACGCTTGGTCTCCAGGTACTGGTGATTGTTCGGGCCGACGCCGACGATCAGCGGCACCTGCTCGATGATGTCGAGGCCGAGTTCGCGCAGCTGGTTGACCTTGTCGGTGTTGTTGGTCAGCAGGCGCACCTTCGAGATGCCGAGATCGCTCAGGATGCCGGCCGCCGCGGCGTATTCGCGGGCATCGGCGGGGAGGCCGAGCGCGAGGTTCGCGTCGACCGTGTCGAGGCCCTCCTCCTGCAACGCGTACGCGCGGAGCTTGTTGATGAGGCCGATCCCGCGTCCTTCGTGGCCGCGCATGTAGACGACGACGCCGCCCTCCTGCTCGATCGCGTCGAGCGCCGCGTCGAGCTGGGGCCCGCACTCGCACTTGAGCGAGCCGAACGCCTCGCCGGTCAGGCACTCGGAGTGCACCCGCACGAGCGCCGTGTCGGTGAGCTCGCCCGAGACGACCGCGAGGTGATCGGTGCCGGTGACGCGGTCCTTGTATGCGAGGAAGCGGAAGACGCCGTGCGTGGTCGGCACGGTGGCGTCGGCGCGCAGACTCACGCGGCGTCCGCGAACCGCCTTCGGCGTCGACCCCTCCGGATCGATCTCGTTGAGGTGCGCGATCAACTGCTCGATCGTGATCACCGGGACGCCGTCGCGGGCGCCCAGCTCCATGAGTCCGGGCAGTCGCATCATGCTGCCGTCCTCGGCCACGACCTCGGCGATGCCGCCGACGGGCTGGAGCCCGGCGAGCTTCATCAGCTCGACCGCCGCCTCGGTGTGGCCGCTGCGCTCGCGCACGCCGCCGTCGACGGCGCGGAGGGGCAGCACGTGCCCCGGACGGATGATGCTCGTCGCGGTGGACGAGGGATTCGCCAGCACGTTGAGCGTGTGGGCGCGGTCGTGCGCGCTGATGCCCGTGGTCACTCCCTCGGCGGCGTCGACGCTCACCGTGTAGGCCGTCGAACGCGCATCCTCGCTGGCCGCGACCATCGGCGGCAGGTTGAGGCTGTCGGCGAGGTCGGCGGGCATCGGGGCGCAGATGAAGCCCGACGACCAGCGCACGGTCCACGCGACCCATTCCGGGGTGGCGAGCTCGGCCGAGATGATGACGTCGCCCTCGTTCTCGCGGTTCTCGTCGTCGGCGACGAGGACCGGTCGTCCGGCGCGCAGCGCCTCGAGGGCTTCGGGGATGGTGGAAAGGCTCATCGCGAGCCTCCTTCCGGTGCTGCGTCGGTGGTCGCTCTGAATGCGAGCAGGCGCTCGACGTGACGGGCGAGGATGTCGGTCTCGAGGTTCACGCGGTCGCCGACCGCGCGAGTGCCGAGGGTGGTCGCGGCCAGGGTCTCCGGGATCAGCGAGATCTCGAACCAGTGCCCCGGTTCGGTCCCTGAGCCTCGCTGGGTCCCTGAGCCTGTCGAAGGGGCGCTGACCGCACTCACGGTGAGCGAGGTGCCGTCGACCGAGATCGAGCCCTTGTCGACGACGAGCGGTGCGAGGTCGGCCGGAAGGCTCACGCGCAGCACGCTCCACTGGGCGCCGGGTCGCACCTCGAGCACCTCGCCGACACCGTCGACGTGACCCTGGACGATGTGTCCGCCCAGGCGTGCGCCGACGGGCATGGCCTTCTCGATGTTGACCCGCGTGCCGACGCTCGCTCCGCCGATCGCGGCGACGTCGAGCGTCTGCTTCATCACGTCGGTGTCGAACGTGTCGGCGGTCGAACCGACCACCGTGAGGCACACGCCGGAGACGGCGATCGACTCGCCGTGCACGGCATCCGACGCGGCCTTCGGCGCGCGCACGGTCAGGCGCCAGCCGTCGCCGGACGGCGCGATGGCGGTGATCTCGCCGATCTCCTCGATGATTCCGGTGAACATCAGGCGGCTCCTTCGTTCTGAGGGCGGTCGTCGATCACGGGGTGTGCGATCGCGAGCAGGTCGGGTCCGAGCGGCACCCATTCGTCCACGGCGAGGCGTCGAGCCTCGCCGATCGATGCGACGCCGATGTCGGTCAGTGCGAGGCGGTCTCCGCCGAGCAGTACCGGGGCGATGTAGGCGAGCACCCGGTCGGCGAGCCCGGCCGCGATGAACGCGCTGGCGAGCGTCGGACCGCCCTCCACGAACAGGCGCTGGATGCCGCGGGCGTGCAGGTCGGCCGCGACCGCGGGCAGATCGTGGGTGTCGAAGAAGAGAGGAGCGTGCGGATGCCGGTGCACCGCGGCATCAGGGGGAGTCGGGCGGGCTCCGATGATCACCGGGACGGGCTGATCCGGGAACAGGGCATCGCCATCCCGAGCCGTGAGCGCCGGGTCATCCGCGAGCACGGTGCCTGTGCCGACGGCGATCGCGTCGGACGCTGCGCGACGGCGGTGCACATCGGCGCGTGCGGCGGGCCCGGTGATCCATTGACTCGAACCGTCGGCGGCGGCCGCGCGACCGTCGAGGCTCTGTGCCCATTTCACCGTGATGTGCGGGCGGCCGAGGCGCTGAGCGGTGAGCCACCCGTCGATCAGGGCGTGCGCGGCATCCGCCTGCTCCCCGGACTCGACGCTCACGCCGGCATCCTGCAGGCGCTCCGCCCCGCCGCCCGACGCGACGCCGGGATCGTCGAGTGCGTAGACCACCCGAGAGACGCCCGCCTCGATCAGGGCGACGGCGCAGGGACCGGTGCGTCCGGTGTGGTTGCAGGGTTCGAGCGTGACGACGGCGGTCGCGCCGTGCGCCGCACCGGGAGCGAGCTTCGACAGCGCGTCGACTTCGGCGTGGGGGGTGCCGGCGCCGTGGTGCCAGCCCTCGGCCAGGATCTCGCCGTCGGGGGAGAGGATGACGGCGCCGACCTGCGGGTTCACTCCGCGCGGGCCGCGGGCGGCGAGCTCGAGCGCGCGGCTCATCGCCTCGCGCTCCGTCCCGTTGACTGCCATCCGTCGTCCTCCTGTGAGGCTCCGGAGCTTCTCCTGATCGGAGAGGGAGACAGTAGGCGCGCGCACAGGCGTCGCCCCGTGCTGCCTCCCTTCCGGACTAGCGAGGTCTCCCTCACATCACCGTCGGTCCCGGAATTCCACCGGATCGGCATCCCGGAAGTACCGAGACGCTCGCGGACTGTCACCGCCGGTTCGGATTCTCACCGACCCCGGAGCACGTTCAATGCTCTGAGTGTACTCAACGCGTCTGCGGACATTTCATTCCGCGTCACGACGGGGGCGGCACACCGGTCATTTCAGCAGCCTCGACAGCCGCCGGTCGGCGAGGATCTTGCCGCCGGTCTGGCAGGTCGGGCAGTACTCCAGCGAGCGGTCGGCGAAGAACACGCTGCGCACCGTGTCGCCGCAGACCGGGCACGTCTCGCCCCGGCGCGCGTGAACCTGCATACCGCGGCGCTTGGCGTCCTTCAGGTCGGCGGGTGGCTTGCCGGATGCCTCGGCGACGGCATCCGTCAGCGTCTCCTGCATGGCCGCGAACAGCCGATCGATCTCGGCGTCGTCGAGCTTTCCGGCGATGGCGTACGGCGACATCTTCGCGGCGTGCAGGATCTCGTCGGAGTAGGCGTTGCCGATGCCTGCGATCACCGCCTGATCGCGCAAGAGTCCCTTGATCTGCATCCGCCGGTCTTCGAGGAGCGCGGCGAAGGTGTCACGGGTGAAGGCGGAGTCGAGCGGGTCGGGGCCGAGGCGGGCGATCCCCGGCACCTCCTGCACGTCGCGGACGACGTAGACCGCCAGCGACTTCTTGGTGCCGGCCTCCGTCAGGTCGAAGCCGCTGCCGTCGTCGAGCGCGATGCGCAGGGCGATCGGCGACTTGCCCGGCTTGATCAGCGTCGCGGGCAGCGCCTCGTACCAGCGCAGCCACCCGGCCTTGGCCAAGTGGAACACGAGGTGCAGGTCGTCGCCGCAGGACAGCACGATGAACTTGCCGAGGCGAGCGGATGCTGTGATCTCGGCACTCTGCAGCGCCGTGATAGGCGGGTCATACGTCTTCAGCGCGGCGATCGCCGACACGGTCGCACGTGTGATCGTGCGGCCGACCGTGCGCTCGCCGAGGAACGCAGTGAGCCCCTGGACCTCCGGCATCTCAGGCATGCTGTCATCCTGCCACCGGCATCCGACACTGTCACGTGTCGGCCCGGGCGCCGGTCAGAGCACGGGCCAATCGACCGGCGTGCGGTCGTCGCTCGGCAGGAGACCGGCGAACCAGCCGTCGTCGCGTCCCCGCGGACTCGTCAGCGCCTGACGCTGGAGGCCCTCGTACCGGAACCCGAGGGCCCGAGCGGTGCGGGCAGAGGGCACGTTTCCCGCGACTGCTCGCCACGTGATGCGGACCAGTCCGAGTTCGGCGAAGCCCCAGTCGATCACGGCGCGGGCCGCCTCGAGGATGTAGCCCTTGCCGCGGGCGGATGCCACGACCCAGAACCCGATCTCGGCGTGCCCGCCGGTGTGATGGTCCTCGATGTCGTGCAGCCCGATCATGCCGATGAGGCGGCCGTCGGCGAAGATCCCCCAGACGGTCTCCTTGCCGTCGGCCCACCATCCCTCGACGAGCCGCACGAAGTCCTCCGCGTCCGCGCGGGTGTACGGGCTCGGCACGGTCGTCCAGCGCGGGATCTCCGGATCCTGGCACGCCGCCTCGATCGCCTCGACGTCGGCCGAGGTCGGTGCACGCAGCACGAGCCGTTCCGTGATGAGCGCGACGGTTTCCATCCCGACAGCCTAACCAGCGCGCCGCCATGTCGGTGGGCGCGGCTAGTCTTGTCCGGTGACTGTTCCGGGGATTCTGCGCGCCTTGGAAGAGGCGTCTCTGTACCGTGACGCCCTCGGCTGGGCGCACACCGACGCCGACCTCGGAATGGTCGACGGACTCGATGCACCGGTGCTCGCCGGCCTGCTCCAGAAGCGCGCTGCTGCCGGCCACCCCGCGGCGCTGCTCGTCGTGGTACCCACCGGCCGTCGGGCGGAGAGCGTGGCCGCGGCGCTGGGCGCGTATCTGCCGGATGCCGACATCCTCCAGTTCCCGGCGTGGGAGACCCTGCCCCACGAGCGCCTGAGTCCCAGCCCCGACACGGTCGGCCAGCGACTGCAGACCCTCCGGCGGATCGCCGACTGGTCAGGCTCACATCCGCTCATCGTCGTCGCCTCCGTCCGCGCCGCCCTGCAGCCGATCGCGGGCAACCTCGGTGAGATCGCACCGCTCGAGCTCACGACCGGAAGCCGAGGCAACGAGCTCGACCACGTCGCGGAGCAGCTCGTGGAACGGGCGTACTCCCGCGTCGACATGGTGTCGCGCCGCGGAGAGTTCGCGGTGCGCGGCGGCATCCTCGATGTGTTCCCGCCGACCTCGGAGCATCCGTTCCGCGTCGAGTTCTTCGGCGACGAGATCGACCAGATCCGGGCGTTCTCGGTCGCAGACCAGCGTTCCCTGCCCGGCGATGTCGCCGGCGTCGACCTTCCGCCGAGCCGCGAGCTGCTGCTCACACCCGACGTCCGCGATCGCGCCCGCGCGCTGATCGGCGGCTTCCCGGCGATCTCCGGGATGCTGGAGAAGATGGCCGAGGGCATCCCGGTCGAGGGTATGGAGTCGCTGCTGCCGGCGGTCTCCGGACCCCTCAAGTCGCTCGCCGAGTACCTGCCGGAGGGCAGCGCCACCGCCGTCGTCGACCCGGAGCGCTCGACAGCGCGCGCGCTCACCCTCGGTGAGACCAACCGCGAGTTCCTCGACGCGGCGTGGAGCGCCGCGACCTCGGGAGCATCCGCCCCGATCGATCTCGGCGCCGGCGACTTCCGCACGATCGCGCAGCTGCGCGAGGTCGTGCGCGATCGCGGCGGCGTCTGGTGGCGGCTGAGCCCGTTCAGCATCGGCGACATGGATGCCGAGACCGTCGAGTCCGCCGTCATCCCCTCGTTCCACGGCAACGTCGACGGCGCGATCTCATTCGTCGACGCGAAGGTCGCCGACGGATGGCGCGTCGTGGTGATCGCGGCCGGTCATGGTCTCGTCGACCGTGCTCGTGATGTGCTCTCCGATCGTGGAGTCGCCGCCCGCATCGTCGAGCAGCTGGCCGAGGCTCCGGACACCGGCGTCGCGACCCTGGTCACCGGATCCGTCGAGTCGGGCTTCCAGGTGCCCGAGGCGAAGCTCGCCGTCCTCACCGACAACGAGTTCTACGGGCGCACGATCGGCGGCGACCAGCGCGTCGTCCGCAAGCTCGCCTCGCGGCGCAAGAACGTCGTCGACCCGCTGCAGCTCAAGCCCGGCGACTTCGTCGTGCACGCGACCCATGGCATCGGCCGCTTCGTCGAGATGACCAAGCGCGAGGTCTCGACCGGCGGACGCAACGCGACCAAGTCGACCCGCGACTACCTCGTCCTGGAGTACGCGCCCTCCAAGCGCGGCTACCCGGGCGACAAGCTCTTCGTGCCCACGGATCAGCTCGACTCGCTCTCGAAGTATGTGGGCGGCGAGGCTCCGACGCTCTCGAAGATGGGCGGCAGCGACTGGTCGCAGGCCAAGGGCAAGGCGCGCAAGGCCGTCCGCGACATCGCCGTCGAGCTCGTGAAGCTCTACTCCGCGCGGATGAGCGCGAAGGGCCACGCCTTCGGCCCTGACACGCCGTGGCAGCGCGAGCTGGAAGAGGCTTTCCCCTTCGCGGAGACGCCCGACCAGCTGCAGACGATCGACGAGATCAAGGCCGATATGGAACGGCCCATCCCGATGGACCGCCTGCTCTCGGGCGACGTCGGCTTCGGCAAGACCGAGGTCGCCGTGCGGGCGGCGTTCAAGGCCATTCAGGACGGCAAGCAGGTCGCGATGCTGGTGCCGACCACTCTGCTGGTCAAGCAGCACATGGAGACGTTCACCGAAAGGTTCGCAGGCTTCCCCGTGAAGGTCCGTGCGCTGTCCCGCTTCCAGAGTGACAAGGAAGTCAGGCTCACCCTCCAGGGGCTGCTCGAGGGCTCGGTCGACATGGTCATCGGCACCCACCGCATCCTGACGGAGGGGGTCCTGTTCAAGGATCTCGGCCTCATGATCATCGACGAGGAGCAGCGGTTCGGCGTCGAGCACAAGGACACCCTCAAGAAGATGAAGACGAACGTCGACATCCTCGCGATGAGCGCGACGCCCATCCCGCGCACGCTCGAGATGGCGGTCACCGGCATCCGCGAGATGTCGACGCTCGCGACGCCGCCGGAGGACCGGCATCCGATCCTGTCGTTCGTCGGCCCCCGAAGCGACAAGCAGATCGCGGCGGCGATCCGACGGGAGATCCTGCGCGAAGGCCAGGTGTTCTTCGTGCACAACCGGGTGCAGTCGATTCAGCGGGTCGCCGCTCAGCTCGCCGAGATCGTCCCGGAGGCGCGCATCGCGGTCGCCCACGGTCAGCTCGGGGAGCACCAGCTCGAGCAGGTGGTCGACGACTTCTGGGAGCGCAAGTTCGACGTGCTCGTGTCGACGACCATCATCGAGACCGGCCTCGACATCTCCAACGCGAACACCATCATCATCGACCGCGCCGACAAGTACGGCCTCAGCCAGCTGCACCAGCTGCGTGGTCGTGTGGGGCGCGGACGTGAGCGCGCCTACGCCTACTTCCTGTACGACGAGATGAAGCCGCTGTCCGAGACCGCCGCCGATCGACTGCAGACCATCGCGGTGAACAACGAGCTCGGCTCGGGCATGCAGGTGGCGCTGAAGGACCTCGAGCTGCGCGGCGCGGGCAACATGCTCGGCGCGGAGCAGGCCGGGCACATCGCGGGGGTCGGATTCGACCTGTACCTGCGCATGATCGGCGAGGCCGTGGCGACGTTCCGCGGGGACGAGGTCGAGACCGGGCAGGAGCTGCGACTGGAGCTGCCGCTCGACGCCCGAATTCCCGAGTACTACATCGACAGCGAGCGGCTGCGTCTCGAGGCATACCAGAAGCTCTCGGCGGCCTCGGCTGCGACGGCCAAGGACGACGCGATCGACCTGGTGATCGAAGAACTGGTCGACCGCTACGGCACGCCGCCCGAAGAGGTGGAGGGACTGCTGGCGATCTCGCGTCTGCGCCGCAGAGCCGCGCGGGCAGGTCTGACGGATGTCGTCGTGATGGGGTCGAACCTGCGCATCGCGCCGGCGCGCCTCGAGGACTCGATCAAGGTGCGGCTGCAGCGGCTCTACCCGAAGGCGAAGCTCGTGGCCGGGGGAGAGGCACTCGTGGTGCCGATGCCGACGGTCGCCGCGGCGGTGGGCGTCGGTCTCGAGCCCCTGCCCGACGCGCAGCTGCTCGAGTGGGTCGGGCAGCTGTTCACAGCGATCTTCCCGGAGCCGGTCAAGACGGAGTAGCCGTCGCGAGGTAGAGCAGATTGCCGTCGGGATCCCGAACCTGCGCGACCCGCTCGCCCCACGGCATGTCCTCCGGTGGGAGGACGGATGCCGCGCCGGCGGCGAGAGCGGAGCCGTAGGCGGCGTCGACGTCGTCGGAGTAGAACCAGACGGCGATCGCTTCTCCGCGGGGCACGTCCGCCTCGAATCCGATGCCGAGAGATCCACCGCCGACGGCGAGCGACACGTACACATCGATGCCGTCCTGGTCGTAGCAATATGTGAGTTCCGCGCCGAGCGCGGCCTCGTAGAAGCCACGGAGCCGGGGCAGGTCGGCCGTACGGAGGACGGGGAAGAGGCTGGTGACCGTCATGCCGGGAGAGTAGGTCGGCTCGGCGGCGTAGTCAACGACCGGCCCTGTTCACTTCGTCGGGAGAATGTGCGTTCGTCGGGAGGTGTCAGTGCGAATCGCCGGGACAACCGCACGCCGTCCCGACAAAGCGTCCACCGCCGGTCCCGCCGCGGGACTAGTCTGGCCGCATGTTGTACGAGCACCTCGGGGCTCGGCCCCGGATCCATGACACCGCCGTCATCGCTCCCACCGCCGTGATCTCCGGCGACGTGGAGATCGGTCCCGACTGCCAGGTGCTGCACGGCGCCGTGATCACCGCGGAGGGTGGACCGATCACCCTCGGCGAGAACGTGATCGTGATGGAGAACGCGCTGATCCGTGCCACCGCCGCGAACGCCGTGCACATCGGGGCGCACACCCTGGTCGGCACGCTGACGAGCATCGCCGGAGCGACCGTCGGCGAAGAGGTGTTCCTCGCGTCCGGAGCCCGCATCTTCAACGGCGCGCTGATCGGCGATCGCTGCGAGGTGCGGGTCAACGCCATCGTGCATCGCCGTGCCGTGCTGCCCGAAGGCACGGTGGTGCCGATCGGCTGGGTGGCCGTGGGCCATCCGATGCAACTGTTCTCACCCGACCGCGAGGCCGAGATCACGGCCGCGCAGCCCGAGCTCGACTTCCCCGGCCATGTCTTCGGCGTCGACCGCGACACCCCCGACCTGATGGTGCAGCTCACCGAGCGCTACGGCCGCTCGCTCGCACGGCACGCCCACGATCGCGAGGTTGCCCGGTAGCAGCATCCGCTCTCCCGCATCCGTCGTCGTCAGCGGAAGGTGGCGCGAAACGTCGCGTCGAGGCGGGGGAGCCGGCCATATGTGCCACCTGCCGAATCGGCGACGCTCCCGCCCGGCGCGGAGGTGTCACATATCGTCGCTTCGCCGCGTGGGTTGCGGCCAGATGCGCCACCTGCCGAGTCAGGCGTGCCGAGTCAGGCGTGCCGAGTCAGGCGCGACGCTCCCGACCTCGAGGGCATCCGCCTCAGATGACGCCCTGCGCGAGCATCGCCGCAGCCACGCGCTCGAACCCGGCGATGTTCGCACCGGCGACGTAGTCTCCCGGCCGGCCATGACGCTCGGCGGCGTCGAAGGCGGCACGGTGGATGTCGCCCATGATCTCGCGGAGCTTGTTCTCGCTGTCGTGGAACGTCCAGCGCTGGCGCGACGCGTTCTGGCTCATCTCGAGCGCCGACGTCGCGACGCCTCCCGCGTTGGCCGCCTTGCCCGGAGCGAACAACACCCTGGCGTTCTGGAACGCGTCGACCGCGGCCGGCACGCACGGCATGTTCGCGCCCTCGGACACCGCGCGCACGCCGTTCGCGATCAGAGCCTCGGCGTCGGCGAGGCTCACCTCGTTCTGCGTGGCGGAGGGCACCGCGATGTCGACCGGCACCTCCCACACGCTGCCGCCCTCGACGAAGCGCGCGCTCGGGCGGCGGTTCGCGTACTCGACGATGCGGGCACGCTCGACCTCCTTGAGCTGGCGGAGCAGGTCGACGTCGATGCCCGCGTCGTCGACGACGTAGCCGGAGGAGTCGGATGCCGTCACCGGGGTCGCGCCCAGCTGCGTGGCCTTCTGAATCGCGTAGATCGCGACGTTGCCCGAACCCGAGATGGCGACGCGCTTGCCCGCGAGGGAATCGTCGTGCACGGCGAGCATCTCCTGCGCGAAGAACACCGCGCCGTAGCCGGTCGCTTCGGTGCGCACCTCCGCGCCGCCCCAGCCGGTGCCCTTACCCGTG
Organism: Microbacterium sp. SA39; assembly: GCF_000967865.1. Classification (GTDB taxonomy): domain Bacteria; phylum Actinomycetota; class Actinomycetes; order Actinomycetales; family Microbacteriaceae; genus Microbacterium. The sequence continues at coordinate 38,243 of NZ_JXRU01000036.1, forward strand.
AACATGCCGGACTCGTGACGGTTGGTCACCTTCCGGTACTGGCCGAACAGGTAGCCGATCTCGCGTCCGCCCACGCCGATGTCGCCGGCGGGAACGTCGGTGTGTTCGCCGAGGTGCCGGTACAGCTCGTTCATGAACGACTGGCAGAAGCGCATGACCTCGGCATCCGACCGGCCGTGCGGGTCGAAGTCGGACCCGCCCTTGCCGCCGCCGATTCCCTGGCCCGTCAGCGCGTTCTTGAAGATCTGCTCGAACCCGAGGAACTTGATGATCGACAGGTTCACGGACGGGTGGAAGCGCAGTCCGCCCTTGTACGGGCCGAGCACCGAGGAGAACTGGATGCGGTAACCGCGGTTGACCTGCAGCCGGCTCGCGTCATCCACCCACGGCACCCGGAACAGGATCTGCCGCTCGGGCTCGACCAGCCGCTCGAGGATACCGCCGTCGACGTACTCCGGATGCCGCTCCAGCACCGGCGTGATCGAGTTCAGCACCTCGTGCACGGCCTGGTGGAACTCCGCCTCGTGCGGGCTCCGCGACAGCACCGTGTCGAAGACGGGCTGGACGGCCGGGGCGAGCGGGTGGAAGACGGTGGAAGGCGTAGTGGTCACGAAGAGAGCTCTCTGTGGGGGGATGGGGGGACGTGCGGCGGCGCGACTCACCCGGTGTTCTGCAGGCCGGCGGCGACGCCGCTCACCGACAGCAGGAGCAGTCGCTGCTGTTCGGCATCCGCGCCCGACCCGCCCGGCTCCTCGACGGCGGAGCGCAGGGCCCGCAGCGCACGCAGCTGCAGCAACGAGAGCGCATCGACGTACGGGCTCCGCAGCTGCACGGCGCGCTGCAGCACCGGCTTGTTCTCGAGCAGTCCCTCGCCGCCCGTGAGCCGGATCACCCACTGCCGGGTGAGCGCGAGCTCGTCGAGCACCAGGGCTGCGAGGTCGTCGCGGTCACCGAGGGCGAGGTACTGCCGCGCGATGCGCTCGTCGGTCTTCGCCAGGCTCATCGCGACGTTGTCGATCATCGTGCGCAGCAGCGGCCATTCGCGGTACGCCTCGGTGAGCAGTTCGGCGTCGCCGACGGCGTCCAGTGCGGTGCCGAGGCCGAACCAGCCGGCGAGGTTGATACGCGCCTGCGTCCACGCGAACACCCACGGGATCGCACGGAGGTCCTCGAGCGACTCGACCGAGAGGCCGCGGCGTGCCGGCCGTGAGCCGAGCGCCAGCAGACCGATCTCTTCGAGCGGGGTGACCGTGGCGAACCACGGGGCGAAGCCGTCAGCCTTGACCAGCGAGAAGAACCGCTCGCGCGACGTCCTGTCCATGATTGAGGCGACCTCGGCGTAGCGGGCGGCGGCGCTGCTGGTGCGCGCCTCCTCCGAGGGCGACGAGGCGAGGAGCGTGGCCGCGGCGACCTGGTCGATGTGCCGCATCGCGATGGCCGGCTCGCCGTAGCGGGCGAAGATGACCTCGCCCTGCTCGGTGAGCTTGAATCGGCCGTCGACCGAGTGCGGCGGCTGCGCGAGGATCGCGGAGTTCGCGGGTCCGCCACCACGACCGAGAGCACCGCCGCGGCCGTGGAAGAGGGTCAACTCGATGTCGGAGTCCTTCGCCCAGCGGGCGATCTTCTCCTGCGCTTCGTAGAGCGCGAGGTTCGCGGCGACGGGGCCGACGTCCTTCGACGAGTCGGAGTAGCCGAGCATGACCTCGAGCTTGTTCCCGGTCGTGGCCATGCGCTCCCGGAACTCGGGGAACGTGACGACCTCGGCGAGGATCTCGGGGGCGGCCTGCAGATCGGCGAAGGTCTCGAACAGCGGAACGACATCGAGCACGGGTACGTCGTCGCCGAGTGCGTGCCGCGCGAGGCGGTGCACGTTCGCGAGGTCGGATGCCGACTGCGTGAACGACACCACGTAACGACCTGCCGCGCGGGTGCCGCGATCGCGCTGGATCTCCGCGATCACGCGGAACAGCTCCAGAACCTCCTCGGTCTGCGCGCTGAGCACCTCGCCCGCCTCCAGCTCGGCCAGGGCCTTCGCATGCACCTGGGAGTGCTGGCGCACCTCGAGCTCGGTCAGGTGGAAGCCATAGGTCTCGACCTGCCAGATGAGATGCTGCACCCCGCCGAACGCGTGGCGCTTCGCTCCGGCGTCCGCCAGCGACGTCTGCACGGCGCGGAGATCCGCCAGCAGCTGTTCGGGACGCGTGTAGCCGCGCTCGGCGTCACCGTGGCGCGTCGCCGCGACGCGGCGCGCGAACACCAGCAGCACACGGCGGTGCGGTTCGTCGGGGGAGCGCGCGGCGAGTTCACCGGCGACGTCCGGCTCGGTGGCCGCGAAAGCATCCCAGAGAGCGGTGACCTCGGCGCTGGGCGGTGTGTCGTCGGCGGCGAGCGTGAGGGTGCGACCGATGCGGTCGAGGGCGCGCTCCAGGCCGCGGAGCACGTGGTCCGCGGCGATCTGCGACGCCTCGCGCGTGACGGATGCCGTCACGAAGGGGTTTCCGTCGCGGTCGCCGCCGACCCAGGAGCCGATGCGCACGAAGGCGGGCACGATCGGGGCGCTGGAGCCGGACTCCTCGCCGCGCAGCGCATCGTCGATGCGCCGATAGACGTGCGGGACCGTGGTGAAGAGCGTCTCGTCGAACACGCCCATGACGGTGCGGACCTCGTCGGTCGGCGACGGCTTCTGTGCACGCAGCGGCGCGGTGCGCCACAGGGTGTCGATCTCCTCGAGCATGCGGCGCCGGGCGCGATGCTGCTCGGCACCGCTCTCGCTCGCGGAGTCGTGCTGCGTGAGCAGCTCGGACAGGCGGCGGATGCTGGACGACACGGCGCGACGGCGCGCCTCGGTCGGGTGGGCGGTGAAGACCGGGTGGAAGCGCAGGCCGTCCAGGCGGCGTCGCGCCTCGTCGTCGCCGACCTCGGTGCGCAGTCGCGCGTATGCCGTGGCGACGGTGTCGGCCGCCCGACCCTGGGCCCCTGAGCCCGTCGAAGGGCCGGGCTGGCCGGCCCGTTCGCGGAGCACACGCACGCGCTGGTGCTCCTCGGCGAGGTTCACCAGATGGAAGTAGCAGGTGAAGGCGCGGGCGACCTCGTCGGCCCGAGCGACCGTGAACGACTCGGCGATGGCCGCCGCCCGCTCGAAGGCGCCGGACGTCTCCTCGTCATAGGCCTGGATCGTCGCGAGCCGCAGGCGCTCGACGTCCTCGAAGAGGTCGTCTCCGCCGGCTTCGCGCAGCACCTGGCCGAGCAGCGCGCCGAGCATGCGCACGTCGGAGCGCATCGCGTCGGGGATGCCCTGGCCGGCTTCGAAGCGGCCGATCACGCGGATGGCCTCGGTGTTCGTGGGCTCGGGAAATTCGTGTGCGGGGGTCACGCTTCGAGAGTATCGCCGTCGGTCGGGGTGTCCTGCACGCATGACGCCCGGCAGCATCCGACGCGCGCGATCTACGATGGAGGCGATGCGCATCTCAGCGAACCCCCTCCGCGGTCAGCAGTTCCCCGCCGTCCTCCTGCTCGTCGCCGCAGGTCTCGGACTGCTGCTGGCGAACCTGCCGACCCACGATGCACTCGCCGCCGTGCTGGACTTCCGCATCGCGGTGCCGGGCACCGGGCTCGACCTGTCGGTGGCGCACTGGGTGTCCGACGGACTCCTGGCCGTCTTCTTCCTCGTCGTGGCCATCGAGCTGCGGCACGAGCTGACCCACGGCGAGCTCGACTCTCCGCGGAAGGCGCTGCAGCCCGCCATCGCTGCCGCCGGTGGCGTGCTGGTACCGATCGCGGTGTATCTGTTGATCGCCGGGAGCGGCGACACGGCGATGGGCTGGCCGATCCCGACCGCCACCGACATCGCCTTCGCCCTCGGGGTGCTGGCGATGTTCGGACGGGGTCTGCCGTCGAGCGTCCGCGTCTTCCTGCTGGCCCTGGCGATCCTCGACGACATCGTCGGCATCATCTTCATCGCCGTGCTCTTCGCGCATGACGTGCAGTGGGTGCTCCTCGCCCTCGCCGTCGTCGGCGTGGCGGCGTTCTGGTTGCTCAGCCGACTGCTCCACGAGCACGGCCACTTCGCGATCGCCGTGGCGATGGTCGTCGTCGCCGTCGTGACCTGGGGTCTGGTCGCGGCATCCGGCATCCACGCGACGATCGCGGGCGTCCTCCTCGGGCTGGTGATGTCGCCCGTGCCCGCCGGTCGCACCCGGCACGCGCTCGAACCGGCCGTGAACGGCGTCATCCTGCCGGTGTTCGCGTTCGTCGCCGCCTTCGTGGTGATTCCGGCCGTGTCTCCGGGAGAGCTGTCGCCGGCTTTCTGGGCGATCGTCGTCGCCCTCCCGGTCGGCAAGATCGTCGGCATCTCGCTGTTCGGCTGGGTCGGCATGCGCATCCGCCCGAAGGGGGCCCCGCCCGCCCTGCCGTTCGCGGACATCGTGGCGGCGGGCGCGCTCGGCGGAATCGGATTCACGGTCTCGCTGCTGCTCGCCAATCTCGCGTTCGCCACGGACGACGGGATCCGCGACGAGGCGATCCTCGGCGTGCTGGTCGGCTCGCTCATCGCGCTCGTGCTCTCCGGCATCATCGTGTCGCTGCGTGCGCGCTGGTACCGCCGGACCGCGGCGGTGACGTCATGAGCGACGAGGAGCGGACGGACAGCGACCCGCTGCGCGTCGCGGCAGAGACGATGCGCGCCGTCCGGGAACGCTGTGTCTGGTCTCAGCAGATCACGCACCGCGATCTCGTGCCGTATCTGATCGAGGAGTCGCACGAGGTCATCGATGCCGTCGAGAGCGGCACGCGCGACGATCTGCGCGAAGAGCTCGGCGATCTGCTCTGGCAGGTGCTGTTCCATGCGGCGATCGCCGCGCAGGATCCCGATGACCCGTTCGGCATCGACGATGTGGCCGCGACCCTGACCGAGAAGATGGTGCGCCGGCATCCGCACGTCTTCGCCGGAGAGGTCGCGACGACTCCCGAAGAGGTCCTCGTGCACTGGAACGCCGCGAAGGCGGCCGAGAAGCGCACCCGCACGAGCGTGCTGGACGGCGTGCCGCGCGGGATGCCGGCGCTCGCGCTCGCGCAGAAGCTCGTGGGTCGCGCTGCGGGAGCCGGAGTGACCCCGCCTGCGGTCGTCGTCGCCGCACCGGCATCCGAAGCCGAGTTCGGTGACGCGCTCCTGGCGCTCGTCGCGACCGCGCGGACCCAAGGGTGGGATGCGGAACGCGCGCTGCGCGAGCGGCTGCGGCTGCTGGAGCACGAGGTCCGCGACGCGGAAGCGGCGTCCTGAACCCGGGCGGGCACGCCCGCGGCACCGGACCTGGGAAGATGGAACCGTGGCTACTGTGAACCCGCCGCGCGGCATGCGCGACATCCTCCCCGCCGACAAGGCCCGCCGTGAGCGCGTGCTCTCCGTCATCCGCGACCGGTATCTCTCGCACGGATTCGACGAGATCGAGACGCCCGTGGTCGAGGAGTACGACCGGCTGCATGCCGGCATCGGCGGCGACAACGAGAAGCTCTCCTTCAATATCCTGCGCCGTGGTCTCGACGCCGATGCCATCCGCGAGGCGGCCGACGATCCGGCCGCGCTCTCCGACCTCGGTCTCCGCTACGACCTGACCGTGCCGCTCGCGCGCTTCTACGCGAGCAACCGCGGGCAACTCCCCGGCGTGTTCCGCTCGATCCAGATCGGGCCGGTCTGGCGCGCCGAGCGCCCGCAGAAGGGTCGCTACCGCCAGTTCGTGCAGTGCGACATCGACATCATCGGCGACGACTCTTCCCGCGCCGAAGCCGAGCTCATGGTCGCGTCGCTCGACGCCGTCGACCGTCTCGGCCTCGACGGCGCCTCGGTGCGCATCAACGACCGGCGCGTGCTCGACTGGATGCTCGACAGCTTCGGCTTCACGGCCGAGGAGCGCCCCGGCGTCCTCATCACGATCGACAAGCTCGACAAGATCGGTGCCGAGGGAGTCGGTGCGGAACTCCGCGAGCGGGCGCTGCGACAGGGGAGCAGCACCGCACCCGTCGACGCGTTCGAGGAGTTCCTGCGCCGGCCGCAGACCATGGAGTACCACCCGTACGGCGAGGCGCAGATCCGCAAGGCGCTGCCCGAGAACGCACCCGACGACATCGTGGCGCACCTGGTCGGCATCGGCGAGGCCGTGGCAGCCGGGCGCCCTTCGACAGGCTCGGGGGCCCAGGAGCCCGTCGAGATCCCGCTCGTGTTCGACCCGTTCCTCGTGCGGGGGATGGGCTACTACACGGGCACGATCTTCGAACTCGCGCACCCCTCTGTCGCCTACTCGCTCGGCGGAGGCGGTCGCTACGACGGGATGATCGGCCGCTTCCTCGGGCAGGACGTGCCCGCTGTCGGCTTCTCGCTCGGCTTCGAGCGCCTCGTCGATCTCGTCACCACCGAATCGGATGCCGCGGCGCAGGCCGTCGTGCTGATCCACGACGCCGACGCCCCGGTCGCCGAACTCGTCGCGCACAAGGCTCGCCTCATCGCGACCGGTGCCCGCGTGCGTCTGGAGCGACGGACGAAGAACCTGAAGGCACTGCTCGAGCGCTCGGCCGCCGACGGCTACACGCACTTCGCGAGCGTGCGCGCCGGTTCCGCGGAGCTGGAGCTCAAGCCGCTGAGCTGATCGGCCTGGTACATCTGTCGGGAGAATGCCCGGATGTCGGGAGAAACGGCCGAATCGGCCCGGCATCAGTACTTTCTCCCGACAGGTGTACCGCGGGATCCCCGCTGACAGGGTTCCCGCTCCCGAGGCGACGCCCGTTCACGCGGCGTTCACGCCGATCGTGTCGAATCGGCGTGTGCGCCGTATCCGTCTCGTCATCGTCGCGGGCCTGGTCGTGGCGACCGCGCTCGTCGGCATCCGTCTCGTCCTCACTCGTCAGGCGGCGCTTGCGCGGAAGCGGATCGGGAAGCCGCTCGGCGCGGATTCCCTGGACGCGGATCGCGTGTGGCGGTCGGCTCTCGACGGCGAGCCCATCGACCTGCTGATCCTCGGCGACTCGATCGCGGCAGGGCTCGGCGCTGAGAAACGCAAGGAGACCCTCGGCGGACGGCTCGCCAAGGGCACGGCACGTCGGATGCGACGGCCCGTGCGCCTGCACACCGCGGCTGTCGTGGGGTCCGAGTCCCCGGATCTTCCGGCGCAGCTCGACACGCTGCCGGAGGGATATCGCCCGGACGTCGCGGTGATCGTGGTCGGCGGCAACGACGTGACGCACCGGCTGCCGCCGTCGTTGTCGGCGCAGCATCTCCACGAGACGATCCGGCGCCTGCGCGAAGCGGGCACGCAGGTCGTCGTCGGGACGTGCCCCGACCTCGGCGCCCTGCGTCCGGTGCCGCAGCCGCTGCGGCGACTGGCGTCGAGCATGTCGCGCCGGCTCGCCGACATCCAGGCCGAGACGGCGCGACACTCGGGGGCGGAGGCCGTCGACCTGCGCAGGGCGGTCGGTCCGATGTTCTTCGACGAGCCGGAGGCGATGTTCAGCCTCGATCGTTTCCATCCGAGCCCTCTCGGCTACCGGCGCACGGCCGAGGCGCTGCTCCCCGCCGTCTGCCGCGCTGCCGAGGAGGCGGTCAGCTCGCCGCGTCGGTCGGAGCCGAGCTGAACGACGCGGCCCACTCCGCGACGCGGCGGCTGCTCTCCTCGTCGGAGATGTCCTCGACGCGGGTCATCACCGACCAGCGCACGCCGAACGGATCGCGGATGCTGGCGAACCGGTCGCCCGACACGAACAGCGCCGGCGCCTCGCGCACCGTCGCTCCTGCCGCGACGGCCTTCTCGACCACCGAGTCGACGTCGGACACGTACAGGCCCATCGAATAGCAGTCGTCATCACCCTCGGGGGAGGGTACGAGGTGGTACTCGGGGTTCGGCTCGCCGAGCTGAAGGAGCCCATGCCCGAAGTCGAGGTCGGCGTGGGCGACGACGCCGTCGAACTCCGTGACGTCGACGACGCGCGCGCCGAAGACGTCGCGGTAGAACTCGATCGCCTGCCTCGCTCCGGGAATCGCCAGGAATGGGGTGAGCGAGGTCGCGCCGTGCGGTCGTCCATCGGTCGTGTGAGCGCCGGTGGCGCCGGTGGTGGGGTTCTCATCCATGGTCATGCCCTCACGGTACGGCGGGGCGGATGCCGGGGGCTTGAAGATCCGCGCCAACCTCGCGAGCCCCACGGTGTCGGGGCTGGACCCTACGCTGGGCGCATGGTGAATCCGACCCGCGGCATCCTGTATCCGGCGAGGCTGCCGGAGTTTCATCGGCTGCCCCCGCCCGCCGAGGTCGCCGACCTGGTCGCCTGGTTCTGGATCCCGGAGTGGGACATCGAGCCAGGGCGCTCGTCGCGGCAGGAGGTCGTCTCCTACCCGTCGCTCAACCTGGTCGTGGAGCCCCACGGGGTGTCGCTCGCCGGCGCGACGACGCGCGCCTCGCACCGCGATCTGCGCGGACGCGGCTGGGCGGTCGGCGCGCTGCTGCGCCCGGCTGCCGTGGCAGAGCTCGTGACCGAGCCGGCCGCGCTTATCGATACGGAAGAACCGGTCGACGCGCCCGAACTGCTCGCTGCGGTGACGGCCGGCATGGGTTCGGGTGACGGCCACCGGGAGCGCGCGGTCGCATCGTTCGCGCGGTGGCTGCGCGAGAGGGTGGGCGCGCTCGACGATGCGGCGCATCACGCCAACGCGCTGTTCGACGTGCTGATGGGGGAGGGCGCGGCCCTCACTCCCGAGGAGGCCGCGACGCGACTCTCGGTGTCGATGCGCACGCTGCAACGAATGACCCATCGGCACATCGGCCTGTCGCCCGCGGCGATGATCCGCCGCCGTCGGCTGCAGGAAGCGGCTCAGCTCGTGCGCGAGAAGCCCGGCACGGACCTGGCCACGATCGCGGCGGAGTTCGGCTACGCCGACCACGCGCATCTGACCCGCGACTTCCAGGCCGTGCTCGGCATCGCACCGCAAACGTATCGCTCCGAATCCTCCGCCGAGTTCTCCGTCGGGGCCAGTTCAGCGGCGGGCGAGTCGCAGGCGCAGCATCCGGTACCCGACGCCGAGCACGACGACGGCCGTGCCGGCGAGTGAGGCGATGACAGGGAGACTGTTCACCAGCACCAGACAGCCGAGCGCTCCGACGACCTGCAGGACGCGCGGATAGCGGCGAGCGGCCGTCGTCTGCCGGAACGCCGCGGCATTCGCGATCAGGTAGTACAGCAGCACTCCGAAGGACGAGAACCCGATCGCACCGCGGAGGTCGGCGACCAGCACGATCACGATGACGACCGCGGCGATCGCGATCTCGGCCCGCTGCGGCACCTGGAAACGTGCGCTGACCTTCGCAAGGAAGCGCGGCACGTCGCTCTCGCGTGCCATCGCCAGCGTCGTCCGTCCGATTCCGGTCAGCAGGGCGAGGAGAGCGCCGAGCGATGCTGCCGCGGCAGCCACCCGGATGACGGGTGCCAGAGCGGGCCAACCCGCTGTGACGAGCAGATCGGCGAGAGGTGCGGTGGAGTCGACGACCTCGGCTCCGAGCACCTGTACGACCGCGACACCGACAAGCGCGTAGACGATCACGGCGCCGCCGAGGGCGAGGACGATCGCCCGCGGGATGGTCTTCGCGGGATCGACGACCTCTTCACCCATGGTGGCGATGCGCGCATAGCCGGCGAACGCGAAGAACAGCAGCCCCGCGCCCTGCAGGATCCCGTATGCCGAGACGTCGGGAAGCGGCGCGGGCGTCGCCGCGGATGCCGAGCCGAAGCCCACTGCCACGACGATCGCGAGACCGAGGAGCGAACATGCCACGAGGATGCGGGTGACCAGCGCTGTGCGCGTCACACCGAAGCAGTTCACGGTTGCGAGTGCCGCCACGGCGAGCACGGCGACCGGGACCTGCCACCCTGCGGGGGCGGCATAGGCCGCGAAGGTCATCGCCATGGCGGCGCAGCTCGCGATCTTGCCGATGACGAAGCTCCACCCGGCGATGAATCCCCACCACGGTCCGATCTCGGCGCGCGCGTACGAGTAGGTGCCGCCGGCGACCGGGTGCGCCGCCGCGAGTTGAGCGGATGCCGTCGCGTTGCAGTACGCCACGACGGCGGCGATCGCGAGCGCCACGAGGATGCCGCTGCCGGCCACCGCGACCGCCGGCGCCCACACGGCGAACACGCCGGCGCCGATCATGGATCCCAGGCCGATCGCGACGGCGTCTCCGAGCGTCAGTCGGCGGGCGAGGGGCATGAGGTCATCGTGCCACGGGCAGGTGAACGGACGGCGTTGCGGGCGAAGGGACGCGACAGGAAGGCTGTCCCCTTTGTTATAGTTCGAGTAGAATAAGTAAGAGATTCGAGAGGAAGGAGCTCACATGCTGATCCGCGTCGATGCCGACAGTCCTCGACCGCTGTACGACCAGGTCGCGGCATCCATCCGCTCCGACATCCTGGCCGGCGCGCTCGTGCCGGGAGATCGCCTTCCCGCAGCGCGCGACGTCGCCGACGCCCTCGACATCAACCAGCACACTGTGCTGCACGCGTACCAGCGGCTGCGCGACGAAGGGCTCGTCGATCTTCGCCGCGGCCGAGGAGCCGTGATCGGAGCATCGGCCGCGCCACTCGCCGAGCTCGCCCAGGAGATCGACGCCCTGGTGCGACGGGCGGGCGCACTCGGAGTATCGCCCGAGACGCTCGCAGGTATCGTCCACGCGCACCGCAGTCCGCGATCCGAGGAGGAAGCGCCATGACCACTCATGACCTGACCCGCACGCCCCCGTCGCTGCTCAGGCGCGCGCGCCTGACGTTCTTCCTCGTCGCGGTCATCGTGCCGCTCGTGATCACGGTGATCGCCCTGATCACGATTCTTGCCTGGCTGCCCTCTCTGCCCGCCCAGGTCGTGACGCACTGGGGTGTCGACGGTGCGGACGCGTTCGGACCGCCATCCGTGTACCTCTGGATCCTCCTCGCCGTCGGCCTCGGCCTGCCGGCGATCCTGGCGGTCACGACCCTCGCCGCGGTCGGAGCGCACTGGGGTGGGGCCGCGCGTCTGATGGGTGCGCTCGCCGCCGGGCTCGCCGCTTTTGCCGCCACCATCGGCCTCGGCTCGCTCGCCATCCAGCGCGACCTCGCCGACGCGGCCGCCGTGCCGGGGATCGGCGGCGTCCTGGCCGTGAGCTTCGCGACGCTCCTGATCGTGGGCGCCGTGGCCTGGGCCGTGCAACCCCGGGTGCTCCCAGAGGTCGGACGCACGCTCGAACCGCGGCAGATCCTGCGCATCGCGGCGGGGGAGCGCGTCGTCTGGGTCGCGACGACGACCATGCCCCGCGTGGCGGTGCTCTCCCTGGTGGCGCTGCTGCTCGGGCTCATGGCCCTCGCTGCGTTCATGCTTCTCACCGGTGTTCAGGGCGGGTGGATCGTCGCAGCCGCGGTGGTGATCCTGGCCTTCGCGATGGCTGCGACCACCGCTTTCCGGGTGAGGGTGACTCCGGAGGGGTTCACCGCCCGGGCCACGCTGGGCTGGCCGCGCATCACGATTCCGCTCGACGAGATCGAGTCGGTGCGGGCCGTCGACATCTCGCCGTTCGGCGAGTTCGGCGGCTGGGGATGGCGCATCGCCCCGGACGGCCGGAGCGGGATCATCATGCGCCGCGGCGCCGCCGTCGAGATCTCCCACAGCACCCGGCGTCCGTTCATCGTCACGATCGACGGGGCGGAGGAAGCAGCGGCCCTGCTGCAAGCCTTCGTCGACACCAGAAAGGCAAGCTCATGACCGACTTCCGCTCTTCCTCCGCACGACGGGTGCCCTGGGTAGCCGTGATCGTGTTCTGGGTGCTCGCCTGTGCGCTGGCCTGGCTCGTCGCCCTGCCGCTCTGGCTGGGCGAGGGGCTCGCAGAGCCGTTCGCGGGCGTGCTGCTGCCGGTGATGATGCTCACCCCGGCGATCGCGGCGCTCATCGTGACCTTCGTCCTCCGGGTCCCGGCGCGGGGAGAGCGGGTTCGCTTCCTCGGGCTGTGGCCGCTGCGTCCCGCGAAGCGGATCGTCTGGCTGATGGTCGCCGCCTGGCTGGTTCCCCCGGTGCTCGTCGCGCTGAGCATCCTGCTCTCCGCCGCGCTCGGATTCGTGCAGCTCGACCTCACGTTCGCGGCCTTCGCCGTCGAACTTCAGAAAGCGCTGCCCGCAGGAACTCCGGTTCCGCCGGTCGAGGTCGTCGTCTTCGCCCAGATCGCGATGATCCCGCTCGGGGCCCTCATCAACGCGATCCCGGCGTTCGGCGAGGAGCTGGGCTGGCGGGGATGGCTCGTCCCCGCTCTCCGGCCGCTCGGCACCTGGCCGGCGCTGCTGATCAGCGGCGCGATCTGGGGGTTCTGGCACAGCCCGATCATCCTGCTCGGGTACAACTTCGGCCGCACCGACATCAGCGGCGTGCTGCTGATGATCGGCGGATGCATCGCCTGGGGCATCCTGCTCGGTTGGCTGCGCCTGCGCTCGGCATCCGTCTGGCCGGCGGTCATCGCGCACGGCTCACTCAATGCCGCCGGCGGGCTCATCGTCCTCTTCGCTGCGGCGAAGCCCGACCTGGGGCTCGCCGGTCCGCTCGGAGTGGCGGGCTGGATCGTCCTCGCCGTCGTCATCGCGGTCCTCGCGCTCACGGGGCAGTTCCGTCAGCAGCCGGAGCTCGCCGGAGCATCCGGCAGACTGCTGTCCGCACCGCGCTCCTGACGCGCTCTTGACGCGCTGGCGGGGCGAGGGTTGGCTGAGGTCATGGAATCCACCCCCGCAGCCTGGTCGCAGACCGACGCCTTCCTCGCCGAGACCCTCGTCGGGCACGACCCCGCGCTGGAGGCGGCACTCACCGCGCAGCGCGAGGCCGGACTCCCCGAGATCGAGGTCGCGCCCGTGGCGGGCAAGCTGCTCGACCTGCTCGTGCGCATCAGCGGCGCCCGCCGGGTGCTCGAGATCGGCACGCTCGGCGGGTACTCCACGATCTGGATGGCCCGCGCCGTCGGGCCGCACGGTCGGGTCGTCACGATCGAGGCCGAAGCGGACAACGCTGCAGTCGCCCGCGCCAGCATCGACGCAGCCGGCGTGGGTGACCGCGTCGACATCCGCGTCGGCCGCGGTGCCGACGTGCTCCCCACCCTGGACGGCGAGTTCGACCTGGTCTTCATCGACGCCGACAAGGAGTCCAACACGATCTATCTCGACTGGGCGGCGAGGCTCGGGCGTCCCGGCACCGTGATCGTCCTTGACAACATCGGACGCGAGGGTGAGATCGTGCGCGAGGACTCGACCGATTCCAAGGTCGACGGCACCCGGGACGGGCTGCGGATGCTCGGCGACGACCCGCGGTTCGACGCGACAGCGCTGCAGACGGTCGGCGCGAAGGGCTGGGACGGCGTCGCGCTCGCCCTCGTGGTGTGACACCACCCCCGGGCTAGACTGAGCGCGGACCGACGACGCTCCACACACACCTTCTCTCTGAACAAGGAGCACATCAGTGGCACTGATCGAGGCTGTAGGCGCACGCGAGATTCTCGACTCGCGCGGAAACCCGACCGTCGAGGTGGAGGTCCTCCTCGACGACGGCATCGTCCAGCGGGCGGCCGTCCCCTCCGGTGCATCCACGGGTGCATTCGAGGCGTACGAGCTCCGCGACGGAGACAAGAGCCGCTACGGCGGCAAGGGTGTCCGCAAGGCCGTCGAGGCCGTCATCGACGAGCTGGGCCCGGCCCTCGAGGGTATCGAGGCGAGCGAGCAGCGCATCGTCGACGAGATCCTCATCGAGGTCGACGGCACCGAGAACAAGAAGCGCGTCGGCGCGAACGCGATCCTCGGCGTCAGCCTCGCGACCGCCAAGGCCGCTGCCGATTCGGCAGACCTGCCCCTGTTCCGCTACCTCGGCGGTCCGAACGCGCACCTGCTGCCCGTTCCGCTGTTCAACGTCATCAACGGCGGAGAGCACGCCGACAACGGCATCGACATGCAGGAGTTCTTCCTCGCGCCGATCGGTGCCGAGTCCTACTCGGAGGCGCTGCGCTGGGGTGTCGAGACCTACCACGTGCTGCGCGCCGAGCTGAAGGCCGCCGGCTACGCGACGGGGCTCGGCGACGAGGGCGGCTTCGCTCCCGACCTGCCCAGCAACCGCGAGGGCCTCGACTTCCTGGTGAAGGCGATCGAGAAGGCCGGCTTCACGCCGGGAACCGACATCGCACTCGGCCTCGACGTCGCCGCCACCGAGTTCTTCACGGACGGCGTCTACCGTCTCGACAACAAGGACTGGGATGCCGCCGCGCTGACCGAGTACTACGTCGGCCTCGTGAACGACTTCCCGATCGTCACGATCGAGGACGCTCTCGCCGAGGACGACTGGGACAACTGGAAGCACCTCACCGACGCCCTCGGCACGCGTGTCCAGCTCGTCGGCGACGACCTGTTCGTCACCAACCCGGCGCGTCTGGCCGACGGCATCAAGCGCGGCGTCGCGAACTCGCTGCTGGTGAAGGTCAACCAGATCGGCACGCTCACCGAGACCTTCGACGCGGTCAGCCTGGCGCAGCGCTCGGGCTACACCGCGATGCTGTCGCACCGTTCGGGTGAGACCGAGGACACCACGATCGCCGACCTCGTCGTCGCGACGAACTCGGGTCAGATCAAGGCGGGTGCGCCTGCTCGCAGCGAGCGCGTCGCGAAGTACAATCAGCTTCTGCGCATCGAGGAAGAACTGGGCGACGCTGCAGTCTTCGCCGGCCGTTCGGCCTTCCCGCGCTACCAGGGCTGAGACACGCAGAGACAGATTCTCACCGCCTCCGAGCGGTGACCGAAGGAGGAGCCGTGGCACGACGACCGGCTCCTCCTTCGGCGTCTCGGAAGCCGACGGCGCCTCCGCCTGCGGCGTCGAAGAAGGGGCGCGCGAAGACGAAGCCCGCGGGCGCCGCGGCTCCGGCCGGGACCCGAGGAAGCGCACAGCGCGTCGATGTGCGCGAGTGGGCCACCGGCATCCGTCTCTCCGCCTTCTCCGTCATCATGTTGTCGCTCGTCGTGCTGGGTGCCTGGGTGCTCGTCCCGACGCTCGGGACCTTCATCGACCAGCGCCAGAAGATCGCCGCGCTGGAGGCGTCGGTGCAGGTCAGCGAAGACGAGATCGATGCGCTCATCGCCGAACGTGAACGCTGGAGCGACCCGGCCTACATCACCACGCAAGCCCGCGAGCGCCTGTACTACGTGAAGCCGGGCGAGGTCGTGTACCTGATCGACAACGACCTCGACCCCTCGGCGCTTCCGCGGGAGCAGGAGCCAGTCAGCGACACGCTCGAGGAGAAGCCGGCGGATTGGATGCCGCAGCTGCTGCGCACCATCGTCTCGGCAGGCCTGAGCGACACGGCGGCCGTCGTTCCGGAGTGATCGCTCCGAGCATCCTCCCTGGCGGCTCCCCTACGCTGGTGGGGTGACCACGCCGCCGTTCCCCGCTCCCACGCCCGCCGAGCTCGCCGTCGTGTCGGCTCAGCTCGGCCGGCCCGCACGCGGAGTGGTCGGCATCGCAGCCCGGTGCGCGTGCGGCAATCCCACGGTGGTCGCCACGACGCCGCGCCTTGCGGACGGCACGCCCTTCCCGACCTTCTACTACCTGACGCACCCGGCAGCGACGGCGGCGATGTCTACGCTCGAGGCCACCCAGGTGATGCCGGAGCTGGCTGGTCTCCTCGCTGACGACGACGACGTGGCCGCCGCCTACCTCGCAGCGCATGAGGCCTACCTGGCCGATCGCGGTCTGTTCGGCGAAGTGCCGGAGATCGACGGCATCTCGGCCGGCGGCATGCCCACGCGCGTCAAGTGCCTGCATGCGCTCGCCGGTCACGCGCTCGCCGCCGGTCCCGGGGTGAATCCGATCGGGGACGCGGCTCTCGAGCGGTCGACCTGGACGCCGTCGGTCTGTCGCTGCGAAGACCCCGGCGCGGCGACCCGCGAAGAGGCGACGCGATCGGCATGACCACGCGTCGGATGCTGCGGAGCGTCACCGCACTCGCGGTGGTGGCGGCATCCGTCCTGCTCCTGGGGGCGACGGCGCCGCCGGCGCCGGTTCCGGTTCCGGATGATCCGTCCGATCCGGTGCGCGCGTCGGAGTACTGGCTCGACGGCGCCCGCATCCGCGATGCCTGGCAGACGACGCGCGGCGACGGCGTCACGATCGCCGTGATCGACACCGGCATCGGGAAGGTGCCGCAGACGTTCGGCGATGCCGTCGTCGGGGGAACGGACGTCTCCGGAACAGGTACCTCCGACGGACGCACGCCGGTCGGCGCGGTCGACGGCAACCACGGCTCCTGGGTGGCGTCGCTCGCCGCGGGACGAGGAGCGCCGGACGGGACGGGCATGATCGGCGTCGCCCCCGAGGCGAACCTTCTCTCGATCTCGGTGGGCTTCGGCGCGGCCGCCGCGGTGCCGTTCACGGAGCAGGTCGCGAAGGCGATGCGCTGGGCGGTCGACAACGGCGCCGATGTCATCAACCTCTCCTTCACCACCAACACCCTCGACTGGGACGAGAGCTGGGACGACGCGTTCCTCTACGCCTTCGAGAACGACGTCGTGGTCGTGGTGGCTGCGGGCAACCGGGGGAGCGGGACGAACATCATCGGCGCCCCTGCCACCATTCCGGGTGTTCTGACCGTGGGCGGCGTCGACCAGACCGGCACGGCGAGCATCGAAGCCTCGACGCAGGGCATCACGATCGGCATCTCGGCGCCCAGCGAGGGACTGCTCGGCGTCTCCGCCGACGGCGAGGTCGTCTCGTGGAGCGGGACGAGCGGCGCGGCCCCGATCGTCGCGGGTGTCGCGGCCCTCATCCGGTCCGCCCACCCGGACATCAAGGCGATCGACGTGATCAACCGCATCATCAAGACCGCGATTCCGGTGCAGGACGCAGTGAAGCCGAAGGACCCTCTCTACGGCTATGGGCTCATCGACGCGGCTGCGGCGATCTCCGCCGACATCCCATCGGTGGACAAGAATCCCATGGGCGACCTGGCCGAGTGGATCCACTACTTCCGTCGCGCGAAGAGCGAGCCGCAGCCCGAGCCGACCCTGACTCCGGTGGCCGTTCCGCCGCTTCCGGATGCCGATGCGCCGACCGAAGCCGGTTCCCCGCTGCTTCCCAGCGCTGATTCACTGCGCTACGGTACCCTTCCGCTGATCGCGCTCACGGTCCCTGGTATCCTGATAGCGCTTGGCGTCACCGCAGCTGCCCGGCGCATCCGATCGGCGCGCGTATCTCGTACGCCAAATTCCTGACTCCGAGGAGTAGTTCCCCTGTGCCTCAGAACACCACTGTGCCCAAGATCCTGATCGTCGGTGGAGGTTACGCGGGCTTCTACAGCGCGTGGAAGCTCGAAAAGCACCTGCGCAAGGGCGAGGCCGAGGTGACCATGGTCGACCCGCTGCCGTACATGACGTACCAGCCGTTCCTCCCCGAGGTCGCCGCCGGCTCGATCGAGGCACGCCACTCCGTGGTCGCGCACCGCCGCCATCTGAAGCGCACGAACGTGGTCACCGCGAAGGTGACCAACATCAACCACGCGCAGAAGACCGCGACCATCACCCCGCCGCTCGGCGAGCCGTACGAGTTCGCGTACGACCAGATCGTCGTGACCGCAGGCGCCGTGTCGCGCACCTTCCCGATCCCGGGCATCGCCGACAACGCCATCGGGCTCAAGACCATCGAAGAGGCCGTCGCGATCCGCGACCGTCTCATGTCGAACTTCGACAAGGCGGCGTCCCTGCCGGCCGGCCCCGAGCGCGACCGCCTGCTCACGGTCATCGTGGTCGGCGGCGGCTTCGCCGGCATCGAGGTGTTCGCCGAGCTGCGCTCGCTCGCCTCGTCGCTGGTCTCGAAGTACCCGCAGCTGACGTTCGACGACACGCACTTCCACCTCATCGAGGCGATGGGCCGCATCATGCCCGAGGTGTCGCTGAAGACCAGCGAGTGGGTTCTGAAGGATCTCGCCAAGCGCGGTGCCTTCGTGCACCTCGACACGCAGCTGACCAGCGCGGTCGACGGCAACGTCGAGCTCTCGAGCGGCGAGGTCCTCCCGACCGACCTGATCGTGTGGACCGCCGGTGTCATGGCCAACCCGACCGTCGTCCGCGGCGGTGACCTGCCCGTCGAGGAGCGCGGTCGCATCCAGACCCGCGCCGACCTGCGCGTCGGCACCCCCGAGGCCTTCGTCGAGGGCGCCTGGGCGGCCGGCGACGTCTCCGCCGTGCCCGACCTCTCCGGTGGCGGTGTCGGCGGCTTCTGCGTGCCGAACGCACAGCACGCCGTGCGCCAGGCGAAGCTGCTCGCGAAGAACATCGTCGCGGTGCTCCGCGGCGAGGAGCCCCGCGAATACTTCCACAAGAACCTGGGCGCCGTAGCCGGTCTCGGCCTCTACAACGGCGTCTTCCAGTCCGGCAAGATCGCGCTCAAGGGCTTCGTGGCCTGGGTGGCTCACCGCGGTTACCACGGCCTCGCGATGCCGACGTGGGAGCGCAAGTTCCGCGTCGTCTGGGGCTGGTGGAACAACCTGTGGCTCGGCCGCGACCTGGTGAACCTCGAGACGGTGCAGAACCCGCGCTACGTCTTCGAGGAGTTCGCCGCTCGTCCGCGCGCCGCAGCCCCTGCGGCACCCGCTGCTCCCGCCTTGCCCGGATCCCACTCGTCGGAGCCGGCGACGACGATCGCCGCCGCCGAGAAGACCCCGGATGCTGACGAGCCGGTCACGGACGACGCTCCCGCGAAGAAGCCCGCCGCGAAGAAGCCTGCCGCGAAGAAGCCGACCGCTGAGAAGGTCGCCGCCAAGTAACGCGTCGTGCCCGCCGCATCGAACAGCCCTTCCGTTTCCCGGGAGGGCTGTTCGCATGGAGGGGACGCATAGGCGCGGTCGATAGTGTCGAGCGCGCAAGGGGAGTACTCCCGTCTGCGGCGGTGTCGTCATTACGGATATGAAGTCGTGTCCCGGCCCGTCGGCCCGTGAGGGTGGAGGAGACCTTGGCGCCCGCTCCGCGGGCTGCCTCGTCCTTGCCGTCGTCCGACGTCGTGGAACCCGGGTGGTCCGCACCGCTCCACGAAAGGACCACCCATGGGAAAGCTCTCCCGCCTGATCAGCATCGCGTCCGACGCTCTCGAGAAGAACGCCGGGTCAGGGCGCGGCGATCGCCCCGCCGACCGTCCTTCCGACCGCCAGGGGTCGACCGACTGGAGCGGAATGCTGCGGGGTGCCGTCGGCGCTGTCAGAGGACCGTCGGATGCTGCGCCTCGCGCCACCGGGGCACCCGCGACCGTTCCCGCGTCGCCGTCAGATGCCGCGGATCCGTACGCGCCGCCGCCCCCTCCCGGGTCGGGATCGCAGGCCGGATCGTCTGCTCGAACCGCAACGAGCGACGCGGATCGCGCCGCGATCGCCCGCTACGACTACCTGCTGAAGACCGCGGACCCGCAGCGCGTCGAGCAGATCCACCGCGACGCCTTCGCGCGTCTGACGCCTACGCAGCGGACGCTGGTGGAAGAGCGGATGCGCGCCGAGCTCGAGCCGGGGGAGCGCCCGCGTTCGTCGTCGCCGGACGACCTCGCGCGGGCGGCCGGGCGTGCCGAGGCGATGCGCCCTGGACGGATGCGCGGACTGCTCTCGCGCGTGCGGGGCGGCGGTGCCGGCGGCGCGGCGGTCATGGCCGGAGGCGCCGCCGTCGGCGTCCTCGGTGCGGTCGCCGGGGGAGCGGTGCTCAGCACGGTGGCCGGCCCGCTGCTGGAACAGGCTGCGGGGCTCGGGGTCGACTTCACCGCGCTGGCCGAAGGCGTGGACCTCGAGGCCATCGCCTCGGGTGTGGACGTCGAGGGCATCTCGGGCGGTGCGGAGGAGTTGCTCGGATCAGCCGGCGAGACGGTGTCCGGAGTCGGCGAGACCGCCACCGGCTGGGGAGAGCAGCTCGGCGATCTCGGCATCCCGGGACTCGGCGACATCTTCGGGCGCTGAGCAAGGCGTGCGGATGGCTTCAGACAGCGGCTTCAGCGGCCTCACCGGCTTCGCCGCCGATCTCCTCACTTCTCTCGGCGACATCGGGGTCGGCGTGCTCGTCTTCCTCGAGGTGCTCGTACCTCCGATCCCGAGCGAAGTGATCCTGCCGTTCGCGGGATACCTCAGTCAGAGCGGCGAGCTCACGCTCGGTTGGCTCGTCTTCTGGAGCACGCTGGCGTCGTGGCTCGGCGCGATGCTGCTCTACTGGCTGGGTGCGGCGATCGGCATGGAGCGGGCCATCCGTCTGCTCGCCGCGACGAGGCTGGTCAGCCGGATTGATCTGGAACGCGGTTCTGCCTGGTTCGCGCGGAGCGGTGGCTGGACGGTGCTCGTCGGGCGGATGGTGCCGGGGGTGCGCAGCCTCATCTCGATCCCGGCCGGTGCGTCGCGCATGGGCATCCTGAGGTTCAGCATCTGCACGATCATCGGAAGCGGCCTCTGGAACACCCTGCTGCTCGGTGTCGGCGCCGCACTCGGTACCCAGCACGAGCGGTTGGAGCAGTACCTCGGCTACCTCGACTACGTGGTCTACACCGCCATCGCCGTCGCGCTCGCGGTGCTGATCGTGCGGCGGGTGCGCGAGGCGGCGGGTGCCCGGCGCTCGCCCGACGAGCAGGAGGGGTGAGCCGACGGCATCCGGCGCGTCGTGGTGCCCCCGCTGGGACTCGAACCCAGACTGAAGCGATTTTAAGTCGCCTGCCTCTGCCATTGGGCTACGGGGGCCCTGGTTGTCAGCCTACCGAGACCGACTCGTGCGACGGGGTGCCGTCGGGCGTGATCCTGAGTGCATCGAAGCTCTAAGGTGGGGGAGTGCTCGACCTCACTGAAGAACTGAGCCCCGTTGCGGGTGCCCCCGCGGTCGCTCCCGAGTGGCAGGATCCGGCTCGGTACTGGCCGAGGCTGTCGGCTGCCACGCAACATCTTTCTGCCCCGGTCGCGGTGATCGACCTGGAGGCGCTGCGGTACAACGCCATGGACATGCTGGTGCGCTCGGGCGGTCTGCCCATCCGGGTCGCCTCGAAGTCGTTGCGCGTGCGCGCGGTGCTGGATGCCGTGCTCGAACTCCCGGGGTATCGCGGCATCCTGGCCTTCACGCTGGCGGAAGCGCTCTGGCTGGCCGAGGCCCACGACGACATCGTCCTCGCCTACCCGACCGTCGACAGGGCCAGCCTCGAGGCGCTGTTCGCGGACGAGCAGGCAGCAGGGCGCATCACGCTCATGGTCGACGATCTCGCGCACCTCGACCTGATCGACAGTGTGACCGCGCCCGGGCGCCGACCGGAGATCCGTGTCGCCATCGACGTGGACGCGTCGTGGAAGTCCTCACTCCTCGGCCACATCGGTGTTCGTCGCTCCGCGCTCTACACCGCGGGCGAGGTCGCGGCCTTCGCCCGCAAGGTCATCTCGCGACCCGGCTTCCGGCTCGTCGGCTTGCAGATGTATGACGCGCAGATCGCCGGGCAGGGCGACGACGCCGGCTCCGACGCGCCCCTCATCCGCATGGTGCAGGCGCGCTCGCGCACCGAACTGCGGGAACGCCGGGCGGCGATCGTCGATGCGGTCACGGCGCTCGCACCGATGGAGTTCCTCAACGGCGGCGGCACCGGATCGCTCGAGTTCACCGGAAGCGACGAATCCCTCACCGAGGCGAGCGCGGGCAGCGGACTCCTCGGCGGGCACCTGTTCGACGGGTACCGATCCTTCCAGCCGGCTCCGGCGTCGGCTTTCGCGTTCGACGTCGTGCGGCGGCCCGCTGCGGATATCGCGACCGTGCTCGGCGGCGGCTGGATCGCCTCCGGTCCTGCCGTGGCCTTGCGGCAGCCGAAGCCCGTGTGGCCACAGGGCCTGCACACGCTGCCGCGCGAAGCCGCCGGCGAGGTGCAGACACCCTTGCAGGGATCGGCGGCGGCCAGTCTCGGGGTGGGGGACCGGGTCTGGTTCCGGCACGCGAAGAGCGGCGAGCCGGCGGAGCGTATCGAGAGGTATCACCTGGTGTCCGGAGACGAGATCGTCGACGAGCTGCCGACCTACCGCGGCGAGGGGAAGGCCTTCCTGTGACGAGGATCGGCGGCACCTGGCAGAACTGGGCGCGCTCGGCATCCGTCCGTCCCGTGCGCGTGGAGCGTCCTCGAAGTCCGGAGGGCGTGCAGCGCGCGGTCATCGCCGCTGTGACGCACGGACTCACGGTGAAAGCCGTCGGGGCCGGGCACAGCTTCACCGGCATCGCGGTCGCGCCCGGCGTGCTGCTGGAACTCGACGACATGCAGGGGCTGATCTCCGCGGATGCCGTCACCGGACGCGCCAACCTGCTCGCCGGCACCCGGCTGCATCGGATTCCGGCGCTCCTCGCCCCCTACGGGCTCGCGATGCAGAACCTCGGAGACATCGATCGGCAGTCGATCTCCGGTGCGATCTCCACGGGGACACACGGTACTGGTGCGGGCTTCGGGGGCCTCGCGACCCAGGTCGTCGGAGTCACGATGGTCACTGCAGCCGGCGAGTTCCTGCGCATCGATGAGCACCAGAACAGCGAACTCCTGCCTGCCGCGGCGCTCGGGCTCGGCGCCCTCGGCATCATCGTCGAGGTCACCCTCCAGTGCGTCCCCGCATTCGTCATGCATGCCGTCGACGAGCCGCTGCCGCTGGAGGACGTGCTGGAGGGCATCGAAGATCACGTCGCGGCATCCGATCATTTCGAGTTCTACTGGTTCCCGCACACCGAGGTCGCCCTCACGAAAAGACAGACGCGGCTGCCGGAGTCGGCCGTGCGCAAGCCGCTGCCGTTGTTGGGGAAGTGGATCGACGAGACACTGCTCTCCAACGGCGTCTACCGGGCCGTGTGCGCCGCCGGGCAGATCGTTCCTGCCGTCACTCCGCCCTTCAGCAGATTGGCGGTCAAGCTCACGGGTGACCGCGAGTACACGGACCGGTCGCATCGCGTGCTCACCCAGAGCCGCACGGTGCGCTTCCGTGAGTCGGAGTACGCGATCCCCGCCGAGAACGCCGTCGCGGCCTTCCGAGCCGTGCGCGCGCTCATCGATCGGCGCGGCTGGCGCATCGAGTTCCCCGTCGAGGTGCGCTTCGCTGCCGCAGACGACCGTTGGCTGTCCACCGCCCACGGTCGAGACAGCGCGTACATCGCCGTGCACCGTTACTGGCGCGCCGACCCGACGGAGTACTTCGAGGCAGTCGAGGCGATCATGCGCGAGCACTACGGGCGCCCGCACTGGGGGAAGCTGCACACTCAGAGCGCGGAGACGCTGCGTGAGCGGTACCCGCGATTCGACGACTTCCTCGCCGTGCGCGACCGGCTCGACCCCGACCGCCGGTTCGGCAACCGCTACCTCGAGCGCGTCCTCGGCGACTGAGACCGGATCGGCGTGCGCGAACCCGCGCCATCCCCAGTACACGTGCAGACAGCCCGTCTAGGATGAGAGAAACACGAGGAAGGGTGGGCCTCTGATGGAATGGCTCGTGCCAGTGCTGATCGTCGTCGGAGTGATCCTGCTCGTCGGCATCTATCTCTGGGCCACGTACAACTCACTGGTGCAGCTGAACGTCCGCGTCGATGAGGCATGGAGCGGCATCACGGTGCAGCTCAAGCGACGAGCCGACCTCATTCCCAACCTCATCGAGACGGTCAAGGGCTACGCCTCACATGAGAAGGCCGTGTTCGAGAACGTCACCCGTGCGCGCGCGGAGACCCTGTCTGCGGGCGGCCCTGGCGAGGCGGGTATTGCGGAAGGGCACCTGCAGCAGGCGCTGCGCAGCCTCTTCGCCGTGGCCGAGGCGTATCCCCAGTTGCAGGCGAGCCAGAACTTCCTTCAGCTGCAGCAGTCGATCGTCGACACCGAAGACAAGATCCAGGCTGCGCGCCGTTTCTACAACGGTGGCGTGCGCGAGCTGAACACCAAGATCAAGGTGTTCCCGAACAACCTCTTCGCCAAGGGCCTCGGTTTCACCGAGCGCGAGTTCTTCGAGGTCGCCGACAGCGGCGCCATCTCCGAACCGCCGCGCGTCCAGTTCTGATGCGCTCTGCGCATCAGGGTCGAGCGAGAGCAGCGAGTCGAAACCTGACACGGACTCCGCCCTCACCACACCGAGAGCGTCAGCCCGTCTTCCGTGAACCGGACATCACCTCGCAGTCCCCAGTCTTCCGTGCGGTAAGTCGTCGTCCGCGCTGATCCGTCCTGCCCGGTTCCGGTCACCGTGGCGACGAGCACGCCCCCTGCGGCCATGAACGCATCTGCGGTGAGAGCGATCGAGGGCGTCTGCTCGATGCGGTAGCGGATGTCGGAAACCGCGCGGAACTCCGTGCCCCAGGGGATCCGGATGCCGCACGTATCGGGCATCGTGCTCGCCGGAGCCGTGCAGGCTTCGAGGTGCTCGTCGAGCTGCTGCTGCGCGGCGTCCGTCGCCTCAGGTCCAAGCGTGGCGTCGACGGTGATCTCGGCGCTCTCGCCGGGAAGGACAAGCAGCGTGCTCTTTCCATCGAGGATCGAGGAGGGGGCCGCGGTCACCGCATACTCGGCGGGGAGGAGCGACGTCGCCTCGCCGACGGCGAACGTCGCTGCGCCGATGCCGACGAACGACCCGATCGCGGCCGTCGCCGTCATCGTGCCGAGCGCGGAAGGATCGACGATCCACCGTCCGTCGACGCGCTCGAGCGCGAGTTCCGCCGTCCGTTCTTCCTCGCCGAGTGTGAACGAGACGTCGGCGGTCGCCTCGCCGGGGGTGACCTCGCGCACGGAGGTGACCTCGGGATCTTCGATGAGCTCGCTCGCCGCCGTGAACGCGTCGAGCGCTGTCGCCGACACCTCCATTCGCGTGGCCTCGACAGCCGCGGCATCGCCGGAGGCGAGCGCGCGAAGGTAGGCGACCACCGCGTCTTCCGCCGTGGCCGGGCGGCTCGCGGTCTGCCAGATCACCACTCCGATGACCGCAGCGACCACGAGCGCCGCGGTCACTCCGATCAGCCACCATCGCCGCCGTGTCATGTCACGGTCTCTCTGGCGTGCAGGTGGCGGAGGGTCGACGAATCGGCGCGAGCGCGCAGGGCGTCATGGATCGCACCGGTCGCGTCTCCCCATCCCGAGACCGAGATGCGCTGCAGTCCCTGCCACGACGCGGCGAGAGCGAGTTCGGCCGCGATCCTCTCGGCGTCGTCGGGCCGCGCCTGCGGCTCCCACCACGCCGACTGCACCTGCAACGTGGACGTCACGCGCTCCGCCTTCAGGTCGACTCGTGCGACGATGCGGTCGCCGACCAGGACCGGAAGCGAGTAGTACCCGAACCGGCGCTTCTCCGCGGGAACGTAGATCTCGATGCGGTAGTCCAGGTCGAAGGCGCGGAGGGCGCGATCACGGAACCAGACCACCGGATCGAACGGCGTCAGGATCGCGGCGGCATCGATCTTCCGGGGGAGGACGGCATCGCGGTGCCGCCAGGCGGGTATCGGGCGACCGCCGCGCTCCCACCCGCGGACCTGTACAGGTTCGAGCTCCCCCGCATCGGCGAGGTCGGCGATCGACTGCGCGACGGCGCCGCGATCCCTGATGCGGTAGTAGTCGGCGAGGTCGGACTGCGTCGCGACGCCGCTCGACCGCGCCGCACGCCGCGTGAGCTCGCGGATCGCATCTGTCCGCGAGACCTCTCGAGACAGGATCGCTTCGGGGATCACGTGCTCGGCGAGCGCATACGACCGCTCGAAACGTCGGCGGCCGCTCACCGCCACATCGCCGATCCTCCAGAGATGTTCGAGTGCCAGCTTGACCTCGTCCCAGTCCCACCAGGTGCCGCGCTCTCTCGGTGCGTCCGCCCGCAGATCGGCCGGGCGGAGCGGGCCGCGGGTGCGCAACTCGTCTTGCACCCACTGGACGGTGCGGGCGTTGGAACTCAGCCAGGAATCGGGGCCGGCCCACCGGCGACGGAAGTCGTCCATGCGGAACCGCCACAGCGGCCAGTCCTCGATCGGGATGAACGTGGCCTCGTGGGCGAGGTACTCGACATAATGCGTGGTGCGTGCGAGGAAGACGCGATCGAGCAGAGCGGGCTCGTAGGCGCCGAGCCGCGAGAACAGTGGGAGATAGTGCGAGCGCGCGAACACGTTGACCGAGTCGATCTGCAGCACGCCGAGGCGCTCCATCACCCGATGGACATGGCGTGAGGACACGGTTGTCGGGCGTGCACGACCGAACCCCTGAGCGGCCAGGGCGATGCGGCGTGCCTGGGCGGGACTGAGGGTGTCTGTCACGTCGTCAGCGTATCCCCGGCCTACGACATCGCGTCGAGAGGAGACCGGCGACCGCAATAGACTTGGGCGATGAGCGAGGACCAGCGACCCCGGCTGCGAGACCTGTTCCGCCCGCGCCCGGTCTCCACCGACCGCACCGTCACGACCCAGGCCGACGAAGCCGTGCCTCCCCGACTCCGGATCACCGCCGCATACGCGTGGCGTCTGCTCCTCATCGCGGCGGCCATCGGCGTCTTCATCTGGCTGGTGATGCTGCTGAAGCTGCTCGTGATCCCGCTCATGGTAGCCATCCTCATCACGGCGCTGCTGTGGCCGGCGTTCGAGTGGATGCTGCGCCACCGGTTCCCGCGCTGGTCAGCGATCGCCCTGTCTCTCATCGGCACCGCCGCGATCGTCGCCGGGCTCGTCTGGCTCGTGGTCTGGCAGGTCCGGTTGGAGCTGCCTGCCGTGCAGGCGAGCACCGCCACCGCCATCGATGACTTCCAGGTCTGGCTCCACGAAGGTCCCCTGCAGCTGTCCGACAAGCAGATCGCCGACTACATCGATCAGGGTCTCGCCATGATCGAAGAGCAGACGCAGGCGCTGCTCTCCGGAGCGCTGGCGATCGGCACCACCCTGGGTCATGTCCTGACCGGAGCCCTCCTCGCGCTGTTCAGCCTCATCTGCCTGCTGGCGGACGGCGGAGGTATCTGGCGCTGGACGGTCAAGCTGTTCCCGCGCGACGCGCGGCCGGCCGTCGACGGCGCAGCCCGCAACGGCTGGCGGACGATCGTCAACTACGCCAGGACGCAACTGTTCGTCGCGACCATCGACGCCATCGGCATCGGGCTCGGCGCCTTCCTGCTGCAGGTGCCGCTCGCCCTCCCGGTCGCTGTTCTCGTCTTCCTCGGCTCGTTCATCCCGATCGTCGGTGCGGTCGCCACGGGCGCCGTCGCCGTCTTCCTCGCGCTCGTCTACAACGGGCCGCTGATCGCGCTGTTCATGCTTCTCGTCGTGCTGGCCGTGCAGCAGATCGAGGGCCACATCCTCCAGCCGATCATGATGGGCTCGGCCGTGAAGGTCCACCCGCTGGCCGTCGTGCTGGTCGTCGCCGGTGGCGCGATGATCGCCGGCATCCCCGGTGCGCTCTTCGCCGTGCCGCTGGCGGCGTTCGTGAACGTGGCCGCCGTGACCCTGAGTTCGGGATCGTGGCGCACGGGCGACGTCCCACGCGGAGACTTGATCTGGAGCACAGTGCCGCGCGAGCGGCAGCGGAGGAATCGATGAGCACAGTCCCCAGCCTTTCCGAGTTCGAGGACGCGGCTCAGAGCCTGGCTGAGGTGATCTCCCACACGCCGACGCTGCCTTCACGCGCACTGTCCGACGTGCTCGGCGCCCCCGTGCTGCTGAAGATGGAGAACCTGCAGCGGACCGGCTCGTTCAAGATCCGCGGCGCGGCCTACCGGCTCTCGAAGCTCAGCGCCGAGGAGCGGTCTCGCGGCGTCGTGGCGGCATCCGCCGGGAACCACGCCCAGGGCGTCGCGCTCGCCGCTCAGGCGCTCGGCATCCCGGCCACCATCTTCATGCCGCTGGGCGTACCGGTGCCGAAGCTCCTCGCCACTCGCGGGTACGGCGCCGAGGTCGTCCTGGAAGGCGAGACGGTCGCGACCTCACTGCGCCTCGCGGCGGAGTTCTCGGAGCGCACGGGTGCGATGCTGATCCACCCGTTCGACCACCGCGACGTCATCATCGGGCAGGGCACGCTGGGTCTCGAGCTGCTCGAGGACGCACCGGATGTCGACACGATCGTCCTCGGCATCGGCGGGGGAGGCCTCATCGCCGGCGTCGCTGCCGCGGTCAAGGCACGGGCCGCCGAACTCGGACGCACGGTCCGGGTCGTCGGGGTGCAGGCCGAGAATGCCGCTGCGATGCCGCCGTCGCTCGCTGCAGGTGAGCCCGTCGACATCGTGACCCGCCCGACCATCGCCGACGGCATCCTCGTCGCGCGCCCCGGCGCCATCCCGTTCGACATCATCAAGGACCTGGTCGACGAGGTTGTCACGGTGTCCGACGACGACCTCGCCCGGGCGATCCTCGTGCTGCTCGAGCAGGCGAAGGTCGTCGTGGAGCCTGCGGGTGCCGCCGGCGTGGCCGCGATCCTCGCCGGCAAGATCACGGGAACCGGAACGACCATGGCGGTCCTGTCCGGCGGGAACATCGACCCGCTCCTGCTGCAGCGCGTCGTCTCGCACGGGCTCGCGGCCTCCGGACGCTATCTCACGATCCGCGTGCCGCTGCCCGACCGGCCGGGCCAGCTCGCCCGCGTCTCCGAGCTCATCGCCGAGGCCGGTGCCAACGTCATCGAAGCGATGCACACCCGGCACGGTCATGGACTGCAGATCAGCGAGGTCATCCTCGAGCTGAGCGTCGAGACCCGCGGCCCGGAGCACTCGGAGCACACCCTCGACACCCTGCGTCGCGCGGGCTTCGAACCCCTCGTCGTTCCCGACTGACTCGGGCACACCTGAAGCGCCCCGGCATCCGCTCCTCGGATACCGGGGCGCTTCAGGTGTCGGGAGGGTCAGCCCGTGTACGTCTCGACGTTCACGATCTCCACGGCGATGGAGCGGCCGTTGGGCGCCTCGTAGGACGACTTCTCGCCGACTTTGAGTCCGAGGATGGCCTGGCCGAGGGGGCTCGCTTCGCTGTACACGTCGAGGTCGCTGCCGCCTGCCGCGATCTCGCGGCTGCCGAGGAGGAAGACCTCTTCGCCGCCGGCGACGAGCGCCGTCACGACCGTGCCGGGCTCGACGATGCCGCGGCTCGCGGGGGCCTCGCCGACCTTCGCGGTCTTCAGCAGACCTTCGAGGGTGCGGATGCGAGCCTCCTGCTTGCCCTGCTCGTCTTTGGCGGCGTGATAGCCGCCGTTCTCCTTGAGGTCGCCCTCTTCACGGGCGGCCTCGATGCGTTTGGCGATCTCATCGCGGCCGGTGGTGGACAGGTGCTCCAGCTCGGCGACGAGCCGGTCATATGCTTCCTGCGTGAGGAAGGGAACCTGAGCGTCGGTGGACATGACGAAGCTCCTTCTTTCGGTCCCACCGGCGTACTGCGGGGGATATGCCAAGACGCCCCGGCACGTTGCCAGGGCGTCGTCTGTCTGCGACGAGTCTAGGCGACCCAGCAGGTGTTCACCAAACCTGTGGTGGCGGCGGCGACCGTGGGAACAGAAACGGAAAGCGCCTGCGCGTGGCTGTCTCCGGCGGGGATCTCGACGACCTTCCAACCCACGACGCCGAACTCCTCATCGAGCGCCTCGACCACGCACACGACGTCCTTGCCCTGCACGCCGCTGACCTGGAATCGGACGTCGACGGTGTGCTCGTCGACGAGCACGAATCCCAGATCGTCGGCGCCCGCCGAGTTCATCGACTGAGCGGCGATCATCCAGCCGAACGCCCCGACGGCGAGCAGCGCGACGACACCCGCGATGATCCACGGCGTCCGGCGCGTGCGCGTTCGTCCATAACGTTCGTCGAGCTCTTCTGCTGTCGTCACGGGGCGGTCTTCCGGTCGTTAGGCTGGTGCTACCAGGTTATGCGACCTGCGTAGGAAAGGCCGACACATGCGTTCTCTGTCCGAGACTCCGATGCCGACGCCCACCATGACGGTGGCGCCCGAGGCCGTGTCTCCCGGCTTCATCGGCTTCGCCGTGATCATCGTCATCGTCATCGCGGTGATCCTCCTCATCTGGGACATGAACCGCCGCATTCGTCGCGTCCGCTACCGCGAAGAGGTGCGCGACGAACTGGATGCCGAAGAGGCCGCGCGTGCCGCTGACCAGGCGACGGAGGCCGACGCCGATCTGCCGATCACCCGCGAAGGCGACGACGACCCGCGCCCGACCTGAGCGCTGGTCAGGCGCCCAGCGAAGGGCTGAGCGGCTCGAGCGTGATCAGCAGGCAGGCGAACCAGTGGCTCAGGAACGCGAGCACCGTGCACGCGTGGAAGATCTCATGGAAGCCGAAACGGCCCGGCCACGGATTGGGCTTCTTCATGGCGTAGACGATGGCCCCGCCCGTGTACAGCAGGCCGCCGACGATCACGAGGACCATCATCGTGGCGTTCGCCACGAACAGATCCGCCATGAACATCACGGCCGCCCACCCCATCAGCAGGTACAGCGCGACGTAGAGCCAGCGCGGGGCATGGATCCAGAAGACGCGGAACAGGATCCCGACCACGGTCCCACCCCAGACCAGCGCGAGCAGCAGACTGCCCTTCGCGGGCGGGAGCGCCAGTACCGCGAGCGGCGTGTAGGTTCCGGCGATCAGCAGGAAGATGTTGGCGTGGTCGATGCGCTTCAGGGTGAGCTTGACCTTCGGCGACCAGTCGAAGCGGTGGTAGAGCGCGGAATTGCCGAACAGCAGCAGGGAGCTCGTCATGAACACCGCCGCCGCCCACTTCGCCGCCCCGCCCTGCGCGACGAGGATCAGCACGATTCCCGCGACCAGCGCCACCGGGAAGATGCCGGCGTGGATCCATCCACGCCAGGTCGGCCGGATCTCGGCGCCCGCCTCTGATTCCGCCTCGTCGAGGAGCGGCAGCTGGGGGAGGTCGTCTTCGGAAGGGTCGGAAGTGCTCACGTGCTCACTCTAAACGCGCGCGCATGCTGTGACGGGCACATACGCTCAGCCGCCCCACACCGTGCGCGAGGGTCCGACGCTGTAGCGTAGGTGAGTGATGTCACGCGAGAGCCCGGGGCGCGGACCGCTGTATCGGCTCTACACCAGCCGGCTGCGACGCCATCTGGATCCGGCGTCCGTGCCGCACCATGTGGCGATGATGATCGACGGCAACCGGCGGTGGGCACGGCAGCTCGGCTACGAGACGCCCGCAGAGGGGCACCGAGCAGGCGCCGCCAAGATGCGCGAGTTCCTCGGCTGGTGCGACGAGCTGGGCGTGCGGGTCGTGTCGCTCTATCTGCTGTCCAGCGACAATCTGCGCAAGCGCGACTCGGCGGAGCTCGCCGACCTCATCGAGATCATCGCCGAGCTCGCGGAGGCGGTGTCGCGCGAGGAGAACTGGCGCGTGCAGCACGTGGGGCGATCCGACATCCTGCCGCAGGAGCTCGCCCGTGTGCTCGCGGATGCCGAGGAGCGCACCCGGAGCCACACCGGACTCCACGTGAACCTGGCTGTCGGTTACGGCGGGCGCCACGAGATCGTCGACGCCGTGCGCAGCATCGTCGCGAAGCACGAGGCCTCCGGCGGCACGCTGGAAGACCTCGCGGCACACCTGACGCCGGAGATGATCGGCGAGCACCTCTACACCGGGGGCCAGCCGGACCCCGACCTCGTGATCCGTACCAGCGGTGAGCAGCGGCTCAGCGATTTCCTGCTGTGGCAGAGCGCGCACAGCGAGTTCTACTTCGTCGAGGCCCTCGGGCCGGACCTCCGTCAGGTCGACTTCCTTCGCGCCATCCGCGACTTCGCGGATCGCGACCGCCGCTTCGGCCGCTGACCTCGCGGTCGGGCGCCGCCGCGCCGTCTTGGCCCGTGCCACAATGACGCGGTGAGCACTTTCGAGGACTACGTCGCCACGTTCGACAATGAATCCGGCTACTTGAACTGGGCCGCATTCGGTCCGCTCTCGCCCTCCGTGCGTGCAGAGGTCTTCGCCGACGCCGACCTGCTGGGCAGCGGGCGGCCCTCATCCCTGTCTCTGGTGCGGGAGCGGGTCGGGCAGGCGCAGGAGCTCGTCGGAGAGCTGCTCGGCGCCGAGGCGGCGGATGTCACCCTGCAGCCTTCTTCCACGCAGGGGCTCATGCACGCGTTCTACGGGTTGTCGGGCACGGTCATCGCGAGCGCCGCTGAGTTCCCGAGTGTGAGCCTGACCCTCGACCGTGCGGCGGCGGCGTCGAACCGCGCGCTGACTCCGCGATGGGTGACCCCCGCCGATGGCCGCATGACCCCGGATGCCGTCGCCGGGGCCCTCGACGACGAGGTCACGGCGCTCGTCGTCAGCCACGTCGACTTCCGCACCGGCTTCCGTGCGGACCTCGCGGCCCTGCGCGAGCTGATCGGACCCGATCGGCTGCTCATCGTCGACGCGGTGCAGTCGTTCGGCGTCGTCGACGAGGACTACACCGCGGCCGACATCGTGGTCGGTCACGGGTACAAGTGGCTGCGGGCCGGCCGCGGCAGTGCGTTCGCGTGGTTCGCGCCGCGGGCCAGGGAGCGGATCGTGCCGGTGCTGTCCGGCATCGCCGGGACCCGGGCGCTTTCCATCGACGAGCTGCAGGTGCCGACGGCATCCGCTCAGGCGTTCACCGTGAGCCAGCCCGACACGCTCGCCGCCGGGCGGCTCGCGATCGGCGTGCGCGATGTGCGCGACGCCGGCGTCGCGCACATCGAAGGGCGGATCGCCGAGCACGTCGACACAATCCTCGAGATCGCCGACCGCCACGCGATCGCGGTGAGCTCGCCGCGCGAGCACGCGTCCAGGGCGGGCATCGTCGCGCTCTCGCCGGAGGAGCCCGCCCGCCTGGCGGCGGCGCTCGCGAACGCCGGAGTCGTCGTGACGGCGCGGGGTTCCGCCGTGCGGGTCGCGGCTCATGCCGGGACGGATGACGCCACACTCCAGCAGCTGGACGATGCGCTCGGCGCATTCGGAAACGAGACGTTCATCAACGCGTAAGAATCGTCCGCGTGTCGACGCACGCTTAAGTCGCCGCGTGGTCGTACGTTCTAGGCATCGGGCAAGGAGCCCGGTCGAGTCGGCCTTCCGGTTGACGACTCGTGGCCCCAGGTCGACTCGTACTCTGGCGGGGATCATCCCCGGGTCGGGAGTGGGTCGTGACCACACGTACAGCGCAGCAGTCCATCAGCACCGCGCAGCAGTCCACGCGCAAGACGACGAGGGGTGCCTCGTCCCTCGAACCGGACCAGGACCTGCGCACCTATGTGCTCGACACCTCGGTGCTGCTGAGTGATCCGCAGGCGTTCTTCCGGTTCGCCGAGCACTCGGTGGTGGTGCCCGTGGTCGTGATCACCGAACTCGAGGGCAAGCGCCACGATCCCGAGATCGGCTACTTCGCCCGCCAGGCGCTGCGGCACCTCGACGACCTGCGCATCGAGCACGGCCGTCTCGACTTCCCGGTGGAGGTCGGCGAGGGTGGAACGCTTCGCGTCGAACTCGCCAACACCGATCCGTCGGTGCTGCCGGCCGGGATCCGGCTGAGCGACAACGACACCCGCATCCTCTCGGTCGCCATGCACCTCGCGCAGGACGGACAGGACGTCACGATCGTCTCGAAGGACCTCCCGATGCGCGTGAAGGCGGCATCCCTGGGCATCCGTGCCGAGGAGTATCTCGCCGAGCAGGCCGTGGACTCCGGGTGGACCGGTATCTCGACCCTCGATCTCTCGGGCGATGACATCAGCGATCTCTACGAGAGCGAAGTCGGGATCAGCGAGGATGCCAGGGGAATCCCGGTGAACACCGGACTCATCATCCATTCGGAGCGCGGTTCGGCGCTCGGCAGGATCACCGGTGACGGCGAGTACCGCCTCGTCCGCGGTGACCGAGACATCTTCGGCATGCACGGACGTTCCGCCGAGCAGCGCATCGCGATCGATCTGCTGCTCGACCAGGAGGTCGGGATCGTCTCGCTCGGCGGCCGCGCCGGCACCGGGAAGTCGGCGCTCGCGCTGTGCGCCGGACTCGAAGCGGTGCTCGAACGGCAGCAGCAGAAGAAGATCATCGTGTTCCGCCCGCTGTTCGCGGTCGGCGGGCAGGAGCTCGGCTACCTTCCCGGCGACCAGGGCGAGAAGATGGGCCCGTGGGGTCAGGCCGTGTTCGACACGCTCGGCTCGGTCGTGTCGGGCAACGTCGTCGAAGAGGTCATCGAGCGCGGACTGCTCGAGGTGCTTCCGCTGACGCACATCCGCGGCCGCTCCCTGCACGACGCGTTCGTGATCGTCGACGAGGCGCAGTCGCTGGAGCGCAACGTGCTGCTGACCGTGCTCAGCCGCATGGGTCAGAACTCCCGGGTGATCCTGACGCACGACGTCGGCCAGCGCGACAACCTCCGCGTGGGGCGGCACGACGGCATCGCCAGCGTGATCGAGACGCTGAAGGGGCACGACCTGTTCGGACACGTGACCCTGATGCGCTCCGAGCGATCGGCGATCGCAGCTCTCGTCACCGAGCTCCTGGAGGGCGGAGAGCTCAGCTGACGAGTTGCAAAGGAGCGGATGCCGGTTCGCACCGGCATCCGCTCTCTTGCGTACCGCGCGCGGGTCTCGGCACGTTCTGCAGGCGCGAATGCGGTCTGCAGGTCGATATCGGCGGAATCGACCTGCAACTGTCGATCCATCCTGCAGATGAGGACGCCGCCACGACAGAAGAATGGCGGATGCCGCGAGGCCCAGGGCCCCGCGGCATCCGCCGTACTGTGTCCGGGCTCAGCCGGGGTGCGTCATCGAGAGCAGGTCGAGCTTCTCGTCGAGCTGCTCGAGCGTGAGGTCTCCGCGCTCGACGTAGCCGAGGTCGATCACGGCGTCGCGCACGGTGATGCCCTTGGCGACCGAGTGCTTGGCGATCTTCGCCGCAGCCTCGTAGCCGATGAGCTTGTTGAGCGGGGTCACGATCGACGGGCTCATGCCGGCGAAGGCCGCGGCGCGCTCGACGTTCGCCCGCAGGCCGTCGATGGTCTTGTCGGCCAGGACTCGCGAGGCGTTCGACAGCAGGCGAATCGACTCCAGCAGTGCGGTGCCCATCACCGGGATCGCGACGTTCAGCTCGAAGGAACCGGATGCTCCGGCCCAGGCGACCGTCGCGTCGTTGCCGATCACGCGCGCGCACACCATCAACACGGCTTCGGGGACGACCGGGTTGACCTTGCCGGGCATGATCGACGAACCGGGCTGCAGGTCGGGGATGTGCAGCTCGCCGAGGCCCGTGTTCGGACCGGAGCCCATCCAGCGCAGGTCGTTGTTGATCTTGGTCAGCGAGACCGCGATCGTGCGCAGCGCGCCAGAGGCCTCGACGAGTCCGTCGCGGTTGGCCTGCGCCTCGAAATGATCCTTCGCCTCGGTGATGGGCAGCTCGGTCTCGGCCGCGAGCAGCGCGATGACCTTCTGGGGGAAGCCGAGCGGGGTGTTGATGCCGGTGCCGACGGCGGTGCCGCCCAGCGGGACCTCGGCGACCCGGGGGAGGGCCGACTGCACACGCTCGATGCCCAGACGGATCTGGCGGGCGTAGCCGCCGAACTCCTGTCCGAGCGTCACCGGCGTCGCGTCCATGAGGTGGGTGCGGCCGGACTTGACGGCGTCTTTCCAGAGCTCCGCCTTCGCCTCGAGGGCGACGGCGAGGTGGTCGAGCGCGGGGATCAGGGTGTCGATGAGGGCCTGGGTGACAGCGATGTGCACCGAGGTCGGGAACACGTCGTTCGACGACTGCGACGCGTTCACGTGGTCGTTCGGATGCACGTTCGCACCGAGGATGCGGGTCGCGAGCGTCGCGAGCACCTCGTTCATGTTCATGTTCGATGACGTGCCGGAGCCGGTCTGGTACGTGTCGACCGGGAACTCGCCGTCGTGCGCGCCGGAAGCGACCTGGTCGGCGGCCTGGGCGATGGCGTCGGCGATGGCGCCGTCGAGGGTGCCGAGTTCCTTGTTAGCGAGCGCGGCGGCCTTCTTGATGCGTGCGAGGGCGGCGATCTGCGTCGACTCCAGCCCCTTGCCCGAGATCGGGAAGTTCTCCACCGCGCGCTGCGTCTGCGCGCCGTAGAGCGCGTTCACGGGCACCCGCACCTCGCCCATGGTGTCGTGCTCGATGCGGTACTCAGTCTCGGTCATTCCGAACCTTCCTTGGTTGCGGGGGCGGACCCCTCGATGGCGTCGTCCTCGGTGTCGATCCCGACCGTGATCACCGGCGTCGCGGTGCCCTCGGCCAGACGGTAGTTGGCGCCGACGATGCCCAGTCGGCCCTCGGCGACGGCGCTGCTGATCAGTTCGGACGACTGCAGCAGATCGCGCACGGTGTTGCGCAGGTGCTCTTCGCCGACGAGTTCGGCGTCGATCTCCGCGACGGTGGTGCCGCCGTTCTCAGCCAGCACCTTCCGCGCCGCGGGGACGATCGGCGCGATCAGTCGCCAGATGTGCGGCGGAAGCGGGGCGGCATCGATGGCGGTGCCGTCGATCGCCGCGCGCACGGCGCCGCAGGAGTCATGCGCGAGCACGACGATGAGCGGAACCTCCAGGACGGCGACGGCGTACTCGAGACTCGCGACGATCGACTCGCCCAGCACCTGACCGGCGTTGCGGACGACGAACAGATCGCCCAGCCCGAGGTCGAAGATGATCTCGGCGGCCAGGCGCGAGTCGGAGCATCCGAACAGCGTGGCGACCGGATGCTGCGCCGCTGCGAGGTTCTGCCGGCGGGCACCGTCCTGGTTGGGATGCTGGGGCTCATCGTGCACGAAACGGGCGTTCCCCTCGCGCATCTGCTGCCAGGCTGCGGCGGGGGTGAGGGTGTTCGTCATGGAGCCTCCGAGAGGGCACGGATCTGCGGGACGAGGGATTCGGCGAGCTCGGCGGTCGAGTCCGCCGAGCGAGAGCCGTAGAGGAGCACGTAATCATCGCCGGCCTGCGTGCCGATGGCGTAGCTGATGTTGGCGTTCGCAGTCGCGTCGCCGAGCTCGTACACGTCCCAGTCGAGTCCGCCGATACGCGTCTCGTCGGTCGGGGCATTGCCGTTGAGCCGCTGCGGGGCCCACGAGGAGTCGGCGTCGAACGCCTGAGCGAGCTTGATGAAGCCGCGCTCGTCGTCAGCGGCCGGAGCCAGAGTGATCTCCCAGACGACGGTCGCACCGCTCTGCAGCTCCGCGTCGTTCACACGCCAGAATCCGTCGAGCTCCGGGACGATCGCAGGGCTATCCATGGTGGACTCGACGCCGGCGGCGATGCCTGCCACGTCGATCTTCTCCGCGGTCACGGGCTCACCACGCGGCACGGCGAAGATGATCACGGCGACGACGGCGACGGTGACCAGGAGCGCGGCGACGAGGTTCCGGAAGGTCTGGCTGCCGCGGTACGCCTTGCTGGAAGCCGCCTTGCGCGCCGCGGTCTCGTCGGGAGTCTCAGGTCGACCGAGCTCGGCGACGATCGGCGCCTGCTTGCTCACGACGCGCCGCCGGCGGAGTCGGATGCCGCGTTCCGGGCGGCATCGAGGCGGCGCTTCGCGCCGAGCAGCCACTCCTCGCAGCGGGCCGCGAGTGCTTCGCCGCGCTCCCACAGTGCGAGCGAGTGCTCGAGCGTGGGGGACCCCTGCTCGAGTTCGGCGACCACGGTGACGAGTTCATCGCGGGCTGCCTCGAACGACAGCGTCTCGACCGGGATCTCGTTCAGAGCGCTCACTCCTCCATCTTACGGCGTGCGATGCGGGTGCTCCGCTCAGGAGCCTTCCTCGATCTCGCCCTCAGACCGGGCCGCGACCGAGCCCCGGTCGACCGTGATCGTGAGGGCGCTTCCGGCCGGAGCATCCGCCGCATCACGCAGGATCACGCCGCCTTCGAGGTGGGCGATCGCGTAGCCGCGGGCCAGGGTCGCCGCCGGTGACAGGGCACGCAACGACGCGCGCAGCTCGCTCGTGCGGCGGCCGGCCGTATCCAGCTGTCGCGTGAGCGTGTCGCGGCCGCGGGACTGCAGCAGGAAGAGCTCCTGCGCGCGCGAATCGATGATGGGGGCGGGGGAGCGCAGCACGGGGCGGGAACGCAACTGCTCGAGCTGGGCGATGTCGTGGGAGAGCCGCTGCGTGAGGCGCGTCGTCGCCCGCGACCGGAGTTGCGCGATCAGCGCGCGCTGCTCGCCGACATCGGGCACGACGCGCTTGGCGGCATCCGTCGGGGTCGACGCTCGGAGGTCCGCGACATCGTCGAGGAGCGGGTGGTCGTTCTCATGGCCGATCGCGCTCACGATCGGGGTGGTGGCCGCGGCCACGGCCCGCACGAGCCGCTCGTCGCTGAACCCGAGCAGAGTCTGCGGATCGCCACCGCCGCGGGCGATGATGATGACGTCGACCTCGGGATCGGCGTCGAGTCGCTTCAGGGCGGCCAGGGTCTCCGGAACGCATCGATCGCCCTGCACGGCCGCATATTCGGTGCGGAATCGCACCTGGGGCCAGCGCAGTTCGGCGTTCCGATGCACGTCTTTCTCGGCATCCGACTTCTCGCCGGTGATCAGGCCGATCACGTGGGGGAGGAACGGCAGGCGCCTCTTGCGCGACGAGTCGAACAGCCCCTCCTGACGCAGCTGGATGCGCAGCTTCTCCAGGCGCTCGAGCTGGTCGCCGAGGCCCACGTGCTTCATCGCCGACACCGCGAAGCTGAAATCGCCGGACTTGACGAAGTAATCGGCCTTGACCGCGGCGACCACATGATCCCCGACCGCCAGATCTGCGGGGATGCGACCACGGACGCTCGACCAGATCCGGATGGAGATCTGCGCGTCGGACTGCGTGTCCTTCAGCCTCGCGAAGATGTTGCCCGCCCGAACGTTCCAGGAGGTGATCTCACCCTCGACCCACACCGTGTTCCAGCGCGCGATGAAGTCGCGGATCGTCGCATTCAGTCGTGCGACCGAGGTCGGTGCGTCGGAGGTCGAATCGCGTGGGGCGACGGCGTCTGCCGGTGGTGTCTCGCCGGGGCCTGCCGTCGCTTCGAAGACTGTCATGTGCTCCCGTTCCGTGGCGTCTCACCGGATGGCGGCATCCCGGCCTTCCACAGGCAGGCGCCGGTAGAATCGAGGGGTGACTTCGACTGCCGTTCATCTCCCTGTCCCGCGCGTCCCACGAGTGCGTGCCGCGGCCGGGCGGCTTCAGGATAACCCGATCGTCGGACACAAGCGGATTCTGCTGGCCGCACCCCGCGGCTACTGCGCCGGCGTCGACCGTGCCGTGGTCGCCGTCGAGAAGGCGCTGGAGCGCTACGGCGCACCGGTCTACGTGCGCAAGCAGATCGTGCACAACATCCACGTCGTCACCGAGCTCGAGGCCAAGGGCGCGATCTTCGTCGAGGAGGTCGACGAGGTCCCCGAGGGAGCACACGTCGTGTTCAGCGCCCACGGTGTCTCGCCGGCGGTGGTGAACGCGGCATCCGATCGAGGGCTGCACGCCATCGACGCGACCTGTCCTCTGGTCACGAAGGTGCACCGCGAGGCCGTGCGATTCGCACGCGACGATTTCGAGATCCTCCTCATCGGTCACGAGGGTCACGAAGAGGTCGAGGGAACGGCCGGTGAGGCGCCCGATCACGTGACCGTCGTCAACTCGCCGGAGGAAGCCGACACCGTCCAGGTGAAGGATCCGTCGAAGGTCGTCTGGCTCTCGCAGACCACGCTCTCGGTCGACGAGACCATGGAGACCGTCAACCGGCTGCGGCTGC
This sequence comes from Microbacterium sp. SA39, assembly GCF_000967865.1. Lineage (GTDB taxonomy): Bacteria > Actinomycetota > Actinomycetes > Actinomycetales > Microbacteriaceae > Microbacterium. The sequence goes on from NZ_JXRU01000036.1 coordinate 77,958, forward strand.
GGTTCCCCGAACTCCACAGCCCGCCCTCCGATGACATCTGCTACGCCACGCAGAACCGCCAGGTCGCGATCAAGAAGGTGGCGACCAACGCCGACCTCGTGATCGTGGTCGGCTCCTCGAACTCCTCCAACTCCGTCCGCCTCGTCGAAGTCGCCCTCGAATACGGCGCGAAGGCGGCGTATCGTGTCGACTACGCCGAAGAGGTCCAGCAGGAATGGCTCGACGGCGTGGAGACCGTCGGTGTGACCAGCGGAGCATCCGTTCCCGAAGTGCTGGTCCGTGAGGTCCTCGATGCGCTGAGCGACGCGGGCTACCGCGACGTCGAAGAGGTCAAGACGGCCGAGGAGGATCTGATGTTCTCTCTTCCCAAGGAGCTGCGCCAGGATTCCGCCGGCCAGCGCGATGCGCGGGCGCTCGGCGGCCGTGCCACAGGAGGAGGCGCGTAGCGGTGAGCCCTGCGGAGGGCGAGCCCACCCTCATCGGGTCGGTGCAGCGCGCGCTCCGCCTCGTCGACATCGTCGCGAACTCTCCACGGCCACTGCCCGCCAAGATGCTGGCGGCGACCACCGGACTCACTCCGGGGACCACCTACAACCTGGTCCGCACCCTCATCCACGAGGGATATCTGGCCTCTGAGCCGGACGGCCTGGTGCTCGGCTCCCGGTTCCCGTCGTTCCAGCAGGAGATCGATTCCCGGGGCGTGTTCCTCGCCCGGGTGCGCTCCGCCCTGCGTGACGTCACCGAGGAGATCGGCGCGACGGCCTACCTCTCGCGCTTCGACGACGGGGAGATGCACCTCGTCGACATCGTCGATGCCGTGAGCAATCCGCGAGTGGAACTCTGGGTGGGGTTGCAGTCGAGCGCTCATGCCACCGCGCTGGGCAAGCAGATCCTCGCGGAGCTCTCCGACGAGGACCGCCTCGACTACCTCTCCCGGCATCGCCTCGAGGAGTTGACGCCCCGCACGATCAGTGATCGGCAGACGCTGCTGACCCAGCTCGAGCATGCTCCCGGCTGGGTCGTCGATCAGGAGGAGTACGTCATCGGCGCCACCTGTGTCGCCGTGCCGGTGATCGCTCCGAACCTCACCGCTTCGCTGGCGATTTCGTTGCCGTCCGAGCGGGCTGTCGTGGATCGGGAGCTCGTGACGCGGCTTCAGGGGATCGCACGGAGGCTGTCCCTGCAGCTCGGCGCGGATTCGTTCGGTGGGGCGTAGTCGGCCGGCGGGTTCACTATCTGAAGTCTTCGCTCTGGCGTGTCGACGGAGGCTTCCCTACGATCGGAAAAGTAGGCGTCTGTGCAAACGGCCCTACTGGTTCGCGGAGGGTCCCCAGCTCTGCGTGGACTGACTTGGATGACGAGCGTCCCCAGCGTTCCGAATCCGCGGCCCCGAGGAGTCCCCACTTCTCCGGGGCCGCCATCGTTTCCGGGCCCCTTCGGCTGTGAGCCGCCCCTAGCCTGGGCGATTAGCATGGCGGGATGACCGATCAGCGTCCTCAGTACGGCGAACTCGCGACCCCCGAGGAGCAGCGACGGGCGGCAGGTCTTCCGCCGCTCGGTGAAATGGTGGCAGAGCCGGTCATCACGGCTCCCGCTCCGGAGCCAGTGGCGGATGCCGCTCCTCGGCGGCCGCACCCCGCCGATCGTTTCGTGACGATCGGGTTGCTGGCTTACGGCCTGATCAACGTGATCGTGACGGCTCTGTCCTACCTGGACCTCACGCGCGTGATGAACGAGAGCATGAAGATCCTCGGGATCGAGGGCGAGTTCACGAACTTCGCGCAGGGGAGGCTGTGGGGCGCCATCGCCGCCGTCGTGCTCGTCGTCGGCTGGTCGCTCACCGCATGGGTGTCGATCCGGCGACTTCGCAGGGCGAAGATCGCGTGGTGGGTGCCGCTGGTCGGCGCTGCCGTGACGATGCTGATCGCGTCGATGTGCCTGGCGGTGCCGATGTTCGGCGATCCCGCCTTCATGGCCTACGTCGGCGGCATGAGCGGCAGCTGAGATCCGGAGCCGTGACACAGAAGAAGCCCCGCCGAATGGCGGGGCTTCTTCTGTGTCAGCTGGAGTGGGTCAGCTCTGGGACTGGCCGTACGATCCGAGCTGGCGGGTGGACTGGACGACGCGGGCGGCCATCGCCGTCTCCGCGACCTTGCCCCAGGCGCGGGGGTCGTACTGCTTCTTGTTGCCGACCTCCCCGTCGACCTTCAGGACGCCGTCGTAGTTCTTGAACATGTAGTCGGCGATCGCACGCGTGTAGGCGTACTGTGTGTCGGTGTCGATGTTCATCTTGATGACGCCGTTCGCGACCGCGACCGCGATCTCGTCGTCGGTCGAGCCGGAGCCGCCGTGGAAGACGAGGTCGAGCGGCTTGGCACCCGTGTTGTACTTCGCGGCGACCTGCTGCTGGATCTCGCCCAGCAGTTCCGGACGCAGCTTCACGCCGCCCGGCTTGTACACACCGTGCACGTTGCCGAAGGTCAGGGCGGCGATGTAGCGGCCCTGCTCACCGAGACCGAGCGCCTGGACGGCCTGGTCGACATCGGCGAACGTCGTGTAGAGCGCTTCGTTCGAGCCCTCGTGCTGGACGCCGTCCTCTTCGCCGCCGACGACGCCGATCTCGACCTCGAGGATGGCGTTGATGGCCTTCATGCGGGGCAGGATGTCCTTGGCGATCTCGATGTTCTCTGCGAGGGGAACAGCCGAGCCGTCCCACATGTGGGACTGGAAGATCGGGTTGCGACCGGCCTTGACCTCTTCTTCGGAGGCGGCGATCAGCGGCTCGACGAACCCGGCCAGCGCGTCCTTCGGGCAGTGGTCCGTGTGCAGCGCGACGGTGACCGGGTAGTTCTTGGCGACCTCGGTGGCGTAGCGGGCGAAGGCGAGGGCACCGGTGGCGCGCGCCTTGACGGTGTGACCGGCGAAGTAGTCGGCGCCACCGGTCGTCACCTGGATGATGCCGTCGGAGCCGGCCTCGGTGAGACCCTGCAGGACGGAGTTGATCGTCTGCGAGCTGGAGACGTTGAAAGCGGGGTACGCGAAGCCGCCGGCCTTCGCGCGGTCGAGCATTTCGGCGTACTGATCCGGGGTGGCGACGGGCATGAGAACTCCTGCGATAGGGGAAGCCGGGACAGCTGTCACTCTATCGGGGTGCGTGAGCGGATGCCGCCGGCTCGTGGTCGCCCGGAGCACGCTTCCCCTACGAATCGGTTAAGAATCGCGATTCCTTCGCACGGAATGACCGTAAAGCCCGGCTGTTCGCGACGGACGCTGGCTAGGCTGGCCGCATGGTGAGTCTGACAGCGGATCTGAGCCCTCTTCATCCCGACCGTAACCTCGCGATGGAGCTGGTGCGCTCCACGGAGGCTGCGGCCATCCGTGCCGTGCCGTTCATCGGTCGTGGCGCGAAGGAGGCGGCGGACGGAGCCGCGGTCGACGCGATGAGGGCGTTCCTCGGCACGGTCGACTTCCAAGGGCGCGTCGTCATCGGCGAGGGCGAGAAGGACAACGCCCCGATGCTCTTCAACGGTGAGATCGTGGGCACGGGACGCGGACCGCTGTGCGACATCGCTGTGGATCCCATCGACGGCACCTCTCTCACCGCGGCGGGTCGCCAGAACGCGCTCTCGGTGATCGCCGTCTCTGACCGCGGCACGATGCTCGACGCATCCTCCGTGTTCTACATGGACAAGCTCGTCACCGGGCCTGCGGGCGTCGGAGTCGTCGACATCCGCCTTCCCATCGGAGAGAACATCCGCAAGCTCGCGGGCGCACTCGGCAAGCCGGTCGACGAGATCGTCGTCTCGGTGCTCAACCGTCCGCGTCACGAGAAGCTCATCCAGGAGATCCGGGATGCCGGTGCCGGCACACGTCTGATGAGCGATGGCGACGTCGCCGGCGGGATCAATGCGGCGCGTCACGATGCGCGCACCGACATGTGCGTGGGCGTCGGCGGCAGCCCCGAGGGCATTGTGACCGCATGCGCTATCAAGGCGCTCGGGGGGCACATTCAGGGTCGCCTCTGGCCGCGCGACGATGACGAGCGCCAGCGGGGGATCGACGCCGGTCTCGACATGGACAAGGTCTATGAGGCCGACGACCTGGTGCAGGGCAAGAACACGATCTTCGTGGCGACCGGCGTCACCGACGGCCAGCTCGTCGCGGGCGTGCGTCGTGAGCGCGGCTTCGTCTACACCGAGAGCGTCGTGCTGCGCGGGGCCTCGGGCACACTCCGCCGTATCGCCTCGGAGCACCTCGTCTCCAAGTGGCTCTGAACCCCTGACGCGAAAGTCATCGTTATCGACCCGGTACCGGGTCGATGACGTCGTGATCCCCGGTTCCGGTGAGTGCCGTGTCACAATTGTCACTGGGTTTGTCGCCGTCGACGGAGCCGCCAGGCACCGCAGGCACAGGAGGGCGAACAGATGACGACGCAGCACACGAGTGGCTCCAAGGCCGCTCCGACGAAGATCGTGACGACGAACACGGGGCGCATCCTTCGAGTGAGCGCTGATTCCGAGGTCGTCGCTCCGGCTCCGAGCGCTCCGCCTCAGACTTCGGTCAGTGACCCGGCCCGACGAGCCGATGTTCTCTTCCGCGTTCGGCGTGATGCCGGCCACGAGATCAGCGCCTGGTGGATGATCGGGGCCTTCCTCGCGACGAGCGGCCTCGTCATCGTGCTGCTGAGCGGCGTCCCGGGCGCTGCCTGAACTTTCTTCGCCTGCGCTGCTTCTCGACTGGCCTACGCGTCTCGCCTGATCTGCCCGTCGTCCAGTCGTGCGCGCACGTTGCCGACATCGGCGCGCACGGTGATCTCTGACTTCTCGTCGAGTGTGAATTCTTCGTGGACGGGCCGTTCGTCGTCGACGCTGATGAGCTCCGGTGCGCTGAACCGACGGGTGGTCCCTGCAGTCACTGCGGGCGCGGTCGCGAGACCAGCCGCGTCGATCCCCGGGAACTGCCGCGCTGTCACGAGCACGCGGTTCTCGAGGGAGCCGGCGAACTTGTTGTAGCTGTCGACCGTGCGCTCGAGCGCACGTCGCAGATCGTCGGCGTGTCCGGCGAGGGTGCCGAGTCGCTCGTAGAGCTGCGTTCCGAGATTGAGGAGCGCACGAGCCTCGGTCGACACCTCCTGCTGAGTCCAGGTGTAGGCGACGGTCTTCAGCACAGCGAAGAGGTTCACCGGTGACGCCAGCGCGACACGGCGAGTGAAGGCGTAGTCGAGCAGCGTGGGGTCTTCGTCGAGCGCCGCGGCCAGCAGCGATTCGCTCGGCAGGAAGCAGATCACGAATTCGGGGCTGGCGTCGAGACCCGACCAGTAGGACTTCTTGGCGAGTGCGTCGATATGAGCGCGGACGGCCCTGACGTGCTTCTGCATGTGGGCACGCCGTTGCAGTTCGTGCGCGTCGCCGGTGGGCAGAGCGGACGCCTCGAGGTACGCATCGAGCGGAACCTTGGCGTCGACCGCGATCGAAGTCCCGCCCGCCAGCCGCACGACCATGTCGGGACGCCCGATGCCGTGGTCCGACGAGATGGTCGACTGGAGGTCGAAATCGACGTGCCGCGTGAGACCTGCGGCCTCGACCACCCGACGCAGCTGCGTCTCACCCCAGACGCCGCGTGTCGCGGTGGAGCGGAGGGCGCCGGCCAGCGTCTCGGTCGTCGTGCGCAGCGCCTCGTCGGATTCCTGTGCCCGCCGCAGCTGCTCGGCGAGCGTTCCGAACTGCGCCTGCCGCTCCTGCTCGATCGCCGTGACCTTCGACTGCATCTGTTGCAGGCTCTCGCGGACCGGAGCGAGTGCCGTGAGTACGGCGTTCTGCTGCTGTACCCGCAAGGCCTCGGCGCGCTGTTCGGTGCGGGCGTGCTCGACCGCGTCCCGGTAGAGGTCGTACTGGCGGTCGCGGTCGTCGCGGGCCGCGGCGAGCTCTGCCTCGGCGCGCGCGAGATCTGCTGCCCCGCGGCCTGCCCGCAGGAACCAGCCCACGGCCGCACCCACCGCAAGAGCGACGAGGATCAGAACGAGCGAGAGTGCATCCATGTGTCTCATGATGCGGCCGGCATCCGACATTGCGATGCCGCCCCGCTCGAACGGGGCGATCCCGGTCAGGCGACGGCGCGTTCCAGCCCGGGGACGGCGGGTTCCGTCACGCGCACGCTGAGGGCGTCGGCCAGGGCGAACACGTCGGACGCCTCGAAGCGGCGTGCCGCATCGATGACGATCTGCGCGCACGCGCGGGCATCGGCGAGGGCATCGTGGTGCGAGAACTCCGCGAAGCCCGCAGCGGCCGCTGCCATTGGCAGGCGGTACGAGTCGAGCTGATAGGTCTTGCGCGCGACCTGCAGGCTGCACAGCGACCGGTATGGCGGGCACAGCAGGCCGGTGGCTTCGGCAGCCCGACGGAGCACGTTCAGGTCGAATCCCGCGTTGTGCGCGACGAGGACGTCGGCGCCGGCGAAGCCGCACAGCCGGTCGAACTGGTCCACCCAGGTCGCAGCAGACAGCACATCGGTCGGACGGATGCCGTGGATCCGCACGTTCCACTCCTGGAACTCGTCGTGGCCGGGCGGCGGCTGGATCAGCCAGCCGGCCGTGGCGACGACCTCCCCGCCGCGCACGCGGACGAGTCCGACGGAACAGGCAGAAGCAGGGCTGGAGTTCGCGGTCTCGAAGTCGATCGCAGTGAAGTCCAGTGGCACGGGTCCACTGTCCCTCGCGATCTCGTCATCGGATCTCAGGCTCGCCGTAGGCTGGCGATATGACGGACGAGCAGGCGACATCCTTCGGCGTGCAGGCTCACAGCTACGAGGTCGGACGGCCCGAGTACCCGTTCGACGCGGTGGCCTGGATGCTCGACGCCCTGCCGCACGGATCCCGCCGCATCGCGGACGTAGGCGCCGGAACCGGCAAGCTCACGCGCACGCTGCTCGGCGCCCCGGATGCCGAGGTCGTCGCGGTCGACCCCGACCCCGCCATGCTCGCGACCCTGCGCACCGCTGTTCCCGGGGTCCCCGCGTTCGTGGGGACGGCAGAGCGCCTCCCGCTGCCGGATGACAGCGTCGACGCCGTCGTGCTCGGGCAGGCGTGGCACTGGGTCGAGCCGGTCGCGGCATCCGCGGAGATCGGACGAGTCGTCCGGCACGGGGGAGTGCTCGGACTGATCTGGAACATCCGCGACGAGCGGATCGACTGGGTGAAGAAGCTGACCGAGATCATGCACGGCAGCAATGCCGAGGTCATGCTCGCCGCGGGCGATCCCGTCGTCTCGGCGCCGTTCGGCCCGCTCGCGCAGGAGCGCTGGGAGTGGGTGCGTCCGATCACCCGCGAGCTGCTGCACGTCATGGCGGCGTCGCGGAGCTACGTGATCACGGCATCCCATGAAGAGAAGGCGCGCATCCGACGCGACATGGACGCGCTCTTCGACGATCTCGGCCTGCACGGCGACGACACCATCGACCTGCCGTACGTGACGCGCGCGTTCCGCGCGGTGCGCGACTGAACCGCCCACGGTTCCGGGCAGCGCGCGACAGGTAGACTCGTCCTCCGTGGCTCTCACTATCGGCATCGTCGGCCTGCCCAACGTCGGCAAGTCCACCCTCTTCAACGCACTCACCAAGAACGACGTGCTCGCGGCGAACTATCCGTTCGCGACGATCGAGCCGAACGTCGGCGTGGTGAACCTGCCCGATCCGCGTCTCGACACGCTCGCGGAGATCTTCGGCAGTGAGCGGATCCTCCCCGCGGCGGTCTCCTTCGTCGACATCGCCGGCATCGTCCGCGGCGCGAGCGAGGGCGAGGGGCTGGGCAACAAGTTCCTCGCGAACATTCGTGAAGCGGATGCCATCGCGCAGGTCGTCCGCGGTTTCTCCGACGACGACGTGGTGCACGTGGACGGCGCGGTGAATCCGGCGTCCGACATGGAGACGATCAACGCCGAGCTCATGCTCGCCGACCTCGAGACCGTCGAGAAGGCGATCAGCCGTTACGAGAAGGAAGTGCGCGGCAAGAAGATCGAGCCGGTCGTGCTCGAGACGGCGATCGCCGCGAAGGATGCTCTGGAGCGCGGTGTGCTGCTCTCGGTCGCCGGCATCGACCTCACGCCGATCCGCGAGCTCGGATTGCTCACCGCCAAGCCCGTCATCTTCGTCTTCAACGTCGATGAGGGCGTGCTGACGGATGCTGCGCGCAAGGCGGAGCTCGCTGCTCTCGTCGCGCCCGCGAAGGCGATCTTCCTCGACGCGAAGATCGAGTCCGAACTGATCGACCTCGACCCGGAGGATGCCGCGGAGCTGCTGGCATCGACCGGCCAGGATGAGTCGGGCCTCGATCAGCTCGCGCGAATCGGCTTCGACACGCTGGGACTGCAGACGTACCTGACCGCAGGGCCCAAGGAGGCCCGCGCGTGGACGATCCCCCAGGGATCGAAGGCACCGCAGGCCGCCGGCGTCATCCACACCGACTTCGAGAAGGGCTTCATCAAGGCGGAGATCGTCTCCTTCGAGGATCTCGTCGAGACGGGTTCCGTCGTCGAGGCCCGTGCCAAGGGCAAGGCGCGCCTCGAAGGCAAGGACTACGTCATGAAAGACGGCGATGTCGTGGAGTTCCGCTTCAACAACTGAGCGGGCGGGGACGTCAGACCGAGATGCTGAACCTCGACAACGATCGCGTGATATCGTGCTTGATATCACGCGAGGAGGTGATCAGGCGATGGCGTCCATCATCGTCCGCGGACTCGACGACTCGGTCAAGGAACAGCTCGCCGCGAAGGCACGGAGCCACGGGCGTTCCATGGAGGCCGAGGTTCGTGACATTCTGACCAAGGCAGCGACCGGACCGCACATCGGCTTGGCACTCGCGCGGGCTGCTCAACAGGTGGGCGGCGCTGGAGATCTCACGATCCCGGAGCGCAGTGACAGCGCGCGAGCGGTTGCCTTCGAGTGATAGTCCTCGACACGAACGTCATCTCTGAAGTCTTTCGGTCGACCCCGAACGGCGGGGTTCTGGCTTGGCTTGAATCACTCGCCGGCGACGTCGCGATCACCGCGGTGACCCTGGCCGAGCTACTGGCGGGAGTGGGCCGACTCCCTGATGGTCGGCGAAAGGACGAGTTGTCCGCTCGCATTGCAGAGGCGATTGAGCCTTTCCGTGGCGGCCGTTCGATTCTGGCCTTCGATGACATCGCCGCGACTCACTACGCGGATGTCCTGCTCGCGCGAGAATCCGCCGGGCTTCCGATCAGTACGGCGGACGCGCAGATCGCTGCCATCTGCCTCGCGAATGAAGCGACGTGCGCCACTCGCAACACCAGCGACTTCTTGCACACCGGAGTCGACCTGATCAACCCGTGGGCGGCGTGACGTCTATCCCCGCCGGTCGACGTCCCCGCTCAACACCTCTGGCCATGCTTGGACATCTTCCGGGGTGTGCGCGACCGTCAGTGTTGAATGCGGAAGCAACACGGCGAGAGATTCCGCGGTCGACAGTGGATGGCCCGGATCGTCCACCCACGCCAAGATCGTCGTCTGCACCTCGACCCGGGCGACGGCCTCCGGAGCAGGCAGGTCGCTGAGCGCCGCGCCACGCAGCAACGACGGCAGGAGAGCGTCGGCGACGTCGGGCGACGTCTCGGGCGCGCCGACGGTGGCCGGGGGCGGCGGTGATTCGCTCGTGGCAGCGAGGAACGCCTCGACACCGTCGGATTCGATGAGCGCCGCCGCAGCTCGGTAGTTCGTGGCCTGTGCCGGTCTGGTCTTCCACGCGGTGGGTGGCACCATGAGCGTGAGCCCGGTGAAGCGGTCCGGCTCGAGCGACGCAGCGTGCAGAAGAGTGGCGGCACCCATGGAAGGACCGACTCCGTGGACGCGTTCGCCCGGGAACCAGTGGTCGAGCAACCGCAGGAGATCCTCGGCAAGGTTCTGCCAGCGATAGTCCTCGGGCACCTTTCGCCCGGTCGACCTGCCATGGCCGCGCGCGTCGTAGCGCAGCAGTCGTGTTCCGCTGAGCCCTCGGCCGAGGTCGAGATTGAGCACCCGATCGCGGGCGCGGCTCGACGTGAGGCCATGCAGCTGGACGACCGGGTGTCCGCCTTCATCGCTCAGGGCGACAGCCAGCTCCGCTCCGGGTACCTCGAAAGTGGGCATCAGGCTCCTCGATCGGTGGCTGACCGCGTCGGGTCGGGCAGTCACGTTGAGTTTCAGATTATCCGTGGCGATAAGGTACTGCCCATGCGACTGACCAACGTCACGCACCTCCGCCTCCCGTTCGGACGGCTCTGGGGTTATGACGTCAGTGCGTCCGCGCTCGGGCGACGCCTTCCCGTGTCATTCGATCAGCGACTCCATGTCGGGGTGGGCGATCGTCCCGGCTCCTGGATGGCGCTGTCCTTCCGGCTGCCTACATCGACCCGTCGGGAGTCGATCGCGGATGCCTGGCTGGCTGTGATCGCTCGCCATGGAACGCTGCGATCGGCTTTCGCACCCGGCCCCGATGGTGATCCGGTGCTTCACGAGATCGAGATCGGGCCCGGAAGCTGGGTCGAGCATCAGGTTGCTCCGGGTCAGGCTGTCAACGACGCGTTGCGGGACATCCTCGATGCGGCGTGTTCGCCGTACCGGCATCCTTCTCACCGGTTGTGCGTGTTGGAGACCGCTGCCGGGCACACGGTCGTGATCGCCGCGGATCATGCGCACGTCGACATGTGGTCGATGCTGGTGATCGCGCGCGACCTGCTGAGTGCGCTCGATGCAGGGAGCGCAGGCTCGAAATCGTTGCCGGGGCCGGCGCCGGCTTTCGTCGAGCACACGCAGGCGCTGCTGGATCGGGATGCTGCACCGGACCACGTCCGTCAGCGATGGGAAACGATCATCGAGGACAGCGGCGGTGTGATGCCGCAGTTCCCGCTGCCCCTCGGCACGCCAGAGCCGCATCGGGAGCGCGTGGAAGTGCGCGATGTGTTCGACGTCGACGATGCTGCCGCATTCGCTGCACAGGCCCGTGACGACGGCGTCTCGACTCTCGCGCGCGCGGTGGTGGCGATGACCGCGGTGACCCGCGAACTGGCGGGTACCGCGCTGCGAGCCGTCTTTCCGGTGCACAGCCGCTTCGAAGACAACTGGCATGACTCGGTGGGCTGGTTCATCACCAACTCCGTCCTCGAGTCGGACGTCGCCGAACCGCACGCGGCGGCGGCAGCGGTGAGAGAGGCGGTACAACTCGGCTCGTGGCCGCTGGCGGACGTCCTCGCTCCGTGGGGCGGCATGCCCGTGGCGCCCGGGATGTTCGCGATCTCCTGGCTGGACCTGCGCAGGTTACCCGTGCGCATCGACTCCGTCGGTCTCGACGCGCAGTATGTCAGCGCGGCGACCGACACCGACGCCGTCATGCTCTGGTTCATCCTGGATGAGTCGGGTCTGCATCTGAGATGCCGCTATCCCGACACCGCTGAGGCTCGCGCAAGCGTCGGCGGATGGCTGGACCTTCTCGTCGCGAGGTTGCAGACGGACGCGCGGTCCTCGGTTCGTGGTCGGTTGCAGGTGGCAGGCCGAACGTTCCGGCTCGAGCGTGCGAGCCGCGATGACATCGAAGCGATCGCAGCGTTGCTGCACGACGATCAATTCGGCCCGGACCGTGAGAGCGTCGGCCTCGAGCGATACGAGGCAGCCTTCGGTGCGGTCGCTCGCGACAGTTCCAACTATCTGGGGGTTGTCCGCGACACTGCCGACCGCATCGTCGCCACGATGCAATTGACCGTCATCCCGGGTCTTTCCCGCGGTGGTTCCAGCCGATTGCAGATCGAGGGACTGCGAGTCGCGTCGGGGGAGCGGTCACAGGGCCTGGGCGCAGCGATGCTCGAGTGGGCACACGATTTCGGTCGTGCGCGGGGTGCGCAACTGGCACAGGTGACGACCGACGAGGCGCGGGACCGGACTCGCGTCTTCTACACGCGACTCGGATATAGAACCGCCCACGTGGGATTGAAACGGCAGATCTGACGGCGCCGGCCCTCGCCGCTCTCGTCATGATCACGAGCGCGCTTGTCCCTCGTCTGTAACCTGACGATGTGACTGTTCGCCTCGAAGGAATAACGGTGCTCGCTGATGACGTCGCCGCGCTCGTCGCATTCTACGAACGAGCGCTCGGCCTGCGGGTCGTCACGCGCGAAGAGGCGTACGTCGCCTTCGGTGATGAAGGCATTCGGCTTGCGATCTTCTCCCGGCAGCTCATGAGCGGCAACACCGACGATCATTCGTCATACCGAACTCGATTCACCGGTCAGGCGTTCGAGCTGAACTTCCAGTGTGACGATCCTGTCGAGGTCGCGCGTCGGTACGACGAGGTCATCGCTGCCGGGGCCACGCCGGCAGGACGGCCGGAGCTTCGAGAATGGGGGCAGTTCGCCGGCTTCTTCGCCGATCCCGAAGGGACCATCCACTCCCTGTTCGCCGATGCGTGACGAGGTGCCAGCGAAGAACGAACGATGATCGTTCCGAGCGTCCCATCGTTGTCAGGGAACACCAGGAGCTGAGTTCGCGCCGTGGCGAATTCAGGATAACGGCTGGCGTTATTAACGCTTCGCGTTATACACTCGGAAGGTGATCCGATCGTTCGGCAACAAGGAGACCGAGCGTTTGTGCCGTCGTGAACGAGTCCGATCGATCGATCCGCGGATCCTCCGCACCGCCTTGCGGAAACTCCGCCAAGTGGGTTCGGCGGAGGCGCTCGATGACCTTCGAGTGCCCCCAGGCAACCGGTTGGAAGCGCTGAGAGGCGATCGAGCCGGGCAGTACCGCATCAGGATCAACGGCCAGTGGCGGATCTGCTTCGTGTGGACCGACGCAGGACCAGAGGAGGTGGAGATCATTGACTATCACTGACAGCCTCGAGCCTATTCACCCCGGGGAGGTTCTCATGGAGGACTTCATCCAGGGATTCGGGATCACTCAGAACAAGCTCGCGGTTTCGATCGGCGTGCCGCCGCGGCGCATCAACGAGATTGTGCACCGCAAGCGGGCCGTGACCGCTGACACCGCGCTCCGTCTCGCCAAGTACTTCGGGACGACGGCTCAGTTCTGGCTCAACCTTCAGACGCAGTTCGACCTCGACGTCGCCGCGGATCGGACAGCCGATCAGATCGACGCCATCACGCCGTTGCGCGTGGCGTGAATCTCGAGAGTCCAGAGGAGACGAATGGCACGTGGCATCCTGCGCCGTTGGGATATCGCGTGAAGGCCGTCACCAGCGTCGAGGTCGGCCTTCGATACTTTTCCTCGCTCTCCGCGGTCGCCGGCGCCGGTCCCGGGAACGACCAGGACTAGATACGCTGGACGGAGGCGGCGCGAGCCGCGGTCCGGCCACAGGCGTCCGCCGAGTTCGTTCCGCCTGTGCATCCGACACCGACGGCACGAGGAGACGACGCCGATGACCGACACCCAGATTTTCGAGCCCGAGGGACGCGCTGTCCCCTTCGTCGACGAGGGCGACGGTCCGGTCAAGCTGGTACTGATCCAGGAGCAGGGTCTCCCGGCGGATGTGCTGGGAGTCGTCGGGCACTACCTCGCAGAGGAGGCCGGATTCCACGTGCTGCGGGTCGGCTATCGCGCCGGCGACGCGGATGTCTCGGTGGAAGACCGCGTCGACGATGTCCTCGCGGTGATCGAGCACGTCGGTCTGTCGGACACCTGGATCGGCGGACACGGTTTCGGCGGCACCATCGCCCGTGCGCTCGCCGCATCTCACCACGAGCGCGTGAACGGTCTGCTCCTGCTCGGCGTCGAGGAAGACGAGACTCCGCTCGCGCCCGTGATCCCCGTGCTCATCATCCAGGGCTCGGACGACGCCTCGACGCCGCCGGTCAACGGAGAGCGTCTTCAGGCCACCGCGCCCGAGCGCGCGAGTGTGAAGAGCATCGCCGGGGGAGACCACCTGTTCCCGATGACGCATCCGATCGAGACAGCGGTCGACATCGAGGAGTACCTCGACTGGGATTGACGCGCGCCGCTCCGCGCTCCTAGCGCCCCTGCCGCTTCTTGTACGGCTTCGGCTGCCCCTTGACCGCCGGTGTGCGTCCCTTGCCCTTGGACGCCTTCGCCTTGCCGCCTCGCGGCGCGGGTGCGTTCTTCACGGGCGCCGGGGCCGCAGCGACCTCTTGCCGAGCCACGGCGAGGAACTGTTCGCCGACCGAGGTAAGGCGCGTCGGATCACCGCGATGGATCAGCGGCTGCCCGACCTCGTCCTCGAGCTTCTCGATCGAGGTGTACAGCGACGCCAGCGGGATGCCCAGGGTCTCGGCTGCCCGGGGGAAGTGCAGTTCCTCCGCGACGACGATGAAACGGCGGAGCAACGAGATCTTCACGGGTGGAGCCGTCCTTTCCCGCACGGATTGCGGCACCTGTTCAGCGTACGCTGGCGGGACACCGATCGAAGGGTTCACCGTGTCCGACCACCACGACCAGTCCACTCCGGAGCACATCCCCGGACCGGATGAGGCGTCTGTTCCGGAGCTCGAAGCCGACGAGACGATCGCTCCGCGACCGGAGGAGGAGATCGCCGACGTCCTCCGCGCGGAGCCCGATCTGGGCGACCACAGCAGCCACGACTCGTGACCGCAACACTCGTGGCCCAGGGTCTGGCCGGAGGGTACGGTCACCGCACCCTCTTCGATTCACTCGACCTGACCGTCACGCCGGGCGATGTCGTCGGCGTGGTCGGCGCGAACGGTGCGGGGAAGTCCACGCTGCTCCGGCTGCTCGCCGGCATCGACGAGCCGCAGGCCGGGACGATCGCTCTGGCGCCCGCTGACGCCTTCGTCGGCTGGCTCCCGCAGGAACACGAGAGTGTCGACGGCGAGACGATCACCGCTTACATCGCCCGCCGCACGGGGTGCGGCGCCGCAACTGCCGAGATGGATGCCGCGGCATCCGCACTCGGCGACCCCTCGCTCGCGATCCCCGGTGTCGATCCTGCCGACACCTACTCGACTGCCCTCGATCGTTGGCTCGCCAGCGGTGCCGCCGATCTGGACGAGAGACTCCCGTCCGTGCTCGCCGACCTGGGGCTCGAGCTCGGCGGCCACGCCGACGAGATCCTCATGACCTCGCTTTCGGGCGGACAGGCGGCACGCGTCGGGCTGGCAGCTCTGCTGCTCTCACGCTTCGACATCGTGCTGCTGGACGAGCCGACCAACGACCTCGACCTCGACGGGCTCGAGCGATTGGAGGCGTTCGTGCGAGGGCTCCGCGGCGGCGTGGTGCTGGTCAGCCATGATCGCGAGTTCCTCGCTCGCTGTGTGACCCGCGTGCTGGCGCTCGACCTGGCACAGGGGTCGAACCGCGTCTTCGGCGGGGGATACGACGCCTACCTGGAAGAACGGGCAACGGTGCGACGCCAGCAGCGCGAGAAGTACGACGAGTTCGCCGAGAAGAAGGCCGATCTCGTCGGTCGGGCCCGCACCCAGCGGGAATGGTCGAGCCAGGGCGTCCGCAACGCGATGAAGAAGGCGCCGGACAACGACAAGATCCGGCGCAAGGCATCGACCGAGTCGAGTGAGAAGCAGGCGCAGAAAGTGCGTCAGATGGAGAGTCGCATCGCGCGGCTCGAAGAGGTCGATGAGCCGCGCAAGGAGTGGCAGCTCGAGTTCACCATCGCCTCCGCACCGCGATCCAGCTCCGTCGTCTCGACCCTGAGCTCCGCCGTCTTCCGCCAGGGCTCGTTCACCCTCGGGCCTGTGTCTCTGCAGGTGAACGCGGGCGAGCGCATCGGTATCACCGGTCCCAACGGCGCCGGCAAGTCCACCCTCCTGCGAGCGCTGCTCGGGCAGCAGCATCCGGACGAGGGAACGGCGGCTCTGGGGGCCAGCGTGCAGATCGGCGAGATCGACCAGGCGCGCTCTCTGCTCGCCGGCCCGCGGCCGCTCGCGGCATCCTTCGAGGAGCTCGTTCCGGAGATGGCGAGCGCCGAGGTGCGTACGCTCCTGGCCAAGTTCGGACTCAAGGCCGACCATGTGAGCCGCCCGGTGGACGAGCTCTCGCCCGGTGAACGGACCCGCGCGGGGCTGGCGCTCCTGCAGGCCCGTGGCACGAACGTGCTCGTGCTCGACGAGCCGACGAACCACCTCGATCTCGCCGCCATCGAGCAGCTGGAGCAGGCGCTCGAATCGTACGACGGGACGCTGCTGCTGGTGACGCACGATCGACGGATGCTCGACACGGTGACGACCGACCGGCGCTGGCGAGTGGATGCCGGTCGGGTGACCGAGCTCTGATGTCACTGCGTCGGAAACGGCGGATGCCGCGACCCTGAGGGCCGCGGCATCCGGGAGTCCTGTGTTCCGGTGAGGTCGTCAGGCGACCTGAGCCTGGGGCATCACGGCGAAGGACACCGCGCCCTCCTCGTCGACACCGGCGTCGAGCACCTTGTCGTCGAGGGCCGTTGCGGCTTCCTCGTCGAGGAACAGACGGGTGCCGGAGACCTCCACGACCTGGTCCTGCGGCTCCGGGTCGGCGGTCACGAGCACCGCGAGGCGAGCACCGCCGTCCGCGTCCGGGGTGGCGGTGGAGTGGATGCGGAGACCCGCATCGGGCGCTTCGGTCTGACGACTCACAAGGGTCGAGACGATGGCGGTGGCGTTGTCGGTGAGGGTGAGCACGAGACTCTCCTTCCGTTCGGGGCATGCCGCGGTCGCGACACGTCCGGGCCACGATGCCGAACCTCGGCTGTCGACTCAACCCCCGGGCGGCGATTGTCAGGAGGCTCTCAAGGTCGCAGCTTCTTGCGCATGAAGACCTGCGCCGTCCCGTCGCCGTCGGGAACCCGCTCGTGCTCTACGTATCCGCAGGACTCGTAGAGCCGCAGGTTGGCCTCGCTGAGACTCCCCGTGAACAGCTCGGCAACGTCGGCTGAGGAGGCTTCCTCCGCCGCGTCGAGCAGCATCCGTCCGATCCCTTCCCCCTGCATGTCCGGAGCGATGGCGATCCGGCCGATCAGCAGCAGCTCGTCGTGCTCGACGAAGCGGATCGCCCCGACCAGGCGCCCCCCGATCCGTGCGGTGAATCCGGACTCGGAGCGGAGCTCGGCCTCCAGCTCGCTCAGCGTCTGGGTGAGCGGCGGCATGTCGACGCTCCCGTAGATCGCCGCCTCGGACACGAAGGCGGCTCGCTGCACGGTCAGCACCTCGCCCGCGTCGCTGTCACTGATCGGGCTGATCTCCATCTCTGTCCGTCGCTCCTGCTGGTCTTCCGACACCATGTCGCCCCTCTCGTTCTCCCGTCACATTCGGGGTTCGGCCCGACTGCTGTCAACCCCCTCGGGCGCCGGGGTCGCGGCGGACTATGGTCGGCGCGAGGAGGTCACACCATGGCTGAAAGCAAGACCACGAAGAAGACCGCAAGCACGACGAGTCGCGGCGCGAAGACCACTCGGCGGCAGAATGCTGAGAAGGGCTTCACAGCGTCCCCGACGCTCGCCGCGAACCTGCAGAAGGTGCTCGTCGACCTGCTCGAGCTGGCTCTTCAGGGCAAGCAGGCGCACTGGAACGTCGTCGGACGCAACTTCCGCGACACGCACCGGCAGCTCGACGAGATCATCGATGAGACGCGGGCGTTCAGCGACACGGTCGCCGAGCGGATGCGCGCCCTGCACGCTGTGCCCGACGGACGCAGCGCCACGATCGCGGAATCGACCTCGCTGCCGAACTTCCCGGCCGGCGAGGTGTCGACGTCGGAGACGATCGATCTCATCACCGAGCGGCTCGAAGATGTCGTCTCGACCATGCGGGATGTGCACGACGAGGTCGACGAGGAAGACCCGACGTCGGCGGACATCCTGCACGCGGTGATCGAACGGCTCGAGCAGTTCGCCTGGATGGTCAGCGCGGAGAACCGGAGCCCTGCGGGTCGCTGATCCGCTCCTGGCCGTCCCCGGCTCCACCGAACCGGGGACGACCACGGATCAGTCGGGGCAGGGCGAGCCACAGGACCACGACGAGGATCAGCGCCGCGATCAGCGCGATGACCCCCGCCGTCCGATTGACGGTGAAGTCGACGATCAAGGTCGTCACGCCGATGGTCAGCGCTCCGATCACCGCGAGGTTGATCCGCACGATCCGGGCGGCCATGCGCACCAATTCGGGTTTGCGCTGGTGGCCGAAGAGTGCCCGGTGCATCCCGACGGGGGCGAGCGCCAGAATCGTGGCGATCGCCGAGAGCGCTACCAGGATCACATAGAGGTCGCGCTGGAATTGGTCCATGTCGGTGAACCGCGGCTGAAACGCCACTGCGAGAAGGAAACCCGTGAGGATCTGGGTGCCCGTCTGCATTACCCGAAGCTCCTGAAGGAGTTCGAGCCAGTTCCGGTCCGCCCGCTCGTTCCGCGTCTCGTCGCGTCCGTCGGCGCGATCGTCGACGTGGGGCTCGTCCTCGGGCAGATCCGCTGTCATGATCTCAGTGTCCTGCCCGTGATCCGGTGCTGTCCAGCATCAGGCCCGGCCTGTTCGAAAGAAGGTGACGATGACTCTTCCCCCGATAGGCGACTGGTGGTCGGAATTGTCCGACGACGCGCAGCGCGCCGTGCTGGACAGCGACTCTCATCATCTCGACGAGAGCGTGCGGGAGGAGATCCGAGAGATCACGGGTGCCGTGGTCGGGATGATCGAGACGCTCTCCGACAAGGACCTGAAGTACGCGCGGGCACATCCGCCGTCGGACGACGACTGAGCGGCGGCGTGCCCGTCAGACGGCGTCGGGAGAGGGGATCTCTTCGCGCAGACGCGGCTCCGTGCGTCGCTCCGGTCGGGCACCGGACTTGTCGGCGTAGAACGCCCTGATCCGGTCCATGTCCGCCGCCACGTCTCCGGTCAGGTCGAGCGTGGGTCCGAGACCCGAGGTCATGGTCGTGCGGTCCACGTATCCGAGAGTCACCGGCATCCCGGTCTCGCGGGCGATCCGGTAGAAGCCCGACTTCCAGTACTCGTTTCCGCCGCGGGTCCCGTCAGGAGTGACGACCAGGCCGAAGACCTTCCCGGCGTGCACCTGCCCGACGACGTCGTTCACCACCCGGGCAGGATCGGCACGGTCGACAGGAATGCCCCCGATACGGCGCATGATCGGCCCCCGCCATCCTCGGAAGAGGCTGTTCTTCCCGAGCCAATGCACGTCGATCCCCAGTCGCCACGCGATGGCGAGCATCAGGACGAAGTCCCAGTTGGACGTGTGCGGTGCCCCGACGAGCACGGTCGGTCGTGTCGGCGCCGGTTCGCTCACGAGCTTCCAGCGGCTGAGCGCCCAGAACGTGCGGGCGAGGAGTCGTTTGAGCATGGCTCAACCGTAGGGGAGTGCGCTGTCGATCCGGTGTGGGGTGCGATCCGCCCGAGCCTGCGTGCATCAGCGCCGCGGCGATGGCCGGGTCGAGTCCGGGCATGACGTCCACCGGTACTGCGAGAGCCAGGAGGGCTCGACTGAAGTAGTTCCTCGCCGCAGCCGCGAGCGTGATGTCGACGATCTGCCGGTCGGAGTATCCCGCATCGCGCAGCGACCGTGCGTGGTCGTCGGTCATCGAACCGGGATCGCTCGACATCCGGGCCGCGTAGTCGACCACGGCCTGCTCTGCAGACGTGAATCCGTGGTCGTCTCCCTCGGCGAAAGCTCGGAGGCCGTCGTCGTCGAGAACGCCCGCCCGCAGGGACTTCCTGCCGTGCGCGAGCAGGCAGTGGGTCGAACCCAGCGCGCGGGCCGCGCCGAGCGTCGCGGCCTCGTACACGCGGAGGCCGATCGAGGGGACGATCGCTCGGATCAGGGACTCGAAGGCAGCATGGGCTTCGGGGTTCACCGCCATCGCCTGCGTGTGGGCGAAGACGAAGCCGTCATGGTCGATGTCGTCCGCGTAGATCTCAGCGACGTGGCCCTCTGCACCGTTCGGATCCGGGGGAGTGATGATCATGCGGGAACGATACGCCGCGACGATCACGCGGGAAAGAGCAAGCGGCGCCACCGGCATCCGGCAGGCGTACGATCGAAGGATGACGAAAACGCAGCAGGACTCCACAGAGCAGGATGCGTCCCTCGCGCCGCTGCCGCTCGCGGACGGCCTGAACCTGCTCGAGGCGGATGCCGCCGGCTACTGCAGTGGTGGCGTCTGCCACATTCCTGCGACAAAGACGCAGTAGCGGGCAGACGCCACCGAGGTCGATTCCCGACGGTCAGTGACCGCCGTGGAAATCTCCTCCTGCGTCGTCGGCGGGCTTGCGCACGAACGGGCTGAGCGCCACCGCGGCGAGCGAGATGATCGCGGCGATGAGGAAGGCCATCCGCGCGCCCGGTGCCCCGGCGGCAGCCGTCGTCAGACCCTCGGTCTCGCCGGCGTGCAGGATCGCCGAGTAGGTGACGGTGAGGAGCGCGACTCCCGCAGCGCCGCCGACCTGCTGCAGCGTGTTCAAGACGGCGGAGCCGTGCGAGTACAGCGAGCGGTGGAGCGACCCGAGCGACGCCGAGAACAGCGGCGTGAACGACATCGCGAGTCCGACCGACATCGCGGCCTGCACGATGATCAGGACCCACCACACGGTGTGCTCGCCGACTGTCGAGTAGTAGAACAGTGCGGCGGAGACGAGGATCGTGCCGGGGATCAGCAGCGGGCGCGTGCCGCGGGCGTCGTAGACGCGGCCCATGATCGGGCCGAGAAGACCCATCAGCACGGAGCCGGGCAGCAGGATCAGCCCAGCCTGCAGCGCGTTCAGTCCTGCGACGTTCTGCAGGTACTGAGGCAGCAGCGTCAGCGTGCCGAACATCGACAGCGCCAGGATCGTCATGATGATGACCGAGAAGGTGAAGTTGCCGGCCCGGAAGACGCGCAGATCGAGCAGTGCGTCATCGACGCGCTGCAGGAGGAGCTGCCGCCAGACGAACAGGCCGAGCGTCACTGCGCCGACGACCAGGGCGATGATGCCCGTCGTCTCGCCGGAGCCGCCTTCGCCGCCGAACTGGCTGAGGCCGAACACGATGCCGCCGAAGCCGAGCGCGGCGAGCGGGATCGAGAGAACGTCCAGCGGAACGCGACGCGTCTCGCCGAGGTTGGTCATCCACTTGGCGCCCATGCCGAGGGCGATGAGCGCGATCGGGAGGACGACCGCGAACAGCGCGCGCCAGCTGAAGGCCTCGAGGAGGGCACCGGCGATCGTCGGTCCGATAGCCGGCGCGAGTGAGATCACCATGCCGACGCGGCCCATCATGCGACCGCGGGACTGCGGCGGGACGACGTTCATGATGGTCGTCATCAGCAGCGGCATCATGATGCCGGTACCTGCGGCCTGGATCACGCGGCCGATCAGCAGTACGCCGAACCCGGGCGCGACGAGTGCGACGAGGGTGCCGAGCGAGAAGGCGACCATCGCCGCGATGAAGACCTGGCGCGTGGTGAAGCGCTGCAGGATGAAGCCCGTCGTCGGGATGACGACGGCCATGGTGAGCATGAACGCGCTGGTCAGCCACTGACCGAGCTCCGGCGGGATGCCCAGGTCGGCGTTCAGATGCGGGATCGCGATCCCCATCGTCGTCTCGTTGAGGATGGCGACGAAGGCGGCGACGAGAAGCAGCCAGATCACGCGCATGTCGCTGCGCGAGATCTCGCCGGGCGCGAGTGCGGGCGCGGAATCGGTTGTCCGGATGGAGCCGGTATCGACGGCAGACATGGGCGGCCTCCTGGGCGATGAGATGGGGGGATGTGCGAGAGATCGCGCGAGTCTCTCAGCGTAACCACAGCATCCGACATTTCATTCCGAACCGATCGGAAATCCGCCGAGAGCGGATGCCCCGGCCCTCGGTGTCGGCTGCGCTGGGTACGCTGGCGCCATGAGCATGGGCGGTGGGATGAGCGGCGGACACCGCGGCGGCGGGTTCCGCGGTGTCGACGAAGACGCGCAGCGTCGGCAGAACGCCGAGGCGCCTCGGATCACCGGGCTCGGCGCGCGAGTGGTCGCCCTGTTCCGGCCGTACCGATGGCGCATCTTCTTCACCGGCATCCTCGTGGTGGCGGGCGCCGGCATCGCCGTGATCCCGCCGCTGATCGTGCAGCGCATCTTCGACGACGCCCTCTTCCCGGTCGACGGCGGCAGCCCTCGGCTCGAGCTGCTCGCCTGGCTCGTGGGCGTCATGGTTGCGCTGTTCCTGTTCTCCGCCGTGCTGGGCGTGGCACAGACCTGGCTGACGGCGACGGTGGGCAACAGCGTGACCGGCGACCTGAGGGTGCGCCTGTTCGAGCATCTGCAGGCGATGGAGCTCGGATTCTTCACCCGCACCAAGACCGGTGTCATCCAGTCGCGGCTGCAGAACGACGTCGGTGGCGTCTCGGGCGTCCTGACCAACACGGTCACCAGCATCCTGGGCAACGTGGTGACGGTCGTCGCCTCACTCGTCGCGATGATCATCATCGACTGGCGGCTGACCCTCATCGCGGTGGTCCTGATGCCGTTCCTGATCTTCGTGCAGCGACGCGTGGGGCAGGTGCGCGCCCGCATCGCGGGAGAGACCCAGGAATCGCTGTCGGAGCTGACGTCGATCACTCAGGAGACGCTGAGCGTGTCGGGGATGCTGCTGTCCAAAGCCTTCAACCGGCAGCGCACCGAGTCGGCGCGCTATCAGGCCGAGAACCGCAACCAGGTCATGCTGCAGGTGCGCAGGGCCATGAGCGGGCAGGGGTTCTTCGCCGTGGTGCAGGTGCTCATGGCGAGTGTCCCCGCGGTCATCTACCTCGTCTCCGGCTACCTGATCACGGGCGGCACGGATGCGATCACGGCGGGCACGGTCGTGGCGTTCACGACGGTCCAGGCGCGACTGCTGATGCCGCTGATGGGACTCATGCGGGTCTCCCTCGACCTGCAGACATCTTCCGCGCTGTTCGCGCGCATCTTCGAGTATCTCGACCTGGTTCCCGAGATCGCGGATGCTCCGGATGCGATCTCGGTCGATCAGGCACCGGGTCCGCGCGGACGCATCGAGTTCGCCGACGTCGTCTTCCGCTACCCCGACGCGTCGACGGATGCCCGGCCGACGCTCGACGGCGTGTCATTCGTCGCCGAGCCAGGGCAGCACGTCGCCTTCGTGGGGCCGTCCGGAGCTGGCAAGACGACGATCCTCTACCTGGCGCCGCGGCTTTACGAAGCGAAGGAAGGGGCTGTGCTGTTCGCCGGTGCGGACGTGCGCACGCTGACGCAGGAGTCGATCATCGACCACGTCGGCATCGTCTCCCAGGAGACATATCTGTTTCACGCGACGATCCGCGACAACCTGCTGTACGCACGGCCCGACGCCTCGGCGGAGGAGGTGATCGAGGCCTGCAAGGCCGCGAACATCCATCACATCATCGAGGGATTCGAGAACGGCTACGACACAGTGGTCGGCGAGCGCGGCTATCGCCTCTCCGGGGGCGAGAAGCAGCGCATCGCGATCGCGCGCGTGCTGCTGAAGGATCCGCCGGTGCTGCTGCTCGACGAGGCGACTTCCGCCCTCGACACGGTGTCGGAGCGTGTCGTGCAGGAGGCGCTCGACGAGGCGGCGAAGGGCCGGACGACCCTGTCGATCGCCCACCGCCTCTCGACCGTCATGGGTGCCGACGTGATCCACGTGGTCGAGGCCGGCAAGATCGTCGAATCGGGCACGCACGCCGAACTGCTCGCCCACGACGGCCTCTACGCCGAACTCGCCGCTCAGCAGGTCGCCGCCTCGCGCGTGCTGGCGACCGAGGCGGTCGTCGAGGAAGCGGTCACCGGCGGCGTCGGGGCGGCGCTCGCCGATCGTCGTGCCGACCGTGCGCCGGTCGACTCCGCCGGCGCGGACGCTGTCGCCGCGCTCACCGCGGCGGTGCCGCTGCTGGCCGAGCAGCGGGTCGACGAGCGGGTGTATCCGCCCGAGACCTGATCTTTCTCCGCCGACCGGCCCCTCTCTGCGCGAGCCGCCCCTGTTTGATCGATCTCGAAGGGTGGCTCGCGCAGAAGGGGCCGGTTCGGCATCGATTGGTCGCGGCTCAGTGGACCGAGAGGCCGCCGTCGACGAAGAGCGATTGACCGGTGATGTACCCCGAGCCTGCTCCCGCGAGGAACACCGCGGCACCGGCGAAGTCGCTCGGCAGTCCGTTGCGTCCGATCATCGTGCGCGCGGCCAGCTCTGCGACCTTCTCCGGATCCTGCTGCAGTCGAGCGTTGAGCGGGGTGAGCACGAATCCCGGAACGAGCGTGTTGCTCGTCACACCGGTCCCGCCCCAGGCCTCGGCCTCTGACCGCATCAGGGACTCCACGGCTCCCTTGGATGCACCGTAGATTCCGCTGCCGACGAAGGCACGGTGCGCCTGCTGCGAGCTGACGTGGATGAGCCGGCCGTACCCGCGCCGGGCCATGCCCTGCGCATACCGCTGTCCGAGCAGGAACGGGGCGAGCGCGTTCACCGTCATGGTGGCGTCCCAGTCCGCCTCGGTGATGTCGGCATAGGGCGGACGGATGTTGATGCCGGCCGAGTTCACCAGGATGTCGGGCTGGCCGAAGGGTTCGGCCGCCGCCTCCACGAGGGCGTGGATGCCGTCCCGGGTGCCGAGATCTCCGACGACGCCGGCGGCGCGGCATCCGCTGTCCTTCAGGTCCTGCACCGTCTCGTCGATGCGGTCGGCGCCGCGCGCGACGATGACGGTCGACGCCCCGGCATGGGCGAGCGCGGTCGCGATACCGCGACCGATACCGGAACTCCCGCCGGTCACGACGGCCGTGCGGCCCTCGAGCGAGAACAGCGAGGCGAGGTAGTCGGTCATGGATTCACCCATCTGTGTCGATCACCAGGAGAGAGCGGCCGCGATGGCCTCGTCGGGGGAGGCGTCCGCGAACTCGGGAAGCGCACGCAGCTCGGCGATGAACGCTGCAACCTCTGCGGCGTAGGCGGGGTCGTCGTGGGTCGCGGCGATGTCGAGGAGCGAGGGCATGTCCATCGCCAGGATCAGATCGAGCCGAGCGGTGACGGCGGCGCGCGCCCCGGCATCCTGCAGAACGCGGATGCCGCCACGCAGGGCGGAGAGGTAATCCCGCAGCACCGGCAGCTGCGACTTGCCCTGCGTGATGGAGGTTCCGTCGGGGCGGACGCGCCAGCGCACGATGACGTCGGGGATCACGTCGAACGCCTGCGTTCGCGTGTACATCTGCTGAGCGACGATCTGGTCCTCGTAGGCGACGCCCTCCGGGAACCGGAGGTCGGTCCAGAAGCCGGTGCGACTGATCTTCGACCAGGCGACGATGTTCGACACCACACGTGGATGCTGATCGAGCGTCGTGCCGAGCCGTGCCGGATCCGTGGCTGCAGCGATCCACGGCTGCACCCGTCCCGCGTTGTAGGAGTGACCATGCGGGCGCAGACGGACGTAGGCACCCGCGGCGAAATCGCTCCCGGTCTCGATGAGGGTCGCGGTCAGGCGGGCGAGCGCTTCGGGGGAGAGCTCGTCGTCGCCGTCGAGAAAGCCCAGGAAGGGCGTGTCGACCAGCGCAACGCCGATGTTGCGTGCAGCGCCCAGCCCGCGCGAGGCCTCGTGCCGGATCACCGTGAACCTCGGGTCGCCCGCAGCGGCCTCGGCGAAGATCGCGCCGGTCGCATCGGTCGAGCCGTCGTCGATGAGGATCGCCCGCCAGCGCGACTCGGTCTGCGCGCGGAGGGAGTCGAGGGCGGCCGGGGCGAACGCGGCGATGTCGCGTCCGGGAACGATCATGGTCACGATCGGGGCGGGGGCGGGCACCAGCCGAGTCTATGGCCGTGAATGCGCGTTGCGGCGTCGCAGACCGATCGGCGTCTGCACACCCGGGTGACCGAGGATCCGGCCTCAGTAGAGTTGTCTCAGACCGCGAGATGAGGTGCCATGGACGACATCGCGCTGACTCTGATGGTCGCCGCCGGTTTCGGAACGGTCGCGCATCTGCTGCGCGTTCCCGCGCTGGTGGGCTTCCTCGGCGCAGGCTTCGTTCTCGGCGCCCTGCAGGTCGAACCCTTCACCGGCCTCGAGCGCATCGCCAGCATCGGCGTGACCCTGCTGCTGTTCACGATCGGGCTGAAGTTCGACATGCGTGCCCTGCTGCGACGGGAGGCGTACGGAACCGCCGTCATCCACATGGTGCTCAGCGTGCTGGTCATCGCGGGAACGGTCGGACTGGCCGGCGTGATCGGCCTCGCCTCTATCGAAGGATGGCGCACTCTGGCACTGGTCGGATTCGCTCTGTCGTTCTCCTCGACCGTCCTGTGCGTCAAGGTGCTGGAGGGGCGTTCGGACGACGGGTCGCTGTACGGGCAGACGGCGATCGCGATCCTCGTCATCCAGGATCTCGCGGCTGTCGTCTTCATCACGGTCAGCGAGGACGAGCCTCCGAGTCCGTGGGCGTTCGCGCTGGTGCTCGTGCTCCCACTCGTGTGGCTGCTGCGCAAGTTGCTGGCACTGATCGGGCACGGCGAACTGCTCGTGCTCTTCGGCGTGGTGATGGCACTGGGCCCCGGTTACTTCGCGTTCGAGGCAGTGGGGATCAAGGGCGACCTGGGGGCCCTGGTGCTGGGACTCCTCTTCGCCGGTCATCCCCGAGCGATCGAGATGTCGAAGTCGCTGTTCAGCGTCAAGGAGCTCTTCCTCGTCGGATTCTTCCTGGTGATCGGCATGAGCGCCTCTCCGACCTGGTCGGACGCGGGTCTCGCCCTGGGGCTCTGCGTCGTCCTGCTGCCGCTCACCTTCATCGGGTTCGTCTGGCTCTGCCGACTCTTCGGGCTCCGCAACCGCACGGCGATCAGAACCGCACTCGTGCTGAGCAATTTCTCGGAGTTCTCGATCATCGTGGCGGCCTTCGGCGTCACGTCCGGCCTGCTGAGCGATCGCTGGCTCACGATCATCACGATCGCCGTGGCCCTGAGCATGGTCATCTCCTCTGTGGCCAACACCTACGCCTCGGTTCTCGTCACCTCCATGCGGAAGTGGCTCCCGCAGCGCGAGCCCTCGCGGCTGCGCCCCGCCGACCGGCCGATCGACACCAGTGGCTCGGATGTCGTCGTGCTCGGGATGGGGCGCGTCGGCCGTGCCGCGTACGAGCGGCTCGTGAATGAGGGAGGGATGCGGGTACTCGGCATCGACAACGACCATGCGGTCATCTCTCGGCTGGAAGCGCAGGGGCTCCACGTCGTGGAGGGCGACGCGACCGACCTAGACTTCTGGAGCCGCTTGGTCTCCGGCGGGTTCGTCAAGACCGTCGTGCTGGCGATGGCATTCCACGGCTCCAACACCTACGCGCTAGACCGACTGCACGAGGCGGGCTTCGACGGTCGGGTGGTCGCCGTGGCGCAGCATCCGGATCAGGTGGAACACCTCGCCGCCAACGGCGTGAACGGGGTGCTCAACATCTATGAGGGTGCCGGGCACACGCTCGCCGGGCTCGCCATGCAGTCGGAGGAGCCGTAGGCAGCGCCACGTCTGTCGCTGAGCCCCGCCGCTCTGCAGCCGTCAGCCGGAGATCGCCCGCACCGCGTCCGCGACCAGCCGGGCGAGATGCTCCGGCGCTTGATCCGACAGCGGCTCCCTGCCGAACGTGAAGCGCACCGACGTCTGTGCGACCTCGGGCGGCACTCCGCAGGCGAGGAGCACGTGGGACGGCTCATCGCTGCCGGCCGCGCAGGCTGAGCCGCTCGACGAGATGACGCCCCTGCGCTCGAGTTCCAGCAGCACCGACTCGCCGCTCGTACCGGCGAAGGTGAAGCTCGCGGTCCCGGGGAGGCGATGCACGGGGTCGCCGGTGAGTGCGGCCACAGGGACGGCCCGCAGCACGGCGGCGATGAAGCGGGCTGTCGCGTCACCGACGCCGGCGAACGTGGCCTGCCGCGCCGCCTCGGCGAGTTCCAGCGCCGTCGCCAGGGCCACCGCACCCGCGACGTTCTCGGTACCCGAGCGGCGTCCGCGTTCCTGGCCGCCGCCGTGCAG
Source organism: Microbacterium sp. SA39 (assembly GCF_000967865.1). Taxonomy (GTDB): domain Bacteria; phylum Actinomycetota; class Actinomycetes; order Actinomycetales; family Microbacteriaceae; genus Microbacterium. The sequence continues at coordinate 105,916 of NZ_JXRU01000036.1, forward strand.
GAGAGGTTCGAGTGGCACGCGTCCGCGCACCGCGAGCGCACCGATCCCCTTCGGGGCGCCGAGTTTGTGTCCGGCGATCGAGATGGCGTCGGCGCCGAGATCGCGCAGCGGCAGCCAACCTGCGGACTGCACCGCATCGAGGTGCAGGGGAACTCCGGCCGCGTGGGCGACCTCGGCCAGCGCGGCGGCGTCCTGGATCGTGCCGATCTCGTTGTTCGCGTGCCCGACGGAGACGAGGGCCGTATCGCCGCGGAGCGCCTCGGCCAGGGCAGCCGGATCGATGCGCCCTGCGGCGTCGACCACCAGCATGGTCACCGAGACGCCGTGGAAGCGCCGCAGGTACCTGGCTGACTCGAGGATCGACTCATGCTCGATGGGCGACACGACGAGATGACGTCTGTCCCGTTCGAGAGCGGCGAGAACGATGCCCTTGACCGCGAGGTTGTTCGCCTCCGTGCCCCCGGCCGCGAACACCACGTCGCTTCGGCGCATACCGAGCACAGACGCGACCCGCGTGCGGGCGTCGTCGAGAGCGCTCGCCGCAGCCTCACCCGCCGTGTGGTGGCTGGAGGGGTTGCCGAAGACTCCGGTGAGGTAGGGGCGCATCGCCTCGAGCGCCTCCGGTCGGACGGGAGATGTGGCCGCGTGGTCGAGGTAGAGCACGGCGTTTAGTCGATCCGCAGATCGAGGCCCAGGTCGAGAGCGCGAGCGGAGTGGGTGAGAGCGCCGACGGAGATCACGTCGACACCGGTCTCCGCGATGTGGCGCACCGTGTCGAGGTTCACCCCGCCGGAGGCCTCGACTGTCGCACGGTCCCCGATCAGGGCGACGCCCTCCCGCAGCTCATCGAGCGAGAAGTTGTCGAGCAGCACGGTGTGGGCGCCCCCGTCGAGCACGGCGGGGATCTGATCGAGGCGATCGACCTCGACCACGACGTGGGTGGTGTGCGGCAGGAGCGAGAGCGCGTCGCGGAGCGCGGTGGCGAGGTCGGCGCCCGAGCGCTTCAGCACGGCGAGATGGTTGTCCTTTGCCATCACCGCATCGGACAGGGAGTACCGGTGGTTGCGCGCCCCGCCGGATGCCACGGCGTGCCGCTCGAACGCCCGCAGGCCGGGGGTCGTCTTGCGGGTGTCGGCGATGCGCGCGCCCGTGCCCTCGACCGCGTGCACATAGGCGGCGGTCAGTGTTGCGATCCCGCTCATCCGCTGCGTGAAGTTCAGGGCTACGCGCTCGGCGGTGAGGATGCTGCGCGCCGAGCCTGAGACCGAGGCGAGCACGTCGCCGGGGGAGAACTCATCGCCGTCGCCGACGTGCAGGTCGACGATGAGGGCGGCGTCGGTGAGGGCGAACGCGGTGGCGAAGACCTCGCCGCCGCTGAACACGCCGGGTTCCCTCGCGACGAGGTCGGCAGTGGCCGTCGCCTCGACGGGAAGCAGGGTCGTGCTGGTGAGGTCTCCCCAGGGAGCGTCCTCCTCCAGGGCCGCGCCGACGACACGCGTGAGGATGGCGGGGGTGAGCATCAGACGGTCTCCAGGATCGGTGCAGGGGTGCGGGTCTCGGCATCCGAGAGGCGGTAGTGCGCGCCGACGGAACCCGGGCGGGCGAGGGCGGCGGATGCCGTCGCCTCGGCCAGCAGCAGCAGGTTCGCGTCTTCATGCTCAGCGAGCGTCGCCGGTGCCACGGCGCGTGCGCGCCAGGCTCGTACGGTCCGCAGCGCGTGCCGCAGGCCCTCCTCGGAACGCAGCAGCCCGACGTGGTCCCACATCAGCTGCTGCAGGGCCGCGCGTGAGAAGTGCGAGGAGAGGCGAGGCGTTTCACCTCGTCGGTGCGCTCCTCGCTCAACGACCGGGGCAGCTCGTTCGTTGAGCGAGCGGAGCGAGACGAAACGCCAGGGCTCACCGAGCGCCGCGGCCGCCCTTGCCCCGAAGACCGCACCCTCGAGCAGGGAGTTCGAGGCGAGCCGATTGGCGCCGTGCACGCCGGTGCGTGCGACCTCGCCGACCGCGAAGAGCCCGGGGATCGTGCTGCGGCCGTGCAGGTCGGTGACGATGCCGCCCATCAGATAGTGCGCAGCAGGTGTCACCGGGATGGGCTCGGTCGACCAGTCGAAGCCGCGTTCGCGTGTGACCCGGTCGATGGTCGGGAATCGCCTCGTCAGCGTCGTCCGCCCCAGCATCGTGGCATCCAGGCGCGCGGGCGTTCCCTGCACCGCTGCTCGTCGGACGATCGCTCGGGAGACGACGTCGCGCGGCGCGAGCTCGCCGTCGGGGTGGCTGTCGAACACGAAGCGTCGGCCTTGCTCATCGAGCAGAGTGGCGCCCTCTCCGCGCACGGCTTCCGAGATCAGGAAGGCGGGACCGGCCGAGAGGATCGTCGGGTGGAACTGGACGAACTCCAGGTCCGCGACGGCTGCGCCCGCGCGAAGGGCGGCGGCGATCCCGTCTCCGGTCGTCCCCGCCGGATTGGTCGTGTGCGCGTACAGGTGCCCTGCGCCGCCGGTCGCGAGAATGACGGCATCCGCGGAGAGTTCCGACACGTGGTCCCCGCGCAGCAGGCGGATGCCGCGCACCGCGCCCTCGACCACCACGAGGTCGGTGAGCAGCGCATGGTCGATGACCTCGATCGATGCCCGACGCACCGCCGCGACGAGAGCACGGGCGATCGCGGCGCCCGTCGCGTCTCCGCCGGCATGCACGATGCGGGCGTGGCTGTGCGCTGCCTCACGACCGAGCAGCAGCGAGCCCTCGGCGTCGCGGTCGAAGGCGACGCCGCGCGCGATCAGCTCGGCGATGCGGTCGACGCCGTCCGTGACGAGGGCGTCGACGGCGTCGGCTTCGGACAGACCGGCGCCCGCGGTCAGCGTGTCGGCCGCGTGCTGCTCCTTCGAATCGCCGATGCCGTACATCCCGGCGACGCCGCCCTGCGCGTATCCCGTGCTGCCGTCGCCGAGCTCGCCCTTCGTGACGACCGTGACCGCGTGCCCGGCCTCGTGCGCGTGGAGAGCGGCGGTGAGCCCGGCGATGCCCGAGCCGACCACGAGGACGTTCATCGCGCTCCGGCCCTCACCGGCGGCTTCGTCGCCAGCATCCGCTCCAGTGCCAGGCGCGCGGGCTCGGCGACATCGTCGGAGACCGTGATCCGGTTGGGCGTGCGCCCCACCACGAGCTCTTCGAGCACCCAGGCCAGGTATCCGGGGTGGATGCGGTACATGGTGGAGCAGGGGCACACGACCGGGTCGAGACAGAAGATCTCGTGCTGCGGGTACTGGGCCGCAAGCCGGCGGACCAGGTTGATCTCGGTGCCGATCGCGAACGTCGTGGGCTCCGCGGCCGAGTCGATCGCGCGACGGATGTACTCGGTCGAGCCGGCCTCGTCCGCGGCATCCACGACCTCCATCGGGCACTCCGGGTGCACGATGACGCGCACGCCGGGGTGCTCGGCGCGCGCCTGATCGATCTGCGCGACCGTGAAGCGCCGGTGCACCGAGCAGAACCCGTGCCACAGGATCACACGGGAGTCGACGAGTTCCGCCTCGGAGGAACCGCCGAGCGGACGGCGAGGGTTCCACATCGGCATCTGCTCCAGCGGCACGCCCATCGCCTTCGCCGTGTTGCGGCCGAGGTGCTGATCGGGGAAGAAGAGCACGCGCTGCCCGCGCTCGAACGCCCACTCGAGCACGGTCTCGGCGTTCGAGGACGTGCAGACGATGCCGCCGTGTCGCCCGACGAAACCCTTGATCGCCGCGGACGAGTTCATATAGGTGACCGGGATGACGGGCACTCGGCCGTCGGCATCCGGTGTGTCGAGGTCGCCCAGGACATCCGCGAGCTGTTCCCAGCACTCCTCGACCTGATCGATGTCGGCCATGTCGGCCATCGAGCATCCGGCGGCGAGGTTCGGGAGGATCACTGCCTGCTCCGGCTGGGAGAGCAGATCGGCGGTCTCGGCCATGAAGTGCACGCCGCAGAACACGATCGCCTCGGCATCCGTCCGTCCCTTGGCCGCCGTCGCGAGCTGGAAGGAGTCGCCGACGTAGTCCGCGTGCCGCACGACCTCTTCGCGCTGGTAGAAGTGGCCGAGGATGACGACGCGGTCGCCGAGAGCGGCCTTCGCGGCGATGATGCGCGCGTGCAGTTCGTCCTCATCGGCTTCGCGGTACGCGGCCGGGAGCTCGCCCTGACGCGGAGCGCCGGTCGGGATGACGTCGCCCATCGACGACCCGGGACCGTAGCCCGGGCGGGTGTCGAAATCCCAGGGGCCGGCCGCGAGATCGGTCGCGCAGGTGGCGTCGGTCGACGTACCGCCGACGATCGCCTGGATCGCGTGATCGACCGACGGGTCCAGCGACGGAACCGCGGGGGTGGGGACGAAGGTGGTGCTCATCGGATGCTCGTTTCTTCGGAACCGAGCGGGCCGCGGTCGGCCAACTCGACATCGGTGTTGTAGCGGTACAGACGTGCAGGTCGGTGGTTTCCGGTGCGGAAGCGCTCGGTGGGGAGGAGGTTTCCCGTCGCCTCGACCTGACGTCGGAAGTTGGCGGGGTCGAGGTGCTTGGCGAGGATCGCCTCGTACGCCTCGCGGAGGTCGGCGAGCGTGAACTCGGCGGGGAGGAAGCCGTGTGCGACGCGGCTGTAGCCGACCTTGTTCCGCAGCCGCCAGAGCGCGTACTCGATGATCTTCGCGTGGTCGAAGGCGAGTGCCGGAAGCGCATCGATGTCGAACCACTGCACGTTCTCGGGCGCGTGGCCGGATGCCAGGTGCGCGGCGCTCTGCGCCATGACGTCGTCCTGACGCAGCAGCGCCCAGTAGACGATCGAGACGACGCGCGTGGGGGAGCGGTCGACGGCGCCGAAGGCGTACAGCTGCTCGAGGTAGCTGGGCGCGAGACCGGTCGTCTCGGCGAGCGTACGGGCGGCGGCGTCGACGGGTGATTCGGTCTCGGTAAGCCAGCCGCCGGGGAGCGCCCATTGATCGGCGAAGGGCTCGCGGGTGCGCCGTACCAGAGGCAGGGCGAGACCCGCGTCGCCGTCGTCTCCGCGGCGCAGCGTGAGGATCGCCGTCGAGACGGCCACCCGGATGCCACTGCTTCGAGTCATGAGTACCTTAACCTCCGAGATCGATCTTAGTGTCCTCCTGACCCTTAGTGCGCGCAGATGACGTTTTCTCTCGCCGAGTCCGAAACGTTATCTCGCGGCCTCGAGGAGGGTTGTTCACCGCGACGGGGTTTGTTAGGTTACTGTCCTAACAAACCCTGCGAGGTCGGCCACCGATTCTTCCCGGGTTTGCCCGGACCCCACGTCGGGGTTCAGCTCCATCCGGAGAAATCCCTCCTGCAGTGCAGCACCGAGAGGAAACAGAAGAATGATCCGTAACGGAAAGCGCAAGATCGCGCTCACCGCCGTCGCAGGGGCATCCGTCCTCGCCATGGGCCTCACCGCCTGCGGCACCGGCGGCAGCGGCGACGACGGCAACGCCGACGGCGACCGGGCCCTTCGGGTCTGGGCCGGCAGCCAGACGCCCATCACCGCCAACTACAACCCGTTCGCCCCGACCGTGCTCCACGGCGCGCTCGGACCCATCTACGAGCCGCTGTTCTTCTTCAACAAGACGGCCGACTCCGAGCCCGTGGGCCTGATCGGCGACTCGTACGAGTACAACGAGGACGGCACGGTGATCACGATCACCATCAAGCCCGACCTGAAGTGGAGCGACGGAGAGCCCCTCACGGCGAAGGACGTCGCGTTCTCCTTCAACTACGAGGCGAACAACCCCGAGGGCAACGGACTCGTGTCGGCCGAGGCCACCGACGACACCACCGTCGTGCTGACCTACTCGGCCGCGCAGTACACCACCGAGTTCCAGCGCCTCGGCTCGACCTACATCCTGCCCGAGCACATCTGGTCCGAGGTCACCGACTTCGCGAACTTCGCGAACGAGGAGCCGGTCGGCTCCGGCGCCTATGTCGTCGACAAGACCACCAGCGAGTCGTACACCCTTGTGGCGAACGAGAACTTCCGCGGCGCGGACGAGCTCGGGGTCAAGAAGGTCCAGTACATCGCGGTCGACAACAACCAGACCGCGCAGGACCTGCTCGCCGCCGGTGAGCTCGACTGGACCGGCATGTTCATCCCGAACCCGGACGATGTGACCGGCAACGGCAAGATCGACTGGGTCAACACGCCGCAGGACCCGACCGTCCTCTACACGTGCTCGAACGCCGAGCTCGGCTGCACCGGCCCGCAGACCGATGTCGCCGTGCGTCAGGCGCTCAACGTCGCGATCGATCGCGCCACGATCAAGGACAAGGCGTTCGTCGGACTCACCGGCGACATCTCGCCGACGTACGCTCTTCTCCCGCGTGACGAGAAGTGGGTCGCGGATGCCGCCAACGAGGTCAGCCCCCAGGAGGCGGACGCCGCTGAGGCGGGCGCGATCCTCGAGGCCGCCGGCTACACGAAGGACGGCGACTTCTACGCGAAGGACGGCGTTCCGCTCGAGCTGACGCTGACCTCGGTCGACGGCTGGACCGACTACAACGACGCAGCCAAGCTGATCGCCGAGCAGGCGGCAGCCGCCGGCATCAAGATCACGGCCTCCACGGTGCAGTGGCAGGAGTTCTCCGACTCCCGTCAGGGTGGCGACTTCCAGCTGATCGTCGGTGGAATGATCGGCACCTCGGTCGCCGACCCGTTCCAGATCTACCGCGACTGGTTCGGCGGCACGGACGTGCAGTCGACGAGCCCGGTGGGCACCGAGGTTCCGGCCGGCCGCTGGAACTTCAGCCGCTACAGCAACCCGACGGTCGACGCCGCCATCCAGTCGGCGATCAGCACGGATGACGAGGCCGAGAAGAAGGCGCTGTACGGCACGATCCAGACCGAGATCGTGAAGGACCTGCCCTACATCCCGCTCGTGATCAACGCCACCCAGACGTTCTACAACACGCAGGACTACACGGGCTGGCCGACCGAGGAGGACATGTACGCCTTCCCGCCGTCCTGGGGTGCCATCGCGGCAGGCTACGTCCTGACGCAGCTGCAGCCGGCGAAGTAGCAGAAGGGGTGGGGAAGCAGGAAGCAGTGACATGAAGTTCTATGCACGACGAATCGGGTTCTACGCGTTCACGCTCTGGGCCGCGATCTCACTCAACTTCCTGCTTCCCCGGCTCATGCCGGGGAACCCGGCCGACATCATGATCGCCAAGATGCAGCGGGCGGGTGGCGAGATCTCCGAGACCACCATCCGCAACATCAAACTGCTGCTCGGCGGTGATGATGCGTCTCTGTGGGAGCAGTACCTGGCCTACTGGGGTCGCATGTTCCGCGGTGATCTCGGGATCTCGGTGACGAAGTACCCCACTCCGGTGACGGAGCTCATCGCCGGCGCTCTTCCCTGGACGCTCATCCTGGTCGGCACCGCGACCGTGATCTCCTTCATCCTCGGTGTCGCGCTCGGCGCCTGGGCGGGCTGGAAGCGGGGCACCTGGGTCGATCACCTGATCCCGGCGACGACGGTGCTCCAGTCGATCCCGTACTTCTGGATGGCGCTCATCCTGGTCGCCGTGTTCGCGGTGGGACTCGGATGGTTCCCGATCTTCGGCGGCTACGACGTCTTCGACTTCCCCGAGGGACCCGAGCCGACCTGGGCGTTCTTCTCCGATGCGCTGGCCCATTCGATCCTCCCCGCCCTCACGATCGTGATCAGCTCGGTCGGCGGCTGGATGTTCGGCATGCGCAACATGATGGTCGCGACCATGGCGGAGGACTACGTGCTCACCGCGGAGGCCAAGGGTCTCCGGCCCCGCCGCATCCTCACCACCTACGCCTCCCGGAACGCCGCGATCCCGTCGATCGCCGGCTTCTCGATCACCCTGGGCTTCGTCGTCTCAGGCTCCATCGTCATGGAACAGGTGTTCACCTACCCCGGCATCGGGAAGCTGATGTTCCAGGCCGTGACGAACAACGATTACGCCCTGATGCAGGGGCTGTTCCTCGTGATCACGATCACCGTGCTCGCCGCCAACTTCTTCATGGACCTCGTCTATGGCTTCATCGACCCGAGGGCTCGCCAGAATGTCTGATCCGCAGAACACCGCCGGACTCCTGACCGTCGAGGAGCAGCCGATGACGTCGCCGGCCAGCACGGTCTCGCTCGCGACGCAGCAGGGGCGCAAGCGCCGCATCCTCCCCAGCACCTCTCCGAAGTTCATCGTCGGCATCGTGCTCGTGGTGGCCACCGTGCTGTTCGCGGTCATCGCGCCGCTCTTCACGCAAGACCCCCGCAGCACCGCGAACCCGGCCCTGCAACCGCCCTCGGCGGAGCACTGGCTCGGCACGACGAAGCTCGGCAACGACATGTTCGCCCAGCTCGCGATCGGCGCCCAGGGCTCACTACTGGTCGGACTCGTCGCCAGCGTCATCGCGATCGTGCTGTCGCTCGTCTTCGGCGTCCTCGCCGGGTACCTGGGTGGATGGCGGGAAGACGGTCTCGCCCTCATCACCAACGTGATGATCGTGATCCCCGCGCTTCCGCTGGTCATGGTGATCGCGTCGTTCGTGCCGCAGCGCACGTGGCAGCTGGTCGCCATCTTCCTCGGCGTCACCTCGTGGGCAGGGGCCGCCTACGTGCTCCGTCTGCAGACGCGATCGCTGCGGACGCGAGACTACGTCTACGCATCGAAGGTCGCGGGGGAGCGGTCCTTCCGGGTGATCCTCGTCGAGATCATGCCCAACCTCCTGCCGCTGCTGACCGCGCAGTTCCTCTTCGCCCTCATCTTCGCGATCCTCGGCGAAGCCGGGCTCTCGTACCTCGGTCTCGGACCGACGGACTCGATCACGTGGGGGACGATCCTCAACGACGCGCAGTCCGGACAGGCGCTCGGCCGAGGTGCGTGGTGGTGGTTCGTTCCCCCGGGCATCATGATCGCGCTGCTCGGCGCCGGACTCGCGCTGATCAACTTCGCGATCGACGAGGTCATCAACCCGAAGCTCCGCAACGCTCCCGACGCGGCGCGTCGCGTGCGCAAGGCCGCCAAGACCAAGGGGGTCACCGCATGACCGAGGCAGTGCTGACCGCAACCAACGTGTCGATCGAGTACGAGGTCGATCCGCCCGTCAAAGCTGTGCGCAACGTGTCGCTGACGCTGCACCGGGGCGAGATCCTGGGCCTCGCGGGCGAATCCGGGTGTGGCAAGACGACGCTCGCCTACGGGATGAATCGCCTCCTCAAGGCGCCGGCACTGATGACGAGCGGCGAGATCGTGTTCCACGACCGCGACGGGCACGACATCGACATCGTGGGGTTGAGCGGGGACGGCCTCAGAGCGTTCCGCTGGGACAAGATCTCGATGGTCTTCCAGGGAGCGATGAACTCGCTCAACCCGGTGATCGACGTGAAGGCGCAGATCTTCGACATCTTCGACACCCACCGCCCCGGCATGTCGAAGAAGGCGAAGAAGGAGCGGGCTGAAGAGCTGCTCACGCTGGTCGGGGTCGACCCGAGCCGGCTGACGAGCTTCCCGCACGAACTCTCGGGCGGCATGCGACAGCGCATGATGATCGCGATGGCCTTGGCCCTCGATCCGCAGGTCATGATCATGGACGAGCCGACCACCGCTCTCGACGTCGTCGTACAGCGCGGCATCATCCGCGAGATCATGCGGTTGCGCGAGCGTCTCGGGTTCGCGGTCATCTTCATCACCCACGACCTGCCGATGCTGATCGAGATCAGCGACCGGATCGCGGTGATGCTGCAGGGACAGATCGTCGAGCAGGGCACGGCGGAGCAGATCTACCGGACCCCGCAGCACGAGTACACGAAGAAGCTGCTGTCGAGTTTCCCCTCGCTGAAGGGGGAGCGCGGCGACTTCGTCCGCACCGGCGTCAGCCAGGAGGGGACCCGATGAGCATCAAGGCGGATGCCGCGCGCGGCACGGGCACGCTGGAGGCACGGAACCTCACCAAGGACTTCCACCTGCGCTCCGGCTTCAAGACCACGGTGCTGCACGCGGTCAAGGACGTGTCGTTCACGCTCGAGCCGGGCCGGACGGTCGCGCTCGTCGGCGAGTCGGGCTCGGGCAAGTCGACGATCGCCCGGATGCTGATGAAGCTGGAGACGCCGACGAGCGGAGAGATCCTCCTCGACGGCAAGCCGTCCGGCACTCGCGGTGGTGCGCTGGAGCGGTATCGCTCGGACGTGCAGATGGTGTTCCAGGACCCGTTCGCCTCGCTGAACCCGTTCCACACGATCGTTCATCACCTGGAGCGGCCCATCCGGCTGCATCATCCCGAACTCAGCCGCGCCGAGGTGCGCGAACGAGCCGTGCAGCTGCTGGAACGCGTGCGGCTCACCCCGGGCGAGAGCTTCGCGGAACGCCGCCCGCACGAGCTGTCGGGCGGACAGCGGCAGCGTGTGGCGATCGCGCGGGCCCTCGCACCGGGGGCGCGGTTCATCGTGGCTGACGAGCCGGTGTCGATGCTCGACGTGTCGATCCGTCTCGGGGTGCTGAACCTCCTCGCCGATCTGCAGCGCGAGGAGAACCTCGGCGTGCTGTACATCACTCACGACCTGGCGACCGCCCGGCACTTCTCCGACGAGATCATGGTGCTCTACAAGGGCGACGTGGTCGAGCGCGGCCCCGCCGACGAGGTCATCCTCAACCCGCAGCACGAGTACACGACGACGCTCCTCGGCGCGGCTCCCGAGCCCGACAACCTCGGCAAGCTGCGCGATGAGGTGCGGGCCGAGCTCGGCATCGTAGGCTGACGGGGCGACTCCGGTCGCACTTTCTGGCGACCGGAACGCGCTCTCGGCTGCCGAGGGTCTCGGGCTAGACTGAACCCACAACTGAAGACAGGCCGAATGACCCCCGCGGGAGAGCCCCGGCGAACGCAGCCGGGCACCGAAGGAGCAAGCCTCCCCGCCAATCTCTCAGGTAACGCGTACCGCGCGGTTCCGGCCACTCTGAAAAGCGATTTCGAGCGCAGCAAGAAATCGGGTTGAGCGAAGGCGTCCGCGCCCGAGTCGAAACCCCGGTGAGACGAGTTCCGCGAGTCTCCCCGTTCTTGCTCTCGGTCTGAGAGTCGAGTGAATCCCGAGGCGTTTCGTCTCGCTCCGCTCGCTCAACGACCGAACGTGAAGAAGTCCGCCGACGGTGAAAGCCCCCCAGGTGCGGGTGAAGCTCTCAGGCCCATGACAGAGGGGGAGTTCCGAGGAACGTCGATGCCGCCGTTCCGCCCGTACCAGCCCGGGAGAACTCCATGTCCGACCCCCGCTACACCCCGCTGCGAGAGCGCCACGAGGCACTCGGCGCCTCGTTCACCGACTTCGGCGGCTGGCAGATGCCGGTGCGCTACACCTCCGACCTCGCCGAGCACCACGCCGTGCGTCAGGCCGCGGGCATCTTCGACATCTCGCACATGGCCGAGTTCCTCGTCACGGGCGAGAGCGCGGGGGAATTCCTCGACTACGCGCTCGCCGGTCGCCTCTCGGCGATGCCCGTCGGCAAGGCGAAGTACTCCCTGATGCTCTCCGACGCAGGCGGCATCGTCGACGATGTGATCGTCTACCGTCTCGCCGACGACCGGTACCTCGTGATCGCGAACGCAGGCAACCGAGGGTTTGTCGATGCAGCCTTCGCCAAACGCATCCGCTCCTTCCCCTCGCTCATCGAACGGCAGTCTCCGGCGCGGGCGGAGGGCGAGGAGCGCAGCTTCGCCGGCTTCCTGGGGGATCGGGGGGTCGATGTCGAGGACGTGTCCGAGTCCTTCGCCCTCATCGCCGTCCAGGGGCCCGCCGCCGAGGCCATCGTCGCCGCGACCGCCGGGATCACCGATGTCTCGACGCCGTGGGAGGCGCAGAAGTACTACGCCTGGGCCGATGCGCGCTTCGAGGGCGAGTCGCTGCTGCTCGCCCGCACCGGATACACCGGAGAGGACGGCTTCGAGCTGCTGGTGCGCGCCGCCGACGCACCGGTCCTGTGGGATGCGCTGATGACGGCCGGAGAGCCCCACGGCCTCGTGCCCGCCGGACTCGCCGCGCGGGACACGCTCCGCCTCGAGGCGGGGATGCCGCTGTACGGCCACGAGCTGACCACCGAGACGAAGCCTGCGCAGGCCGGCCTCGGTCGTGTCGTCGTGTCCGAGAAGGAGAGCTTCGTCGGGAAGGATGCCGTCGCCGCGGCATCAGGTGCGCCCGTCCTCGTTGGCCTCGTGGCCGAGGGCAAGCGCGCCGGCCGCGCCGGCTACGCCGTGGAGGATGCCGACGGCGCCATGATCGGCGAGATCACCAGCGGAGCCCTCAGCCCGACCCTCGGCCATCCGATCGCGATGGCCTACGTGACCCCTTCTTCCGCGGAAGAGGGAACCGCAGTATTCCTTGATGTGCGGGGGACGAAGATCCCCGCGACCGTGACCGCCCTGCCTTTCTACCGGAGGATGAAATGACCGATCTCAGCGCGCTGAAGTACACCGAAGAGCACGAGTGGATCGCCGTCGCCGGCGATACGGTCACGGTCGGCATCACCGACTACGCCGCCGAGAAGCTGGGCGATGTCGTGTTCGTCGAGCTGCCCGCCGTCGGCACCGAGCTCACCGCCGGCGCGATCGTCGGAGAGATCGAGTCGACCAAGTCCGTGGGCGAGCTGTACGCGCCCGTCGCCGGCACGGTCGTCGAGATCAACGACGCCGCCGTCGACGACCCCTCGCTGGTCAACGCCGAGCCCTTCGAGGGCGGGTGGCTGATCAAGGTGTCCGTCGCCGACGGCGCTCTCGACGGCCTGCTCGACCGCGACGCCTACGTCGCCCTGACGGAGGGCTGATCCGCCCGTGGTCTCTTTCGCCGATCGTCACATCGGGCCGACGGATGCCGCCCAGCGCACCATGCTGGATGCGCTCGAGGTCACCTCCCCGCTCGAGGACTGGAGTCCGGTCGAGGCGCTGATGCGCCAGGCCGTCCCGTCCTCGATCTTCACCGGCCCCGCCTCGGGCGCGGATGCCCTGTCGTCCACCATCCCGGCCGCGGCGAGCGAGACCGAAGCGCTGGCCGAGCTGCGCGCCCTCGCGTCGCGGAACGCCGTGAACCGCCCGATGATCGGCCTCGGCTACTACGGCACCATCACGCCGCAGGTGATCCAGCGCAACGTGCTCGAGAACCCGTCGTGGTACACGGCCTACACGCCGTACCAGCCCGAGATCTCGCAGGGCCGCCTGGAAGCGCTCATCAACTTCCAGACGATGGTCGCGGAGCTCACCGGTCTCACGACGGCGAACGCGTCGATGCTCGACGAGTCCACCGCGGTCGTGGAGGGCATGCTGCTCGCCCGTCGCGCCTCGAAGTCCACCTCGAACGTGTTCGCGGTCGACGCGGACGCGTTCCCGCAGACGAAGGCCCTGCTGGCCACGCGGGCGGATGCCGTCGGCATCGAGCTCATGATCGTCGACTTCGCCGCGGGTGAGGAACTCCCGACAGAGCTGTTCGGCGTCTTCGTGCAGTACCCCGGTGCGTCCGGACGGGTCTGGGAACCCTCGGCCGTCATCGACGCCGCCCACCTCGCCGGTGGTCTCGCAGTCGCCGCCGCCGACCTGCTCGCGCTCACCCTCATCTCGTCTCCCGGTTCGCTCGGCGCGGACGTCGCGGTCGGCACGACCCAGCGGTTCGGCGTGCCGATGGGATTCGGCGGTCCGCACGCGGGATACATGGCCGTGCGTGCGGGCCTCGAACGGCAGCTGCCCGGTCGCCTGGTCGGCGTCTCTGTGGATGCCGACGGCAGGCCCGCGTACCGCCTCTCGCTGCAGACCCGCGAGCAGCACATCCGCCGCGAGAAGGCCACGTCGAACATCTGCACCGCGCAGGTGCTGCTCGCCGTCATGGCGTCGATGTATGCGGTCTACCACGGGCCGGACGGGCTCAAGGCGATCGCCCGCGAGGTCGCCGACAAGGCGCTCCTCCTCCGGGACTGGTTGAGAGAAGCCGGCGCCGAGGTCGTGCACGACGCGTTCTTCGACACCCTGTCCGTCCGGGTTCCGGGGCGCGCGGCTGAGCTCGTCGCCGAGGCGCATGACACCCACGGCATCCTGCTCCACGCGGCGGATGCCGACACCGTGAGCATCTCCGTCGACGAGACGACGACCTACGGTGAACTGCATCAGGTGGCCATGGTGTTCGGCGGTCAGCAGCAGCGCGCCTTCGGACGCTTCGCGAGCGGCTCCCACGGTGCTCTGCCCGACGGACTCATCCGCCAGGACGACTACCTGACCCACCCGGTCTTCCACGCGCACCGCAGCGAGACCGCGATGATGCGCTACCTGAAGAGCCTCGCCGACCGCGACTACGCGCTCGATCGTGGAATGATCCCGCTGGGATCCTGCACGATGAAGCTCAACGCGGCGAGCGAGATGGCAGCGATCACGTGGCCCGAATTCGCGGGCATCCACCCGTTCGCACCGGCATCCGACGTGCAGGGCTATCTCGACCTCATCGAGCAGCTGGAGGGCTGGCTCGCCGAGGTCACCGGGTATGACGCCGTCTCACTGCAGCCGAACGCCGGCTCGCAGGGCGAGCTGGCCGGGCTCCTCGCGATCCGCGGCTATCACCTCGCGAACGGCGACACGCAGCGCACGGTGTGCCTCATCCCGTCGTCGGCGCACGGCACGAACGCCGCCTCCGCCGTCCTCGCCGGGATGAAGGTCGTCGTGGTCGCCTGCGATGAGCTCGGCAACGTGGACCTCGACGATCTCCGTGCGAAGATCGCCGCGCACGCCGACACCCTGTCGGCACTGATGATCACCTACCCGTCCACGCACGGTGTGTACGAGCACGACGTGGTGGAGATCACGGGCGCGGTGCATGACGCGGGCGGTCAGGTGTACGTCGACGGCGCGAACCTCAACGCGCTGCTGGGCTACGCACGGTTCGGCGACCTCGGCGGCGACGTCTCGCATCTCAACCTGCACAAGACGTTCGCGATCCCGCACGGCGGTGGCGGTCCCGGAGTCGGTCCGGTGGCGGCCAAGGCCCACCTGGCGCCGTTCCTGCCGTCGCACCCGCTCGCGCAGCGCGCTGAGCACTTCGGCGGATTCACGTTCGAGGGCGGAGTGGTGTCGGCAGCGCCGTACGGCTCTGCGGGCATCCTGCCGATCTCGTGGGCGTACGTGCGGATGATGGGCGCCGACGGCCTCCGCCGCGCGACCGCGGCCGCGGTGCTCTCGGCGAACTACATCGCCGCGCGCCTGGGCGAGCACTACCCGGTGCTCTACACGGGTGAGAACGGACGGGTCGCACACGAGTGCATCCTCGATCTGCGTCCGCTTCGAGAAGCCACGGGGATCACGGTCGACGACGTCGCCAAGCGCCTGATCGACTACGGCTTCCACGCTCCGACCATGTCGTTCCCCGTCGCGGGCACGCTCATGGTCGAGCCGACGGAGTCGGAGGACATCGGCGAGATCGACCGCTTCATCGAGGCCATGATCCTGATCAAGGCAGAGGCGGATGCCGTCGCGGCAGGCCGCTGGCCCGCCGACGACAACCCTCTGGTGCACGCCCCCCACACCGCGGTCTCACTGATCTCGGGGGAGTGGACGCACGCCTACACCCGCGAGGACGCCGCATACCCGGTGCACGCACTGGTCGCGGGGAAGTACTGGCCGCCGGTACGCCGCATCGACCCGGCCTACGGCGACCGCAACCTGGTCTGCGCCTGCCCTCCGGTGGAGGCCTTCGCCTGAACAGGACGCTCGTCATGAAGCGGCGCCGCACCCCTGACGGGGTGCGGCGCCGTTTCATGCGTCCGAATGTTTCCCCCGTGTTAACGATGATCACCACTCAGTAACGGTTCATTAGCTGAGTGCGATGTGTGTACGGGCGCGGGTTACTCTCGACTATCCCTACGCGTTCAACGGTGAGCGCGCAGTCTGAGTAATAGTCCAGGAGGACACAAAGTGAAGCGCAACAGAATCGCCCTCGCGGGCAGCGCATTTTTCCTGATCGGCGCCTTGACTCTCGCGGGTTGCGCGAGCGGCGGCGGCAACGAGCCCACCGAGGAGACGTCATCCGGTGACGCCACGGCGGTCATCTCGGTCAACAACACCGAGCCGCAGAACCCGCTGATCCCGACGAACACCAACGAGGTCGGTGGCGGCCTCGTGCTGCAGAGCATCTTCGCCGGTCTGGTGTACTACGACGCCGAGGGCGCCGTGCACAACGACCTCGCCGAGTCCATCGAGACCGAGGACGCGCAGACCTTCACGATCAAGATCAAGGCCGACCAGACGTTCGCGAACGGCGACCCGGTCGACGCCGAGTCGTTCGTCAACGCCTGGAACTACGGTGCGGCGCTCGACAACAAGCAGCTCTCGAGCTACTTCTTCGAGTCCATCGAGGGCTTCTCCTACGAAGAGAACGTCGCGGAGCTCTCCGGCCTGAAGGTCGTCGACGACCTCACCTTCACCGTCAAGCTCAAGCAGCCGGAGTCCGATTTCCCGCTGCGCCTCGGCTACACCGCGTTCTTCCCGCTGCCGGCAGCGGCGTGGGACGACCTCGAGGCCTTCGGCGAGAACCCGATCGGCAACGGACCGTACGTGTTCGCCGAAGAGGGTGCGTGGAAGCACAACGAGAGCATCGAGCTGATCAAGAACGAGGACTACACCGGTCCCCGCGAAGCCATGAACGGCGGCGTGGACATGAAGCTCTACGCCAGCACGGACGCGGCGTACGCCGACCTCCAGGGTGGCGAGCTCGACATCATCCAGGAGATCCCGGACACCGCTCTGCAGACCTTCGAGAGCGACTTCCCGGACCGCACGGTGAATCAGCCCGCCGCGGCCAACGCCACCATCACCATCCCGGAGCGCCTCGAGCACTTCAGCGGTGAAGAGGGCCAGCTGCGCCGTGCGGCCATCTCGCACGCGATCGACCGTGAAGAGATCACCGACGTGGTCTTCAGCGGCACTCGCACCCCGGCGAAGGACTTCACGTCGCCGGTGATCGACGGCTACTCGGAGGACATCCCCGGTTCCGAGGTGCTCGAGTTCGACGCCGAGAAGGCGAAGGACCTGTGGGCCGAGGCCGACGCCATCGCGCCGTGGACCGGCTCGTTCCAGATCCAGTACAACGCCGACGGCCCCAACCAGGGCTGGGTCGACGCCATCGCCAACCAGCTGAAGAACAACCTCGGCATCGAGGCATCGGGCAACCCGATCCCGACGTTCGCCGAGCACCGCACGCTGATCACCGAGCGTCAGTCGACCACCGCCTTCCGCACCGGATGGCAGTTCGACTACCCGTCGATGTTCAACGGCCTCGGCCCGATCTTCGGCACCGGTGCAGGCTCGAACGACGGCGACTACTCGAACCCCGAGTTCGACGCACTCCTCGATGAGGGCGCATCCGCTGCCGATGTCGAAGAGGGCATCACGAAGTTCCAGGAGGCGCAGGAGATCCTGTTCCAGGATCTGCCTGCCATCCCGCTCTGGTACACCAACGCCATGGGCGCGTGGGGCGAGGACGTCGAGAACGTCGAGTTCGGCTGGGACACCTGGCCGATCCTCTACCAGGTCACGAAGGACGGCGAGTAAGCCTGACGGCACTCACCTGTGAGGCGGTGACGATTCGTCGTCACCGCCTCGCGGGCTGTGTTCGTCACGCTTTTCCGCCTCCTCATAACGGGACCACAGATGTTCGGCTATATCCTCAGACGTCTCCTGCAGGTGATTCCGGTTTTCTTCGGAGCCACACTGCTCATCTACTTCCTCGTGTTCGCCATGCCCGGCGACCCGATCCTCGCCCTGTTCGGTGACCGCACCCCGAACCCTGCGGTCGTGGAGCAGCTGCGGGAGCAGTACCACCTCAACGATCCGTTCCTCGTGCAGTACTGGTACTACATCACCGGAGTGTTCCAGGGCGACCTCGGCAACACGTTCTCGGGCCGCCCGGTCTCCGAGGTCCTCGCCGAGACGCTGCCCGTCACCGGCCGCCTCGCGATCATGGCGATCGGCATCGAGTTCGTACTCGCGATCATCATCGGCACGATCTCCGCGCTCCGGAAAGGCAAGGTCTTCGATCACACGATGCTCGGCGTCGCGCTCGTCGCCATCGCCATCCCGATCTTCGTCGTGGCCTTCCTCGCGCAGTACTTCCTCGCGATCAAGCTCGGCTGGTTCAAGCCGACGGTGGGTTCCGACAACGACTGGGGTGGTCTCTGGCTTCCCGCCATCGTGCTCGGCTTCAGCCTCTACGCCGTGAGCATGCGGCTCATGCGGAGCTCGGTCATCGACACGCTCAATCAGGACTGGGTGCGCACCGCGTACAGCAAGGGCCTCTCGCGCAATCGGGTGATCCCGGTGCACGTGCTGCGCAACTCGCTGATCCCGGTGATCACGAACTCGGCCACCAACTTCGGTGTGCTTCTGGTCGGTGCGACCGTGACCGAGGGCATCTTCAACGTCCCCGGCGTCGGCAATACCCTTTACCAGGCGGCGATCCGCAACGAGGGCCCCACTGTGGTCTCCTTCGTCACGGTGTTCGTGATCCTGTACGTCCTGGTCAACCTCGTCATCGACCTGCTCTACGGTCTGCTCGACCCAAGGATCCGCTATGCATGACCCCATCTCGCAGAATCACTACGTCGCGCCGGTCGAGACGGAGACCATCGCCGTCGACGCGGTGCGCATCGCCGAGAGGCCTCGCAACCTGTGGCGCGACGCGTGGGCCGATCTGCGGCGTCGTCCGCTGTTCTGGTTCTCCGTCGTGCTCGCGTTGTTCTTCATCGTGATGGCCGTGTGGCCGACGTTGTTCACCGCGACCTCGCCCGTCGACAACTGCCAGCTCTCGAACAGCAACGGCGGCCCGACGGAAGGCCACCCTCTCGGCTTCACCTTCCAGGGATGCGACATCTACGCCCGGCTCGTCTGGGGCGCGCAGACCTCGCTCTCAGTGGGCCTGCTGGCCACGGCGATCGGCTCGATCGTCGGACTCATCATGGGGGCGCTGGCGGGCTTCTACGGCGGATGGCTCGACTCGCTGCTGTCGCGCATCGGCGACATCTTCTTCGCCATCCCCTACATCCTCGCGGCCGTGGTCGTCATGACGGTCTTCTCGCAGTACCGCTCCGTGCCGGTGCTCGCGCTCGCGATCGGAGGCTTCGCCTGGGCGTCGACGGCGCGGGTCGTGCGCGCCGAGGTGCTGAGGGTCCGTCAATCGGACTTCATCGTGGCGGCGCAGGCGGTCGGGCTCTCGAAGTTCCGCATTCTCCTCGCGCACGTCATCCCGAACTCGCTGGCTCCGCTACTGGTCGTGTCGACGCTGGCCCTCGCCGCGTCGATCGTCGCCGAGGCGACCCTGTCGTTCCTCGGCGTCGGTCTGGGCAGCGACACCATGTCGTGGGGAAATGACATCAGCGCGGCGCAGCAGTCGCTCCGGGTGGCACCGATGGCGCTCATCTATCCGTCGATCGCGCTCACGCTCGCCGTGCTCGCGTTCGTGACCCTCGGCGAGCTCATCCGAGACGCCATCGATCCGAGAGCGAGGGCACGGCGATGAACGATCGCGCAACCGCACGCGTCCCCCTGCTGAGCGTGCGCGACCTGAAGGTCGCGTTCCGCACGCAGGACGGCGAGAAGGAGGTCCTCCACGGAGCGAGCTTCGACATCTTCCCCGGCGAGACCGTCGCGATCGTGGGCGAGTCGGGCTCCGGGAAGTCCACGACGGCCAGCGCCATCGTGAACCTGCTCCCGGGGACCGGAACGATCACGGGTGGTTCGATCACCCTCGACGGCCGCGAGCTGACCACGCTCGGACGACGGGATTTGGAGGCGCTGCGCGGCCGGGAGATCGGCTTCGTCCCGCAGGATCCGATGTCCAACCTCAACCCGGTGTGGAGCATCGGCTTCCAGGTGAAGGAGGCGATCCGCGCGAACGGGATCGCCCGCGGCAAGAAAGACGTGAACGCCCGAGCGATCGAGGTGCTGAAGCAGGCCGGACTCGCAGACGCCGAGCGGCGTCTGCATCAGTTCCCGCACCAGTTCTCCGGCGGCATGCGTCAGCGCGCGCTGATCGGCATCGGCCTCGCAGCGGACCCGAAGCTTCTCATCGCGGACGAGCCGACCTCGGCGCTCGATGTCACCGTGCAGCGGGTCATCCTCGATCACATGGCGAAGCTCACGCGTGAGAAGGGCACCTCGGTGCTCCTCATCACGCACGACCTCGGCCTCGCCGCCGAGCGTGCCGAGAAGATCATCGTGATGAGCAACGGCAACATCGTCGAGGCTGGGCCGAGCAGGGAGATCCTCGAGAACCCGCAGCATCCATACACCCAGAGGCTCGTGGGGGCTGCCCCCAGCGTCGCCTCGCAGCGCATCCAGGCCGTGGTCGAGGACCGCGGCATCGAGCGGCTCGAGGACCTCGCCGACATCCCGCCCACCGTTCGGGTCACGGATCTCACGAAGGACTACAAGATCCGTCAGGGGAACTTCCGCAGCGAAGCCTTCCGCGCGGTCGATCACGTCTCCTTCGAGATCCCGCGAGGGAAGACGCTCGCGCTCGTCGGCGAGTCGGGGTCGGGTAAGTCGACGGTCGCGAAGATGCTGCTCAAGCTCGAAGAGCCCACGAGCGGCACGATCGAGATCGACGGGCAGGATGTGTCGAAGCTCTCGAACGCGCAGGCTTTCGGGCTGCGCCGTCGCATGCAGCCGGTGTTCCAGGATCCGTACGGATCCCTCGACCCGCTCCGCAACATCGGGAACACCATCTCGCAGCCCCTGCAGATCCACGGCGTGGGCGATCGGGCCTCCCAGCGCGCACGCGTGGAGGAGCTGCTCGACCAGGTGTCGCTGCCGCGTGCGCTCGCGACCCGGTACGCGAACGAGCTCTCGGGCGGCCAGCGGCAGCGCGTCGCGATCGCGCGAGCGCTCGCCCTCAAGCCCGACATCGTCGTGCTCGACGAAGCGGTGTCCGCACTCGACGTGCTGGTGCAGGATCAGATCCTGCAGCTGCTCGCCGGTCTGCAGTCGGAGCTGAACCTCACGTACCTCTTCATCACGCACGACCTCGCGGTTGTCCGGGTGTCGAGCGACCTCGTGTGCGTCATGGAGAGCGGCAAGGTCGTCGAGCAGGGAACGGTCGACGAGATCTTCGCCAACCCGCAGCAGGAGTACACCGACCGTCTGCTCAAGGCGATCCCGGGGGCGTCCATCCCGCTCGGCGGACGCGGAGCGTGACGGCCGATCCAGGCCAGGGGACCGCACGGACTTTCCGTGCGGTCTCCGGTCCGGTCCTCTTCGTCTTCTGCGGACTGCTCGCGCTGTTCCTGCTCGGCGACGCCGTGGTGCGCGCCGGCTGGGGACAGATGCTGCTGCTCGCGCCCTGGTTCCTCCTCGGGCTGTGGGTGGCCTACGAGGTCGCCTTCGTCTCGTTCGTCCGCATCGACGACGCGGGGGCGACCGTGCAGAACATGCTGCGACGCACGACCTTCGGGTGGCGTCGTGTGCGTGACGTCGATCTGCGGTGGCAGCTCGTCTTCTCGCTCGACGACGGCACCGATGTCACCTGCTACGGCGGGCCGGCCAGGGCGCGACAGCGGCGTGAGGGCGCTCGGCAGGACGGCGAAGAGCGGAAGGCCCCGACGAGCCTGCGCGATCTGACGGACATCCGCGACCGCTGGGAGGCCGCCGACCTCGCGGCCGATGCGCCGATCCGCAGGGGCTGGGATCGTCCTGCTCTCGTGGCGCTGGGCGTCATTCTGGTCTGGGCCGTGGTCGCCGTGCTCATCACGAACGCCGGCTGACCGCGCTTCAGCCCGGCAGTCCGAACAGGTCCGGCCAGGTCGCCGCCGCCCACGGGTACCCCACGAACACCGTCGCGTCGATCAGGAAGTGCGCGACGAGGAGCGGCAGCAGGCGACCTGTCCGCTGGTAGAGCCAACCGAAGAGCAGACCCATCGCCAGGTTCCCGATGAACGCGCCCGGCCCCTGGTACAGGTGATAGCTCGCGCGCAGCACCGAGGTGGACACGATGATCGTCCACGGACTCCAGCCCAGCTGCTTGAGCCGCGCGAAAAGGTAGCCGAGCACGACGAACTCCTCCTGCAGCGATGCTCGTGCGGCCGCCAGCAGCAGGATCGGGACGGTCCACCAGTGCGCGTCGAGCCCGGCGGGGTTCACGGCGACGAAGAGGCCGAGAGCGCGCCCGGCGATGT
The DNA here is from genome assembly GCF_000967865.1 of Microbacterium sp. SA39. Lineage (GTDB taxonomy): Bacteria > Actinomycetota > Actinomycetes > Actinomycetales > Microbacteriaceae > Microbacterium. The sequence goes on from NZ_JXRU01000036.1 coordinate 128,105, forward strand.
AGAGACCGAGGCCGGGGATGCCGATGGCGAGGACGAGCAGAATGCCGCGCCCGGCATCCGCCCACACCCGCGTGCCGTCGAGTCCCAGCCGGCCCAGGTGCGGACGCCGCGACTGCCAGAGCAGGAAGCAGACCAGCAGGACCGGCACGAGCGAGAACCCGATCGACAGCACCTGGTAGATCAGGTCGAAGATCTCGCGGTCGCTGCGTGACGGATTCAGGGTCGCGGTCTGATCGGCGAGCGGGGTCTCGTCCGTGAGGCGGTAGGCGAGTTGCACGATCGCGTACACGGCGGACTGGCCGAGGCCGAGGGCCAGGACGATCGAGATCTCCCACCACAACCGCGCTCGGGAAGGGGCGGCCGGGTCCCAGGATCGGGGCACTTCGTCTCGCTTCGCTCGCTCAGGAACCGGATGCTCGGAAGTCACGTTCCCGATGGTACGACTTCTGTTCAGGAACATGCCCTGAGCTTGCGTTATCCTGGAACGTCGGCTTCTCGACGCAACCCCACACTCTTTTAGGACTTCTGCATGGCGCACGCCCTCCGCTCTGACCTCCGCAACGTCGCAATCGTCGCGCACGTCGACCACGGCAAGACCACTCTCGTCGACGCCATGCTGCGTCAGACGGGCTCCTTCGGAGATCACGCGCACCTCGAGGATCGCGCGATGGACTCGAACGATCTCGAGCGCGAGAAGGGCATCACGATCCTCGCCAAGAACACGGCGATCACCTACAAGGGTGTGCACGCCACGGACGGCGAGGTGACGATCAACGTGATCGACACCCCCGGCCACGCCGACTTCGGCGGCGAGGTCGAGCGCGGCCTGTCCATGGTCGACGGCGTCGTGCTTCTCGTCGACGCGAGTGAGGGTCCGCTGCCGCAGACCCGATTCGTGCTGCGCAAGGCGCTCGAGTCGAAGCTCCCGGTCATCCTCCTGGTCAACAAGACCGACCGCCCGGATGCCCGCATCGCCGAGGTCGAGGAGGAAGCGCACGACCTGCTGCTCGGTCTCGCCTCCGACCTCGTCGACGACGTGCCCGACCTCGACGTCGACGCTCTGCTCGACGTGCCGATCGTGTACGCGTCCGGCCGTAACGGCGCCGCCTCGCTCAACCGCCCGGAGAACGGCACTCTGCCGGACAACGACGACCTCGAGCCGCTCTTCGGTGCGATCCTCGAGCACATCCCCGCGCCGTCCTACGACGACGAGGCTCCGCTGCAGGCCTGGGTCACCAACCTCGACTCGAGCCCGTTCCTCGGCCGCCTCGCACTGCTGCGCGTCTTCAACGGCACGCTGAAGAAGGGCCAGACGGTCGCCTGGGTCCGTGCCGACGGCACGCACCAGAACGCGCGCATCACGGAGCTGCTGAAGACCCGTGCCCTCGAGCGGTACCCGGCCGAGTCGGCTGCCCCCGGCGACATCGTCGCCATCGCCGGCTTCGAGGACATCACGATCGGCGAGACCATCGCCGACCCCGAAGACGTTCGTCCGCTCCCTGCCATCACGGTCGACGACCCCGCGATCTCCATGACGATCGGTACCAACACCTCGCCGCTCATGGGCAAGGTCAAGGGGCACAAGCTGACCGCGCGCATGGTCAAGGACCGCCTCGACCGCGAGCTCATCGGAAACGTGTCGCTCAAGGTCGTCGACATCGGGCGTCCGGATGCCTGGGAGGTCCAGGGCCGCGGCGAGCTCGCCCTGGCGATCCTCGTCGAGAACATGCGCCGCGAGGGCTTCGAGCTCACGGTCGGCAAGCCGCAGGTGGTCACCAAGAAGATCGACGGCAAGACCTACGAGCCGTTCGAGCACCTGACCATCGACACGCCGGAGGAGCACCTCGGCGCCATCACACAGCTGCTCGCCGGTCGCAAGGGCCGCATGGAGAACATGACGAACCACGGCACCGGCTGGGTGCGCATGGAGTTCATCGTCCCGTCGCGCGGCCTGATCGGCTTCCGCAGCGAGTTCCTCACCACCACTCGCGGCACCGGCATCGCGAACGCGATCTCGCACGGCTACGAGCCGTGGGCGGGTCACATCACGACGCGCCAGAACGGCTCGATCGTCGCCGATCGCCAGGGCGTCGTCACCCCCTTCGCCATGATCGCCCTGCAGGAGCGCATGTCGTTCTTCGTGCAGCCCACGCAGGAGGTCTACGAGGGCATGGTCATCGGCGAGAACTCGCGCGCCGACGACATGGACGTGAACATCACCAAGGAGAAGAAGCTCACCAACATGCGTGCAGCGAGCTCCGACACGTTCGAGTCGATGACCCCGCCGCGTCAGCTGACGCTGGAGGAGAGCCTCGAGTTCGCTCGCGATGACGAGTGCGTCGAAGTGACGCCCGAGGTCGTGCGCATCCGCAAGGTCAATCTCGACGCGAACACCCGCGCGCGGGACACCGCGCGTCTCAAGCGTCAGGACGCGAACGCCTGACCCCCGCTTCGGAGAACTTGCAGAGGGCCTCGCACGCGCCAAGAAGCGCGTGCGGGGCCCTCTTCTCATGTAAATCCCAGGTGAGACAGATTTTTCGTTCAGGAACATGAGACAGACTCGAGCACTTGCGCCTGGGACGAGCTCCCGATGAGTCTCCTGCGAGGGCGTACGACGACCCGAAAGTCGAACCCATGCTCCATGAAACCCGTGCGCTTCGGCGCGCCTCCGATGCGGCATCCGCCCGCGACGCCGTCACTCGGCGCCCGATGATGATCGTCGGTACGGCAGCCGCCGCGCTTCTCGGCATCACCCTCACCGCCGGCATGGTCTCTGCGCCGGCATCCGGATCCGAGATGCCGGACGCGACGTCCGCCGTCACGCAGATGGTGACCGGAGTCGAGCCGCTCGCGAAGTTCGCGGACGACGCGGCGATGCCCCTGATCGAGGCGAAGGACGCGGTGCTCAGCGCCCAGGCGCTGACCTACGACGTCGCCTCCTCGGGCCTCGAGGTGAGCGCTGCTCCGCCCATCGACGTCTCGGAACTGCAAAGCGACATCGATGCGCTCCAGGATCGTGACGCGATGTCGTCACTCGTGGTGGCCGTGCTCACCACTGAGGTCGAGACCGAGACGACCACGCTGGCATCGGCCACCGCGGCGCTGCAGAGCGCATTCACCGCAGCGCAGGAGAAGAAGGCCGCCGACGACGCTGCCGCGGCAGCCGCTGCGGCCGCCGCCGCCGAAGCCGAGGCTGCCGCCGCCGCCCTCGCATCGGGGAACACCGTCGACGGCGCGAAGGCAACGGCGCAGCAGCTGATGTCGAGCCGCTACGGCTGGGGAGGCGACCAGTTCTCCTGCCTCGACTCGCTGTGGAACAAGGAGTCCGGCTGGAACTACCAGGCCTACAACCCGAGCGGTGCCACCGGCATCCCGCAGGCCCTCCCCGGCAGCAAGATGGCGTCAGAGGGAAGCGACTGGCAGACGAACGCCGCGACGCAGATCGCGTGGGGCCTCGGCTACATCGATGCCGTCTACGGCACCCCGTGCAGCGCCTGGGGGCACTCGCAGGCGATGAACTGGTACTGACCCCGGCGCTGAGCGTCCCTCACCGTAGTTCCGAGATGAGCACAGCGCTCGTACCTGGTGCCGTCGCCTCGAAGATGTGCGGAGCGTCGCCGGCGTAGGTCAGGTAGTCGCCGGGGTTCAGCAGGATGGGCTCCGACACCGGACCGACCTGCGCGCTCCCCGCGATCAGGATCACGTGCTCGATCGTGCCCGGATGGTGGGGGTCGGACAACCGGGGATCGCCCGGCTCGGCCTGGATCAGGTACACGTCGCGGCGCGCGCCTGGAGGGCTGGCCGACAGCAGGGTTGCGCTGTACGCCGCCGCGGAGGAGGGAACACCGGCGAGATCGTCGGCGCGGATCAGCGTGGGAGCGTTGGCCTGCTGATCCACCAGCACCGCGAACGGGACGCCGAGGGCCACGCCGAGTGCCCAGAGCGTCTCGACGCTCGGGTTGCCCGCGCCGCTCTCGAGTTGTGAGACGGTCGCCTTCGACACGCCGGCGCGTCGTGCGAGCTCGGAGACCGAGAGGCCGACGGACTCTCGCTCGCGGCGGAGAGTGCGGGAGATGCGGGTGCGGAGATCCTCCATGTGTTCATCATGTCAAACGTTCGTTCGCTTGACTATGCATCGCACCGTGTTCAGAATGATAGTCATGTGTTCACCGGAACGAACGACGTCGGCTGGGCGGCTCGTATGAGCCCCGAGCGCGAGGTCTGGCGCGAGGCCCTTGGTGTCGTGCTCGCGACCAGCGCTTACGGCATCTCCTTCGGAGCGCTGGCCGTGGCATCCGGTCTCGACGTGTGGCAGACGTGCGTGCTCAGCCTGCTGATGTTCACGGGTGGATCGCAGTTCGCGTTCGTCGGCGTCTTCACGGCAGGCGGGCTCTCGGCGCTGCCGTCCGCCGTGGCCTCCGCTGCGCTCCTCGGCGTGCGCAACGTGGCCTACGGAATGCGCATGTCGCCGCTCGTCGGCGGGGGACCGGTCCGCCGCGCCGCCGCCGCGCACTTCACGATCGACGAGTCGACGGCGGTAGCCATCTCGCAGACCGTCCCCCGGCTGCGCCAGGTCGGGTTCTGGGTGACGGGAATCGGCATCTTCATCGGCTGGAACCTCACCACCCTCGTCGGCGCCCTCGTCGGAGACGTGCTCGGCGATCCGAAGATGTGGGGGCTGGATGCCGCGGCGGCCGCAGCCTTCCTGGCGCTGCTCTGGCCTCGGCTCAAGGAGCGGCAGGCGATCGCGGTCGGTATCGCCGCTGCGGTGGTCGCGGCGGCGCTCACGCCCTTCCTCATGCCAGGGCTGCCGGTACTGGTGGCGGCGCTCGTCGCCATCGTCGTCGGCTGGTTCAACTGGCTCGGTCGGCCGTCCGGGACCGGGGACGAAACCGGCGAGGGGGCGATCTCATGAGCCTGTGGAGCGCGATTCTGCTGGCCGCGCTGATCTGCCTCGCGCTGAAGGCGGTGGGGTACCTCGTGCCGCCGAAGGTGCTCGAGGCTCCGCGGCCCGCACGCATCTCGGACCTCCTGACCGTCGCGCTGCTGGCTGCTCTGGTCGCCGTGCAGTCGCTGGGCGACGGGCAGGCGATCACCGTGGATGCCCGAGTGCCCGCCCTTCTCATCGCCGGAGGTCTCCTGTGGCTGCGGCAGTCGTTCCTCGTCGTCGTCGCCGCGGCGGCACTGGTGGCGGCGCTCCTGCGGCTGCTCGGACTCGCCGCCTGACTCCTGCTCCGGAGCCCGAGACGCCGCGACGGATGCACAGGCCCCGCCGGTAGGATCGACAGGTGCGCGTGAGCTGGGTGTCGAGAGTCCTGTCGTGGGTCGCGGCCGCCCTCGTGGGCGGCGTCTACGGCGTGGCGGGGACCATCGGCCACAGTCTCATGTGGGGACCGATCCCGGTCGGCCTGATCGTCGGTGCGATCGCCTGCGGGGCGATCCTCATCGCGGTGCGCGCACTCACGCATGACCGGGGCGCGGCGGTCGCTGCCGGTCTCGGCATGCTCGGGATGTTGGTGCTGATCTCCGGCGTCGGCCCGGGCGGGTCGGTCGTCGTGGCGGATTCGCTCGCCGGACGCATCTGGACCTATCTGGTCGCCGGTCTCGTGCTGTTGGTCGTCGCCTGGCCGTCGTTCTCGAGGATCCCGGTGCGCACCGAGACGCCGGCTGCGGAGGCTGCGGTCGTTCGCGAGTCGTAGACTGGGGGAGTGACGTATGTGATCGCCCTCCCGTGCGTCGATGTCAAGGATCGCGCCTGCATCGACGAGTGCCCCGTTGACTGCATCTACGAGGGTGAACGCTCGCTGTACATCCACCCGGACGAGTGCGTGGACTGCGGAGCGTGCGAACCCGTGTGCCCCGTCGAGGCCATCTACTACGAAGACGATCTGCCTGACGAGTGGCAGGACTACTACAAGGCCAACGTCGAGTTCTTCGACGAGATCGGGTCGCCCGGTGGTGCCGCGAAGGTCGGCGTCTACACGTTCGACCACCCGATCATCGCCGCCCTGCCGCCTCAGGGCGAGTAGGCGCCGTCCGTGAGCGTCCACGACCTCGCCGACTACCCGTGGGACGCCGTGGTGCCGTTCCGCGAGCGCGCCGCCCTGCACCCGCAGGGTCTCGTCGACCTGTCCGTCGGCTCGCCCGTCGACCCGACGCCGGAGATCATCCGCCGGGCTCTGGCGGAGGCGACCGATGCGCACGCCTATCCGCAGACCCTCGGCACATCGACACTCCGCGAGGCGATCGTCGCCTGGTACGCGCGTCGCCGCGGGGTGCCCGACCTGACGGTCGACAACGTGCTCCCCACGATCGGTTCGAAGGAGCTCGTCGCGCTGCTGCCGACCCTGCTGGGACTCGGCGCCGGCGACATCGTCGTGCACCCGCGCGTCGCCTATCCCACCTATGAGGTCGGCGCTCGCGTGGTCGGAGCGACGCCGGTCGCCGCGGACGACCCCGCGCAGTGGCCCGAGGGCGCGAAGCTGATCTGGATCAACACTCCGGGAAACCCTGACGGGCGCACCTGGACCGTGGACGAGCTGAGCGCCGCCGTCCGGCGTGCCCGCGAACTCGGTGCCGTTCTGGCGAGCGACGAGTGCTACGCAGAGCTCGGCTGGGACGGTGCGTGGGCGACCGAGCCCATCCCGTCGATCCTCGACCCCCGCGTGACAGGCGGCACGCGGTCGAATCTGCTCAGCGTGTACTCCCTGAGCAAGCAGTCGAACCTCGCAGGCTACCGTGCCGCTTTCGTCGCAGGCTGCGCGCGCATCGTCGGCGACCTGCTCACGGCTCGTAAGCATCTCGGTCTGATGCCTCCTGCGCCCGTGCAGCATGCCATGGCGATCGCTCTCGGCGACGACGAGCACGTCGCCGTTCAGAAGGAGCTCTACCGCACGCGGCGCGACACGCTGCGTCCGGCTCTGGAAGCAGCGGGATTCCGCATCGACGGCTCCGAAGCGGGCCTCTACCTCTGGGCGACGGAGGGACGGGATGCCTGGGAGTCGATGGGGCGCTTGGCTGACCTCGGCATCCTCGCGGGTCCAGGGCCGTTCTACGGCACCGCCTCCGGGCAGCACGTGAGGCTCGCGCTGACCGCGGCGACGGATCGGGTGGCCGAGGCCGCGCGCCGCCTCCATGACGCTGATCTGTAGAACACCTCTTCAGAACGGCTGACTGTTTGGTGAATGTCACAGTAGGCCTGTGTGCCTACTAGGCTGTAAAAGCGATTCGGTCGTAACCCGACCTGGCGCTTCGGCGCCGTGAGATCCCCCTAAATTCCGGCTTGATCAAGATCTTGTCCGACACCGATGCGACGCGCTGACGGTCGGACACCACGAGGAGGCCCGCGTGAGTGCAGCGGCAGACCAGACGGCGAAGCTGACGATCGGCGACACGACCGCCGAGTTCCCGCTGGTGCGCGGCACGGCAGGCCACGACAGCATCGACTTCTCGACTCTGACCCGGCAGACCGGCTACACGGGCCTGGACTACGGGTTCGTCAACACTGCCTCGACGAAGTCGGACATCACGTTCATCGACGGTGACAAGGGCATCCTGCGCTACCGCGGGTATCCGATCGAGCAGCTGGCCGGCTCCACGAGCTACCTCGAGGTGGCCTGGCTGCTGATCTACGGCGAGCTGCCCTCGGCCTCCGAGCTCTCGGAGTTCGACGAGAAGATCCGGCGTCACACTCTCCTGCACGAAGACCTCAAGCGCTTCTTCTCGGCGCTGCCGCACACGGCCCATCCGATGTCGGTGCTCTCGTCGGCGGTCGCCGCGCTCTCGACGTACTACGAGGGCCAGACCGACCCGCACAACCCCGAGCACGTCGAGCTGAACATGGTGCGCATGCTCGCCAAGCTCCCCGTGATCGCGGCGTATGCGCACAAGAAGAGCGTCGGCCAGGCATTCCTCTATCCCGACAACTCGTTGAGCTTCGTGGACAACTTCCTCAAGCTGAACTTCGGCGTGCTGTCCGAGCCGTACGAGATCAACCCGGTCATGTCGAAGGCGCTCGAACTGCTCCTCATCCTGCACGAGGACCACGAGCAGAATGCGTCCACGTCGACCGTCCGTCTGGTCGGTTCCACCGGCGCCAACCAGTTCGCGTCGATCTCCGCCGGCATCCAGGCCCTGTCCGGTCCGCTGCACGGCGGCGCGAACGAGGCCGTGCTCACGATGCTCGGCCAGATCCGTGATTCCGGCCAGAGCGTGTCGCGCTTCGTGGAGCGGGTGAAGAACAAGGAAGAGGGCGTGAAGCTGATGGGCTTCGGGCACCGGGTGTACAAGAACTACGACCCGCGAGCCAAGCTCGTCAAGGATGCCGCCGATGAGGTGCTGTCCTCCCTCGGCGTCACCGATCCGCTCCTCGACCTCGCCAAGGAGCTCGAAGAGCTCGCGCTCGCCGACGACTACTTCCGCGAGCGTCGCCTGTACCCCAACGTCGACTTCTACACCGGCGTCATCTACAAGGCGATGGGCTTCCCCACACGCATGTTCACGGTGCTCTTCGCCATCGGCCGCCTGCCGGGCTGGCTGGCGCAGTGGCGAGAGCTGCAGCTCGACCCGCAGACGAAGATCGGTCGCCCGCAGCAGCTCTACACAGGATCTCCGGAGCGCCATTTCCCGACGCGCTGAGCGGCCGGCATCCGATGCCCGTCGTCAGCGCCGAGACCGTCGTCGCTGTCGATGCCGCGACGGCGTTCGCCGTATCGCAGACGACAGGCGCGATCCGTCGCCGCTGGGACCCGTTCATCAGCGAGCAGCATTTCCTCGATGATGCGGATGCCGCCGCCACAGGCGTCCGTACCTTCACGCGACAGCGCTTCGGCTTCGCGATGGTGAGCAGCTACGTCTCGTATGCGCCTCCGACGAACGTCGGGATGGTGATGGAGAGCGGCCCGTGGTTCTTCGAGAAGCTCGGCGGTGGGTGGCGTTTCACGGCCGTCCCCGAGGGCGCCAGAGCTGTGTGGAAGTACAACTTCTCCTGCCGGCCGGCCTGGCTCGCGCCGATCGCCGAGTGGATCGGCGCCCGCGTGCTCGGCTTCGAGATCCGGCGCCGCCTCGAGGGATTCGCGCGCGGATGCTCGGATCCCGTCGTGCTGGAGTCGGTCCGGCACTGACGCCGCGACCGCTTCGGTTGCGAGGTGACGCGAAAGGTCGCCGGCACGAGTGCACGGCGACCTTTCGCGTCAACCGATCTGCGGGCAGATCAGATCAGAGTTTCAGAGAGTGGCTATCAGCGGCCCTGGTAGCCGCGGCCGCCGCCCTGGCCCTGGCGCGCTGCGCCGCCCTGACGAGCTGCGCCGCCCTGTCCGCCCTGACCGGAGCGGGGACGACGGCGGCGTGCAGGGGGAGTGGATGCGCCGGGGCGCTCTCCGCCGGCCGGACGCTGCTTGGCCTGACGCTGCGGCTGCTGCGCCTGGACCGGTGCGGGGCGGACGTGCTCTGCGCGCTCGGGAACGAGACCCGAGATGGCATCCTGCGTCGCATTCTCCAGCGGTGCGTCGATCGCGGCCTTGCGGAGCAGATCCTTGACGTCGCGGCGCTGCTCGGGGAGCACGACCGTGACGACGGTTCCGGCAGCGCCGGCACGCGCGGTACGACCCGAGCGGTGCAGGTACGCCTTGTGCTCGACGGGCGGGTCGACGTGGACGACCAGGTCGACGTTGTCGACGTGAACGCCTCGGGCCGCGACGTCGGTCGCGACGAGCACGCGCACGCCACCGTCGGCCGGAGCGGCCGAGAAGGCGCTGAGGTTGCGCTCACGTGCGTTCTGCGACAGGTTGCCGTGCAGATCGACGGCCGGGATGCCGGCGGCGGTGAGCGACTTGGCGAGCTTCTTCGCCTGGTGCTTGGTGCGCGTGAACAGGATTCGGCGGCCCGTGCCGGACGCGAGGTCGCGCACGAGAGCCGTCTTGTTGTCGGTCGAGTCGACGACCAGCACGCGGTGCGTCATCTCGCCGACGGGCACGCTCTCCTCGTCGACCTCGTGGCTCACGGCGTTCGAGAGGAAGCGGCGGACGAGGGTGTCGATGCCGCGATCCAGCGTCGCGCTGAACAGCAGTCGCTGACCACCGGTCGGCGTCGCGGTGAGGATGCGCGTGACACCGGGCAGGAAGCCGAGGTCGGCCATGTGGTCGGCCTCATCCAGCACGGTGACCTCGACGGCGTCGAGCTGCACGACACGCTGCTTCATGAGGTCTTCGAGGCGGCCGGGGCACGCGACGACGATGTCGACGCCGTTGCGCATGGCCTGCTCCTGCGGGCGCTGGCTGACGCCGCCGAACACGGTCGTGACGCGAAGGCCCTTGGCCTCGGCGAGCGGCGCGATCGTTGCCGCGATCTGGGTGGCCAGCTCACGGGTCGGGGCGAGAACCAGGCCGCGGGGGTGTCCGGGGCGGCTCTTGCGCGACGAAGCGGCGAGGCGAGTGACGAGGGGGAGCGCGAACGCGATCGTCTTGCCGCTGCCGGTGCGGCCGCGGCCGAGCAGGTCACGGCCTGCGAGGGAGTCGGGAAGCGTGTCGCGCTGAATCGCGAACGCCTCGGTCTTGCCGTCCTTCGAGAGGACGGCGGCGAGGTCGGCGGGCACGCCGAGATCGAGGAAGGAAGTCATAGGGGTATATCTCCGAGAGTGCACGCACGAACCATCAGGGCCGGGTGCGGAAGGTGGGCGACGGCGCGGGATCGCGCATCGTTTCGCCGTTCGAAATGGCCAGAACCAGGCTAGTGGCGCGGGAGCGTGTCGACGACGCAGACGTCTCGCATCGCGAGGAACGTCGTGCCGACACTATCACGCACAACCTGGGAGGAGACTCGCCACGCAGGCGGAGCGGTCGCCGGCGGCGGTGCCTCAGGCGTGCAGCGCCTCGTTGAGCGTCACGCCGGTACCGGCACGACGCACAGCTTCGACGGCCCCGCTCAGCGAGTTGCGGCGGAACAGGAGGCCGTCCTGGCCGGACAGGTCCGCGCCCTTCACGGTCTTCCTGCCGCCGTCGGGGGTGACGGGTCCGTCGACCAGCACGATCTTGGTGCCCGCGGTGACGTAGAGCCCGGCTTCGACGATGCAGTCGTCGCCGAGGGAGATGCCGATGCCGGCGTTGGCTCCCAGCAGCGTGCGTGCTCCGATCGAGACGCGGTGCGTGCCGCCGCCCGACAGCGTCCCCATGATCGAGGAACCGCCGCCGATGTCGCTGCCGTCGCCCACGACGACGCCCTGCGAGATGCGACCCTCGACCATCGAGGCGCCCAGCGTGCCGGCGTTGAAGTTGACGAAGCCCTCATGCATCACGGTCGTGCCGGGGGAGAGGTATGCGCCGAGGCGTACGCGGGAGGCGTCGGCGATGCGGACGCCGGCGGGCTGCACGTAGTCGGTCAGGCGCGGGAACTTGTCGAGGCCCTGCACCTGGATGCCGGCGCGCTGGAGGACCGGACGCAGGCGAGCCGCGTCGGCGGGGTGCACGGGCCCCGCGTTGGTCCAGGCGACGTTGGGCAGGTGGCCGAAGATGCCGTCGAGGTTCAGCTCGTTCGGTCGCACCACGAGGTGCGACAGGGCGTGCAGGCGCAGGTAGGCGTCGGCCGTGGAGGCCGGCGGGGTGCCCAGATCGATCTGAAGCTGAACGAGTTCGACGGTGACGTTGCGGCGCTCGTCAGGACCGGTGAGGGACAGCCAAGTGGCCGAAGCCGCCGCAGCATCGCCCGCGGACGGCGATCCGGTGCGGACTTCGGGGTACCACGCGTCCAGGACCGTGCCGTCTCCGGCGATCGTGGTCAGTCCGATTCCCCATACGCTGCGCGAGTCCGTCATGCTTCCACGCTAGCGCGCCCGCCGGTCGGAGACGTCACGCATGACGGGGTAAGTAGGCTGATGGCATGCTGCTCGATCTGACCACTTCCTCGGTGGAACTCACCCGCGCACTGTGCGACATCCCGAGCGTCTCCGGAGACGAGAAGGTCCTCGCCGACGCGATCGAGGCGGCCGTCGCACCGCTGCCGCACCTCGAGGTCATCCGCCACGGCAACACCGTCGTCGCCCGCACGAATCTCGGCCGTGCACAGCGCGTCGCGATCGCGGGGCACATCGACACGGTGCCCATCAACGCGAACGTCCCCACCCGCGACGTCGAGATCGAAGGCACGCCCTACCTCTGGGGGCGCGGCACGGTTGACATGAAGGCGGGCACGGCCGTGCAGCTGAAACTCGCCGCGGAGCTCACGGATCCCGCGATCGACATCACCTGGATGTGGTATGACAACGAAGAGGTCGAGGCTTCGAAGAACGGCCTCGGGCTGCTCGCCGCGGTACGTCCGGAGCTGTTCCAGGCGGACTTCGCGATCCTGGGCGAACCGTCCAACGGCGAGGTCGAGGGAGGATGCAACGGCACGCTGCGCGCGATCGTGCGCACGACCGGTGTCCGCGCGCACGCCGCCCGCGCGTGGATCGGCGAGAACGCCATCCATCGTGCAGCGCCCATCCTCGCCCGCCTCGCCGAGTACCGCGCCAGGGAAGTGCCGGTCGACGGTCTCGTGTACCGCGAGAGCCTGAGCGCCGTGCGGATCACCGGCGGCGTCGCCGGGAACGTGATCCCCGACGCCTGCGAGGTCGAGGTGAACTACCGCTTCGCCCCGAGCAAGTCGGCCGCCGACGCCGCGGCACATGTGCGCGGCGTGCTCGCCGGATTCGACGTCGAGATCACGGATGCCGCCGAGGGCGCCCGCCCGGGACTCGATGCCCCGATCGCGCAGCAGTTCGTGAAAGCCGTCGGAGCCGAACCGCGGCCGAAATACGGGTGGACCGACGTCGCACGCTTCTCGGCCCTCGGCATCCCCGCGGTGAACTACGGCCCCGGCGACCCGCATCTCGCCCACCACGACGAGGAGCGCGTTCCGCTCGCGCAGATCGACGCCGTGGAGCAGGGCCTGCGCGCATGGCTCACCTCGCGCTGAGCACTGCACGACGCTGGGCGCGGATGCCGCTGGCGCTGCGCATCGCCGTCGTCTATCTCGCGGCGCGACTGGTCACCACCGGATTCCTCATCGCGGCGGCATCCCTCTCCACCTCGTCTTCCCGCTTCGGGGCGGATGCCGGTCTCACCGACTTCGTCGTCGGATGGGACGCGCAGTGGTACTGGCTCGTCGCCGAATCCGGGTATCCGGCAGTTCTCCCGCTGACCGAGTCCGGCGACGTCGCAGAGAACCCCTGGGCGTTCATGCCGGTCTTCGCCTACGCGGCCAAGGCGATCGGCTTCGTGCTCGGGTCGTGGGGAGCAGGCGCGCTCGTGCTCTCCTCGGTGGCCGGCTATCTCGCATGCCTGGCGCTGCACCGCCTGCTCCGCGACCGCATCGGCGTATCGGCGGCGATGTGGGCCGTCGTGTTCTTCGCGGCGGGCCCGCTCGCCGCGATGTTCCAGGTCGGATACGCGGAGACGCTGTTCCTGCTGCTGCTCTTCCTCGCACTCGACGCGACCACGCGACGGCGCTATGCCTGGCTCTATCTGCTCGTCCCGGTGATGGGCTTCACCAGGCCGGGAATCCTGGCCTTCGCGCTGTACCTGGGTCTGCACGGCATCCTGCGCGGGGTCCGTCGGCGCGACGATCCGCTCACCGCGAGGGAGATCACGCACATCATCGCCCTCGGTGCGCTCGCGACAGCGACCGGCTTCGCGTGGCAGGTCATCGCCGGAATCGTCACCGGCGATCCCGGTGCGTATCTCGCGACGGAGCTGGCGTGGCGTCGTCACTGGGTCGCGGGCGGCGTCGAGGCTTTCGTGCCGTTCGAGGGATGGGTGCAGGCGTCCCAGTTCTGGTTCGGCTTCTGGGCGCTTCCCACCTGGGCGGCGCCGGTGGCTCTGGTTCTGCTCGTCGTCGCGGCGGGCGCCGCGCTGCTGTCCCTCCCACAGGTGCGCGCACTCGGGCCGGATCTGCGGCTCTGGAGCGCGAGCTACCTCCTCTACCTGCTGGCGGTGTTCTTCCCGCAGTCGAGCACCTTCCGGCTGCTGTTGCCGCTGAGCCCCGTGTGGGGAGCGGTCGCAGTGCCGCGGTCACGGCCCTGGCGTGTCGGCGTGCTGGCCCTGTGTCTCCTCGGTCAATGGCTCTGGATCTACCCGATGTACGCACTCGGGAACACGTTCTGGCAGGTGCCCTGAAGATGAATGACCGGTGCAATTCTCACAGGTGACGTCCAGGCGCCGGTCACACCCGATAAACTCGTCACATACCACCGGAGGAAAAGGAGCCACGATGGCAGCGATGAAGCCGAGGACCGGAGACGGACCCATGGAGGCCGTGAAAGAAGGGCGACTCATCATCGTGCGCGTTCCGCTCGAAGGCGGCGGCCGTCTGGTCGTCTCCGTGAACGACGCCGAGGCCAAGGAACTTCACGACGTGCTCGCCGCCGTCGTGGCACCGGCCTGATCGACCCGGATCCGTTCTACGGATCTGTGAGGGCGATGGATCTTCGGATCCGTCGCCCTCTTCTCGTCGCTTCTCGTGGGCAGGTGCGCGGGTCAGGCGCGGTCGGCGATGCTGACGAGCTGCAGCAGGCCTTCGCCCGCGGGGGAGACCGTCGCGAGGACTGCCGAGGACTCCTGCGTCTCCTGGACCAGCGAGCGGTACGCAGCGGTGATCTCATCCCGCTGCACAGGGTCGGCCACACGTCCGCCACCGAGCACTCGCGGTACCAACACGATGCCGCCGCTGCGCGCGAGCCGCAGGCCGTGCTCGACGTACGCGATGACGTTCTCGGGGTCGGCGTCGACCAGCACGATGTCGTAGGACGCTTCGTTCATGCGGGGGAGCACGTCCGCAGCGCGTCCGGTGATGAACCGGGCCTTGGTCGACGGCACCTTCGCGTCGGAGAACGCCTGACGCGCGGCGGCGAGATGCTCGGGCTCGTTGTCGATCGAGGTGAGCACGGCGTGAGGTGCGCCGCGCAGCAGCCACAGTCCCGAGACGCCCGCGCCGGTGCCGATCTCCACGATCGAGCGGGCGGCGGTTGCGGCGGCGAGCACGGCGATCTGCGAACCGACGACGGCGCTGACCGGTGCCGCTCCGAGTTCGACCGCGTGGGCTCGCGCGCGAGCGATGGCATCCGGCTCGACGATGGATTCGCGGAGGAATCGCGCGTTGGCTTCGTGCTCGCTCATGGCCTGCCCTTCTCTGCCTGCATGGGTGTTCCTGCCAGGCTATTCGCTCGATGGGCGCGAAGAGCGCAGGCGCGGCGGTAGCCTGGGGACATGACGTTCGGGCTCACCTTCGAGAAGCTGTTGCTGATCGGCCTCATCGCCGTGCTCATCATCGGCCCGGAGCGTCTTCCGAGGGCGGCCGAGGGATTCTCCCGTTGGGTTCGCAAGGCCGGCGAGTACGTCCGCGACACGAAGTCGAAGATGCGTCAGGAGATGGGCCCCGAGCTCGACGACGTCGACTGGCGCAAGCTCGACCCGCGCCAGTACGACCCGCGCCGCATCATCCGCGACGCTCTGATGGAAGAGCCGAAGCCCGCCACGCCGACCCAGGCGCGCGCGACGATCGCGGAACCCGTGGCTCCTCGTGTTCCGCAGGTGTTCAACGCCGAGAACCGGCCGCCGTACGACCCCGAGTCCACCTGATCTCGTCGTGCGTCAGGCGATCTTCGCGCGCAGCGCGGCGATATCGTCGTCGCTCAGCAGAGCGCGGGGGATCGCCGTAGCGACGGTCGTATCCCGCACCTTGAGCAGCACGGCATCCGTGCCGACGCGCACGCCCTGGAATGTGTCGTACGCGATGACCGATCGGCGGTCCCCGCTGCCCACCCGCAGCACCTCGTCCTCGAGCGACACCCAGACGACGGTCTGCGGGGGCATCGCGGCCCGCACGGCATGACGGGCACTCGAGATCGACATGATCACGGCCCCGGCGGCGAGTGCGATGATCAGCGGCGGCATCCATGCGGCGAAGCCGCCGTCATCCCGGCCTTCGGTGACGAGTCCGGACAGGTTGAGGATGCTGACGACGAGCGCGGCCGCGAGTGCGACCCACATGACGATCGCGGCCGGGCGAGTGAGCGAGTAGATCGCGGCGTCGCGGGCCATCCTCCGCAGCAGGCGCTCATCGACTGTCAGCGAGCGTGGGGGCATCGTCCCATCCTCCCACGCTCGGCCCCTCGGGCGACCGCTCAGCCGACGGACATCGGCAGGGAGCGGCCGGACAGGCCGCGCCCCCGGCGTGCGAGCGAGCGTGCGAGGTCGCGGATCGTCGAAGCGGCGGCATCCGTCGTCTCCGCGGTGACGATCGGAACACCGATGTCCCCCCCTTCGCGAAGCGCTGGGCTCAGGGGGATGGATGCGAGCAGCGGCACGTCATCCGCGCCTTCCGACAGAGCCGCGGCGACGGACGCGCCCCCGCCGGAGCCGAACAGGTCGACCACGGTGCCGTCGGCCAGGGTGTAGGCGGCCATGTTCTCGATCACCCCGATCACCCGCTGGCCGGTCTGCCGGGCGACCAGGCCGCTGCGGATGGCGACGTCGGATGCCGCGGCCTGAGGGGTCGTGACGACGAGCACCTCGGCGTGCGGCAGCAGCTGGCCGATCGAGATCGCGATGTCACCCGTGCCCGGAGGCATGTCGATGAGCAGCACGTCGAGGTCGCCGAAGAACACGTCCGTGAGGAACTGCGAGACGGTGCGATGCAGCATCGGTCCCCGCCAGGCCACCACGGCCTCGCCGTCGCGGAGGAACATGCCGATCGAGATGGTCTTCACACCATGCGCGACGGGGGGAAGCATGAGGTCGTCGATGCGCGTCGGCTGCGTTTGCGGAGGGATGCCGAGCAGTCCGGGGATCGAGAAGCCGTGCACGTCGGCATCGACCAGCCCGACGGCGAGGCCTTGATCAGCGAGGGCGACGGCGAGGTTCGCGGTGACGGTGGACTTGCCCACGCCGCCCTTGCCGCTGGAGACGAGGATGACGCGGGTGAGCGAATCGGGGCCGAAGGGCATCTGACGGGCCGGGCGGCCGTCGCGGAGCTTCTCGGTGAGCGCCTTGCGCTCGCTCGGCGTCATCACGCCCACCGACACATCCACCGCTGCGATGCCGGGGACGGATGCCGCGGCCTGCCGCACATCCGATTCGATGCGTGCCGCTGCCGGGCAGCCGACGATCGTGAGGACGATCCCGACCCGAGCCAGATCGCCCTCGACCTCGATGTCGCGCACCATGTCGAGGTCGCCGATCGGACGGCGCAGCTCCGGGTCCGTGACCGCTGCCACGGCGGCACGGACTCTGTCGGCCGACGTCATGACGTGGTGCCCCGCGAGGGTTTCTCTCCTGAAGGCTTCTCCTCGTCGGACTCGAGCTCGGCGAGCAGCGCCTTCAGCTCGTGCCGCAGCACATCGCGCGTGACGAGCTGGGTGTTGCGCTCCTCCAGCGACATCCGCAGCGCGACGATCTCACGGGCGAGGTACTCGGTGTCGGCGAGGTTGCGTTCGGCACGCTGACGGTCCTGCTCGATCTGCACCCGGTCGCGGTCGTCCTGCCGGTTCTGAGCCAGCAGGATCAGGGGCGCGGCGTACGAAGCCTGCAGCGAGAGCATCAGGGTGAGCGCCGTGAACCCGAGAGCCGCGTCATCGAACCGCAGGTGATCTGGCGTCAGCGTGTTCCAGAGGATCCAGGCCACGCAGAACAGCGTGAGCATCAGGAGGAACACCGGAGTTCCCATCGCGCGGGCGACCCATTCGGTGAAGCGGCCGAAACGATCGCGCGAGGTCGGCCGCGACCGGGTCGTGCCCCGGCTGAGCGGTGTGCCACGGCCGAGGGGCGCGTCCAGGCGGGGTGATGAGCGGGCCATCACAGCACCTCCTTCGCGGCGGGTGCCGGCGCGTCGTCGTCATGCGAGCGCCAGTCATCGGGCAGCAGATAGTCCAGCACGTCGTCGATGCTGATCGCTCCCACCAGGCGGTGCGCGGCGTCGATCACCGGAAGAGAGACCAGGTCATAGCTCGCGAGCATCCGGGCCACCTCGGCGGCGGAGGCGGTGACGGGCACCGGCTCGAGGCTGTCGTCGACGATGGCGCCGAGTCGTTCGTGCGGCGGGTAGCGCAGCATCCGCTGGAAATGGACCATGCCGAGCAGACGACCGGTCGGGGTCTCGAAAGGCGGAAGGGTGACGAAGACGGCGGCCGCCAGAGCGGGGTGGAGCTCATGACGGCGGATCAGCGCCAGCGCCTCGGCGACCGTCGCATCAGCGGAGAGGATGATCGGCTCGGGGGTCATCAGACCGCCGGCGGTATCCGGGCCGTATCGCAGCAGCATCCGGACGTCTTCGGCCTCTTCGGGTTCCATCAGCGCGAGCAGCTGTTCGAGCCGGCCCGGGGGCAGCTGAGCGAGCAGGTCGGCCGCGTCGTCGGGTTCCATCTGGTCGAGGATGTCGGCCGCGCGCTCGTCGCCGAGGCGATCGAGGATGTGCACCTGCTCGTCTTCGGGCATCTCCTCGAGCGCATCCGCGAGGCGGTCGTCCGACAGCTCCTCGGCGACCTCGATCATGCGCTGCTGCGGAAGATCGAGCAGCGTGTTGGCGAGGTCGGCGGCGTGCAGCTCGGAGTACGAGGCGACGAGCTGCTCGGCGGACTGCGACTCGCCCGGGGTGCGCTGCTCGGCGACCTCGCTCCAGCCCGCGAACGTCGTCGGACCCTTCGCGAAGGGCGACGCGCTCGTCTTCGGGCGACGCAGGAAGAGCTGGCTGACCGCCCACTCGCCGAGACGGTTCGGCTCGATCGCGACATCCTCGATGACCGCGGTGCCGCTGCCGTCGACGAAGCTGACCCGTCGGCCGAGGAGCTCGGCGAGCACACGCACCTCTCCGGCGCGCGGCGAGAAGCGACGCACGTTGATGAGACCCGTGGTGATGACCTGCCCGGCGCGGATCGATGTCACGCGTCCGATCGACAGGAAAACATGACGTCGGCCGGGAATCTCGACCACCAGACCGATGACGCGGGGAGCAGCGGTACTTCGGTACACGATGACGACGTCGCGGACCTTGCCGAGCCGATCGCCGAGGGGGTCGAAGACGGCGCACCCGGCCAGGCGCGCGGCGAAAACCCTTTGTGTGCTCACCCTGCCCAGCGTAGTGCGCGGGGCTCGGGGACGCCGTGCGGATCGCGTTCCCGGCCCCGCCATGGTCGGGCGTGGAAGAATGGCCGCATGAGCATGCTGAACCGCCCTGTGAGCGGTACCGAGACCGGCGAGATCGTCGCGTCGACGCGCGACTACGAGAACGCCCAGAAGACGGTGTCGAAGTTGATCGCGGGGGAGGTTCCTGCGCGCGACATCGCCATCGTCGGCCAGAGCGTCCGCACCATCGAGCGGGTGACGGGCAAGCTCGGCTACGCCGCCGCCGCACGCTCCGGCGCGATCAACGGCGTGCTGCTCGGTCTCTTCCTCTCCGCGATCCTGGTGCTCGGCAATCCCGAGGTCCCCATCCAGCTCTTCGTCGGGTTCGTCTTCATCGGCGTGGCCCTGGGGATGCTGATGAGCCTGGTGACCTACGCGATCGTGCGTAGGCGCCGGGACTTCGCGAGCGTCACGCAGTTCGCCGCAGACCACTACGAGGTGACTGTGCTCGCCGCCTCGCTCTCGAAGGCGCGGCAGGTGCTCGGGTCCGGTCAGACGGCGCCGGTGCGTCCGCCGGTCAACCTCGACGAGCCGCCGCGCTACGGCGAGCGGATCCCGGTGGGTACGCCGGCACCCGCGCCGGTGCCGGCTCCTGAGCCTGCTGCGGACCCGTCCCCGGAGCCTGCTGCGGAGCCTGTCGTTCCGCCGCGGCCGGCCGATCCTGTCGCCGAGCCCGAAGACGGCGCCCCGGGGCAGCCGAAGCCCGCTCCCGTCGCTGAACCCGGCGTGGCGACCCGCGTCGAGCGTCCGCTGGGCGACGCCCGATGAGTGCACAGGAACCGCAGGGTCCTGGCGAGTTCGTGCCTCCGCCTCCGCCCGCGCCTCCCGCGTCCGCTGTTCCGCCGGTGCAGGCTGCCGCTCCTGCTCCCTACGGTGCTCCTGCTCCGGCTCCGGGATACCCGCCGCAGGGCTCCCAGACGCCGGCATATCCAGCCCCCGGATATCCAGCCCCCGGATATCCGGCCGCCGGATATCCGGGGGCCGGCTATGCCACGCCCGGCTACCCGGGGCCGGGCTACCCGGCCGCGGTGCCGCCACGCGGCCTGCTGCCGTGGGTCCTCGGCTTCCTCATCCTGCTGCCGATCCCGTTCTTCGGCGGCCTCGCCTCCGGGATCGCGATGGCCGTGAGCGGCGGTTCCTCCTGGCGCGTCGGCGGCCCCGCCCGTGAGAACGCCCGTAGCGCGCTGAACTGGGGCCTCACCTACCTCATGGTTTCGACGCTTCTGCTGGTCATGCACTTCGTGCTGCTGTTCGTGCTGACGGCGGAGGCACCCTCCTCGGACTTCTATCCGCTCGGCATCCCGATCACGATCTACTTCGCGCTCTCGATCGTGCACCTCGTGCTGGTGATCATGGGCACGGTTCGCACGACGTCGGGCAAGGTCATACGGGTGCCGTTCGCGATCCCCTTCGTCCGCGCCTGATGGTCGAGATCACCGTCGAGCTGCCGACGGGGCCGACGACGGTCTCGGCCGACTGGTCCGCCGGAGACAGCGGACAGACCGTGATCGTCGCCCACGGTGCGGGCACCGGCAAGGACCACCCCTTCCTCACCGGCTTTGCCGATGCGCTCCACGAACTCGGCTTCTCGACGCTGCGCTTCAACTTCCCCTACGTCGAGCAGGGACGTCGGATGCCGGGCCCGGCGGCGCACGCGATCGCCACCTGGAACGCGGTCGTGGCTTTCGCCCGAGCCGCCGATCCCGCCGCGTCCGTCTGGGCGACGGGGAAGTCCTACGGCGGCCGGATGGCGTCGATGGCCGTCGCCGAGGGCCTGATGGTCGACGGCCTCGCCTATCTCGGCTATCCGCTTCACGCACCGGGCAGGCCGGATAAGCCGCGGATCGAGCACCTTCCCGACATCGGCGTTCCGCAGCTGTTCGTCGAGGGGACGAACGACCCGTTCATCCAGCCGATCTCCCAGTTCGAGGATGCCGTCGCCACGTGCCAGAACGCCGACGTCGTCTGGATCGAGGGCGGCGGGCATACGTTCGAGGTGAAGGGGCAGAAGCGCCCGGCATCCGACATCGGTGCCTCGCTGGCGCCGATCGTCGCGGACTTCATCCGCCGCTGAGTGCGAGGATGACAGGGTGAGTGTGGAACGCATCGCCCTGATCTCCGACATCCATGGCAACCTGACGGCTCTCGACGCCGTGCTCGCCGACATCTCGGCGCGCGGCATCCGGCGGATCTTCAATCTGGGGGACACCGCGGGCAAGGGCCCCCGGGGAGATGATGCCGTCGCGCGGTGTCGGGAGGTGTGCGAGGTGAACGTTCGGGGCAACTGGGACGACTTCCTTCCCGGCATCCCCGATGACGGCCTGCCGGAGATGCTCTGGTGGCGCGACGAGTTGTCACCCGAGAGCAGGGCGTGGCTGTCGGGGCTTCCCCTCAGCGCAGACCTCGAGCTCAGCGGGCGCCGGATCCGCCTGTTCCACGCGTCGGCGGAGAGCCCGCACGTGCGGGTGCACTTCCACCACACGGCGGAGCAGTTCGCGGCGATGTTCGAGAACACCGAGATGACCGGGGACGGACCTATGCCCGATGTGGTCGGTTATGCCGACATCCACGACGCCTACATCCGATCCGTCGACGGCCGGACGCTGTTCAACGTCGGCAGCGTCGGCAACCCCCTCGACGAGCCGACCCCGTCCTACGTGATCCTCGAGGGCGGGTCGACGGCATCCGACCCGTTCAGCGTGCAGTTCGTGCGCGTGCCCTATGACGTCGAGGCCGAGATCGCTGTCGCCGAAGCGCTTGCCATGCCAATGCGCGAGGTGTGGGCGGTCGAGCTGCGCACGGCCGTCTTCCGCGGGCGGCAGTGATGAAGGGTATCCACCACGTCGAGATCTGGGTCGCGGATCTCGATGCGGTGGCCGACGCCTGGGATTGGTTGTTCGCGTCCCTCGGCCTCGCGTGCACGGGCACGTGGGATGGCGGGCGAACCTGGGATGCCGGTGGGTCCTACGTGACCCTGACGAACTCCCCGAACCTGTCGGCGGACGAGCACGATCGGCGTCGCCCCGGCATGAACCACCTCGCGCTCTGGGGCGGGTCGCGCACTGAAGTCGATGCGGTGATGGCCTCGGCCGCGGCTCACGGATGGAGGCCGCTCTACCAGGATCGCTACCCCCACGCGGGTGGACCCGACCACTACGCCGGCTGGCTGGAGAACGCCGACGGCTTCAAGGTCGAGATCGTCGCGAACTGACGGTCGACTGATCAGGCTGGATCACAAATGCTCCTGCGGACGCCGAGTCCGCAGCATTTCTGATCCACGCCGACCTCGCCAAAGGCGCCTGCACCTTCGCCCTTGTGCCCCCGCGGCGATCAGGCCTGCACCCGGGCGATCCAGGCCTCGACCTCGTCGGCCGTGCGCGGGATGCCGGCTGACAGGTTCTCGGGGCCGTCCTCGGTCATCAGGATGTCGTCCTCGATGCGCACGCCGATGCCGCGCAGCTCGGCAGGCACGGTGAGGTCGTCGATCTGGAAGTAGAGGCCCGGCTCGATCGTGAAGACCATGCCGGGAGCGAGGATGCCGTCGTAGTACATCTCGCGCCGCGCCTGCGCGCAGTCGTGCACGTCGATGCCGAGGTGATGCGAGGTGCCGTGCACCATGTAGCGACGGTGCTGCCCGCCCTTGTCCGCGTCGAGCGCCTCGTCGGCGCTCACGGGCAGCAGACCCCACTCGGCCGCGCGGGCCGCGATCACCGTCATCGCTGCCGCGTGCACATCACGGAACCGCACGCCCACACGGGCGGCGGCGAAGGCGGCATCCGCGGCCTCGCGCACCGTCTCGTACACGCGGCGCTGCACCTCGGTGAAGGTGCCGGAGACCGGGAGCGTGCGGGTGATGTCGGCGGTGTACAGGCTGTCGGCCTCGACGCCCGCGTCGACGAGGATCAGGTCGCCGGGCACGACACTGCCGTCGTTGCGGGTCCAGTGCAGGTAGCAGGCGTGCGGGCCGGAGGCCGCGATCGTGTCGTACCCCTCGCCGTTGCCATCCTCGCGAGCGCGGCGATGGAAGACGCCCTCGACGACGCGCTCGCCTCGGGCGTGATCGATCGCCTGCGGCAGTTCGCGGATGATGTCGTCGAAGCCCTGCGCGGTGATGTCCACCGCTCGGCGCATCTCGGCGATCTCGAACTCGTCCTTGATCAGACGCAGCTCCGAGACGAAGCGGGTGAGGTCCTCGTCATCGTCGAGGACGAGCTCGCCCTCGTGAGGCTGATATTCGTGCAGGTGGTCGGTCGCGATCGCGAGATCGGCGGCGACGCCGGCGAGTGACGGGCGCGGTCCGATCCAGAACTCGCCGACCGTCGCGTCGGCGTAGAACTCGGTGGTCGTGCGGTCGGCACGCTCGCGGAAGTGGAGGGTGACATCGTGTCCGGCATCCGTCGGCTCGAAGACGAGGACCGAGTCGGGCTCGGCATCCGACGCCCAGCCGGTGAGATGCGCGAACGCGGAGTGCGCGCGGAAGACGTAGTCGGTGTCGTTGCTGCGCTGCTTCAACGAGCCGGCAGGGAGGACGAGACGCTTGCCGGGGAAGGCTGCAGAGACAGCCGCGCGGCGTGTCGCGGCGAATGCCGCCTGGGCCCGGGGCGCCGGGAGGGTCTCAGGCCGCTCCGCCCATCCCTCGGAGATCGTGTCGAGGAAGCCCTGCGGGAACGGCTGCCTGCGATTCGTGGTGCTGTTCTCGACCGCCTCGGTCGTGGCCTCAGCGGGAATCTCTACGGCGGCTTCTGCGATCGTGTCGCGCTCTCCGGTGCTCATCCCTCCAGTCTGTCACCTGGAGGGAGGAGCCGGGAGTTCAGCCTGCCGGCTCGAGCTGCACGACGAGCGCGCGGTGATCGCTGCCACCGGCGTCGTCGAGCACGACCGAACCGGAGGGCGTCCAGTTCGGTGAGGCCATGACGTGATCGATCGGCACTCCGGCCAGGGGAGGCACCGAACTCGGCCAGGTACCGACGAGACCGTTGCCGGTGCGCGTCGCGGCATCCCGGCAGTAGCCCATGTCACCGCCGTCCACTCCGAGCGCGGCCATATGGTCGATCGTGGCGTTGAAATCGCCGGCGAGGATGAAGTCGCCCTCGGGGCACTGGTCGGCGATCCACTGCAGGTCGCTGCGCCACTGCTCCATCTCCTCGATGCGCGGCGCTACGGCGTGTACGGCGACGACCGTCGGTCCGGTGCCGTCGATCGGCATCAGCACGGCGCTGGGGACGGAGCCCGTATTGCTCGTGCCGTCCTTCGACGACTCGATCACGGAGTACTCGCCGAGTTCGGGAGCCACGAGCACAGTGGTCTGCCAGGACTGCGGACCGTCCGGCACGTCAGGGCGGAACTGCACGTGGTGGACCCACATCGGACGCCCCTGCTCGCGCAGCATGAGCGCGATCTCCTCGCCGACGGCCTGGGTCGTCTCGGGGAGGGCCACGATGTCGGCGCCCTGCTCGAGGATCTGCTGCGCGACCTGCGCGGCCGGCACGGCCTCGCCCGCCGTGTTCCAGGTGAGGACCCGCACGCTCTCCTCGGTCTTCTCCGGGAGGGCGGATGCTCCGAAGCCGCGCTTCGCACCGACCAGACCCACTGCGCCGGCGCCGAGCAGCGAGACGATGAGGACGGATGCCGCGAAGCCTCGCAGCGGACGCGCGAGCAGCAGCAGCAGAGCGAGCGCGGCCACGATGAGGAAACCGCCCAGCACCAGCCCTCGCACCGCCACGAGCTGCGCGAACGGGAAGGTCTGCTCGAGACGGAAGAACTGCGGCCACACCACGACCGCCGTCGCGATCGCGAGCAGCACCGTGAAGAGGATCCCGAGTAGTCGAAGCATCCCGACAAGCCTAGAAGCGTCGCCTGTGAAGTTCCCGCCGCCTGGCTCGGTACGCTCGGAGGATGGCCACTCCGTCCCTCGGGTTCGCCGGTCCCGCCGACCTGCACCTGCACTCCAACCACTCCGACGGCACGGAGAGTCCTGCGGAGGTGGTCCGACAGGCGCATGTGCACGGCGTGCGGACGATGGCGCTCACCGATCACGACCGATCGACGGGATGGGCCGAGGCGGGTGAGGCTGCGGTCGCGCTCGGGATGACCTTCCTCCCCGGGATGGAGCTCTCCGCGAAGCACGAATGGCGGAGCGTGCATGTGCTCGGCTACCTCTTCGATCCGACGGATGCTGCCCTGGTCGCCGAGACCGATCGCATCCGCGGGGACCGCATCGGCCGCGCCGAGCGCATCGTCCGCAGCATCGGACGCGACTACGACCTGCACTGGGACGACGTCGTGGCCCAGACCACGCTCGACGCGACCGTCGGTCGCCCGCACATCGCGGACGCCCTCGTCGCCCGCGGCATCGTGCGTGATCGGACCGAGGCGTTCGACGGCATCCTGCATCCGCGCGAGGGGTATTACGAGCCCCACTACGCGCCGAACCCGCTCACGGCCGTGCGGCTGATCACGGAAGCCGGGGGAGTGGCCGTCATCGCGCATCCGGTGACCGGTCGCGACATGATGATGCCGGTGCCGTACATCGAGCGGCTCATCGCCGCGGGCCTCGGCGGCTTCGAGATCGATCACCGCGAGAACACGGATGCCGGCAAGCGGAAGCTCCGAGAGATCGCGGCCACGCATGACCTCATCGTGACCGGATCCAGCGACTACCACGGCACGGGCAAGCCCAATCGACCCGGTGAGAACACCACGACCGACGAGATGGTCGCCAGGATCATAGACCGCGCGACGGGAATCGCTTCGCGCCGCCCCTGATCCGCGGCATTCTGGCGGGAGACTCCCTGCGGCCTGTCGAGCAGGGCGGATACGGTACCAGACATGCAGCGAGCGACTTCCCTCGAACGTCGCGTCGATGCCGCAGCCCACCGCGTTCTCCTCGGCGCTCCGGCGAACGGCATCCGCGCGGGGCTCGTCGAATTCACGGTGTTCGTCCTGAAGCAGGCGTGGGCGTGCATCTTCGGCGCCGCACTGCTGCTGGTGATCGTGGCCGCCCAGCTCTGGTACCCGGACGACGCCGCGCTCGCCCGCAACGATGCGCTCACGATAGCCGCGGTGCTCATCCAGGTCGCCATGCTCGTGTTCCGGCTCGAGAGCGGGCGCGAACTGTGGGTGATCGTGCTGTTCCACCTCACCGGCACGGTCATGGAGCTCTTCAAGACCGACGCGGGTTCGTGGGCCTATGCGGCCGATGGCATCCTGCGCATCGGCGGTGTTCCGCTGTTCAGCGGCTTCATGTACGCGGCGGTCGGCTCTTACATGGTGCGCGTCCACCGCCTGTTCGACCTCGGCTTCACGCGCTATCCCCGGCGTTGGATGACAGCGGTCCTCGCGGCGGCGATCTATCTGAACTTCTTCACCCACCACTGGTGGTGGGATCTGCGCTGGGTGCTGCTGATCGGCGTCGTGCTGCTCTGGCTCCCCACCGTCATGCATGCTCGCGTCTGGCGTCGAACCCTTCGGCTGCCTCTGCTGCTGGTGTTCGGCGGTGTCGCCGTGTTCATCTACCTCGCCGAGAACATCGGTACGTGGGCAGGAGCATGGGTGTATCCCGACCAGGTGGATTCCTGGCAGCCGGTGTCGCTGAGCAAGTTGACCTCGTGGTTCCTGCTGATGATCATCTCGGTGGTGTTGGTCACCTGGGTGTACCCGCCGCAGGTGCCGGCATCGGTGATGAGCGGCGGCCCCGGGGACGACAGAGGGGCGGATGCCGCTCGCGCAGCATCCGCCCCTCAGAAGTAGTTCAGGCCCCGGCGACGGGGGCGGAACCGGGTGCGCCGGACCCGCCGCGGCGACGACGGCGGCGGCGCGCCGGAGCGGGCTTGCCGTCGTGGTGCTCCTTGCCTGCGCCGTCGTGCGTGCCTCCGCCGTCAGCGCCGCGGTCCGCCGCGGGAGCGGTCTGATCGCTGGCACTCGATTCCTCACCGCTGCCTTCGACGAAGGTCGATCCGACCGGGTTCTCGCTGTTGCGACGCCGCCGGCGACGACGCGTGCCGCCCTCTTCGGTGCCCTCGGCCGCAGCATCCGCCGCCCGCTCGGGACGACGCGTGCGCTCGGTCTTCACCGACTCGGTCTTCGGGGCGGTCCGGAGGCGGCCCTTCGTTCCCTGCGGGATGTCGAGGTCTTCGAACAACTGCGGGCTCGACGAATAGATCTCGGTCGGGTCAGGCTGGCCGAACTCGAGGGCTCGGTTGATGAGGGCCCATTTGTGCAGGTCCTCCCAGTCGACGAATGTGACGGCGATGCCCGTCTTGCCCGCGCGGCCCGTACGGCCGGCGCGGTGGAGGTACGTCTTGTCCTCGTCGGGGATCGTGTGGTTGATGACGTGGGTCACGTCGTCGACGTCGATGCCGCGGGCTGCGACGTCGGTCGCGACGAGCACGTCGCGCTTGCCGGCCTTGAACGCGGCCATCGAGCGCTCGCGCTGATCCTGGC
This sequence comes from Microbacterium sp. SA39, assembly GCF_000967865.1. Lineage (GTDB taxonomy): Bacteria > Actinomycetota > Actinomycetes > Actinomycetales > Microbacteriaceae > Microbacterium. The sequence goes on from NZ_JXRU01000036.1 coordinate 155,692, forward strand.
CCATGTCGCCGTGCACGCCGCCGACGTTGAAGCCGCGGTCGCCCAGCTCGTCGACGAGGCGCTGCGCGGCGCGCTTGGTGCGCGTGAAGATCACGGTCTTGCCGCGGCCCTCGGCCTGCAGGATGCGGGCGATGATCTCGTCCTTGTCCATGGAGTGGGCGCGGTAGACGAGGTGCTTGATGTTGGCCTGCGTGAGGCCCTCGTCGGGGTCGGTGGCCCGGATGTGGATCGGGTTCGACATGAAGCGGCGCGCGAGCGCGACGATCGGGCCGGGCATGGTCGCCGAGAACAGTTGCGTGTGGCGCACCTCCGGGACCTTCTGGAAGATCTTCTCGATGTCGGCGAGGAAGCCGAGGTCGAGCATCTTGTCGGCCTCGTCGAGCACGACCTCGGTCGCGTTCGAGAGATCGAGCAGGCGCTGGCCGGCGAGGTCGATCAGACGACCGGGGGTTCCGACGACGATCTGCGCGCCGGCCTTGAGCTGGTCGATCTGACCCTCGTAGGCCTTGCCGCCATAGATCGCGACGACGCTGGTCGAGCGGTTGCTGGTGAGCAGGTCGATGTCTTCGTAGACCTGCACCGCGAGCTCGCGGGTGGGCACGACGATGAGCGCCTTGACGCCGTGCTCCGGGTTCGGTCCGAGGCGCTGGACGACGGGGATGCCGAAGCCGAAGGTCTTTCCCGTTCCGGTCTTGGCCTGACCGATGATGTCCTGACCGGGGAGACCGAGGGGAATGGTCTGCTCCTGGATGGGGAACGCATCGACGATGCCCTTGGCCGCGATTGCGTCGACGATGTCCTGGTCGACACCGAGTTCAGCGAAAGTTGTCACTTGTTCAATTGCCTGTCCGGCGACCCTCTGGGTCGCCACGTAAACGGATCCACGCCGTCTCATGTGCCACAGGCGCGGGGGCCCGCTCCGACGGCGGGACACGCCCAGCCTACCCGAGGGCCGGTCCGGGCCCGGAAGACCGGCTCCGCCCGAGTATTGTGAACGACGTGGCGAACGTGACGGGGAGGCCCCGTGGTTAAGTGGTTCTGGCAGCGCGATGCGGCACCTCGCCGCGTGCTCGCGCTTCGCAGCCGAGGCGACCAGGGGGATGCGACGCGCGTCGACTTCGCCGAACTCGCCCCCGAGCTGAACCGCTTCCTCGGGCAGGCCGCGTACCTGCAGCTGGGCTACTTCGAGACCCTCACGCGTCTGATCCGCGCGACGCCGGAGCTCACCGAGAAGGAAGCCCTCTCCCGTGCGGCGGGCGCCGCGCTCACCAAGCATCGCGCGATCGTCGATCTCATCGCCGAGCGGGGGGACGACCCCACCCAGCTGATGCTCCCGTTCCGGGAGAACCTCGATGCGTTCCGTCGCAAGACCATCGGCGCGCGTCCGCGGGAGACCCTGCTCGCGGTCTACATCACCGCCGGCATGCTCGACGACTTCTACCTCGCGCTCGCCTCCAGCTACGGCGACACCGGGCGCCGCGTCGTCGAGATCCTCCGCGAGGACGACGCCAGGCACGAGATCGTCGCGATCATCCAGGAGACGATCGAGAGCGACGAGGAGTGGCGCTCGCTGCTGTCGATGTGGGCACGCCGCCTCGTCGGCGACACGATACTGGTCTGCCGCTCCGCGCTGCGTCCCGAGCGCCTGGCTGAGGACGACGAGCGGATCGAGCCGGTGTACACCGAGCTCATGGGCGCGCACGCGCGTCGCATGGACGCGATGAGCCTGGCCTCCTAGGCCGGGCGCATCCGCTCGAGGCTCTCCGCGAAGGCTCGCAGCACTATCTCTCGCGCTTCCTCGGGAACGAGCGGCTCGTCTGCGAGTTCGGCTACCGGGACCCATCCGGGCAAATACCGGTTGTCCTCGCTCTCCGCGAGGGCTTCCGGCCCTCCCAGCGTCGGCTCTCCGGGTGACGCAGCCATCAGCAGGTAGTGCGCCCGCCGATCGTCGTGGTCGACAGTGGCGAGGTGGCCGGTCATGGTCGCGACGAGCCCGGTCTCCTCAGCCAGTTCACGCACTGCCGCCTGGTCGAGGGTTTCCCCGGGCTCGATGCCACCACCCGGAAGCACGGCGTACCGCCGGCCGCCCTTGAGTCGCCGCATCAGCAGGACGTGGGCACCGTCGAAGCACACGCAGACGGCGCGTTCCTTCGGGCTCACGACTTCCTTTCCAACGCACGCATCCGCTCGAGCCTGAGGGTGAGTCGCCAAGCGAACGCGAGCGGGATCACGCCGATCACGCCGAACGAGATGTCGATCAGCTGCCAGCCCACCGGGATTCCGCGGATGCCACCGGCGATGAGGGCGAGCGGGACGATACCCGCGCAGGCGATCACACCGAACTGGATGACCCAGATGTTGCGCACCGGATCAACGACCGGCCCTATGAAGACCACAGCGATCACGAGATGCGCGTATGCGAGCCAGTCCGTGCCGTAGGAGATGAACGGGTAGCGTCCGTCGACATCCACGAGCGCATCCCGCACGCGGTCCACCCAGGCCACGGCGTCGGGGAACCAGTCCACGACGGGGCTCGAGTGCAGGATGTCGGAGCCGATCTCGAGCTCGACGCGCAGCGGGAAAGCGGTCACGCCGCTGACGAACAGCCCCACGATCATGATCGCGATGCAGATCCGGATCCAGAGCAGTGTGCGCCGCTCGCTCACGTCAGCTCGCTCCTGGGGATCAGATGCCGAGCGCGGCCTTGGCCTCGGCATCCGATCGACGACGCGCGGCGACCAGGGCGAGCGTCGCGACGACCGCGATCGCCGCCGCGCCGAGCACGCTCGCGAGCCAGAGCCAGATGCTGTCCTCGCCCAGGCCCAGCCACTGCAGGCCGGTGTAGGCGATCGCCGACACCGCGGTGGCGATGGCCGGGGTCACCACGACACCGCGCAGCTCGCGGCCGCCGATCAGGTAGTGCCCGAGGATGCCGAGCGCGCACGCACCGACGAGCGCGAGGAGGATGTACATCGTCGGGTCAGGCGACGAAGCCGACGCGGCGGGATTCCTCGGTGCCCAGCTCGATGTAGGCGAGGTTCGCGGTCGGGACGAGGTACGAGTTGCCCTTGACGTCGGAGAAGTTCAGGTGCGTCGAGCTCTGCTCGAGGGCGGCGGAGACCTGCGTGCGGACCTCGTCCGCGCTCGCGCCGGTGTCGAAGCTCAGTTCACGGCCGGTGTTGATGATGCCGATGCGGATTTCCACGGTGCTCCTTGAAGTTCGTCGGACACGCCAACTCTACCCCGCGCGCACCGGCCCGGATCGGCCCTCGGAGCCGGTTTCGCCGTGAGCGCACACCTCGCGCTGGCAGGGCGCCGCGACGATGTCGGCGAGCCCCGATACCGTGGAGGACATGACACCGGATGCTGCGCAGCGAGCCGTCATCGGCGACGCGGCGTCCGCCTCCGGGGTCATCATCGGCGCGCCGGGAACGGGCAAGACGCGCACCCTCGTCGACCGCGTCGTACACCTGCTCGACGACGCGGGCATGCGTCCCGAGGAGTTGCTCATCCTCACGCCCAGCCGCCAGGCGGCGACGGCCCTGCGCGACCGGATCGGGGTGCGCATCGACCAGGCGACTCCTGGTCCGCTCGCTCGTTCGCTCGGCTCCTTCGCGTTCCAGCTGGTGCGCGGAGCGATGGTGCGAGACGGCGCCGAGCCCCCGGCGCTGCTCACCGGTGCGGACCAGGACCGCATCATCGCGGAACTGCTGGCGGGCGATGCCGAGGACTCGCGGATTCCGTGGCCGGATGTCCTCAGTCCGTCCGTGCGGGCGTCGAAAGGGTTCCGCTCCGAGCTGCGGGCCTTCCTGGCGGAGTGCACGGAGACAGGGGTACGCCCCGACGAGCTCCGGGCGTCGGGTAACGAGGTCTGGGCGGCGACGGCCGACTTCCTCATGGAGTATCGCTCGGTGCTCGACGCGCTTCGCTCGGCTCATCGCGACGCCGCCGATCTGCTCAGCGAGGCGAGCGCGATCCTGCAGACGGCTGAGGCTGCAGCTCTCGGCCCGCTCGCGCCGCTCCGCGTGGTGCTGATCGACGATGCCCAAGAGCTGACGCGCGGAGGCATCGCGGTGGTGCGGGCGCTGCGCAGCAGGGGAATCGCCGTCCTCGCGTTCGGTGACCCCGACATCTCCTCCGGCGCCTTCCGCGGGGCGAGCCCCGAGCTCTTCGCTCAGCTCGCCGGCGCACTGGGGCGCGTGCACGTGCTCGACGGACCGCATCGCCAGAAGCCGGCGCTCACCGCTCTCACGCGCACGGTGACGCAGGCCATCGGCGTCTCCGGGCGGGTCGAGCACCGACGCGCCCCCGTGCCGGTGACCGAAGATATCGGTGCCGCGGTGAGCACCTTCATCGCGCCCTCGCCCCATGAGGAGCTCGACCGCATCGCCGGCGTCATGCGCGACTGGCACCTCAGCGAAGGCGTCCGCTGGGACCGGATGGCGGTGATCGCTCACGACACCCGCCAGGTGACGACGCTGGAGACCGAGCTCGCGGCGCGGGAGATCCCGACGCGGGCGGCGGGTGTGCAACGTCCGCTGGGGAGTGAAGGGATCGTGCGCGACATCGTCGGCATCGTGCGACTCGCGCTGACCCCTGTCGAGGAGCGGACGCCGCAGGCACTCGAGGAGGCGCTGCGGACCCCGTTCGGCGGCATGGACGCGATCGGGCTGCGTCGCCTTCGCGCGCGCCTGCGGCACATCGAGCTCGAGCAGGGCGGATCGACACCTGCGCGCGAACTGCTGCGGCAGGCCATGGCGAACCCTGCGCACCTGACCTTGATCGACGCGGCCGAGTCGCGCACCGCGACCCGCTTCGCCGAGACGATCGCGGCTCTCTCCCGCGCCGCGGCAGAGGGGGAGACCATTCACGATCTGCTCTGGCGCGTGTGGGATCAGGCCCGCGCCGTCGACGGTCGACGCCTGCAGGTCGCGTGGCGCGAGATCTCGTTGCTGCCCACCGGCGCCGAGACGGCCCGCTCGCTCGATGCGCTGGTCGCGCTCTTCGATGCGGCCAAGAGGTTCGTCGAGCGCACACCCGAGGAGAAGCCCGAGACGTTCGTCCGCGACATCCTCGACAGCGAGGTGCCGGAGGATTCGCTCTCGACACCCGACCGGCCGGGCAAGGTCACGCTGTTGACACCGGCGACCGCCCTCGGGACCGAGTTCGACGCCGTCGTGGTGGCGGGCGTGCAGGACGGTGTCTGGCCGAACGTGCGCCTCCGCGGCGGGCTGCTGCAGACCTGGCGCCTCGCCGACGAGCTCGAGGCGATGCGCACCGGAGTCAGCATCGAACCCCCGGGCGTCGTCGATCGCCGCCGTGCGGCTCTGCATGACGAACTCCGCCTGTTCGTGCGCGCCATCTCCCGCGCACGCGACCGGCTCCTCGTCACCGCCGTCGACGACGATGACATGACACCCAGTGCTTTCTTCTCGTTCCTCCCCGCACCGGAACCGCCGGAGCGCCACATCTCGGCCGAGCATCCGCTGACCCTGCGCGGCATGGTCGCGCGTCACCGTCGCACCCTGACGTCGGTGGCGTCGGAACCGCTGCGGCGCGAAGCGGCAGGCCAGCTCGCCGTGCTTGCTCGCGAGGGTGTTCCGGGTGCCGCGTCTGCGGAATGGTACGGCGTGGTCCCGCCGTCGACCGATGCGCCGCTGCGCGACCTCGTGGTCGCCGGGGCGCGGGTGTCGCCGTCGAAGATGGAGTCTTACGAGGAATGCGGCCTGAACTGGGTCGTCTCGGCGCTCGGCGGCGATACCGTGATGCCGCCGACCGCGGGCATCGGCACGATCGTGCACGAGGCGATGGAACGCGTGCCCGACGGCGATCTCGAGGCGATGCGTGCGATCGTCGGCGAGCACTGGCCCGAGCTCGACTTCGAGACGGAGTGGATCGGACGCAAGGAACGTCGGCGCGCCGACCTGCTCGTCGACCGTCTGCACTCCTACCTCGGCGACGTGCGCCGTGAGCGCGGCGAGGTCATCGGCAGCGAGGTCGAGTTCCGCTTCGCCGTGGAGCTCGGCGATGACGACGCCGGCCCCACGGTGCATCCGGTGGCGGAGGATCGCGGGAATCAGGCGATCATCCACGGCTACATCGACCGGATCGAGGCGTATCCGCCGGGGGCGGGTGAGCACGCCCACGCTCGGGGGCGCGGGTGGCAGACAATGGCGGGCGATGCCGCCGGACCGACCGTGGTCGTCGACCTGAAGACGGGCAAGACCGACCCGGAATCGGATTCCGGTGTGCTCGAGCATGCGCAGCTCGCCGCCTACCAGGTCGCCGTGCAGCAGGGGCTGATCGAGGGCGCCCCGCCGGAGTCGCTCGCGGGTGCCCGGCTGGTCATCGTGTCGAAGACCCTCGCCAAGAGCGACTATCGCATCGCTCACCAGCACACGCTCGACGACGAATCACGTTCGGCGTTCCTCCGCCGGGTCGCCGGCGCCGCGCGTGGGATGTCGGCCTCGAGCTTCACGGCTCAGGTGGAGTCGCACTGCGCCGACACGCAGCGCCGCGTGCATCCGTGCCGCATCCACACCGTTCCGGCGGTGAGTTCGTGACGACCTGGACGACCGGCGCGGGCCTGTCGGCGGTCGACATCGCCACGGCCCTCGGGCAGCCGCCCCCGACCGAGGCTCAGCAGCGGGTGATCGAGGCGCCCCCGCTGCCGGCGCTGGTCGTGGCAGGTGCCGGCAGCGGCAAGACCGAGACGATGTCCGGACGCGTCGTCTGGTTGGTGGCCAACGGGCATGTGCGCCGGGACGAGATCCTGGGGCTCACCTTCACGCGGAAGGCCGCCGGCGAGCTCGCCGAGCGCATCGGGACGCGTCTGGCCGTGATCGACGAGTACGGTCGGCGCGGCCTGCTGCCGCACATCCCGGAGATCGTCCGCGGCGCTGCGCTCCGACGCGTGGAGGAGGCAGCCCCCGGGCGCCAGCGCGAACTCGTGCGCATGCACGTTCTCGACGAGTTGGCCGGCAGCTTCGGAACGGGATGGGATCCGGCGACACCGCGCGCCGCGGAAGATCTGATGATCCGTCCGCGGGTGTCGACCTACAACGCCTTCGCGGACGGCATCGTCCGCGAACACGCCGCCCGGATCGGTCGTGATCCCGACGTCGCCATGCTCAGTCAGGCGGCGTCGTGGATGCTGGCGCGCGAGGTCGTGCTCCGGAGCGACCTGCCCGAGCTCGAGAACATCGACTTCGCCCTCGGTACCGTGATCGATGCGGTGCAGCGGCTGGCCGGCGACGCGATGGACCATCGTGTCGATCTCGCGCTCGCCGAGCGAATCGCTCACGAGCAGGCCCTCGCATTCGCGCCCTACCGCTCGAATGCCGACGTCGAGAAGGCGGCTTCGAACCTTTTGAGCCTGCCGACGCTGACCGCCCTCGTGCGCGACTACATCTCCGAGAAAGAGAGGCGCGGGGTGCTCGACTTCGCCGATCAGGTCGGCGGCGCGTACGACATCGTCGAGTCCGCTCCCGACGTGCGTGCCGAGCTCCGCGAGCAGCACCGCGTCGTGCTGCTCGACGAGTACCAGGACACGTCCGTGATCCAGACGCGCTTCCTCGCGGAGCTGTTCCGCGATTCCGCCGTCATGGCCGTCGGCGATCCGCACCAGTCCATCTACGGGTGGCGCGGAGCGAGCGCCGACAACCTCTACGCGTTCTCGAAGACTTTCTCCGCCGACGTCGCCGCAGAGACGTACAGCCTGATGACGAGCTGGCGCAACGACCGCAGCATCCTCGACATCGCGAACCAGGTGCTCACCCCGCTGCAGCGGCCAGGACTCGATGTGCCGCCCCTCGAACCGCGCCCCGGGGCCGGCGAGGGGGAGGTGAGCGTGCGATTCCCGTTCACGGTCGACGACGAGGCCGCCGCGGTCGCCGAATGGTTCGAGGAGCGCCGTGCCGCTCACGAGGCCCGGGGTCGCGGTCGCGCACAGGGGCAGAGCCCGCATACAGGCGCGATCCTGTTCCGGTCGAAGAGGCACATGCAGACCTTCGCCGGCGCGCTCGCGGCGCGCGGCATCCCGCATCGCATTCTCGGCCTCGGCGGACTGCTCACGACGCCCGAGGTGGTGGACGTGGTCTCCACGCTGCGGGTCGTCCACGATCCGACTGCCGGATCCGCCCTGATCCGCCTGCTCACCGGCCCACGGTTCGGCGTCGGCGTCGCCGACATGGGCGCGCTGTACGACCTCGGTCGCACGCTCTCCGAGCGCGACACCGACATGGCGCCGCTTCCGGAGGAGGTGCGGGCGCGGCTGCGGTCCTCGCGCGGAGCCGACGAGGCCGTGTCGATCATCGACGCCGTCGACGTGGTGCGTGGCGTGCGCGACGACTACCGGATGCTCGAGGGGATCACGCCGGACGGCCGAGCCCGCATCCGCGCCGCCGGCGAGATGCTCGAGCGACTGCGTCGGGCCTCGTCCCAGCCGATCCCCGAGCTGATCCGCCTCATCGAGCTGGAGTTGCGTCTCGACATCGAGCTGGCCTCGAACGAGACCAGGGGCCCGGCGCGGATCGCGGCGACCCAGCTGCGAGCGTTCGCCGACGAGGTGCGCGCCTTCCTCGCCGCCGATGACCGCGGCACGATCGGCAGCCTGCTCGCGTGGCTGGACAAGGCCGAGAGCACCGATGAGCTGATGCCGCGCCCGGAGCCTCCGGAGCCGGGAGTCGTCCAGCTGCTCACGATCCACGGTTCGAAGGGCCTGGAGTGGGACGCCGTCGCCGTCGTCCGCCTCGTGGTCGACGAGCTGCCGAGCCGCGTGTCCGACACGTCCGGCTGGTTCGGATTCGGGGTGGTGCCGTTCGCGCTGCGCGGCGACCGCGACGCGCTCCCGCGTTTCGACTGGGATCCGGTGGCGGCGATGGGGGAGGAGAGCGACCCGGAGAAGCGGCAGAAGCTCGCTCAGGCCTCACTGTCGGGCGGAGCCACGAAGGCGAACCCGCAGGGCGGGGCACTCAAGCGCTTCAAAGACGCCTACCGTGCCTATCAGCAGCAGGAGGAACGCCGTCTCGCTTACGTGGCCGTGACCCGAGCGCGCACCGACCTGCTGCTGAGCGGTGCGCACTGGGCGGGCCAGAAGGCGCCTCGCACGCCGAGCCCTTACCTGATCGAGGCTCTCGAGGCGCAGGGTCTCGAGCCGATCGATCCGGTCGATCCGGACGAGAACCCGTACGAGGGCCCGGGGTCCACGCTCAGCTGGCCGATCGATCCCCTTGGCGCCCGCCGGGGTGTCGTGACCGCCGCAGCGGCCGCCGTCGACGCTGCCGTGCAGGCGCGGGATGCCCAGCCGTCACTCGAACTCGAACGCCTGCTCGCCGAACGCGCCGCGCGTCAACGCGGAGCGGATGCCGTCGCTCCGACCCGCGTGCCGGCGTCGCGGTTCAAGGACTACGTCACCGACTTCAGTGGGACACTGGCGTCGATCGTGCGGCCGATGCCGGAGCGCCCGTACCGGCAGACCCGACTGGGCACGCTCTTCCACGCGTGGGTCGAGCAGCGCTCCGAGCTCGTCGGGGTGGGAAGCCGCCTCGACGAGGCCCTGTGGGAGCTCGACGAGGACGAGGTCTCGCCGGACCCCGCGTTCGGGCCGGACGACGGGGTCGAGGGGGCGGCGTCGTCAGCGGACGCCGCCGACCTCGCCGCGTTGCAGCAGACGTTCGAGCGCAGCGAGTGGGGCGATCTGAAGCCGATCGCGGTCGAGATCGAGATCGACTTCGCTCTCGGCGCAGGACTCGCCGACGTCGCGGCGCGTGAGGATTCGCACATCGTCATCTGCAAGCTCGACGCGGTGTACCGCCGAGCCGATCGCGGTGGCCGCGTGGAGATCGTCGACTGGAAGACGGGCAAGGCGCCGCGCACGGCAGCGGAGCGCGAGGAGCGGATGCTCCAGCTCGCCCTGTACCGGCTCGCCTACCATCGACGCTTCGACGTGCCGCTGGAAGAGATCGATGTAGCCCTGTACTACGTCGCCGACGACCTCGTCATCCGCGGTGACCGCGTCTACTCGGAGGAGGAGCTCTTCCACCGCTGGAGTGCCGCGCGCGCGGCACGCTGAGCCTCCTCGGAATCATCTTCGGCGTTGCTCGGCGCGGAATCGGTCGACGATGCGGACGAACCCGGGCGGGGGTTGAGCGGATGCGAGTCCTCCCGCACTCCGGCGGCTCCATTCGTGCCGGCGAACAGGTTCGCCACTCCGGTCAGGTCCTCGGTCTCCACACTCAGCATCTCGGCGCGGCGGTCACCCTCCGCTGCCTTCTCGGTCACGAGCGGCTCTTCGGTGTCCTCGGACTCGGACTGCTCGTCCGACCACAGTTGGTTCGGATTGTACGCGTCGGTCTGCATCGAGGTGTCGACGTCGGCCACCGTGGCGGATGGCACCCGGCCGAGGGCGTCGAGGGCTGAGTCGACCCCCTCGCTGCGCGCGGCGATGATGCTCAGATCGTCCGACCGCAGACCCTCGGCGAGAGACTCGAGCAGTGCCGCGGCGTCGTCGACGATGTCCGGCCGTCGCATCGAGTCGCCGTGCACCAACCAGCGCGCGAACTCCAGCTCCGCGAGCAGCCGTGCGCGGATCTCGAGTCCGGCATCGGGCGCGCGATCCACCGCCTTGGCGTAGGACGCGTGGACATCTTCGGCGGCATCCGGGGCTGCCGAGAGCCAGGAGAGGTCGACGGCGGGGTCTCCGACGGAGAGCCCGTGCCAGCCGATGAGGCCGGTGACCTCGGGGCCGCGCTCGGGGTCGTCCGCGAACAGGAACGACGTCGACTGCACCCCGCCCAGGATGACGGTGGACTCGAATCGCCACAGCTCGTCGTCGGCGACGGCGTCGCGCCAGCGCACCGTGAGGCGTGCGGGCACTCGTCCGGTCGCCGCGGCGGAGTCGACGAGCCGATCGATCTCGTCGCGGCTCTCCTCGGCGGAACGCATCACCAGTCCCGCGCTGCGCACGACGGACGTCGGCATGCCGTGGACGGCGGCGATCGCCGCGCCCATGGATACGGCGGCGCCACGCCCGGCCGGCACCATCGCCGCCTCGATCTGGAAACCGGGGAGGAGTTCTGTCACCAGTGCTCGACCCTTGCCGACCGCGGTTTCGCCGATGTACTCGGGGGCGCGGAACGGCAGCATCGCGCGGGCGCCGTCGGTCAGTGCGCGCAGCGCGAGGGCCTCCGCGGCAAGCTCGCGCGCGGTCTCCTCGTCGTCGGCGACACGGATCGCGAGCTCACGGCCGTCGACGAGCGACGCCACGGCGGAGTCGAATCGGCCGTCGCCGTCAGCGCTGAGAGCGCGGGCACCCGTGACCTCCGCGCCGGGCAGTGCGGCCGTCACCGCCGCGGCTAGAGTGAAAGGAGAGCGTCCCATCCCCCCAGGGTAGGTCGACGCCGGGGCGGTCCCGCCTCCGCCACGCCCGTGAGAGAGGGAGTCGATGACCTTTCAGCCCCCCGCCCTCGACCGCGCCGCCGATCTGCGTGAGGAGATCGGTGTGCTCGAACGTCTGCGGAGCGACCCCGACACCCGGGTGATCGTGGTGCGCGACCGCCGAGTCAGAGTCATCGAATCAACCCTCCTGCGGGTTCACGCCGAAGGCATCGACGATGCGACCTGGGCTCTCCTGGGGCGGGATCAGGACGGCGCGGTGCTCCTGCTCGCCGCCGCGCCGCCGGAGAACGATGCCCTCGACACGGCTCCGGACGAGATCTGGCTGGGCTTGCGCGATCTCGGCGGTCGCATCGACAGCGTCGAGTCCGAACTGCTCGTCGAGGCCATCGCGGTCGCGGGGTGGCTGCGCGATGCCCCGTTCTGCCCGACGTGCGGCGGAGGCACCGAGTTACGCCAAGCCGGATGGTCCCGGCGCTGCCTCGTCTGCGGGCGCGACCACTTCCCGCGCACCGACCCCGCCGTCATCGTCGCCGTCGAGAGCCGCGACGGCGAGCGGCTGCTGCTGGGGGCCAACGCCAACTGGGGCGGACGGATGTATTCCTGCTTCGCCGGCTTCACCGAGGCGGGAGAGTCGCTCGAGGCGACGGTCCACCGCGAGATCGAGGAGGAGTCCGGGGTGCGGCTGTCGCAGCTGAGCTACATGTCCTCGCAGGCGTGGCCGTTCCCCCGTTCCCTGATGATCGGCTTCCGTGCGGTCGTCGATGAGGAATCGGCCGCCCTCGCGGACGGCGAGGAGATCATCGACGTGCGCTGGTTCACCCGCGCAGAGATCGGCTCGGCATTGGCCGGAGAGGGTCCTGTCGGCCTGCCGGGCCCGGCATCCATCGCCCGCGCTCTGATCCTCGACTGGTACGAGGAGCGCGCGTGAGCGCACTCGATGCGCTCGACGAGCGGCAGAAGGCTGCGGCATCCGTCCTGCGAGGCCCAGTCGCCGTGCTCGCCGGCGCGGGGACGGGCAAGACCCGAGTGATCACGCACCGCATCGCGCACGGCGTCGACACCGGCGCCTATTCGCCCTCTCGCGTGATGGCGGTGACCTTCACCGCGAAGGCCGCGGGCGAACTCCGGGGCCGGTTGCGCGCACTCGGCGTCGAAGGGGTCGCCGCCCGCACGTTCCACGCCACCGCGCTCGCTCAGCTGAACTTCTTCTGGCCGACGCTGGCCGGGTCGCCTGCTCCGTCGATCATCGACAACAAGGTGCGGATGCTGGGACAGGCGGCCGACGCGATGCGGCTGCGCCCGAGCACCGCCGCCCTTCGCGACATCGCCTCGGAGATCGAATGGCGGAAGGTCTCGATGCTGTCGATCGAGCAGCACGCCGCGCTCGGCCGCCCGGTCACCGGTATCGACTCCGTGCAGCTCGTCGAGCTCATGAGCCGCTACGAGGCTCTCAAGGATGAGCGCCGGCAGCTCGACTTCGAGGACGTGCTCCTCGCCTGCGCCGGCATGCTCGAAGCCGAGCCTCGGGTGGCGGCATCCGTCCACGAGCAGTACCGGCACTTCACGGTCGACGAGTTCCAGGACGTCTCTCCGCTGCAGAACCGTCTGCTCGAGCTGTGGCTCGGCGATCGCCAGGACATCTGCGTGGTCGGCGATGCCAGCCAGACGATCTACTCATTCGCCGGGGCCGAGCAGCGGTTCCTCCTCGAGTTCGAGCGCCGCCACCCCGACGCCACCGTCGTGAGGCTCGAGACCAACTACCGCTCGCAGGCGCCCATCCTCACGGCGGCGAACGCTCTCATGCACGGTCGTCCCGGCGCGCTGGAGCTCAAGCCCGCTCGCGAGCAGTTCACCGCGGACGCCCCCACCGTCACCGCCTACGACTCCGAGAGCGAAGAGGCGGCGGGTATCGCCGCATCGATCTCGGCCCGGATTTCGGCCGGGGCGTCTCCGGCCGAGATCGCCGTGCTGTACCGCGCGCACGCCCAGTCCGGGGTGCTGCAGCAGGCGCTCGCCGCGGAGGGTATTCCCACCTCGGTCCTCGGCGGCACACGCTTCTTCGCGATGCCCGAGGTGCGTCAGGCGATCCTCGCGCTGCGTGCTGCCGCCGTCGCACCGACGGAACAGGGATTCCTGCCGAACGTGCAGCGCGTGCTCAGGGAACTCGGCCTCACCGAGGAACCGCCGGAGGCCGGGGGCGCACAGCGCGACGGGTGGGAGGCGCGACGCGCGATCCTGCGGCTCGCCGAAGAGGCGGGGCCCGAGGCCAGCCTGCGCACCTTCAGCGACGCGATGATGGCCCGCGCGAAGGACCAGCATGAGCCGACGATGCGCACCGTGACGCTCTCGACCCTCCACGCCGCGAAGGGACTGGAGTGGCCGCACGTGTACCTCGCGGGCTGGGCCGAGGGCTCGCTGCCGATCTCGTACGCGTCGAGCTTCGAGGCGATCGACGAGGAGCGACGACTCGCCTATGTCGGCGTCACGCGCGCCGCGCGTACCTTGGAGATCTCGTGGGCGCGGTCGGCAGGGCGAGGAGAGCGGGCTCCGTCGCGGTTCCTCGCGGAGATGGGGACGACTGCTCGCGGCACCGGCATCCTTCGTGAAACGACACCGCACGCGACGCGCGCGAGCCGTCCTCGCTGATCTGCGCCACCGTGCCGCCGTCGCCGGCGACGAGAAGTCTCGAGGCCGCCACAGCGCCCTCCGCGATCCGTCCGGCCCGCAGGGGGCCGGCGCCCTGGCCGATCAGCTGCGCGTGCAGCAGCGGCCACGCCGGGTCGCGGTCGGTATCGGCCGCGTCTCGGCATGACAGGCAGGGCGTGCGACCGGGGATGACGAGCGGCCCCACCGACACGCGCCCCGGTTCGAAAGCGATCGGCAGGTGCGGGATGTCGTCGCGCAGGTAGCGCGCGAACTGCATCGCGGCGGCTGCGCCCTGCACGAGGATCACGCCGGTTGCTCCGCGCATCGTCCTGTCGACCAGCGCGACGCCCTCGTCCTCGAGGACCTCTCGCGCGCGGTGGGCGCTGCGACCGTCGGTGACGCCGATGGTCTCGACCCACGCGGGGCGTGCGGCGACGGGATCGTCCACCAGCAGGTGCTCGATGCGGGCCAGCAACGTCCGCGCCTCCTCGCGCGGCGCGCCGACTCCGTGCGCGATGACGTCGAACGAGGTTCGGCGGAAGCCGGTGCGCAGGCGGCTCAGCAGAAGCTCCACCCAGGGGACCGCCGCAGCAATGCGGAGTTCCCCCTCGATCCCGAGCTGCAACGTCTCGCCGTCTCTCCAGAGCAGTGGTGCGCCAGGATCGAGGCGGGTGAGTGTCGGTGGAGTCAGGGGCATTCCCCGATTCTGGAGAAGGCCGCGATGCCGTGGCGACGAGAATACGCTTCGGTGGAGAACTTCGGGGTGACCCGGCCCGGGGGAGGAGCGGTGCTCATCGCCCCCGGCCGTGGGGACTTCAGACCGGCCGTTCGCCCTCCGGAGTGGCGTCGCCGTCGGAATCCTCGGGCGTTTCTCCGCCTTCGGCCGTCTTCTCTTCCGAGAAGTCGTCTCCGTCGAGAAGCCGCGCGAGCGCCTCGTCGAACTCGTCCGCCACCGGCTGCTCGCCGCGCTCTGCGGCCTGCAGGCGGGCGACCAGCGCGCTCGGGTCGTCGATGTCCTCGGCGGTCGGCATGAGGTCGGGGTAGTCCCAGAGGGCATCGCGGGCCGAGATGCCGACGGCATCCGTCACCGCCTGCCACATCGCCGAGGCCTCGCGCATGCGCCGCGGACGCAACTTCAGGCCGACGAGTGCGCCGAGCGCGTCTTCTGCGGGACCGCCGACGGCGCGGCGGCGGCGAGCCGCCTCCGCGAGACGGGCGCCGTCGGGAAGCCGTGCGGTCGCCTGCGCGGTGACCACATCGACCCAGCCGTCGATCGTCGCGATGAGGTTCTCGAGCCGCTCCAGCGCCTCGCGCTGCGCGTCGCTCTGCACGGGGAGCAGTGCTCCGCCCTCGATCGCCGCACGCAGTTCCTCGGGGTCGGAAGGATCGAGGCGGCTGGCGACGTCTTCCAGCGCATCCACGTCGACCGTCACCCCGCGGGCGAAGTCGGTGATCTGCGCCATCACGTGCAGGTGCAGCCACTTCGCGTGCCGGTAGAGACGGGCGTAGGCGAGCTCGCGGGTCGCCAGGTAGAGGGCGATCTGATCCTCGGGGATCTCGAGGCCCTCGCCGAAGGCGGTCAGGTTCTGCGGGATCACGGCTGCGGTGCCCGCCGGAAGCACGGGGATGCCGACGTCGCCGCCCGAGACCACCTCGAGCGACAGATTGCCGAGCACCTGACCGAACTGCGCGGCGAAGACGGAGCCGCCGAGGCCGCGCATCAGCTTGCCGGCGCCCTGGACGACTCTGCGCATCTCCTCGGGCACCTGGGTGTCGAGGGCCGAGGTCAGGGCGTCGGCGATGCTGGTCGAGACGGGGTCGGCGATCTCCTTCCACACCGGCAGGGTCTTCTCCACCCATTCGCCGCGGGTCATCGCGGTGGGGGCCTCGCTGAGTTCGGAGATGGTGGTCACCTCGCCGAGCCACAGGTTCGCGAGGGTGAACGAGTCCACCAGGGAGCTGCGCGAGCCGTCGGTGACCCCCTGGCCGTCGCGATTGGCGATGTGCAGCGCCTGCTGCCGCGCGTTCTCCCAGGGGTCGCCGCCGAAGGCGCCCTGCAGCTGCGACATGATCGTCTGCATCATGGCGGGGTCGAACTGGAACCCCTCCATTCCCTGCATCGCTTCCCGAAGAGCCTCGGGATCGATGTCCCCTCCGCCCTGGTTCGAGAGCATCCGTCGGAGGAACTCCTGGAAGTCCTCGGGTGTCGGGTCGTTGTCTGCCATGTCGTTCGCCCTCTCAGCACGCCTGTAGCCGTGGCATCTACGCTAGTCACAGGTTTCTGCACGCGTCCGCGAAGCGAGCAGATCGCTGTACGCCGCTCGCGAACGACGGAGGATGCTGTGGACCGAATGCGCGCTGGAAAGCCCGGACTCGGAGTCTGGGCGCTGATCGTCGCGCTCATCGCCCTCGTGGTCCTGACGTTCCTCCCGACGCCGTACGTGATCCAGCGCCCCGGACCGGTCTACGACACCCTCGGCACGGCGACCGGCACCGACGGCGAGCCGGTTCCGCTGATCAGCGTCGAGGGCGCGGAGACGTTCGAGACGGGCGGGACCCTCGACCTCACGACCGTGCAGGTGATCGGGAATCGCGAGCGCACCCCGAGCTGGTTCGAGCTCGCCCTGGCCTGGATGGACTCTTCCCGCGCCGTCGTGCCGCTCGACTCGGTCTTCCCCGAGGGCGTCACGACCGAGCAGCGCGACGAGCGCAACGCCACGCTGATGGTCGACTCCCAGCATGAGGCGACGGCGGCGGCGTTGAACGAACTCGGGTACGACACGGGCGCGCAGGTGGTCGTGCAGGAGGCCGTCGCAGACGCACCGGCGGACGGTCTGCTCGAGGCGGAGGACGTGATCACGGCGATCGATGGCACCCCCGTGACCTCGGCGACGCAGCTGCGCGAGGCGATCCAGGAGGCCGGAGGAGACGCGGTCGAACTGACCGTGCTCCGCGACGGCGAGGAGCAGACCGTCGAGGTCGCGCCCGAGAAGCGCACCGAGAACGACGTGACGACGTGGCTCATCGGCATCACCCTGCGGACCGACTACGACTTCGAGGTCGATGTCACTCTCCAGCTCGACAACGTGGGCGGACCCAGCGCGGGGATGATGTTCGCGCTGGGGATCATCGACACGCTCACCGAGGGCGAGCTCAACGGCGGGCAGAACATCGCCGGCACCGGCACGATCGACGCGGAAGGCACTGTCGGGCCGATCGGCGGCATCCGACAGAAGCTCTACGGCGCGCGAGATGCAGGGGCAGCGTTCTTCCTCGCACCGGCATCCAACTGCGACGAGGTCGTGGGGCACGTGCCCGACGGCCTTCAGGTGATCCGCACCGCGACGCTCGAGGAGTCCCTCGACGCGCTCGAGGTGATCGCCGCCGACGGAGACGTCGATGCGCTCCCGACCTGCGAGCCCGCCACGTCGTGACCCCGGCGGCACGGCAGCGGGTGCGCCGTGATCTCGCCGTGACCGGGATGACAGCCGCACCATAGTAAGGCCCGCCTAGGATGGAACGGTGACCTCGAACTCAGCCACTGCTCCGAATCCGGCCACGCCTCGAACCTCCCGACGCATCCTCGGCATCTCCCTGGTGATCATCGCCGCACTGATCGCGGCGTTCTTCGTGTTCGCCTCGCTCTACACGGAGTTCCTCTGGTTCGATCAGGTGGGCTTCACCGGCGTCCTCACCACGCAGTGGTTCGCCACGGCCGTGATGTTCGTGGTGGGCTTCCTCGGCATGGCCGCCCCCCTGTTCCTCGTGATCCAGCTGGCGTACCGTCTGCGTCCCGTCTACGTACGGCTCAGCTCGCAGCTGGACCGGTATCAGGAGGTCATCGAGCCTCTCCGTCGCCTCGCGATGTGGGGCATGCCGCTCTTCTTCGGTCTGTTCGCCGGCTTCGCCGCGGCCGGACAGTGGAAGACCGTCTGGCTGTGGGCCAATGGCGTGGCGACGTCCGACGTCGACCCGCAGTTCGGCATCGACACCGGCTTCTACATGTTCGCGATGCCGTTCTACTCGATCTTGCTGGCCTTCGTCTCCGCGGTTCTGGTGCTTTCGCTGCTGGTCACGGCGCTCGTGTCCTACCTCTACGGCTCGGTGCGCATCGGGCAGGGCGAGCTGCGCATCTCCAAGCCCGCCCGCATCCAGCTCGCGGTGATCGCCGGTCTCTACCTGCTCGTGCAGGCGGCCAGCCTCTGGCTCGACCGTTACAAGACGCTGACCACGCCGGACGATCGCATCACGGGTGCCGCCTACACCGGTGTCAACGCCACGATTCCCGGCCTCGCGATCCTCGCGATCATCGCCGCTGTCGTCGCCGTGCTCTTCTTCGTCACCGCCGTCATCGGCCGCTGGCGCTTCCCGCTCGCGGCGACCGCGCTGCTGATCGTCGCGTCGCTCGTCGTCGGAGTCGGCTACCCGTGGGTCGTCACGACCTTCCAGGTGAAGCCGAACCAGAACGCCTACCAGGCCGAGTACTACCAGCGGAACATCGACGGTACGAAAGAGGCCTACGGAGTCGCCGACCTCGAGACCACGGCTTTCGAGGCCGAGACGGATGCCGCCGCCGGCCAGCTGCGCGAAGACGCCGAGACCACTGCGTCGATCCGCATCATGGACCCGAAAGTCATCCCGCCCACGGTCCGCCAGCTCGAGCAGTACCGTGGCTACTACCAGTTCCAGACGAACATGGACGTCGACCGCTACGAGATCGACGGCGTGATGCAGGACACGGTCGTGTCGGTACGAGATCTCGACATGTCGGGTCTCGGCGACGGCGACAACTGGAACAACCGCGTCGCGGTGTACACGCACGGCTATGGCCTCGTCGCTGCGGCGGGCAACCAGCGCACGAGCGACGGTGAACCGGTGTTCCTCGAGCGCGGCATCCCGTCCTCGGGTTTCCTCACCGACCGGGAGAACTTCGAGCCGCGAGTGTACTTCGGCGAGAACTCCCCGGAGTACTCGATCGTCGGAGCGCCCGAGGGCGCGGATCCCGCGGAGATCGACTACCCGCGGGGCAAGGACGGCGCCAGCGAGACCAAGACCACCTTCGAGGGTGAGGGCGGACCGAGCGTCGGCAGCACGTTCACGAAGCTGCTCTACGCGCTCAAGTTCCAGTCGGAGCAGATCCTCTTCTCGAACCTGGTGAACGAGGAGTCGCAGATCCTCTACGACCGCGACCCGAAGACGCGTGTGCAGAAGGTGGCGCCCTACCTCGAACTCGACAGCGACCCGTACCCGAGCGTGGTGGACGGACGGATCGTCTGGATCGTCGACGGCTACACCACGAGCTCGACGTATCCCTACTCGACCGGTGTGAGCCTGTCTGACGCCATCGCCGATTCCAACGTGCCGTCGCCGACCCTCGCGATCGACGACATCAACTACATCCGCAACTCGGTCAAGGCCACGGTCGACGCCTACGACGGCTCCGTGACGCTCTACGCCTGGGACGACGAGGACCCGATCCTCGAGACGTGGCAGAAGGTGTACCCGTCGACGGTGAAGCCGATCAGCGAGATGTCCGGCGAGCTGATGAGTCACGTGCGCTACCCGACCGACCTGTTCAAGGTGCAGCGCGACGTGCTCGGGATCTACCACGTCGACACGGCCGGCTCGTTCGCCCAGCAGGACAACCGCTGGCAGACGCCGAACGACCCCCGCTCCGACGCCATGCTGCAGCCGCCGTACTACCTGACGATGCAGATGCCCGGTCAGGACTCTCCGCGCTTCTCGATGTTCTCGACCTTCATCCCCGTGTCGCAGGGCGCGGGCGGCAGCCGAGACGTGCTGATGGGCTACCTCGCGGTGGACTCGGATGCCGGTTCCGAGGCCGGTGTGAAGGGCGAGGGCTACGGTCAGCTGCGGATGCTGGAGATCGACACGGACACCACTGTGCCAGGACCGGGTCAAGTGCAGAACACCTACAACTCGGACACCGCCGTCGTGCCGCAGCTGAACCTGCTGCAACAGGGTGAATCCGAGGTCATCTACGGCAACCTGCTCACCCTCCCGGTCGGTGGCGGTCTGCTCTACGTGCAGCCCGTTTACGTGCAGTCCTCCGAGGGAACACAGCTGCCGCGACTGCAGAAGGTGCTGGTCGCCTTCGGTGACCGCGTCGCCTTCGAGGACACGCTCACCGAGGCGCTCGACACGCTGTTCGGCGGCGACTCCGGAGCGACCGGCGGTGACGACCAGGTCGAGCCGACCGACCCTGGGGCGGAAGAGCCAGGCACGGAAGAGCCGGTCGAGGGCGAGACGCCGACCGAACCCGAAGAGCCGAGCACGCCGACGGGCGACGAGGCTGAGGCGCTCGCGGCAGCGCAGCAGGCGCTGCTCGATCGCGACGCCGCGCTGAAGGCCGGAGACCTCGAGGCCTTCGCCGAGGCGGACAAGCGCCTCACGGCGGCGGTCAACACGCTCCTCGAGCTGGACGCCGCAGCGGGGGAGTGATTCCTCGAGGCTGAAGCGAATCGGGCGTCCCTGCGGGGGCGCCCGATTCGCGTATCGGCTGACCCTGTGGTTGCCGTCGGATTCAAGGGATGGGGCGAGAGCAGCCGCCGATCTACTGTGGCATCGGTGGCGTCTTGCCCGACCCGATGGGAGCACCATGAACGAGCCGCAGAACGACCTCGCCGCGCCAGGGCCCGTGCAGACCGAGGTCGCGCTGCCGTCGACGACGGGCATCGAGGTGAAGTCCATCGACTGGGTGCCGCTCACCGAGCGCACCGGAAAGCCGTCGAGCCTCTTCTCGCTCTGGTTCATGTCGAATGCGAACCTCACCACCCTCGCGACCGGAATGGTCGGCGTCGCGATGGGCGCGAACTTCCTCGCGTCCGTGCTGGCGATCGTGCTCGGAGTGTGCGTCGGAACCGTGTTCACCGCGTTCCATTCCGCTCAGGGTCCGCAGCTGGGGCTGCCGCAGATGATCCAGTCCCGGGCGCAGTTCGGCTACCGCGGCGTGGCGATCGTCTGCCTCGTGGTGGTCGCCAGCATCGTCGGGTTCAACATCTTCAACCAGCTGCTCGCCGGCCAGGTCCTGACGGCGACGACCGGCCTCGACGCAGGCGCCGGATGGTATGTGCTGATCACGGCCCTCGCACTGACCCTCGCCATCGTCGGGTACCACTGGATCCACCGCGTGCAGAAGTGGCTCACCTGGCTGTTCCTCGCGACGTTCGGCGTCTTCACGGTCGTGGCTCTGTTCGCACTGCCGCTCACCGCAGCGGATTTCTCACTCGGAGAGATGAACTGGCCGGCCTTCCTCGTGCAGTTCGCGGCTGCCGCCGCCTACGCGCTGGGCTGGGCGCCGTACGTCTCCGACTACTCGCGCTATCTGCCGCCGCAGACGAGCCCCCGCAAGGCGCTCTTCTACACCTCGGCGGGTGTCATCGTGGGAGCAGGGTGGCTGATGATCCTCGGAGCCTTCGTCGCTTCGCTCTTCGCGGATGCCGATCCCGTCGAGGCCATCACCGCGGCCGCCGACGCGATCCTGCCCGGCGCCGGCGCGGTGCTGCTGTGGTCGGCGCTCCCGGCGCTGATCACGGTCATCACGATCAACATCTACGCGGCCAGCATCGAGCTCATCACCGTGGCCGACTCGTTCCGTCAGGTGCGTCCGACGCGGCTCGCACGCGTCGTTGCCTGCAGCATCATCGGCGTCGGGGGTCTGCTGGGCGCGGCCTTCTCGACCGGCGAGTTCCTCGATTCCTTCGGCAGCTTCCTCGTCGTGCTGCTGTACGTGCTCGTGCCGTGGACCTCGGTGAACCTCGTCGACTACTACGTGGTGCGCGGCGGACGCTACGCGGTCGCCGAGATGTTCCGTCCGCACGGCATCTACGGCACCTGGGGCTGGCGCGGCATCACGGCATACGTCATCGGCATCCTGGCGATGATCCCGTTCGTCGTCACGACCTGGTTCACGGGCCCGATCGCTGCGGCCATCGGCGGCATCGACGTCGCCCTGTTCGTCGGGCTCGGCGCATCCGCCGTCGCCTACGTGTTGCTCGCGCGCGGACTGGACCTCGACGCCGAGCGTCGGCTCGCCCGCGACGAGGCGAAGGCCATGGGCGTGCGCTCCGTGAGCTTCGGCGGCGGCCGCGGCTGAGGCTTCCGCGGGCGGCTTGCAGGGGGCAAGCGAAAGGCCCCCGATCTGGATTTCTCCTGATCAGGGGCCTTTCTTGTGTCGCATTCTCGTTGCGGGGACAGGATTTGAACCTGCGACCTCCGGGTTATGAGCCCGGCGAGCTACCGAACTGCTCCACCCCGCGGCACAAGAAGTAACTTATCACGGATTCTGAGAGGGGGCCAATCGAGCCGGGTCCTCCCCGATACGAGAGGATGAGGTCATGACCGAGTCCGCAGCCGTGTCCGTCGCCGTGTGCCAGTTCGCGCCCGCGGCATCCCGTTCCGACAATCGGGAGCGCATCGCCGCGCTCACGGCGGATGCGGCAGCGCGCGGCGCGAAGCTGATCGTGTTCCCGGAATACTCCAGCTACTTCGTCGACCCGATGGACGCCACCCTCGCGGCGAACGCCGAAGACCTCGAGGGGGAGTTCGTCGCCGCGCTGGCCGCACTCGCCGCCGACTACGCCGTCGTCATCGTCGCCGGCCTTGCCGAGCGGGCCACCGACGGCGAGCGGGTGCGCAACACCGTCGTGGCGGTGCGAGGCGACGGCGTGCTCGCGGTGTACCGGAAGCAGCACCTGTACGACGCCTTCGGGCAGACCGAGTCCGACTGGGTGGAGCCCGGGGACCCGGGGGAACCATCAACGTTCGATCTCGGCGGTCTGCGCTTCGGTCTGATGACCTGCTACGACCTGCGTTTCCCGGAACTGGCGCGCACGCTGGTCGACGCGGAGGCTGACGTCCTCGTGGTCCCGGCGGAGTGGGTGCGCGGGCCGCTCAAGGAGCACCACTGGACGACGCTCCTGGCTGCGCGGGCGATCGAGAACACCGTGTACGTCGTCGCGGCCGACCACCCCACGCCGATCGGGGTCGGGCACTCGCAGATCGTCGATCCGCAGGGCGTGGTGCTTGCGGGCGTCGGCACGGCGGAGGGGATCGCCGTGGCGCCCGTCGAGCGGGCGGCGATCGAGCGGGTCCGTGCCGTCAATCCGGCTCTGCGGATGCGGCGGTACGCCGTGGTACCGCGCTGACGCGCGCCGGAGTGCGTGCCCGTCAGGCCGAGAGCGCGGCGAGGCGCGACGCGGCATCCTCGAGCACGTCGACGCGCTTGCAGGCGGCGAAGCGGACCAGTCCGCTGTACTCGTCCCTGTGGGCCGCTGAGACGAAAGCCGTCAACGGGATCGCGACGACACCGGCGCGCTCGGGCAGGGCACGGCAGAAGGCCGCGGCATCCGCTCCTCCGAGGGCCGTCGCATCGGCGACGGTGAAGTAACCGCCCTGAGGAGCGTGCACCGTGAAACCCGCCGCGCGCAGACCATCGCCGAGGATCCGATGCTTCTGGGCGAGCGCCGCCGCGGCATCCGTGAAGTAGGCGTCGTCGAGGCGCAGTCCGACGGCCACGGCCGGCTGGAACGGCGAGCCGTTGACGTAGGTCAGATACTGCTTGACCGTGAGGACGGCCGTGACAAGCTCGGCGGGGCCGTGCACCCAGCCGATCTTCCACCCGGTGGCCGAGAACGTCTTGCCCGCGGAGGAGATCGTGAGGGTCCGCTCCGCGGCCCCCGGCCGGGTCGCGATCGGCGTGTGCGGCGTCTGGAACGCGAGATGCTCGTACACCTCGTCGGTCACGATGATGGCGTCATGCCGCTCCGCCAGGCGTACGACCTCGGCGAGCACCTCGGCGTCGAAGACTGCTCCGGTCGGGTTGTGCGGGTCGTTGACGAGGATGATGCGGGTGCGATCGCTGACGGCGGCCGCCAACTCGTCGAGGTCCGGCTGGAAGGACGGCGCCCGGAGCGGGACCGTCCGCAGCCGTGCGCCCGCCAGCGCGACCGCCGCCGCGTACGAGTCGTAGTAGGGCTCGAAGACCACGACCTCGTCATCGGGGCCGTCGATCAGAGCGAGAAGGGTTGCGGTGAGGGCTTCAGTCGCGCCCGCCGTGACGATCATTTCGGTCGCGGGGTCGACCTCCAGGCCGTAGAACCGGCGCTGATGCTCACTGATGGCGGCGAGGAGATCCGGGATGCCGCGACCGGGGGGATACTGGTTCGCGCCGGCTGCGATCGCGGCGCGCGCCGCCTCGAGCACGACCGCCGGGCCGTCCTCGTCGGGGAATCCCTGACCAAGGTTGATCGCCCCGGTTCGGGCCGCCGCCGCCGACATCTCTGCGAAGATCGTAGGTGCGACGGTTCCGTCTGCGGCGAGCAGACCTGCACCGGCTGCTGTGCGCCGCCATGCGCCGGGAATGACATTCATGAAGAACAGGCTAAGGCCATAGCGGAAACTCATCTTCACCATACGAAACGCACAGATACAGGCGGCAGTCTGAAGGGGCGTTGATGAAGGAGCACACCATGAACGAAGAGCACCCCCAGGACCACTCGGCACCCGCGTCGCACGACGCCGTGCCGTCCACCGAGGCAGCAGAGGTCGCCGCACAGCCGACCCCCTCCGCCGCCGAGACCCCCATCCCCGTCGCACCCGCGCCAGGGCACGAGGTGCCCTCGACCTTCACGTCGCAGGCCTCCGCCGTTTCGGCATCCGCTGAGCCCACGCACGTCGCGCCGCAGCCCTTCGCTGCGCCGGGAACCGCTCACGCGACGGCCTCGGCCCCGGGTGCTGCCTTCGGCATTCCCACGACCGCCACGCAGCAGACGCAGCCGCTGGACAGCGGCGCAGCCAAGGAGCCGAAGTCGCGAGGCGGCGCCAAGTTCGCAGCCTTCGTCGTGGCGGCAGCCCTAGTCGGCGGTGTCGCGGGGTTCGGCGGCGGCGCCCTCATGAGCGGGCTGCAGGATCAGCCGACGAGCAGCAACGCCGGCGGACCGCAGACCGTCACGGTCAACAACCCGGGATCGGTGAACGAGACGACTGCGGTCGCGACGGAAGCGCTCCCCTCCGTGGTCACGATCGAGGTCGCGGGCTCCGACCAGGGCGGCAGCGGCTCGGGCGTCATCATCAGCGACGACGGCTATGTGCTCACCAACACTCACGTCGTGACTCTCGGCGGTGCCGTGGCCGACCCGACGATCCGGGTGACCACCTCCGACGGACGCATCTACGAGGCCACGGTCGTCGGCACCGACCCGATCTACGATCTCGCCGTGATCAAGCTGACCGATGCGGAAGGACTCACCCCCATCGAGTTCGCCGACTCGTCGAAGCTCAACGTGGGCGACACCGCCGTGGCTCTCGGTGCGCCGCTCGGACTCGCCAACTCCGTGACGACCGGCATCGTGAGCGCTCTCAACCGCAGCATCCAGATCGCATCGTCGGCCGTGCCCGACTCGTCGGAAGACGCTCCGCAGGAGCAGCAGACGCCGGAGGAGGGGGAGGGCGAAGGACCGTTCCAGTTCGACATCCCCGGCAGCACCCCCCAGCAGTCCGGGGGATCGATCTCGATCGCCGTGATCCAGACGGATGCCGCGATCAACCAGGGCAATTCGGGCGGTGCCCTCGTGAACAGCAAGGGCGAGCTGATCGGCATCAACGTCGCGATCGCCAGCCCCGGCGGGTCTGAGGAATCGGGGTCCATCGGCATCGGCTTCGCCATCCCCGCGAACATCGCGCAGCGGGTGTCCGACGAGATCATCGCCGACGGTGCCGCGACGCACGGTCTGCTCGGCGCCTCGGTCCGCGACGCCGCGAGCGTCGAGGGTGCCAGCGTCTCCGGCGCGTACATCGCAGAGGTCACCGACGGCGGTGCGGCCGCCGACGCAGGACTTCGGGCAGAGGATGTCGTCACGGCCTTCAACGGTGTGCCGATCGCCAGCGCCAGCGATCTCACCGCGCAGGTGCGCGCAGCGGCCGCCGGGAGCGATGCCACCGTCACGTACGTGCGCGGCGGCAAGGAGGACGAACTCGAGGTGACGCTCGGCGAGCTCCCCGGCTGATCCGCGTTCGCAGAGAAGGACGCCACCCCGCGATAGGCTCGCGGGGTGGCGTCCTTCTCTTTCGGCACCGGCAATGCGGCCAAGCTGCTCCGGATTCCGCTCTATGCCGCAGGGCGCCTGGGCGTCTTCCTCGTACCGCGCGGTAGGCGTTGGGTATTCGGCTGCGGTGCGGGAATCGGCGACGGCGCGCTCGCCCTGCAGCGGCACGCGGCAGCCGCCGGACACGACACGGTGTGGCTGACCTCGTCGGACCGCGAGGATCGCGATGCGGCTGCCCTCGGCATCCGCACCCTGCGCAAGAACGGTCTGCGCGGCTGGTGGGCGACGGCGCGAGCAGGAGTGCTCGTGGTCACCCACGGATTGGGAGATGTCAACCGCTACGCGAACGGCGGTGCCTTCGTCGTGCAGCTCTGGCACGGCATCCCGCTCAAGCGGATCGGCCTCGATTCGCCGGCCACCACGCAGGTGCCGAATGTGCCGGGAGCCCCTCTGCTGCGCCGCGCGGTGGCGCTGCTCTACCGTGGCGCGGCACAGCGGATCAGGGTGCTGCCCGCCGCGTCGCATCGGTCACGCGGGCGCCTGGAGTCCGCCTTCGGCCTCGGCGATGACCGTGTCGTCGTGACGGGGGAGCCGCGCGTCGATGTCCTGTCGGCCGGGTCGGTCACGTCACGGCGCGCCGCGGCATCCGCCCTGCTCTCCTCTGTCGTCGACGACCTCTCGGAAGACACGCGCGTGGTCCTGTACGCGCCGACCTGGCGCGACGGCGCCGCCGATCCGGCGGTGCCCTCCGCGTCGGAGTGGGTGCGGATCATCCGAGTGCTGGAAGACAACGACGCGGTCCTGCTCGTGCGTTCGCATCCTCTCGGCGAAGGCGGATACATGCCGCCGTTGCCCAGCCGGAGGGTGCGGATGCTGGGTGCCTCCGTTCTCGCCGATGTCACGCCGGCGCTTCCCGCGGTCGACGTGCTGATCACCGACTATTCGTCCCTCGCCTACGACGTGGGACTACTGCGGATGCCGGTGCTCTTCCTTGCTCCGGACGCGATCGAGTACGCGTACACCCGAGGGTTCTACGCCCGCTTCGAGGACGTCGCCGGTCCCGCGGCCTCCAACGACTGGGCCGGCGTCCTCGACCAGCTTCGCGCGCTGCTGTCCGACCCCGCGGCGTTCGACGCGGCGTCGGCGCGTTCCGCTACGCTCAGCGCGGAGATGCACGCATATCGAGACGGGCGCAACACCCACCGGGTGTACCAGGCGATCCGCGCGCGGGGGATACCCGCACCGAAGGGAGCAGCATGACGACGGCCCGGATCGATGAGGCGGCGGAAGCCCTGATCATCGCAGGGACCGGTCAGCGACCGGCGACGGCAGAACTGGTCGGACCGCGGGCACGTGTGGACGCCCGGATCACCGGTGGCGGCAAGACGTGGAAGGCGATGTTCCCCCTGCGGGCTTCGCGCTGGGGCGGAGCGGAGCTGCCCCTGCCGACCGGGTCGTACGAGCTGCGCATAGCCGACACCGACATCGACGATCTGCATGTCGCGGCTCAGGTGCTGACGGGTGTCCGCGTCGCGGTCGAGGGCCCCACTGTCCTGATCGCCGCCCCGATCGCACCCGTGTACGAGACGGTGGAGGGCCAGTCGACCCTCGAAGGTCGATATGTGGCGCAGGCCGGAGGCACCGAGAACGCCGTGTTCTTCGAGACCTTCTACGGGCGCAGCGTCGGCTGCAATCCGCAGGCGATCGACCGCGAGCTCGCGGCGCGGGCCCCCGGCGTGCACCGCTATTGGAGCGTCGTCGACCTCTCGGTCGCCGTGCCTGAGGGCGCGATCGCCGTCGTCGAGGGCAGTCCGGAGTGGTGGCACGCCCGAGGGGCGGCCCGCCTGCTCGTGGTGAACGACTGGTTGCGTCGACGATTCGTGCGCAAGCCAGGGCAGAAGGTGCTGCAGACCTGGCACGGCACCCCGCTCAAGCGCCTCGCTCTGCATCGGCCCGGCTTCGATCCGCGGCGCATGGCCGCTGTCATCAAGGAGTCGCGGCGGTGGGACGTGCTGCTCGCGCAGAACACGTACTCGGAGCGGATTCTCCGCAAGGCATATGCCTTCTTCGGGCGACCGATCTGGGTCGATGGCTACCCCCGCAACGACGCTCTCACGACGGGTGCTCCGGCGGCGATCCGCGCAGCCCTCGGGATCGCTGAGGGTGAGCGTGTGCTCCTGTACGCGCCGACCTGGCGAGACGATCGCGCGGAGATGGTCGACTTCATCGACCTGGAGCTCCTCGCCGTACAGGCCGACGCCGTGGTGCTCGTTCGCGGGCATTCCCGCACCCTGCCGCAGGGGCGGGACCGGGCGGGTGCCCGGGTCATCGATGTGACCGGCTACCCCGAGACGGCGCAGCTTCTTCTCGCGGCCGATGCGCTCATCACCGACTATTCCTCGGTGATGTTCGACTTCAGCGTCACCGGCAAGCCGATGTACTTCCTGGTACCCGACATGGATCACTACCGCGGACAGCTGCGGGGTTTCTACTTCGATCTCCCCGGACGGGCTCCCGGGCCGCTCGTCCGCACGCAGGACGAACTCGCAGCGGCGCTGGCCGACCCCGGTCAGGAGGCGACGTACGCGAGTCGCTACGCGGCCTGGCGTGCGCAGTTCAACACCCGCGACGACGGACGCGCCGCGCAGCGCGTGGTGGACCGCATCCTCGATCTGGGGTTCGTCAGTCGCTGACCGACCACGCTCACGTCAGGGCAGGGGTGTGTTGCGGGTGCCGAGGCGCGACGCGTCGACCGTGTCGCGCGCTCCGCGAAGGACCCCGCCGAGGAATCCGAGCCCCCACGAGAGGTGCATCGTCGGCAGCACGAGCAGGGTCCACAGCTTCTGCCGCAACCGACCGCTGCCCGGAGCGAAGGCCACCGCGAGCACGAGCAGCAGGTAGAGCGCGAGCGGCAGATACACCACGAGCGACGCCACGACGGAGGTGATCCCCGCGAGGACGCCGGTGATCTGCAGCACCGCGACGACCACGGCCAGGGCGACCGCGAGCACGAGCGCGGGTGGTGCGAAGTAGCGGATGCCGTTGCTGCGGCCGAAACGGCGGACGAGCTCGCCACGCCAGGCGCCCGTGGCGCGGAACTGGCGCGCGAGGCGGATCCAGCTCTCGCGCGGCCAGTAGGTGACCGAGAGGGTCGGGTCGAACCAGACCCGGTGCCCCGCCTGGCGGATGCGGAGGTTGAGCTCCCAGTCCTCGCCGCGCCGGATCGATTCGTCGAAGAGTCCCACCTCGTCGAGCACTTCGCGGCGCATGACTCCCAGGTACGCGGACTCTGCTTCCCCCTCCTGGGTGCCGCTGTGGTACGCCCCGCCGCCGAGGCCGACGCGCGAATTGTACAGACGCGCGACTGCTTTCTGGAACGGCGTGCGGCCTTCGGCGTGCATGACGCCTCCGACGTTGGCGGACTGCGTGCGCGCCAAGGTCTCGAGCGCACGGGCTGCATAGCCGGGGGAGAGCTCGGAGTGCGCGTCGACACGGACGACCGTCGCGTAGCGGCTCGCCCGGATCGCGGCGTTCAGACCCACGGGGATATGCGCTGCCGGATTCCGAACCAGTCGGATGCGATCGTCCGCTGCGGCGAGCCGCTCGGCCAGCTCAGTGGTCCCGTCGGTCGACGGGCCGAGCGCGAGGACGAGCTCGGCCGGGGCATCGACATCCTGGGCGAGCACCGATGCGATGGCGTGCTCGAGGTAGGCCCGCTCGTTGAGCACCGGCATGACGAAGGAAACGCCGGACACGAGGGCGGCGGATTCGTTGGCGGGCACATGACGATCATGTCACGGCGACATCGACCGTTCCCTGATCTCCGTATTCTGGAGGGATGGGTGCATTGTCTGACGCCAAGAAGGCGTACCGTCTCCTCACGCGTGCTCTCAAGTCGCGCAGCGCGGTGCAACGGGTCCGGCGACGCCTGGCAGAGCGGGAGCCGCATCCGCTCGATCACTTCCAGATCGCCGTGTACTTCGCCGACGGCGCGGTGAACATGTACCAGATGCGTCAGTGGTACCGGCCGCTCGCGGAACTCGCGAAGCGCTGGCCGGTCGTGGTGCTCTCGCGTGCCGCCACGGGCGCCGAGAAGCTGCTCGAGGAGGACGGTCCTCCCGTCGCCTTCGTGCCGAAGGTCCGCGATCTCGAGAGGTTCATCGCGCAGCAGGACATCAAGGTCGTGCTGTACGTCAACCAGAACACGCGCAACTTCCAGATGTTCCGCTACGGACGCCGCTGGCACGTGTTCATCAACCACGGCGAGTCCGACAAGATGTACATGACGACGAATCAGTACAAGGCATACGATTACGCGTTCGTCGCAGGTCAGGCGGCGCGCGACCGTCTCTCCCGCACTCTCTGGGACTACGACGTCGAGCGGCGCACCATGGATATCGGTCGCCCGCAGGCGGATCACTACTCGGGGACCCTGCCCTACACCCCGGACGAGCGGGTCGTGGTGCTCTACGCGCCGACCTGGGAGGGCGACCGTCCGAGCGCGCACTACGGATCGATCGCGACCCATGGCGAAGCGCTCGTGGAGCGGCTGCTCGCGACCGGTGCACATCGGGTGATCTATCGCCCGCATCCCCGCAGTGGGGTCGTCGACGAGGCGTACGGAGCCGCGCACCGGCGCATCGTCGCGGCGATCAACGCTGCGAATGCAGCCGACTCCACTGCCCAGCACGTGTACGACGACGGGGCGGAGCTCGGCTGGCAGCTCTCCGCTGCCGACGTGGCGATCGTGGACATCTCGGCCATGGTCTACGACCGCCTCGCCGCAGGCAAGCCGCTCATGATCACGCGCCCTGCAGACGAAGAGGCCTCGATAGACACGACGGGCTACCTCGCGGACTGCGAGTGGCTGACCGTGGAGGATGCGGCGCGCATCGTCGCCGAGGTCGATCGCGTGCGTGCGGACGACGCGGCCGTCGCGCGGTTGAAGATGTGGGTGCAGCACTATTTCGGGGACACGACACCGGGGGTGGCCACAGCGAAGTTCCACGCGGCCGTCGAGCGGCTCATGCAGGAGTGGGAGCAGTGGCAGGCGCACGAGGTCGGCGCGATCCGCGAGGACGAGGACGACGACGACGACGAGGCAGACGAGGAAGAAGCGTGAGCGGCGACTTCCCGCGCGCCCGGGCCGTCGTGCCGCGCCTTCAGGTACTGCGGGACACCGGCTCGACCAATGCCGATCTGCGGGCCCACGTGGACGACACCGACGCTTGGCCGCATCTCTCCGCGGTGATCACCCGTAACCAGACGGCCGGACGAGGGCGCCTCGATCGCACCTGGGTCGCGCCGGACGGCGCATCGCTCGCCGTCTCGGTCCTGCTCCGCGCGCTGCCCGCCGACCCCGGCGCTCGCGGATGGATCCCGCTCGCCGCGGGCCTCGCGATGACCGAGGCGGTGTCGGAGCAGCTCGCAGGTCATGACGTCGCCGTCAAATGGCCGAACGACGTCCTCGTGGACGGCCGAAAGATCTGCGGAATCCTCGCCGAGGCGACGACGGATGCCGTCATCGTCGGAACCGGCGTCAACACCGCGATGACCGCCGAGCAGCTTCCGGTGCCGACGGCGACCTCGTTCGCCGTCCTCGGGACGGCCGTCGACGAGGACCGGCTGCTGGCAGACTATCTGGAGCGGCTGGGCGAGTACCTCTCCGCGCTCACTGCGGCTGACGATGCCGTGGTCAGCGGTCTGCATGCGGCGGTCACCGCCCGGTGTGCGACACTCGGGCTCGCCGTGCGGGTCTCCCTGCCGGGTGACCGGATGCTCGACGGAGTGGCGACGGCGCTGGACGCGCACGGTCGACTGCTCGTCTCGGCCGACGGATCCGCGCACGCGGTCTCGGCGGGCGACGTCGTGCACGTTCGCCCGGCCTGATCTGACACGCCGTCGCGCAGACGGCGATGTCGCAGATCAGAGGCACAATGGTGGGGTGACTCAGCCCGTGACGCTCGGAGGCCGGCCCCTGATGCCGCCCCCCGGCGCGCAGACCGAGGAACTGCTGATCGCACGGTTCCGCAGCCACGCCCGCCGTCTGTTCTGGTCGGCGGTCGTTCTCATCGCCGTCTTCGGCGCGACAGCGTATTTCTACGACAATCTGCCGGCGGGCCTGGAGAACTGGATGCTGCTGGCGGCGGCCGGCGTCGCCGTCCTGCTCCTCGTCGTGATTCCCTTCTTCGTCTGGTATTCCCGCAGCACGACGGTCACCACCAGAAGGGTCATCGCGCACCACGGCATCGGGGCGCGTCGGCGCCAGGAGATGTCGCACGCCCGGGGCTACACGATCGGCGTTCGTCGGGGACCGCTGCAGCGCCTGTGGGGAGCGGGGACCATCACTCTCTCCAACGGCGTGGACGCCCCGCTGCGACTGTCGAACGTGCCGAACGTCACGCTGGTGCACGAGACCCTCGCCGACCAGATCGAGGTGGGGCAGATCCTCGCTCACCGCGACGCGCAGGGCGGCGCCGACAACACCGACCGGTTCTGATCCGCTCGACCGGCGCTCATTCGTGGGTGCATCGGTGATGATGTCGGACGCCCCAGCTCTCGTGCGCGAGAATGAGGACAGACGAATGGAGGCGGCACATGACGCTGCGTGTAGGCGTGATCGGCGGAGGACAGCTGGCCCGGATGATGATCGCTCCGGCGGTCGAGCTCGGCCTCGATCTGCGGGTGCTGGCCGAGGGTGAGGGCATGTCCGCCCAGCTCGCGGCGACCGCAGTAGGCGACTACCGGGACATCGATGCCGTGCGTGCCTTCGCCGCAGACGTCGATGTGATCACCTTCGATCACGAGCATGTGCCCCAGGACGTGCTGCGCGCGCTGGTCGCCGACGGCGTCGTCGTACACCCCGGTCCCGACGCGCTCCAGTTCGCCCAGGACAAGCTCTCGATGCGGGAGCGCCTCTCGGAGCTCGGCATCCCGCAGCCCGAGTGGGCAGCCGTCCGCAGCGCGGAGGAACTGCAGGCCTTCCTCGACGCGCACGACGGCCGAGGTGTCGTCAAGACGCCGCGCGGGGGATACGACGGCAAAGGCGTGCGGGTCGTCCGCGCCGCCGAGGAGGCCCGTGACTGGATCGACGCGGTCGCCGACGGCGACGCCCTGCTCGTCGAAGAGCTCGTGCCCTTCGTCCGGGAGCTCGCGCAGCAGGTGGCTCGTCGTCCCAGCGGTCAGATCGCCGTCTACCCGGTCGTCGAGACCGTGCAACGCGGCGGCGTGTGCGCCGAGGTCATCGCTCCGGCGCCGGCGGCGACCGAGCGGCTGTCGAGGGTCGCCGCGGAGATCGGTCGGGCCATCGCCGACGGCCTCGGAGTGACGGGCATGCTCGCCGTCGAGCTCTTCGAGACGGACGACGAGCGGATCCTCGTCAACGAGCTCGCCATGCGTCCGCACAACAGCGGCCACTGGGGGCAGGACGGTGCGGTCACCGGGCAGTTCGAACAGCACCTGCGCGCCGTGGCCGATCTGCCGCTCGGGAGCACGGCGCCGCGCGCGACGTGGTCGGTGATGGTGAACATCCTCGGCGGCCCCGCCGAGGGCACGCTCGAGGCGCGGTTCGACGCAGCCATGGCCGAGCACCCGACGGCGAAGATCCATACGTACGGCAAGACCCCGCGACCCGGTCGCAAGGTGGGTCATGTCAATGTCTCCGGCGACGACCTCGATGATGCCGTCTACGTGGCGAGGGCAGCGGCGGCGCACTTCGACTGAGTGTCCGCAACACCGGCGGACAGGTGTGCCGCTGGGGGCTTCTCACAGCGGCAGACCGTAGCCTGATCTGGTGACCGAGCCACTGCACTCCGCTGCCGAGCCGCTCGTCGGCGTCATCATGGGATCCGACTCCGACTGGCGCGTCATGGGCGACGCCTCCCAGGCACTCACGGAGTTCGGCATCCCGCATGAGGTCGAGGTCGTGTCGGCGCACCGCACGCCTGACAAGCTGATGTCGTACGCGCGTGAGGCGAGGGCTCGCGGCATCCGCGTGATCATCGCCGGCGCCGGTGGAGCAGCTCATCTGCCGGGGATGGTCGCCTCGATGACTCCGCTGCCGGTGGTGGGCGTGCCCGTACCCCTGGCCTACCTCGACGGCATGGACTCGCTGCTGTCGATCGTGCAGATGCCTGCGGGTATCCCGGTGGCGACCGTGTCGATCGGTGGGGCGCGCAACGCGGGTCTGCTCGCCGCGCGGATCCTGGGAACCTCCGACTCCGATATCGCTGACCGCATGGAGGCCTTCGCGCGCGACCTCGAAGCGCAGGTCGAGAAGAAGAACGAACGGCTGAAGGGTTCGCTGTGACGCTTGCGCCGCCGCGCGCATCAGGGCGCCCGCTCATCGAGACTCGCCCGCTCCGGCATCCGAACTCGTCCGACCCGGCGCTCATGGCCAAGCGCGGCTGGTGGCTCGTGCTGCTCAACCTCTTCGTGCCCGGATCGGCGCAGGTCCTCGCCGGCAACCGCCGCCTCGGCCGCTTCGGGCTCGGTGCCACCCTTCTCGCCTGGTTCCTCGTGATCGTGGCGGCCGGCCTCGTGCTCTTCGCCCGGCCCGTGCTGCTGTGGCTCACCATCGGCGGGGGTTTCTTCTCGGCAGCTGTGCTGACGATCGTGCAGGTCCTGCTCGTCGGGTACGTGGTGCTGTGGATCATCTTGACGTTCGACGCCCTGCGGCTGGTTCGCCTGGTGAAGGTGCCGGTCCCTTCGCGGTTCGCGATTCCGGTGGTGGCGCTACTGCTCCTCGGGCTCGTAGGCGGGGGAGCGGGGTACGCCGCGACGGCGGTAGGGTCTGCGCGGGGCACCATCAGCACGATCTTCGGTCAGAGCGGACCGAGTGTCCCGCCCAGCGAGGGTTACTACAACATCCTGCTCCTCGGCGCCGACAGCGGTGACGGACGCGACTCGATGCGGTTCGACAGCATCTCCGTCGTGTCTGTGAACGCCGACACCGGAGCCGTGACGATCACGGGCATCCCGCGCGAACTCCCGAACGCGCCGTTCAGTGAGGGCAGTCCGATGCAGGAACTGTATCCGGACGGCTTCGAAGGGCACGGTTCGTCCTCGTGCGGGTGGAACGGGTGGATGAACCACGTGCGCAATGCCGCCGAGATCTGCCGTGAAGACCAGGGGGCGTCGCTCTATCCCGACGCGGTGGCGCAGGGCTCGGAGCCCGGCATCGAGGCGACCAAGGATGCTGCGGAAGGCATTCTCGGAATCGAGATCCCGTACTACGTCTTCGTCGACATGCACGGATTCGCAGAACTCGTGGATGCTCTCGGCGGTGTGAACATAAACGTCACCGAGCGGTTGCCGAAGGGCGGCCCGCCCGAGAACTGGCAGGGCACCGACGTGAACGAGTGGGCGATCGGCTGGATCGAGCCGGGCGAACAGCTCATGAACGGCGACACCGCGCAGTGGTATGCCCGCTCGAGGTACACGACCAGCGACTGGGACCGCATGAAACGCCAGCGCGAGTTGCAGGCAGCGATCCTCGCGCAGTTCACCCCGCAGACCGTGCTCACCCGATTCAACGAGGTGGCAGCGGCGGGGACGGCGCTGATCAGCACCGACCTGCCGCAGGACAAGCTCCCGGAGTTCTTCGACCTCGTGCTCAAGTCGAAGGAGCTGCCGGTCACGTCGATCGAGTTGACCCCCGAGACGGGTGTGGATGAGTATCAGCCGGACTACGCCTACATCCAGGAGATGATCCGGCTCGCACTGCACCCTCCGACGGAGACCCCGACCCCCGAGCCGTGATCAGCGCCGCCTGCCGGGCACGCCGCAGCCCACGACCGTCTCCTCGAGAGGAAGAGGCCGTGGGCTTCCGGTGCGATGACCGGACTCGCCAGACGACGGTGATCGGAGGGGGAGGGATCACCGTCGTCCAGCCGACCACCGCGCGAGGCGGCAGCCAGACTCAGGCGCGCTTGCGGCGAGCCGCACCCGTCGCGACGAGCGCTCCGCCGGCGACAAGAGCGACTGCCCCGCCGCCGAGGACCCACGGCGAGACGCTTCCTCCCGTGAGAGCCAGCTCGAATCCGTCACCGGTGAGCGGCATCTCCGAGCCTGCGGGTGCGACCGCGGGATCGTGATCGCAGCTCTCGGCTGCGTCTTGGCCTTGCGAGACGGTGATCGTCGCCGTGTAGGAGCGCGAACCCGCGAAGGCGACGGCGTAGGAGCCCTCGCCGTCGGACGGCGGGCGGAAGGTCACAGTGAGGCCCCCGTCGGCAGTCGCGGTGTTGCCGGAGATCGCCGAGTTCCCGGCGTTCAGGCCGGACACCGACACGTTCACGTTCTCGGACGGCAGGAAGTAGTCCGCCCCGAAGACGATGGTCGAGACCTCGCATGTGTCGATGATCGGATCACCGACCTTCACGCCGGGAGGCGACGGGTAGGAGTCGGATGCTGCATCCGGCGCGGTAGGCGCAGCGGTCGCAGCGGTCGGCGCGATGAATACCAGCGCGCCGGCGGCAAGGCTGATGGCAGCCAGTTTCTTCAGCATGATTTCTCCCCAGAATTTCACGCGGAATCGCACTCGAACACACCCCTGCATTCGACTGCGTGGACTCATCCTGCCCCCACGGCAGGAAGACAGAGCCCAGATATTCCCCAGTAGGTCGACAGTAACCTATCCGGCGGCGAAAGTCACGATGCGCACTGCAGTTCGGCCCGGGAGATCTCGGGCTCCTGGATCAACGGTGTCACCAGCGCCTCGGTGAGTCGTTCTCCGGCACCCTCGCCTTGGAACTCGACGGTGATGGTCGTCGACTCCCCGGGCGCGAGCAGCACCTCGTGCTGCACCACGGCGCGGTCTTGGAGCGTCGTCGTCTGCACGCCCTCTTCCTCGCCGTCGCGATCGATCCGCGAAGGCGTGGCGCCCTCGGGTCCGTACACCGCGATCAGCGTGCCCACCGACCCCGCCGGGACGCCGTAGTATCCGGCGCCCGTCACATAGGGCGGCAGCGAGGTCGCGGCATCCGCCGGCGCGGTGTTGGTCCACGTCACTCGCACCTGGGTCGTCGCCTCGCCCTGGCACGTTCCGACCGCTGTGGCGATGGATGCGCGCGTGTAGTAGTCCATCTTGGCGCCGGTGGTGTCGTTCATCAGCACGCCGACGTAGGTCGCATCGGCAGCGTCCTCGGGAATCGTGCCTCCGAGCGCAGAGGCCGCGAGCACGGCTTCCTCGTCCTCGTGCGCGCTCCAGATGCGGACGCGGCCTTCGTCGGCCGCCTCGGCGAGGGCGCCGATCAGCGCGCGTGGGTCACCGCCGGAGAGCGCGGCGGAGAAGAGTCCGCCCGCCGCCTGGGCGAAGACGTCGTCCTGGGCTGCCGGGTCGGGGATGGCGGCGTAGATCTCAGAGAGCAGGATGCTGAGCACCGTGTCCTCGGTCGCGGTGAAGGGTCCGAAGGCGAGGTCCCCGGTCGCAGCCATCAGATGCTTCGCGACGACGGCGTCGACGGCGATCACGCCATCGACCTCTCCGCCGAATCGCCCTTGCCATCGCGTGGCGATCGTGGCGCCCGCTTCAGCGAAGTCAGGGATGCTGGTGATGTTCTGCAGGTAGCGTCCGGGCCGGTCCTCGAAAAGCGCGACCGTGGACTCGCTGAGCGGAAGAGGCACGTCGAGCGCGGGGAAGTCGCGGGTGGAGGCCTGCAGGCCCAGGGTGATGCGGCCGCCTTCCGCATGCAGCAGGGCGATGGAGCCGATGATCCCGCCGGACGAGCGCAACTCGGCGTTGTTCTGCATCGCCAGCACGTAATTCCGAGGACCCTCGCCGCCGAGCATGGTGGGCAGCAGGACGGAAGCTCCGTGGAGCGAACCGACCACCGTCGCGGCCTCGGTGACGGAGCCGCGCAGCTCGCGTACCGCGTCGGCGAGAGGGGGGAGAGTGGCGTCGGCGTCGATCTGCTGGGCGCGCCGCGCCGCCGAGGTCAGAGCATCGCTGGCGGTGCCGAGCGGCTTCTCGATCGCTGCGAACGGTGCGAGATCGATCGCGCCGCCGGTGAACCCGAGGCCGGCCAGGTCGAAGTCGCCGGCGACGTCGAGGAGCGGAGTGAGAGCGTCCGACGACACATCATCGGCGATCGTCGCCACGTCGCTCACCGCTCGGAAGTTGGGGCCGAGCCATGGCACGAGACCGAACGCCTGCCAGATCGGATCAGAGGTGAGGTCGTTCGCCGAGGCCGCGTTGCCGGCGATGCTCTTCGCGATCGGCTCGGCTCCTTCGAGATCGCCCGCGGCGATCGACGACTTGAGCTGCGATGCGCCCTTCGCGACCTGCTGCAGATCGCTCACGGCGCCGATCCCGCGCACGGTCACCCAGCCGATTGCCAGGACCAGGACGGTCAGAAGGATGCCGACGGTCCAACCGACCCATCGGCGCTGCCGGGGAAGTCGACCGTCGCTCACGTGAGCATTCAAGCACGAACCGGAGTGAGCGACGGCATGCTTCCTGTGGGATCACTGACATTCGCGCGGCACGAGGGTCGCGCTCCACGGGGGAGCGGGTAGGCGAGGATAACCTGAGCGCATGGGTGCTCGGCTGCGTGTGGTGTTGGATCAGCTCGTGCATGTCGTGGATGCCGATCAGGCCTCCGCGGCCGTCGATCTCGTGGCGGGGCTCGTCGCCACGGCGCCATCGGGCTGCACAGTCGACGCGATCGTGCCGGCGGGAGCCGAGGTGCCCGTGCCCGGAGTCTCCGACGTGCGCACGCTCACTCTCGGTCGTCGCGAGCTCGCCGGCGCCTGGCAGCTGGGGATAGCGCCAGGGGTGGGAGGCGGCCTCATCCATTCTCCGAGCCTCATGGCACCTCTCGTGCGTCACGATCGCGTGCATGACAACGACCAGACCACTGTCACCGTGTGGGATCTGCAGGCGTGGGATGCGCCGGATCTTCTTCCGAAGGGCGTGGTGGGATGGCAGCGCGCGATGCTGAAGCGAGCCGTGAAGCACGCCGACGCGGTGGTGGTGCCGTCGCATGCGGTCGCGGAACGGCTGTCTGAACTGGCTCGGATCGGCGACCGCGTGAGGGTGATCGCCGGGGCCGCCCCCCGCGGATTCTCGGCGCCGCATGATGCCGCCGCGCGGCGTGCATCGCTCTCCCTCCCCGAGGGCTACGTGGTGCTCACGGGCACCGCCGCCTCCCTGGAAGGGGGTTTCCGCGGAGCTGTCGCCGCCGGTGTCGACGCGGTGGTGCTCGATGCCCCTGAGGGAGCGGAGCCGCGCCTGGCGGAGCTCGCCTCCGCCGCAGGACTCCCGGAGCGCCGGGCGCATATCCGCGGCGGGCTGTCGCCGGAAGACCGCGCGGCCGTGCTGGCCGGAGCCTCGGCCTTCGCGGCGACGAGTCCGGTCGCCGGATGGCCGTGGCGTGCGGTCGAGGCGATGACGCTCGGTGTCCCGGTGGTCGCTGTCGACAGCGGCTCGCACCACGACGTCATCGCGGACGGCGGACTTCTGGTGCCGGAAGGCGGGATGGCGGATGCCGTTGCCGAGGCCGCGAGGGAGGGCGGGCCGCGCCTGCGGGTCCTCGCCGCCGATCGATCGCGCGCGTTCTCGTGGGCCAGTTCCGCTGAGCGCGTCTGGGGCCTGCACGCCGATCTCTGAGACCTGAGAGCTGCCTGCGCGTCTCATGACACGCCGATCTCATGCAGCGGATTCTCAGTAACAGTGGCATCATTCTGCAACTTCCGTCACACTGGTCACATGTCTCGACGTGCCCCACGCTCGCGAAACACACTGAGGACCGCCCGACTCCTCACCTGTTTCCTCGCCGCCTCTGCCCTGATCGTCGGCACGGTGGTCCCCGCCACCGTCGCCGCGGCATCCGTCTCGTCGAGCGTCGCCCCCGCGGTGAGCGCCTCCGCCGATCCCGCCGCGACCGGCATAGCGAAGACGGTGCTCGCCGGGTTCAACGCCGGCAACATCATCAGCGATGCCGTGTTCACGAACAAGAACTCGATGACAGAGGCGCAGATCCAGAGCTTCTTCAACAGCAAGGTGTCCCGCTGCCTCGGCGGTCGCGACGAGAACAACGAACCGATCGTCTGCCTCAAGGACTTCACCATGACCACGGTGACGCGCCCGGCCGACGCCTACTGCAGCGGATACACGGGGGCGGCGAACGAGTCGGCGGCGCGGATCATCTACCGGACCGCCCAGGCCTGCAACATCAACCCGCAGGTGCTCATCGTGATGCTCCAGAAGGAGCAGAGCCTGGTGACGAACACCTGGCCCAGCGCCTGGCGCTACCGCATCGCTCTGGGACAGGGGTGCCCGGACACCGCACCGTGCGACCCGAACTACATCGGCTTCTTCCACCAGATCTACGGCGCGGCGCGCCAGATGCAGATCTACATGGAAGGCAAGTGGTTCCAGTGGTACGCACCGGGACGGACGTGGAACATTCAGTACAACCCGAATTCCGCCTGCGGCTCCTCGCCCGTCTACGTGGCCAACAAGGCCACGTCCGCGCTCTATTACTACACGCCGTACCAGCCGAACGCCGCAGCTCTCGCCGCGGGCTACGGCGCGGGCAACTCCTGTTCCGCCTACGGCAACCGGAACTTCTACAACTACTTCACGGACTGGTTCGGTTCGACGCAGGTGCCGACCGTTCCTGCGCTCACCTCGGTGAGCACGTCGTCATTCGTCGCGGGCGTCGACAGTGCCGGGTCGCTGTGGGGATACCCGTTCGCGAAGGGCGCCTGGGGCGAGCGCAAGCAGTTGGCGAGCGGACTCGCGCCGGTCACGTCGGCGATGATGGTCGGTGATCTCAACGGGGAGGGCACACGCGACCTCGTGATTCGTCAGCAAAGCGGTGTGTCGCTGATGCGCGGGAACGGTTCGGGCTTCGACGCGCCGCGAGCTCTCAATCTGGACTGGAGCGGAGTGCTCCTGTCGACCGCGGCAGGTGACCTCGACGGCGACGGTATTCCCGACGTGATCACGACGAACGCGGCCGGCGACCTCTCCCTGTGGCGCGGCGACGATCGAGGCGGACTGCTCCCGGGCGTTCGGATCGGTAACGGCTGGAACGGGATGAACCTTCTGGTCGGCAACGTCGACCTGAACCGCGATGGCAATCCCGATCTCGTCGGGCGGGACACAGCCGGCCGTCTCTGGGCCTATTACGGAAACGGCGCCAGCGGGTGGAACGGGCAGCGGCAGATCGGCGACGGATGGGGCGGGATGTCGGTGATCTTCGCGCCGGGCGATTTCAGCGGAGACGGCGTCACCGACCTGCTCGCGCGCACGGCGGCCGGTGATCTCTATCACTACCCGGGCGACGGTTCGGGCTCCATCATCACCGGCGGCAGGATCGGCAACGGCTGGCAGGCGCTCTCCGGCCTCACCGGTGTGGGTGCGGTGGTGACCGGTCCTCGCGCGCTGGCTCCCGGGGCCGGCGACGTCGACCGCGACGGTGCCCTCGATGTGCTCGCACTGAGTTCGCAGGGTTCTCTCAGCCTCTACCGCGGGAACGGCACTGGGGGATGGCGCGGATCTAAGCCGATCGGCGCCGGCTGGTTGCCGACCGACCGCATCATGACGCTCGGCGACTTCACCGGCGACGGCTACCGCGATCTCGGACGGATCACGGCCGACGGCAGATTCTTGATGTACCCCGGATCGGCCGTCGGCACGTACGGCGAACCGGCGGTGATCGGCACGGGCTGGCAGGCGCTGTCGCTGCTGGTGGGCGGTGTCGACTTCGACGGCGACAGGAACACTGACGTCATCGGCCGCAACCGGGCGGGACAGCTGGTCTACTACCGGGGTAGCGGCAAGGGAGGATGGGCGAGCTCGGCGCTCCCGATCGGCAACGGCTGGAGCGGGTTCGACTCGATCTCCAACGCCGGCGATTTCGACGGCGATGGTTACACAGACCTCGTCGTCCGATCGAGTGGAGCGAGCCTGTGGCTGTATTCGACGAACGGAGCCGGCGGGTGGGGCACCGCTCGCCAGATCGGTCAGGGCTGGGGCGGCTTCTCCGCGATCGTCGGTCCAGGCGACTTCGATGGGAACGGCACGGCTGATCTGATCACCCGGGGTGCGGACAACAACCTCTATCTGTACCGCGGAGATGGCCGCGGCGGGTGGGGTGCGAGCAGCATCATCGGGACGGGCTGGGGCGGTTTCTCGGCGCTCGGTTGAGCGTGCCGGAGGCGCTCAGCACGGTGCCATAAGATACTGAGATGCGTCGTGGCGACCGCCACCGCAGCTGAATGAGTGGGCCAGTGACAGATACCCGAGATCTTTTCGCCGTCGTCCCGCGTTCCGAGTTCGATACCCCTGGCACCAGCCGTGGACTCATCGATGTCGTGCGCTGGCGCTACCTCCTGTACCTGCTGGTGCGGACAGGCGTCACGACCCGCTACCGCAACTCGATCCTCGGGTGGACCTGGTCCTATGTCCGTCCCGGCGCGCAGTTCCTCGTGTTCTGGGTCGTGCTCGGGCTCTTCCTCAACCTCAACCGCGACATCCAGAACTACCCGGTGTACCTGTTCTCCGGAATCGTGGTCATCAATCTGTTCTCCGAGGCCTTCAAGAACGCCACCACGTCGATCGTGAACAACGCCCCCCTCGTGCGCAAGGTGTTCCTGCCGCGTCAGCTGTTCGCCGTCTCGTCCGTGATCGTGGCCTTCATCCATTTCCTGCCGCAACTCGCGTTGCTGCTGATCGTCTGCCTGTTCATGGGGTGGATCCCGAGCGTCTCGATCCTCGGCGTTCTCGCCGCCCTGGCGGCCATGATCATCGTGTCGCTGTTCGCCCTCGGGATCGGACTCTTCTTCGGAGCGCTCAACGTGCGCTTCCGCGACGCGGAGAACA
The DNA here is from genome assembly GCF_000967865.1 of Microbacterium sp. SA39. Lineage (GTDB taxonomy): Bacteria > Actinomycetota > Actinomycetes > Actinomycetales > Microbacteriaceae > Microbacterium. Next base: position 198,628 of record NZ_JXRU01000036.1, read on the forward strand.
TCGTCGAACTCCTTCTCCTTCTCGCCACGTGGGCGTCGCCCGTGCTCTATGCGTGGACCATGGTGCAGGACGCGATGAACAAGCTGGGCTGGCCGGACTGGTTCGTGAACCTTTACCTGCTGAATCCGATCACCCAGGGTGTCGAGCTGTTCCACTACGCCTTCTGGCGTCCGGTCTCGACCACCACGCTCGCGCTGCCGCCGGACCTCGCCTGGAACACGCTCTGGACGTTCCTGATCGCCGTGGGCACCCTGCTGCTCGGCCAGCTCGTCTTCCGACGCCTCGAGGGAAAGTTCGCCCAGGACCTATGAGCACCGCACTCGCCTCACGCCCCAGCATCGTCGTCGACGGTGTGCGCAAGAACTTCACCCTCAACCATGCGTTGTCCTTCAAGGACACCGTGGTGGCCTGGATCCGTCGTCGCAAGACCAGCAGCACCTTCGAGGCGCTGAAGGGACTCGATCTCGTCATCAACGAGGGAGAATCGGTCGCGATCCTCGGCCTGAACGGGTCGGGCAAGTCGACGCTCCTCAAGCTCATCTCCGGGGTGATGGAGCCGGATGCCGGAGAGGTGCTCACGCGCGGCCGCGTCGCCGGGCTCATCGAGGTCGGCGCCGGCTTCCACCCGGAGCTCTCCGGTCGCGAGAACGTGTTCCTCAACGCCGCCATCCTCGGAATGCAGCGCAAGGAGGTCGAGGAGCGCTACGACGAGATCGTCGCCTTCAGCGAGATCGAGCAGTTCATCGACCAGGAGGTCAAGCACTACTCCTCGGGCATGTTCATGCGGCTCGCCTTCTCGGTCGCCATCCACGTGGAACTCGATGTGCTCCTCGTCGACGAGATCCTGTCCGTCGGAGATGCACCGTTCCGCGAGAAGTGCCGCCTCAAGTTCGGCGAGCTGATCGCGCAGAAGAAGACGCTCGTCGTGGTCAGCCACGACATGGAGATGGTCCGAGAGCTCTGCACCAGAGGCGTGGTGATCAACAAGGGCGAGGTCGTCTACGACGGTGAGATCGAGGGCGCGATCGCGCTGGTCGACGAATGATCACGGACTGGCTGGCGCACTCGGGGCTCTTCGCCCTGGGCCTCGTCGTGGTGTTCCTGCCCGGTCTGCTCATCGGTGTCGTGCTGCGCCTCCGCGGGCTCACGCTGTGGGCTGCGGCTCCGGCTGTGTCGGTCGGGCTGCTGTCGCTCCTGGCGATCATCTACTCGTTCATCGGCGTCCGCTGGGGGCATGTGAGTGTCGCGGCGGGGATCGCGCTGATCGCGCTGATCGTGTGGGCCGTGTCGTTCGCGGTCAGGCGGAGACTTCGCGCGGCCGTTCCGCGCGGCCGTTCCCGGGTGTCGAACGCGCTCCTCGCGGCAGGCCTGGTCGTCGGTGGAGGACTGAACGCCGCGCGCCTCCTGACATATGTGGGTGCACCCGGCGCTCTGTCTCAGACCAATGACGCCGTCTTCCACCTGAACGCTCTGCGTTGGATCGCAGAGACCGGCACGGCATCCTCCCTCGATGTCTCGGGTCTCATCGGGGGGACGACCTTCTATCCCGCGGCCTGGCATGCGGTCGCGTCACTCGTCGCGCTCGATGTCGAGTCGATCCCGGTGGCGGCGAACATGGTGTCGCTCGTGATCGCTGCGATCGTGTGGCCGTTGAGCATCGCTCTCTTCGCCCGCGTGATCAGTCACGGCAGCCGCACGGTCACCGCGCTCGCCGCAGCGCTCTCCGCCGGCCTCCTCGCTTTCCCGCAGCTCATGTTCGAATGGGGCGTCCTCTACCCGTACGCACTGTCCCTCGCCGTCGCCCCGGCCGCGGCGGCGCTGACGATCATGACCGTGCGGGTCTGGATGGGCGAGGCACCCGGTGCGAAGCTCCGTCGTGCGTCCGCCACCGGCACCGCTGCCGTGTTCGCGGTCGTCGCCACGACACTCGCGCAGCCGTCTTCCGTCCTCGTCTGGGGAATGCTCGTGATGCTGTGGCTCACCGGCACCATCCTGCGCGGCTACGGCAGCGGCGATCGCCTGTTCCGAATCCGGTCTCTTACCGTGCTCCTCGTCGGCTGGACCGCTGTCGTGGCGGTCTGGCTCGCGCTCGCGTATCTCGCGGGCACGGTCCTGTGGCGGTCGTACCGCGGGGTGCTGGGTGCAGCCTCGGACGTGCTGCTGAACAGCCATTCCCTGCTCCCTGCGGCGGTGGCCGTGAGTGCGCTGATGGTGGCGGGCATCATCGTCGCCGTTCGCAATCCGCGCCTGCGCTGGCTGGTCGTCGCCTGGGCCGGAGTGTCCCTGCTCTACGTCGTCGGCGTCGCCACCGACCTCCCGGTGGTCAAACGCGTCCTCACGGGTCCCTGGTACGGGGATTCCTTCCGGATCGCGGCGATCGTGCCGCTCATCGTGGTGCCCCTCGCCGCGATCGGCCTCGCGACGCTGATCCGGATGACGGGGAGGCGTTGGTCCTCTGTGACGCTTCTCGGCCGGACGCCCCTCACCGCGATCGCGATGATCGTCATCGCGATCGTCGGAGCGGTCGGAGTGATCGTCGCACCGGTCGTGCTGCTGCGCGTGGCAGCCGAGACCGATGAACAGTCCCGGTACGCGATGGACGACGACACCTACCTCTCCGACGACGAGTACACGCTGTTGCGCGACTTGCCCCAGCTCGTCCCCGACGACGCTCTCATCGTCGCGAACCCGTCGACCGGTGCGGCCTTCGCCTATGTGCTGGGAGATCGCGACATCGTCCCGCGCACCTGGTCACCGCCGCAGTCGACCGCCTGGGACACATTGGCGACCTCACTGCGCGACGTCGACGATGACCCCGCTGTCTGCGACGCGCTCGTCGCGTACGGCGCTCCGGGGTACGTGCTCGACTTCGGCATCGGCGGCACCCGCCCCGGTGAGTATCTGATGCCGGGTATGACCGACTTCGACGGTCAGCCGGGGTTCACCGAGGTCGCACGGCAAGGCGACGCGAGCCTCTGGCGGATCACCGCGTGCGAATGAGGCTCGCCGGGATCAGGCGCCGTCGGCCGGATCCGGACCGGGGGTGTGCGTCGGGCCGTGGGGCGGTGTTCCCTCGGGAGCGGTGGTCGCCTGCAGCAGCGCAAGCTTGCGGGCGAGCAGCGTGAGTCGTCGCTGCTGCGCGGCGTTGCGGCGTGACTGGGTGTAGACGAAAACCAGGAACATCAGGACGAGCGCATAGAGCAGCAGGTCGGTGCCTCGGCCGACGCCCACGAGATTCGCCACCCAGGTGAGCCACTGCGGGAAGAGGATGGAGACGATGGCGACCAGGACGAAGGCTCCGAAGAGAAGTCGCCGGATCGCCAGGTGGTTGTCAGCTCCCGTGCGGCGCATGAAGACAGCGCCGATGGCCACGACGCCGACGATGAGGACGATCTGGATCCACATGGCGTTACCTCACGATCAGGTCGACGAGGATGTTGACGGAGTTGAGCACCGACTGCCCCTTCGACTTCGAATAGTCGGTGTACAGCAGCTCCACCGGATGCTCGATCCAGGGGAGCCCGGTGTGCCCGAGCTGGAGGACGATCTCGGTCGCGTGCGCCATCCGATCCTGCTGGAGCTGGATCTGACGGGCCGCATCTGCGCGGATGACCCGCAGGCCGTTATGCGCATCGGTGAGCTTGACGCTCGTGGTGAGGTTCGTCACCCAGACGGCGGTCTTGAGGATGACGCGCTTCATCCAGCCCGGGTTCGTCCGGTCATCGAGGAAGCGTGACCCGAAGACGATGGCCGCCCCTGACTCCCGCGCCGCGGCGACCATGGCGATCGCGTCGTCGACGCGGTGCTGGCCGTCGGCGTCGAACGTCACGATGTACTCGCACCCCGGCTGCGCGAGCGCGTAGTCGATACCGGTCTGCAGCGCCGCGCCCTGTCCCAGGTTGATCGGGTGCTCGACGAGGTGCGCACCGGCCGCGCGAGCCGCTTCCAGGGAGTCGTCCGTGGAGCCGTCGTCGATGCAGACGACGTTCGGGAAGTGGGGGAGCAGGGTCGCGATCACCCCCGATATCACGGTCGCCTCGTTGAACAGCGGGACGACGACCCAGGTGTGCGGATCGGGGCTGGCTGGGTTGATCACACTCCTATCCTCTCAGGAAACGAGTGGGTGAACAGATAGGATGACCGAGTCCCCTTCTTCACCCACGAGGAGAACCCGTATGCCCTCACCGACCGATGTCCGGATCGTCGATTCGGCCGATGTGTCCCCTGAGGCGAAGATCGGAGCAGGCAGCTCCATCTGGCATCTTGCGCAGGTGCGCGAGGATGCGCAGCTCGGAGAGAACTGCATCGTGGGGCGCGGCGCCTACATCGGCACCGGGGTGGTGATGGGCGACAACTGCAAGGTGCAGAACTACGCTCTCGTCTACGAGCCTGCGAAGCTCGGCGACGGCGTGTTCATCGGTCCCGCGGTGGTGCTCACCAACGACACCTACCCACGCGCGATCAACGCCGACGGGACGATCAAGAGCGCCCACGACTGGGAGCCCGTCGGGGTCACGATCGAACGCGGCGCCGCCATCGGCGCACGGGCGACCTGTGTCGCCCCCGTCACCATCGGCGCCTGGGCGACGGTCGCGGCTGGAGCGGTAGTCGTCAAGGACGTGCCGGCCTATGCGCTCGTCGCCGGCGTTCCCGCACGCCGCATCGGGTGGGTCGGTGAATCCGGCGTCCCCCTGGCCGCCGGCGAGGACGAGAAGACCTGGGTGTGCCCCTCCACGGGGGCGCGCTACATCGAGACTGACGGAAAACTGATCAAGGAGACCGTGTGAGCGAGTTCATTCCCCCCGCAAAGCCGATCATCGGAGATGAAGAGCGCGCCGCTGTCGACCGCGTGATGCGCAGCGGCATGATCGCGCAGGGCCCGGAGGTCGCGACGTTCGAGAGCGAGTTCTCCGCGCACTTCGTGCCCGGTCGTCCCTCCGTCGCCGTGAACTCCGGCACCGCGGGACTCCACCTCGGTCTGCTCGCGGCCGGCGTCGGCGCCGGTGACGAGGTCATCGTTCCCTCCTTCACCTTCGCGGCGACGGGCAACTCCGTCGCGTTGACCGGCGGCACCCCGGTGTTCGTCGACATCGAGCCGGACACGTTCACGCTCGACCCGGAGGCCGTCGCGGCGGCCATCACACCGAAGACCAAGGGCATCCTCCCGGTCCACCTGTACGGCCACCCGGCGCGTATGCGTGAGCTCGAGAAGCTGGCTGCCGAGCGCGGTGTCGCGCTCTACGAGGATGCGGCTCAGGCGCACGGTGCGTCTCTCGACGGCCGACCCGTCGGCTCATTCGGCGAGTTCGCGATGTTCAGCCTGTACCCGACGAAGAACATGACCAGCGGCGAGGGCGGCATGGTCACGACGGCGACCGATGAGATCGCGCGCCAGGTCAAGCTGCTGCGCAACCAAGGCATGGAGCGTCAGTACGAGAACGAGGTCATCGGCTTCAACGCCCGCATGACGGACATCCACGCGGCGATCGGCCGCGTGCAGCTGACCAAGGTCGACGCCTGGACGAAGACCCGGCAGGCGAACGCCGCGTTCCTCGACGCCAACCTGCAGGGTGTCGTCGTGCCGCCGGTCGCCGACGGCGCCGTGCACGTCTACCACCAGTACACGATCCGCGTTCCCGAGGACCGTGACGGCTTCGTCGCGGCGCTGAAGAGCGAGCACAATGTCGGTGCAGGCGTCTACTACCCGATTCCGAACCACCGCCTGCCCTCGCTGACGCGCTTCGCGCCGGGGCTGGACCTGCCTGAGACGGAGCGCGCCGCTCGCGAGGTCGCCTCGCTGCCCGTGCACCCGTCGCTCAGCCAGGACGACCTCGAGCGCATCGTCGCGGCGGTCAACGCCGTCGCCGGAGCGGGTGCCTGATGGGCAACCTGAGGGCAGGTCTGCTCGGCGTGGGAATGATGGGTCGTCACCACGCCCGTGTGCTGCGCGATGTCGACGGTGTCGATCTCGTCGCCATCGCCGACCCCGGGGGAGATCCCCACGGCGTCGCCGGGGGGCTCGAAGTCCTTCCCGACATCGACGCCCTCATCGCCGCAGGCATCGACATCGCGGTCGTCGCCGTGCCGACCCGGTTCCATGAGGACGCAGCGCTCAAGCTCGCAGAGGCGGGGGTTCACACGCTCGTCGAGAAGCCGATCGCGCACGATGTCGAAGCCGGGCGTCGGATGGCCGACGCCTTCGCGTCGCGCGGGCTCGTCGGCGCCGTCGGCCATGTCGAGCGCTTCAATCCTGCAGTGCAGGAGATGCGGCGACGGCTCGAGGGCGGCGATCTCGGAGACGTCTATCAGATCGCGACCCGTCGCCAGAGCACGTTCCCCGCGCGCATCGCGGACGTCGGGGTTGCCAAGGACCTCGCCTCTCATGACATCGATCTGACCAGTTGGGTCGCGCAGAGCGAGTACAAGACCGTGTTCGCTCAGACAGCACATAAGAGCGGTCGTGAGTTCGAGGACATGATCACGATCACCGGTCGGCTGGCCAACGGCGTGATCGTCAATCATCTGGTCAACTGGCTCTCTCCGATGAAGGAGCGCATCACAGTCGTGACCGGCGATCGCGGCACGTTCATCGCGGACACCGCGACCGGAGACCTCACCTTCTACGCGAACGGGACCATCCCGCTCGAGTGGGAGTCGATCTCGTCTTTCCGCGGAGTCTCCGAAGGTGATATCACACGATACGCGTTCGCGAAGCGCGAGCCGCTACGCGTCGAGCATGAGGCGTTCCGCGACGCCGTGCTCGGCGAGCCGAGCGACCTCGTCACCATGGAGCAGGGTCTCCACACCCTCGAGGTCGTCGAAGGTGCGGTCGCCTCGGCCGCCTCCGGCGCCTCGACGGCGTTCTGATCTCGGATGAAGCATCTCTGGTCGGTACTGAAAGACCTCCTCCCGTTGCTCCCCAAGGGTGCGCAGCGGTACTTCGTCGGGTACATGATCGTCACGACGCTGATCACCGCGCTCGACGTCGTGGCGATGTCCCTGCTGGCGGTCATGATCGGTCCGGCGCTCACCGGGTCGGCTCTCAAGCTTCCGATCATCGGCGAAGTACCCGCGGAGAGCCTTCCTCTGCTGGGTCTCAGCGCCTGCGCTCTGATCATCACCAAGTCGGCACTCACCGTCACCGTCCACTGGCTCGCCACTCGCCGCTTCGCTCGATATGAGCTGGAGATCGGTGACCGGATGTTCAAGGCTTACATCAATTCGAGCTGGGAAGAGCGTTCCAAGCGCTCGGTCGCTGAGATCACCCGCATCGCGGATGCCGGCATCGCTAACACGATGGCAGGGTTCCTCTTGCCGCTCATGCGCGTGCCGAGCTCCGTCTTCACCTTCATTCTGATCATCGGCGTCCTCTTCGTCGCGGATCCGATGACGTCCATCATCGCGCTCGTTTATCTCACCGTCGTCGCCCTTCTCGTGCACTTCGTCATCACGCGCCGGACCCTAGAGGCAGCCCAGGTCAACCTCGAGTTCAGCTACCGCGTCGCGATTCTGATGACCGAGATGCTCGATGCACTCAAGGAGCTCAGCCTTCGCAATCGACTCTCCGAGGTCGCAGACCTCGTGTCGACCAACCGGCAGCGCTCGGTACGTGCGCGTGCGAACGGGTCCTTCCTCGGCGTGGTTCCCGGCTTCGTCTTCGAATCGGCTCTCATCGGTGGAGTGATCCTCATCGGCGCGGTGGCGTTCGCGCAGAACGGACTCGCGGGTGCCCTCTCCTCCGTGGCCCTGTTCGCAGCGACCGGCTTCCGGCTGATTCCGGCGATCAACGGCGTTCAGGGCGGTCTGGTGCAGGGTGTCGCGAGCATTCCCTCCGCTCGCGACGTCATCGGCGACCTGACGGCGGCCGAGGCCGACATGAAGAGCTCGCAGGCTCCGGCTGACACCATGGAGCTGTCGGCCAGTCCGCGGGAGCTGCGTCTCTCGGACGTCCGCTTCCACTACCCGCACACGACGGAGGACGTCATCCGCGGGATGTCGCTCACGATTCCGCTCGGCAGTTCGCTCGGCATCGTGGGCCCGTCGGGGGCGGGAAAATCGACGCTCATCGATCTGATCCTCGGGCTCAGCCAGGCGTCCTCTGGCGAGATCTCCATCGACGGGGCCCCATTGCGGTCGGTGCTGCGGCAGTGGCGAGGGCGCGTCGGGTATGTTCCGCAGAAGGTTGCCCTCTTCGACGGCACCATCGCGCAGAACGTCGCCCTCACCTGGACGGACGAGGTCGATGAGGAACGGGTGCTCCGCGCGCTGGAGCGCGCACAGCTCGGAAGTCTCATCGCCTCCCGCGCCGGCGGCATCCATGAGCGCATCGGTGAACGCGGTGTCTCGCTGTCCGGCGGGCAGCAACAGCGCCTCGGCATCGCCCGAGCGCTTTACACCGATCCGCTGGTGCTCGTGCTGGACGAGGCGACGAGTTCTCTCGACACGAAGACCGAGGACGAGGTGACGAAGTCCATCCGCTCGCTCCAGGGTGAGGTCACGCTCATCTCCGTCGCGCACCGTCTGTCGACGATCAAGGACTACGACCGTGTCTGCTACCTGGACGAGGGTGTCATCGCGGCGTCGGGGTCCTTCCACGAGGTCGCGAAAAGTCTTCCGGCTTTCGCCGAGCAAGTCTTCCTCGCAGGGCTCGCGCGCGACGCGCAGGAGTGATTCTGGGTCAGGCGGAAGCAGCGCGCACGCCGGCGCCCAGTGTTCGCAGTGGCGCCTGTCGATGTAGCACGGACAACGGGTTCCGCGGTAGCAGCGCCGCTGCAGACCGATAGCGCGAGCGCGCCGCCAGAAGCTCGTCGAGTTCGTCATCGTCGACATGCGGCGACTGGAGAGCGTCGAGCACGCGCCGGTCGGCGACCGACAGCAGGGACAATGCGCTCGGCGCCATCCGCACCAGTCGTTCCAGCACGGACCTGAATGGATCCGCCTGTGCCCGCACGCCTCCGCCTTGAGCAAGGTGCGCGCGAAGCACATCGAAGAAATGCATCCGGATCAACTTCACGACCAGCGCCTCACGCGCTGTGCGCCCGGCGGTCGCGAACCAGTCCAAGTCCTCGATCGCGTCGAGGAACCGGAAGTCCTCGGCTACAGGACGCGGCGCCGCTGTGACCCGGTCGTCAGCGTCGTCGTTGATGAGGTAGCCGGGGCCGTGCAGGTCGTAGGCGATCTGCGCGCCGCTGTTCCACAGCGCCGTCGAATATGCGAGGTCCTCCCCGGACTGGAGGCCTTCGGAGAAGCGCAGCGCGCCGAACCTCTGCCGGTCGATGAGACCTACCGGAGCGCTCCGGTAGGAGAGACGGTCCTTGCGGGGATCCAGAGCGCGGGTTCGCCGTCCGCCGCGCACCGGTGGGTAGGGATCGGTCCGCCCGTCCGGGAGCACGATCCGGGCTATCACGACCTCCGCGCGGCTGGCGCGCTGCAGCGCGAGCCAGGAATCGATAGCACCGGGGGAGAGTTCGTCGTCGGAACCCATGACCGACAGGAAGCGTGCATCCGAATGGGAGAGGCCGTGGTTCATCGGCCCGGCGGGCGAATGGATGTCGTCTCGCAACTCGAGCAGGCGCACGCGCGCGTGCTCTGCATACGACCCGAGGTGCGAACGGATGACGTCGGCACCGATGTTGTGCGCTATCACGTTGACCCGCACGTCCGCGTGTGTGTGATCGACCACAGAAGCTACCGCTCTGGCGATGGGCCTTGTCGGCGAATGAACCGGGATGATCAAATCGACGAGCGGATGCGGCGCGTGCGTCGGCATGGCGTTCGTCATGCGACCGTGGCCCGCAGCGTGCGGTACGGCGCCTGACGATGGAACGCGATGAAGGGATTGCGGGGGAGCAGCGCGTCGGGCGAGCGCCCCCACCGCGCCGAGAGGAGCGCCAGGATGTGCGCCTCATCGACTTCGGGTGCACGCATCGCCGCGATGATCGCTCGATCGACACGCGAAAGGAGCGCGGTCGTGCCCGGCGCGAATTCCTCGACCTGCCCGATCACGGCGTCGAGTGCTTCGCGATGGGCGACCAGCCCCTCGGCGCTGTGCAGACGAATCAGGATGGCGTCGAAGAGATGGATTCGAAGGGTCTTCACGCCGAGGGCGCGTCGCTGAGACCTGTTCAGGCGCGGGAACCAATCGGAGCCCATGATCGCGTTCACGAAAGCGAAGTCTTCGGCGACGGAGCGTCCGGCCGACGTGACGCGGTCTTCTCCGTCTTCGTGGACGTAGTAGCCGGGAGCGGCGCGATCGTACGCGATGTGCGAGCCGGTGAACCACAGAGCCGCCGTGAACTCCAGGTCTTCTCCTGATCCCAGCCCCGGAGTGAAGCGCAGCTCCCCGAAGTGTTCGCGCGAGATCAGGCCGAGCGGAGCGCTCCGATACGCGAGTCGGTCCTTCACCGCGTCGAGGTCGCGCGTGCGGCCTCGGCGGGTCGGAGGAAGCGGATCCGGGCCAGCCGATTGGCGGTCGATGCGCGCGAGGACGGTACTGGCGCCCGTCTCCCGTGCGATCCCCAGCCAGGAGTCCAATGCTCCCGGGGCGAACTCGTCATCCGAACCGAGGAGCGCGACGTAAGGGGCCGTCGCCGCATCCAACCCGCGGTTCATCGGCCCAGCCGGGGAATGGATGCCATCGACGAGATCGAGCAGCATCACACCTGTGTGGTCGGCGAACACCCCGAGCTGGTCACGGATCTCGCCGACGTCGATGTTATGGGCGACGACGATCGCGCGCACCCCGGCGTTCACGCCGTCCAGCACGGAGGCGACCGCCCGTCGGATCGGACGAGACGCCGAATGCACAGCGATGACCACGTCGATGTCGTATTGCTTCATCACGATGATTCTATGGCGTCGCGTCGATCCAGCCGGACAGGAGGGCGCGCGCGCTCGCTTCGCCCGAGTGCACAGCAGTTGTGAACGCCGGACCTGTTGCAGCGAACTCTCGCGCAGACTCGGGATCCCGGATGATATCGGCGAGGACATCCGCCAGAGTATCGGGAGTCGCCTCGATGATCGGCAGCGCGAGGCCCGTGGCTTCGAGGACCCGATCTCGGACAGCGGGCAGAACGTGCCCGACGACCACCCGGCCGGCCGCCATCGCTTCACAGGCCGCGACGCCGTAGGAACCGAGGCGGAACTGGTCGAGCACGATATCCGCATCCGCATAGATCGCTGGCATGTTGGCGGCGGCGGCCCCGACGACCACGCGGTACTCGAGATCTCCGTCGTTGCGGAGAGGCGCCAGAGCGCCGTCGATCAGATGGCTGCCCTTCTGCACGGCGGAGCTGGACGCGTGAATCACGAGGGGCGTGCCGGACTCGAACGGCCCCGCCGCCGAAGCGAAACGGGCGGTGTCCACGACGACCGGGCACCAGGTCGCCCATGGGACATCGTCGAGGAGATCCGGGGTGGAGACGAACGTGGGCAGGGGAATGGCTCGAAGGAGGGCGAGGTTTCTCTCGGCGTCGGCTTGCAGGGTGGATGTCCGGGGGTCATCCGGGTACGGCGACCACGGAGTCCTTCGGGCGTGCGCCGCCGGATCGCGGATGTCAGTGCCATGGCACAGGTAGGCGACCGAGAGGTTCGCGGCCTCCAGAGCGGCGATCTCGGTGCGGACATCCCGATCGAAGCGGCGACCGAAGAGGGGTCGCTCGGCTTCGATGAGCAGGTGGGTGAAACGACGCGCTGCCTCCCACTCAGCCTCCGCCCATGGCAGGGAGGCGTTCACGGCGGCGATCGGCACAGTGGTGTCCGCGGGGAAGCGAAAGCCGCCCGGCAGCTCGATGGCGACGCTGCGCGCACCGACGCGGAGGTCTTCGGCTTCGACGGCGCGCGCCCATGCGAACGCCTGTCCCGAATAGTTCGTCGGGCCGATGTAGAGACGGATCTCGGTGTCCGGCACGGTGGTCACGGCGACATCCGTGCCCGCGCCGAGCAGGCGTGAGGCGAGCCGCCCGATCACGCCGTCCGGATCTCTCGCGACCGACTCCATCGCGCGGTTCATCCACGCGGGCAGCGAGGAGCGGTGGCGCATGAGCCAATCGGTGGCGGCAGCGAAGAACCTCGACATGTCATCGTCTCCGGACTACGGATCGGAGCGCGTCCGCCACGCGACGTGCCACAGCCGCCATGGAGTGCTCCTCAGCGGCCCACGCGCCCAGGGCGAGGCGCTGCCCCTGCGTGCTGGGGGCATCCGCAAGTTCCGTCATGGCCGCGGCGATGTCCGTCGCGTCGTACTCGCAGGCGACCCCGGCTCTGACTCGGATGTTCGCCTCGTCGACGAGTGCCGCTGTCGGCCCCGGCCCCGCGAAGATCACGGGGCACCCCGTGGAGAAGGAGGAGAAGACCTTCGAGGCGTAGGAGTACCCGTACACCGTGCTGGGCTTGATCGTCGCGAGGCTGGCAACCGCGGATGCCAGGTGCGGCACCAGTTCGGCGGGAGGGATCGGGTCGAGGTACTCGATGCTCTCCTCGACGCCGAGCTCTTTCGCCCTCGCCTCGACGACGGGACGCTCGCTGCCGTTGCCGATGAATCGGAGCACGAAGCCCGGATGAGCGGGCAGGAACTCTGCGAACGCGTCGACGAGAATCTCGGCGCCATGCGAAGGAGAGTAGCTGCCGGCGTAGACGAACGACCGCGCAGGTTCGGCGATCGCGGCGGGGAACTCCTTCGTGTCCGCACCGAATCCGGTGACGGTGACGGGCCGGTCGACTCTCAGGTCGCGCAGTCGATGGACGACGCCCTGGGAAATCGTCACGATGTGTGCGGAACCGCGAAGAGCGAAGCGTTCCATGACACGCACGACGGCCACCACGACGGACGAGACCGGCTCGAGCTGTGCGGCATCCGACCACACATCGGCCGCGTCGTACACGTAGGGAATGCGGCGAAGAGCGCAGACCACCCGCACGACGACCCCGCTCGTGGGCGGGGGTTCTACGAAGACGACATCGGGTCGGCGTACGAACAGCAGACGGAACGCGAGCGGGATGTCGAAGCTGAGGTAGGGGATGTATCCGCGGACATAGCCGTTCGCGTCGCGTAGGACGGGGAACGTGCGCACGCGTTCGCCGCGCGTTTCCGCTGCCATGCCGCGCGGCGGTGCCGCGGTGATGACGTCGACCTCGTCACCCCGTGCGAGCAACTCGTCCGCGACCGCTCCCAGATAGAGTGACGCGGCTGCCGGCTCCGGTCGGTAGATGCGTGAGACGATGGCGACTCTCATCTCACTGCTCCAAGAATTCGTGCAGCAGGACATCCCGCGAGAACGAACCGTCGTGGAGTCGGCGGACGTAGTCGGGGCCAGTGGCCGCCAGCGCGCGGTAGGTTGCGGGGCGAGCGACGACGTCTCTCAGCACGCCCTCGAGGGTGCCGACGCTGACGTCAGGGATCGGCAGCGGCATCTCGGCTCGTCGCTCCACGACATCGCGCACCTGAGTGGAGACGTGGGACAGCACGAGTCTGCCGGCGGCCATCGCCTCGCAGGCGCCGACTCCGTAGTCGCCCACGCGGAACTGATCCAGGATGACATCGGCGGAGCCGAAGACGGCAGGCATGTCGTCGTGGGCGATGTCGGTGAGTTCGATGTACTCGATGAGCCCCTCATCATGCAGTCGCCGAGCGACGGGGCCGATGAGGTGGCTGCCTTTGACATGGGGCTGCGTCGGGACATGCACGACGCGCGGACGCTTCCGTTCGAGCAGGGGTTCGGACGAGGCCCAGCGGTCGGGTTCGATCACGACGCCGAGGAGGTGTCCGTCGGGCAGGTCGCGAAGCAGTCCGGCGGTCGAGACGAACACCGGCACGTCGAGATCTGCGATGAGAGCGAGGTTCTCCGCGACATTCCTCTCGATCCTCTCCACCGGCGCCCAGTCCGCCGCCCCCACTCCGAAGTGCGAGTCGGGGTGGTCGCGAAGATGGGTCGACGGCAGGCGCACATCGGTACCGTGACCGACGATGCCGACTTTCACCCCGGCTTCCTGCAGCAGACGCACTTGACGCCGGACGTCTCCGCGGTAGAGCCCGCCGAGGATCGGGAAGCAGGCCTCGATCAGCACGTGCGTGTAATCCGTGCGGATCACCTGGAGCATCGCCCGTTGCCAGGCGCGCGAGTGCTCGGACATACGCCAGGTGACCAGGTGGTCCGCGTCATAGCCGAAAGGGTTGTTGCCTGTGTGCACGTAGTTGCGGGCGGACACGAGTCCGCTGGTCTCGGCGGCTCGCGCCCAGCGGTACCCCTGACCCGCGTAGTTCACCGGGCCGATCAACAGGCGGTAGGGCCTGTTCGTGTCGGGTAGGGGAGGAGAGGGGACGATCGCGCCCTGCAGCTTGTCGACCCCGGCGGCGATGGCGTCCTGCAGCGGCTTGGGGACGACCTGCCACGCGCGCTCAGCGATCGGGTTCATCTGTGGAAGCCTTTCCTTGCCGGGAGGGATGCCGATCGATCCAGTGCTGTGTCAGCACTCGGGCGGCGAGACGCCCGTCGTGCACGTGCGCCACGAACGCCTGTCCGATTGCACGGCGGTCCGCGAGGCTCGGCTCGGCCGCCAGACGGCGGAGCTCTTCCTCGATGGTATCCGCAGTGGCCTCAACGATCGGCAGCTCCTCGCCGGTGTGCCGCGCGATCGACTTCCGGACGTCTGCCGCGACATGGCCGACAACCACGCATCCGGCGGCCATCGCTTCGACAGCCGCCACGCCGTAGGACCCGATCCGCATCTGATCGATCACCACGTCGGCACCCGCGAAGATCCGCGGCATCGCCTCCGACGGAATTCCGCTCACCAGTTCGAGGGTGATGATGCCCTCGGCCGCCAGGCGCTCGAGGGCCGGCAGGATCAGGGCGGTTCCTTTCACGGCGGAGACGGACGGCGCGTGCACCACGCTCAGCGGGCATCGCGCGTCGCGCTCCGTCCGACGTACCGCCCATCGGTCGAGGTCCACGACGACGGGACACCACTGCGCCTGCGGGAGGTCCCTCAGCAGGTCCGGTGTGGAGACGAAGTATGGGCGACCGCTGTCTGCGAGCAGGGCGATGTTCCGCGCTGCCAGCGCCTCGGCGCGGGGCACGTAGATGGATTCGTCGTTGTAGTGCGACCACGGATTGTCGCGCAGATGCCGCGAGGGAAGGCGCACATCCGTGCCGTGCGCCATGTAGGCGACACTCACGCCACGGTCGGCGAGCGCCGTGGCCTGGGCGGAGACGGAACGCCCCAGCAGCCGACCGAAGGGCGGCTCCTCCGCCTCGATCAGGACGTGCGTCGCTGCGGACGCCGCGTCGAACTCGCGTCGCTGCCAGTCTGGATCATTGTGATAGGTCGCCAGCGGCACGAGCACGTCAGCGGGGAAGCGGAAGCCACCGACGACGTCGATCGCCATGTTGCGCGCGGAGATTCCGTCGCCGCTGGACTCGAGGGCCCGGGCCCACGCCGTGCCCTGTCCGGAGTAGTTGACGGGTGCGATGAGCACCCGAAGCGGAAGATCGGCGAATACCGTCGTGGGAACCGTTCCTCGTGGACTCGGCCTGCCGTACTGGCGGGCGGCGAGACGGCCGATCGGACTCGTCGGAGCGTCCGCGATCCGGTCGATCAGCACGTTGACCCAGCGGGGGAGTCGGTCGCGATTCACCATCGAGCTGCGGATTCTCCTCGGGCGAACGGCATGGAGTCAGTCTATCCGGGGGCGTTCAGCTTCGGCTGCGAGCGACGAGGAGAGACCGGTCGGCTCAGGCGTCGGCGTCGGCGTCGCGTGCGGGTCGCGCGGGCCGGAAGACGAAGTGCCGATAGGCGAAGTAGTTCCAGATCGTCGTCGCGATCACGGCCACGAGCTTTCCGACGATCCACGGGAGCCCGAGCGCAGGTGCCGCCCAGACGATCCCGGTCGTGGCGACGGTGTTGAACACGACGAGGAGCGTATAGCGGAACACGCTCGACCCGATCGCGGACTGCGACCCGAAAGCGATCACGCGCTGCATCGTGTAGGTGAAAGCGAACGACGCGAGGAAGGCCACGGGGGTGGCGATCGGGAGAGGAACGCCGAGGAGGTCGTGGGCGACCCAGAGTATCGCCACATCGGCGAGGAAGCAGAATCCCCCCACCAGGAGATAGCGCACCTCTCCGCGACTCCAGAGCCGAGCGAGGGCGGCGCGTGCAGGCGACATGGGGGCACCACTCATGCGTCGATCGGAGCCGAGTCCGGTCGCGTCGAACGCTCCCAGTCCTCGTTGCAGTAGTCGTCCTTATAGATGGCGAGGCGGACAAACCCGAGAACCGAGCGGATCGCGTCGCCGCCACGGAACCGGCTCGCCCCGGTCTCGTGACGTTCGACGAGCGAGACAGGGACCTCGACGACGCGATGGTCCTGCTGCTCGGCCGCGAGCACGAGCTCGGTGGTCCACATGAGACCGTCCTCGCGGGAGAGGCGGGCGAACTCGCGCCCCCAGGCGCCGTCGACCCAGAGCGTGCCCTGGCTGTCGCCGACCCGCGATTGCAGCAGCGACTCTCGAAGGAAACGGAAGATCTTCGACTGGATCATGCGGGTTCGACTGCGCACGACCTCGGAATCGGGGTGCGCTTTCGAGCCGATGGCGACCGCCGTCGATGAGGAGAGCTTGCGGAACTGCTGGAGATCGGTGAACCCGAACGGCAGGTCGTCCGCGGTCAAGAGCAGTCGGCGGCCGCGGCTCGCGAGCGTCCCCGCGCGCAGCGCTTCCCCGAGACCAGGGGCGGAGTGCCGCATAAGGAGCTTCGACGGGTGCGGCCAGGTGCGCACGATCTCGCCCACGGTCTTCGTGGTCTCGTCTGTCGATCCGTTCTCGACGACGATGATCTCGTCCTCTGCTCCGAGCTCCTGCCCGAGAAGCGACAGCGTCTCCGGCAGGACTTCTGCGCCGTTGCGCGTGGGCACGACGACGGTGAGGTCGATTCCGGAGTCCGCTGGGTACTCCGCGCGGACCAGGATGCCGGCGCGGCTGCTGATCCTCCCGCGTTCGACGGACCGCACGTGCGAGGGCATCGACGTGACCGACCAGACGAGAGCACCGAGGGACAGGGCGACGAGGTACGACAGGGCTGCGGAGAGGACGGAGAAGTTGTGCACCACCGGCATCGTGAGCGATGCGTAGGCGAGGCCGAGGACCAGCGGAGGCACCGCGATCATCAAGGCGGCCGACAGACTTCGGCTCTGGTGAGCCCGACGAGTGAGGGCGAGGACGAGTCCGACGACGATCACGATGATCATCGCGCCGAAGTGCTTGAGGGTGGCGAGCACCTTCTGGAAGATCGTGGCCGCGACTCCGCCAGGATCGTTCGCCGCCGTCGCCAGGAACTGCTCGCGGGCGGCATCCGGTGAATCGCGAACGTCCTCGACGTCGGCTTCGGTGACCCCGGTGATCGAGGGGCGGTCCAGGAGGGGCCGCGGGTAGGTGAGACCGGTGTACAGGTCTTCCCACGCGGATGCGCGCGCGCTGGCCGACACGGGGGTCGAGGACGCGGCCCACACGGCGGCGGACTGCGCGCCGAGGGCTCCAGCCACCATCACGATCGCGACGAGGGCGGCGGGGAGGAGGCGTCGTCCGCGAGGCAGATGCAACCACCAGAGGACGCTGGCCGACAGTGCGACCGATACTCCAGCCAGCCAACCGAAGGAGCCGGCGAGCGCCGCGAGCAGGAGAACGAGGGCGGTGGCCCCGATCAGGCGCGCCCGGGACAGCCGGTATGTGGTGAACAGCAGCGCGAGGGACAGTCCGAGGAACGTCAGAGATGCGACCATGCCGAGCGGGAGGGGCACCCGGTCGCTGCTCACATCGTCGGTGATGCCGAATTCGGTGCCGACGAGAACGGTGCCGTTGTTGAGCAGCCACATCAGCGGGGGAAGCAGCAGCAGCGCGTAGCCGGCCCGCGCCCGGTGGAAGATGCGGGCGACCGCGAGCGGCATCCAGAGGGAGGGAATGGCGATGAGGAACGCCTGGAGGACGGCGGCGGATCGCCACGCGGCGTCCGATTCGGTGCCTCCGAGAAGCGTGAGCAGCAAGGTGAAGCCGGGCTCCCCACCGGCGACGTGGGTCGCCCGAGCGGCGAGGGACCCCGGCTGCGGACGCAGCTCGGGGACAGCGAGTACGACCAGGAGCGAGCCGATCGCGACCACTCCGCCGACGAGGAGAAGGAACAGGCGCGTTGAGCGGGGAAGGTGAGCTTCCGGGCGGTCGATCTCGTCTGTCACACGTCCCAGCGTACCGCGAACATCAGAAACCGCTGCGCGCGGGGGCGTGCGTAAGATGGTCAGGGTTTGGGCAAGGAGCGGGGCAAGAGTGACGACCGACGAGAAGACGACGACGACGCGACCCGAGGACCGGGCGAGCAGAGGGAGCCGATGGGGCTGGACGCTCCCGCTCCTGCTTGCGGCGATCCTGGGAGTGCTGGAGCTCTCAAGCAGGACCGGGCTCGGTTACCTTGCGGGTTGGGCGGACCACTTCGTCCTCTCCACAGAGGGCATCAACTGGGTCAGGCCCGACGCGTACGCGAACGACTGGTTCATGGAGTCGGCGCCGCAGCCCCATTGGTTCTTCGATCTTCTGACCTCCTTCGGCGAGTCCCTGCACATCCTGCCCCTCGTCTACGGGCTGTACTGGGCTGCGGGTCTTCTCGCCTTCGGCGCGGCGACGGCCATGCTCGCGCGCCACTTCGTTCCGTCCGCATCCGCGAGCGTCGGAGTGCTCGTCACCGTCGTGGCGGGACTGATGCCCTGGATGCTCGGCGGCACGGGTACGCCTGTCATCGCCATTGCTCTGCCCGCCGTGCTGTCCGCCAACATGATCTACCTGCTCATCGCCGGGATGTTGACGGAACGACGGCTCCTGGTTGTGATCGTCGGACCCGCGATATCGGTGGTGCACGTCCAGCAAGGATCGATCGCGATCGTGCTCATGGTGGCGCTCCTGATCGTCGAGGCGGTCCGAGACCGTCGCGTCGATTGGTGGCTGGCACTGGCCGGCGGGCTCACCGCAGCGGTAGTGGGCTTCGGGCTGCTGATCCGCCCGGTGGCTTCGAATCTCGCGGATTTCGTGGAGATCTGCGACACGATGATCCCCTATCACTGTGCGGCTCATACCTGGGACGAGCGAGACATCGTCTCGACGCTTGGTCTGATCCTCCTCACTTCGCTGAGCGTGTTCGCGCTGCCTCGCGCCCGGCGCTGGCTCTGGCTGAGCACCGTGGGGCTCGCGACGCTCGGATACGCGGGCGGTTTCGCGATGGATGCGCTCAGCGTGCCCGTCCTCGGTCCGCTCGCCCAGGGAGTCAACGTCTACCGTCTCGCCGCGGTACTCATTCCCTTCGCAGTCTGGGGTGCGGTGACGCCCCTCCTGTCCCGGGCAAGGGGCTGGCGCTACGTCGCGCTTCTCGCCGCGTGGGGGCTGGGCTGGCTGATGATCCTCACTGCGTGGGGATTCGTTTCAGCCGGACCTCTCATCAGCCGCCTCGTTTTCTACACGCTCGCACTCCTGATTCCCTTCCTCGGATTCGCGGTGCTTCGTCAGCTGAGGCGTGACCACGTGAGGACACGGCCTGCGGCGGCCCTGATCGCTTCTGTGCTCGTGCTGGCGGCGGCGGCAGGCAACGGCGGCCTCGCGCTGCGCGCTCCTGATTTCGCGATCACCCCTTTCGCCGACTTCCGGGTCTGGGGGGAGAACGCCGAGCGAGCCGTGCCCGCCGGGGAGTCGATCGTCGCGTCCCCTCAGCAGGTGTGGATCAAGTTCGTATCCGAGCGGGCAGTGATCGCGGACTGCAAGAACGTGCCATACGGCGGCGAGCCGTGGGCGCAGTGGAAGAAGCGACTGGCGGAACTCGGCGGATACGAGCAGTGCCTCGAGCCGCGTGCGCCCGGGTACAGCGAGTTGTCGGTTGACGCCCTGATCGACTTGGCAGACGAGTACGACAGCGACTTCATCGCCGTCGCCACGGACGCGCCCGTCCAGCTCGAGGGAATGGAACGAGCGGGGTGGGACCAGGTCGTTGACGCCGAGGGCGATGCGTACGCGGTCCTCTTCCGGCGACCCGGCTCCTGACGCGCGAACGGCGCCCGTCCGATCTGGCCGGGCTCCTGCACGGCGGGAAGCGGACTCCCCGTCCAATATGTTGGTTCGCCTGCGTATCGCCGTCGTGGCCCTCGGAAAGATCGGCCTCCCTCTCGCTCTGCAGTTCGCCGACCGTGGGCATGAGGTGATCGGGGTCGACGTGAACCCGGCACTCGTGGACACGATCAACAGGGGTGTCGAGCCGTTCCCCGGCGAGGCTCAGCTGCAGGAGAAGCTCACCGCGGCGCTCGCAGCCGGGCGTCTGCGAGCGACGACGGACTACGCAGAGGCGATCCCCGGCGCCGACGCCGTCGTGGTCGTCGTGCCGTTGTTCGTCAACGAACAGACGGCGGAGCCTGAATTCGGCTGGATGGATCAGGCCACGGCGTCACTGGCGAAGCATCTCAGCCCCGGAACCCTGGTGTCGTATGAGACGACGCTGCCGGTCGGGATCACCCGCGGTCGGTGGAAGCCGATGCTCGAGGAGCTCTCCGGCCTCACCGAGGGTGAGGACTTCCACGTGGTGTTCTCTCCGGAGCGCGTGTACTCGGGACGCATCTTCGCCGACCTGCGGAAGTACCCGAAGCTCGTGGGCGCCCTGTCCGACGAGGGGGCCCGCCGAGCCGTCGAGTTCTACGAGGCGGTGCTCGAATTCGACGACCGCCCCGATCTCGCGCGGGCGAACGGCGTCTGGGATCTGGGCAGCGCGGAAGCCGCCGAGATGGCGAAGCTGGCCGAGACGACTTACCGCGACGTGAACATCGGGCTCGCGAACGAGTTCGCCCTGTTCGCCGGAGCCAACGGCATCGACGTCTATCAGGTCATCGAGGCCTGCAACTCGCAGGTGTTCAGCCACATCCACCGTCCGGGCATCGCCGTGGGCGGACACTGCATCCCGGTGTATCCGAAGCTCTACCTCTCGACGGATCCCGGCGCGGACATCGTGCGTACCGCACGTCGCGTCAACGAGTCGATGCCGGAACGCCTCGTCGCTCAGGCGGAGAGCCTGCTCGGATCGCTCTCCGGGATGCGCGCCGTCGTCCTCGGCGCGAGCTACCGCGGAGGCGTGAAGGAGACGGCATTCTCGGGCGTGTTCCCGACGGTCGCCGCGCTCGAGCAGCGCGGCGCAGTCGTGCACGTGCACGATCCGCTCTACAGCGATGATGAGCTCCGTCGTCTCGGTTTCGAGCCGTATGCGCTGGGTGGCGAAATCGACATCGCCGTCCTGCAGACCGACCATGCGGCCTATCGCGAGCTCGAGCCTGCGCAGCTCCCCGGTATCAAGCTGCTCGTCGACGGACGTGCGTCGACCGACGCCGCGCGCTGGGCGGGAACCCCGCGCATCGTCGTGGGCACCGCCGTCGACCTGATGGCGAGCGCCGGCGCCGGGCGCTGAGCTCTCAGGTACGCGCCGATACGATTGCAGGTATGGATCTTCTCGTCGTCGGGTCGGGCTTCTTCGGCCTCACCATCGCGGAGCGCGCAGCAGCAGCGGGCCGCAAAGTCACCGTCATCGATCGTCGTCATCACATCGGCGGCAACGCCTACAGCGAGGCGGAATCCGAGACCGGGATCGAGGTCCACCGCTACGGCGCGCACCTGTTCCACACGTCGAACCCGACGGTGTGGGAGTACGTGAACCGCTTCACGAACTTCACGAACTACGTGCACCGCGTCTACACGACCCACAAGGGAACCGTCTTCCCGATGCCGGTGACCCTCGGCACGATCAACCAGTTCTTCCAGTCCGCGTACACCCCCGATCAGGCGCGGGCGCTGGTCAAGGAGCAGGCGGGCGAGTTCGACGTGAAGACCGCCGCGAACTTCGAGGAGAAGGGCATCGCTCTGGTCGGCCGTCCGCTCTTCGAAGCGTTCTTCCGCGACTACACCGCGAAGCAGTGGCAGACCGACCCGCACAAGCTCTCCGGCGACATCATCAGCCGGCTCCCGGTGCGCTACACGTATGACAACCGCTACTTCAACGACACGTGGGAGGGCCTGCCGACCGACGGCTACACCGCGTGGATCGAGCGCATGGCCGACCACCCCAACATCGAGGTCAAGCTCGATGTCGATTACTTCGACGACTCGCAGCCGCTCAGCAAGAAGGCGACCGTCGGTCAGGTCCCCGTCGTCTACACGGGCCCGGTAGACCGCTACTTCGACTTCACCGAGGGTGCGCTCAGCTGGCGCACGCTCGACTTCGAGCAGGAGGTCCTGAACGTCGGTGACTTCCAGGGCACTCCGGTCATGAACTATCCCGACATGGACGTGCCCTATACGCGCATCCATGAGTTCAAGCACTTCCACCCGGAGCGCAAGGAAGTGTTCGACCAGGACAGGACAGTCATCATGCGCGAGTTCTCGCGGTTCGCGAACCGCGAGGATGAGCCGTACTACCCGGTGAACACGCCCACCGACCGCGAGGGCCTGCTGGCTTACCGGGAGCTGGCCAAGGGCGAGAAGGACGTGCATTTCGGCGGTCGTCTCGGCACGTACCAGTACCTCGACATGCATATGGCGATCGGCTCGGCGCTGTCGATGTGGAACAACACGCTCGCCTAAGATCGACACTGTGAGTCACGCTGCTGTCGGGGCGCCGGGAACGCCCCGGCGATACCTGCATTCGCTGTGGCTGCTCTCGGCGAGAGACCTCAAGGTACGGTACGCGACGAGCTTCCTCGGGTACCTCTGGTCGGTGCTCGATCCGCTCGTGATGAGCGCCATCTACTGGTTCGTCTTCACGCAGGTCTTCCACCGCACGGTGGGCGAGGACCCGTACATCGTGTTCCTCATCGTCGCGCTCCTCCCGTGGGTGTGGTTCAACGGCTCGGTGTCCGATTTCACCCGTGCGTTCAAGAAGGATTCCCGCCTGGTGCGCTCGACGGCGATCCCGCGCTCCATCTGGGTCAACCGCATCGTGCTGAGCAAGGGGATCGAGTTCCTGTTCTCGATGCCGGTGCTCGTGCTCTTCGCGGTGTTCAGCGGTGCGACCGTCAACTGGATGCTGCTCTGGTTCCCCGTCGCGATGCTCATGCAGACCACGCTGCTCGTCGGCCTCGGGCTGCTCGTCGCGCCGCTGTGCGTTCTCTACGCCGATCTGGAGCGCACGACGGCATTGATCCTGCGTGCACTCTTCTACGCCTCGCCGGTGATCTACAGTTTCCAGGACCTCCCGGCGCCGTTCGACACCATCGGTGCGTTCAACCCGCTGTCCGGCATCTTCACCCTCTACCGGGTCGGTTTCTTCCCGGAACTGTGGCAGACCACGCCTGTGGTGATCAGCGCCGTGATGTGCGTCGTCATCCTCGCTCTGGGCATCTGGACCTTCCGGAGTCTGGAGCGACCCGTGCTGAAGGAGCTGTGATGTCCTCGGCGATCGAGGTGCAGGGTCTCGGTGTCCACTTCCGCCGCAACCGGCGGGGTAGGCGCAGTTTCAAGGACCTCTTCTCCGGTGCGTCACGGCGCTCGCGGCCCGGGGAGTTCTGGGCGCTGCGCGATGTCTCCTTCACGGTGCAGCCGGGGGAGTCCATCGGCGTCGTCGGACGCAACGGACAGGGAAAGTCGACGTTGCTGCGGCTGGTCGCCAAGGTGCTGCTGCCCGACGCGGGCGAGGTCACGGTCAACGGGGGAGTCGCCCCGCTGATCGAGATCACCGGCGGCTTCGTCGGTGACCTCACCGTGCGCGAGAACGTGCGGCTCACCGCCGGACTGCATGGGATGTCACGCGACGAGGTGTCTCGCCGCTACGACGGCATCATCGCTTTCGCGGAGCTTGCCGGCTTCGAGGAGACGCCTTACAAGCACCTGTCCAACGGCATGAAGGTGCGCCTGGCGTTCTCGGTCGTCTCGCAGTTGGATGAGCCGATCCTCCTGGTCGACGAGGTCCTCGCCGTCGGAGACAAGGCCTTCCGGGAGAAGTGCTACAAACGCATCGACGAACTGCTCGCCGAGGGCCGCACGCTGTTCTTCGTGAGCCACAACGAGCGCGACCTCCGCCGGTTCTGCACGCGCGGCCTCTACCTCGACAAGGGCGCCTTGGTGCTCGACGCACCGATCGCGGATGTGCTCGCGCGCTACAACGCCGACTACAACGCCTGACCTGAGCGCCTCAGAGCCCGACGAGGGTCCGCAGGTTCTGCACGGCCGTGCGCGCGGCGTCGATCGTGCTCGCGGGCGCGGCACCCGATGACAGGGCGGACGAGAGCTCGGTCAGGCTCTGCGAATACGCCGAGACGCCCTCGCGCCATCCCTCGGAGATCGATGACGGCGGCTGCGCGTCCGACAGGCGCTGCGCGTCTTGCTGCAGCGTCTCCACGACCGGCAGAGCGTCCGGACCGTTCGCTCCCGCGATGATGTCGAGGCCACGGGGAGCGTCGTTGAGCCACCCGCTCACCTGTCCGCGGAATGCCTCGACGGTCGGGTCGGTCGCCGGCGGCGGCGTGGCGACCGGGGTCTCGCTCGGTTCCGGGGCCGTCGAGGGGGTCGAGGTCGGTGTCGGTGTCGCGCTCGGCGTCGCCGAAGGGGTCGCTGAGGGACTCGACACCGGGTCCGGCGTTTCGCCCCGCGGCAGGAAGAGAAAGAGCAGCACACCCACGATGACGAGCGCGGCGACGGCTAGCCCCACGATCAGCCAGACGCGGCCGGTCCGCTTCGGTGTTGGTTCCAGCGGTGCCCACCGCAGTTCCGGCTGCTGCTCATCCATCGTCATGCCTCCAGGGGCTCCATCGGCTGCCAGGTGCGATCGCGACCGGCCTTGCCGCCGTCGCGGATACCGCGGAACAGGTTGCTGGTTCCGCGCACGGTCCGCTCGACGAACACGAGTCGGATGAGTTCCTTGGTGAACGTCGCCGCAGTGCCCAGCCCGAAGAGCACCGGGTTGTAGACACCGTGCACGCGGTAGTACTGCTTGATGAATCCTCGATTGCGCATGATGTAGTAGCGGTACGCGTTGCTGGAGGCGTTCATGTGGCGAATGCCCATGTCCCACTGCTTGATCTCACGAGTGCGCCTCAGCACGAACTCGTCGACGATGACGGCGGTCGTGCGCCGCGAGGCGAGCCACCCGTACATCTGGTCGTCCCAGTAGATGAAGAAGCGGGGGTCGGGGAGGCCGATCTGCGAGACGATCGAACGGTGGATGAACATGCCCTCGAAGCATCCGCTGTTCATCTCCTTGAAGCCGGAGGCGTCGAACTTGGAGGGCGCGAAGGGGATGGGAATGCCCATGCGCTCGGCGATCCGGTACTGCCAGTAGAACTCGCTGCCGTCGTAGTCGTAGCGTCGGCCCTGGATGCTCTTGAACCGCGGCGCCCACTTGCCCATCTTCGCAAGGCCGTCGGTGAGGACCTCGACGTCGTCGTCCATCATCCAGATCCACTCCGAGCCGAGCTCATACGCCGTGCGCATGCCTTCGCTGAATCCGCCGGAACCGCCCGTGTTCGTCTCGAGGCGGCGGTACACGATCTCGGTGCCGATCACCTCTCGGAACGACTCGACCACGTCGGTGGTGTCGTCAGCCGAGGCGTTGTCGATGATCACGACGTGACCCGGCTTCGGGTTCATCGCCGTGATGCTGGTCAGCAGACCCGCGAGCAGGTGCGACCGGTTGAAGGTGACGATGACGATCGTCGCTGTCGTGGGATCGAATGCAGCGGGCGCCGCGGTCATGCCTTCTCCTCGAAGATCTGCTGCCAGGACTGGGGCGAGACGAGCTCGGGGAGCGCATCGCGATACTGCTTCTGGAGCTGGGGCCACCGGCGGCGGAGTTCGGCGTGCAGTCGGATGCTCTCGCGCAGCATCCGACGGTACTTCACTCGATCGCGGGTGTAGATGTTCTTGCCCGACCCGTCGGCGGAGCTCACGAGCGCGCTGTCGAATGCCGGAACGCGCCACCAGTGCGCGTCCTCCTTGCCGACCTCGACCTCGGGTTGTGCGATGTTCGCCGGGTCCGGCCGATGAAGCCAGTGAGACGCGAGGGTCGACAGCGTGAACCACCTCAGCTTCAGCCCCTTGGGGCTGTCGAGATCGTTCTTCGACAGCTGCTTGTACACCTGGCGTCCGCGGCGGGAGTGCAGCACCGTGCGGGGGTCGCGGTGCACGACGGTCTCCGGGTACTCGGCGGCGAGAGCACGCGCGGCAGGCATGGCGGTCGCGAGGTTCCCGCGCATGTGCTCCGGGCCGGACAGCACATCGCGCAGCGCGCGGGCGCGGAGGGCCACCGGGTAGTACTGCATCATCATGAGGTGCTTGAGGTCGACGCGGCGGCTGTGCGTCAGCAGGCGCCCTCCGCGCGGCGCGTTCGAGTGCAGGAGGCCGGCGACGATCCGATTGCGCGCATGGAAGTAGGCCTGCCAGTCGATCGTGTCGTCCTTGTTCACCCAGGAGACATGCCAGAGTGCGACGCCGGGCATCGACACCGTCGGGAATCCGGCCTCGCCGGCGCGCAGGCAGAACTCCGCGTCGTCCCACTTGATGAACGCGGGGAGTGCCAGGCCCACCTCGCGGATCGCGTCGACGGGGATCAGGCACATCCACCAGCCGTTGTAGTCGGCGTCCATCCGCATGTGGAGCAGCGTCGACTGGCGCAGGTTCGCCACGCCGAAGTCGTGCGGCATCTGCTCCTGGTAGAGGTTGCGCCACATGAACGGATGCTCGTCGACGACCTCGGCCCATCCGTGGAGCTTCGGTCGGTCGAGCAGGTCGAACATGTGTCCGCCGACCAGCACCGGAGTCGTCGCGTACTGGCCGAAGACGATCGAGCGGCGGAGGGATTCCGGCTCGAGCCGGACGTCGTCGTCGAGAAGCTGCACGAAGTCGCTCTCCGGCCGCTGCAGCGTCTCGTGCATGGCGCGGGCGAATCCGCCCGAGCCACCGAGGTTGTCCTGGCGGATGAGCTGCAGCGTCTCGCCGAGGTCTCCGGCGACCGCCTCGAAGCCGGCCTGCTCGGAGACGAGCTGGGTGCCCTGGTCGATGAGGAAGATCCGGTCGACGAACTCGAGAGCGTCCGGCGAAGCCGCGAGCGCTCGGAGCGTCTCGACGCAGTAGTCCGGTTTGTTGTAGGTCGTGATGCCGAGCGAGGCCTTGCCCTTGCGCGTCGGCTCCTGCTCCGTGGTCCACTCGGCGCCCTCGAGCACCGCGGGCTTCTCGTCGGCGACGATGTCGAACCAGATCCATCCGCCGTCGCTGTACTGCGTCAGCTCGAGGTCGAAGTCCGTGGTCGACTCGCCGGTCACCTCACGGGTCGCGACCCGCTGGCGGATGCCGGAGCCGTTGGAGCGGTACACGAGGATCGTCGCGGGACCTGTGGTCCGCACCGTGAGGCGCACGGCGCGCACACTGGTCCAGTGCTGCCAGTAGGAGGCGGGGAACGCGTTGAAGTAGGTGCCGAGCGACACGCGGCGTCCGGCGACGATGCGCGCGCGATGACGGCCGAGGATGTTGCCCAGATGCGCCCGGTTGGATACGCGCACCGGTTCGTTCTCGATGACCGACCAGGTCTCCGGGTCAGCATAGAGGGGAAGCAGATCGGGGTCGCGATCGAGTGGGAAGACGACATTCTGAAGGACGTGGGCCACAGGGAAGTTCTCCGATGTTGGTGCCGCAGACCGCTGCCGCAGGACAGCGCGCGACTCGACGAGCAGTGAGTAGCCTACCGTCCGCCGCCTTCGGATCTGCGGAGAGCGGCCTCCGATGAAGTCCGTGCGTGGCTGGCTAGACTGGGCACGGTGAAGGTATTGATCACCGGCGGCGCCGGTTACATCGGGTCCACTGTCGCGACGGCGTGCATCGAAGCCGGCATCGATGTCGTCATCCTCGATGACCTCTCCAAGGGCCTTCGCGCTTTCGGTGAGGGACGCAACCTCTACGAGGGCGACATCGCGGATGCCGAGCTGCTGGATCGGCTGCTGGCCGACCACCCCGATATCGATGCGGTCATCCACTGTGCCGCGCGCGCCGTCGTGCCCGAGTCGGTCGCCGATCCGCTCGGCTACTACGACTCGAACGTGGGCAGGACTGTGCTCCTCCTGCAGCGGCTGCGCGACGCCGGCATCACCCGCATCGTGTTCAGCTCATCCGCATCGGTGTATGCGGGGGAGAGTGGCGAAGGGGTCGACGAGAACGGCGTGCTCGCCCCGTCCAGCCCCTACGCGACCACGAAGGCGATGGTCGAGCAGATCCTGCACGACGCTGCGACGGCCGGCGACTTCCGTGCCATCGCACTCCGATACTTCAACCCGATCGGGGCCGACCCGCAGTTGCGGACCGGCCAGCAGAACCCGTCGCCTTCCCACGCGCTGGGCAAGATCATGCAGGCGCGCTCGGCCGGTGAACCCTTCACGATCACCGGCACCGACTGGGCGACGCGCGACGGCTCGGGACTTCGCGACTACATCCACGTCTGGGATCTCGCGCTCGCGCATGTGGCCGCCGTGCGGAAGTTCGACGAGGTCGCGACCGAGGAGCAGCCCTATCAGGTGATCAACCTCGGCACGGGCGACGGCGTGACCGTGCGCGAACTGGTCGCTGCGTTCGAGCGTGTCACCGGGGAGCCACTGCCCGTCGTCGAGACCGGCCGCCGCCCCGGCGATCAGGCCGGCGCCTTCGCCATCGTGGATCACGCCCATGCGGTGCTGGACTGGCACGCGGAGCGCTCCGTCGACGACGGCGTGCGCGACGCGATCGCCTGGGCCGAGAAGCTCAGCGCGCGGCGCTGACCCGGCTCAGCGCGTCGGGCTCAGGGCTGGGGGCGCAACGTCGAGATCGCCCCGGTGTGCGCGGCGTCGATGTTCTCGCGCCAGGAACGCGACTGGCCGGCTCGCAGAGCGCACAGCACCAGCATGAACCAGCCGGCGCCGACGAGCGTGAAGCTCTCGAACATCGATTCCACTGCGAGGGTGACGAGGGTGATCGGCGTCCATGCGTAGACGACGGAGCGGCGCACGCTCGCGACGAGCCAGGACCGCACCAGCGCCACGCCACCCAGCAGCAGGAAGAGCACGAGACCGGCGGCCCCGAGCTGCAGCAGGACATCGAAGTACGCGTTCAGCGCGCTCTGGTGTCGGTCGTCGAGTTGGAAGTTGATGTAGGTGAACGGGTACTCGCCCCGGGCCCAGCCGCCGAACCAGCCCCACCCTTCGATGGGCTTCACCGCGACGAAATCCAGGATGGTG
This sequence comes from Microbacterium sp. SA39, assembly GCF_000967865.1. Lineage (GTDB taxonomy): Bacteria > Actinomycetota > Actinomycetes > Actinomycetales > Microbacteriaceae > Microbacterium. The sequence goes on from NZ_JXRU01000036.1 coordinate 227,879, forward strand.
TTCCACAGCGTCGCGCGGATCGAGAAGTCCGACCCGGCGTCGAGCAGAGCGATGATCTGGTGACGCAGCGCGAAGGCGATCGTGAGCGCGAGCGCGACGAGGATGCCCAGCGTCCACTGCACGAGGTTCCTTCGGCCCGGTGACGCATGCCGCACGATCGTCAGCGCCCCGGTCACGATGCCGACGGCGACCGCGAGCACGAGCACGGTCGGCGACGATGAGAGGAAGGCCAGGGATCCCGCGAGAGCGATGGACGCCACCGCGAGCGGGGGATCCACCGACTGCGTGCGCCACTCGATCACGAAGGTGATGAGCGCGAGAACCGCGATGAACCCGAGCATGTTGCGGCTGCCGAAGAGTCCCTGGACGGGACCGCCGAGGGCGAGATTCCCCTGGACGTCGAGGAACGCGAACGGGACGTCGAGCAGGATGCCGGACAGGATCTCCACGCCGAGCGACACGGCGAGCAGGGCGCGCAGGGTGTCGCCGAGCGCGCGCACGGTCTGCAGCGTGTCCCGGATGTGGCCGATGGTCAGCGCGAGGAACGCGAAGCCGAAGAGGGAGAGCCAACCGAAGACGGTGTCGGAGCGGTCTGTGGTCCAGACCAGACTCACCAGGGCCCAGCCGAGGAAGGCGAACAGCGAGGACGGCGCGATCCGCAGCGGCGAGAGCTCCTCCCGGCGGACCCACAGGATGGCCCCGCCGAGGAGGCACAGCGCGGTGATCACCGCGGCGAGCGTGACGGGCGACGTCATCCGCTCGATCGCGAACGACCCGAAGACCGCGGTCAGTGCCGTGAGCGTGAACGCTCTCGCCATCTCCACGGAACCGAGAAGGCGCGCCATCGGTCGGACCGGGGTCACGGCACCCGCCGTTGACGCGCGCCGTGCTCGAAGAGGAGGTCGCGCTCGCCGACGCCGAAAAGGGGAACCGACTTGAGCTTGAAGGACAGCAGGATGAGCAGCATCCACCCCCAGAGCATGATCGGTGTCGACTCGGACAGGCCCTGCACCAGCAGAACGGTGGTGAACAGGCTCGGGAGGAGAGTGAGAGGCGAGAACGGTCTCGTCGCCTCCAGGTCCCACCGTGGTCGGTCCACAGCGAAGAACCACGCCCGCCACAGCAGACTGACGTACGCCAGGGCCATCAGCACGACGCCGAGAACGCCGAGCTGGAGCAGCACGTCGAGCCACATGTTGTGCGCGTGGAACACCGTGATGCCTTTGTCGGTGATCCAGCCGTCGAAGGCCGGGTCGGTCGGGATCCAGGGACTCGAGAAGCCGTTGCCGAAGAGCGGATGCTCGGCCGCGCGCTCGATCACCTTGGTCCAGATCTTGTCGGAGCGGCCGGTGAGGTCGGAAGAGCGGCCGAGCAGCGCGAGCAGTGGATCGCGGAGGAGCCAGACGGCGACCGCCCCGACGACCGTGATCCCGATCGCGACGACATAGATGCGCGTGCGCGCGCCCGGTGTCGCCGCGCGGCGCATCAGCAGGGCCACCACGAGCACGACCCCGGCAGCTGCGGCGCAGACGAGTGCGGTCGCGGACGACGTGCGGAAGAGGAAGTACGCGGCGAGCAGCGCCCACATCGCCAGAGTCGTCCGCCAGCGCGCCCGTGCCGCGAAGAGGACGCCGAAGGTGATGATCGCGAAGAGCGAGATGACAGCCAGCAGGTTCGCGTTGCCGACGATGCCCTGGATCCGACCGCCGTCGAAGAGGTTGTCGCGCACCCAGTACCACTGCGGATCGAGCTTGCCGTCCGGCAGATCGGCGAAGTTCGGCAGCAGCGGGCCGTGGATCACGAGGGACACCCAGAGCTCGAGAAGGAGGGAGAGCCCGAGGATCCACTTGAAGGCGGAGGACAGCGCACGCACGATCTCGTGCCAGGTGAGCACGTGCGCGATGAAGAGGCCGTTCAGGGTGACGCCCGCGAGCAGCACCCAGGTGAGCAGGGTCGGGCCGCGCCACTGCGACCATGCGATCGAGACCAGCGCGAGCGTCGTGTAACCCAGGGCCGCCCAGGGCAGCCGTCGCCAGCGGAACGGCTGGGGGCGGTTGCGCGCGAGCATCGGGACGCCGATGCCGAGGGTCGTGAGAGTGAGGATGCCGAGGACCACGCCGGCACCGGCGATGCCCAGGAGGTTGTAGACGGCCGAGTGCGCGAAGGTCGCGAAGAGCACGAGGATCGCATAGGCGCGCAGCAGCAGATGGCCCGTCGACTCGCGCTCGGGCGCGGTGGGCGGGGGCGCGACAGGATGCTTCGTGTACTGAGCCATCGCGATCAGGCTACCGCGCCGCGCGTGCGCCGTGCCTGTGCGCTGCCGTGCGCCTCTACGCTGGTACGCATGCTGCTCAGCCTCACGAATGCGCCCCGCGACTACGCCTGGGGATCGGACACGCTCCTCGCCGCTCTGGAGGGCCGCACCCCCACCGGGGCGCCCGAGGCGGAAGTCTGGTTCGGCGATCATCCGGGAGACCCGGCGGACGTCGAGGGCGGCGGCACGCTCGACCAGGTCACCGGCGGCATGCTGCCGTACCTGCTCAAGCTGCTGGCGGCCGGCCGGCCCCTCTCGATCCAGGTGCATCCGACCATCGCGCAGGCACGCCAGGGCTGGGCGCGGGAGAGCGAGCTGGCTCCCGATGATCCGCAGCGCAACTACCGGGACGACAATCACAAGCCCGAGCTCATCGTGGCACTCAGCGAGACCTTCGAATCGCTCAGCGGGCTGCGTCCGCTGCCGGACACCCTCGCCCTGCTCGACGTGCTCGGCGACTCCGCCGGCGTGGCAGCGCTCCGCGAGCGGCTGAGCGTCGACGGGGACGCGCTCCGCGACGTGATCGCGTGGGTGCTGGGCGGCGAGGCACAGCAGGAGGTCGACGACGTCATCGCCGCAGTCGAGGCCGCGGCCGCGGAGGCGGAGGCAGGGCAGTGGAGCACGGCGATCCGTGCGATCGCGGGAGTTGCCGCGAACTACCCGGGCGATCCCGGCGTCGTGGTCGCGCTGCTGATGAACCATGTCGTCCTGAAACGCGGTGAGGGTGTGTTCCTGAGTGCGGGCCTCCTGCACGCCTATCTGGCGGGCCTGGGCGTCGAGATCATGGCTGCGAGTGACAACGTGCTCCGCGGCGGCCTCACCCCCAAGCGCATCGATGTGCCGGAGCTGCTGTCGATCCTGGACACGAGGCCGGGCGAGGTCCCCGTGCTGCGGCCGTCCGGCGAAGGCGCCGTCACGTCGTACGCGGTCCCCGTGCCCGACTTCGCCATCGATCGCATCACTCTCGGCGCGGCCGCGGCTCCCGTCTCCTGGGCGATCTCGGGGCCGACGATGGTCCTCGCGACGGCGGGCGCTGTCTCGATCACCTCCGCGGCGGGGGAGGAGCGGTCCATCCCAGTCGGCTCCGTCGCGTTCGTCACTCCGGACGAGGGGTCGGTTACCCTGTCGGGCGAGGGCGAGGCGTTCATCGCCGCGCCCGGCCGCGACACGCCGGTGAGCCGCCAAGAACTTTAAACAGCCGCTTGAGGGTTTACGATCCGCGACTTGACCGGAGCGAATGACACGGGTGTAATTAGTCATGCGCACGGCCCGCCGGGGGGCGGAAACAGAGGGTTGGAGATCGACATGAGCGGATACCGTTCCGACGTACCGGAGAACTGGTTCGTCGATCCGATCAACCTCGGAGTGCCGGGGGTTCGGAAGCCCAGCGCCGACGACGACAACGCCCTCGCCTGGCAAAGCGACGCTCTCTGCTCGCAGACCGATCCCGAAGCCTTCTTCCCGGAGAAGGGCGGGTCCACGCGAGACGCCAAGCGCATCTGCACCACGTGCGATGTCCGCGGGGAATGCCTCGAGTACGCGCTCAACAACGACGAGCGCTTCGGCATCTGGGGCGGTCTCTCCGAGCGCGAGCGCCGCAAGCTCAAGCGCCGCGCGAGCTGAGCTGACCGTCGCGTCGGTGCACCGGCTTCGCGGGCGCGCCGCGTCCAGTGCTTCAGCGCAGATCATCGCGCGCATAGGCTGACGAGGACATGCCAGCCCGAGTTCACGCCATCATCGTCGCGCGCCCCGGATCCTCTGCCCGCGCGCAGCTCCTCCGCACTCTCGACGCAGTACGATCCCAGACGTCTCCGCCCGCCGCGGTGACTCTCGTCCTGTGCGGTGATGCCACGACGGCTCGCGAGAGCGAGACTGTGGCGGGGACGGTCGAGGGCATCATCGAGGCGCGCGCCACGACTTCCTTCGCCGAGGCCGTCGAGCTCGCCCGCCCCCGTGTCGCGGACGGGTCCGCGATCTGGTTGCTGGCGCAGGACACGACTCCCCACCCGCGCGCCCTCGAACGGCTGACCGGCACGCTCGAGCGTTCGCCCTCGGCGGCGATCATCGCTCCCAAGCTCATCGCGACGGACAACGAGCGGGAGATCGTGTCACTGGGCGTGAGCATGACCACTTTCGGTCGGTCGGTGGAACTCGCCGCGGGGGAACTCGATCAGGGACAGCACGACGGCATGGACGATGCTCTCGGCTCCGACATCCGCGGAATCCTCATCCGCGGCGAGGTCCGGGATGCCCTGCGCCCGGACGCTGCGCTGGCCGGGGCGGATGAGGGCCTCGACCTCGGCGTGCGCGCCCGGCTCGGCGGCGGTCGAGTGGTGCTCGCGCCGAGCGCGCGGATCTCGACGTCACCAGACGGGCCCGCGGCGCTCCCCGGAGGCGCTTCGCGCCGGGCCTTCGTGCGCCGTCTCGCTCAGCTCCATCGCCGGCTCGCTTACGCTCCGGCCGCAGCCGTCCCACTGCACTGGCTGGCGCTTCTGCCGCTCGCCCTCTGGCGCTCGATCACGCATCTGATCGGCAAGCGACCTGAATCCGTGATCCCCGAGTGGGCCGCCGCACTCACTGCGATGCTTCGCGTCACGGCCGTCGCGCGCTCGCGCGCCCACATCCGCTCCTTCCGCACCTCGTCGTGGGCCAGCATCGCTCCGTTGCGGGTGACGTCGACGCAACTGCGCCGTCGGCTCGACGACGGACACGGGAGCGAGGGCGGCGCTGCCAGCGAACTGCGCTTCTTCTCCGGCGGCGGAGCGTGGGCCGTGCTGGCGGCGCTGGTCGTGAGCATCGCGTCGTTCACCACGGCGCTGGCCTGGCCGGCGATCGGCGGCGGGGGACTGCTGCCGCTTCGCGAGACGGTGAGCGCGCTGTGGAGTGACGCGGCGTGGGGCCTTCGCGATGTCGGCGTCGGTCTGATCGGCCCGGCAGATCCGTTCGCGGCGGTGATCGCGGTGGTCGGCAGTCTCTGGCCGGCGGCTCCCTCCTTCGCGCTCGTGCTCCTGTGGATACTCGCGCTGCCGTTCGCCGTGCTCGGCGGATGGTTCGCGGCGACCCGCGTCACCGATCGCGCGGGCCTTCGGATCTTCGCCGGTGTGGCGTGGGCGATGGCGCCGACCTTCCTGACGGCACTCGTCGACGGTCGTCCGGCCGGCGTCCTCGTGCATCTGCTGCTGCCGTGGCTCTTCCACGCCGCCGCCGTGGCGCACCGGTCCTGGGGCGCGGCGGGCGCGGCCTCGCTGCTGCTCGCCGCCGTCGCCGCGTGTGCGCCTTCGTTGGCGCCGGCGCTGGCGCTGCTGTGGGTCGTCGCGATCGGCATCACGCTCGGCACCGCTCAATTCCGAGGTGCGGGCAGGCTGCTGTGGCTTCCGCTCCCCGCGGCGCTGTTGTTCGCGCCGCTCGTGTTCTGGCAGCTCGCACACGGCACCCCGCTCGCCCTTCTCGGAGACCCCGGGCTGATCTGGGCGGGACCGCAGGCGTCCGCGGATGCCGCCGGAAGGCTGGTGATCGCGACTGGGTTCCCCACGACCGACCTCGCCGGCTGGATGGCCGTCGCGCCGGCGCCCGTCGGTGTCTGGGCGCCGCTGCTCTGTGCGCCGATCGCCCTGCTCGCCCTCGCTTCCGCAGTCGCGCCGCGGTGGCGCGCCGGGATCGTGCTCCTCGTCGTGGCTCTCGCCGGCGCGACCACGGCCTTCCTCGCGGTCGGCATCACGGTCAGTTCCGCGCAGGGGACGCCGGTCCCGATCTGGCCCGGCGCCGGCCTGAGCCTTGCGTGGATCGGCGTCGTGGGCGCGGCGCTGGTCACACTCGACACCGCGCTCACGCTCCAGAGGATCCGCGTCTTCGCCACAGCTGTCGCCGCTGTGGCGCTCGTCATCTGCGCTGTGCCCGCGCTCTCCGCCTTCCACACGGATCGTTCTGTTCTGACCAACGGGCCCGTATCGACGCTGCCCGCGTATGTCGCGGCGCAGGCCGCCGGCGACAAGCCGATCTCGACGCTCGTCCTCACACCCCAGAACGACGGAGCTCTGGCGGTGGATGTCGCGTGGGGTGCGAGCGACACTCTCGGAACACAGTCGACCATGATGTCCACTGCCGTCGAGCCGCAGGGCTCCGACTTGTCGTCCCTTGCGGTCGACCTGCTGTCGGCACGGGATTTCGATGCTCCGGGTGAACTGGCCGCTCAAGGCATCAGCTACGTGCTCCTCGCGCAGCTTCCCGGCGGCGAAGGCGACCAGGCGCGGGCTCTGCGGACGACGGCCGTCACCGCCATCGACCAGCGCCCCGGCTTCGTGCACGCCGGTACGACGGACCGCGGTGTGCTGTGGCGACTCGAAGCCGATGTGGCCGAGCCGGAAGCGCTGACGGCGGCCCAGCAGGGAACCGCGCGCCTGGTGATCACCCTGCAGCTCCTGGTCGTGTTCGCCGCCCTGCTCCTTTCCGTTCCGACGCGGGCATCGCGTCGGGCGGCACGTGCCCAGTCCCGCATCGTGGGGCGCGCCGCGGAGGAGCCGCTCATCCTGCCCCGGCACGCCGAGGAGGGCGACGATGACGTGGCCGGCATCGCTGAGGTCACCGTGCCCACGGTCGCGACCGGTGAGCTCGAAGAGACGATCTCCGACGACCCGATGATCGGGGTCGAGACGCCCGATGATGCATCCGCCGATGACGCGGCAGCAGACCCGGAGCCGACGGATGACGCGCCGGGCGAGGACACCAGGCCGGGCGAAGACGAGATGCCGAGCGAGGACACGATGCCGAGCGAGGACAGGATGCCGGACGAGGACACGACGCCGCGCGACGCGACAGTCGACCATGCGGAAGCCGATGACACTCCGCCGTCCGATCGCCCCACCGAGGAGGACAAGCGATGAGCGGCAACCGTGCCTTCCGGGTCGCTGCGACCAGTGCCCGGGTGGCGACGGGCGTCGCGGTCGCGGTCGCATGCGTGATCGGCGTCGTCGCCGCGATCCACGCACCATGGCCGGTCATCCGGCATGATCCCGCGCAGGTCGAGGTCACCTCCATTCCCGGAGACACCGTGCTGGTCTGCAACGGCGATCTCCGCGCGCTCGGCCGGGATTCCTCGGCGCCGCTCGACATGCGGTCCGCCGCCGCACCACGCCTCACCGAGGCCGGTTCGTCGGGCGCGCCCTCGACGCGCACTCTGGAAGCGCCGGACCTGGTCGATGCCGGAGAGGTCCGCGTGCTGACCGGGGCCGTCCAAGGGCGCACGGCCCCCATGATCGCCGCGGCCGAATCCGTGGCGGTCGCGGAGGACGATCTGACCGGATTCGCCGCGCTGGCGTGCGGCGAACCGCGCCTGGAATCGTGGCTCGTCGGCGGGAACGTGGGCACGGGCACCGAAGACATCGTCATCCTGACGAACGCCGGTCAGGTGCCGACGACCGTCACCCTCTCGGTCTACGGCACCTCACGCAGCGTGCGCACGGTCGTCGTACCGGCCGAGACGCAGTCCGCGTTGCCGCTCGCGTCGATCGCCGCCGGGAACGAGACTCCGGTCGTCAGGGTGGAAGCCGTCGGTGCGCCCGTGCGCGCGGTGCTGCAGTCGTCGCTCGTGCAGGTGCTGGATCCGGCGGGCATAGATCTTCAGGATGCCGTCGCCGGCGCACAGCGGAACGTGGTGCTCACCGGCGTGCAGGCCTTCCCCGTGGAGGGCGATGAGGCCGATATGACGGTGCTGAGACTGCTCTCGCCGGAGTCGGATGCTCAGGCGAGCATCGTGGTGCGGCCGATCGGATCGGGAGGAGCCGGGACCGAGTTCGCGGTACCGCTGACCGCCGAGACTCCCGCAGAGGTCTCACTGAGCGGACTCGCGCCGGGAACCTACACGGTCGAGGTCGAGGCCGATTCTGCGGTCGTGGCGGCGGTGCGCCAACAGGACGGGTCGGGTCTCGACTCCGATTTCGCCTGGGTGACGCCCGCTCCGGAGATCGATTCGGAGGTTCTCGTCGCTGTGCCGGAGGGGCCCACTGCGCAGCTGCAGCTCGCAAACACCTCGGACGACGAGGCGACCGTCGCGCTCGAGCGTGTCGACGGCGGTGAGACCGAGGAGATCGTCGTCCCGGCGGGTGAATCGGTGAGTGTCGATGTCGATTCGCAGACGACATATCGACTGCGCCCCTCGTCGACCGTGCATGCCGCGGTGACCATGACGGAATCGGGTGGCCTCGCGGTGCTGCCCGTGCAACCGGGTGCAGGCGCGGAGCAGGCGATCACCGTATACCCCTGACCCGTCGGGATCAGTGGTCGTGGCCGAGGTCCCAGGGCTCGCGTCCGACGTACTCCGCGGCCGCTCGGAACACAGCGCTCTCGATCGCCATACGGCGGTGCGCCGCATCGTCGTGCCCGGGAGGGAGCAGCCGCTCGATCGGCAGCCGGAACAGCACGATGCGGCGATTCTCCCGGTCGAGATACCAGCGCGGCACCTCGTCCGTCGCATCGAAAGCGGGGATCGCGCCGATCTCGAAGCGGACCTCCTGCAGCTCCGGCCACGTGCCGCGGAGAAACTCAACAGCCGTGCCCACGGTCAGGTCGAACCGGTCGATCCGGCCGTCGAGGGGAGCGAGAGGGGGGCGCACCACTTCGCTGCGACCGAGCCGCCCGTGCCGTCCGTGACGTGCACCGCGCCGAGGAGCGGAAGCGCGAGTGGTGCGGCGACGAGGCATGACGAAAGTCTAGGCGGTGCGGGTGCGCCCGGCGCGGCATCCGATCGCCTGCGCTGTCGCGACGTACTGTTGCGGTGATGGACGGACGACTCTGCTCGAAGGTCGGCTGCGCGCGAGAAGCGGTGGCCACGCTCACCTACGACTACGGCGACCAGATGGCCGCGCTCGGCCCTCTGGGAGCGCCCAACGACCCGCAGGCGCATGACCTGTGCTCTCCGCACGCGGATCGGATGTCGGTGCCCTCCGGCTGGATCGTCGTGCGCCACGAGGCTCTCCGCGTCTGACGACATCCCGGCGACACGCGGGCGGGATCCGGATGCCGGGAAAACCCTTCTGGGTACTCTGGCGGCGGGCGTGTCAAGGCGGCGGGTCCGGAAAGGCAGCCGTGATCGTCTGGCGTCGCTGGATCTTCCCCCTCCTCCTCGTCCTGGTTTTCGGAGCGTGTGCGGCCGCACTCGTGAAGATCGCCTTCTTCCCTGACCGCGCGGAGAGTGCGGTCAGCCCCGAGGCCGGGATCACCGATCCTGTCGTGCTCGTCGAGCGCGGCTCCGTCGTCAACGCGCTGAGCCTCAGCGGCAATGTCGCCCGCGATGACAGCTACAGCGTGCGCAGCGAGCTCAACGGCACCGTGACCGCGGTGCATGTGGCCAATGGTTCTGCGGTGGCGGCCGGGCAGAAGCTGTTCACCGTGCGCCAGGACGATCCGCGCAAGGATATCGACGTCACAGCGCCCGAAGCCGGCGACGTGACCGAGATCGCCCTGGTCAAGGGGCAGGCCGCCTCGGTCGGCACGGAGTCCTACACCCTGACGCCGGCGCGCTATCACCTGCTGGCGACCGTCGAACCCGTGCAGCTGTACCGGCTCGTGAATGCCCCGACCGAAGGGACCGTGACGATCGCCGGTGGCCCCGCTCCGTTCGCGTGCACGGGTGTCGGCGTGCAGGTCAGCACCGAGGGCACAGCCAGCGTGCGCTGCGCCATCCCCGCCGACCAGACGGTGTTCGCCGGGCTCCCCGCGACGATGGATCTCGCCCTCGGTCAGGTCGACGACGCCTTGGTCGTGCCCGTCACCGCCGTGCAGGGCGGGTCCGGCTCCGGAAACGTCTGGGTGGATGCCGGCGACGGATCGGACCCCGAGGAGCGGGCCGTGAAGCTGGGTGTGAACGACGGCGTCATGGTCGAGGTGGTCGAAGGACTCGAGGAGGGCGAGAGCGTCCGGCAGTTCGTGCCCGGCTTCGTCGCCCCTGTCGAGGAGTTCTGCTACGAGGTCTCGCCCGGAGTCGAGCAGTGCGACAGCGGGATGAGCTGGTGACGCTCGTCGCACTCGAGGGCGTCGCCAAGAGCGTCCTGCTGGCTGACGACTCGAGGCTGGAAATCCTGCGCGGCATCGACCTCGATGTCAGCGCCGGGGATCATGTCTCCATCGTCGGGCGCTCCGGTTCCGGCAAGTCCACGCTGCTCAACATCCTCGGAATGCTCGATGCACCGACATCCGGCACCGTGTCGTTCGAAGGCCGGGAAGTGCGCCGCATGCGCTCGGGGAAACTCGACCGACTGCGGGGAGACAACGTCGGCTTCGTGTTCCAGCAGTTCAACCTGCTCCCGGGGCGCACGGCCATCGACAACGTCATGATGCCGCTCGGCCACGCGCGGGGAAGGATGTTCTGGGACCGACGGCAGATCGCGGCGGACATGCTGGAGCGCGTGGGACTGGGGCATCGCGTCGATCAGGTCGCCGACAGGCTGTCCGGCGGTGAGCAGCAACGCGTGGCGATCGCCCGGGCGCTGGTTCGCCGACCGGTGCTGATCCTCGCCGACGAACCGACCGGCGCGTTGGACATCGACACCGGCGCTTCGGTGATGGCGCTCCTCGACGAGGTCGCCACCGAGACGGATGCCGCCCTTGTGACGATCACGCACGATCTCCACGTCGCGGCCCGGGCCCGACGCCACTACCGGCTGGACGTGGGCGTCCTCGCCCCTGCAGACCTCAGCCGGGCGTTCGAGGCGTCGACGCTCGCCGCCTCTGTGCCGAGCGGCGGCGAGCCCAGTGCTATCGAAAGGCCGAGCGCGTGACCGGTCTGCTGGGGGCGCTCGCGGACGCATGGGCGGAGATCCGAGTCCACAAACTCCGCGTCCTGCTGAGCCTGATCGGGATCGCGGTCTCCGTCGGCGCACTCACGGCCGTCGTCGCGATCTCCGAGTACCAGCGTCAGTATCAGGAGGAGCAGTCCGATCGGTTCGGCGGCCGAGCCGCGACCATCGCCGTCGGAGTCAGCAGCGAGGACGGCACCCCGGTCGACATCGACGACTTCGACGAACGCTTCACGCGCGTGACCGAGCGCTTCGACTTCAGTCACACCGCACGGATCGCGCAGGGGATGGTGGTCGGGGTGCAGCTGCCCGAGGGCATCACCGATGTCACCGCCCGCCTGATCGACCCGATGTACTCGGAGATCCATCGCGAGCAGCTGCTGGAAGGCCGGTGGCTGCGAGACGCCGACAGTGAGGCTCTGGCTCCGGCAGCCGTCATCTCCGAGCCGCTGTGGGACCGTATCGGGCGCGTGCCGATCAGCGGGCACCCGACCGTCGAGCTCACCGGTGCCGCGGGCGGGACCTACCAGATCGTCGGCGTGGTGCCACGCACGGGTTTCGGCGACGAAGAGCTTCGCATCGACCTGCTCTACGACGCGTACCGCGACCGCGTCGACGCCCTCCCGAAGGACGCGTGGTCGCAGTACGAGATCTGGGTCGGTCCGGAGCAGGCCGATCAGATCGGACCCGTGCTCGCCATGGACCTCCGTGCCGGCCTCCCCGAGGGCCAGGTCGTCTCGGTGAACAGAACGGACTGGGGAGCGCAGCCCGGCGCGATGGATGCGCAGGCGACCTTCGAGATGGTGACCGGCGGCATCGCCGCCCTCATCCTCGCCCTCGGCGCACTGAGCCTGATCAACATCCAGCTCGTCGCGATGCGGCAGCGGGTACGGGAGATCGGGGTCCGCAGAGCGTTCGGGGCGAGCTCCGGACGCGTGTTCTTCTCGGTGTTCCTGGAGAGCCTCGTCGCGACGACCGTCGCCGGCGCCGTCGGGATCGCGATCGTCGTCGCCGTCCTCCGCTCGGACTTGCTGGTCACCACGACGTTCGTCGGGATGCAGGACGTGCCGCCGTTCCCCATGCGGGCGGCGCTGATCGGTCTGGCGGCTTCCGTCATCGTCGGCGCGGTATCGGGCTTCATCCCCGCCCTCGTGGCGCTGCGGGTGAAGGTCATCGACGCGATCCGCTTCTGACACACGAGCGGGTGCGCGACGGCGGGGTGGAAGAATGGGGAGATGCCTGAGTTCGAGTACCGCGTCGCCGATCTGTCCCTGGCCGAAGCCGGCCGTCACCAGCTCCGCCTCGCCGAGAACGAGATGCCGGGGCTCATGGCACTCCGTGCCGAGTTCGGCGCCGCGCAGCCACTGAAGGGCGCCCGCATCGCGGGATCGCTGCACATGACGGTGCAGACCGCGGTGCTGATCGAGACGCTCACCGCTCTCGGGGCGCAGGTGCGCTGGGCCAGCTGCAACATCTTCTCAACTCAGGACGAGGCGGCCGCAGCCGTCGTCGTGGGCCCGGGCGGAACGGTCGATGCCCCCGCCGGTGTACCGGTGTTCGCCTGGAAGGGTGAGACGCTCGAGGAGTACTGGGCCTGCACCGAGCGCATCTTCGACTGGTCGGCCGAGGGCTTCGACGGGCCGAACCTGATTCTCGACGACGGCGGCGACGCCACCCTGCTCGTGCACAAGGGCGTCGAGTTCGAGAAGGCCGCTGCCGTGCCCGTCACCACGGGTGATGCGTCGCAGGAGTACGCGGTCATCCTCGACCTTCTGAGCCGCTCCCTCGCTGCGTCGCCCGATCGCTGGACCAAGGTCGCCGCCGGTCTCATCGGCGTCACGGAGGAGACCACCACGGGGGTGCACCGGCTCTACGAGCTGGCCACAGCCGGTGGGCTGCTGTTCCCCGCCATCAACGTCAACGACTCGGTCACCAAGAGCAAGTTCGACAACAAGTACGGCATCCGCCATTCGCTGCCCGACGGTCTGAACCGTGCCACGGATGTGCTCATCGGCGGCAAGGTGGCCTTCGTCTGCGGCTACGGCGATGTCGGCAAGGGCGCAGCCGAGGCGCTGCGCGGTCAGGGAGCCCGCGTGATCGTCAGCGAGGTCGACCCGATCTGCGCGCTCCAGGCCGCGATGGACGGCTTCCAGGTCGCGCGCCTGATCGACGTGGCGGCCGAGGTCGACATCGTCGTGACCGGCACCGGCAACCGCGACGTCGTCACCACGGAGCACCTGCTGGCGCTCAAGCACCTCGCCATCGTCGCGAACGTCGGCCACTTCGACAACGAGATCGACATGGTCGGGCTCGAGTCCCTGCCCGGAACGGTGAAGATCGAGATCAAGCCGCAGGTGCACGAATGGCGGATGCCGAACGGACGCAGTGTGCTCGTGCTCAGCGAGGGGCGCCTGATGAACCTCGGCAACGCCACGGGGCATCCGTCCTTCGTGATGAGCGCGTCGTTCACGAACCAGGTGCTGGCGCAGCTCGAGCTGTTCACCCGCATCGAGGAGTATCCGACGGGTGTGTACACGCTGCCGAAGGCGCTCGACGAGAAGGTCGCCCGGCTGCACCTCGACGCCCTGGGCGTCCAGCTGACCACGCTGTCCGACGATCAGGCCGCCTACATCGGCGTGCCCGTCGACGGGCCGTACAAGCTCGATCACTACCGCTACTGAGCGGGCCGCCGGCGCGGCCGGGTTTCTCCGCTCAGACGCCGACGCGGCGGCCGGTGAGCTTCTCGGCGCGGCGGTCGGAATTCTCCAGCGCGCGACGCTCGCGTTCTCGGCGCAGCACGGTGATGCCCACCAGCACCGCCTCCGGATGCGCGGGTGGCATCGGTGACACGTACGGCGTCGCTTCGGTGAGCAGGTCGTGCGCGACCCGCGCGCGTGCCGTCGGCACCATGCGCGGTGCGCTCTGCAGGAACTGCGAGATGCGTCGCGCCAGTCGGTCGGGCAGTCGCGCGACGTCGGCGATCTGCGCCCAGCCGGTGAGTTCCGGCGGAAGCACCGGCACGAGCGGGATGAGCCGCGGCGTACGTACACGCTGGCTGTAGGTGCCGGCGACGAGGTCGCCCAGGCGCTGAGAGCGCGAGTTGAAGGCGCCGGTGAGCACCGCGATGCCCCCGAACGTGGCGTAGATCTCCAGCACCCCCAGCAGAGCGCGGATGAATGCGTGCCGGAATCCCGCGGCACCGCCGTCGACGCGTACGATCCGACCGCCGACCGCGAGCTTGCCGAGGCTCCGCCCCTTCATCGCGACCTCGACCGTGATCGGCAGCACGACGAAGCTGACCACGAGCGCAGCGACCGTCGCGATGCGGTCGGTGGCGTCGTTCAGGATGCCGGCGTCGAGCAGCCAGATGCGCAGGAACAGCCAGAGGATGAAGACCGCGAAGCCGAGCAGCATGTCGATCAGGGCACCGAGCGCGCGGAGCAGGAAGCCGACCGGCTGCACGTCGATCGCGACGGCTTCGCCGGAGAGGACCTCGTCGGAGGCATCGATCGGGACGGACATGAGTACAGTAAATCAGGTGGATGCCGATGCCCTGTCTGATGCACGCCGCGCCGAATGGGAACGGCTCGACGAGCTGAGCCGAGCCCGGCTCGACGGCGCGGGCGTCGATGAGCTGATCGTCCGATACCGCGCGGCATCCGCTGATCTCGCCGAGCTGAAGACCTCGGTGGGGGAGTCGCCGCAGGGGGCGTACCTCTCCACGATCCTCGTGCGTGCCCGGCTGCGCCTGACGGGAGCATCCGACAGCATCCTGACGCAGACCGCGCGATTCTTCAGCCTGCAGCTGCCTGCGGCGCTGTACCGGCTGCGCTGGACCACCCTGATCATCGCCGCGGCCTTCATCGCGATCGGGGTCGGGACTGCCGCGTGGATCGCGAGCGACCCCGCCCTCATCGCGACGCTCGGCCCCCCGGATGCACTCGAGCAGTACGCCGACGAGAGCTTCACGGGCTACTACACGGAGAACCCCGCTGCCGAGTTCATGGGGATGGTCTGGACGAACAACGCCTGGATCGCGATGCAGTGCGTCCTCTTCGGCGTGACCGGAATCTGGCCGATCTCGATGATCGTGCAGAACGCGATGGGCCTCGGAGTCTCCGGTGCGGTGATGGTCGCCTACGACAAGGCCGACATCATGTTGCTGTACATCCTCCCGCACGGCATGCTCGAACTCACCTGCATCTTCGTGGCAGCGGCCGCGGGGCTGCACATCTTCTGGGCCTGGGTGGCGCCGGGTGCGCGATCCCGCGGGGAGGCGCTCGCCGAAGAGGGCAGGTCACTCGCGACGGTCGCGATCGGTCTGGTGTTCGCGCTCTTCCTCGCCGGACTGGTCGAAGGCTTCGTCACCGGCTGGTCCCTGCCCTGGCCGGTCAAGATCGGCATCGGCGCGGCAGCACTCGCCGTGTTCCTGATCTACATGCTGGTGATCGGCGGCCGTGCCCATCGCCGTGGCGCCCGCGGCGATCTGGTGGAGTACGAGGCCGGCACGCCGCGTCTTGTCGCCGGCTGAGCTCGATCCGATCGGTCAGAGCCGCCCGGCGGCCTTCAGCTCGAGATAGCGGTCGGCGATGCGCGGCGGAAGATCTTCCGGGTCGGCGGCGATGGCCTCGCCTCCCGCACGCCTGATCGCGTCCGCGACGTTCTCCGCATCTCGCAGGGTGCGCTCTGCGGCTGCGGCGAGGTAGATCTCCTCGCGCGAACCGCGCTGCCGGGCGAGGCTTGCGATGTCGTCGTCGGTCACCGACCCGACGAGCACGGTCGTCGCCCGCGATGCGTTCGGGAAGGCGCCGAGGAACGCTCTCGCCGATTCCGCCGCGTCCTGCGCGGTCAGCACCACGATGAGCGACGGACGGGTGGTGAGCGCCCGCACCGCGCCGAACGCGCCGGGCCAGTCGGTGTCGACCAGGCGTGCGTGCACCGGGGCCATCGCATCCGTCATCGCAGGGAGCAGCGCGGCGCCGTCGACCCCGGTCACACGACCGCGCACCACGCGGTCGTACATCAGCAGGTGCACATGGTCCCCGGCGCGCGAGGCGAGGGCGGCGAGCAGCAGTGCCGCCTCGAGCGAGGCGTCCACGCGGGTGCCGTCGCCGACGCGTGCTGCTGCCGTGCGTCCTGTGTCGATGATGATGACCACGTGGCGGTCGCGCTCGGGCCGCCACGTCCGCAGCATGGTGGTGCCGGCACGCGCAGTGGCACGCCAGTCGATCGAGCGCACGTCGTCGCCGCGGACGTATTCGCGCAGGGAGTCGAACTCCGTCCCCTGGCCGCGCACCTGAATGCTGGTGTTGCCGTCGAGTTCGCGCAGGCGTGCCAGTCGAGACGGGAGATGCTTGCGCGATGAGAATGCCGGGAGCACGCGGATCGCACCGCGCACCCGGTGCCGTGCCTGGCGCCCGGCCAGACCGAGCGGACCGCGGGAGCGGATCACGACGAACTCGCTCACCAGCTCGCCCCGGCGCCGAGGAAGCAGCGGGATGGCGACGCGTGCCCGTTCGCCAGGAGGGATGCTGAGCCGCTGGCGCTCCGCTGATGCACCGGCCGTGGGCTGCCAGGCGTCGCGGATCACCGCGTGCAGCATCCGTGAGCCGTGATTCTGCAGAGCGACGCTCACCGGCACCGGCTCGCCCATGCGCGAGCGCTTCGGCACCCGACGAGTCACCGTCACAGCTCGCGGGCTCGCGGCGAGGGCGACGTCCAGGCCCGTGAGCAGCACGCACAGCGCGATCCATCCGCCGAACAGTGCATACGCCGGATAGCCCGCGAGCCCTCCGATGACGAGCGGGACCACCCCCACGGCGAGGGCGACGGCGAGACGGCCGGTGACGAACACCTAGATCGGTACCCTGGTCTGCTGCACGACCGAGGTGAGCACGGCGTCCGCCGATACGCCCTCCATCTGCGCGTCGGGTCGCAGCTGCAGGCGGTGGCGCCACACCGGCACCAGCATGGTCTGCACGTGATCCGGCGTCACGGCCGTCGAGGCGTTGAGCCAGGCCCACGCCTTCGCGGCGGCGAGCAGGCCGGTCGAGGCGCGAGGACTCGCGCCGAGCTCGACCGACGGCGACTGACGGGTCGCTCTCGCGAGATCGACGACGTAGCCGAGCACGTCGTCAGTGACCTCGACGCGTCCTGCGGCCTCCTGCGCCGCACGGATCTCGTCCGCGGTCACCACGGCCTCCACGCCGGTGAGCTCTCGCGGCGAGAAGCCCTCGGCGTGCCGGCGCAGCACAGCCACCTCGGCATCGCGTTCCGGCATGCCCACGACGAGCTTCATCAGGAAGCGGTCGAGCTGGGCCTCGGGGAGCGTGTACGTGCCCTCGTGCTCGATGGGGTTCTGCGTCGCAGCCACGAGGAAGGGATCCGGCAGCGGACGGCTGGCGCCGTCTGCGGAGACCTGGCGCTCCTCCATCGCCTCGAGGAGCGCCGCCTGGGTCTTCGGGGGCGTGCGGTTGATCTCGTCGGCGAGGAGGATGTGCGTGAACACGGGACCGGCGCGGAAGTCGAACTCGCCGGTGCGCGCGTCGTACACGAGCGATCCGGTGACGTCGCCGGGCATCAGGTCGGGCGTGAACTGCACGCGCTTCGTGTCGAGACCGAGAGCACGGGCGAACGAGCGGACGACGAGGGTCTTCGCGACCCCGGGAACACCCTCGAGAAGCACATGGCCACGGGCGAGCAGCGAGACGAGCAGGCCCGTCACCGTTCCGGCCTGTCCGAC
This sequence comes from Microbacterium sp. SA39, assembly GCF_000967865.1. Classification (GTDB taxonomy): domain Bacteria; phylum Actinomycetota; class Actinomycetes; order Actinomycetales; family Microbacteriaceae; genus Microbacterium. The sequence continues at coordinate 245,724 of NZ_JXRU01000036.1, forward strand.
GACCGCCTTGTCGACCTCGGTGCGCACGCGGTGCATGGCCTGACGCAGTGCGGCGTCGTCGGCGGGATGGTTGTCAACGGTCACGTGCGGGCCCTCGGCTTCCGTGGGATGGGTGGACGGTTCGGATTCGGGTCACTGCTCGCCCCTCGTGGTGCGGGTGCTCGTCTCGACGGCGGCCTCGAGATCATCCAGGCGGCGCGCGAGCTCGACCAGGGCGGCGTCGTCGGCGGGGAGCGGTCCGGCGAGGAGCGCCTGCAGGGTGCCACGCGGAATGCGCAGGCGATCGGATGCCGCGTCGGCGACCTCATCGGCGGAGGCATGCACCGCGAGTCCCAGACGGCGCGCCAGCCGGCGCTGCGCACCGTCGCGAAGTGCCTCACCGGCGTGCGGCGCGTCCGCGGCCTTGGCGGTCAGCCGCGCGCGGCCGTGCATGGTCTCGGACGCGCGTACCGTGACGGGCAGGGTCTCGGCGACGAGCGGTCCGAAGCGCTGACCGCGCCACACCGCCGCGGCGATGCCGGCGACGAGCAGCAGGAGGATCACCGGGGTGACCCAGGGCGGCGTGAGGCTGCCGAGGGTGTCGGGGGACTCGCCCTCGATGTCGGTGTCGCTGAACGACGGCACGTACCAGACGACCTTCTCGGTCTGTCCGAGCAGCGCGAGGGCAAGCGCGGCATTGCCGTTCTCGGCGAGGTACGCGTTGCTGAAGAGCCTCGTGCCTTCGACGACGGCGACATCACGGCCGTCTCCGCCATCGTCGACGAGCACCGCGGCTCCGTCGGAATCCCCGAAGCATTCCGTCACCCCGTCCGCCGGCGAGAAGAATCGGTCAGCGCGGATCGTGCCGACCTCGGCGAACTCCGCGACGTCGCAGCCAGCCGACGCGGGGGAAGAGCTGCCGGGCGCGTTCGCGCCGATGTCCAGGACACTCAGCAGGTGGGTGCCGGACGAGAGGAAGACGACCCGATCGGCGGGCTCGAGCAGCTCGGTGAGGGCGTCGTCCGTGAGCGAATACGGGTTGGTGAGGACCAATGTGGATTCGTCGTCCACTGCCGCGCGTGCGTCGGCGCGCGATCGGTGGACCGCCACCTCGACACCCTGATCGCGCAGGATCTCGGCGAGCGCCATCGCCCCGCCGTCATCACGGCCCTCCGGATCCAGTGTCCCCATGGCGCCGGGGCCGCTCGCGCTCACCCGGAGCGCCACGAAGGCCACCAGCAGCACGAGCGCGACGACGATCGCCCACCCGACGATCGCGCGGATGCGGCGGCGGCGGGCTTCCGCGGTGGACGGCATCGTCGCCGTCTTGTCCAGAGCCGTCCGATCGGTCACGGTCATGCGGGCACCGCCTCGAGGCGACGCGTCCGCAGCCGATCGTCGGTGGCAGCGATCTCGCGATAGCGCTCCTCGGTCGCCGGATGCCGCAGGTAGCGCACATCGTCGAACGACACCGCCGCCCGTCGCATCGCCGCGGCCTCATCGGCGAACACCGCGCTGGCTTCCCGGGCGATCGACTGAGCGGTCGCTCCGGGGGCCGGGTCGATCAGATCTCGCTCCAGCAGTCCGCGCGCGATCGCTCGGAAACGGAGGATGGTCGCCGTGTCCCAGTCGCCGTCACGCGCGCAGCGCTCGGCATCCGCTCTGAGCTGCGCGGCGCTCCGGTCGTCGCTCTCGCCGAGCAGGTCGCTCCGTGCGCGACGCACGGCGCGCGAGCTGCGCGGTCGACCCCAGATGATGAGCGCCGTGATGAGGGCTGCGACGATGATGAGGGTCACGATGATGAGCGCCGAGGGGCCGATGTTCGCCCCGTTCTCCGCGGTGAAGAGGTCGGCGATGAACCTGCCGATGTCGCGCGCGACGAGGTCGAACCAGGTCGGCTTCGCGTCGGCATAGCGCGGGTTCGAGAGTTCTTCCTCGGCCCAGCGCCGCGCCTCGTCCCCGTCGGGAACGAACAGATCGTCGAACCGCCTGATCATGCCGTGCCGTCACCGCTGCCCGGTGCTGCCCAGCCGCTCTCGGTGGGCGGGGCCCAGGGGCTGTCGGTCGGCGGGACCGGCGCCGCCGGCTGTACCGGGGGAGCAGGAGGCGGCGGCGGCGAGTACCCCGCGGGGGGCGCATACGGCTGCGGCGGCTGCGGCGCGGCGGGCGGGTAGGGCTGACCGGCATACGGCGGAAGGCCGCCGGGCTGTGCCGCGTACGGCTGCGGCGGGTACTCCGGTGACGCCTGGGCGTACTGCTGCGCGCCGTACTGCGGGTACCCGTAAGCCTGCGTCATCATCACGTGCTCCGGCACCTGGCGGGGTGGCGGGGCACTCGTCACGGCCCGCGAAGGGTCGACCGCGAAGGGGTCGCCGAGCTGCTCTTCTGCCCATCCGAGCTCCCGGCGCTCCACGTGTGAGATCAGGGTCTGGTCGAGCCCCTCGTATCGCATGCGGCAGTCGAGGTAAACCAGTGCAGAGCCCGTGCTCTGCACGACCAGGGTGATCGCCTGCAGCACGAGAAGCAGGATCTGGGGTGCGATCAGGGTCAGCACGAAGCCGATGGCGGCGCTCGGATCCTCCGCACCGGTGGGAGCGACGACGGTGCCGAGCAGGGAGCTCAGCATCGCCACGGGGAAGCTCACGACCTGCATCGCCAGCCCCATGATCGCGCCGATCAGGAAGGTCACCCCGAACGCGACCCAGAACCTGCCGCGGGTGAGACGCCACGAGCGCACGAACGCCTCGCGGAACCGGGCGCCCTCGAGAACGAGGATCGAAGGCACTAGCAGCAGCTTCGTGGTGAGCCACACGACCAGCGGGATCGAAGCCAGGCCGATGAGGATGACCACGAGCACGACGACGCCGATCAACTCGACGCTCCCGCCCAGTCCACCGGCGATGAACGCGCCGACGATGAGCGCGATGACCAGGAAGAGACCGAACACGGCGAGCACGGAAAGGGAAGCGAATCCGGCGAGCCGCCAGAACGCCGGTGCCATCCGGCGCCACAGCATCCCGAGCGTCGCCTTCACACCGATCGACGCGTAGCCGATCTCGGCGGCGACGACGCCCTGCATCATGGCCGTGAATGCGATGGACGCCAGACCGACCGCGAGGGCCGCGATGACGTTGATCGCGACCGTGCCGGCGAGCACGGCCTCGAAGTCGGGGGAAGACGGTGTCAGCGTCTGCAGTCGGGAGATCGTGGTGAACAGCACAACGCCCATGACTCCTGCGGTCGCGATGACGACGACGAGCTGGATCACGACCGCGAAGCCGAACAGCACCTTCGGGTTGTGCCGGAGGGCGGCGAACGCCTTGCCGAGCAGCATGCCGAAGGTCAGTGGGTGAAGAGGGATCACGCCCTTCTTCGGGGCAGGGGTCCATGTCGCACCGCTCACAGCACTCCCTCCATCGTGCGCTCCCATCGTGTCATATCCCCGTCGGTGGTGCGCAGACCTGCGGACGGCGGGACTCGGTGCCATAAGGTAACAGTTATGACCTCACGCATTCTTGTGGTCGACGACGACACCGCGCTCGCCGAGATGATCGGCATCGTGCTGCGCACGGAGGGTTTCGAGCCGGTGTTCTGCGCCGATGGGGCCCGTGCGGTCGACGAGTGGCGCACGCAGCGCCCCGACCTGGTGCTGCTCGACCTCATGCTCCCCGGTATGGACGGCATCGAGATCTGCACGCGCATCCGCGCCGAATCGGGCGTCCCTATCCTCATGCTGACCGCGCGCAGCGACACCGCCGATGTCGTGCGGGGCCTCGAGGTCGGGGCGGACGACTACATGGTGAAGCCCTTCAACCCGAAGGAGCTCGTGGCTCGCATCCGGACGCGCCTGCGTCCGACGCCGCAGACTTCGAGCGAGCAGCTGAAGGTCGGCGACCTCACGATCGACGTCGATGCGCACGAGGTCCGCCGCGGCACAGCGCCGATCGCTCTCACGCCGCTGGAGTTCCAGCTGCTCGTCGCCCTGGCATCCAAGCCGCAGCAGGTCTTCTCGCGGGAGATGCTCCTCGAGCAGGTCTGGGGCTATCACTACAAGGCAGACACTCGGCTCGTGAACGTCCATGTGCAGCGGCTGCGCGCGAAGGTCGAGCTGGACCCCGACAATCCCAAGATCGTGATGACTGTGCGCGGCGTGGGCTATCGCGCCGGGAGCGTCGGCTAGGCGCACGATGGCCGCGACGACAGCGACCACCACGGCCGTCGCTGTCCTGCGCGACTGGCGCGGCTGGCCGACCGTGCTCTCGGCGCTCTGGCGGCGCTCGCTGCGGTTCCGCACCCTGACCATCACTCTGGTCCTGACGTCGCTCGCGATCTTCATCACGTGCGTGACGATGGCGCTCGTGATCCAGAACGATCTGTTCGTGTCACGGAAGACCGAGGCGCTCCAGGATGCGCGGCGGGCAGTCGACCAGGCGCAGGACATCCTGGACGTCGCGGAGGTGGGCGACGATCCGGCAGCCCTCGCGGACCTGTGGCGGAGCATCCAGGAGGACCTGGCGCGCACGTCGAGCACCGATCTGCTCGCCGGTTTCAACATCGACTCGGAGGCCGATGTCGTCCGTCTGAACGGGTTCACAGCCGGGTTGAGTTCGAACCTGCTGAGTCCGGAGCTGAAGGCGCGTGTGGAAGCCTCAGATGAGTGGCAGACGTGGCAGTCCGTGGGGCTGCCGGTCGACGACGGCGGGGAAGTGCCGGGCATCATCGTCGGGCAGCAGTTGAACGTTCCCGAGGCCGGGCCCTTTGCGATCTACTTCGCCTACGACCTGGAGGATGCGAATCAGACGCTCCTGTTCGTCCAGCGCACTCTGTGGATCGCGGGTATCGGGCTGGTCGCGATCGTCGCGGCGATCTCCTGGATCGTGCTGCGCGCGGTGGCCACCCCCATCGTCCAGGCCGCCGAGACCAGCGCTCGACTCGCCGCCGGCGATCTCGGCGTGCGTCTGGAAGTGCACGGCGAGGACGAACTGGCCACGCTCGGCAGGTCGTTCAACGCGATGGCCGACAGCATCGAGGCGCAGATCAAGGAGCTCGGCGAGCTCTCGATGGTGCAGCAGCGCTTCGTGTCCGACGTGTCGCACGAGCTGCGCACCCCGCTGACGACCATCCGTCTCGCAGCCGACATGCTCAACGACCAGCGCGCGGAGTTCGATGCCACCACCGCCCGCACGGCCGAACTCCTGCACACGCAGGTGCAGCGCTTCGAGACGCTCCTCGCGGACCTGCTCGAGATCAGCCGCTACGACGCAGGCTCCGTGCAGCTCGAGCTGGAGGCGACCAGCCTCGCCCATCTCGCCGAAGACATCATCGAGCAGATGCACCCGCTCGCCGAAGGGCGCGGATCAGAACTGAGGCTCGTGGCTCCTGGCGGCTACTCGCCCGTCGACATGGACCCGCGGCGCGTTCGCCGCGTACTGCGCAACCTCGTCGGCAACGCGATCGAGCACGGCGAAGGGCGGCCGATCGTCGTCACGGTCGACAGCAATCAGCACGCCGTCGCCGCCGGTGTGCGTGACTTCGGGCTGGGGATGGAGCCGGCGGATGCGGAACGTGTGTTCGACCGTTTCTGGCGCGCCGATCCGTCTCGGCAGCGCACGATCGGGGGCACCGGCCTCGGCCTCTCCATCTCTCTCGGCGACGCCACGCTGCACGGCGGAACGCTCGCCGTGTGGTCGGAGCTCGGCGTGGGCACGAACTTCGTCCTCACGATCCCGCGCCGCGGTGATGTCCTGGAGGGGCCGAGCCCGATCCCGGTCGAACCGCAGGAGCCGCTCGCCGAGATCGGCGACGCGACGCAGCCCATCTCCTGGGCGGAGCTCCCCGGGCTGCTGAAGGAGCCGGATGACCATGACTGAGCGTCGATCGAGGCGGATGCTGCGCGGCCTCGCTCTGGTCGTGGCGGCGCTGCTGCTGCCTGCGTGCGCAGGGCTCCCCACGAGCGGTGACGTCACCGTCGGACTCGTGCTCGGGGAGTCGCCGCAGGATGTCGATTTCCTGCCCGTCGCATCGGGTCCTATCCAGGGCTCGGGGCCGCAGGATATCGTCGAAGGCTTCCTGGAGGCGGGGATCACCACCTCCGACAACTGGGCGACGGCTCGCGAGTTCCTCGCCCCGCCCCTGCAGCGAGCGTGGCGTCCTGCCTCCGGCGTGTCGATCGATGCCGGTACCGACACCCGTGTCGTCTCATCCTCCGTCGCCGACGACGCCGTGGAGGATGCCGAGGTGGCCGAGGTGCAGGTGCGACTGGATCTGGTGGCGACTGTCGACGAATCCGGCGCGTACTCGGAGGCGCCGGGACCGTCGCCGACGATGTTCGTCCTCAAGCGCGTGGATGACGGCGAGTGGCGCATCACCGAGGCGCCGGATGGCATCGTCATCGATGCGTCGCGGTTCGCCAACGTCTTCGAGGGCTATCCACTGCAGTACTTCGACAGCGAGTGGTCCCGGCTCGTGCCGGACGTGCGCTGGTTCCCTCGCCGGCAGAGCGCCACCACGACGGTGACTCAGGCGCTGATCGATGGATCCCCGAGCCCGTGGCTCGACCCTGCGGTGCAGACGGCGTTCCCCGCCGACGTGCAATTGGCGCAGGATGCCGTGCTGATCACCGATCAGGTTGCGGAGGTCGCTCTCACGCGGCCGGCCGTGGGTCTCGACCAGTTGACCCTGTCGCGCATGCGCACCCAGCTGCAGGCGACCCTCAAGGCCGCTGGCGTGTCGGTCTCCCAGGTGCGGTTCGCGGTCGACGGCCGGACCCTCGATGCAGGGGTCGTCGACCTCGTGGAACCTCCGGTGGACGCGGGCACCCTCGTCCTCCAGGACGGTGTGTTCGGCAGGATCGTCGGGGACGAGATCACGGTGGTCCCCGCGATCTCGGAGGGCATCGTCACGATCGATCAGCCCATCGTGTCGATCGACGTGGCCGCCGATGACTCTCAGGCTGCGGAGCAGCTGGCGGACAACCACGTCTACCTCGTCAGCGAGGGCAGCCGCGACGAGCTGGATGCACGACCGGGATTGATCGAACCCTCGCTCGACCCGTTCGGGTACACCTGGACGGTTCCGGTCGGCGAACCGGGAGCCGTGCAAGCCCGGGGGAGTGACCTCGCGGAGCATGCCGTGGCGAACGCCTGGCCGAATGCGTCCTCGATCTCCGACCTGCGAGTCTCCGCCGATGGCGCGCGGGTGGCCGCGGTGATCACCGTCGGTCAGCAACGGTGGGTCGTGGTCGCCGCCGTCGTGCGCGACCCCGCCGGCATTCCGGTGGAACTCGGCGACGTGAAGCAGATCACTCAGCTCACCGCGCCGGCCATCGGGCTGTCCTGGCTCGGGACCGAGCGGCTGGGGGTGCTCCTGGACCCGCAGAGCCCGCAGGTGCTCACCCAGATGGTGGGCGGGCCGGGAACCGCCGAGGCCGCGCCGGAGGGTGCCGTGTCGATCGCGGGATCGGGCACTGTCGGCGGCATCCGCGTCGTGAGCGTCAGCGGACAGCTGTTCGCACACGCGGGCTCGACGTGGCGGGAGATCGCGACGGGCATCACGGTGCTCGCCACCCGCGCCGGGGAGTGACACTCCACTTCTTCTGCACGGATCGCCGATTCCGCGGATCGTTGTCGATCGACGTTCTCGGCGCACCTCGGAGATGGTCAGCACGACAGGATCATCGGATGAGCACCGCATCAGTCCTCCATGGCATCAGTGCGGAGGTCGCAGCCTTCCTCCTCGCGGCATCCTGCGCGGGGTGCGATGAGCCCGGTCAGCTCCTGTGCACGGCCTGCCGGGCGCAGCTCGTGCCGAGACCACTCAGGGAGAGAACGCCCGGCGGCCTGGAGCTGCGCGCCGCGCTCGCATACGAGGGGGTCGCTGCGCGCTGCATCCGCCGGCTCAAAGGCGACGGAGAGACTCTGCTCGCACGCCCTCTGGGCGCCGCGCTCTCCTCGGTGCTTTCGCCGGTCGTGGCACCGTCGACATGGATCGTCCCGGTTCCCACTTCGCGGGGAGCGTTCCGCCGCCGCGGGTACCGGGTCCCGGAGCTGCTCATCCGACGCGCGGGAGAGTGCCCGCAGCGTGTGCTGTCGCTCGTCAGGAGATCTGCCGATCAGCGAGGGCTCGGGGCGCGTGCCCGCGCCCAGAACGTCCACGGAGCGATGCGTGCGAGGGCAGAGGGAGATGGGGCCGAAGCCATCCTCGTCGACGACGTCGTGACGACCGGGGCGACCCTCGATGAGGCGGCACGCGCCCTGCATGTCGCGGGCTTCACGGTGGTCTGCGCAGTGGCGCTCGCCGCCACGCCGAAGCGTGCAGTATTCGGAGAAGACTCATCGGGAACTCACCGACGACACGACGAAAGTCACCAGTGACATCCGTAGACATGCGGACTACGGTTGGGGACCACAAGGCGACAACGGTCCGCCCTTGGCCGGGAGGACCGGGACAAGGAGACAGCAATGGAAACGAGCATCGTCGGCGTCGGAGTGGGAATCACCGATCGCTTCCGAACCGTTGTCGAGGAGAAGATCGCCAGGGTCGAAACGCTCGCGAGTCGAGCGCAACGGCTGGATGTGAAGGTGACTCATCGGGTGTTCCGCAACGGTCACGTCCCCGAAGAGACGGTGGAGCTCACGCTCATCGGAAAAGGACCGGTCGTTCGCGCAGAGGCGACGGACGGTGACAAGTTCGTCGCTCTCGATTTCGCGATCGACAGGATGTCCGAGCAGCTGCGTCGCGCGAAGGAGAAGCGCGTCGACGGACGCCAGCACCCGCGGGGCGCGCACTTCGAGAAGGGCACGGGAGAACTCGAAGGCATCGATGTGCAGCCGGCATCCGCAGAGATCCTGCATGCCGTCGCCACGGGAGCCATCCCGGTGCAGAAGAACGAGGAGGAGTCCTACTCGCCCGTCGTCATCCGCACCAAGAGCTTCGATGCCGAATGGATGACCGTGGAGGAGGCCGTCGACCGTATGGAACTCGTCGGACACGACTTCTTCCTCTTCGTCGACGTCCGCACCGATCACCCGAGCGTGGTCTACCGGCGCAAGGGCTGGGACTACGGCGTGATCGCATTGAGCACCCAGGCACCCCCGGCGGAAGCACTGGCTTCCTGAGCTGATACATGAGAACGGCCCGTCCCTGGAAGGGGACGGGCCGTTCTCTCGTATCAGGCTGTCAGTCGAACATGCCGTCCAGAAGGCTGCCGATCACGAGACCGCCGAGAAGGCCCGACGCGATGTTCCCTCCGCCGCCCCCCTGAGGCC
>NZ_JXRU01000037.1 GCF_000967865.1 Microbacterium sp. SA39
GACAGCGACGAAGCCCGCGCAGCGACCTACGACGCCTGGCTCCATCACTACAATCACCACAGACCCCACACCGGCATCGGCGGCCAAACACCCTCAGACCGCGTTCACAACCTCACGGGGAAGAACATCTAGCGCCGCCCCCCGCCCACCTCGCTGATCGGCCCCTCCGTGCGCGAACCGGCCCCTTGCGGACGTGCGCAAGGGGCCGGCTCGCGTAGAAGGGGGCCGGTCGGCAGAATCCTGCGGATTACTCTGCGACCCGCGCCGCTATGTCGGTGCGGTGGTGCGAGCCGTCGAGACGAATGCGTCCGATCGCCTCGTACGCCCGGTCGCGGGCGGAGCGGAAATCGGATGCCACGGCGACGACACTGAGCACGCGTCCTCCCGAGGCCACGAGCGAGCCGCCCGGCGCATCGGGGCTGGCCGTGGCGGCGTGCGCGACATGCACGCCCTCGACGGCGGCGGCCTCCGCGAGCCCCTCGATCGGGCGCCCCGTCTGCGGCGCCTCAGGGTACCCCTCGCTCGCGAGCACGACGGTGATCGCGACGTCATCGCTGAACTCCGGCTGCGGCTGATCCTCGAGAGTGCCGGATGCCGCGGCGAACAGCAGCTCCGACAGCGGGGTGACGAGGCGGGGGAGCACGACCTGCGTCTCCGGGTCGCCGAACCGGGCGTTGAACTCGATCACGCGCACGCCAGACGGGGTGAGGATGAGTCCGGCGTAGAGCAGGCCGATGAACGGTGTGCCCTCGGCGTCGAGCTGACGGATCACGGGAAGTGCGACGTCGCGCGTGACCGCGTCGACGAAGTCCTGCTCGCTGCCGAACTGCTCCGCCAGCCAGGGCAGCGGTGAGTATGCACCCATGCCTCCGGTGTTGGGGCCGGCGTCGCCGTCGAGTGCGCGCTTGAAGTCCTGCGCGGGGCTGAGCGCGCGGACGGTGTCGCCGTCGCTCAGAAAGAACAGCGAGACCTCGGGACCCGAGAGGAACTCCTCGATCAGGACTGGGCCTGACGGAAGATAGTGCTCGGCGTGTGCGAGCGCCTCGGCGCGGTCGGACGTGACGATGACGCCCTTGCCCGCGGCGAGTCCGTCGGCCTTCACGACGTACGGAACGCCGAGATCGTCGAAGGCTGCTTCGACGGCGGCGACGGTCGTCGCCCGCACGGCGCGGCCGGTCGGCACGCCCGCGGCATCCATGACCCGCTTCGCGAACGACTTCGAGCCCTCGAGCTGAGCCGCGGCCTTGCCCGGCCCGAAGACCGGGATGCCGTGAGCGCGCAGCGCATCGGCGACGCCCGCGACGAGCGGAGCCTCCGGTCCGACGACGACGAGGTTGATCGCATGCTCGTTGGCGAACGCGGTGACCGCGGCGCCGTCGAGCGGATCGACCGTGACGGGCGTGGCATCCTGCGCGATGCCGGCGTTGCCCGGGGCGACGAACAGCTCGTGCTCCGTCTGCTCGGCCCGCAGGGCGAGGATGATCGCGTGCTCACGGGCACCGGAACCGAGTACGAGAATCTTCACCGGTCCAGCCTACCGAGGGTGGTGGGTCGGGTTTCGGCGAGCGGCCGTGCACAATTCAGCAAGAACTTCGCTGATCAGCGCGCGCCGCTGGCGTGTCGGGCCGTTCCGCCGAATTCTTGCTGAATCGTGAACGCATCACGACGGGCACACGGCGGCGCCGGGCGCGTCAGAGCTCGATCGGGCGCTCGACCGATCGGTCCCAGGGGATGGTCCAGCCGGCGGCGTCGAACAGTGCGTCGAGCACCATGGCCGTGAACCCCCAGACGATGGTGCCGTCGACGTCGAACGCCGGTCCCTTGAACGTCTGGCCGAGCCGGTGGAGCGTCGACGTGAACCGGGTCGCGGGGTCCAGCAGCTGCGCGACCGGCACGCGGAACACCTCGACGGTCTCGGCGTGATCCACCGCCACGACGCGTGATGGCGACCGCCACCAGCCGAGCACGGGCGTGACGAGATGGTTGCTCGCTGCGAGTGGGATCTCCGGAAGGGTCGCGAGCACCTCGACGCCGGACGGGTCGAGGCCCGTCTCCTCTTCTGCTTCGCGGAGCGCGGTGGCGACGGCATCCGCATCCTGCGTTTCGCGCCGTCCGCCGGGGAACGAGACCTGCCCGGGGTGCGATGAGAGGCTCGCCGCCCGCCGCTGCAGCAGCACGTCGAGATCGGCGGCCACCGTGGCCTCATCGTTCTCGGCGGGGATGCTGTCGAGCCGGCCGAAGAGCACGAGGACGGATGCCGTATGCGCGCCGTCGGAGACCGCCGGGAACCCACGACTCCACCCGTCACCGCGCTGCGCGGTCGCCAGCAGCTCGGCGCGTGCGCCGCGCAAGGTTTCGGGGTCGGGGCTCATCGACACGAGCCTATTCCTGCGGAGTGCGGGCGGGGCCGGGCGTACCCTCTTTCTCATGCCCTCCCGCAAGATCGACATCGTCACCGGCCGGACGGCCCTCGACGCCGTGCGTGCCGCGGATGCCGCGGGCGAGACCCCGCAGCGCACCGACCTCGCGACCGCGGTGCGCTACCTGCTGCAGCTGCTCGACGAGAAGGCTCCGGGCAACAGCGTCGAAGTGCGCGTGCCGCCCTTCGGCGCCGTGCAGGTGATCCAGGGGCCGCGCCACACACGTGGCACGCCGCCCAACGTGGTGGAGATGGATGCCGCGACCTGGATCGCCGTCGCGACCGGGGCGGCGTACTGGACGGATGCCGAGGCCGCCGGCCGCATCGCCGCCTCGGGCACGCGGGCGAGCCTCGTCGACGTGCTGCCACTCCGGCCGTAGCCCGGGGTGCCGCACCACAGGCAACGGTGGGAGAATGGAGGCATGGCTCCCACCGATTCCCACCAGACCGTCGAGGCGACCGTGCGTCGCGTGCCTCGCTATGGCGTGCTCATGGGTATCGGCGTGGTGGTCGGCATCATCGCGGCAGCCATCCTGACGTGGACCGGCAGCTTCGAGCAGTCCGAGGCGCTCGACGTCGTCTACCCGCCGGCGCAGGTCTTCGGATTCCTGCTCCTGTGGACGGTCCCGATCGGACTGGCCGTCGGCGGTGTCGTGGGCATCGTCCTCGAGCGCGTCGCGCGGCGGCACGATCGCGTCGTGCAGGTCGACCGCGAGACGATCACCGAAACCGACTGAGCGTCAGGCCAGTTCGGCGATCACCGGACGGATCGCGGCGTCGAACGCCACGACGTCGCGGCGGAGCCCATCGGTCACGGCCACGGTGAGGGCACCGATCCACCAGATGCCGCGCTGCGAGAACGGCAGCACCTGCACGTTCAGCTCGAACGAGTGCGCACGCCGCCCGACCTCGCGCTCGAACTCCGCGATCGCACTCGCGTAGGCGCGATACGCGTCGCCGCCGGTGTTGCTCTTCATCGAGTGGACGTAGCGGTCGTGCGCGGCCCTGGCGTACCGGAGAGCCGTCTCGCCGTGCGGAGCGATGGCGGTGGCGAATTCCTCGGCCCCGGTGGCGGGCAGCGCGACGAGGGTGTCGAAGCCGTCGATGAGCTCGAGCGGAACCTCGGACGGATGCGCACGGGGCTCGACCGTCATGTCCCAGTAGTGACGCCACTGCGCCTCGACGGCATCCGACGCCTCCACGGCATCCGGCGCCCGCACGGAGAGCTCGCGCAGGCTCGGAAGGTCTTCCGGCGTGCGGATCCCGAGCATCTGGCGCAGCGCGAGCGCCACGAGCACCGGAACGCTCGCGTCTTCGCGGATGAGCCACTGCGGCTTGTCGGCCATGGCCCCATCGTAGGCGGGAGCGGGGCCGTCGACCGAGGGTTGTTCTCGCGGAGAGTCGGGTCGGCTGCGGGCGGTAGGCTGGAGGGGTGGCTGCCTCCTCCACCAATCCCTATTCCGAAGCCGGCGTCGACACCGCTGCAGGTGATCTCGCGGTCGAGCTGATGAAGTCTTCCGTGCGCGCGACGCACGGCCCCGAAGTCCTCGGCGGTGTCGGCGGATTCGCCGGCCTGTTCGACGCCAGTGCGCTGCGCGACTTCCGGCGTCCGCTGCTCGCGACCAGCACCGACGGCGTCGGCACGAAGGTCGCGATCGCGCAGGCGATCGACAAGCACGACACGATCGGTCAGGATCTGGTCGGCATGGTCGTCGACGACATCGTCGTCGTCGGAGCGAAGCCGCTCTTCATGACCGACTACATCGCCTGCGGCAAGGTCTTCCCGCAGCGCATCGCCGACATCGTCCGCGGCATCGCCGAGGCCTGCTCCGCCACGGGCACCGCGCTCGTCGGCGGCGAGACCGCCGAGCACCCCGGGCTCCTCGGACCGCGGGACTACGACGTGGCCGGTGCCGCGACGGGCGTCGTCGAGGCTGACGCGATCCTCGGCGCCGAGCGCGTGCAGGACGGCGACGCGGTCATCGCGATCGCCTCGAGCGGGCTCCACTCCAACGGCTACTCGCTCGTGCGTCATATCGTGACGAACGCGGGCATCGGCTACGGCGACAACGCCGCGGACTTCGGTTCGACCTGGGGTGAGGCTCTCCTCGAGCCGACCCGCCTCTACACGCTGCCGCTGCTGCGCCTGATCGATGCGATCCCCGGCGGGGTGCACGCACTCAGCCACGTCACCGGCGGCGGCATCGCCGCCAACCTCGCCCGTGTGCTCCCGCAGGGCAGCTGGGCCGAGGTCGATCGCAGCACCTGGTCGCCGAGTCCCGTCTTCCGCGTGCTGAGCGACATCGCCGGTTCCACGCTCGAGTCGGCCGAGGGCACCTGGAACCTCGGCATCGGCTTCCTCGCGGTGATCGCCGACGACAAGAAGGATGCCGCTCTCGCGGCACTCGGTTCGCAGAGCCTGCACGCATGGCAGGTCGGGACCGTGCATTTCGAGGGCGGCGCCGCCGGCGCTCGTCCGGCAGGAGAGTTCGAACAGGGCGCCAAGGGCGTCGACGGTGGAGCGGTGCGCCTGGTGGGCGCCTACTCGGATGGAGTGAAGTAAGAGCCCATGTGCGGCATCGTCGGAATGGTGGGGGCAGCCCCGGTCAATCAGGACATCTACGACGCACTCCTGCTGCTGCAGCACCGCGGCCAGGATGCAACCGGAATCGCCACGGCTGAGGCCAACGGCATCATGCACAACGCGAAGGCGCAGGGCATGGTCCGCGAGGCGTTCCGCACACGCGACATGCGGGCGCTGCTCGGCAATGTGGGTCTCGGTCACGTGCGCTATGCCACGAAGGGCACCGCGTCGAACGAGGAGGAGATGCAGCCGTTCTATGTGAACGCGCCCTACGGCATCATCCTCATCCACAACGGCAACCTCACCAACACGCGCGAGCTGACCGCCGACATGGCGAAGCGCGACCGTCGGCACCTGAACTCCTCCAGCGACACCGAGCTGCTGCTGAATGTGCTGGCCGGTGAGCTGCAGAACACGACCTCGACCGTCGACCTCGACGCCGAGCGCGTCTTCGAGGCGGTCACCCGCACCCATGAGCGCATCGAAGGCGCCTACGCCGTCATCGCCGTGATCGCCGGCTATGGTCTCCTCGCGTTCCGCGATCCGTTCGGCATCCGCCCGCTCATCCTCGGGCGCCGCCCGTCGACCGTCCAGGGTGCAGAAGGCCGCGACGAATGGGTCGTGACCAGCGAATCGCTCGTGCTCGAGAACGGCGATTACGACGTGGTCCGTGAGGTCGAACCCGGCGAGGCGATCTTCATCACGACCGAGGGCGAGATGCACTCGCGTCAGTGCGCGGAGGCCGCGCAGCTCGCGCCGTGCGCGTTCGAGTACGTCTACCTCGCGCGTCCCGACTCGGTCATGAACGGCATCTCGGTGTACGAGTCGCGTCTGCGCATGGGCGACCGTCTGGCCGACACGATTGCCAAGCACGTGCCGATGGACAAGATCGACGTGGTCATGCCGATCCCCGACTCCTCGCGGCCGGCGGCGATGGAGGTCGCCCGCAAACTGGGCATCGAATACCGCGAGGGCTTCTACAAGAACCGCTACGTGGGCCGTACCTTCATCATGCCGGGACAGGCGGTGCGCAAGAAGAGCGTGCGCCAGAAGCTCAACGCCATGTCGACCGAGTTCCAGGGCAAGAACGTGCTCCTGATCGACGACTCGATCGTGCGCGGCACGACGTCGAAGGAGATCATCCAGATGGCGCGGGATGCCGGTGCCGCTTCGGTGACTTTCGCGTCTGCGGCGCCGCCGGTGCGGCATCCCCACGTCTACGGCATCAACATGCCCTCGCGTCACGAGCTCATCGCGCACGGCCGGACGATCCCCGAGATCGCCGAAGAGCTCGGCTGCGACCACCTCGTATATCAAGAGGTCGACGACCTCAAGGCGGCGATCATCGAGGGGTCGGCTCTGACCGACCTTGACATGAGCTGCTTCGACGGCCGGTACGTCACCGGCACCGTCACCGACGAATACCTGGCCTGGGTGGAGGGGTCGCAGACCTCGTGACGTCGCGCCCGCTCTGGCAGGGCCGGGCGCTCGCGCTGGTCGGGATCGTGCTCGTCGCGTTCTCGCTGCGGTCGGCGGTCGCCTCGCTGTCGCCGGTGATCGATCACGTCGCCCAGGACTTCCCGGTGTCGTCGGTGGTCGTCGGCCTGATCGGCGCCGCACCGCCGGTGTGCTTCGCGCTGTTCGGTCTGCTCACTCCGCTGTTCGAGCGGCGGTTCGGCCTGGAGCGCGTCGCGGTGACGGCGATCGCCCTGATGGCGGCGGGGATGCTGCTGCGTGGGATCGTGGGTGACTCGATCGGTCTGCTGGCCACGACCGCGCTCGTGTTCGCGGGGGTCGGATCCGGGAACGTGCTGCTGCCTCCGCTGGTCAAGAAGTACTTCCCCGACCGCATCGGCGTCATGATGACGGTGTACTCGACGACGCTGGCCGTCTCCACCTTTCTGCCGCCGCTCGTGGCCGTGCCGGTCGCGGACGCGTTCAGCTGGCGGGTGTCGCTGGGCATGTGGGGTCTCTTCGCCGCGATCGCACTGGTGCCGTGGGTGATGCTGCTGCTGCGGGAGCGCACGGCTCCGATGGCTGCCCCGGTGGAGCTGTCGGAGAGCGATCCATCGGAGAACGACCCGACCGACGGACGCCACGACATGCAGGACGCGGTGGCTGTCGCGACCGGACCCATCATGACCACACGGTCGAATCCGCGCTATTTCGGACGGCTCTGGCGACTGCCCCTCGCCTGGGCGCTGGCGATCGTCTTCGGTACGTCGTCGACGATGGCCTATGTCTCGTTCGCGTGGATGCCGACCATGCTCGTGGATATCGGCGGGGTGACTCCGGCCACTGCCGGATTCCTGCTCTCACTGTTCGCGCTGGTCGGATTGCCGTGCTCGCTGATCGTGCCGATCCTCATCGTCAAGTTCCACGCCACGCGTCCGCTGTTCTTCGTGGCCGTCAGCGGTGGGTTGATCGGCCTCGCCGGATTCCTGCTCGCCCCGACCGCGGCGCTGCCCCTCTGGGTGTGCTTCTTCGGCCTCACCGCGATCATGTTCCCGCTCAGCCTGGTGCTGCTCAGCATCCGCGCACGCACGCCGGAAAGCGCCGTCGCGCTCAGCGGGTTCGTGCAGAGCATCGGCTACGCCATCGCGGCGGTCTTCCCGCTGCTGGTCGGCCTGCTGCACGAGACGACCTCGGGGTGGCAGGTGCCGCTCCTCGTCGTGGGCTCCGTGCTCGTGGTGTCGATCCCCGCGGGCATCGTCGCCGGACGCCGCCGCACGATCGAAGACGAGTGGGAGCGCCGGCACGGACGCTGGTGAGCGACGTCAGCTGCGCGGTCGCGGCGGTGCGGTCGATGACCGGACGATGAGCTCCGGCTCGGTCGACGGCACCTCGCCCACGGCATCCTGACCCTCGATCTTCGCGATCACGCGGAGCGCGGCGGCGCGGCCCATCGCCTCGAAGGGCTGACGCACGGTGGTGAGTGCCGGCGAGGCGTAGGCGGCGAGGGCGATGTCGTCGACGCTGACGACCGACACGTCCTCCGGCACATTGCGGCCGGCCTCGTGCAGCGCTCGGATGAGTCCGAACGCCATCTCGTCGCTCGAGACGAAGACGGCGGTCACCTCGGGGATCGCAGCGATGGTGCGGCCCGCCCGGTACCCGGACTCGGGCGTCCAGTCGGCGGGGATCACCGGCGGGGGAGTGATGCCGCGGTCGCGGAGCGTCTGCTCCCAGGCTTCGCTGCGCTGCTGCGTCTCGGTCCAGTACTCGTCTCCCGAGACGTGCCAGACGGTCGAGTGGCCGAGATCGAGCAGGTGCTCGACGGCGAGACGTGCGATCGCGCGCTGATCGACGGAGAGCGGTGCGTCCTCGTCCAGCGAGGCCCGCTCGCTGCGCGTCGACGGCGTGCGCTCTGTTCGCGCCCTCATGGCGGGGCTGTCGAGTTCCACCGGTACGCCGAGGATGATCCCTTCCGCGCCCTGGCGTTCGAGGCGGTCGAAGGCCTCGAGGAACGACTCGGTCGATGCGTGATCGGCCACCGCGGCGGTCGTGACCGTGTAGCCGTTCGCCGCCGCCGCCTGTTCGATGCCCACCCCGAGAGCTGCGGACGAGTACCGGTCCGTGGAGACGACGATGACACCGAGAATTCGCGAGCGGCCGGACGCGAGGGAAGCGGCCGCCGCGTGCACGCGATAGCCCAGTTCCTCGACGGCGGCGAGCACTCGCCGGGCGGTGTCTGGGCGGACGTTGTCCTGCGCGGACATCACGCGGGAGACGGTCTGCGTCGAGACTCCGGCGAGGCGAGCGACGTCGACCTGGCTCGGCGCTCGATCGGAGCGAGGACGGCGGGGGGACATGGGGCAATGATAGCGATCAATCGGCGCAGATCCGGGGAGCGAAGACCGCCATCGTGCGATAATGTGAGCGCAAACAATTCTTGGGAGATGCATGTCCGACCTTCTCGCGCCGCCGTCCGGCGTCGACTCTCCGGCGCACGACGGCGCCTCGCCGGCATTGATCTGGCGGGACGGCGAGATCCTCCGAGACGGCGTCGCGCACCGCATCCTCGCAGGCTCCATCCACTATTTCCGGGTGCACCCCGATCAGTGGGAGGACCGGCTGCGCCGCCTGGCGGCGATGGGCGCGAACACGGTCGACACGTACGTGGCGTGGAACTTCCACGAGCGGATCGAGGGTGACCGCCGTTTCGACGGGTGGCGCGACATCGAGCGCTTCATCCGTCTCGCGGGCGAGGTCGGCCTCGATGTCTTCCTGCGGCCGAGTCCGTACATCTGCGCGGAGTGGTCCAACGGCGGCATCCCCTTCTGGTTGTCGGGACGCGTCGCCGCGCTGCGTACGAGCGACCCTGGATTCCTCGCCGCTGTGGATGCCTGGTACGACGAGCTCATCCCGCGTCTTGTGCCGCTGCAGGCGGCCTATGGCGGCCCGGTGGTCGCAGTCCAGGTCGAGAACGAATACGGGTCCTTCGGCAGCGACGATGCCTACCTCGCCCATCTCCGCGACGGTTTGCGATCGCGGGGCATCGTCGAGATGCTCACGACCGCAGACGGTATCACCGACGACATGGTCGTCCATGGCAGCGTTCCCGGCGCGATGACAACCTTCACCTTCGGTACGGGCGTGAACGAGGCGCTGCGGCTGCGACGCGATGACGAAGCGCTCATGTGCAGCGAGCTGTGGGGCGGCTGGTTCGATCACTGGGGCGAGCGCCACCACGTGCGCTCGGCCGACAGCATGGGCGGGACCATCGGAGAGTTGCTCGACGCCGGCGGTTCGGTGAGCCTGTACATGGCGCACGGCGGCACGAACTTCGGGTTGTGGAACGGGGCGAACCACGACCGCGTCCTCCAGCCTACGACGACGAGCTACGACTCGGATGCCCCCATCGGGGAGGACGGCTCGCTGGGCGCGAAGTTCCATGCCCTTCGCGAGATGTTCGCTCCGCATCACGGCGGCGAGCTGCCGCCGATCCCCGCGCCGCCGCGGCGGCAGGCCGCATCGTCGTCGCCCCTGGTGCAGACGGCGTCGCTCCTCGACATCATCCGCGCAGTTCCGATCGCGGGGCCGCCCACGGCTCGTCCTCAGACGTACGAACAGCTCGACGCGGAAGACGGACTCGTCGCCTACGAGGCGACGATCTCGTTCCCTGAGGGGGCGGTGCTGTCGATCGACGGGCTGCACGATCGTGCGACAGTCTTCCTCGACGACGAGCGGATCGGCACGCTGGAGCGCGATGGGGTGACGACGCTTCCGCTTCCCGGCGTGACGCGCACGGCTCTGCTCACGATCGTCGTGGAGAGCCTCGGCCGCATCAACTACGGGCCCTACACCGGCGAGGGCAAGGGGATCATGAGGGGCGTGATGATCGGCCGGCGGCTCGTGCACGGATGGGCGCATCGCGTCATCCCGCAGACGGCCCCCGTGATCACCGGCACATCCGATTCCCGCGACGGCCTGGCCGTGGCGCAGATCGACGTGGATGAGCCGCTGGACGCCTGGCTCGCCTTCCCCGGTGAGGGGAAGGGCATGGTGTGGCTCAACGGATTCCTGCTCGGCCGGTACTGGAGCGTGGGACCGCAGCACACGCTCTACGCCCCCGCCCCGCTCTGGCGTCGCGGTCGGAATGATGTTCGCGTGCTGGAGCTCGATGCGGTCGGCAGCGCGGTCGAGATCTGCGAGCATCCGGTCTTCGGCGAGACCGAGGAGTTCGTCGGCTCCTGATCGCGAACGGGAAGAGGGTCGCTCGCGCGAAGTCGAGCGGCCCTCTCCGCCTACCGCGGCCTCGGGAGAATGTTTGCGCATATATTTCGTCACTCCCTTGCCTGCAATGATGGCGCGGTATACGGTGATAGCGCAAACATCAGTGCGATGCTGACGTTTTCCACTGCGACGCGTCGGGGCGTCTTTCCTCCCGAAGCGCGCTTCGTCCGAGAGGCAAGACGTGTCGAACACTTCCCGACGTTCCCGTACCACGCGCTCCGTCAGCGCCCTACTGGCGACGGTCCTCGTGTGCGGCGGTGTGGTCGCCCAGGCGTCCGCGGCGTCCGCCGCCGACCTGATTCCCGTGCCGAAGACGGACTACCGTCTTGCCGGGGTCTCCAGCGCCTCCGATCCCTACCCCGCGCCACCGGCGGTCGACGGCACCGCGCTCGCCGCTTTCGACGGTGACTACGCGACCCAATGGGTGTCGCGCTACACCGAGAAGGCGCCGTTCCCGCACTGGGTCTCGGTCGACCTCCAGCGATCACTGTCGGTGAAGGCGCTCGACTACTCGGGCAAACTCGGTCAGCGCATCGACGCCAAGACGGTCGAGGTGTACGTCACCGATGACGCTCAGGCTGCAGCGACATCGCCCGCGGATGGCGGCTGGGGCGAGGCGGCCGCGAAGTCCGAGCTGCACCCACCCACCGCGAACGACGAGAAGCAGCGCATCACCCTGGAGACGGCGAAGGAGGGGCGCTTCGTCGCCCTGCTGATCATCGACGCGCAGGACATGGCAGGCAACGGTGCCGGCGCCGGCGAGATCGAGATCTTCTCCGATGAAGAGCTCCCGCCGATCGTCGAGCCCGAGCCCGAGCCGCCCGTCGACATCGACACGGTCGAGATCGCGAACGGCGGCACGACCGCCACCGTCGCGGTCGGCTTTCCGCAGATCACGGGCTATCTGGTCGGTGAGCGCCCGTTCGGCGGACAGCGCGCGTCGTCGAATCAGTGGTCGGTCGACGGCACGTCTTACGCCGCCGCGACCACGTCCACGCCCTCGGCGACCGGCGTCGACTACGTCTCGACGCTCACCGGCGTCGATGTGACGGTGCACAGCAGCATCCGCGTCACGTCTGCCGGCACCGTCGAGTTCGAGGTGACAGAAGTCGGGGGCGGCGCAGCCGTGAACACCCTCGGCCTGCCCGGGAACGCGTTCCTCTCCACGGATGCATCGGCCGCAGGATCCGTCCTCGACCGAACGGTCATCGACCCGAACAGCACCACGAACGCCGACGAGCACATCGCCGTGGACGCGTCTGCGGCCATCGGTGAGAAGGGCGCGGCCTTCGCGTTCCTCGGCAACGGCGCACTCGTCGGCAGCGTCATCACGAATGCGACCACGCAGGCGTCGGTCGAGCCGCAGTCGTGGGACGGGCGACTGCTCACCCGCATCACCGCGGCCGCAGGGCGCACCGCCGAGATCGGCTCCAGCTCTTGGCTGATCCACCCCACGGCGGCGGTCGACAGCCGCGTGACGACGTACGAGCTGCCGAAGGTCACCGTGCTGCTCACCGCCGACCGCAACGAGGACTCCGTCGTGGACTGGCAGGATGCCGGCATCCGCTATCGCGAGGTCGACACGGTGCGCCTCGGCGCCGAGCGGGTGGCGGAGCGCGTGGTCAGTCGCATCCCCTTCAACTTCGCGTCGACCGCGACGAACTACTTCGACCTCACGCTCGACAACACCAAGCGCATCGCCAACCAGACCGACGGTCTCGGTCAGTGGGTGCTCAACAAGGGCTTCGGCAACGAGGGCCACGACTCGGCCAACACCGACTACGGTGACAACTTCAACGAGCGGGCCGGCGGCGTCGGCGATCTCAACCGCCTCGTCGACGCGGGAGCCAAGCTCAACGCCGACATGAGCGTGCACGTGAACGCCACGGAGATCTACCCGCAGGCGAACTCGTTCGATCCCGCGATCCTCAGCGGGAGCGCGCCGTACCAGCCCGGCTGGAACTGGCTCGATCAGTCGTACTACATCGACCAGCAGGCCGACCTGGGCTCCGGTCGGGTGCTCGACCGGTTCCAGCAGCTGCGGGATGCCGTCCCCGGGCTCAGCGGCGTGTACATCGACGTGTACTACTCCAACGGGTGGGTCGCCGAAGAGCTGGCCGACGAACTGCGCGCGATGGATCTCGAGATCGCGACCGAGTGGGGCGACAGGTTCGTCGACAACTCCGTGTGGGCACACTGGCCCACCGACCTCGCTTACGGCGGCGTCGACAACAAGGGCATCAACTCGACGATGGTGCGGTTCATCCAGAACGGCCAGGCGGATGTCTGGAACGACGACGTCCTCCTCGGCCAGCAGCGACTGATCGACGCCGAGGGATGGAGCGGCAACCGCAACTGGGACGGCTTCATCGGCAACATCTGGACGCAGAGCCTCCCGACGAAGTTCATCCAACAGTTCGATCTGCTCACCTACGAGGCCGAGACCGCGGCGACGCTGACGGATGATGTGAGCATCGCCGTCGAGGACGGCGTGCGGATCATCACGATGGATGGCGCCACGGTGCTCCGCGGTGACTCCTACCTGCTTCCCTGGCAGTCTCTGGCATCCAACGCCGACGCCGGTTCCCCCGTCGACGCCGACAAGATGTACTTCTACTCGGCACCCGGCGGTGCCCAGACCTTCGGTCTGACCGGCGCATTCAGCGGCAACTCGGCCTTCGACGTCTTCGAGCTCGGGGATCAGGGCCGTGAGAAGGTTTCGACCGTCACGGCGGCCGACGGCGAGCTGACGATCGACGGCAAGAAGGGCACGGCGTACGTCGTCGTTCCTCAGGGCGGCGCGCAGCGTGCTGCCGTCGAGTACAGCGATGCGGGCCTGGGTGATCCCGGATTCAACTCCGGCTCACTCGACGTCTGGAACCCGCAGGGTGATGTGTCGATCGAACGCACCGACGTCGGCGCGCAGAAGAACGAGTCGCGCGGTGACAACGTCGCCGTGCTCGGAGCATCCGCGTCGTCGATCTCGCAGAAGGTGACCGGCCTCACCACCGGCGAGCGGTACTTCTTCTCGGCGCAGGTGCAGATCGATCCCAGCGAGACGCGCGACGTCACCGTCTCCGTCGACAGCCCGGCAGGGGCGGTCACCCGCACCTGGAACCTGTCTCCGACTCTCAACCTCATGCTTCCCGACTCGAAAGCGGGCCAGCACTACCAGCGGGGTGCGGTCTCGTTCCTCGCCCCCGCATCCGGCGAGGTCACGGTCTCCATCGCCGCGCCGGCAGGACCGGCGAAGGTCCGCATCGACAACGCCCGCGTGATGACCGACACCACGGCGCCGCTGGCGGCCGGAACGGTGTACTCGGAGGACTTCGAGGGCAATCAGCCCGGCTGGGGTCCGTTCGTCTACTCCGGCGATCCCGGGGGGATCCGCACGAGCATCGCGCAGCGGCACGATCCCTACACGAGCAGCGAATGGCGCAACACCGCGCGGCCGTACACCGCCGGTGAGCCGCTGGCCGGTCTCGCTGTCGACTCGACCCTGAGCGGCGATCACTCTCTGTTGTCGCACTCCGAGCTCAGCGGTGTCGTCTACCGGACCGACCCGACGCTCG
This sequence comes from Microbacterium sp. SA39, assembly GCF_000967865.1. Lineage (GTDB taxonomy): Bacteria > Actinomycetota > Actinomycetes > Actinomycetales > Microbacteriaceae > Microbacterium. The sequence goes on from NZ_JXRU01000037.1 coordinate 14,312, forward strand.
TGTCATTGCAGGCCGGGCACACGTACCGCGTCGACTTCGATTACCAGCTCGGCGCGAGCGGGGCGTACCGCTGGGTGAGCGGGACGGATGCCGTCGCCGACGGCGCGGTGACCTCGACGACGCTCGGACGCACCGACCTTCCTCAGGCGCTCGAGACGACCGCCTTCCAGCACGAGGTCAAGGTCGGGTGCGGCGACTACACCTGGGTGGGCCTCGAGCGCATCGGCGGTCCGGAAGTCGACTTCGTGCTCGACGACTTCACGGTCACGGACCTCGGACCGACCGAGGGTGGCACGCCCTGCGCGACCGTCTCGGGCGGTGCCGCGGTGCTGAGCCCCGGTGGGCAGTCGGCCTTCACGTCGAGCTTCACGAACAGCGAGGACGTCGCGGTGGAGAACGTCGGTGTATCCCTCTCTCTTCCCGAGGGGTACGTGGTGGAGGTCGCCGACGGCTCGACGAATGTGTTCGAGCAGGTCGCTTCGGGCGACACCGTCGAGACGACCTGGTTGATCACCGCACCTGCCGCAGCCGCTGGCACGACCGTCGGCATCGGGATGGAGGCGACCTACCTCGCCGATTGCGATGTGCGATCGGTGCAGACAACCCTGCAGACCACGGTCGCGACCCGCGCACGGATCCCGAACGAGCAGATCACCGCATCGGCGAATTCCGAGGAGACAGCGAACGAAGACGGCAAGGCGTCGAACATGCTCGACGGCAACGCCGGCACCCTTTGGGTGAGCCGGTGGGGCACGGATGCCACGACGTATCCGCACGTGCTGACGTTCGATCTCGGTAAGGCGGAGAACGTCGACGGCATCTCCTACCTGCGACGCACCCCGAACGCGAACGGACCACTCAAGGGTTACGAGGTCGCGGTCTCGACGGACGGCGAGACCTACACGCCGGTGACCACCGGCGAGTGGGCGAACGTCGCCGAGTGGCAGGATGTGAGCTTCGCGCAGACGACGGCGAGGTATGTGCGGGTGACCGCGACGTCATCGATCTCCGGGTCGCAGTACGGCGCGGTAGCGGAGATCGCGATCTACGGGTCTTCCGCACCGCAGAGCGGCCACGCGCCGGAGGAGCGGCCGGCCGACGACCTCGGCGATTGCAACCCCGCGATCGACCCGAAGCTCAGCCTGGATTCCGCGTCGGTGCGCGCGGGGGAGACGGTCGGTGTGAACCTGTCCGGATTCGCTCCGGATTCGACTGTGTCGTTCTGGCTAGGCGACGTCAAGATCTCGGACGCCGCGGTCAATGCCGAGGGCGCCTGGGCGAGCCGGGTGCTGATCCCGGCGACGGCCGAACTCGGCAAGCATGACCTGATCGTGAAGAACTCGTCCGGTGAGGTGCTCGCGAGCGCGTCGCTGAAGGTGAAGAAGGCCAAGCCGGCGAAGGACGCGAAGGTCACCGCGTCGGTGGGTACGGTGCGCGGCGGCTCATCGATCGCCGTGCAGCTGCGCGGTTTCGAGCCGGATGCCGGCGTGCAGCTCTGGTTGCACTCGGAACCGGTGAAGCTGGGTGATGTCAGCCTCGATGCTGACGGAAACGCGGTGGCGACCGTCGTGATCCCGGCGGCGACCGAGGCCGGACAGCACTCGATCGTCGTGACAGATGCCGAGGGCGTGGAGCTCGCGCGGACCGGGCTGGCGGTGACGTCGGCTCCGGGCGCCGCGGCCGGAGCCGGTGCGGGCTCGGGGGCCCCGCTCGCCGCGACCGGGGCGGATGGCGTGCTGTGGTCGACGGTGGCGCTGTCAGCGCTGGCGCTGATGGTTCTCGGAGCCGTGTTGTGGACGCGGCGGCGACGGGTCAGCTGAGACCGCCTAGCAATCGCTGACCTGTGATGGGACGGCCCGGAGGATGATCCTGCGGGCCGTTCGGCGTGACCTCCATCGCGTAGCTAGTATGCTGCCATATTCGAACATCTGTTCTAGTCTGGGGGTATGACCCCGCAGCGGACGGATCTCGACCTCGATCTCGAGGAACGCCGTCGCGTGCTGGACGCGTGGGTCGAGAAACGGCGGCAGGTCGCGGTCCTGGAGGCGGAGGCGTGCGAGTTGCTGGTGGAGCAGATCGGGTTCCATGACGCGGATGTCGCGGAGAGTCCCTTTCACCGGGATGCGATCTACCGGTCGATGGTCGCGGAATTCTCCGCCGCGGGTCGGATCCCGAAGGGGTCGATCGAGTTCGCATTCACCGACGCCCGCACCCTGAGCGAAGAACTCCCCGCGGTGCGGGCGGCATTCCGGTCGGGGCGGGTGAGCGCGGGGCATGTGCGACAGATCGCCCGGGCGAGCGCGATCGTGTCCGAAGCGATTCGCAACAAGAAAGTGGATGCCGACGTGATGGGACTGTATGAGGCGGCGGTGCTGGTGTACGCGGAGCGGGAGACCGCGGCCCGCACGGGTGCGCACGCGAAGCAGGTCGCCGCCGCGCTCGTCGGGGAGACCGTCGTGGAGCGGCACCAGCGGGCGTCCGGGGAACGGTGTGTGAGCATCCGCTCCGTCGGCGACGGCCTTGCCCTGCTGTCCGCGGTGCTCCCGGAATGGGCCGCTGTCGCGATCAGAGATCGCCTCGACCAGATGGCCCGCCACGTGATGAACACCCGCGACGACCGGGACCCGGCCCTGGCCGGGTGGGCGTTCGACGATGACAGTGACACGATCACCTCGGACGACATCGCCCCGGACGATCCGGCGTTCGACCTGTTCGCGGGCCTCTTCGATGACGTGATCGACGGGCACGACGTGATCCACGGGAACGGGACCTTCGCCGTCGACCCCGACGCCAACGTCCAGCGCATCCCGGCGGATGACCGGACGTGGGACCAGGTTCGGGCCGACCTGTTCATGGACCTGCTGCTCGCCGCCGACCCCAGCACCGCGCAGGGGGCCGGGCTCGACAACATCCAGGGCCGCATCCAGGTCACCGTCCCCGGCAGCACCCTCACCGGTGCCGACAACCGCCCCGCCCTCCTCGACGGGCACGGGCCGCTGCACCCCGACATCGCCCGGGCACTTGCGGGCCGGAACACCGGCTGGTCACGCCTGTTCCTGGACCCCGACGGGATGGTCACCGAAACCGACACCTACACCCCGACCGCGCAGATGCGCCGATTCCTCCGCGCCCGCGACCAGCACTGCCGCTTCCCCGGCTGCCGCATGCCCGTCCACCGGTGCGACATCGACCACACCCACGACCACGCACGCGGCGGCAGAACCCGGCTGAGCAACCTCGCCCACCTCTGCCGCACCCACCACACCCTCAAACACCCCGACATCCCCGACAGACACCGATGGACCGCCCGACAACACCACGACGGCACCCTCACCTGGCACAGCCCCCTCGGACGCGAATACCGAGACAACGCGCCACCACGCGTCATGTTCACCTGAGATGGGGTGCGTGAGTCGGGAACTCGGGTAGGTCTTCAGAGATGGTTCCGCGGGCTCAGCCCTTGACGGCCCCCGCGGCGAGTCCGGAGCGCCAGTACCGCTGCAGGCTGAAGAACAGCAGGATGAGCGGGATGACGCCCAGCAAGGCACCGAGCATCACGGCTCCCTTGTCCGGGGAGAAGTACGTCATCATCCCGTACAGGCCCTGCGTCACCGGCTTCAGCTCGGCGCTCGAGATCATCATCAGCGGCAGGAGGAAGTTGTTCCACGTCGCCACGAAGATGAAGAGGAAGATGGTCACCATCGCCGGCCCCAGCAGCCGCAGGACGATCGTGAAGAAGATCCGCGCTTCGCCCGCTCCATCGATGCGTGCGGCCTCGAGCAGCTCGGTGGGCACGGACGACTGGGCGTAGACCATGCCGAGGAAGACGCCGAACGGCGACACGGCCGAGGGGATGATGATCGCCCACGCGGTGTTCGTCAGCCCGAGGGCGTCGAACTCGATGTACAGCGGCACCGTGAGCAGCGCTACGGGCAGCAGCAGGCCGGCCATGATGACTCCGACCGCGATCCGCTTGCCGGGGAACGCGAACTTGGCGATCGCGTACCCGGCCATCACGGCGAACAGCGTGCCGATGACCCCGGCGCTGACGGAGTAGAAGAGCGAGTTGCCGACCCAGCGCCAGAACAGCCCCTGCGTCCAGCCCATCAGGCTGTCGTAGTTCGACGCCAGGTTCCATTCCGCGAACCAGAAGCCGAAGGTCGACGTGAGGTCCGTGTTGTTCTTGGTCGACGCGACGATCAACCAGTAGACCGGTACGAGGAAGTACAGCGTCGCGATGACGAGCACGACGATGCCGAAGACGCGGGCCAGCGGCCCCGGCGCCATCGACGGCGGCGGTGCGTCGGCGGCCTCAGCCCGGCGTCGGCTCCGCTTCGACGTCGAGCCGACCGTGGTGAGGAGAGAGGTCGTGGTGGTCATGAGTCCGCCTTCCGGCGCTGCAGCAGCGCGTAGACGATCGCGAGCACGCCGGCGATCAGGGCCATGAGCAGGGAGTAGGCGGATGCCGGGCCGCTGCCCGACGGCGAGATCTCACCCATCATCGAGTTGTACGTGAGCATCATCGGCGTGAAGTCCTTGCCCATCCAGGTGTTGGCGGACTCCATGATCACGGGCTCGTTGAACAGCTGGATCGTGCCGATGATCGACAGCAGGACCGCGAGGAGTGCCGCACCACGGACGAGCGGCACCTTGATCCGCATGGCGACCTGAAACCCGGAGGCGCCGTCGAGCCGCGCCGCCTCGTACAGGTCGCGCGGCACGGCCTGCAGGGCGGAGAGGAAGATGAGCATGTTGTAGCCCGTGTACGTCCAGGTCGTCATGTTCGACATCGAGAAGAGGATGCTCTGCGGCGACATGAGGTCCGTCCCCTCCGGCAGATAGGGGAGCAGCGGCGAGACCTCGGGGGTGTACAGGTACAGCCACATCATCGCGGCGATGATGCCCGGCACCGCGTACGGGAGGAAGAACGCGAGGCGGAACAGCGCGGGGCGCCGGAGGATGAAGGAGTCGAGCAGCAGCGCCAGCCCGAGAGCGATGACGATCATGACGGGGATCTGCAGGCCGGCGTACAGCACGACCCGGCCCATGCCGGCCCAAAACGCCCCATCGGTGGCCGCGGCCGCGAAGTTGTCCAGACCGACGAACGTGTCGACGAGCTCGCCGCCCCCGTACAACCCACCCCCGGAGGGGACCTGCGCGAAGAAGGATGCGCGCACCGACACGACGATCGGCACCAGGAAGACCACGGCGAACAGCAGAGCGAACGGGGCCATGAACAGCCAGCCGGTGAGGCCTTCTCGTCGTATCCCTCGGCGCTTGACGCTCCGCTCGCCTTCGATGCCCGGGTCAGACGACGGTGACGCGCGCCGAGTCTCGGTCGCTGTGACCATTGTCCTGCCTCTCGATTCGTGAGGACGGCGGGGTGCGCGATGTTCGCGCGCCCCGCCGTCGCTCATTCGATTGTTGTCTGCGGCGAGTTCACTCGGCGACGGGGAGCCCGAGGTCTTCGAGTGACGTGACTGCGGTGTCCTGCGCAGTGCTGAAGATGTCGGCGACCTTCGCGGTGCCCGCCACCGCTGCGGCGGCCGTCTCGTTCATCTTCGACAGCGTCGAGAACCCCGGTGCGTAGGGGAAGTCGGGATTCAGGTTCGCCGTCGCGGTGGAGAGCTCGGCGAGCACGTCCTGTCCGCCGAACTGACGCAGCATCTTCTCCGGGGTCTCGACGCTGCCCTCGGCAGCGATCACGAGACCCTGCGAGGCCAGGTCATCGGCCTGCGTGTTGAACCAGTCGTTGAACTGCATGGCCTCCGCCGGGTGCTCGCATCCCTTCATCACGCCGATGCCGGAGCCGCCGTCGGGGCCGCTCTGCGCACCCGCGCCGAGATCCGGGAGCTGAGCGACGCGCCACTGGCCCTCGGCAGGCGTGCCGTCGAGGGAGTCGAGCAGGAAGCCGGCCTCCCAGGCTGCGCCGATGTGTCCGATCAGGCTTCCGTCGTTGAGCGCTGTGGTGAAACCTTCGCCGAACCGCTCGGTCGCAAGGGTCTGCTTGTTGTCGAGCAGGCCCTGCCAGAAGGCGGCGATGCGCTCGGAACCCTCGCCCTCGGCCTGAACCTTCCACTCGTCGCCCTCGGTGGAGAACCAGGTATCACCGGCGGCCGCAGACTGCGCGGACAGCCAGTACTGCGCCTCGTCAGGGGTGAACGCGGTGACGTACTTGCCGGCCGCAGCGGCGGATGCCGAGGTCGCCTCGAGGTCGGCCAAGGTCGCCGGCACCTCGGCGCCGAGCGTCGCGAACGCGGTCTCGTTGTAGAAGTACACGAGGGGCCCGGTGTCGGTGGGCAGACCCACCACGGCGTCGCCGACCCGCATGCCGCTGAAGGCTCCCGCGGAATAGTTGTCCTCGTACTTCTTCGCCTCGGGGGCGACATCCTCGAGCAGCCCCTTCACATAGAGCTGCGGGACCTCGGCGTACCCGACCTGAGCGAGGCACGGTCCGTTCTTCGCCTTGATGTCGGTCTCGAGCTTCAGAATCAGGTCGGCAGCCTTGCCGTCGAACTTCGTCGGCTTCACCTGAACGTCGGGGTTCTCTTCGTTCCAGCGCTCCACGATCTCGGCGACGCTCGTCATGCCGTCGCCGTCGGGGAGGCGGTGCACGTATTCGATCGTGATCGGCTCGCCACCGTTCGTGTCGCCGGTCGAGTCTCCGGAAGAGCAGGCCGCGAGGCCGAGAGCCGACACGGCACCGACCGCGATGATCGCGACCGTCCGGGTGGCAGGTGATGTGGATGCCATGCTGTTCTCCTCTTCGAGGTCAGATTTCTACAGGATCGCCGAGACGCCTGGTCGCTTCACCGCGATGCTGACACTGGTCATTAAACAGCAGAATGTTTGCGTTCACAACACCAGGAGAGTAACAAACCACCGCTTCGATGGCGTCCGCTACGGTAGCGCTGACATTCGAAGCGCGCACAGGGGCCGCGTCGTGCGGCATCCGTTGCGGGCGATCAGACGCCGAGAACCTCGTCGCCGACGCGGATGACGCCACTGAAGCTGTCGGCAGGCGCGTCGCTGGGCAGGAGCAGCCGTCCGAGCGTCGGCTCATCTTGCGCGAAGGCCTGGGTGAGGGTGGTGAGGACCTTGGCATCCCGGACGCCGGTGTCGGGATTGGCGTGGGTCGCGAGACAGCGGACGATGGGTCCCGCCCCATGGAAGGACAGGTCGCCGACCCGCACCTCACCGGACCAGCCGAGCTCCGCCCAAGGGTCGACACCGTCGATGACGATGTTGGAGCGAAAACGACGATCGTCGGCATCCGCGCCGAGTTCATGGGCCAGCGCGAGGGTGCTGCCCCGACTGTGAAGTGAGACGTAGCCGCGGGGGCGATCCTGGAATCGCGATGTCTCGCCGTCACCGACCAGGACGAGTGGGAGCCGACCCGGCCTCTGCAGCCGGCGGCCCTCGTGGGTGGAGAGCGCGAAGTCCGTGATCGCAGCGACGAGCTCGGCGCGTCCCGCGTCATCGAGCCTGGCATCGACGAGAACGCCGCCGTCGTGCTCGACCCGCACCCGTCGCGTCGCGTCGTCGTAGGTCGTCCGCAACGCGGCCAGCGCAGGGAAGTCCTGAAGCGCGAGGCCCTTCGACTTCGGCCAGTAGTCGAGGCCCTCGCGGTCTTCCGGTGTCGCGGCGTCGGCGAAGCGGAAGGCGAGCACGCGGTCGCCCGCGACGCGGCCGTCCGCCTGCACGGTCAGTGATTCGACCCGCTCAGGTGTGAAGCCTTTGATCGGGTGACGATACAGGGCGACGACGTGCGCCACGGGAGCATCCTCTCCGGCGAGGTCGACCCGCCCGGGCATGACGAAGCCCCCGTGGGTCACACGGGGGCGGAACGACGGAGCGGGCGGTCAGGCCTTTTCCAGTTCGTCCTCGTCTTCGTCTTCATACTCGTCAGCCCACTTGTCGACGTAGGCGTCTTCGTCGGTCGGATGAGCCAATTCGCGCTCGAGCGCGGAGTAGTTCACCGACGGACTGTACGCCTTGAGTTCGCGGGCGATCTTTGTGTGCTTCGCCTTCTGACGGCCACGGCCCATACGCCAGACCCCCTCACGATTTCAGCTGCGGGCGGCAGGAGCCCGACGCATTTCACGACACCGGTCGAGGCCGGTAAGAGTAGCATTCAGAATAGCACGCGGGTTAGACCCTCTGGCTGACGCCAGGCTGGTGAAGGAAGTGATCCTCATGACCGACAGCACCTCCACTCCGTCCGACGAGGCCGCGCAGAACGTCGCGCTGCAGAAGGCGGTCATCGTCGGCCTGCAGCCGGATCAGGATCGGCACGTGCTCGACGAGGCCGTGAGATTCGCTCGACTGCTGAGCGCGCCGCTCGTGGTCGCCCATGTCGACGTCACCCGTTTCGTGACCTATGAGGACCCGGACGGGTACGTGCACTCCGCGCCCATCGACATCAACTTCGACGCGGGTGCCGCCGAATTCGAAGCCGTGCAGGCTGCTGCAGCGGCGATCCTCGAAGGAACCGGCCTCACCTGGACCGCACGCCAGCTCGTCGGCGACCCCGCGCTCGCCATCAAGCAGCTCGCCAACAAGCTCGACGCGTCACTGATCGTGGTCGGCACGCGCAAGCGAGGGCTGGGCGAATCGATCAGGGAGTTCTTCACCGGATCGGTCGCTGCGCGGCTCACGCACCGACAGCACCGTTCCGTCCTCGTCGTCCCGCTCGGCGAGTCCGTGCCGGACACGCAGAAGGAGATCTGGCCGGAGTAGTCCTGTTCGTCGAGCGAGCGGCGTTTCGTCTCGCTGCGCTCGCTCAACGAACAGGCGTGGGGGTGATCGGACCCGTCAGCGACCGGAGCCGAGAGCGCCGAGAGCGCGGGTCACCGCGTGCGCGGCGGCATCCAGGCCGTCTTCGAGTTCGCTGACGACGGATGCCGGAAGCGCGCCGCCCTTCGCGACGTGCGTGCGCAGATCGGTGCGCACGCGGGCGCGGAAGGCGTTGACCACGGCATCCGCCCGATGCAGCTCTTCGCGACTGATGATGCGGGCGTCGTCCGAGGCCTGCCGCGGCCGGTTCTTCGCGGCGGTGCGCTCGTCGTGCTCGGCCGAGGCGAGGTCTGCCCTGAGGCTCTTCATCGCGTCCTTCACGCTCTGACGCACCTCGTTGGCGATCAGGCGGACCGAGTCGGTGAGGCCGGCCTCGATACCGGCGAGGTCGCCCTCGCGTGACGCGAGCTCGGCCCGTCCGGCATCCGTGATCGCGTAGATCGTGGTGCGGCCATCGACGGTCTTGGACACCAGGCCCTCCTCCTCGAGCTTCGCGAGCCGCGGATAGATGGTGCCGGCGCTGGGCGTGTACGTGCCGCCGGTGCGATCGGTGAGCGACTGGATGATGCCGTATCCATGCTGAGGCGCCTCGGCGAGCAGCGACAGCAGGTACAGGCGCAGGTCGCCGTGGGAGAAGACGGCGGGGCTCATGACTCTTCCCATTCGGGGTCGTTCGCGATCGATGCGGGGGAGCGTCGCAGCACGGTGACGCCGCCGGAGACCGAGTTGGCGCGCAGGTCGACGAAGCGGCCGGCCAGTTCGCCGGCGGTGCCGGTGAAGTTGCTCGGACCGGAGGAGCTGCGCTCCACGCCGTCGATGAGGAGGCGTCCGCTGAGCGAGCGGATCACGTAGTTGGCGGCGAGTGACTCGTCGAGGCGCACCGTGGTGCCGCCTGAGACGGAGTTCACCGTGATGGTGTTCACGTCCCCCGCAGCATCGACGAGCGTCGAGCCGGAGACGATGTCGACGGTCGCCTTGCGCACCACGCCGGTGACGGCGACGTCGCCCGAGACGCTGTTGGCCGTGATCGAGCCCGTGAGGCCGCGCACCTGCACGTCGCCGGACACCGAGTTGACGTTGAGGTCGCCGATCAGCGTGTCGACGATGATGTCGCCCGACACGGTGTTGAGTCGAGCGTCGTTGCGGATGCCGGAGACGAGGGCGCCGGCGCTCACGACACCGAGGTTGAGGGCGATGGAGCGGGGGACGGCCACGCTCACCTCGGCGCGAGGGCCACCGGACCCGAAGTTGCGGAAGACCTCGAGGAAGTTGTCCCAGCCGAGCTGCGGGTGGTCGATCTCGACCTCGCCGTCACGGGCCTCGACGCGGAGGTCTTTCGTGGTGACGCCGTGCACCTCGATGCGGATGCCGGGTTCGTCGTGGGCGATGATGTCGACCTGTCCGCCGACGAGGCCCACCTTGAGTCTCGTGACGGAATCGATGTCGATGACGCGTTCCTCGCCGGGGGCGATGAGCCACTTCTCGGTCATGTCTGCTTCTCCTGGGTTGAGGGATCACGATATATCGTGTCTGGTCAGAGTAACACGATATATCGTGATTGTGTCAACTCTCTCGGAACACCACCCTGTTCCAGGATCGCGCCGAGACGATCATGATGCGCCCGTCATGGAAGACCGGAGTGAGAAAGACGGCGTGGAGCAGATGCCAGGGGTGCAGCAGCAGATTCGGGGCGATCGCCCAGAGGAGCAGGCCCAGCCCGACGCAGCAGGCCGGGCCCGATGCTGCGCCGATGAAGGCATCGCGACCACGGACCTCGCCGAGCGGACGGACCGAGATCCGCAGAGCTGTGCGCTCGAGCGTGACCGCGCAGACACCGGGTGCCTTCATCAGCACCACGGCGTGCACGAGCTCGTGGAGTGCGAACGACGCGCACAGTCCGACGACATAGTGCGCGGCGACCACGAGCAGGGCGTCGACGATCAGCGGCTGGTCGAGGGCGACGGCGAGGATGAGACTCGATCCGATCACCACCGCGAACACCAGGTGCACCGGCCAGGCGGCGAGTGCCAGCCACCGGATGACAACTCTCGCGCCGAGTCTGCTGACCGTCGTCGACCACCTCACTCGGTGTCGGCGAGGAGCTGCTTCCGCCGTGCCCGCAACTGATCGTGCACCACCATCACCGCGAGGATCAGCACGGTCAGCACGATGACGGTGACGACGAGCGGGATCGGATCGTTGATTCCCACCCCCAACTGAGTGGTCCCTTGAGGCGTCTGATTCACATCGACGAAGATCGCATCGAAGTAACCCAGCCGCCGGCCTTCGGCGGAACCTGCCGAGAACATGAGCCAGATCGCGGTGCTGACCGCGGCTCCCGCGCTGACCACCAGCGCCGCGACGACGCTTCCGAGCGTTCTAAACAACCACTTCATGACGTTCGATCCTTTCGATCTTCTGCATACCGATGGCGGAGAGGGCTGCGGCGGCGACCGTCACGAGCACGAGCACCATGGCGCTGAACCAGGCCGGCAGGCCGAGCAGGTTCGCGCCGAGCAGGAGGGTGCCGGTGATGAGCGCCGCCACAGCGACACCGACGACGACGGAGAACGGGTTGCCCTTCTCCGGGGGGAAGATGATCCCGGCGAGCGTCAGGACCACTGTGTTCGAGGCGCAGAATCCCACCACGAGAAGGATCTCGCCGCCCTCGATGCCGGTGAGAGCGGACAGCAGGCCCACGGGTACGGCGCACACGCCCAGCGCGAGCACCTGCGGGCCGAGCACGAGCAGGTAGCGCCGGACCGGTCCATGGCGGCGAGGGCCGGAGGCCCGCAGCGGCTCGGTCGACACGTAGGCGTACACGCCCTGGATCGTCACGGCGATCAGGAGGAACGGTGGCAGGCGGACGTCGGCGACGAAGAGCGCGTATGACCCCCCCAGCACGATGCCGTACACGGTGATCGTCTCGATGGCTCGGATGTGCGCAGCGAAGTAAGCGCCGAACTCGGAGGAGCCGAGCAGCATCGGAACGCGAGCGAAACGACGGGTCGGGTCGAATTGGCGAGGCGTCGTAGAGCACACGAGCGCGACCAGGAGCACGACGGCGACGAGCCAGAAGACGAAGGCAGCGCCCAGCCCGTGGGCATCCGCCATCTCGGCGAAGATCAGTTGCGGCGCGAAGTACTCGCCCTCGCCCACGGCAGCGAAGAGCACGCGCTCGGACTGACCCGAGACGGCGACCGCGAGGGTGACGAGGGTTGCCGCCAGGATCACCGGCACCAGGAAGGCGCGCAGCCGCGCCAGCCGGAACTGGAGGAGCACCCTCTCGAGGATGAGGTAGTACGTGGCGGCGAGGAGATATGAGAGGCAGGTCGGCATGACGAGGCAGACGATCACCTCGTCGAGGATTCCCGGTCCTCCCAGGGAGATCGTTCCGGCCACCAGCGCCCCGAGGATGACGACCACGCCGATGCCCACGAGCATCGCCTCGAACAGCATGAACCCCAGGGTTCGCGCCCTGTTCGTGAGCGGGAAGCAGAACGTGAGCTCGACGAGATCGCTCGACTTCATGAACATGACGCGCACGACCGTGAAGATGGCGAGAACCCACATCGGGACCGCCGTGCCCGCGACGTGCAGCAGGGGGACGAGGAGGGCCGGATCGCTGATCAGCTGCCGGAGCGTCACCACGCCGAACACGCAGAACCCGGCGAACGCGACGAGCGCCACCGCCGCGAGCCCCCAGCGGACGATCGCGAGCCGGAGCGCTCCGCGACGGAGGATGCGGCGGAGGAGGAAGAGCGAGAGGAAGCGCGTGAGTGTCAGTACCGGCTTCACGACGTGCTCCGAGGCTGCGACGCGCTGATGGCGCGCTTCACGAGCTCGTCGACGGAGCCATGCTCCTCGTTGATGCGACTCAGAGGGAGGTCGTAGGCGATCTCTCCGCGACAGAGCACGACGATGCGGTCGCAGACGGCTTCGAGCAGGCGGAAGTCGTGGCTGCACAGCAGGAGGGCGATGTCCTGGCCCAACTCGCGTGCGCCGCGTTCGAACTCGTAGAGCGCATCGACGTCGACGCCGTTCAGGGTCTCGTCGATGATCGTGAGCGGACGCTCGAGGAGCAGGCTCGCGATGATCTGCACCTTCTTGCGCATACCGTGGGAGTAGTCCTCGATGAGGTCGAACTGCCGCGACTTCATCTGGTAGCGACTGAACAGATCGTCGAGGCGGGCGGTATCGGGCTCGCGGCCGTAGAACCGATGCATCAGATCGACGTATTCGCGTCCGGTGAGAAATTGCGGCAGGTAGTCGTTGCTCGCGACGTAGACGACGCTCTCGCGAGAAGCGCGGTCCTGATGCGGGAGGCCGGCGATGCGGATGCTGCCGTGCCGCAGCTGCAGGAGGTCGGCGATCAGACGGATCAGGGTGGACTTGCCGGAGCCGTTCGGGCCCACCAGCCCCACCCGCTCCCCGGGCGCGATGGTCAGCGAGAGGTCGTGCAGCACCGGTGCCCGTTTCGCGTAGGCGAACTCCACGGCAGAGACATCGAGCAGCATTCGTTTCCCTTCTTCCTTTCGTGCGGACCCTCGGCGCACCCTTGCGGATGCGCCGAGGACGTGTGCTAGACGCACTCCAGCCAGACGGAGACTCCGCGCTTGCCCCAGTTCCAGTTCCCGGTGAAGCGCTTGCCTCCATTGGCGAGGAAGCACCACGCGGCCAGGGATGCGAGGAAAGCGACACCGAACACGAGAAGCACGGCAAGAAGCACGAGCCACCACCCGTCGAACCGCAGGATCGCGGTGTCGAGAGCGTTCTCCACGCGGCTCTTCAGCAGCGTCGGCTCGATCACAGTCATAACGGGCATAAATCACCTCCAGACACTTCGTCAAGACCTCGATCGTGGCAGTCCTTCACCTTCGAAACAATACGAATGAACGCTATATACGGTCATATGAGTACGCTTGACATTGTCGCTACGTCAACTTCTAGGGTGAAAGACGAGAAGAGGAGGATGCCGTGATGCAGCAGGGCTGGTCGATCCAGGAGATCGCGCGACTCGCGGGGACGACGAGCCGCACGCTCCGGCACTATGACGACATCGGACTGCTGCCCCCGTCGCGCATCGCGCCGAACGGGTACCGGCACTACGACGCCGCGGCGCTCGTGCGCCTGCAGCGCATCCTGCTGCTGCGGGAACTCGGACTCGGACTGCCGCAGATATCGGAAGTCCTCGACAAGGAGCAGAGCGAGACCGCGGCACTCCGGACCCATCTCGCGCTGCTGCGCGAGGAGCAGGCCCGACTCGCGCGACAGATCGCGTCGGTCGAATCCACCATCACGGCGTTGAAAGGAGGTGAAGAACTCATGGCAGAGAACATGTTCGACGGCTTCGACCACACCCAGCACAAGGAGGAGGTCGAGGAGCGTTGGGGAAAGAAGGCCTACGCCGACAGCGATCGCTGGTGGCGCGGGATGACGGATGCCGAGCGCACCGCATGGCAGCAGCGCGTGTCCGACCTCGGACGCGACTGGATCGCCGCCGCGGAGAGCGGCGTGGATCCGGCATCCGCTGCTGCTCAGGATGTCGCGCGCCGCCACGTCGCGTGGCTCACGGGAGTGCCCGGCACTCCTGCGGCGGCCCTTCGACAGGCTCAGGGACCCAATCCTGACGTCAAGGGGTACGTGATCGGCCTGGGCGAGATGTACGTCGCGGACCCGCGTTTCGGCGCGAACTACGCCACGTCGTCCGGCGGCACGCACGGAGCGGAATTCGTCCGCGACGCGCTCCGCATCTACGCGGAGGGCAACCAGTAGGCGGAGGCGTTTCGTCTCGTCGCAAGCTCCTCGCTCAACGACCGGGGGCCCTCGGTCGTTGAGCGAGCGGAGCGAGACGAAACGGGGCTCGCCTCGCACACATCGGGACACTACTGCAAGGCCGAGATCGGATGCCGAGCGCGGGCGTAAGGTCGGGGCATGAGGCAGCGAACGCAGCGGACCAGCGCCGCGCCGCTGTTCGTGGCAGCCGCCGTCGCGTACGGCGTCAACGCCGCGCTCGGCACCGCCGTCGCGACGAAAGTCATCGACACCACGAACTTCCGCTGGGTGCATCACGCCCTCTACATCGCGACCTGTACCACGACCTCCGCCGCGATCAGCACCGCATTCTGGGCTCGGCCGCGCCGTGCCAGCCGCCGAGCAGCGCTGAGCCTCGCGCCGGCAGCCATCCCCCTCGCCGCCATCCCGTATCTCGGCACGCACAGCGCGCGGCATCCGCTCGTGGCGCTCGCCGCCGCTCCCTTCCTCCTCGCGGGCCTCGTGTGCTCGCTCCTCCCCCCGACCCGGAAGTGACCGCATGGAACTGCTCGATGCCATCCGCCGCCGCAAGACCACGAACGGCGCTTTCCTGCCCGATCCCGTCTCCGAGGAGCATCAGCGGCTCCTGCTCGAGGCGGCCGGCCGGGCGCCGTCGCAGCTGAACAGCCAGCCGTGGCGATTCGTCGTGATCGAGAACCGGGACACGATCGAGCGGATCGCTGGGATCTCCGGCGAGAGCATGACCGAGGCGATGTCGAACGGCACGTTCTTCGAGCGCTACAAGCCCTACTTCCGCTTCAGTCAGGCCGAGATGGAGGAGAAGCGCAGCGGGATGCTGTTCGACAAGCTCCCCGCGCCGCTGCGACCTTTCACCGGTCAGGTGTTCACCAAGCGCGGGCAGAGCCTCATGAACGCCCTCGGGGTGCCGAAGACCCTGGGCGCCGAGAACCGGAAGCTCGTGTCGGGCTCCCCGCTGCTGCTCGGCGTCATGCTCGACCGGAGCGAATACCGGCCGGGACAGCTCTCGTCGTTCTACTCGGTGTTCAGCATGGGCGCGGCGATGGAGAACATCTGGCTCACCACGGTCGAGCTCGGCATGGGCATCCAGTTCATCTCCTTCCCGATGGAGGTGCCGGGCAAGTGGGACGAGATCGTCGACCTGCTCCACGTGCCCGACGGTCTCGAACTCATGGCCGTGTACCGGCTCGGGTACGTGCCGCCCGAGCAGCGCCGACCGGCGATCGACTGGTCCAGCAGTCAGCGCAAACTCGCCTCGCAGTATGTGTTCCGGGAGAGCTGCGAGACGCCCCAGCAGGGCTGGGACGACGTGCAGCTGCGGCACGAGAGCTGAGCGCCCTCGCCCTCAGTTCCCGCCGCCGGTGCGAGGCAGGCTCTTCAGGTCCTTGAGCGCCGGTCCCTCGATCCGCGTTCCGTCCGCTGCGAAGCGCGAGGCGTGCAGCGGGCAGTCCCACGTGCATTCGGCGTCGTTCCAGTCGAGCACCCCGCCGAGGTGCGAGCAGACCGCCGAGACCGCGCGGGTGACCCCGTCGACGGTCGAGATCCCGACCGGCAGCCCGCCGCGGTTGGCGACCACGCCCTGACCTTCTTCCGGCTGAGCGACCGGAACCGGGCGCTTCTCGGCATCCAGCCATCCCGACACCGCGGCAGCGCCGACCTTCACGCCTTCGGAGGCGGCCTTCGCGAGATCGGCTGGCACGGTGAGCCGCGTGCCGAGGGCATTCATCCAGGGGGACCGGTCGCGCCAGTTCGTGCCGAGGATCTCGGCGGTCAGGCGCAGTGCGGCGGCCGGGGCGTTCGACAGTCCCCACTTGGCGTAGCCGGTGGCGACGCGGATCGCGCCGAGGCCGCGCGGCAATGCCCCCACGAAGGGGATCTGATTGTGGGATTGGTAGTCCTGCGCCGACCACCGGTGCGTCTCTTCCGCGCCGGGGAAGTGCTGCACGGTCCAGGCGACCAGGTCGTCGATCGCGGCGGTCTCACCGTCGGAGCGTCCCACCGGATGCCCGTTGCCGCCCACGATCAGCTGCGCCGTGCCGCCGGGACCGTCCGCGGCGGACACGGGGCGGATCGAGCGCGACGGGCTGTCGACCGACAGGAAGGTGCTGGTCGGCACCTCGCCGGGCACGCGGAACGAGACGCAGTACGACCGCATCCCGCTGATCTTCGAGAAGTAGAGGCCGCGATCGAGGATCGGGCTCCCGGTCGCGAGCACGATCTGATCGGCGAACAGGGGGCCGTCCGCCGTCTCGACGCGGACAGAGGGGAGGGCGTGAGCGCCGGTGACGCGGATGCCGGTGTGCAGGGTCCCGCCCTGCTCGAGGAACTCCCGGGCCAGAGCGGCCGTCACGGTCACCGGATCGATCGTCACCTGGTCGTCGAGCGCGACACCGCCGGAGACCGGGAAGGGGGTCGAGGCCAGGTCGCCGGGAGAGAGCATCCGGGTGGGCAGCCCGGCCTCGCGTGCGGCGGCGTGCTGTTCGCGCACGGTCTCCAGGCCCTCCGGGGTCTGCGCGTAGGAGTGGTCTGTCCGCCAGGTGTACGGCACGCCCGCGGTGTCGGCGAAGGATGTCAGCCAGTCCATGCCCTCCCGGTTCGCGTCGACGTAGGCGCGCACGAGTGCTGACGGGTGGTGCTGCCGGATCTCGGCGAGACGCTTTCCCTGGAGGAGTGAGAGCTTGCCGGTGTTGCCGCCGGTCGCGAGTTCCGCGATCTTGCCCGCCTCGAGCACTGCCACATCGAGCCCCGCCCGCGTGAGCATCACCGCGGTCGAAAGACCCGTGAGGCCGGCTCCGACGATGATCACGTCGTGATGCCGACCAGACTCGAAGGGTGTGCCGAGGGGCAAGGCCGAGTCGATCTTCCAGAGGGGCTTCATGAGGCCAGTGAACGCCCTCGGGGCGCGAGCGCCCACCGGCTTGACAACGGGAGGCCGTCCTGCCACGGAGCGATACAGTGACGATCGTGAATCTCCGCCGCGTCTTGCTCGTCGCCCTGGGCGGCACGATCGGCACCGCGGCCCGCCTCGCCCTGGGGCTGGCGATTCCTGATGCCGTTGGCTTCCCCTTCGCGGTGTTCGTCGCGAACATCCTCGGCGCGTTGTTGATCGGTGTGGTGGCTGCCCGGCCCTTCGACGGGCTCAGGGAACCACGAGTCGCCGATCTCCGGCTCTTCCTCGGCACCGGCGTGCTCGGCGGCTTCACCACCTACAGCGCGTTCATGACCGGCACGCTCGCGTTGTGGACGGATGCCCCGCTCCTCGCCGGCGCATACGCGATGGGGAGCCTCGTTCTCGGTCTCGCCGCAGCCGTCCTCGGTCTCCGCATCGGGCGACCCCGCGACGCTCGGGAGGTCGCGCCGTGAATCCGCTCCTCTTCCTCGCTGCGGCGCTCGCCGGCGGACTCGGCGCGGTGCTGCGCTATGTCGTCGACCTGGGGATGGCTCGCCTCGTCGGACGCCGGTTCCCGTGGGGCATCCTGGTGGTCAACGTCACCGGGTCCTTCGCCCTCGGCGTCCTGACGACGGCGCTCCCGGATGCCGCCTTCGTCCTCGGCGCTGGGCTCCTCGGGGGCTATACGACCTTCAGCACCGCCATGCTCGACACGGTGACCCTGTGGCGCGACGGCGAGCGACCGGCATCTGCCCTCCATGCGATCGGGATGCTGCTGCTGGGACTCGCCGCGGCGGGACTCGGGCTCGCCCTCGGGGCGGGTCTCTGACGCAGGATCCCGCGCCTCCCAGCATCCTCCCATCGCGGAAATGTACAAATGTACATGTACGGATGTCCAGGGGAGGGTCGCATGGCGGAAAGCACGCGGCGACGCCGTGACCCCGAGGCGCGCCGTCGCGAGATCGTGACCGCCGCGGCGGAGCTGATCGTCGAGGTCGGCGTCGACGGCGTCACGCACCGGATGGTCGCCGCCAGGGCCGGCGTGCCGCTCGGAGCCACGACCCAGTACTTCGACACGCTCGACGATCTGCGCACCGCCGCCCTCCGCGCGCTCGCGGAGGAGGTCGACGCCCGTCTCGACGGCGTCCGCATCGCACTCGCTCAACGCGGACCCACCCCGACGGTGATCGCCGACCTGATCGCCGAGGGACTCGACGACGCCCGCGCCGTCAAGGCCGACCGCGCCGTGGTCACCGCAGCCGTGCACGACCCCCGGTTGCGCAAGCTCGCACGGCACCTCTCCGAGCAGCTCGTCGCCTTCCTCGAGCCCACCTACGGTCACGACCGGGCGACCGCCGCGATGATCTTCATCGACGGGGTCATGTGGAGCACGCAGATCCGCGACACCACCCTCGACCGCGCCTTCATCGAGACCGTCCTCACACAACTCCTCGGCATGCCCGAGACTGATACCACCCCCGGTCGCACCGCAGCGCCGTCCGCACCCTGAACCGAGGAATCCCCCCGTGTCGAATCTCGCCGTCCTGAGTCTGAAGAACCGGGCGCTCATCGCCCTCATCACGATCGTCGCCGCGGTATTCGGCGGTCTCGCCCTGACCAACCTCAAGCAGGAGCTCATCCCCTCGCTGGAGCTCCCCAACCTCATGGTGATGACGACGTACCCCGGCGCATCGCCGGAGGTCGTCGAGAACGACGTGTCCACGCCCGTCGAATCCGCGATCCAGGGCGTTCCCGGCCTCGAGGCCACGACGGCCACCAGCACGACGAACGCCTCGATCGTGCAGGCGACCTTCGCCTACGGCACGAACCTCGCGACGGCCGAGCAGAAGATCCAGCAGGCGATCAACCGCATCTCGGGTCAGCTGCCCGAAGACGTCAGCCCGCAGGTGCTCGCCGTGTCGATCGACGACTTCCCGGTGATCCAGGTCGCCGTCACCGGCTTCGAGGATGCCGAGAACGCGCAGGCCGAGCTGCAGAACGTCGCGATCCCCGAGCTCGAGGACGTCGACGGTGTCAACGCGGCCGAGATCATCGGCGGTGTCGGTCAGCGCATCACCATCACCCCGGACGTCGCGGCGCTCGCCGCCGAGGGGCAGAGCACGCAGGCGATCACGTCAGCCCTGCAGCAGAACGGCACGCTCTTCCCGGGCGGCGACATCACCGAGAACGGCGAGACGCTGACCGTGCAGACGGGCGCCAAGATCACCACTGTCGACGAGCTCGCGGCCCTCCCGCTGGTCGGCACCTCGCTGACCATCGGCGACGTCGCGACTGTCGTGCAGGAGTCCGATCCGATCAGCTCCATCTCGCGCGTCGACGGCAAGGACGCGCTCTCCATCTCGATCACGAAGCTCCCCGCCGCGAACACCGTCGAGGTGTCACAGGGCGTGCTCGTCGCGCTGAACGAGATCGGTGACGCCTTCCCGGATGCGGAGTTCACGATCATCTTCGATCAGGCTCCGTTCATCGAGCAGTCCATCGAGAGCCTCGCGACCGAGGGCCTGCTCGGACTCGTCTTCGCGGTGCTCGTGATCCTGGTCTTCCTGCTGTCGATCCGTTCGACGCTGGTGACCGCGATCTCGATCCCGACCTCCGTGCTGATCACCTTCATCGGCCTGCAGGCGTTCGGATACTCCCTGAACATCCTCACGCTCGGTGCCCTCACCATCGCCATCGGACGAGTGGTCGACGACTCGATCGTCGTGATCGAGAACATCAAACGCCACTACGTCGGCGACGCCGACAAGGGCGATGCGATCCGGCTCGCCGTGCGCGAGGTAGCGATGGCGGTCACCGCATCCACGATCACGACCGTCGCGGTGTTCCTCCCGATCGTGTTCGTCGGCGACATGGTCGGCGAACTGTTCCGACCGTTCGCTGTGACCGTGGGCATCGCCATGATCGCGTCTCTGTTCGTCTCGCTGACGATCGTGCCAGTGCTCGCCTACTGGTTCCTCCGCCCCGGCAAGCCGCTGCTCGACGAGAACGGCGTGGCCATCGACCCCGAGCACCCGGACGCGCCGCCCACGTGGCTGCAGCGCCGGTACCGGCCGATCCTCGGCTGGACGCTCAAGCACTCCGTCGTCACCGTCGTCCTCGCCCTCGTGGTGCTGGGTGGCACCCTCGCCGCTGCCCCGCTGATGAAGGTGAACTTCCTCGGCGACTCCGGCCAGAACACGATGACGGTGACCCAGGACCTCGGCCCGACCGCGAGCCTCGAGGCCAAGTCGGATGCGGCGATGGTCGTCGAGGACGCGCTGCTCGGCATCGACGGCATCGAGCACGTGCAGGCCTCGATCGGCTCGAGCGGCTCGGCCCTGCGCGACGCCTTCTCCGGGGGCGCAGGCGTCACCTACTCGGTGCTGACCGACGGCGACGCCGACCAGGAGAAGCTGCGCACCGACGTGCAGGAAGCGATCGACGGTCTCGGCGACGAGGTCGGCGACGTGTCGGTCGCGGCATCCGCCGGCTTCGGGTCCAGCGACATCGAGATCACCGTCTCGGCGTCCGACGCCGACGACCTGCAGACTGCGACGACGTCGGTGGTCGATGAGCTCGACGGCCGCGACGGCGTCGGTCAGGTCACCGACAACCTCGCCGCATCGCTGCCCTACATCGCCGTCGTCGTCGATCGGGAAGCCGCGGCACAGCGCGGACTCTCCGAGGTCGCGGTCGGCTCCATCGTCTCCGCCACCATGCGTCCGCAGCAGGCCGGTTCCGTCGAGATCGACGACACCGCGCTGACCATCTACATCGCGAACGCAGCGCCGCCGACCACGGTCGATGCGCTCCGGACCCTCGCGATCCCGACCCCGCTCGGCGTCGTGCAGCTACAGGACATCGCGACCGTCGAGGAGCGCAACGGCCCCACCTCCATCACCACGGAGCAGGGCCGCCGCACGGCGACGATCACGGTGCCGCCGGCATCCGACAACCTCGCCGTGGCCACGGCATCCGTCACCGCGGCGCTGGCTGCGGCCGACCTGCCCGACGGCGCGTCCGCCGAGGTCGGCGGTGTCGCCTCGCAGCAGGCGGATTCGTTCTCGCAGCTCGGACTGGCGATGCTCGCCGCGATCCTCATCGTCTACGTGGTCATGGTCGCGACGTTCAAGTCGCTGCGTCAGCCGCTGGAGCTGCTCGTCTCGGTGCCGTTCGCGGCGACCGGTGCGATCCTGCTGCAGATCATCACGGGGGTGCCGCTCGGCGTCGCATCGCTGATCGGTGTGCTGATGCTCATCGGCATCGTGGTGACCAACGCGATCGTGCTCATCGACCTGGTGAACCAGTACCGGGAGAAGGGACTGTCGACGGTCGAAGCGGTGAAGGCCGGTGGCGAGAAGCGTCTGCGCCCGATCCTGATGACCGCCCTCGCGACGATCCTCGCCCTGACTCCGATGGCGCTCGGCATCACCGGGCAGGGCGGATTCATCTCGCAGCCCCTCGCGATCGTCGTGATCGGCGGACTGATCTCCTCCACGGTACTGACGCTGATCGTGCTGCCGACGCTCTACAACCTCGTCGAGGGTGCGAAGGAACGACGCCGTGCGCGCAAGGGCGGCGGGACGGATGCCGAGGCAGGCGCGGGTGCGGATGCGGTGACGGTGGATGCGTCCGGCCTGCCGGATCTGTCGCACCTGACCCGCCGCGAGATGCGCGACCGCGGACTCATCTGAGCGACGAGCCGTCCACAATTCAGCAAGAATTCTGCGGCCGGGGCGGAATCAACCGATGTCGCCCCGGTTGCGCGAATTCTGACTGAATTGTGAACGCGGTCGAGCCGAGACCAGGCGCGTCTCAGCCCAGCGTGATGCCCCAGCGCAGGGTCCACGACTCGCCGGGCGCGAGGCGGCGGATGCCGAGGCCGCTGTTGAGCGCGTCGGCGGGCGCCGTCATGGGCTCGATCGCGACGGCCAGCTCATGCCCCGGATACTTCGACGTCGTGAACGCCTGCACGAAGTCGAAGCCCTCGCCCTGCCAGAGCGTCAGGCGGCGGCCGTCGGGCGCGGTGAGGGTGGTGCGGACGAGCCCGTCGTCGTCGCGCGCGAGGTCGGTGAAGCCGGTGTCCAGCGTCGTGTCACCCAGACGGATGCCGTCGCGCAGAGCAGCCTCGGCCGGACGGGTGCCGGTGGGGAGCATCCGCTCATCGGTCTCGAGCGCGGTCTGCGCCGGCACGCGCAGGACGAGGTCGTGCGTGTCCACGTCGCCGATGGTGAGGAACGGGTGGGTGCCGAGCGCGACCGGTGCGGGTTCGGCCGAGCGGTTGGTCAGCACGTGCACGACGTCGGCTCCGGACTCGGTCAGCAGATACGTCACCGAGGTCTCGAGCAGATACGGATACCCCGTCTGCGGGAAGACCGTCGCGCGCAGCGTCGCGGCGGCATCCGTCTGATCGATCTCATACGCGATGAACCGCAACAGGCCGTGGCTCGCGTTCTGGAACTTGGGCTCGGTGATCGCGAGCTGGCGGGAGGTGCCCTCGTCGTCCCACAGGCCGTCGCGCACACGGTTCGGCCACGGGGTGAGGACGACCCCGGAGCAGGAAGGCGTCGGTATGTCGAGCGGGTACGGCGTGACGAGGTCGACACCTCCCACGCGCAGCGAGCGCAGAGACGCGCCGACCTGAGCGATCTGGGCCGTGACGTCGCCGGACTGGAGGTGCACCTGCGTGCCGGTGGGGGATTCGTGATTCACCCCGCCATCGTACGGGGAGGATTCTCAGGCGTGACCTGTAGACTTGTTCGGTCGGCTTCGGACACCCGCGCAGAGCGCGGACGTTTTTGTGTCAGAAGTGTGAGTCCAGGGGCCGATGGTGAGCGTCGATCGACGCAAATCAACCATCACATGAATGGCCCCGGCCGCTGATCGTCCGGAACCCTGTTTCCCCTTCGAGGAGGAAGCACTCGGGTGCTCGCGCGTGCGCGCAGCGCTGTTCTCGTGCGAGAACTCAGAAGGACAAGACTGTGCCCAAGAACAAGAAGCCCCGGGGCGGCCGTCCCGCCGCCAACTTCGAGCCGCGATACGGCGCCAAGAAGACCTCATTCCACGATCGCCACACCACGGGTCGCGACGGCGCCCGCGACGGCGCTCGCCCTGATCGCGGTGGACGGACGGATGCCGGCGACCGCCGCGCCGCTCCCGCAGCCGGCGGATACGACCGTCGCCCCGGCAGCCGCAGCGCAGGACACCGCGGATACCGGCCCGGCGAGGCCGAGACCGGCGCGCCCAAGCAGCGCTGGAACGCGCAGGAGCGCGCCGGCCGCGACGAGGCCCGCAGCATCCGCAACCGCGCCGAGTCCGGTCGCCGTGAGGCTCCGCACCACCGCGGCGACGAACGGCGCCCCACCGGCCCCGGCACGTACCGCGACGAGCGCGGCGGCCAGCGGTTCGACCGCGACGCACGTCCCAGCCGCGACGACCGCGGAGCATCGACCGAGCGTCGCGGCTTCCGCGACAACGACCACCGCGACGGCGCCAGCCCGGTGCGCGACGCCCGTCGCGGCCAGCGGCCCACCGGTGCCGGCAACCACCGCGAGGAGCGGGGAGGCCAGCGGTTCGACCGCGACGCCCGTCCGAGCCGCGACGACCGAGGAGCCGCGCCCCAGGGCCGCGGCTACGACCGTCCGAACCGTGGGAGCGCCGAGCGCCCGGAGCGTTCGTACGACGCCGATCGCGCCCGCCGTGCCTTCGACCGCGACCGGACGCAGCGTTCGTTCGACGCGCCGCGCGACGAGCGTCCTCGTCGCGATGACCGCACCTCCTCCGACCGTGTTTCTTCCGAGCGCACCGAGCGTCCCCGCTACGACCGGGATGCCCGCGATTCCCGCGGTGGCGACCGCGCCCGTCCGTCGACCGGTGGCGCCTACCGCACCGAGCGGGTGCGCCCGCTGACCTCGGACACCCGCGGGCGTCCGGCCCGCAACGACCGCCCGAGCCGCAACGACTGGAACGCGACCAGCCGTCCCGCGTCGCCGGCAGCGAAGTTCGCGCCCGGTGAAGACGTCGTGCACGACCGCCTCGAGGCCAAGTCCGTCGCGGCCGTCGAGGTCGACGGTGTCACGTTCGGCGACCTCGGTCTCGGCTCGAACATCGTCGACACGCTCGCCGAGCTGGGCGCCGCATCGCCGTTCGCCATCCAGGCGGCCAGCATTCCGGCCGTCCTCGAAGGACGCGACGTGCTCGCCCGTGGTCGTACCGGCTCCGGCAAGACCATCGCCTTCGGTGCGCCGCTCGTCGAGCGCGTGCTGCAGTCGCAGGCCGGCAAGCGTCGCGAGTTCGGTCGGTCGCCGCGCGCGATCATCCTCGCTCCGACGCGCGAGCTCGCGCTGCAGATCGACCGCACGATCCAGCCGATCGCCCGCAGCGTCGGTCTCTTCACGACCCAGATCTACGGCGGCGTGCCGCAGGGTCGTCAGGTCGGCGCGCTGAAGAAGGGCGTCGACATCGTGATCGGCACCCCCGGTCGTGTCGAGGACCTCATCAACCAGGGCAAGCTCGACCTTTCCGACTGCCGCATCGCGGTGCTCGACGAGGCCGACCACATGTGCGAGCTCGGCTTCGTCGAGCCGGTGCAGCGGATCCTCCGTCACACGGCGGAGGGCAGCCAGAAGCTGCTGTTCTCGGCGACGCTCGACCGCGAGGTCGCTGCTCTCGTCGACGAGTTCCTGATCGATCCCGCGGTCTTCGAGGTCGCCGGTGAGGACCAGGGCTCCAGCCAGATCGAGCACCGCGTGCTCGTGATCGAGCACCGCGACAAGGCCGAGATCCTCACCTCGCTCGTCGACCGTGCCGGCAAGACGCTCGTTTTCGCCCGCACCCGCGCCTACGCGGACATGCTCGCCGAGCAGTTCGACGATGCCGGCATCCCGGCCGTCTCGCTGCACGGAGACCTCAACCAGGCCAAGCGCACGCGCAACCTCGAGCGCCTGACGTCGGGCCGGGTCAACGTGCTGGTCGCGACGGATGTCGCCGCCCGCGGCATCCACGTCGACGACATCGACCTGGTCGTCCAGGCCGACGCCCCCGACGAGTACAAGACGTACCTGCACCGGTCAGGTCGCACGGGTCGCGCCGGACGCTCGGGCCGTGTCGTCACGCTGATCACGCGTCAGCGCCAGCGCCGCATGACCGAGCTGCTCGACCGGGCCGAGATCGACGCCCCGTTCGAGAACGCGCGTCTCGACGACGACATCATCGAGGAGATCACCGGTCGCATGCCGACTGCGGCGGCCCTCACGAGCTGAGGTCTCGAACAGGCTGGCGTTTCGTCTCGCTTCGCTCGCTCAACGACCGGTAGTGCCTCGGTCGGCTGGCGTTTCGTCTCGCTTCGCTCGCTCAACGACCGGTAGTGCCTCGGTCGGCTGGCGTTTCGTCTCGCTTCGCTCGCTCAACGACCGGTAGCGCTCGGTCGGCTGGCGTTTCGTCTCGCTTCGCTCGCTCAACGACCGGTAGTGCCTCGGTCGTTGAGCGAGGAGCGGAGCGACGAGACGAAACGGCTACCCGAGCTCGTGCTCGTGGATGCTCGACGTGAGGCTCGTGCCGTTCAGGTCGAGGTAGAGCACCTGCTCGGTGACCGTGAGGATGATCGTGTTGCGACGCTCGATCAGCGCCGCAGCCGTGTCGATGAAGCCCGGGTCGAAGCTGTACACGCGAATTGCGTCGGACCGGTGGATCTTCTTCCCGACCCACGGGGCCATCACCTTCGCCGGGTCGCGGTGCGTGTAGACGACCGTGCGCTCGGCGAGGCGGCTGCCGTAGTGCAGCCGCTCGGCGTCCGGAGCGCCGATCTCGATCCATGCCATGATCGCCCCGGTCATATCGCGTACGATCACGGCCGGCTCGTCGGTCGACGAGATGCCGTCGCCGAATGCGATCCCTTCTGCGTACTCGAGCCCGTGGGCCAGGACGCGGGTGATCATGTAGGCGTCGGTCTCGGACGGATGCCGGGCCACTCGCAGCGCGTAGTCCTCGTACACGCCCCTGTCCGTGTCGGCCAGCTGGACGTCGAACGTGTGCATCGTGGAGCCGGTAGCCATAACTGTCGAGCCTACGCGGCTGCCGGGTCGCCCCGGTTCAGAAGAGCATCGGCTGTGCCGCGGATGCCGTGCTCGATCCCGTCGTACGGAACGTGACGGCGGCGCTCGGGCGCTGCGTCGGCTGCACGCCTCCCTGTCGCCAGATCGATTCGACGTGGCCTTGGCCGGAACGGGATCCTCGCTGCGGGTAGTCGTCTTCGTGTCGGCCGTCGAGCCCGTGCATCCGGATCAGCGGACGCGCGCGCTTCGCGAGCCACTGCCGGTACCCCTTCGGTGCCTCGGCAGAGACGCCCGGGTATAGGCCGCGGTACGACGAGACGAGGTCGGGACGGGCCTCGCCGAGCCACTGGAAGAACCACGGCTTCACGCCTGCGCGCAGGTGCAGGGCGCCGTAGATCACGGAGCGCGCCCCGGCGGCCTTGATACGGGCCAGGGCGTCGTCGATGGCGGCGACCGAGTCGGTCATGTGCGGCATGATCGGCATCAGGAACACGGTCACGCGGAATCCGGCATCGGCCAGCGCCCGCACGGTGTCGAGTCGCGCCTGTGTGGTCGGCGCCCCTGGCTCGATCGTCTTCTGCAGGTCGTCGTCGTACATCGCTATCGACATCTGCACGTCGACCGGTACGCGCTCCGCGGCCTTCACGAGCAGCGGGATGTCGCGGCGGATCAGCGTGCCCTTCGTGAGGATGGACATCGGCGTGCCGGATGCCGCGAGCGTCTCGATGATCCCCGGCATCAGCTTGTAGCGGCCCTCGGCCCGCTGGTACGGGTCGGTGTTCGTGCCGAGCGCGACGGTCTCGTGCTGCCAGCTGCCCTTGCGTAGCTCTTTCTCGAGGATCTCGACGACGTTCACCTTCACGACGATCTGCGAGTCGAAGTCGGCGCCGCCGTCGAGGTCGAGATACTCGTGGGTGCCGCGGGCGAAGCAGTTATGACTGATGACGCCGTTAGCGATGAAGTCGCCCGTCCCCGTCGTGATGTCGAGGAGATCTTGGACCTCGCCGAGCGCTTCGAGCGAGACGACGCGGAGATCGGATGCCGTCTTCACGGCCGTTCCTACGACATCGAGCTTTCGTGTGATCGCGGGCGTCGTCAGGGTGAAGAATCGCTGTCGACTCGGCAGGCCGCCGGTCACCCGCACGTTGCGCACATCGTTGGATCGAGGAGGCTCGACGATGTGCGGGATGCCGAGAGTTCGCATGCCGTCTTCAATGAGGCGGATGATGTCGGCATCCTTGTTCGAAATGCGAAGGACCCCGCGAGAGCAGCTTCCCTCCGCATCGAAGATGCCGCCGAGGAATCCGGCGAACCAATGCGTGTCGGGGGTCGTGGGTGTCACGATGAGCTGTTCGATCGTCTCCACATTCGCCCGCGCTGCCGTATGGATCGCGTCGGCGGCAGTACGAGTAGCGCTTGCAACCGTGAAGGGCCGTACTCGGGTGAACACGTCCTCGGCCTCGAGATACTCTCGGGTTCTCTCCAAGGCTTCCGCATCGATCAGCGCAAGTCGGAACATGTTGATCTCGCGAGTGCGTGTGGCGCTCGGGTAGGTGCCATGAAAGATCATGCCGTCGCCACGGATCATCCCGGAGAGATACCCGCGGCGGTATGCGACAGACTCTTGATCTATCGCCGCGCCGACGGGCCCGATCCCGAAACCCATCAGGCGATTGTTCGTCGTGAGATGGGGTCGTTGACCGGTCTCTGCATCGGCGACGTGTTTCCAGCCACGTTCCGTCAAGAAGCGGTGATCTCCGCTTGCGATGAGCTCGGTCCCGTCGGCAAGACCCACTCGATACGCCGGCTTGCGAGTCGACCATTTGGCCTGGATGGTCGTGCGCACGTAGCGCCGGTAGTCACCGACCTTCTCCGTGCCGACGATCTCGTCCCCGATCTCGAGGTTCTTCAGTGGGCGCTGTCGCCCATCCGCGCAGAGGATCAGAGTGTCAGGGGAGACGCAGTAAACGCAGGCATGACTGCATCCGCGGTACGGGTTGATGGTCCAGGCGAACGGCATCCTCGAAGCGCCCGGAACATGGTTCAGGGCGGACTTCGACAGCACCTCGTGGAAGGTCATCCCGGCGAACTCGGGAGTCGTCACAGACCGCAGCACGCTCGACCGGTCTTCGAGACCGGGGAGTGCCGCGGCATCCGTCTCTCCGAGCTTCTGTCCCTGCCAGCGCATGCTTCATTCGAACATGCGGACGAAGTTAACGCAAGCCGAATTCGAAGATATCTACCCCTGCGCCGGAAGGAACGGATCCACGAGGGTCGCCGATGCCAGCGGATGCCGACGCTCGGCGGGCGGCCGCGGCCCGGCCCCGCGCACATCGGGCACGCGGATACCCAGCTCCTCTGCCGGCGACCCCGGCCGAACCCGCAGATCGCGCGCCTCGACATCCACGAACAGCGGATCGGCGGTGACCGAATGCCGGTCATGCCCGAGCCGCGCCCACTCGTCGTCGAGACGCTCGACGATGTCGAAACCGACGCGCCCGTCCGCGCCGGTCGCCCTCGCCGCGTTCGCCGCCCGCGAGGCCCCTTCCCGCAGCGCAGCATCCCAGAAGAGATTCAGGTCGCTGTCGATCCCGAAGTTCCGGATGTCACGGTGGTCCGGGTAGCCGACGAAGGCCGGCATCCCGTCACCCACGACGATGTTGCGGTGGAAGGTGAACGACACGTGATCCTCGGGGCGCGTGATCGAGATCTGTCCGTTGCGGCCGAAGGCCCAGACGTTGTCGCGGATGATCACCTCGCGGCCGTAGTGCTGGTGATACGCCTGGCTCGACACGTCGTGCACCACGTTCTGCTCGATCACCACGTGCGACGACCCCTCGTCGAGGTAGATTCCCCACCCGCCGTAGTTCGCGCACTCCACGTCGTGGATGCGATTGCCGCGGATCACCGTTCCCGGGGCGATGCCGAGCAGATACACGCCGCCCATGTCGTTGAGCAGCCCTCCACCCAGGTGGTGGATGTCGTTGCCCTCGATGCGGTTGCCCTCGGACGGGCTGTGCAGGTAGTCCCACGTCCAGCCGACCGAGACTCCCGAGTAGAGGAATTCGCGGATCTCGTTGTGCGCGATGACGTTGTGCGAGCCGTGCTGGAAGAGCACCGCGACCGCGTTCGGGTAGACCTGTCCGCCGCGCTCGATGAGGCAGTCCGACACCTCGTTGGCCCGGTTGTAGTCGGCGGCCAGGGCGTCGATCCCGCCCCCGGAGCGCACAGCCCCCGCGCCGAGATCGCGGAACTCGACGCCGCTGATCAGCGCGCCGCGGGTGCCGGGGCCGAGGCTCACGCCATACCCGCCGACGCGTTCGATCGCGCCGCCGACGATCGCGCAGGACCGCGCGAAGGAGAACCGCAGGGCAGCGGGCACGGTGCTCGCCGCCTGCACGTCGGCCGCATACCTTCCGTCGGCCGGTAGCTGCGGATCCTCCCGCACGCCGAACGGCGGTACGGCCGCGGGCACCGCCTCGAAGTCCGCCTCCGCGAACCGGATGCCCTCGAAGCGCACCTCGCGCACCGGCGCCTCCGCCGTGCCGTCGAGGGTCACGAAGGCGTCTGCCACCGGCATCCGTACGTCGAGATCGGTGATGTCGGTGCCGGGGGAGGGCAGGTACAGCACGTGCGGTCCGGATGCTCCGACGAGCTGGCCCGTCGCATCGAGGTACCACTCGCCGGCGACCTCGCCGAAGCTCTCGGCGACGTTGTCGAGGTAGTACCGCGCGAAGAGGGCGGCGGCATCGTCGCGCAGGGCGAAGATGCTGCGCAGTGAACTCGTGATCGTGCGGTTCTCGCGGTCGATCGCGGTGATCGGCATCCGCTCCTGCACCCAGTAGTGCGGCACCACGATCTCGACGGCACCTTCCTGCGCCAAGGAGGGGATGTCGCCCTCGGCGAAGCGGAAGGATGCCGCGCCGTCGAACAGCGTGCCGACGAAGCTGCCGGCGGGGTCGAGCCCGGCCTGCTCCTCGACGCGCAGGAAGCCATCGCGCGGATACCGAGGGCGGGATGCCGCGACACCGTCGACGTACAGGCGACGTGCGACCGCACGCGGAGCGGGTGCGGCGAACGCCTCGACGCCGTTGACCGAGACCGGCCGCCAGCCCGTCAGGCGCACGGATCCGCGGAGCATGGGAGGGTTCGAGGGGTCTGCGGCGACCACTGACGTGAACGAATCGGCCGCCGTGAACGACACCGGTGGGGTGTGCGCGTACTCGCCCCCGGCCATCCAGATCACGGCGCGCTGCCCGGGCTCGCGCCGCTTCCGCACGAGTTCGAGCGCGTGTGCGAGGTCGTTCGCCGGATAGCCGTGCGATCCGTCGGCGTACGGCGATCCGTTCGGGGCGGCGTACACCTCGATCCGGTCCGTGCTCATGCGCTCAGCCCTTCGTGGCGCCGGCGGTGACTCCGGCGGAGATCTGCCGCTGGAAGATCAGGTACACGACGATGATCGGCGCCACCGCGAGGAGAACGCCGGCGATGTACGTCGGCACGTTGTCGGGGTACTGGCCGCGCAGCGCGCTCACGCCGACCATGACGGTGCGGTTCTGCGGCGACTGCATGATCAGCAGCGCGATGAGGATGTCGTTCCACACGAACAGCGCATTCAGGATGCCCATCGAGATCAGAGCGGGCTTGCCCACCGGCACCATGATCCGCCACCACACGCCGAACAGTCCGCTGCCGTCGACGCGGGCTGCCTCGGTGAGTTCCCTCGGGATGCCGGAGTAGTACGACGTCATGAAGAACACCGTGAAGGGGAGGAACTGCGCGACGTACGCGATGATCAGCCCCGGGAACGTGTTGATCAGTCCCATGTCGCTGAGCACCTTGATGGTGGGGACCATGATCACCTGGAACGGGATCATCATCATCGCCAGGATGATGAGGAACGCGATCTTGCTCCCGCGGAACGTGAGGTGGCTGAGCGCGTACCCGCACATCGAGGCGAGCACCAGCAGGATCGCGACCGAGAACACGGTCACGATGATCGTGTTCGCGAAGTAGCGGCCCATGTCGGCGTTGGTCCACGCGTCGATGAAGTTCTGCACGTTGAACGTCTGGGTGACGCCCAGGCGGTCGAGCACATAGTCCTTGCGCGTCTTGAGCGAGATGTTCAGGCCGTAGAGCATCGGCGCGATGGTGGCCAGAGCCAGCAGCATCATGGGGATGGCGATGAGCCACCTGCCCAGGCGTTCCCGGCGCATCATGCCTCCTTCGTGGCGCGGCGGAGCACGCGGATCTGGATCAGGCCGATCACCAGCACGATCAGCAGCAGGAAGACGGATGCCGCCGAGGCGAGCGCCGGGCGGGCTTCGCCGTTGAGCTTCCAGATGAGGAACTCCGGCAGGTAGCTCGCAGCTCCGGGGCCGCCGGCGGTCATCGTGTACAGGAGGCCGAAGAGGCCGGTGAGCATGCCGATCGTGGTGGTGACGAAGACGAACTGGATGGTCTGGCTGAGGCTGGGGATGATGACATGCACGATCTGCTGCCAGAGGTTCGCGCCGTCGATCTTGGCCGCGTCGAGCAGCTCGGCGTCGAGGGTTGCGAAGCCGGCGAGGAAGATGGTGAAGGCCATGCCGAACGTCGCCCAGATGTGCACGACGAGCACGGAGGGCAGTGCGGTGTTCGGCAGGCCCAGCCAGTC
Organism: Microbacterium sp. SA39; assembly: GCF_000967865.1. Classification (GTDB taxonomy): domain Bacteria; phylum Actinomycetota; class Actinomycetes; order Actinomycetales; family Microbacteriaceae; genus Microbacterium. The sequence goes on from NZ_JXRU01000037.1 coordinate 46,500, forward strand.
GACTCCGGGGATGTTGACCGCGCCGAGCGCGTTGTTGATCGGCCCGTTGGCGGCGAGCAGGATGTTGAAGATCGCGCCGATGATGATCGGCGACAGCACCACCGGTAGGAAGTACACGCTGCGGTAGAAGCGGTGACCGGGGATCTTGAGGAAGACGAACGTCGCCAGGATGCCGGCGACGAAGACCTCGATCGGCACGAAGAGCAGCACGACCAGCACGTTGCGGGCGGATGCCTGGAAGCGGGCGTCGCCGAGGAGGGTGAAGTAGTTGTCCAGTCCGACGAACTGCCCGTTGAGCTCCCGGTCGCCGGTGAACGAGTAGTTCACGCCGAGCAGCAGCGGGTAGAGCCGGAAGGCGACGAGGATGAGGATGACCGGCAGCACCATGAGGTAGGGCGCGATGCGCTCGGACGTCCACGGCTTCTTCCGCAGCGGAACGCCGAGGTCGGCGCGGACGCGGCGGGCGGTGCGGCCGCGGCCCGGAGCCTTGTTCTCGAGAACAAGGCTCCGGGTCGAGGTGGTGTCGGTCGACAAGGGATCAGCCCTCCGACGCTGCCAGCTGGGCTGCCGCGTCCTGGACGGTGACCTCGCCGCCGAGCAGCTGCTGTCCGAGGCGGTGCAGCAGGTCGAGCGTGTCGGCTTCGAGCGCCGTGTGGAGCAGCGGCTTGCTGCCGGACAGCTCGCTGACGATGTCGTTCGCCGACGAGATGTCGGTGTCCAACTCGATCGTCGTGTCGGAGGTGATCTGGCCACCCGCGAGCGAGTAGGCGGCGAGGGCGTCGTGGTCGACCGTGGCCTTGATCCAGTCCACGCCGAGTTCCTTCTTGTCCTCGTTGAGCACGCCGTAGCCGATGCCGCCCTCCGCGGGAAGCGCCAGGGTCGTGCCGTCGTTCGTGCTGACCGGCATCATGAACCCGAGGTCCTCACCGAGGAACTCGTCGAACTGCTTCCAGTGCGCGGTGCCGCTCATGAGGCCCACGACCATCGCCGACTTACCGCCGGAGAAGAGGTCGAAGGAGTCGTTGAACATCGCGGTGGAGTTCGCACCCTCGTTGTACCAGCCGTCGGCTGCGGTATCTGCCCACAGCTGCAGCGCCTGCACGGCGTGCTCGCTGGTCCAGTCGCGCTCGCCGTCGATCCAGGCGTCGTACTCCTCCGGCGTGAAGATACCCGAGGCGAAGCCGGAGAGGAAGAACTCGATGCCGAGCCCCTCCTTGTTCCCGAGGGCGAAGCAGGAGGCCTCGGTCTTCTCGGTGATCGCGGTGCAGGCCGCGGCCAACTCGTCCCAGGTCGCGGGCGGGGTGTCCGCGTCGAGACCGGCGGCGGTGAAGAGCGCCTTGTTGTAGTAGATCGGGAAGCCCTGCAGGAACATCGGCGCGGAGTACGTCTCCCCGTCGGCCTGGAAGGCGGGCCAGCCGGCAAGAGTGTCCTCGAGGTCGGCGAGCTCGTCGGTCAGGGGCACGAGGGTGTCGGCGCGGCTCTTGAGCTGCGTGCCGCCGTTGAAGAGCGCGAGGTCGGGGCCGGTGCCGGCTTCGACCGCGCTGCCGAGCAGCGTGTAGTACTGGTCGAACGGCTGGTTGACGATCTCGACCTCGACGTCGGGGTGCTTCTCCGCGAACGCGGCCTTGACGTCTTCCGTGTAGGCGGCTGCGGCCTCGTCGGCGTCGCCCCAGTTCCAGATGACGAGCTTGTCGTCGGTGCCCGAGCCTTCGGACGAGCCGCTCGGCGATGCACCTCCACAGCCGGTGAGTGCCAGTGCCGCCACACTGATGGCGGCGGGGATGGCGATCCTTCGCTTCATTGCGGATCCTCTCGACGTTGATGAAGAAGTTGCTGCAGGACCTGAGGGTGCAGGTCTCTGAAGGGAAACATACTACGTCTTACGAAAACGGGCAAGCAAAGGTCACATGACTGATGTTCGACCGTGATGAAGGGATCAGTCACCGACCCAGCTGAGCGACGAGTGCTCGACGCCGTTCCAGGCTCGGCGATCGCGGGCCGCCGGCCGGGAGGAGAAAATCCCGCGCCAGGCTCTCCATATCCCGCTCGGCCCAGCGTCGAGCCAGGTCGCCGCGGTTGGCAGCGGACAGCTGCGAGAGGGCGTCTTCGCCGAGCAGTCGGGTCGATGCGGCTTCGACGTCCATCCCCAACTCGGACAGGAGAGCGAACCCCTCATCCGTGTCGTAGAGCCGCTCCGAGATCTCTGCGGCGGTCTGGTACCAGAACGCCGCAAGCGCGAGATCCTTGGCATCCCTGTCGTGCCCGTAGTACTGCACGGAGCGGTCGATCCACGATCGCATCTTCAGTGCCGCGTAACCGGCTGGTTGAGGGATACGGATCTCGTGACCTGTGGGCAACATCAGAGGCAGGGAGCGGTCGTATACGTCACGGAAGCCGAAGACGACGAGGTCCTGGCCGCGCGCGGCGGGGTGAGTGATGCCTTCGGGGTCTTCGACATCGCCGAAGGGCATGATGTCTACGGGGGTCTCGGCGATACGGTAGCGGATGCCGTTGCTCCCGATCTGCCGGTAACGCTCGTCGATCCGGGTCGATATCCCCCAATCGCTGACAGCGATGCCGAGGTCGATGTCTGTCGTCGCTCGGGCTTCGAAAGCGTGTCCGAATGCGGCGTGCAGGATGTCGCGGCATGCGGCTCCGACGAGCATGATCTGCGAAGGATCGGCGCCTGTCTCCGCGGCGAGGTCGACGATCACGGGCGTGATCGTGTCGTACAGACCCACGTCCACCTGCGTCAGATCGATCATCGGTGGCGCTCGCGGAGTTGCTGGGCCGCTTCGCGCTGGCGGGCATCGTTCGACGCGATCAGATCCGCGTACACGAGCAGCCATGGCGCGGGGTGAATGCCTGGCTGTGTCTCGTCGCCCTCTGATCTCCAGAAGCGGTGTCGGAGGAAGATGTTCGGGTGGTCATCGTCGCGACGCCACCGGCGCGCACGAATGAACTCCGTCGGATACTCGACGGTGTAGAGAGTCGCCGTCTCAGGGCGGAGGAGGTCGGGGACGGCGGCCTCGCCGCCGACGTAGATCGCTGAATCCTTCGCATCGAGGTTTCGCCATTCGCCGGAGAAGCGTCCTGTGTTCGCAGCGGACCCGAGCCCCGAAGGGAACGAGATCGTCCACTGATCGATGAGTCGGTCATGCAGAAGTGGAGTCAGTTCCCTGCGATCGTCCAGATAGCTGTACTGGGTGAGCAGTTCGAGCGTCTCCTGGGTCTGGCCCAGTGACGCGCCGGCCGCTGTTGCGAGCTGACGGACGGGCATCGACAGCAGCTCCGGCCACGAGAGAAGTGCGAAGATCACCTGCGCCCTCTTGCGGCTGAACAGGTTCACGCCCCCTCGGGTCATGCGCGGGCTGTCCGCCTTCGCGCCCTGCACACTGCGTCTTCCCCGCACATCGATGTGCACGCCGGGGAAATCGATGAGCGCATTGCCTGCCGTATCGATGTAGTCGATGCCCAATTGTCGGAACATCGCGGCGCTTCGCTCGGTCACGCGTGGGCCCACGAGGAGGAGCCGCTCCGACCTTTCGTGGTGCGGTTGCACCCAGTCGTTGGACGAGACCGTCAGGGGATCCGCGTGTGCAACGTGATACGCCGCTCGAGAGTCGCCGTGGGCGAGGGTGGCAGCGACAGTCTCCCGGGTGGGAAGTTCGGCGAGGTCGAGCGGCTCGATGATGCGGAGCCCCAGCTCATCGAAGCGGTCCGCCAGGCTCTGTGCGAGACTCTCGTTCATGCGAACTCCTGGTTCGTTTTATCTCCGTGTTCATTTTAAATGAAAATCACGTAAGAGTGAACAGTGGGGCGTCCCGGTGCGTCGTCGTTCAGGAGCGCTTCTCGGAGGGCAGCCGACGACGCGACCACGACCCGAGGATGTGTGCGCTCATCGCGATGCGCGCGCCCTCGGCATCGCCGGCGGAGATCGTCTCGACGATCTTCTCGTGCTCGGCGAGGGTGAGTTCGAACGCGTGCGCGGGGTCGACGCCGGTGAAGCGATCGCTACCGACCGCGTGTGCGATCAGCACGCGGGCGATGTTCTCCGCAAGCGCGTTGTCGGCGAGTTCCATGACGGACCGGTGGAAACGCAGGTCGGCCTCGCGGAAGGCGGCGGAGTCGTCGACGCACTCGGCCATCGCGGCGAGGTCCTCTCGGAGTCGTGCGCGCGCCTCGTCGTCGACCGTGGTCGCAGCGGCGGCCGCCATCGCCGCTTCGAGCGCGCCGCGGACCACGCTCAGATCGTCGAGCACGCCGAGCGTCGAGTCGTTCGTGATCATGGTGGAGAGCACCAGCGGGTCGAGCACGTTCCAGCTCGTCGAGGGATTCACGTGCGTGCCGCGGCCCTGGGCGACGGTCACCATGCCCTTCTCCTGCAAGCGCTTCATGGTCTCGCGGATCACTGTGCGGCTGACGCCGAACTGCACGCTGATGACGCTCTCCGGGGGCAGCAGGTCGCCGGGCCCGAACTCGCCGGTGACGATCGACTGCACGAGCTCCTTCAGCACGGTCGCGCCGATGCGGTCGATCGGGGTGCGTGCGCGCGCGGCGGTGGCGGGATCTGCGGGCAGAGTCATGCCAGACACTCTATTGATCCGGCTGCCCGCTGGACACCGGACACTCGCGAAACCCCAGACATATGATGTATGGTGTTTGCTACTGCTCGATCTCTCACACTCAAGGGCGACATGAAGATCACCGGCTTCCGCACGCTGCGCACCGTCCACGACTGGGGACGGCCCGTCGGCGACGTCAACGGATTCATCGCATCCGGCGTCACCGACGTCCCGCTGGTGATCCTCGAGACGGACGAGGGCGTCGAAGGAGTCGGCATGGGGTCGCACGCCGACCTCGACCGCCTGTTCCCCGCGATCGAGGGACAGGATCCCCGCGCCGTGACCACGCTCTACGACGCGATGCTCGCGCGGGTGTTCAAGTCGTCGCACGGCGGCGCCACCTTCGGCGGCATCGGCGCGTTCGACACCGCCCTCTGGGACATCAAGGCCAAGCTCGCCGGAGAACCGCTGTGGCGTCTGCTCGGCGCGGGCGACCGTTTCGTGCCCGGATACGCCTCGGGACTCGACGCGGCCCTGACCGACGAGCAGCTCGCCGACCTCTATCGGCGCTTCGCCGACCGCGGGTACACCGCCGCCAAGCTCAAGGGCGGTCGCAACGTCGAAGCCGACCTCCGACGTTTCGGCATCCTCACCGATCTCCTGACAGCGAACGGCGCACCGCCCGCGCTCATGCTCGACGCGAACGAGTCATGGAACCTCAAGCAGGCCGTACGTCACGTCAGCGCTCTCGAGGAGCACCTCGACCTCACCTGGGTCGAGGAGCCTCTCCGTCGGTGGGACGCCGCAGGTCACGCCCGCCTCAGCGCGGCCATCAAGGCCTCGGTCGCGACAGGGGAGAACCTCACCGGCCTCGAGCAGTACCGGCCGCTCCTCGACGCCGGCGGGGCCGACATCGTGCAGGCCGGCGCGGTCTGGGGCATCACGCACTTCCTCCGCGTCGCGGTCACCGCGCACAGCCGCGACCTGCCGGTCAGCCCGGTCGGCCTCACGGCGAACCACGCGGTCACCGCCGCGGCCGCGGCCGTGCCGAACCATCTCTCCGCCGAGGTGCAGGATCTCGGCTCTCCGTTCGGGCTCACGCTCGACCAGGAGTTCGAGAGCGGCGGCATCGTGCTGGGCGACCGGCCCGGTGTCGGCATCCAGGTCGACGAGGCCGCGATCCTCCGAGCCCGCAGCGACGCCGACTGGCAGGAGCCCGCCGGTCCGCACGTGCGCTCGCCGCGGGCGGGCCTCCGACTCGTCGACAACGGCGCCTGGGGCGAGTGATGCAGCTCCGCCCCGGCATCCATCGCGTCCAGGCGCCGCTCGGCGAGCGCTTCATCGCGATGTACCTGCTCACCGGTCCCGACGGCGCGCTGCTGTTCGACACCGGGGTCGCCGATTCGGTTCCGGGCACCCTGCTGCCGTACCTCACTGATATCGGCTTCGACCTCGCCGACCTCCGCTGGGTGATCAGTTCGCACTGCGACTTCGACCACACCGGCGGGAACTTCGCGCTCGCCGCCGCCGCGCCGCACGCCGAGTTCCTCGCCGGTCGCGCGGACGTGGCGATGACCGAAGACGTCGAGCTGCTCATCTCCGCTCGCTACGGCGAGTTCGCGGCCCTGGACCGGTTCGACGACCCGCCCGAGACCACCGCCGAGGTGCGCCGATCGACAGGTCTCGTGCCGGTGGGCCGCGCCCTCGACGGCGGCGAGACGTTCGATCTCGGCGACCGCACGATCGAGGTGCTGTCGGTCCCCGGGCATTCGCCGGGTCACCTCGCGCTATGGGATGCCGAGAACCGCGCGCTCCTCATCTCCGACGCCGTGCTGGGCGAGACCGTGCCGACCGCCGACGGGCGCCCGGCCTTCCCGCCGACCTACCGGGACACGGTCGCGTATGCCGACAGCATCCGTCGTCTGCGCGCGCTCGACGCCGACCTGCTGCTGACCGCCCACTACCCCGTGTACGAGGGAGCGCCCGTCACGGCCTTCCTCGACGGCTCGCTCGCGTACATCGAGCGGGTCGACCGCGTGATCGAGGAGGTGCTCGCCTCGGGGGAGGAGCACACCTCGCTCGATCTCATCCGTCGTGCGGCGGCCGATCTGGGCCCGTGGCCTGCGGCCGCCGCCGACTACCTGATCTTCCCGATGACCGGGAACCTCGAGCGGCTCGTCGCGCAGGGGCGGGTCGTCGAGGGCGAGAGAGACGGCATCCGCACCTGGCGGTGGCTCGCGTGACCGTCCCCGACGTGGCGACGAAGGTGCGCCTCGGCGCGATCGGCGCCGGCTGGTGGGCCACGAGCAACCACTTCCCGCTCTTCGCGGCGCGTGACGACGTCGAGCTCGTCGGCGTCTGCGGGAAGGGCGAGGGTCTCGAGGCCGTGCGCGCGAAGTTCGGCTTCGGCTTCGCAACGGAGGATGCGACCGAGTTGCTGGATGCCGACATCGACGCGGTGGTGATCTCGACTCCGCACGACCTGCATCACCCGCTCGCCGCCGAGGCGCTCGCACGCGGACTGCACGTGCTGTGCGAGAAGCCGATGACCCTGCACGCCGCCGAGGCGTGGGACCTCGCCGCGCGGGCCGAACAGGCGGGAACCGTCTTCCTCGTGCCGTACGGCTGGAACTACAAGCCGTTCACCGTCGCCGCCAAGCGGATGCTCGAGAGCGGGGCGATCGGCGAGATCCAGTACGCCATGTGCCACATGGCCTCGCCGACGCGCGGGCTGTTCGGCACCGACCCGTCGCACATGCTGGAGCGCTGGAACTCCGACACCGCCCCGGACCCCCGCACCTGGTCGAGTCCGGAGAAGGGCGGCGGCTACGCCCACGGACAGATCACGCACTCCTCGGCGCTGCTGTTCTGGCTCACCGGGCTGCGCGCGGCATCCGTCGCCGGCCGCGTGATCTCCGCCGGGGCGCCCGTCGACCTGTTCGACGCCGGTGTCATCCGCTTCGACAACGGCGCGGTCGGCTCGCTGTCCGGAGCGGCCACGCTCGCCGACGGCGACAAGTACCAGGTCGACATCCGCCTGTTCGGCACCGAGGGCGTGTTGATGATCGACGTCGAGCGCGAGCGGGTCACGCTCAGCCGCTACGACGGCCGCCGCGAGGAGGTGGCGATCGCGGAGGGCGAGGGTGAGTACGAGTGCCTCGAGCCGCCTGCCCGCTTCATCGAGCTGATCACCGGCCAGAGCCACGAGAACAACTCCGACGTCACGGTCGCCGCCCGCTCGGTCGAACTCATCGACGCGCTGCTGCGGTCGTCCGCCGCCGGCGGCGTCGACACCCCTGTCTGAACATCCACGCACCGAGGTAGGTCATGACTGAAAATCCCCGCAGCATCCTCGACGGTTACCGTGTGATCGACTGCTCGATCGCGATGGCCGGCCCTTTCGCTGCGCAGCGGCTCGGCGATCTCGGCGCCGACGTCATCAAGGTCGAGCCAACCGCCGGAGAGTGGCAGCGCTTCGCGTCGGCCGGGGGAGCTGCGGGCAACGAGATCAACGTCTCGTTCCTCTCCCTCAACCGCAACAAGCGATCGCTCGCCGTCGACCTGAAGTCGGATGCCGGACGCGAGGTCGTGCGCGACCTCATCGCCGGGGCCGACGTCTTCCTGCAGAACTACCGGCCGGGTGTCGCCGCGCGCCTCGGCCTCGACTACGAATCGCTCGCCGCGATCAACCCGTCGTTGGTCTACGTGTCGATGTCGGGCTACGGCGAGGACGGGCCGTACAAGGACCGCCCAGGGCAGGACCTCCTCCTTCAGGCCATGAGCGGAGCGATGCTCTCCGCCGGTCGCGAGGGCGAGCCGCCGTCGCCCGCCGGGCAGTATCTGGCGGATGCCGTCACCGCATCGACCGCCTTCGAAGCGGTGCTGGCCGCCCTGCTGCACCGCGAGCGCACCGGCGAGGGCCAGCTCGTGACGGTGAACATGCTCGACGCGCTGACCACCCTGCAGATGCAGGAGCTCAGCGTCTACACGGTCGGCGGTGTGCCGCAGCAGCGCGGCAGCGAGCCGAACGCGCACGTCTACATCCGTGCGCCCTACGGCATCTTCGCCACCTCTGACGGCTACCTCGCGCTCGGGTTCGCCGACCTGGAGAAGCTCGGCGAGGTGCTGGACGAGCCGTCGTTCCGCGGACTCGACGCCGAGGTGCACGGGTGGACGCATCGCGACGAGCTCTACGCCACGGTGGCGAAGCACCTGCGCGAGCAGCCGACGCAGCACTGGCTCGACACCCTCCTCCCCGCCGGCATGTGGGTGGGACCGGTCTACGGCTATGAGGACCTGGTGAACGATCCGCAGATCATCCACAACGGCACCTTCGTCGAGTACGACCACCCCACGGAGGGGCACATCAAGACGCCCGGCTTCCCCTATCGCTTCGCGAAGACGCCGGCGCGCATCGACCGCGGTGCGCCGCTCACGGGTGAGCACACGGCCGAGATCCTCGCCGAGCTCGGGCTGTCGCCGGAGCGCACTCAGGAACTGCTGGACTCCGGTGCCGTCGCGCAGACCTCGGCGCGGGTGGCGCCTGTGATGAGCACGGTGCCGTGACGGACTACGTCGGCCTCACCTGGGACCACCCCCGCGGACGGAACGCCCTCGAGGCGTCATCCGGCGATCTCGGCGGTGGCGACACCCTGCGGTGGGAGGTGCAGTCGCTCGAGGGCTTCGAGTCCGCCCCGATCGACGAGCTCGCCCGGCGTCACGACCTGCTCGTGCTCGACCATCCGCACCTCGGCGATGCGCTCGCGAGCGACAGCATCCGTCCCATCGATGAGCTGTTCGACGAGGAGCAGGTGCAGGCATGGTCGGAGGCCGCGGTCGGTCCGAGCATCGCCTCGTATCGACTCGACGGCCGCTTGTGGGCGCTGCCCCTGGATGCCGCGACGCAGGTTTCCGCGCGCCGTCGGGATCTCGTGGTCGACGCCCCCGAGACCTGGGACGACGCGCTCGCGCTGGCCGAGCGCGGTCTCGTCGCGACGAGTCTCGCCGGCCCGCACGCGTTCCTCTCCCTCTGCTCGATCGCGGTGTCGCTCGGCGACGATCCCGGGCGGGGTTCCGCTGGTCTCTTCGATCGCGCCCTCGCGCTGCGCGCGCTCGACCTGGTGACCCGCCTCTCGGCTCGGGCGCCGGAGGGCACGGCTCTCCTCAACCCGATCGGACTGCTCGATCGCATGCGGGATCGCGGCGACATCGGATACATCCCCCTCGTCTACGGCTACGTCAACTACAGCTCGCCGATCCTCGCTTTCGGTCCGGCGCCCGCCTTCGCCGGCCGCATCGGCTCGACCATCGGGGGTACCGGCATCGCGGTCACCCGCCGCTCCGCACCGTCGGCCGCTCTGCTCGCGCACCTGGGCCGCCTGCTCAGCGCCGAGGCGCAGACCGTGTTCATCCCGCAGCACGACGGGCAACCCGGGTTGCGAGCGGCATGGACGGATGCCGCGGTCGACGCGGCCGCGCACGGCTTCTACTCCGCGACCTTCTCGACGATCGAGGCCGCGTGGGTGCGGCCGCGCCTCGCCGGCTACATCCCCTTCCAGTCCGCGGCATCCGCCCTCGTTCGCTCCGTCATCGTCGGGGAGCGCTCGGCCGATGAGGCGCTCGACGAGATCGAGGAGCGGTTCGCCGCGCTGGGCGGCGGCGCTTCGACGAGCTCAGCGACCCAGGGCCGCGGCGCTTCGGCATCGATCAAGGAGACAGCATGACCACGGAACTCATCGTCGTCGAGAAGCACGACCACGTCGCGACGGTGCGGCTCAACCGTCCCGAGAAGCTCAACGCCGTCACCCAGGCCATGAGCGACGAGCTCGTGCGCATCGTGCGCGAGTTGAACGACGATCCCGAGGTGCGGGCCGTCGTCTACACCGGCACCGGACGTGCGTTCAGCGCCGGCAGCGACATCTCGACGCTCGACCAGTACGAGACTCCGTGGGACTTCCGCAACCGGCGCGACTACTGCGATGCGCTGCGCGAGCTCCGCAAGCCCGTGATCGCGGCCGTCAACGGCTACGCGTTCGGCGGTGGGCTCGAGGCCTCGCTGACCTGCGACATCCGGATCGCCGCCGACACCGCGAGCTTCGCGGCGCCCGAGATCAAACTGGGGTGGATCGGCGGCGGTGGCATGTCGGTGCTGCTCGCGAACTCGATCGGCGCGAGCAACGCGTCGCTGATGCTGATGACCGGAGACCCGATCGATGCGCAGCGCGCCCTCGCGTGGGGTCTGATCAGCGAGGTCGTCCCCGCCGACGCGCTCGTCGAACGGGCGCTGGAGCTGGCCACGACGATCGCGTCGCGGCCGCCGATCGCCGCCGAGACCGCCAAGGCGAATCTGCGCGCCGCCTTCAACCTGCCGCAGGACCAGGCCATCGCGTACGAGCGCGAGATGCAGGGCATCACCTTCGCCACCGAAGACGCCGCCGAGGGGCGGGCGGCCTTCGCCGAGAAGCGCCCCGGCGTCTTCCGCCGTCGCTGATGCGCGTCTGTCCGGGTTCGGCTGCGGGACTCGCTGTTCACAATTCAGCAAGAATCTCGCCGGTTCGCGCGAATCACCCCGAAACCGGCCAGCCGCGCAGATTCTGACTGAATTGTGCACCCGAGCCCACGAACACCGAACGCCCATAGTGTGGAAATGAGGAGCAGATGACTGAGAACTGGACCGGGGATGCCGTGGGCGTCCTGCCTGCTGATGCCGCAGACGCGCTGCTCGTCGGGCGCGTGCAGCTGCCCGAGGGGCCGAGCGTCGTGGTGCTGCGCGACGGCCGCCTGCACGATCTGTCGGCGACCTTCCCGACCATGGCCGCGCTCGCCGAGACCGCCGACCCCGCGTCCGCTGTCTGCGCGGCGGATGGGCCGGTCGTCGGAGGATTCGACGAGGTCTGGGCCAACACCGACCCGGACACCCGCGACGCCGCGCGCCCGTGGCTGCTGTCCCCGATCGACTTGCAGGTCGTCAAGGCGTCCGGGGTGACGTTCCCCGTGTCGATGCTCGAGCGCATCATCGAGGAGCGCGCCCGCGGCGAGGCCGAGTCGGCCGACGGCATCCGCGCCACGATCGTCGACGCGCTGGGCGGGGACATACGCGACCTCGTTCCGGGATCGCCCGAGGCCGCGCGCCTCAAGCAGGTGCTCATCGGTGCAGGTCTCTGGAGCCAGTACCTCGAGGTCGGCATCGGACCGGATGCTGAGATCTTCACCAAGGCGCCTGTCCTGGCGACGGTCGGCGCCGGGTCGGATGTCGGAGTGCTCGCCGAATCGAAGTGGAACAACCCCGAGCCAGAGGTCGTGCTGGTGGTCGCCTCGCACGGCGCCATCGTCGGCGCCACACTCGGCAACGACGTGAACCTCCGCGACATCGAGGGCCGGTCCGCGCTGCTGCTCGGACGCGCGAAGGACAACAACGCGTCGGCATCGGTCGGTCCGCTGATCCGGTTGTTCGACGACGGATTCAGCCTCGACGATGTGCGTCAGGAGACCGTCACCCTCTCGGTCGACGGCGACGACGGATTCTGCATGGAGGCCTCGTCGCACATGGCGCAGATCAGCCGCGATCCCGCCGACCTCGTGCGGCAGGCGAGCGGCACCCACCACGCCTACCCCGACGGCTTCGTGCTGTATCTCGGAACGATGTTCGCCCCGACAGACGACCGCGGCGAGGCGGGCCACGGCTTCACACACCACCTCGGCGATGTCGTGCGCATCGCCTCTCCCCACCTGGGCGCGCTGGTGAATCGCGTGCAGCACAGCGAAGAACTCGCGCCGTGGAGCTTCGGCATCGGCGCGCTCATGACCAACCTCGCACAGCGGGGCCTGCTCGGAAGGACGAGTGCATGACGACTCTCAACACGACCGACCCCCGCACCGGGAACACGTCGGCCACCGACATCGAACCGACGGATGCCGCCCACGTCGCAGCCCTCACCGAGGCGGCGGCATCCGCGTTCATCGAGCTGCGCTCCCGTCCGCGCGCGTGGCGGGCCGGGCTCCTCCGTGCGCTCGCCGACGGGCTCGAGGCCGACCGGGAGGCGCTCGTCGGCGCGGCCCTCGCCGAGACCGGGCTTCCCGAGGCGCGGCTGAACGGGGAACTCTCGCGGAGCGCCTTCCAGTTCCGTCTGTTCGCGGATGCCGTGGACGAGGGCGGCTACCTCGAAGCCGTCATCGATCATGCGGGCGACACCCCGCTCGGCCCCGGTCCCGACGTGCGGCGCATGCTCGTGCCGATCGGACCCGTCGCGGTCTTCGGCGCCAGCAACTTCCCGTTCGCGTTCTCGGTGGTCGGCGGCGACACCGCATCCGCGCTCGCCGCGGGCTGCCCCGTCGTGATCAAGGCGCACAGCTCGCACCTTCTCACCTCGCAGCGTTCGTTCGACTCCCTGTCGCGCGCGGCATCCGCCTATGGTGCGCCGCAGGCCACGCTGGGCATCGTGTACGGGCAGCAGGCCGGAGGGCTGCTCGTCGCGGACCCGCGCATCACGGCCGTCGGGTTCACCGGCTCGCTGTCGACGGGCAAGATCCTGCAGGCGATCATCGACGAGCGCGAGACGCCCATCCCGTTCTACGGCGAGCTGTCGAGCCTCAACCCGCTGGTGATCACACCGGGGGCGGCGGCGGAGCGCACGGCCGCGATCGGCGAGGGCCTCTTCGCCTCGGTCACCGGGTCGGCCGGGCAGCTGTGCACGAAGCCGGGTGTCGCGTTCGTGCCCGTGGGTGCCGAGGGTGATGCCCTGGTCGCCGACGTGGTCGCCCGGGCCGAGGATGCCGCCGCGCAGACGCTGCTGAACTCCCGCATCCACGGCGCGTTCGACGAGATCCGCACCCGCCTGATCGACGAAGGTGGGGCGCGCAGTCTCGTGGCGCCGCGCGCCGGGGAGGACGGGTTCTCCCTCACCCCCGCCGTGCTGGAGATCGACGCGAAAGACGTCACGCCCGCGGTGGCGGAGGAGGCCTTCGGGCCGCTCGTCGTGGTGATGCGGTACTCGACGGTCGCGGAGGTGCGCGACGCCCTCCAGGCGGTGCCGCACTCTCTGACGGCGACCATCCATTCGTCGCCCGACGAGGCCGACGTGCGTGGAGAGCTGACGGACGCCGCGCGCGACCTGGTCGGCCGCATCGTCTACGACGGCTACCCCACGGGTGTGCGGGTGTCGTGGGGCATGAACCACGGCGGTCCGTGGCCGGCGACGAACACGCAGCACAGCTCGGTCGGGGTCACCGCGATCCGTCGGTTCCTGCGCCCGCTCGCCTGGCAGGACGCCCCGGTCGACGTGCTCCCGGACGAGTTGCGCGACGGTCCGGCCGACCTGCCGCGGCGGGTCGACGGCGTGCTGCAGCTCGCGGATTCGTAGGAGCTTGGACGGGCTCAGCGGCCCAGAGGGCCCTGGGTCCCTGAGCCTGTCGAAGGGGCCCTGAGCCTGTCGACGGGCTCAGCCGAAAACGCCGTCCGGCAGCAGTCCGCGCATGATCAGCGCGCCCCAGAGCCCGTCGTCGATGACGGCCTCGAGCCGCTCGATCCCCGCCGCGACCTGGCCGCCGTCGCGGCATCCGAGTACCACGGACGTGACCGCGGGATGCCGCAGGCTGAACTGCATGGCGGCGGTGGGCAGGTCGATGCCGAAGTCCTCGCACACGTCGGCGATGGCGTTGGCTCGGGCGATGAGCGCGGGCGGTGCGGGGACGTAGTCGTAGGTGGCGTCCGCGGCGACGCGCGGGTGCGCCAGCAGCCCGGAGTTGTAGACCCCGACGTTCACGACACCGACGCCGCGGGCGAGAGCGGCGGGCAGCAGGTCGGCGAGAGCGGGCTGTTCGAGGAGCGTGTAGCGTCCGGCGAGCATGACCACGTCGATGTCGGTCTCGCGCACGAATCGGGCCGGCAGGGCGGACTGGTTCATGCCGACGCCCACCGCGTTCACGACTCCCTGCTCGCGTAGCTCGGTCAGCGCTCCGATGCCCTCCTGCGAGGCCTGGTCCCAATGGTCGTCGGGGTCGTGCAGGTAGACGATGTCGAGCCGGTCGACGCCGAGGCGGTCCATGCTCGCCTCGACGCCGCGGAGGATCGCGCCCCGCGAGAAGTCGAACTCGCGGCGGTAGGCCGCCGGCACTGCGAACCCGCCGCCGTCGAGCTGGCCCTCCGCATGGGGCTGGGGGATCAGCGTCCGCCCGGCCTTGGTCGACAGCACGTACTCGTCGCGAGGTCGGTCGGCGAGGAGCGCGCCGAGGCGTCGCTCGGAGTAGCCCAGGCCGTAGTGCGGAGCGGTGTCGAAGAGCCGCGAGCCGTGATCCCACGCGGTGTCGACGGCCGAGCGCGCCTGCTCGTCTGAGGTGACGCGGCCGAGGTTGCCGAGCTGGGCGCCGCCGAGGCCGAACCGGGTGAGGGGTGTTCCGGTGCGCAGCCGTGCCGACGGCATCCGCTGTGATCGCTGATCTTCTCGCACCCGCTCAGCGTAGCGAATACATATGACGAATGATCAATAGCGGACGAAACCCGGTCTCGCGCATTCCTCGCGACAGGGGACAATGGGACTGATGCTTCCCTCGCCGCACGCCCAGCACGCGGCTCCGCGCTCCCCGATGCGCGGTCCTGCCCTGCCGATCGGTGTCGCCGTGACCGCGATCGGCATACTGATCTCGATCGCGTCCGCACCGATCGCGTCGTCGAGTGCGGTCGAGGAGATGCCGGAACCGGTGGCTGTGGTGCAGGTGCCGACCGTCAAGGTAGGGGCGACGATCGCGGCGGACCCGTGCGCCGACCCGACAGTGCTGCAGTCACTCTCGAGCGGTGACGACGCCGCGACCGTCGCCGGTTTCGGCGGGGGAGAGAACTTCCGTGCCGCGGTGGTCGCCGGTAATGCGCCCTGCATCTCGCTGACCGACCCGGCACGCCTGTGGGTCGTCGTGAACAAGAGCCTCCCGTTGAATCCACCCGAGTACGAGCCCGCGGGGCTTGACTCCGTGCCGCTGCAGATGACGACGCGATCGGGCCTGGTGCGCTCAGATGTCGCCGCTGCCGTCGGACAGATGGCCGATGCGGCGGCGGCCGCGGGAGCGGGCCGCATCGGCGCGAACAACGGCTACCGGTCTTACGGTCTGCAGGCCGCCAACTACGACAATTTCGTGCGAACGCTGGGGCAGACGGATGCGGATGCCGGTTCGGCCAGGCCAGGGCACAGCGAGCATCAGACCGGTCTCGCGCTCGACGTGGTGGCGTGCGACGCGGCGTGCGGCGGGCTCGACGGGTTCGGCGGCACCGGGCAGAGCGAATGGGTGGCGGCGAACGCGTGGGAGTTCGGGTTCATCGTCCGCTACGAAGACGTGGGCACGCCGGTGACCGGTTATGCGCCCGAGCCGTGGCACCTGAGATACGTCGGTGTGGACCTCGCCGCTGCCTACCGCTCGGGTGGATACCGCACGCTCGAGGAGTTCTTCGGGCTGCCCGCGGCGCCCGACTACACCCACTGAGGGGCGCGCACGGGGCGCTTTGCGGCATCCCACAAGCGCGGTACCCAGTGTCACGTTCCGTGGGATGCATTCTCACAATGACCTGTCTCGTGTCGGCATCCGCCCATAGAATCGCGGGAGCAACGACGCACGACACGTTCAGGAGGATCGCATGGAACGCGACATCTACGAAGAGGATCACGAGGCTTTCCGCGACCTCGTGAAGGATTTCGTCAAGCGCTACGTCACCAACGCGACGATCGAGAAGTGGGATGCCGACGGCGAAGTCGACCGCGCCACGATGCTCGCCGCGGGCGAGGCCGGCATCATCGGGCTGTCGGTTCCGGAGGAGTTCGGCGGCGCGGGCATGCTGCAGGACTATCGCTTCCGCGCGGTCGTCAACGAAGAGGTCATCGCCGCAGGTGCCGGTTCGCTCGCCGGCGCATTCGGCATCCAGGACGACCTGGCGATCCCGTACCTGGTGCACATGGGCACGCAGGCGCAGAAGGAGAAGTGGCTGCCCCGCATGGCCACCGGCGAGGTCGTCGGAGCTCTGGCCATGACCGAGCCCGGCGCCGGATCCGACCTGCGCGGTATCAAGACCACCGCGAAGAAGGTCGACGGCGGCTACATCGTCAATGGCGCGAAGACGTTCATCTCGTCGGGTGCCTCGGCCGATCTCGTCGTCACGTTCGTGAAGACCGGCGAGGGCAACCGTCCGGACGCGTTCAGCCTCGTGCTGCTCGAAGACGGCATGGAGGGCTTCGAGCACGGCAAGAAGCTGCACAAGATGGGCTTCCAGGGCCACGACACCGCCGAGCTGTCGTTCAGCGACGTGTTCGTGCCCGAAGAGAACCTCATCGGCGGGGTCGAGGGCAAGGGCTTCGTGCAGCTGATGATGAACCTGCCCCTCGAGCGCCTGTCGATCGGTGTCGCAGGAGCGGCAGCCGCGCAGGCCGCGCTCGACTGGACGATCGCCTACACGAAGGACCGCGAGGCGTTCGGCGAGCGGATCATCGACTTCCAGAACACCCGCTTCAAGATCGCCGACATGGCGACCACGGTCGACGCGCTCTGGGCCTATATCGACCGCGCGCTGCTCGCCTACTCGAAGGGCAAGCTCTCGGCCGAAGAGGCCGCGAAGGTCAAGTTCTGGGCGACCGAGCGCGAATGGGAGGTGCTCGACACCGGGGTGCAGTTGCACGGCGGCTACGGGTACATCACCGAGTACCCGATCGCCCGCGCGTTCCTCGATGCTCGCGTGCACCGCATCTACGGCGGCACCAACGAGATCATGCGCGAGATCGTCGGACGGCAGATCGCGGGGAAGCGGTAGCAACGGCGATCACGCTGGATCAGAAATGCTCCCCTGGACGCTCCCGGGGGAGCATTTCTGATCCACCCCGACTGTCAGGTCCTTCCGACTCCGGCGCGGCGCAGCCGGTCTGCGATCAGGATCCCGAGGGCGGTCGCGCCGACGCAACTGGCCAGCGTGATCGCGAAGAACGCGATCCGCACACCGACCGGCATGGTCTCCAGGTTGAACGACGCCCAGGCGAGCAGCGGATACACGACACCTACGACGACTGCTCCGACGTAATGCATCCAGGTGCCCCAGTACCGCCAGATCACGAACAGGAAGGGCAACTCCGTGAACGCCGCCCACCACAGGTTCGTCGCGACGCTGCCGAACCCGTAGCCGGAGAACGGCACGATCACCAGACCCGCGAGGAGGCCGACCAACAGGCCGACCAGCGGACGACGCAGCAGCCGCAGAGCGACCACCGACGGCAGCATCCACAGCCCCGCCAGCGCGACGCTGACGAACGGCAGCCCGGGGAACAGGATGGTCGAGATCCAGTTCGCGGGCGCCAGCAGCAGACCGCCCGCGACACCCAGCGCCGCGCAGGTCAGCAGGATCGCCGTCGGGAACCGGAAACGGGTGCGACCCGCCACCCCGCTCATACCAGCGGCTCCGCAGCAGCCTCGCGCGCAGTCTTCGATGCCGGAGAGGCCGCACCGATCTTCCAGTACCCGCAGAAGCTCACCGCGTTCTTGTCGACGCCGCGCTCCCCGACGAGGTGCTTGCGCACTCCCGCCGCGAGCGACTGCTCGCCCGCCGCATACGCGTGGAACGGTGCATCCGGCAGCGCGGTGCGCGACAGCGTCTCCAGGGCCAGAGACCCGGGTGCGGCACCATCCGGCCGCACGATCCAGACCAGCTCGATGCCCGCCGGGCGGGGGAACGACAGCGCATCCTCTGTCGTCGGGACCTCGATGATCGCCGTGCCGACGGCATCCGCCGGCAGAGATGCACTGATCGACGCGATCGCCGGCAGCGCCGTCTCGTCGCCCACCAGCACGACACGATCCGTGCCGCGCTGCGGATTGAAAGTGAGACCCTCATCGATGATCAGCACATGCTCACCCGGGCTGCACGTCTCCGCCCACCGCGACGCGGGACCCGCCGTGCCGTCGGCCGCTGAGCCGTGCAGCACGAAGTCCACGTCGATCTCGGCACCGGCATCCGCCGTCGCCGCACGGTACGCCCGAACGGTGTAGTTGCGCATGACCGGACGCTCGCCATCGGGGATGCGCAGGAATCTCAGATACCCGAACATCTTGTTGGCCTTCGCCGGCACGCGGTCGAGTCCTCCGTCGCCGCCGATCGGCAGGAACAGGCGGAACCACTGGTCGAAGCCCATCGGCCGGAACTTCTCGATCTCACGACCTCCGAGGGTCACCCGCACCCAGTGCGCCGACAGCCGTTCGCTGCGCAGCACCTCGAGGTGGATGAGCTCGGACGACTCGGGTTTGACCAACTTGCTGTATGCCATCGGGCGCCTTTCAGGGCAGCTGCCAGGGGAAGAACGCGACGAAGATCGCAGCGGATGCCGCGACGCTCGCCACCGTGAAGACGAAGTCGCGCGCACGGAACGGCACGAGATGCCGCTCGGTGCGCGTCGGATGAGCGCCGAACGCGCGCGAGTCCATCGCAAGAGCCACGCGCTCGGCGTGGCGGATCGCCCCCGCCAGCAGCGGCACGATGTACCCCCATCCGCGAGCGATGCGAGCGAACGGACCCCGCCCGCCGTGATGCCCACGCACGCGGTGCGCCGCACGGATCACGGCGAGCTCGTGCCCGAACCGCGGCACGAACCGGAACGCCGCCAGAGCCGTGTATCCGATCCGGTACGGCACTCGCAGCTGCTGCACGCTCGCACGGACGAGGTCAGGACCGGTCGTCGTGAGGCCGCCGATCAGCGCGAGCGCCATGATCGAGCCGAGGCGCAGGGCGGTGGCGAAGCCGATCTCGAGCGCGCCCGAGTACAGCGTCCAGTCGCCGACCCGCAGGAACGGCGCACTGTCCGCAACGAGTGCCGCGTCCACCCAGAGCGAGAAGCCGACGCCGATCGCCAGCACGCCGACCGGCAGCGCGAGCAGCATGAGCGCGAACAGCCGACCGGTGAGCCGGGCGCCGATCATGATCACCGCGTACGCGAGCACGAGGAAAGCGGCCGGAGTCGCGAGATCGCGCACGAAGATGAGCAGCACCATCGCCGGCGCGAAGCCCACGACCTTCGCGAGCGGGTTCAGCGCATACAGGAACTGGTGCCGCGACGTGACCGTCATCGTCGCGTACGGGTCGAAGGCGGCAGACGCGGGAGTCGGCGCAGTGGCGGTCACGACGACACCTCCAGACCGGCGGATGCCAGCACCCGCTGCAACGGGGGAAGGCGCAGACCCGCCTCGGCGAACACCTGTTCGTCCTGGAACAACGTCGACGTCGGGCCCGCGGCATGAACCCGGCCATCCTTCAAGACGACCGTGTGGGTGGTGTGCTCGGCGACCAGCTGCAGATCATGGGTGACGATCACGATCGTCGTCCCCTCGGCACGCAGGTTCCGCAGCAGCTCGAGGAGCTCGGATGCTCTGGCGCGATCCTGCCCGAACGTCGGCTCATCCAGCGCCAGCACCCGCGGGCGCGTGATCAGGGCGGTACCGACCGAGAGGCGCCGCTTCTCCCCGCCCGAGAGCAGGAACGGATGCACGTCCGCCTTGTGCTCGAGCCCGAAGCGGGCGAGCATCTCCTCCACGCGAGCCGCGATCTCGGCATCCGACATCTTTCGTTCTCCGGGTCCCTGAGCCGGGGCCACGCGCCTCGGAGGCTCCGGGCAGCGCGGAGCGATGGCTGGAGGGAGGCGGGGAGAGCGAAGGGTCAGACCGTGCGCGAGCTCATCGAACACCGTGTGCGCGATGAACTGATGCTCCGGATTCTGGAACACGAACCCGATGCGCGACGACAGATCCCGCGGCGAAGCCGAACCGGGGTCCATGCCGTCGACGCTCACCTGCCCCTTCGGCGGTGCCACGACTCCCGCGAGCGCCTGAATCAGCGTGGTCTTGCCCGCACCGTTCGCACCGACGATCGCGGTGAGACTGCCCTCTGCGATGTCCAGATCGACGCCGTGCAGGATCTCGGTCCGTCGCCGCCGTACCGTCAGCCCCCGGGCGCGGATGATTGTCGGGGCTTCGGTCGTTGAGCGAGCGGAGCTGCGTTTCGTCTCGTCGCGGAGATCCGCACTGAGCAAGCTTTGGCGAGTCGAAGCGTCCTCGCTCAACGACCGGAGGGACTGAGCCAGCTCCTCCGGCGACAGGGGCAGCACGTCGAACACATGCCCCTGCTCCCGCAGCCGCAGCGCCGCCAGTGTCGCCGCAGGCAGCCACACACCCATCGTGACGAGCTCATCGGCATGCTCCCGGATGACCTCTGCGGCCGGCCCGTCGAACGCGACCCGACCCTCGCGGTCGAGCACGATCGTGCGCGTGAGGAACCCCATCGCCGCATCCAGGTTGTGCTCCACGAGCAGGATCGCGCGATCCCCCGCCCCGATCACATCGGTCAGCGCGGCGTACACGTCGTCGATGCCCTGCGGATCCAGGTTCGCGGTCGGCTCGTCCAGCACGATGAGTGGAGACCCCATCGCCAGCGCACACGCGATCGCGAGACGTTGTCGGCCACCGCCCGAGAGGTGATCCGGGTTGTCGTCGCGTCGTTCCCACAGTCCGACGCGGCGGAGCGCGTCCTCGACCCGCTCGCGAACAGCAGGCAGCGGCAGGAGCAGGTTCTCCGGCCCGAACGCGACCTCGTCGTACACGGTGCCCGTGACGATCTGCGCGTCCGGATCCTGGAACACCATCGCGACCTGCGTGCTCAGCGTCGCCGTGTGGGTCGTCGCCGTATCGAGCCCGCCGGCCTCGACCGTGCCTGTCATCGTCGCGGGGAGCGCGTGCGGGATCAGCCCGTTCAGGGCGAGTGTGAGCGTCGACTTGCCCGAGCCCGAAGGACCCAGCAGCAGCACGACCTCGCCCGCCGCGATGTCGAACGTGACGTCGCGAGGCGACGGGTGCGCGGCATCCGCGTGGGTGAGTGAGAGCTCACGCACGCTGAGGAGGGGCGCGGATGGGCGCACGGCGTAGTCCTGGGTCGGTGGATCGAACCCTTCTAACTTAGCTGAGCCTTACCTGATTTCACCATCGCCCGAACAGGCGCGAGCATCAGCGCTGAGCGACCCCGGCTCGCCGCAACGCCGCCCCGATGGCGAGTCCGGCGGCAGTCCAGACGATGGGTCCCAGCACCGAGATCACGAGGTACAGCACCTGCGCCCACAGCGGCAGCGCACCCAGGTGCGCGGCGAAGAACACCACGACGGCGACGACCACGCCGATGACCGCGGCCGAGATGAAGAACCGCCAGGCGCCCCACGCCCGGTACCGGGTGAGCGCCGCGACGCCCTCCTGGATCGCTCCGAACAACAGCGCCGTGCCGATGAAACGCAGCGACCACGCCGGGTTGAACGCGCTCGCGACAAGTGCCGCGATGACGTGCGTGACCAGCGCCACGAGAGGTCGCCGCAGCACCTCCTGAGCGATGATCCCGGGCAGCACGTGCGACCCGAGCACGAGGCCGTACAAGAAGACCGGGCCGGCCAGCACGGGGACGGTCAACCAGCCCGCGACTCCGCCGATGATGCCCGTGGCGACGCCGATCGCCGCACAGACCAGCAGCAGTCTGGTCGAAAGAACGGGGGGCGGGGACACCGTCCCAGCCTACTTGCGGGCTGAACGCCGACGGCCGGACGGGGACCGTGAAAAAGGACCACCGCGCCCACCTCATGTCGACGAAAGTCACCCCTGTGGCCCTAGGTCTAGGTTTCCGGCAGGCCCCTGGCGCGCCTGTCGACCCCGGACTAATTTGAGCCGCAGTGCGGCAACGTCGCCGCATGATCGAGATCATCGGGAGAAGCACATGGGTCGAACACCCCTCCGGATGGCAGCAGCCACCACCCTGGCGACGCTGTTCATCGCATCGACGGCAACCGCAGGTTACGCGGCGGAGGAGGTGACGCACCCCGTTCCCATCGGCGGCACCCCCGGCCACTACATCGTCGTGATGAAGGCCGATCCCCTCGCCAGCTACACAGGCGATGTGAAGGGCCTCAAGGCCACCAAGCCTGCCGAGGGCGAGCAGCTCGAGACGCAGTCGCAGGATTCCCAGCGCTACGTCGAGCATCTCGAGACCGAGCAGACCGACCTCGCCACGCAGGTGGGCATCACGCCCGACACGACCTATCAGGTCGCGCTGAACGGATTCAGCGCCGACCTCACCGGCGAACAGGTCGACGAGCTCCGTGCCTCGAAAGACGTGTACGCCGTCTATCCCGATGAGATCCGGCACCCTGTCGCCCAGACCTCGACCGACTTCCTCGGTCTCGGCGACGACCGCAAGGGCCGTGGCGGAGTCTGGCAGCAGACCGGCGGCGTCGACAAAGCAGGCGAGGGCGTCGTCGTCGGTGTGATCGACACCGGCATCGCGCCGGAGCATCCGTCCTTCACGGGCAAGAAGCTCAAGAAGCAGAACAAGCAGCAGAACCGTCACAAGGGCAACCAGCCCTACACCGACGGCTCCTTCGTGTACTTCGACAAGTCCGACGGCGGGCAGTTCCAGTCCCCGATCGTCGAAGCGCAGGACTGGGACAGGAGCGACTACTCGTCCAAGCTCATCGGCGGCCAGTACTTCTACCGGGGTGCTGAGGCAGCGGGCTTCGACTTCCAGTACGACTACCTCTCGCCGCGCGACGGCGACGGACACGGCTCGCACACCGCCAGCACCGCAGCCGGCAACTTCAAGGTCGCGGCATCCGTCGAAGGCGTCGACCTCGGCACCGTCTCCGGCGTCGCCCCCGGCGCCAAGGTCGCCGCGTACAAGGCCTGCTACGTGGGCCCCGACACCGCCGTCACCACCGACGACATCTGCGCTCTCAGCGACCTCGTCGCCGCGATCGATCAGGCCGTCGCCGACGGCGTCGACGTGATCAACTACTCGATCGGCGGAGGATCGGCCACCACCGTCATGTCCCCGGAGGACCTCGCGTTCATGAGCGCAGCGGCCGCAGGCGTCTTCGTCGCGGTCAGCGCCGGCAACGACGGTCCCGACCCGGCGACGGCCGACCATGCCTCGCCCTGGTACACGACCGTCGCGGCATCCACCATCCCGACGTGGGAGGGCACGGTGCAGTTCGAAGGCTTCGAACAGGCCGGCGCCTCGGTGAGCGTGCCGTTCGGCGAGACCGTGACCGGTCCGTCGATCTATGCGGGGGATGCTGCGGCAGCCGGCGCCGCCGCCGCCGACGCCGCCCTCTGCGTACCAGGGGCGCTCGACCCGGCCGAGATCGCAGGACGCATCGTCGTCTGCGATCGCGGAGGCAACGCGAGAGCGGAGAAATCTCAGGTCGTGAAGGATGCCGGTGGCATCGGCATGGTCCTCGTGAACGTGCCGGGGGGTGCGGATTCGCTCGACAACGACTTCCACGCCGTCCCGGCCGTGCACCTCAGCTCGGTGCACCGCGCGGCCGTGCTCGCCTATGTGCAGGGCGGCACCGATCGCCCGATCTCGCTGGTCGGCGAGAACACCACGGGTGTGACCACGCCGACGCCGCAGATCGCCGGGTTCTCGAGCCGCGGCCCGATGCTCGCCGACGGCAGCGATGTGCTGAAGCCGGATGTCACGGCTCCCGGTGTCGCGATCCTCGCGGCGACCGACAACGCTCCGGGAGAGGAGCCGACGTTCGGCATCCTCTCGGGCACCTCGATGTCGTCGCCGCATGTCGCAGGTCTCGGCGCGCTGTATCTCGGTGAGCGTCCGAAGGCGACGCCCGCCGAGGTCAAGTCGGCCATGATGACGACCGCCTACGACACGGTGCTCGCGGATGGCTCGCCGAACACGAACCCGTTCGAGCAGGGTGCCGGTCACGTCGACCCGACGCGCTTCTTCAACCCGGGTCTGCTGTACCTCAACGGTGCGAAGGACTGGGCCGCGTTCCTCGACGGCAAGGGTCTCTCGGACTTCCCGGGGATCGAGCCGATCGACGGCAGCGATCTGAACCAGGCGTCGATCTCGATCGGCACGCTGGCAAGCGCGCAGACCGTGACGCGGTCGGTCACCTCGACCGAGAAGGGCGTCTTCACGGCCAAGGCCTCGGTGCCCGGCGTGAACGTGAAGGTCACCCCGCAGCAGCTGACGTTCGACAAGCCCGGGCAGACGAAGACCTTCACGGTGACGTTCGACAACGCCAGCGCTCCGGTCGAGCAGTGGGCGACCGGATCGCTCGTCTGGACCAGCGCGAAGAACACGGTGCGCTCGCCGATCGCGGTGTTCCCGGTGACGGCGGATGCTCCGGCTGAGGTCACGGGCTCAGGCGTCGACGGCAGCACAACGGTCGAGGTCACCCCCGGCCTCACCGGGGAGCTCCCACTGAACCTGTCCGGACTCGCCGCGTTCGAGCTGCTCGCCGACCCGGACAATCCAGTCGAGGGCCACTCAGGTGACGAGAACTCCGGAGACGCCGACAAGGACGTCGCCTGGATCGTCGATGTGCCCGAGGGCACCACGCTCTCGCGCTTCGACCTCGACTCGTCGGACGACGACGGCAGCGACCTCGACCTCACCGTGTACCGCGTGGTGAGCGCCGACGACCTGCAGTACTACCAGCGCTGGCAATCGGCATCCGGATCGGCGGACGAGAGGGTCACGATCCCCGCGCCCACCGCCGGCACCTACCTCGTGGTGGCGAACATCTACTCGACGACGGGCCCGATGACGTGGGACATGACCTACGCCAACGTGCTGCCGGCCGGCGAGGGTGCTCTCACCGCGACGCCGAACCCGCTCTCGGTGGTCCGCGGTGAGAAGACGAGCTACCAGCTCGGCTGGACGGGTCTCACTCCGGGAGCGCGCTACCTCGGGCTCGTGCAGTACGGCGACTCGGAGGTCCGCACGATCCTGACGGTCGACGCACCGGCAGCGGCGGATGTTCCCGAGACGGAAGCACCGGAGACGGAGGCTCCCGAGACGGAGACCCCGCCGACCGAGGCCCCGGAGACGGAGGCCCCGCCGACCGAGGCGCCGCCGACGGAAGCACCGCCGACCGAGGCCCCGCCGACGGAAGCCCCGGAGACGGCGAAGCCGGAGTAAGCCCCCACTGTTTCGTCTCGCTTCGCTCGCTCAACGACCGGGCTCCTCCCTCCCGGTCGTTGAGCGAGTGGCACTTCGACTCGCCGGGGCTCGCTCAGCGCGGGTCTCCGCGAGGGAGACGAAACGTCCACTCATCGCGTGATCGGCGCCGCTCGTCGCAGCATCCGCTCTCCGACGCGCATGCGGCACCACCGCTTTTCTAACGTGGGGGAACGCAACGTCGCGTATCCCGAGGAGACCCCCATGACTGTGACCGACCCGGACCTTCCAGCCGTCGCCCTCTCGGAGGAGCATCACGAGAAGGCGAACCGCTGGACCCTGCCGAAGATCCTCATCTGGTCGGCCATCGCCCTGCTGGGCGCCGTGGCCTGGACGATGCTCGCGATCGTCCGCGGTGAGACCGTCAACGCGATCTGGTTCGTGTTCGCGGCCGTCTGCACGTACCTGATCGGCTACCGCTTCTACTCGAAGGTGATCGAGAAGTACATCACCCGCCCCGACGACCGTCGCGCGACTCCGGCCGAGGTCAAGCAGGACGGCAAGGACTACGTCCCCACCGACCGCCGCGTGCTCTACGGCCACCACTTCGCCGCCATCGCCGGCGCCGGCCCGCTCGTCGGCCCGGTGCTCGCCGCGCAGATGGGCTACCTCCCCGGCACGATCTGGATCATCGTGGGCGTCGTGCTCGCCGGTGCGGTGCAGGACTACACCGTGCTCTTCTTCTCGATGCGCCGCGGCGGACGCACGATCGGTCAGATGGCCCGGCAGGAGCTCGGCAGGATCGGCGGCACCGCCGCGATCATCGCGTCCCTCCTGATCATGCTGATCATCGTCGCGATCCTCGCCCTCGTCGTCGTCAACGCCCTCGGCGAGAGCCCGTGGGGCGTCTTCTCGGTCGCGATGACCATCCCGATCGCGATCTTCATGGGCGTCTACCTGCGCTTCCTGCGTCCGGGCAAGGTCACCGAGGTCTCGCTCATCGGCTTCGTGCTGCTGATGGCCGCGATCATCGGCGGAGGTCAGGTCGCGGCGACCGACTGGGGTCAGGCGATCTTCACCCTCGACCGCACCACGATCGCGTGGGGCATCATCATCTACGGCTTCATCGCCGCGGTGCTCCCGGTCTGGCTGCTGCTCGCACCGCGGGACTACCTGTCGACCTTCATGAAGATCGGCGTGATCGTGATGCTCGCCGGTGCGATCATCCTGGTGCGTCCCGAGATCACCGTCCCCGCCGTCAGCATCTTCGGCGAGAACGGGATGGGTCCGGTGTTCGCGGGCCCGCTCTTCCCGTTCCTGTTCGTGACGATCGCCTGCGGAGCGCTGTCGGGCTTCCACGCCCTGATCGCCTCCGGCACCACTCCGAAGCTCATCGAGAAGGAGCGCCAGTCGCGCTTCATCGGCTACGGCGGCATGCTCATGGAGTCGTTCGTCGCGATCATGGCGCTGGTCGCCGCGATCTCGATCGACCAGGGCATCTACTTCGCCATGAACGCCCCGGCGGCGGCGACAGGAGGCACGGTCGAAGGTGCCGTCGCCTTCGTGAACTCGCTGGGGCTGACCGGCGTGAACCTCACGCCCGAGATGCTCACCGGAACAGCGGATGCTGTCGGCGAGGAGATCGTCTCCCGCACCGGCGGCGCACCGACTCTCGCGCTCGGACTTGCGACCATCATGCAGCAGGCCTTCGGCGGGCAGGCCCTCATGGCGTTCTGGTACCACTTCGCGATCATGTTCGAGGCGCTGTTCATCCTCACCGCGGTGGACGCCGGCACCCGTGTCGCGCGCTTCATGCTGCAGGACTCGATCGGCGCCTGGTTCCCGAAGTTCCGTGACGTGACGTGGCGTCCCGGTGTCTGGATCTGCACCGCGATCATGGTGGCAGGCTGGGGAGCGATCCTCATCCTCGGCGTCACCGACCCGCTCGGCGGCATCAACACCTTCTTCCCGCTGTTCGGCATCGCGAACCAGCTGCTCGCCGCGATCGCGCTCGCCGTGGTGCTGGCCATCGTGGCCAAGCGCGGCCCGTCGTACTTCACGTGGCTCTGGATCATCGGCCTCCCGCTCGCGTTCACCGCGGTCGTCACCATCACGGCGTCGCTGTACAAGATCCTCTCGCCGGTCCCCGCCATCGGCTACTGGGCGAACCACTTCAAGTACGTGGCCGCTCGTGACTCGGGCGACGACACCCTCGGCGCCCCGGAGGTGCTCGATGCCGTCATCCGGAACACGGCCGTCCAGGGCACGCTGTCGATCATCTTCGTCACCCTCGCGGTCATCGTCATGATCACCGCCGTGATCGCGACGATCACGGCGATCCGCAACGGCGGCGGTGAGAACACCGAGGACGAACCCGTGGCCTCGCGACGCTTCGCCCCGGCCGGCTTCCTGCCGAACGCCGCCGAGCGCGAGCTCGAGAAGCAGTGGGAGCCGATCCTCGCCGAGGACCGCAAGGCGTCGAGCCACTGATGAGCGAGACACAGGCGGATGCCGCGACCACCCACCCTCTGCGCACGCTCGCGCGTGCCGCAGGGCGGGTGGGCCGCGGCATCCGCTGGTACATGACGACGCTGATGGGCGACACGGCCTACGCGACGTATGTCGCGCACCACCGGCGGGAGCATCCCGGGGAGGAGCCGATGACCGAGCGGCAGTTCTGGCGGCAGAAGATGGATGACCAGGACCGCAATCCCGGCGCCCGCTGCTGCTGAGACAAGGGCTGCCGACCTCTTTATGCTGAACGCATGACTGACGTCGTTCTCGCTGCCGTGCTGGGCGTGATCGGCGGCGTGGTCCTGACCGTGCTGCTGCTGCTGGCACGTCGTCTCGCGCGCGGGGCGACGGATCTCGGCAGCGACGCGGAGCAGGGCGCCCTGCGCGCGCTGCATCACGCGAGTCTCGCAGCTCCGCACCTGCGCGCAGGGCTCGCGGCGCCGGAGGTCGTCAAGGCCGCCCGTCACCTGCGTGTGCTGCTCGGCAGCACGGCGGTCGCGATCGTCAGCGCCGAGGGCACCGTGTCGTTCGACGGCGCGTCCGACGGCCTCGAGTCCGCCGCTCTCCGCATCGCCACGCAGGTCACCGGGTCCCGCCGTCGGCAGGTGTTCCCCTCGCCGGATCGGGAGGACGACCTCGAGGCGGTCGGTGCGCCGATCCTCGTCGGTGGGCGGATCGTCGGCGTGGTCGTCGCGTTCGCCGCCCCGGTGCGCGCCGCTCTCGTGCGCGCCGCCGAGGAGGTCGCGGACTGGTGCGCCGCGCAGGTCGAGCTCGGCGACCTCGACGCCTCGCGCACTCAGCTCGCCGAGGCGGAGCTGCGCTCGCTCCGGGCGCAGATCTCGCCGCACTTCATCTACAACGCGCTCACCGCCATCGCCTCCTTCATCCTCACCGACCCGGCGCGGGCCCGCGAGCTCGTGCTCGAGTTCGCGGACTTCACCCGCTACTCGTTCCGCCGTCGCGGCGAGTTCACCACGCTCTCCGAAGAGCTCGGCAGCATCCACTCCTACCTCGAGCTCGAGCGGGCACGGTTCGGCGACCGGCTGCGCGTCACCCTGCGGATCGCGCCGGAGACACTCGCCACCGTCATCCCGTTCCTCTCGGTGCAGCCTCTGGTCGAGAACGCCGTGCGCCACGGGTTGGAACCCGGCGAGGGCGGCGGCGAGATCCGCATCAGCTCCCGCGACGACGGCACGCATACCGAGATCGCCGTCGAGGACGACGGGGTCGGGATGGATCCGGAGGCGCTGCGCACCACACTCACCGCCGGCGACGACGGTCTGCACGTGGGGCTCCGCAACGTCGACACGCGCCTCCGCCAGCTCTACGGCGCCGAAGGCGGACTGGTCGTCGAGACCAACACGGGCGCGGGTACCCTGGTGCGCATGCGGGTGCCGAAGTCGCAGCCGCTGCATGACCCGCTGCACGATCCGGAGAACGCATGATCGACGTCCTCGTCGCCGACGACGAGAAGCCGGCGCTGGACGAGCTCGTCCACCTGCTGCGTAGCGACGAGCGCATCGGCGAGATCCTCACCGCGACGAGCGGTGCGGATGCCCTGCGCCAGCTGTCGGCCCGCGCGGTGCAGATCGCCTTCCTCGACATCCACATGCCCGGGCTCACCGGCACCGAGCTCGCGCGTGCCCTGCTCGGCCTCGCCCATCCGCCGGCGGTGGTGTTCGTGACGGCAGACGACGCCCGTGCCGTCGAGGCTTTCGAGCTGCGCGCCGCCGACTACCTGCTGAAGCCCGTCAGAGCCCAGCGGCTGCGCAGCGCCGTCGATCGGGTCGTCGAACTCGGCGACGCGGCGAAGGCCAGCGACGACGAGATGCTCCCTGTCACGGTCGGGTCGGCCGTGCGCTTCGTGCGGCGGAACGACGTGCGCTGGGTGCAGGCGCAGGGCGACTACTCCCGGTTGCACACCGGTGACGGCGCGGGGCATCTGGTCCGCATCCCGATCTCAGAGCTCGAGACCCGATGGACGGATGCCGGATTCCTCCGCATCCACCGCTCTTCTCTGGTGCGCATCGCGGCCGTGACCGAGGCGCGCCTGTCCGGCGCCGACCCCTCGGTCTCGATCGGCGATCTGTCGCTTCCGGTCAGCAGGCGCATGGTTCCGGCGGTGCGCGAGGCCCTCCTGCGCGGCGAGAGCTCCGGATGAGCGGGGGCAGCGGACGGGAGACGCCCAAGCGCGTGCGGGTGACGGCCGACCTGCCCGCCCGGCGGCCGGCGACCTTCACCCGCGGCATCGCCCTGCCCGGCTCGCCGGTGGACGAGGCGGATGCCGTCTACGCACGCGCGCTCATGCGCAGCCAGCTTCGCCTGGCGCTCGGCACCGTCGCGGGCTTCGTGCTCGTGGTGGTCGCGCTGACGCTGACGATCGCCCTGATCCCCGAGATCGGCGAAGTGGTGATCTGGGGTGTGCCGCTGTCGTGGTTGCTGCAGGCGTATGCGTTCTACCCGGTCATCCTGGTGTTCGCCGTGCTCCATGTGCGCACCGCGGCCCGCAACGAACGGCGCTACCGGGCACTTCGGGAGCGCGAGTGAACGCCGTCATGGACCTCGTGGGCGTCGCCTTCGTCGTCGTCGCGACGCTGCTCATCGGCGTCTACGGGTTGCGCATCTCTCGCACGACCGGTGACTTCTTCGTCGCCTCCCGCACGGTGCGGCCGGTGTGGAACGCCTCCGCGATCAGCGGCGAGTACCTCTCGGCCGGGACGTTCCTCGGGCTGTCGGGCCTGGTGCTGCTCGACGGGGCCCGCGGCTTCTGGTTCCCGATCGGCTATGCGGCGGGCTATCTGCTGGTGTTGGCTTTCGTCGCCGCCCCGCTCCGTCGCAGCGGCGCGTACACGATCCCCGATTTCATGGAGGCGCGACTGGAGTCGACGGCCGCCCGCCGGGTCACCAGCGTCGCGGTGCTCGTGATCGGCTGGCTGTACATCGTGCCGCAGCTGCACGGAGCCGGCATCACCCTGCTCGTCGTCGCCGGTGTGCCCGCGTGGGTCGGCGCAGTGACGGTCGCGGTGCTGGTCGCTGCGGCCGTGGCGGCGGGCGGCATGCGTGCCATCACCTACGTGCAGGCGTTCCAGTACTGGCTCAAGCTCACCGCCCTCCTCGTACCGGTGGTGTGCATAGCCTTCGCGCTCGGCGGCGGCCCGCACGACTTCGACCCGGCGCTGGTCTTCCCGGCCGAGGCAGGGCCTTCGGGGTTCGACGCGTACGAGACGGCATCCCTGCTGCTGGCTCTGCTGCTGGGGACCATGGGACTCCCGCACGTGCTGGTGCGGTTCTACACGAGTCCGACCGGAGTGTCGGCGCGACGGACCACCGTGATCGTGATCGTCATGGTCAGCGCGTTCTACGCGGTGTCGAGCACGATGGGGCTGCTCGCGCGCATCGCGGCGCCCGATCTTGCGGTGCCGGGGATCGCCGACACGGTCGTGCTGCTGCTGCCGTCGCGGGTGTTCCCCGGAGTGTTCGGCGAGCTGCTGACCGCCTTGATCGTGGCCGGGGCGTTCGCCGCGTTCCTGGCGACCTCGGCCGGACTCGTGGTGTCGCTCGCCGGGGTGATCAGCCAGGACGTGTTCTCGGGATCGGTGCGCTCGTTCCGCCTGTCGGCCGTGCTCTGCGCGCTCGTGCCCCTCGCCGTCGCGCTGCTGACGGCTCCGGCAGGGCTCGGGTCGAGCGTCGGCGTCGTGTTCGTGGTGGCCGCGTCGACCCTGTCGCCGGTGGTGCTGATGGGGGTGTGGTGGCGCGGGCTCACCGCCCGCGGCGCCGTGGCGGGGATGCTGTCCGGCGGGCTCGCCGCAGGACTCGCGCTGCTCGTGCACGCCGTGATCGGCGGCATCGGGGTCGCGGCTCCGTATCTGGCGCAGCCGGCGGCCTGGACGATTCCGCTCGCCGCCGCGGTCACCATCGTGGTGTCGCTGCTCGATCCGCATGGCCCTTCGCCGCGCGCCGACCGCTTCCTCGCCCGGGTGCATACGCCGGAGCGCGGCTGACCCCCTCGTTTCGAATCGCGCAACTTGCGCGAAAAGGTCGTCCACATCGACCATTCGCGCGATTCGAAATCAGATCTTGCGGCCTCGGGGCATCAACCGCACATCGGGCAGGGGAGGGGCGGGGATGCGCACGGCGTGTCCCTCGACCTCGCCGAAGCGGGCGGATGCCGCGCCGGTCGAGGACTCCGCCTCCCACGCCTCGCGCGCCGCGACGATCTCGTCGTGCGTGCGCCCGGCGAAGTTCCACCACATCACGATGTCGTCCTCGAACGGCTCTCCGCCGAGCAGGAACAGCAGCGCGCCCTGAGCGGACGACACCTCGACCTCGTCGCGGGAGTCGCCGAGGTAGAGCAGCTCATTGCGCTCCATCGGATGCTCCGACACCACGGCATCGCCCTCGACGAGCATGACGGCGTGCTCCCAGTCGGCCCGCAGCGGCAGGCGCACTCGTGACCCGGGGGACAGCACGATCTCGGTTCCGGCGATCGGCGTGTGCACGGTGGCGGGAGACTGCACGCCGGCGAACTCGCCGAGGACGACCGTGGCCGTGGCATCCGATCCTTCCGCTGCGGCGATCGTCGCGCCGGGAAGGTCCGTGTGCCGCTCGAAGCCGGCCGCGCCGTGACGAGTTGACTCGGGCAGCACGACCCACAGCTGCAGCGCATCGAGAGGGATCGGTCCGTCGCCGATCGAATACTCCGAGTGCGAGATGCCGTTACCGGCGGTCATCAGGTTCAGCTGCCCGCGCCGCAGGTCGGCGTCGCTGCCGAGCGAGTCGCGGTGCCGGATCTCGCCGACGAGCGGCCAGGTCACGGTCTGCAGGCCGATGTGGGGATGCGGTTCGACGCGCATCTTCGTCTCGGCGGGGCCGAACCGATCGAGGAAGCACCAGGCGCCGATGGTCGGCAGGTTGCGGTGCGGAAGCGCCCGCAGCACGTTCATGCCGCGGACCCCGCCGAGCGGGACCTCGCGCGGTTCCAGAACGAGCTGGCGCTGCCCGATCATTCGCCCTGGGTCCCTGAGCCTGTCGAAGGGCCCGAGCCTTCCGCCTGGGTCGCTGAGCCCGTCGAAGCGCGCGGCCAGCGGATCTCCGCGCCGTCGATCTCGTGCGTCTCGAGGTACCTGGCGATGTAGGGGCAGAGCGGCACGATCGCCTCACCGGATGCCGCGGCATCCGTCAACGCCGCCGATGCGAGCTTTCCGGCCAGGCCCTGTCCCTGGAAGGCGTCGTCGATCTCGGTGTGGATGAACCGGATGGATCCGGGGCGGAGGTCGAAGGCGGCGAAGCCCGCGAGCACATCGTCCGCGCGGATCTCATAGCGCGATTCCTCGTCGTTGCGGGTCACGGTGATGCCGGTCATCGGGCCTCCTTCATGCGTCTGCATCCAACTTACGCCCGGATCTGTGGAGACGGGCGGCCGACGTCGGCGGGGATCGTTACGCTGGAAGGATGCCGCAGACTCCCCGTGACCCGTACCAAGGCTGGGTCCCTGAGCCTGTCGAAGGGTACGCAGACGAGCCATGGGACGACGGCGGCTGGGAGCCGAGCGCACCACCGGAGCCGATGGACTGGGAGCCGCAGGGTGCCGGTTTCGAACCGCCGCTCGACTGGGGCCAGGGGCCGACGACTCCGGTTTCGCCGCGAGCATCCGCTCCCTCCGCGTCGGCCGTCCGCAAGGCCACGCCGAGCCGCTACCCGACCGCCGCCGAGGCCCTTCACACGGTCTTCGGGTACGACGAGTTCCGCGGCGACCAGGCCGCGATCGTCGAGCAGGTGATCGGCGGCGGTGACGCCGTCGTACTGATGCCGACGGGCGCCGGCAAGAGCGTCACGTACCAGGTGCCGGCACTCGTGCGAGAGGGCACCGGGCTGGTGATCAGCCCACTGATCGCCCTCATGCACGATCAGGTCGATGCGCTGCGCGCCAACGGCGTCCGGGCCGCCTATCTGAACTCCACGCAGGCGATCGAGGAGCGCCGCGAGGTCGAGCGCTCCTACGTCGCCGGCGAGCTCGACCTCATCTACGTCGCGCCGGAGCGACTCTCGAACGCGCAGACCACGGCCCTCCTGCAGCGCGGCACGCTCAGCGTCATCGCGATCGACGAGGCGCACTGCGTGTCGCAGTGGGGCCACGACTTCCGCCCCGACTACCTGACGCTCGGCGATCTCGGCGAGCGATTCCCGGGTGTCCCCCGCATGGCGCTCACCGCCACGGCGACCGCGGCCACTCACAAGGAGATCACCGAGCGGTTGCAGCTGGCGAAGGCCGAGCACTTCGTCGCCAGCTTCGACCGCCCGAACATTCAGTACCGCATCGTGCCGAAGGTCGATCCGCGGAAACAGCTCGCCTCGTTCATCAAGTCCCTGGACCCTTCGACCGGCTCAGGGACCCCACCCGCCGGCATCGTCTATGCGCTGAGCCGCAAGTCGGTCGAGCAGACGGCCACCTACCTCGCGGCCCAGGGGTTCGACGCGCTGCCGTACCACGCGGGTCTTCCGGCCGAGGTGCGGGCCGCGAACCAGTCGCGCTTCCTCCGCGACGACGGTGTGGTCATGGTCGCGACGATCGCGTTCGGCATGGGCATCGACAAGCCCGACGTGCGCTTCGTCGCGCACATCGATCTGCCCAAGTCCGTCGAAGGGTACTACCAGGAGACGGGCCGCGCCGGCCGCGACGGCGAGCCCTCGGTCGCGTGGATGGCCTACGGCCTCGGCGATGTCGTGCAGCAGCGCCGCATGATCGACCAGAGCCCCGGTGACCGCACGTTCAAGATGCGGCTGGGGCAGCACCTCGACGCGATGCTCGCGCTCTGCGAGACGGTGGAGTGCCGCCGGCAGAATCTGCTCGGCTACTTCGGACAGCAGTCTCGGCCCTGCGGCAACTGCGACACCTGCCTCGACGACACCGAGACCTTCGACGGCCTCGTCCCCGCGCAGAAGCTGCTCTCGACGATCGTCCGGCTCAAGCGCGAGCGCAACCAGTCGTTCGGCGCGGGGCATCTCGTCGACATCCTGCGCGGTGCCTCGACCGAACGCATCCGGCAGCAGGGTCACGACAAGCTCACCACCTACGGCATCGGTGCCGATCTCTCCGATCAGGACTGGCGGAGCGTCGTGCGGCAGCTCCTGGCGCGCGGCATCCTCGTCGCCCAGGGCGACTACGGCACGCTCGCACCCGGCGAGCCGGCGGCCGCCGTGATGCGCGGCGAGACCGCCGTGCCGCTGCGGAAAGACACGATCGGCCGCCCGGCATCCTCGTCGCGCGCACGCAAGGCCAGCGCGGCGGATGCGCTGGATGCCGGGGACCGCGGGCTGTTCGAGGCGCTCCGCGCATGGCGCGCCGAGACTGCGCGCGAGCAGGGGGTTCCCGCGTACATCGTGTTCGGCGACGCGACGCTGCGCGCCCTCGCCGAGCACCGTCCGGCGTCGCTCGCCGACCTCGACGGCATCACTGGCATCGGTGCGAAGAAGCGTGAGGCATACGGCGAAGGCGTGCTCGCGGTCATCGCTACCGCCTGACCGGGGACTGCACCCGCTGACCTCCCGCGGAGGTGTCGCATTCTGCCGCTGGGCCGAGCGCCGGGCGGCACATAGTGCCACCTCCTGAACGCAGGGCGGGATGCCGGGAAGCGACTTCGTCCACATCCGGGGGAGGTGTCAAGTTTCGCCGCTAATCGGGCCTGGATGCGGCACATAGCGCCACCTCCTGCGGCGAGCGAGCCCCGCGAGGCACGCGCGTCAGCGAACGGGCAGCACGTCCTCCAGGTGCGCTCGCAGGTGCGCAGCGACGTCGACGGCCTCCCGGTCATACAGCCACTGGTACTGCAGGCCGTCCCACATCGCGATGAGCCAGAGCGCCTCGTGCGCGGGGTCGCGATGCGCAGGGAGGTCGCCGTCGACCTGAGCCAGCCGGAACAGCTCGGTGAAGTACGAGATCGCGCTCGAGAAGCGGTTCGTGAAGTAGTCGTGCGCCGGATGCGAGGCGGGAACGGCCTCGCAGGAGAGCACGGCGTACACCTCGACGAGTCCGGGTTCGCTCTGCGCGTTCACCCTGGCGCCGTCGGGAAGGCCACGCAGCAGATCCCCCGCACGATCCGAGCTGAGCACCTCGCCCCGCTCACGGATCGCGTTGTCGCGCTCCGAGAGCACGGCGCTCAGCAGCAGCTCCTTGGTCGGGTAGTGATGCAGCAGGGTCGACTTCGAGACACCCACGGCCTCGGCGATGTCGCGGAGACTGGTGTCGCCGTAGCCGTCGCGTGAGAAGAGGCGCATGGCGTCGGCGACGATCTGTGTCCGGCGTCGGCGTCCCACCGCGTATCCCGCTTCGGCGTCGAGCGGCTCTCCGCTGAGCACCTCGCCCCCGAAGGGGATCGGCAGGGGGCCGGAAGGCTCGGGTGCCGGCGCCTGCTCGTCGGGGTCGCGCCAGCTCGTGGGAAGCGCCCACTGCGCTTCGCGCTCCTCGAGCATCTCGACCACATCGACCTGATCGGGCAGGTACTGCGCGAGCAGCTGGAGCCCGTCCCAACCGGCGGTGTGGCGCGTGATCTCGCCGTCGACGTCGCGCTCGGAGGCGATCGCCCCGAGATGCTGCGCGTCTTGCAACACGTCGCGGCTGAGGCTGCGCAACCGGGCATAGCGCGCCTGCATCCGCTCGTGCGCCGGATGCCCCGCCGCCGACGCCTCTCCGGTGAGCGCGGCGAACAGCTCGAGGTACCCCGGGGTCCGGGCGTTGCGCTCCGCGAGACGGGCGAACATCAGCTCGCCGGGTTCGGATGCGGCGGCGATGTCACTGAACACGGCCTCGTTCTCGGCTTCGAACTCGCCGACGACCTCCGCGAGGAGTGCGTCCTTCGAGGGGAAATGACCGAGCAGCCCGGGATGACTGACGGATGCCGCCGTCGCGATGTCGCGCAGAGAAGTCGATCGGTAGCCGTTGGCGACGAACAGTTCGCGCGCCGCTGCGACGATCCGTCGGCGCGTGTCCGCGGCACGGGTGCGCCGCGAGCCCGGAGGCGTCATCGTCGTCATCGCATCCTCTTTCCTCGCTTCCATCCTCCCTCATTACCAATCGGTCTGCTTTCACTTACCAATCGGTCGAGATTCGTGTATCTTCATCCCAGAGCCGCCTCGCCCGATGACGTGCGGCGCATCGAAAGGACTGTCATGACAGAGCTGTCATCCGCCGCGAACGCGGCAGTCGTCGGTACCACCGGCATCAAGACACCGGGAACAACGCCGGCGAAGACCCCGCGCGGCTACACGCCCGGCCTCGCCGCCGTGAACTTCGGCGTCTACCTCGCCCTCCTCACCCCGGTCATGGTGTCCATGGCCTTCAAGATCCAGCGCATCGACCCGACCAACACCGAGGGAAGCCTCGGCCTCGTGATGGGCGTCGGCGCGATCTTCGCCCTCATCGCCAACCCGCTCGTCGGGCGCCTCTCCGACCGCACGACCTCGCGCTGGGGCATGCGCCGCCCCTGGATCCTCGGCGGCGCGATCGTCGGGCTCGGCGGCTTCGTCCTGATCGGCGTCGCGAACTCCGTCGTCATGGTGCTGCTCGCCTGGTGCCTCGTGCAGGCATCGATGAACGCGGTCCTCGCCGCCGCGAACGCCACTCTGCCCGACCAGGTCCCCGTCTCGAGCCGCGGCAAGGTGTCGGGCATCATCGGCATCACCACGCCGATCGGCATCCTCGCCGGAAGCTTCCTGGTGAACTTCCTCCCCGGCGACTTCGAGCGCTTCGTCGTCCCCGGCGTGATCGCGCTCGTCCTGGTGATCGTCTTCGTGCTGCTCCTCAAGGACCGCCGCCTCGCCGAGAAGCCGGCGGACAGGTTCACGGTCGGCACGTTCTTCGGCTCATTCGTCTTCAACCCCCGCAAGCACCCCGATTTCGGGTGGACCTGGCTCACCAAGTTCTTCGTCATGTTCGGCTACGCCGGCATCGCGACCTTCCTGCCGCTGTACCTCATCACCAAGTTCGGGCTCGACGAGCAGGGTGCCGTCGGCACGATCCTCGTCGCGAATCTCGCCTCGATGGCGGCGATGGCGATCTCCTCGCCGCTCGGCGGGTTCCTCTCCGACAAGATCGGCAAGCGTCGGCCGTTCGTCGCCGTCGCCGGCCTCATCATGGTGGTCGGCCTCGTCATCCTCGCGGTCGCGCCCGACATCACCACCGTCATCGTCGCCCAGGCGATCATCGGGCTCGGGGCAGGGTCGTTCCTCTCCGTCGACCTCGCTCTCGCCACCGAGGTGCTCCCCGACCCCGACGATGTCGCGAAAGACCTCGGCGTCCTCAACATCGCCAACGCCCTGCCGCAGTCCATCGCTCCGGCCATCGCCCCCGGCATCATCGCCCTGGGCGCGGCCACGCCGCTCGGCGGCTACACCACCTGGTACCTGTTCGGCGCGCTCGTCGCGTTCGCCGGTGCCGTTCTCGTCTACCGCATCAAGGGAGTCAAGTGACCATCTCCGACACCACCGGCGCTGGCACCACCGCCACGACCAACGCGCGTCCCTGGCTCGACGCCGACCTGCCGGTCGACGAGCGGGTGCAGCTCCTCCTCGACGAGATGACCGTCGAAGAGAAGGCTGGTCTCTTCTTCCACACGATGATCGCGATCGGTGATCTCGAGGAGCCGAACCCGGTGTTCGCGACACCCTCGGCCCGCGAGTTCCTCGAGGTCAGGCAGATGACGCACTTCAACCTGCTCGGCGCGGCGCCCACCGGTCGGGAGATCGCGGCCTGGCAGAACGCGCTGCAGCGGCTCGCGGCATCCACTCGGCTCGGTATCCCGGTGACGCTGTCGACCGACCCGCGGCACTCGTTCAGCGAGAACCCCGGCGCCTCGATCCTCGCGGGCCCGTTCTCGCAGTGGCCGGAGACCCTGGGGCTCGCGGCCATCCGCGACGAGGAGCTCGTCGAGCGTTTCGCCGACATCGCGCGGCAGGAGTACACCGCAGTCGGGCTGCGAGTCGCGCTGCATCCGCAGGTCGATCTCGCGACCGAGCCCCGCTGGGCGCGCCAGACGGCGACGTTCGGAGAGGATGCGGAGCTCTCCGGCAAGCTCGGCGCCGCCTACATCCGTGGATTCCAGGGTGCGGCCTTCGGTACGGGGTCCGTCTCGACCATGACCAAGCACTTCCCCGGCGGAGGGCCGCAGAAAGACGGTGAAGACCCGCACTTCCCGTACGGTCGCGAGCAGGTCTACCCCGGCGGTGAGTTCGAGCTGCACCTGAAGCCGTTCGAGGATGCGCTTGCGGCGGGCACGCGCCAGATGATGCCGTACTACGGAATGCCCGTCGGCACCGAGTACGAGGCGGTCGGCTTCGGCTTCAACAAGTCGGTCATCACCGGCCTGCTGCGCGAGCGCTACGGATTCGACGGTCTCGTCTGCACCGACTGGGGCCTCATCACCGACTCCGAGATCTTCGGCCAGCCGTTCCCGGCGCGCGCCTGGGGCGTGGAGGACCTGTCGCCGCTGGAGCGGATGAAGAAGGTGCTGGATGCCGGTGTCGATCAGTTCGGCGGCGAGGCGAATCCGGAGCTGCTGGTGGACCTCGTCGCCTCCGGTGAGATCTCCGAGGAGCGCATCGACGTGTCCGCACGACGGATCCTGCGCGAGAAGTTCGAGCTCGGTCTCTTCGAGAACCCCTTCGTCGATGAAGATGCCGCGGACGAGGTCGTCGGACGGGCCGAGTTCCGCGCCGCAGGCGAGGCCGCGCAGCGCGCGTCGATCACCGTGCTGACGAACGACGGCGCCCTGCCCTTCGCCCGGGGGCTCAAGCTCTACGTCGAGGGGATCGACGCCGAGGTCGCGGCATCCTACGGCGAAGTCGTCGCGACGCCGGGGGAGGCCGACCTCGCCGTCATCCGCCTGGAGGCCCCGTTCGAGGAGCGGGCGACGATGTTCGAGAACTTCTTCCACGCGGGATCGCTCGACTTCTCCGCCGATGTCGTGGCGCATGTGCGCGAGGTTGCAGCGGCCGTGCCGACCGTGGTCGATGTGCTCGCCGACCGTCCGCCGATCCTCACTCCGATCGCGGATGCCGTCGCCGCCGTCACGGTGAACTGGGGAGCATCGGGGGCGGCACTGCTCGACGTGCTCAGCGGAGCGGCTGCCGCGCTGGGCCGGCTCCCGTTCGACCTCCCGCGGTCGATGGCGGCGGTCGAGGCCTCGCGTCCTGACGTGCCGTTCGACACGGCCGACCCGCTGTTCCGCTTCGGGCACGGCCTCACGCTCTGATCCCCTCTCGCCGACTGGCTGTCGGCTCGCGACAAGCGGATGCCGGGGCGTCCCGGCATCCGCTTAGAGGAACACGACAGGGGAGTTCGCCCCCATTTGTCGCAGACCTACCATGGGGGCATCCCTACTTCTCCTTGGAGGACTGCCATGGTCGACGCTGCGACCCGCTCTTCGACGGCACCTGACGTGTCGATCGAGCCCCTCACCGCCCCGCACATCGATGTCGCCGCGGTCAACGACGCACTGATGGGCACCTGGGCCGACACCCGCCGCCAGGCGCGCGAGATGATCAAGGACTCCGCGTTCTGGCGCAAGGACGAGCTCGGCAAGGACGAGCACCGCGAGCGCGTGCTCAGCCAGCTGCACCTGCTGGTCGAGAACAAGGCCGTCCACCGCGCGTTCCCGAAGTCGCTGGGCGGCGAGGACGACAACGGCGCCAACATCGCCGGCTTCGAAGAGCTCGTGGTCGCCGACCCGAGCCTGCAGATCAAGTCGGGGGTGCAGTGGGGCCTGTTCGGCTCGGCGGTGCTGCAACTCGGCACCGAGGAGCACCACGAGAAGTGGCTGCCGGGCATCATGAACCTCGAGATCCCCGGCGCGTTCGCGATGACCGAGATCGGCCACGGCTCGGATGTCGCCGCTGTCGGCACCACCGCGACGTACGACCCGGCGACCGAGGAATTCGTCATCCACACGCCGTTCCGCGCGGCCACCAAGGAATACCTCGGCAACGCCGCCCTGCACGGCGTCGCGGCGACGGTGTTCGCCCAGCTCATCACGAACGGCGTCAACCACGGCGTGCACTGCTTCTACGTGCCGCTGCGCGGCGAGGACGGGAACGACCTCCCGGGCATCGGCCGCGAGGACGACGGACTCAAGGGCGGACTCAACGGCATCGACAACGGCCGCCTCTCGTTCGATCAGGTCCGCGTCCCGCGCACCAATCTGCTGAACCGCTACGGCGATGTCGCGGCGGACGGCACCTACTCGAGCGCGATCGACAGCCCCGGCCGCCGCTTCTTCACGATGCTCGGCACGCTCGTGCAGGGGCGCGTCTCGCTCGACGGTGCAGCCAGCTGGGCATCCGCCCTCGCCCTGAAGATCGCGATCACCTACGCCACCCAGCGTCGCCAGTTCGACGGCGCGGACGGGCAGGAAGTCATGCTCATGGACTACGGCAAGCACCAGCGCCGTCTGCTCCCGCGCCTGGCGACCACGTACGCGCAGATCTTCGCGCACGACGAGTTCCTGCAGAAGTTCGACGGCGTGTTCTCGGGGCGGATCGACACCCCGGCCGATCGGGAAGACCTCGAGACGCTCGCCGCAGCCCTCAAGCCGCTGTCGACCTGGCACGCGCTCGACACCCTGCAGGAGGCGCGCGAAGCCTGCGGCGGCGCGGGCTTCATGTTCGAGAACCGTCTCGTCGGACTCCGTGCCGACCTTGACATCTACGTCACCTTCGAGGGCGACAACAACGTGCTGCTCCAGCTGGTCGGCAAGCGTCTGCTCACCGACTACGCGAATCAGTTCAAGGGGAAGGATGCCGCGGCGCTCGCGAAGTTCGCCGTCGGCATGACCGCGGGCAAGGTCTTCCACGGCGCCGGCCTCCGCCAGCTCGGTCAGGCCGTATCCGACTTCGGTCAGGTCTCCCGCTCGGTCGAGCGGGGCCTTCGCGAAGAGCAGCAGCATGACCTGCTCGCCGGCCGCGTGCAGCAGATGGTGGCCGACATCACCGGACGGCTGCGTCCGGGGGCGAAGGACAAGGCGCTCGGCGCCCGGCTCTTCAACGAGAACCAGGCCGAGCTCATCGAGGCGGCCCGCGCCCACGGCGAGCTGCTGCAGTGGGAGGCGTTCACCGACGCCGTCCACGAGATCGAGGACGCCGATACGAAGAAGGTCCTCACCTGGCTGCGCGACCTCTTCGGCCTGCAGCTGATCGAGAAGCACCTCGCGTGGCACCTGATCAACGGTCGTCTGTCGACGCAGCGCGCCGCCGCCGTGTCGAGCTACATCGATCGCCTCTGCGCACGGCTCCGCCCCTACGCCCTCGACCTCGTCGATGCCTTCGGCTACGAGCCCGAGCACGTGCGCGCGCCCATCGCGAGCGGCATCGAGAAGCAGCGTCAGGACGAGGCCCGGGCGTACTACGCCGACCTCGAAGCGACGGGCACGGCCCCGGTCAAGGAGAAGAAGGTCAAGCGCGAGCAGCTCGGCGACCTGACCAAGCGATGATGTCGTGGCGCGGACTTATAGTTGCGTGAAGTATAAGTTCGCGCCACTCCAAGAGACCCGTACCGCAGATCAGCTCTTACACGCCGGGAAGGTAGCGAAGGCCGTTCCTTGCCGTTCGGCTCGACTTCGCTTCTATGGCAGGCGCGCAGAGGTGATCGCGTTGCGAAGTCGTCGTGGCCCTCGAGCGCGGCCAGTCTTAGTAAAATCGTGAGCGGATGAAACAGGAGTTTAATTAGAACAACTCGGTTAATATCACCGTATGATATAACCATGAGATCTGGAATAAACCAGGCGCTCCAAACCCTGTTGCGCGTCGTGCCGCCCGAGTTTCGTCCGGAGCCGGACGGCGACACGGTCCGCATCTCTCGCGGCTCGACCTACTGGGTGTTCCACCCGGTCTGGGCAGGGGAAGGGCTCCCCGCCGACGTACGTCGCGTCCGCAACATGATCACACATTCCTCCTTGCAGCCTCGCGGGATTCCAGTGATCACCGCTCGCCGGATGAGTCCGGGCGCTCGCGAGATTCTCAGCGAAGAACAACTCTCCTGGGCAGATGCGGGTGGCCGTGCTCAGATCGTCGTGCCAGAGGAGGTCTACATCACAAGGCTTGACCCTATACCCGTGGATGCCGGTCGTCGGTTCAAGTGGTCGGCCGCAGCGGACGCGGTTGCTGAAACCCTCCTGGCCTGGCAAGTACGCCAAGGACCGGATGCGCATGAACCGCTGGAACGGCCGGCCGAGATCGCCGAGACTGCGGGAGTCTCAATCCCTCACGCCGCACGTGTTCTTCGGCAGTTCGATGAGCAGAGCTATACCGCGAAGATCGGTGCGGAGCGCGGTAGCTCGGCGGGCCGCGCGCTACGCGATCC
The DNA here is from genome assembly GCF_000967865.1 of Microbacterium sp. SA39. Classification (GTDB taxonomy): domain Bacteria; phylum Actinomycetota; class Actinomycetes; order Actinomycetales; family Microbacteriaceae; genus Microbacterium. The sequence goes on from NZ_JXRU01000037.1 coordinate 89,887, forward strand.
GGGGCGGATGCTGAGTGATTGGGCCGGCCACCACGCTGCCAGCTCCCTCACCGCAGCCGCAGAGTTCCACGTGCCGTGGCGAGAGCATCAACTCTCGATCTCGATGCTCGCGGAATCACTATCGAACTTGGACTGGGCCGTAACCGGTGTCGCCGCTGCTGACCGCATAGCTCCATACCTCACGAGCATCCCAACGGTTGATATTTACGTTTCGGCTGACGCGCTACAGGAGGCACTCCAGCTGCTGTCGAGCCAACGCGATGTGATGCAAGTGGATCAAGGAGGCCGAGTACGTGTTTTTGCCGAGAGCGAGTACGTCTTCCGGCTGGCCGACCATCAGGATGGCCTTCGGGTGGCCTCGCCGATCCGCGTCTACAGCGATCTATTGCGGCTCGGCGGACGCGCAGCGGAAGCAGCCGAGTATTTGAGGGAGGCGACCATTGGATTCTGATTCGAGAACACGGGAAGCACGGGCGCGCGCAGAGGAAGCTCTAGTGCGGTTCGGGCTGCTGGCTGGAGAGCACGCCAGAGATTTCGTTGTCATAGGTGGACTCAATCCCGACTACTTGGCCCCGGATGCGCCTGTGCCGCATCAAGGTACGACTGACATCGATCTTCTGTTCGCGCTCGGTTTCGACGAGCTCGCCTCCGCTCCAGACTTCGCCTGGATCGACGCTGCTTTGAGCGCCGGTGGGTTCGTTTCAGCCAACAAGTGGCGCTGGGATGCGGTGCTCAAAAACGCGAGGGTCCGCCTCGAGTTCCTGTGTGACGTACGGGATCACACCGCGGATACAGTGCCTCTGCCTGGCTCACAGTCTGCGGTGGCGAGCAAACTAGCAGGACCTGCTGCCGCGCTGCTCGACCCAATCGTTCGAGAGATTCCGGTCCCTGCTGCGGTCCGTGAGGACTTCACCGCCGCCCCCCAAAGGCTCGCTCTTCGGTTCGCAAACCTTGGCGGGTATCTCCTAGCGAAGGCGGCTGCTGCACGATCGCGCGTGCTGGCGAAGGACAAGTACGACCTCATGTTCGTCGTCCTTTTCAACGAGGGCGGCCCCGCCGCAGCCGCGCGCGCGGTTTCGAAACAACTTGAGACAGCCGTGGAAGCAGCCGATTCGGCCGACATTCGAGCCACCATGACGAGCTATCTCGATTCGAGCGGTTCCTGGGCACGAACGTTCGCTCAGACGATGATCGACACGGGGGATCCTTCGTCTGAAGAGCAGCTTCGCACCGATGCGTCCGTCGCTGCGGGTATCTTCCTCAAAGAGATCGTCTCTGAGTAGCGGACTCCGATCCGTCGTGCCGCTTGTTGCGGGCAGCTACCGGTCCGTCGGTTGCAGATAAGAAGCCAGGCATTAAAACGAGTCTCCGCCCACCGTACCGACTCCGGGCGCGCTGGGTAGGCTCGGAGGACCCGAACAGGAGCCCCCCATGACCCGCGTCCACGCCTATGCCGCACCGAGCGAAGCGGCACCGCTCGAGAAGACCGTCATCGAGCGTCGTGAGCTCGGCCCGCTCGATGTGCTGATCGACATCGCCTTCGCTGGCATCTGCCACTCCGACATCCACACGGTGCAGGGCGACTGGGGCCCGCAGCAGTACCCGCTGGCCCCCGGGCACGAGATCACGGGCACGGTCGCCGCGGTCGGCGCCGAGGTCACGAAGCACCAGGTGGGCGACCGTGTCGGCGTCGGCTGCCTCGTCAACTCCTGCGGCGAGTGCCGCAACTGCCTGCGCGGTGACGAGCAGTTCTGCTCCGAGGGCGCGGTCTTCACCTACGGCGCTCCCGATCGCGACGGCACCATCACCCAGGGCGGGTACTCCGAGCAGGTCGTCGTGACCGAGAAGTTCGCGCTCCGCATCCCCGACGGCCTCGCGCTCGACGTGGCGGCTCCGCTGCTGTGCGCGGGCATCACGACGTACTCGCCGCTGAAGCACTGGAACGTCGGCCCTGGCACCCGCGTCGCGGTCGTGGGACTGGGCGGTCTCGGTCACATGGGCGTGCAGATCGCGCACGCGCTCGGCGCGGAGGTGACCGTGCTGTCGCAGACGCTGAACAAGAAGGACGACGGTCTGCGGCTCGGCGCCGACGACTACCGCGCCACGAGCGATCGAGACACCTTCCGCGACCTGCGCTCGTCCTTCGACGTGATCCTCAACACCGTCAGCGCGGTGATCGACATGCGCTCGTACCTGAGCCTGCTCGACGTCGGCGGCACCATGGTGTGCGTGGGAGCGCCCGCTGAGCCTCTGCCGGTCCAGGTCATGTCGCTGATCGGCGGGCGCCGCTCGCTCGCCGGCTCCAACATCGGCGGCATCGCCGAGACGCAGGAGATGCTGGACTTCTGCGCCGAGCACGGCATCGCCGCGGAGATCGAGGTGATCCGGGCATCCGAGATCAACGCCGCCTACGAGCGGGTGCTGGCATCGGATGTGCGCTACCGGTTCGTGATCGAGGCGGCCACGTTCGCGGCCTGAACGACGCGGATGTCCGGGGCGGTGGATAGCCTCGTCGCATGACCTCGCTGATCACGGGCCCCGATGCCCGCGCCCGCTGCTTCTGGGTCGGCGACGACGTCGAGTACCGCCGGTATCACGACGAGGAATGGGGCACGGCCCTGCGCGGCGACCGCGCGCTGTTCGAGAAGATGTCGCTGGAGGGGTTCCAGGCCGGGCTGTCGTGGATCACGATCCTGCGCAAGCGGCCGCGGTTCCGCGAGGTGTTCGCCGGCTTCGATCCCGAGGTCGTCGCCGAGTTCGGCGAGAGCGACGTGGAGCGTCTGATGACGGATGCCGGCATCATCCGCAATCGCGCCAAGATCGAGGCCACGATCGGCAATGCGCGGATCGTGCGGGGAATGGGCGAGGGGGAGCTCGATGAGCTCATGTGGTCGTTCGCGCCGCCAGCTTCCGGCATCCGCCCGGCGACCATGGCCGACGTGCCCGCGGTGACCCCCGAGTCGGCAGCTCTGAGCAAGGAACTGCGTCGTCGCGGGTTCCGCTTCGTGGGACCGACCACGATGTATGCGCTGATGCAGTCGGCGGGGATGGTCGATGACCACCTCGAAGGATGCTGGCGCGCCTGAACGCGGAACGGGCAGACCTGCCCGTCAACCGATATACCGGTCGCGGTTAGGATGAACGGGTGCGCCGCCGGCCCATCGGGCTGCGGCGGAGAGCCGAAGAGTGTGTGTGACCCTGGGGGGAACCGGGTATGAAGGCGTTGACGTGGATGCGCGCGCGACCCAAGACGCTGGCGGCAGCCGCCGGAGTCACCGCCGGTGTCATCGCGATCACCACGATGGCGTTCGCCTACGAAGGCTTCCCGACGACCAAGGTCGACCTGAACGACGGCGGCGTCTGGATCACCAAGACGTCGAGCCTCATGGTCGGTCACTTCAACCACGAGTCGACGGTGCTCGACGGCGGTCTGCGCACCACCGGTGAGAACTACGACATCCTGCAGGACGCCTCCAACGTCCTCGTCGTGGACGAGGACGCCTCGACCGTCACGTCGGTCGACCCGGCGCGGGTGCTGCTCAGCGACTCGACCGTCATCCCGGGAGCGGCGAAGGTCGCACTCGGGAGCGACACCGCCGCGATCCTCGACGAGAAGTCCGGCGACCTCTGGGTGGTGCCCGTCCGAGGTCTGGCCTCGTTCGAGATCGAAGCCGCGGAGCCGCTCGTCGAGCTGGGCGAGAACGCCGACGTCGCCGTGGCATCCGACGGCACCGTCTTCGCGCTCGCCGCGGAACGCGGCGAGGTCGTGACCGTGCCCGTCGACAGCGAAGGGCAGCCGGGGGAGCCCTCCGCGGCATCCGTCGGCGAGATCGACCTCGCCGAGCGTCCTACGATCACTGCCGTCGGCCGCACCCCCGTGGTGTTCGATGCGGCGGCCGGCGTCGTGACGACTCCGGGCGGATTCCGCACCGAGATCAAGGGCGCGCAGGATGCCGTGCTGCAGCATGCCTCAGCCGATACGGATGCCGTCGCCCTCGCCACTCCGACCGCACTGCTGCGCGTGCCCCTCGACGGCGGCGAGCCGACCGAGACGACGGCGGCCACGGCGGGGAACGCGGCGGCACCGGTCTGGCTGCGTGGCTGCACCTATGCCGCCTGGGCGGGTTCCGCGACGTTCATCCGCGAGTGCGCGGGAGACTCGAACGATGTGAAGGCACCGATCGAGGGCGCCGAGACCTCGACGAGTCTCACGTTCCGAGTGAACCGCGACGTGATCATCCTCAACGACGCCGTCGGCGGTGCGGCATGGATGGCCGACGAGAGCCTGCAGCGGGTCGACAACTGGAACGACCTCACCCCGCCCGAGGGCGAGACCGAGAACCAGGACGAGTCCACCGAGGAGACCGTCGAGACCACGCTGCCGGAGCGCAGCGAGGTGAACACTCCGCCCGTCGCGGAGGACGACTCCTACGGGGTGCGCGCGGGCGGCACGACGCTGCTCCCCGTGCTCGACAACGACAACGACCCCGACGGCGACGTCCTCGTCGCGGCGCTCGCCGAGCAGCAGCCCTCGATCGGCACGGTGCAGCCGATCAACAACGGTGGCGCGCTGCAGATCGCGGTGGACGAGAAGGCCTCGGGTTCCACGACGTTCAGCTATGAGGTCGACGACGGCCGCGGCGGCAAGGACACCGCCGTCGTCACCCTGTCGGTGCGCGGAGAGAACGAGCACGCGGCACCCAAACCCAAGCGGAAGACCTCGCTCGCCGTCGAGACCGGTGGAACGATCTCGTACAACATCCTCCCCGACTGGATCGACCCGGACGGCGACGACATCTACCTGCAGGACGTCATCGCCGCGCCGGGCGACGAGGTCGACTTCAGCAAGGACGGGCAGATCACCTACAAGGCGACCGCCAGCCTGCAGGGGCGCAAAGACGTGCAGGTCTCCGTCGCCGACGCTTTCGGCGAGGTCGCGACCGCGACGATCGCGCTCGACGTCCGTCCGCAGGGATCGACCGATCCGAAGACCAACGCCGACCACGTGATCACCCGCGCCGGCGAGCAGGTGACGGTCGCGCCGCTGACGAACGACACCAGCGCCGGACGAGAGCCGCTGCGCCTCAGCCGAGTGCTCGACACGGCCGGAGCCACCATCCTGCCGGACACCCCGAACAAGACCTTCTCGTTCACGGCCGAGGCGACCGGGGTGTACTACGTGCAGTATCAGGTCACGACCGGGCCCAAGAACGGGGAGGGACTCGTGCGCATCGACGTCATGCCCGAGTCCGAGTCCGACCTCCCACCCGTCGCCGTGCGCGACGTCGCTCTCCTGCCCACGGGTGGAGACGTGCTGCTCGGAGTGCTCAACAACGACACCGATCCCGCCGGCGGCATCCTCGTGGTCCAATCGGTGACGATGGAGCCGGGGAGCGGCATCTCTGTCTCGGTGCTCAACCACGAGACCCTCCGCATCACGGATCAGGGTGCGCTCGAGGATCAGATGCGCATCTCGTACCGCATCTCGAACGGATCCAAGTCCGCCGACGGCGAGGTCGTGGTGATCCCGATCCCAGCCTCGGACGAGATCCTCCAGCCGATCGCCAACCCCGACACCGCCACCGTGCGCGTGGGCGATGTCGTGTCGATCCCCGTGCTCGACAACGACACGCACCCGAGCGACGACGTCCTGCACGTCGCGCCGGAGTTGATCGAGCCGTTCGTCGAACCCGAGGACGGAGAGGCGTTCGTCTCTCAGGACACTGTGCGCTTCAAGGCCGGCACGGAACCGGGGACGGCCTACCTGACGTACGAGGCGACGGATTCCCGTCAGCAGAAGGCTGCCGCGTACGTCACGGTGCAGATCCTGCCGATCGACGAGGAGACGAACGCCGCGCCGCGCCCCCTCGATCTGGTGGCACGCGCGCTCGCGGGCACCGAAGTGAACATCGCGGTGCCGCTCGATGGCATCGATGCCGACGGCGACTCCGTCGAACTGGTCGGGATCGAGTCGAGTCCGACCAAGGGGCGGGTATCGAACGGCCCGAACTTCATCACGTACGAGGCCTCGGACGGGGCGTCGGGAGTCGACGTCTTCAAGTACCGTGTGCGCGATCGTCTCGGCAAGGAGGGCATCGCCACCATCCGGGTCGGCATCGCGCCGACCGAGCAGATCAACCAGGCCCCCTATGCGGTGAAGGATGCGGTCGTGGTCCGTCCGGGACGCGACATCGCGGTGCCGGTGCTGGAGAACGACTCCGACCCCGAGGGCGACAAGCTCGCGCTCGTCGAGGACGGCCTCGAGCTGCCCGACAACCTGGACGCCCGCGTCTCCGGCGACCGCGTGATCGTCGAGGCGCCCGAACAGTCGGCGGAGACCTCGCTGCAGTACACGGTGAGCGATGCCCGCGGTGCGACCGCGACGGCGACCCTGCAGGTGACGGTCGACGAGAACGTGCCGCTGCAGGCTCCGGTGGCTCGGGACGACCGGCTGCAGCCCGCCGATCTCACCGACGGCGGACTGACCGCCGATCTGGAGATCCTGTCGAACGACGAGGATCCCGACGGCACGAAGGACCGGCTCGACGTGACGGTGGGAGACGGGGGCACCCTGCTCGAGGACGGCAAGGTGCGGGTGACCGTCACGGACGAACTGCAGCTGATCCGCTACACCCTCACGGATCAGGACGATCAGCAGGCGTCGGCGTTCATCTTCGTCCCGTCGAGAGCCGACCTCCGCCCGACGCTGACCTCGACGAAACCGCTCGAGGTCGTCAGCGGCGAGACGAGGAAGCTGCCGCTGTCGGAGTACGTGACGGTCGCCGGCGGCGGCGACGTGGTGATCACAGAGGCGGCGAAGGTGAGCGCGAACCATGCGAACGGCGCCGACCTGATCGAGGACGCGTCGACGCTCGTCTACACCTCGGCAGACGGCTTCTTCGGTCCCGACGCCCTCACGTTCGAGGTCACCGACGGCACCGGACCGGACGACCCGGAGGGGAGGAAGGCGACGCTGAGCATCCCGATCAACGTCCTTCCGCCGGATAATCAGCAGCCGACGCTCATCCAGGGCCAGGTCGACGTCGCTCCGGGCGAGCCCGCGGTCGCGCTCGACCTCGCCGCCCTCACCGACGACCCCGATCCGGAAGACAAGGGCAAGCACGACTTCACGCTCACGGACGGCGAGGGCGCCGGCATCTCCGCACGCATCGACGGCGACAGGCTTCTGGTCGAGGCCTCCCCGAACGCCAAGAAGGGCACGGCGGCGACGCTGACGGTGCGGGTCACGGACGGCACCACGGAACCCGTCGAGGGAACCGTGACGGTCCGCGTGACGGCCTCGACGCGTTCCATGCCCACGGCCAACACCGACACCATCGCCGAGGCGGATGCCGGCGAGAGCATCGACATCCCCGCGTTGGCGAACGATTACAACCCGTTCCCCGAGAGCCCGTTGAAGATCGTCTCGGCCGTCGTCGAATCCGGACGAGGCGCGACCAGCTTCACGGACGACCAGGTGACGGTCACGCCCGCGGAGAACTTCGTCGGCACGCTCGTCGTGCGCTACCGCATCCAGGATGCGACGGAGGATGCCGACCGCGAGGTGAACGGGCAGATCGTGGTCACGGTTCAGGACGTTCCGGCAGCTCCCGGTGTGCCGACCGTCGCCAGCGTGCAGGACCGCACCGTCGTGGTGTCCTACTCCGCGCCGTCGAACAACGGGGCCGAGATCTCTAAGTACACGGTGAGGTCGGTGGGCGGTGCGCCCTACTCGAAGGACTGCCAGTCGACGACCTGCACGCTCGACGGTCTCACCAACAACGTCGAGTACACCTTCCAGGTCACGGCGACCAACCGCGTCGGCGAGTCGGAACCGTCCGGTCTGTCGGCGCCGGCGCGGCCGGATGCGCGTCCGGACACGCCTAATCCGCCGACGCTCGCGTTCGGCGACAAGTCGCTCGAGATCGCCTGGACGACGCCGTCGACCCCCGGATCACCCGTCGAGCGGTACACCCTCGAGATCTCGCCGGCCCCGCCGTCCGGGATCACGCAGAAGGAGGTCACCGGTAACTCGATCGTGTGGGAGGGCCTCGAGAACGGCTCCGACTACCAGGTGCGGGTCCAGGCGCACAACCGCGCGCCCGACCCGTCGAGCTGGAGCGGATGGTCGGCATCCGAGATCCCCGCCGGTCCGCCGCTGGCCGCCGGAGCCCCCACCACGCAGGAGCTGTCGCCCGTCGATCAGCAGGCGCAGATGCAGGTCAACTGGTCCGCTCCCGACAAGAACGGCGACGCGATCGACAGCTACCAGCTCGAGGTGCTGCAGAACGGCCGCGCCGTGCGCACGCTCACTCCGGGCCCGCAGGCGACGAGCCAGGCGGTCGTGGTCGCGACGTCCGAGACGCCGTACACCTATCGCATCCGCGCGCACAACAAAGCGGGCTGGGGTGCCTGGAGCGAGCAGTCCGCCCCGCGTCGCGGAGTCGTCGCTCCCGGTGCTCCGACGAGTCTGCGGATCGTCACCGAGGGCGATCGCGCGCTCGCGATCGACTTCAACGCGGGGTCGAGCGGCGGCGCATCGTCGAGTGAGATCGCGTATCAGTACCGTCTGAACAACGGAGACTGGGCCGGCGTTCCCGGCAACAGGACCATCAGCGGGCTCACCAACGGCGCGGACTACACCGTCCAGGTGCGCGCGGTGGCGACGGTGAGCGGCTCGACCTACTCCAGCCGGGAATCGAATGCCGTCACGGGCAACCCGCATGGCACGCCGCATGCGCCCGCTGTGAGTGCTGCGCAGCTGCCCACGCAGGTGCAGCTGAGCTGGAACGCGAACGGCTCCCCGAACGGGCGGCCCATCCAGGTCGTGCAGGTCAGCATCGACGGCGGCGGCTGGCAGAACGTCGGCATCGCCGGCTCGATGAACGTGGGCGACGGCTACAGCCAGGTGCACAGCATCAAGTCACGGGCGCAGGACAGCACCGGTGTGTGGTCGGCGGAGAGCGTGACGGCCTCCGCGAGCTCCGGCGCGCAGCCGCAGCCGCGTTGGTGGGCGTCGCAGGGACCGGACTCCGGCAACTGCAATCCGGACACCTGCTACTACCTGAACATCAACTACGCGAACATCACCCCGGGCATATACAACATCCGCTGCCTCGAGAACGGCGTGCCGTTCCGATCGTCGTCCGGGCAGGTGTCGCAGTACAACCGGTACAACCTCGGAGCATCGGGAACGACCACGCTGAGCTGCTGGCACGGAGGCATGAACCGCACGCTGCAGGCCGACATCCAGAACGTCGGCGCATCAGAGGGGACCACATGGCCGTGATGCCGGTCGCGATGGGGAAGTCTGCCCATTGGGACCGGGCGAACGCGCCATTAGGATGAACTGATGTATCGCACCGCGTGAGGGCGGGTCGGATCGCGATTCGAGATGCAGAGCCTGGGGGGAGACCGGGATGAAGGCACTGTCGTGGATGCGTGCGCGCCCGAAGATGCTGGCGTCGGCGGCCGGCGTCACAGCGGGTGTGATCGCGATCACGACGATGGCGCTCTCGTACGAGGGCTTCCCGACGACGAAGGTCGATCTGAACGACGGCGGCGTCTGGATCACCAAGACATCAGACCTGCTCGTCGGGCATTTCAACCACGAGTCCACGGTGCTCGACGGCGGTCTGCGCACAGCCGGTGAGGACTTCGACATCCTCCAGGCCGCAGCGAACGTGCTCGTGGTCGACGACGGAGCCTCCACGGTCACCGCGGTCGATCCGGCTCGCGTGTCACTGGGAGACTCGGCCCGCATCCCGTCTTCCGCGAAGGTCGCCCTGGGGGCCAACACCGCCGCCATCCTCGACCGAAAGTCCGGCGATCTCTGGGTCGTGCCGGTCAGGGGCATCGCCTCGTTCGAGATCGAGGCGGCGGATCCGGTCGCCGAACTCGGCGAGGGCGCGGATGTCGTGGTCGCCGAAGAGGGCACCGTGTTCGGCCTCTCGAGCGCCGACGGCGAGGTCGTAACCGTTCCCGTCGACAACGAAGGCGAACCGCTGGAGACGACGACCGCCTCGATCGGTGAGCTCGATTCTTCGGAGCAGCCATCCATCACGGCCGTCGGCCGTACCCCGGTCGTGCTCGAACCCGCATCCGGCGCGGTGCTGACACCGGGCGGGTTCCGCACCGAGATCCCGGACGCGGACGGCGCCGTGCTGCAGCAGGCCTCGGCGGAGACCGCGGCGGTGTCCGTGGCTACGGCATCCGCTCTGGTGCAGGTGCCCCTCGACGGCAGCGAACCCACGACGACGGATGCCGGTGGCCAGGGTGCCGCAGCGGCGCCGGTATGGCTGAAGGGCTGCGCCTACGGCGCCTGGAGCGGCACCGGGGCTTTCCTGCGGGAGTGCGCCGGATCGGCGAACGATGTCTCGGCGAAGATCGAGGACGCGCAGGAGTCGAAGAGCCTCGTGTTCCGTGTGAACCGCGACGTGATCATCTTGAACGACGCGGTGGGCGGCGCGGCCTGGCTCGCGAACGAGAGCCTGCAGCGCGTCGACAACTGGAACGACCTCACGCCTCCCGAGGGTGAGACCGAGAACCAGGAGGACTCCACCGAGGAGACCGTCGAGACGACGCTCCCCGAACGATCCGAGGTGAACACCCCGCCGATCGCCGAAGACGACTCGTTCGGAGTACGTCCCGGCGGCTCCGCGCTGCTGCCGGTCATCGACAACGACAACGACCCGGACGGCGACGTGCTGGTGGCGGCGATGGCCGACCAGCAGCCGTCGATCGGCACGGTTCAGCCGATCTACAACGGTGCTTCGCTGCAGATCGCGGTCGCGGAGGACGCCACCGGTACGGCGACCTTCCAATACGAGGTCGATGACGGCCGCGGCGGCAAGGACACCGCGACCGTGACGCTCTCGGTCCACGACGACGGCACGAACGGGGCGCCGACTCCCAAGCGCAAGACATCGCTCACGGTCGAGACCGGCGGGACGGTGTCGTACAACGTCCTCCCCGACTGGATCGACCCCGACGGAGACGACGTCTACCTCAAGGAAGTCCTGCCCGCGCCCGGCGACGAGGTCGACTTCAGCACAGACGGCCAACTGACCTACAAGGCGACGGCCAGCCTGCAGGGGCGCAAGGACATCCAGGTCACCGTCTCCGACGGCCTCGGCGAAGTGACGACCGCCACCATGTCCCTCGACGTGCGCCCGCAGGGTTCGACCCAGCCGAAGACGAACGCCGACCACGTGGTCACCCGCGTCGGCGAGCAGATCACGGTCGCCCCTCTCGCCAACGACACCAGCTCCGGACGGGAGCGGCTGCGCCTCGGCCGGGTCGACGAAGTCCCGGGCGCGACCGTGCTGCCCGACATCACGAACAACACGTTCTCGTTCACGGCTCCCGCCGTCGGCGTGTACTACGTGCAGTACCTCGCGACCGCCGGGCCAGAGAATGCCGAGGGCCTGGTACGCGTCGACGTGACCGAAGCCGCCGAGGTGACTCTGCCTCCGGTCGCCGTGCGCGACGTGGCGCTGCTGCCCACCGGCGGTGACGTGCTGATCGGCGTCCTCGCCAACGACACCGACCCCTCCGGCGGGATCCTGGTGGTGCAGTCCGTATCGGTCGAGCCGGACTCGGGGGTCTCGGTGTCGGTGCTCAACCACGAGACGCTCCGCATCACCGACCAGGGGACACTCGAGGAGCAGGTGCGCATCACGTACCGCATCTCCAACGGCGAGCAGTCCGCGGAGGGCGAAGTGGTCGTGGTCCCGATCCCGGCGCCCGATGAGATTCTGCAGCCGGTGGCGAACCCCGATTCGGTGAACGTCCGTGCCGGCGACGTGGTCACCATCCCGGTGCTCGACAACGACACGCACCCGAGCGACGACACGCTCCACGTCGCCCCCGAGCTCATCGAGCCGTTCGTCGACCCGGAGGACGGCGAGGCCTTCGTCTCGCAGGACGCGGTGCGTTTCAAGGCGGGCGCCGAGGCGAAGACGGTGTACCTGACGTATGAGGCGGTGGACTCGCGTCAGCAGAAGGCGGCTGGCTACGTCACGATCCAGATCCTGCCCGTCGACGAGGAGACGAATGCCGCGCCCCGACCGCGCGACCTCGTGGCGCGCGCGCTCTCGGGCACCGAGGCCGACATCGCGGTCCCGCTCGACGGCATCGACGCCGACGGCGACTCGGTCGAGCTCCTGGACATCTCGTCGAACCCGACGAAGGGCCGCATCACCGAGGTCGCACAGGACTACTTCACCTATGAGGCGCTGGACGGCGCCACTGGTGTCGACGTCTTCAAGTACCGGGTGCGCGACCGTCTCGGCAAGGAGGGCACCGCCACGATCCGCGTGGGCATCGCGCCCGCGGAGCAGGTCAACCAGTCGCCGTACGCGGTGAAGGATGCCGTGGTCGTGCGTCCCGGCCGCGAGATCGCCGTGCCCGTGATGCTCAACGACTCCGACCCCGAGGGCGACAAGGTCTCGCTGGTGAAGGACGGGCTCGAGGTGCCCGGTGAGCTGGAGGCGCGCGTCTCCGGCGACCGCGTGCTCGTGCAGGCACCCGACCGCGCACTCGAGTCCTCCCTGCAGTACACGGTGAGCGACGCGCGCGGCGCGACGGCGACCGCCGTGCTCCAGGTCACCGTCGACGAGAACGTGCCGCTGCAGGCGCCGGTCGCGAGAGACGACAGGCTGCGGCCCGCCGATCTCAAGGACGAGGGTCTGACGGCCGACCTCGACATTCTCGACAACGACGAGGATCCGGACGGCACGACCGAGCGCCTCGAGCTCGAGGTCGGGCCCGGGGCCACGGTGCTGGAGAACGGCAAGATCCGGGTCACCGTCACGGATGAACTGCAGCTGATCCGGTACACGCTCACCGACCAGGACGACCTGCAGGCATCGGCGTTCATCTTCGTCCCGTCGGAGGACGGGCTCCGGCCGAGCCTCACCTCGACCAAGCCGCTCGAGGTCAAGAGCGGCGAGACGAAGGACGTGCCGCTCGACAAGTACGTCACCGTCGCCGGCGGAGGGGATGTCGTCATCACCGAGCACGCCAAGGTGAGCGCGCTCAAGTCCGACGGATCCGATCTCGTGAAAGACGAGCGCACGCTGGTCTACACCTCGGCTCCCGGCTACTTCGGGCAGGACGCGCTGACGTTCGAGGTCACCGACGGTACCGGACCGGACGATCCGGAGGGGCGCAAGGCGACGCTCAGCATCCCGATCAACGTGCTCCCGCCCGATAACCAGCCGCCGGAATTCATCGGCGGTCAGGTGAACGTCGCCCCTGGCGAACCGGCGACGGAGCTCGACCTCGCCGCGCTCACCGAGGATCCCGACCCGGAGGACAAGGGTAAGCACGAGTACTCCCTCCTCGACGGCGAGGGCAAGGGGATCAGCGCCAGGATCGACGACGACAAGCTCCTGGTGGAGGCGTCATCGAACGCGAAGAAGGGTGCCGCGACCACGTTGACGCTGCGCATCAGTGACGGCGAGACCGAAGCGGTGGAGGGCTCGGTCCTCGTGCAGGTCACGGCATCGAATCGCGCGATGCCCGCCGCCAACACCGACACCGTCGCGGAAGCCGACCAGGGCAAGACGGTCACGGTGCCGGTGCTCGCGAACGACTTCAACCCCTTCCCGGAGACGCCGCTGAAGCTTCTGAACGCGGCTGTCGAGACGGGCGCCGGCAGTGCCAGCACGAAGGGGAACGATGTCGTCGTGACCCCATCGCAGGACTTCGTCGGCACGCTGGTGGTGCGATACACGATCGAGGATGCGACCGAAGATCCCGACCGTCACGCCACCGGCCAGGTCGTGCTCACGGTGCAGGGCGTTCCCGGCGCGCCGGGCGCACCGAGCGTGACGAGCGTGCAGGACCGCACGGTCGTGGTGTCGTACGGCGCCCCGTCGAACAACGGCGCCGAGATCACCAAGTACACGGTGAAGGCGGTGCAGGGCGGCTCGTACGCGAAGGAGTGCCAGTCCACGACCTGCACGCTCGACGGCCTCACGAACAACGTCGAGTACGTCTTCCAGGTCACGGCGACGAACCGCGTGGGCGAGTCCGAACCCTCCGGCTCGTCGGCCGTCGCCCGCCCGGACGCACGACCCGACACCCCGAACCCGCCGACCCTGAAGTTCGGCGACAAGTCGCTGCAGGTGGCATGGACCACGCCGACGACACCGGGTTCGCCCGTCGAGCGGTACACGCTGCAGATCTCGCCCGCCCCGCCCTCCGGCGTCTCTCAGAAGGAGGTGACCGGCAACTCCCTCACCTGGGAGGGGCTCGAGAACGGCGGCAATTATCAGGTGCGTGTGCAGGCGCACAACCGCGCGCCGGATCCCTCGAGCTGGAGCGGCTGGTCGGCATCCGAGATTCCCGCCGGTCCTCCGCTGGCCGCGCCCGCTCCGACGACCGCCGAGCTCGCGCCGGTGGGCAACCAGGCCCAGATGCAGGTGAACTGGCAGACGCCGCCCGCCAACGGCGACGCGATCAGCAGCTACCAGCTCGAAGTGTGGGAAGGCAGCACGCTCCGCAACACCCTGAGCCCTGGCGCGGCATCGAACAGTCAGGCCGTCGTCGTCCCGACCTCGGAGACCGCGTACACCTACCGGATCCGGGGATACAACAAGGCCGGCTGGGGCGAGTGGAGCGCGATGTCGGCGCCGCGTCGTGGCGTGATCGCCCCCTCGGCACCGCAGATCAGCGCCGTCAATCCGGGCGACCGGTTCGTCGATGTGGTGTGGACGCAGGGCAGTCGCAACGGCGCCTCGACGAACGAGGTCAGCTACCAGTACCGGCTCAACGGCGGGAGCTGGGCCGGCATGCCGGGGAACAATCGGATAGGCGGCCTGAACAACGGCACGTCCTACACGGTGGAGGTCCGCGGAGTCTCCACGGTCAGCGGCTCGCAGTATGTCGGGGCGCCGTCGAACGGCGTCGCGCAGACCCCGTACGGTCAGCCCCAGGCGCCGGCCGCCAACGCGAGGAACCTCGGCACGAGCGTCGAGGTCAGCTGGAACTCGGCACGCTCGTACAACGGCCGACCGATTCAGAACACCCAAATCAGGATCGATGGGGGCAACTGGCAGGACGTCAGGGCCGACGGCTCACGAACCGTGGGCAACGGCTACGAGCAGACCCACAGCATCGACGTCAGGGCTCAGGACTCGACGGGCGTCTGGTCACCGGTCGCATCGGCATCCGCCCGGACCGACAACAGGCCGGATCCCCGCGCCTTCGTGACGCGCGGCGCGAGCGCGGTGGGCGAGGACGGCTGCAGCAGCGCCTCGTGCGCGTACTTCGTCGTCAACACACGCGACTTCAACGCCGGCACCTACAACATCACCTGCCACTCCGACCGCGGTCGCATCGGCTCCGGCACCTATACCCACAATCTGGGTGCCAACGACAGTCAGCAGCTCGGCTGCTACTTCGGATACCCGGGCGTCAACACCTGGGTGGAGATCAACGGTAAGGCCTACGAGAAACGCGGCTGGTAGCCGCGTCGACCGTTCGACAGACAATCTCAAGCGACTAAGAGAAAGCACCACCGACATGAGCATGACCCCCGAGCAGGCCGCCTGGTTCCAGGGAACCTTCCAGCGCCTCGTGGACAACATCGACAAGGCCGTGCAGGGCAAGCGGGAGATCGTCGGCCTCGTGCTGGCGTCGATGCTCGCCGAGGGACACGTGCTCCTCGAGGACGCTCCAGGAACCGGCAAGACCAGCCTCGCCAAGGCCCTGGCCGCGACCGTGCAGGGTACGAGCGCCCGCATCCAGTTCACGCCCGACCTGCTGCCGTCCGACGTCACCGGCGTCACGATCTACGACCAGCAGCAGCACCGCTTCGAGTTCCACAAGGGCCCGATCTTCGCGTCGATCGTGCTCGCCGACGAGATCAACCGCGCCTCGCCGAAGACGCAGTCCGCCCTTCTCGAGGTCATGGAGGAGTCCCGGGTCACCGTCGACGGCGTGACGCACGAGACGGGGCGCCCCTTCCTCGTCATCGCGACGCAGAACCCGATCGAGCAGGCCGGAACCTACAAGCTCCCCGAGGCGCAGCTCGACCGCTTCCTCATCAAGACGTCGATCGGCTACCCCGACCTCGCGGTGACCGAGAGCATCCTGGCCGGAGCGTCCGACCGCAACCCCTCGGCCGGCCTGGGCGCGATCATCACGACGAGTGCCGTCGCCGACATGGCCGATCTCGCGGCATCCGTGCACGTCGAGCCCGCCGTGCTCCGCTACGTGGCCGAGCTGGCCGAGGCGACGCGCAATGACCCGGCGACCCGTCTGGGGGTGTCGGTCCGAGGTGCGATCGCGATGATCCGCCTCGCCAAGGTGTGGGCGGCGGCGCACGGCCGCCACTTCGTGCTCCCCGACGACATCAAGACCCTCGCGCGTCCGGCATGGCAGCACCGTCTGCTGCTCGACGCCGAGGCCGAGTTCGCCGGCACCAGCAGCGACACGGTCGTCGCTCGCGTGCTCGACGGGATCGCTGCACCCCAGGCGCGAACGGCGGCCTGATGACGACGGAGGCACTCGCGGCGCCGTCGGCGCAGACGGAACGCGACGCCGGATGGCGTGACGTCGCGGCCGTCATCGGCGCGCGCGTCCTGACGCGCCTCCGTATCATCGGCTCCGCCATCCGCCCGCTCGCGTGGGTGCTGATGGGGATCACGATCGCGTTCTGGATCCTCGGCCAGGTCGCGGGGTGGGCGGAGTTCATCATCGCGGCGATCGTCATCGCGATCACGGTCGCGCTCTGCGCCCTGTTCCTGATCGGGCGCACCGCGTACGACGTGTCTCTCGACCTCGCGCGCACGCGAGTGGTCGTCGGTGAGCGCGCTGTCGGCGCTCTCACCCTGGCGAACCGCGGCGCGAGGGCGATCCTGCCGTCGCGCATCGTGCTCCCGGTCGGCTCGGGCCGCGGCGAGTTCGGCATCCAGCGTCTCGCGCCCGGCGAGGAGGCGGAGGAGCTGTTCGCGATCCCCACTCAGAAGCGCGGTGTCGTGAAGGTCGGTCCCGTCAGCGTCGTACGCGGCGATCCGCTCGGGCTGTTCGAGCGTGCACACCGCCGCGACGACCCGGTCGACCTGTTCGTGCACCCGAAGACAGTGCTCTTCGACGGGCAGTCGCTCGGCTACCTGCGCGACCTCGAGGGCATGCCGGCGGCCGACCTCTCTCGCGACGACGTGTCGTTCCATGCCCTCCTCGAGTACCAGCCCGGCGACGACCTGCGTCACGTGCACTGGAAGTCGACCGCGCGCACCGGCACGATGATGGTCCGCCAGTACGAGGAGACCCGCCGCTCGCACTTCGTGATCGGCCTGTCCCGCTCGGGCGCCGATTACGCCACCGCCGACGACTTCGAGCTCGCGATCTCGGCCGCCGGATCCATCGGTCTCCGCGCACTCCGCGACTCCCAGCGCGTGGACATGCGTGTGCAGGGGAGGGAGCTCCCGTCGGGCACCGGCAAGCAGTTGCTCGACTCGCTCTCGGCGGTCGAGAACAGCAAACCGCGCGAGGGCGGCATCGCCGAACTCGCCGGCGTCCTCTCAGCCACGATGCCGCTCGCGAGCGTCGTCGTCCTGGTCTGCGGGTCGAAGGTGCGGCCCGACGACCTTCGTCTGGCCTGCTCGCGGCTCCCGTTCGGCGCGCGCGCCCTCGCCGTGGTCGCCGACACGTCGGTGACGGGCCCGGCCCTCCGGCGCATCGGCGAAGCCGACGTCATCACCATCGGCGCGCTCGACCAGATCCCGCTCGCCCTCCAGAAGGTCCTCGCATGACCGCGCCTGCCCCTGCATCCGCCGCGATCTCCCTGCGCCGCTGGATACTCGACCTCGCAGCGTCCGCCGTTCTCGTCGCCGTCGCACTCGTCGGCTTCTGGCCCTCGTTCGCCGGTCCCTCCTTCCTACCCGCCGCGATCGGCGGCATCGTGATCGGACTCGCGATCGCCGGCGTCGCCGCCTGGCGCCGCTGGGGCATCCTGATCATCACCGGGCTGGTCGTCGCCGCGTACTTCGTCTTCGGAGCCGCGTTCGCCCTCCCGCATACCGCGATCCTCGGATTCGTTCCGACGCTCGAGACGCTGCAGAAGCTCGCGCTGGGCACGGTCACCGCCTGGAAGCAGATGCTCACGACCGTGGCGCCGGTCGCTGCGGTCGACGGGCACCTCATCGTCCCGTTCCTGCTGGCGCTCGTCGCCACGACGCTCACGGCATCGCTCGCGCTCCGCTTGCCGATCGTGGCGTGGGCGCTGCTCCCCGCGGGCGCGCTGCTGATGCTCGTGATCGCGCTCGGCACCCCGCAGCCGGCCTTCCCCGTCGTGCAGGGTCTCGTCTTCGCCGTGGTGAGCATCGCCTGGATGGCGCTGCGTCAGATCTGGGCGCCGCAGAACATGGCCGTCTCGGTCAGCGAGGTCGATCCGTCGCGCGCTGCGCACATGCGCATGCGGCGGCTGATCGCGGGCCTCGCCGTGCTGGCGGTCGCCGGCGGCGCGGGCGTCGCCGCGAGCGCGATCGCCGCCCCGGCCGAACCGCGGCACGTGTTCCGCGACGTGATCATCCCTCCGTTCAACATCCGCGACTATCCGAGCCCGCTGCAGGCGTTCCGCAAGAACGTCCGTGATGACGTCGACGAGACGCTCTTCACGGTGCAAGGGCTGCCGAAGGGCGCCCGCATCCGCACCGCCGTGATGGACGAGTACGACGGAATGGTCTACAACGTCACCGACGGCGGGCCCACCTCATCGAGCGCGTTCTCGCCACTGCGGTCCAACATGTCGCCGGATGCCGAGGGCGTGCCCGTCACGCTCAACATCGCGGTGGACGAGTACAGCGCGGTCTGGATGCCGGCGGCAGGGGAGCTGTCCGAGATCCGCTTCACCGGCGATCGCGCCGAAGAGCTGCGGCGCGGCACCTACGTGAACGCCGAGACCGGCACCGCCGTGTCCACGGTGAAGCTGCAGAAGGGCGACGAGTACTCCGTCGACGCCGTCATGCCGAACGCTCCCGATGACGATCAGCTCGCCGAGGTGGAGTTCGGAACCGTGGCGAAGCCGAAGCAGAGCAACGTTCCCGAAGAGCTCACCGCCCTGGCGGCTGAGACGGTCGCCAGTGCCGAGTCGCCCATCGAGCAGGTGCGCGCGCTGGAGAGCTTCCTCTCCGAGGGCGGATTCTTCAGTCACGGGCTCGAGGGCGAAGTGCTCTCCCGCGCAGGTCACACCTCCGAGCGCATCACCACTCTCATCGGCGGGGACCAGATGATCGGCGACGACGAGCAGTACGCCGTCGCGATGGCTCTGCTCGCCGGAGAGCTCGGCATCCCCACCCGCGTCGTCATGGGCTACTACCCCGACGAGGAGCAGGAGGGCGAGGCCCTCTTCACCGCCACGGGCGACAACGTGCACTCGTGGGTCGAGGTGAACTTCGAGGGCTTCGGCTGGCTCAGGTTCAATCCGACGCCGCCCGAGGACCAGGTTCCCAACGACCAGAACACGAAGCCGCGCGTCGACCCGAAGCCGCAGGTGCTGCAGCCGCCGCCCCCGCCGCAGGAACCGGTCGACCTGCCGCCGACGCTCCCGGACGACCGCGAGTCGGAGGACGAGAGCCTCAACCTCGCCGGCCTCATCGGCGCGATCCTCCTGATCGGCGGGATCACGCTCGGCATCCTCGCGCTGCTCATGTCGCCGTTCATCGTGATCGGCGCGTGGAAGGCGGCGAAGCGCCGATCGCGCCGGGCCGCGGCCCGCACGGCCGACCGGATCAGCGGCGGCTGGGACGAGCTCACCGATCGCGCCGTCGACTATGGCGCCCGGCTCACGCCCGGGGGCACTCGACCCGAGGAGGCCGCGGCCGTGGTGGCGACGCTCGCCGTGCCGCGCGTCGCGGATCTCGCGCAGCGTGCCGACGCCGACGTGTTCGGTCCCACCGACCCGACCCCGGAGGACGTCGAGGCGTTCTGGAGCGAGGTCGACACGATCGTCGGCGGCCTGGGGGAGGACGCCGGCTTCTGGAAGCGCACGAAGGCCCGCCTGAGCCTCCGGTCGCTGCTGGGCGGATCGGCGATCTCGAACGGTTTCCAGGGGCTCCGAGAGGCCGCGACCGCGCGCGTGCGCCGCGAACCTGGCACGATCGAGAACAGCAACACGAGTACACCCGTCGCACCCGAGAGCGAGACCCCATGACGCAGCCCGCGTTCGCACAGATCGCGCCGATCTCCCGCCGCGCGATCGGTTACCTCATCGACGCGGTCATCGCTGCCGGTCTCGCCATCGTCCTCGGCGGCGGGCTGCTGCTCGCCGTGACCCTTTCGGGCAGCATCGAGGCCGGGCTGACGACGCTGCTCATCGGCGGTCCGATCGTCTCTCTCCTGCTGCTCGGCTGGTTCGTCGTCTACACGCTCATGCAGTCGAAGAACGGCTCGATCGGCATGCGTGCGCAGGGCCTGCGTCTGGTGTCGGCACGCGACCAGGGACCGCTCGGATTCGGACGGACCCTTTTGCGCAACATCATCTTCGGGCTCGCCGGCTCGATCGTGGTGGGCTACTTCACGCCACTGTTCGACGGCTCCGGGCGCTTCCAGGGCTGGCACGACAAGGTCGCGGGATCGCTGATGTTCGATTCGCGGGCGACTCCTGCCGGAGCCCAGGGTGGCGCTCCCGCGACGACCGCGATCCCGGTCGCCGGTCAGTCGGCCGAGCAGGCTCGACCGGCTGCTCCGGCGATTCCCGGCATCCCGCATCCCTCCACGCCGTCGCTCGCATCGCCGCCCGCGGCGTCCGCCTTCCCCGCGCAGCCCGCGGCGCCGGCTTTCCCCGCGCAGCCCGCGGCACCGGCTTTCCCTGTGGCACCCGCGGCGCCCGTGCTCCCCCCTCAGCAGCCCACGCCGGCGTTCCCCGTCGTGACGCCGCCGGCCGAGTCGGATTCGCTGATCGCCTTCGTCCCCGGGATCACGCAGGATGCTCCGCCGCCGCGCGTGACGCCGCCCCCCGCACCTCAGCCGGATGCCGAGTCCGAGCTCGACGCGACCGTACAGGGCTATCCCGTGGCGCGACCGGACGCCCCGAGCGCCCCTCCGGCGCCGAGCATCCCGACCGTTCCTCCGGCGCCCGCGGTTCCGGTGCCGACGGTCACGGCGCCCGAGTCCCAGGCCCCCGCGCCCACCGCGCCCGAGTCCGAGGACATCGAGGACACACGGATCAGCATTCCCGGTCACCGGCTCGTCTTCACCTGGGATGACGGCACACGCGTCTCGGTCTCGCGGCGCACGATCTTCGGTCGCAACCCCGCGGCCGAAGACGGCGCGGTCGTCGTGCCGGTGCGCGACGAGACCCTGTCACTGTCGAAGACGCACTTCGAGGCGGCCGCGGAATCGTCCGGCGGGTGGGTGCTGGATCGCCACTCGACCAACGGCACGACACTCGTCCGCGACGGACAGCGGATCGCGTGCCCTGCGGGTCAGCGCGTTCCCGTGCGGCTCGGAGATGCGATCGAGATCGGTGATCGCATCGTCACGATCGGGGGCTACGCATGAGGCCCGCGCTCATCGTCTCGACGGGGTCGGCGACGCACCCCGGACTCCGTCGCGCCCTCAACGAAGACGCCCACCTCGCGAGTCCTCCCGTGTTCGTGGTCGCCGACGGCATGGGCGGCCATGAGGCGGGCGAGCGCGCGAGCGCCGCGGTCATCGCCGAGTTCTCCAGCTCGATCGGCCGGGCCTCGCTCGAACTCGACGACGTGCGGCTCGCGCTGTCCCGTGCACGGGCGAGTGTCGAAGAGCTCTCCACCTCGGGCAACGGGCGCGCGGGGACGACCCTGAGCGGCGTGGTCATCGCCTCGGTCGACGGCATGGGCTACTGGCTCGCGGTCAACATCGGCGACTCCCGCACCTACCGGCTGGCCGATGGCGAGCTCGAGCAGATCAGCGTCGACCATTCGGTCGTGCAGGAGCTGATCGAGGCCGGCGAGATCACGGTCGAGGATGCCGCGACCGACCGGCGCCGCAACATCATCACGCGCGCGATCGGGGCCAGCAGCACCGGCGACGCCGACTACTGGCTGTTCCCCGCCGAGCTCGGCGATCGGATCATGGTCTGCTCCGACGGCCTGACCTCCGAGGTGTCCGACGCTCGCATCCGCGACGTGCTGCAGAACACCCCGGATCCGCAGAAGGCCGCAGACGTGCTGGTCGACGATGCCGTCACCGCCGGCGGCAGGGACAACATCACCGTGGTCATCGTGGATGCCGTCTCGGTCGCGTCGCGACCGGGGACGCTCCTGGAGACGGATTCGGACATCGACATGGACACGCGGCCGCGTGAATCCGCAGCAGGAGGGGTTCGCTGATGCAGACCATCTACCGACCGGGCCAGTGGTATCTGATCGTCATCCCCGGAGCGCTCGTGGCACTGCCGCCCGACGTCCCCGGAGACGTGGTGGCGCGTCTGTGGGAGCGGCTGCCGGAGCACAAGACGCTCGCGACCGTGGTCGACGTGCTGACCGCACACGCCGGGGGAGCGTTCGCGTCGCTCCCGCCGTTCGTCGCTGCGGTGGCGGAGGGCAAGGACATCCGCATCGCGCTGCGCGGCGGGGTCAGCGCGCGTGTGAGCGGCGGCACCGAGTCGCACCAGTTCTCGGGCGCCGAGGTGACCACCTGGAGCGAGCGGTTCGTGGGAGGCGCCTCTCGCGTCGAGATCACGGTCGAAGCGGTCGAGGGGGCAGCTGCCCTTCCCGTGCACAGCGGTGTCGTGCGGGCAGCCGCCGTGAGCGCGGAGCTCGAGGACGAAGACGGCCGCGACCTCGCAGGCTCGCTGGGTCCGGTGCCCGTGATCGAAGCGGATGCCGCCGGGGCGTCGGCCGCGGTCCTCACGAGCACGCCCGCGCCATCGATCGCCGATTTCGGGGGAGGAGTGCCGGCGACGGCATCCGACGATACCCCCGCTGCGCAGTCATCGTCGGAGTCCGACGACGCGGATGCCGAGGAGCCGACCGAGACCGAATTCGAGCCCTCCGTGGTTCCCTTCGAGCCTCTCGACGCGGACGCAGCTGCCGCACCGGTCGCCGATGAACCCGCAGATGAACCGGTCGGGGATGAGGACCACGCCGAGGAACCGGTCGCGGATGAGGACGTCGCGGATGCAGCGGAGGCCGCCGAGCCCGTCGCCGCTGGGGAGGAGAGCGCTGTCGACGACACGTCGGCCGAGGAACCGGTCGATCCGCTCGACGAGCTGTTCCCCGATGCCGAGTCGATCGAATCGATCGTGTCCGAATCCGAGCCTGCATCCGCACCGGCGGTCGACGGAGCGACGATCGTCCCGACCGAGGTCACGCTGGCCCCGTCGAACGAGGACTTCGACCAGCTGTGGGGCGCCACGGTGCACTCCGTCCCCACCGCGGGAGCGGCGCCTGCGGCGCCGGTGCCGCAGGCCGCTGCCTTCTCGGCACAGGGCGACCACGACGGAGCGACGATCTCGGCCGCCGAGCTGCGGGCCATGCGCCAGCAGCAGCCCACGGGTGATGACGTGCCGACTGCCGTCATCCCTGTCACGCCGGGGGCGACCGGCCGGGTGCGGGTGTCGACCGGCCAGGTCGTCGCGCTCGATCGCACCGTCATCATCGGACGCCGTCCGCGGTCGACCCGCGCCAGCGGGGCGAATCTGCCGCATCTGATCGCCGTCGAGAGCCCGCAGCAGGACATCTCCCGCAGCCACCTCGAGATCAGGCCGGAAGGCGACACCGTGGTGGTCATCGACCTGCACACCACGAACGGCTCGACTCTGCTGCGTCCCGGCGCCGATCCGATCCGTCTGCACCCCGGCGAGCAGACCCTCGTGCTCTCCGGCGACGTGGTCGACCTCGGCGACGGCGTGAAGGTCGCGTTCGAGGACCTCCCGTGAGTCGTCCTCCCTCTCCGCCGCCGGTGCTGCCCGGCTTCCGCTATCTCGAGCCGCTCGGTACGGGCGGCTTCGCCGACGTCTTCCTGTACGAGCAGGAGATGCCGCGCCGCCAGGTCGCGGTCAAGGTACTGCTCGCCGATCGCATCTCCAGCACCGCGGCGCAGGAGTTCGCCGACGAGGCGAACGTGATGGCGATGCTGTCGACCCATCCGGCGATCGTCACGATCTATCAGGCGGGCGTCGCCGGCGACGGCCGTCCGTACCTGGTGATGGAGTACTGCCCCCGCCCGAACCTGCAGCTGCGGGCCCGGCGCGAATCGTTCTCGGTCGCCGAAGCATTGCGCGTCGGCGTGCAGGTCGCGGGAGCGGTGGAGACGGCGCACCGCGCCGGAGTGCTGCACCGCGACATCAAGCCGGCGAACATCCTGGTCACGGCGTACAACCGGCCGGCGCTGACCGACTTCGGAATCGCGTCGACGACCGGAGCCACCGGCGAGGCGTCGGGTATGTCGATCCCGTGGTCCCCGCCCGAGTCGTTCGCCGAGACCCCGACAAGTGGCCCTCGCACGGACGTGTGGGCGCTGGGCGCGACGCTCTACACGCTGCTCGCCGGACGCTCGCCGTTCGAGCGGCCGGGGGAGCGCAACTCCAGCGCGGACCTCATCGAGCGGATCGAGCGCGCCGCGCTCACGTCTCTCGGGCGCCCGGATTCGCCGGAGAGCCTGCAGCGCGTCCTCGAGCGCGCGATGGCGAAGAACCCCGACGATCGCTATCCGAGCGCGGTGGCGTTCGCACGTGCCCTGCAGAAGGTGCAGATCGAGCTCTCGCACTCGGTGACCCCGATCGACATCGTCGACGATCACCCGACCGCGGAAGATCTGGACGACGACGGCGACGGCCTCACCCGAGTCCGCGAGATCGTGAGCATCGACCCCGATGTCTCAGCCTTCACGCGTCCCTCTGCCGCTACCCAGCCGAAGAGTTCGCTGCCGGCTCTGCCGGATGTGCCGCGGTTCGACTCACCGGCTTCGGCGGGCGCCGTCGACGAAGCGACACAGATGCGCGTGCCGACGGTCGGCATGCCGCCGGCGCCCGCCGCGCCGACCCCGGACGACCGTACGATCGTGCGTCCGCCCATGGTGGTCGCACCGCACGCCCCGGCATCCGTCGTCCCTGCCCTGGCGTCCCCGCCGGGTCCTCCCGTCTCGCCTGCCGCCGGTGCGCCCGCCCTCGCGAACCCCAAGAACCGTCGGGGGCTGTGGATCGCCCTGTCGGCGGTCGCGGCCGTGATCGTCGTCGTGGGGACCATCGTCGGACTGAACGCGCTGGTGGCCGGCATCGAGACGACTCCCGAGGCCACCGAGAGCGCCGACCCGCAGGACGTGGTCTCCGATTTCGTGCCGAAGGTGGCCGACCTCAGCGGAGCCCGACAGGGCGAGCTGATCGTCTTCACCTGGTTGAACAAGGACCCGCAGGAGGGCGACACGTTCATCTGGGAAGTCGTCGACGTCTCCGGCCAGGGAGAGCCGCAGCAGGCCGAGGATGCGGTCGCGCAGCTTCCCGCGAGTGCCGGCACCGTCTGCATCGACGTGATGCTGCGACGCGACGACGGACGGGTCTCCGAGCGCGTGCGGGGGTGCGTCGACTGACATGATCTGGGAGATCGACGAGCAGAAGCAGACGATCGAGGGACTCGACGCGCAGGGCCGCCCCGATCCCGCGTACGCCGCGGCCCTCGGGCTGCTGCGCGCCCCGTTCGGCCGACGCGCGCTCGCCGCGATGATCGACGGCGGTATCTGGGTGCTGCTGCAGCTGCCCCTGTGGATCGGTGCACTGCCGCTCGTGCTCAAGCTCGCGAGCGGATCGATCTCGTCCTACGGCTTCATCAATCACCCGGATTTCGTGTTCTCGGTCGTCATGGCATCGGTGTCGACGCTTCTCAGCCTCATCTTCCTCATCGTGCAGCTGCTCCTCCACGGCCTGAAGGGCCGGACGATCGGCAAGGGCCTCACGGGTCTGCGGAGCGTCGATGTGCGCACGCTCGAGCGTCCACGCGTCGGCGCCGTGCTGCTTCGCTTCCTCATCGTCGTGGCCGCAGGCATCGTCCCCGTGCTGGGACCGGCGGTCATCCTCGCCTCTCCGACGTTCGATCCCGAAGGCCGCGGGCGCGGGCTCCACGACAAGGCGACGAAGATCTGGCTCGTCGATGTGCGCAACGGTCTGAACCCCTATGACGAGAAGCGCATGCGCGTCGCGCGCAAGGTCGTCAAGGCCGAACCCACGCCGGAGCGCTCCGCGCTGCCCTCCCTCGCCACCCCGGTGGACCCGGGGGCGCAGCCGCAGTACCGGCCGGGCAGCCGGGTGAGTGCCGGAGTGCTCGGAGTCGCACGACCGTACGAGGCGCACGAGCGTCCGACGGTGGGTCTGCCGACCGTCGCGCCGGTGGTCGATCTCAGCACGGGCGAATCGGGCAAGCCGGTGCTCGGCGGGTACCGCATCCCGGACGGAGAGCGCACGGCCGGCACGGACCGCTCGGTCGCTGCCGCTCCGACGGCTGCCCCCGTCGCGGCGCAGCCGGCTACCGCTGCACCGGCGCCGCAGCCCACGGCCGTTCCGGCGCCGCAGCCCACGGCCGTTCCGGTGGCGCAGCCCGCGCCGCCGGCATCCGACCCGGCATCCGTCCCCGCTCCGGCACCGGTCTCTGTTCCTGAGCCGGTCGCACCGCCCGCCCCGGAGCCCGCCGTCCGCTTCGGGCTGCGCTTCGACACGGGCGAGAGCATCCTGATCACCGAGCCGGTGGTCCTCGGACGCAACCCGGATGCCGCCGAGCATCCCGGTGCCCGCGCGATCGCACTCGTCGACGACAGCCGTTCGCTCTCGAAGACGCACATGCTGGTACGGCCGGTCGAGGGAGGCCTCGAGGTCATCGACTGCCGCTCGACGAACGGGTCGGGCCTGATCCGCGGCGGCACCGAGTACGGCATCGCCGCGGGGACGCCCGTGCAGACGGTGGACGGCGACAGGATCCGGCTCGGCGACCGCGTGGCCGCGGTGGTCCGCGCGTGATCGCACGTGAACGAATGACGATGGTCGCTGGCGCGCTCTGCGCCGTGGGGGGATACACATGAGGCTGAAGCTGACTCTGCACCGTCAGGGGGGCGAACCCGTCGACATCGTGATCACGACGGACTCCACCGCCACGGCGGGCGATGTGGCGCGCCACGTCGCATCGGCAGACCCGACGCGCTCGACCCCGGTCGCCGAAGGCGATGTGCTCACACTGGCGGTCGCGCCCCCGAACGGCGAACGTCTCGTGCCCCTGCAGCCCGACGTACCGATCGGCGAGGCCCCGATCGGATCCGGCTTCGCGGCATCCATCATCAACTACGGTCCTGACCATTCCTTCGCGGGCCAGCGGGATGCCGCGGGCGTGCTGCTCGCGACATCGGGAACGCTCGCCGGGCAGGAGTTCCCCATCTCCTCGGGGCACGTCTTCCTCGGCCGAGACGCCGGCAACGACGTCGTCCTCGCGGACCCCATGGTCTCGAAGCGGCACGCGCGGCTCGAGGTCGGCACCCACATCGAGGTCGTCGACCTGAACTCCGCCAACGGCGTGCTCGTCGACGGCCTCGCGGTGCAGCGCGTACGGATCGAGGAGGGCGAGCCGTTCGTCATCGGTGGCACGACGCTCGTGCTGCGCCTCGCCCGCTCCTTCGACGGATCGGCCGGCGAAGAGCCGATCATCGAACGCGGCGGTGGTCTGATGTTCAACCGCAGCCCCCGCGTCGAGGTGCGCTACCCCGGCACGGCCTTCAAGTTGCCGCGCCTGCCCACCGAGAAGATCGGCAAGATGTTCCCGTGGGCGATCATGGCCGCCCCGATCCTGATGGGCATGGCGTTGTACGCCATGAACGGGAACCCGCGTTCGCTCCTGATGATCGTGATGACCCCGCTGATGGCGTTGGGCAACATCATCAACCAGTCCGCGCAGAGCAAGAAGAGCGGGAACCATGAGGTGCTCCTCTTCGAGAGGCAGTACGAACAGCTCGAGGAGGATTTCTTCCGGGGCAAACCCGAGGAGGAGCGCGCCCGCAACGCGGAGGCGCCCGCGGTCGCCGAGATCTACGACCATGCGATGCGACTCGGCCCGATGCTGTGGACGAGGCGGCCGGAGCACTGGAACTTCCTCGGTCTGCGGCTCGGAAGCTGCCGACTCCCGGCGCGGAACAAGATCGACGACGCCGAGGTGCCCGACGGGCTTCCCGAGTTCATCGATCGCGTCGACCGCTTGCGGGAGCGCTACGAGTTCGTCGATGACGTTCCGGTGTTCGACACCATGGCGGATGCCGGCTCGATCGGCATCGCCGGCCCGCAGGGTCCCGTCGCCGACACGATGCGCGGCATCGCGGTGCAGATCCTGGGGCTGCACGCCCCGAACGACGTGGTCGCGGTGGCGTTCGCCGATTCGGCGTGGACGCCGGAGCTGGATTGGCTCAAGTGGATGCCGCACACCTCCAGCGAGAAGAGCCCGTTCCGCGACATGGCGCTCGCCGACTCCGCCCCGACGAGTGCGGCTCTGCTGAGCACGCTCGAGGAGTACGTCCAGCGAGCGGGAGAAGGCCGCGGCGAGCCGCGCGGGCCGTTCAAGGAGGAGTGGAATCCGCTGCTCTACGGCACCGACGTCTCGCGCGCGGCCGGTGACCATCTGGGCACCCCGCCGCTGTCGGTCATCGTCTTCGTGAGCGGTGACGCACCCGTCGATCGCGGACGCCTCACCGATGTGCTCGAGCGCGGCGCCGATCACGGCGTGCACGCGGTGTTCGTGTCGCCCACGGTCGAGTCGCTCCCGGCCGTGTGCCGCAGCTACATCGACGTCACCGACGGGCTCGACGATGCGCGGGTCGGTCTCGTCCGCAACGGCGAGTACTTCGAACACGTGCGGGTCGAGGGTGTCTCGAACGCGTACATGCACATGCTCGCTCGGCGCCTCGCACCGGTGCTGGATGCCAGCACGGCGGTGCACGACTCGTCCGACATCCCGGGCTCGGTGATGTTCCTGCAGCTCGTCGACCCGGCCATCGCCGAGGACCCGCACGTGGTGATCGAGCGCTGGCGGCAGAACAACACGATCGTCGACCGCTCCCCGAGCCCGAGGCCCCGCCTGAAGAAGGCCAGCACTCTGCGCGCGATCATCGGTCAGGGTGCGAGCGACGCCATGGCCCTCGACTTGCGCACGCAGGGTCCGCACGCGCTCGTCGGTGGGACGACGGGTGCCGGAAAGTCCGAGTTCCTGCAGGCGTGGGTGCTGGGCATGGCGGCGGCGCACAGCCCCGACCGCGTCACCTTCCTCTTCGTCGACTACAAGGGCGGATCGGCCTTCGCCGACTGCGTCGAGCTGCCGCACTGCGTGGGCCTCGTGACCGACCTGAGTCCGCACCTCGTGCGCCGCGCCCTGACCAGCCTGCGCGCCGAGCTGCAGCACCGCGAGCATCTGCTCAACCGCAAGAAGGCGAAGGACTTGATCGAGCTCGAGAAGCGGCAGGACCCGGAGGTCCCGCCCGCCCTCGTGCTGGTGATCGACGAGTTCGCCGCGCTGGCATCCGAGATGCCGGAGTTCGTGGACGGCGTCGTCGACATCGCGCAGCGCGGTCGTTCGCTCGGCATCCACCTGATCATGGCGACGCAGCGCCCAGCCGGCGTCATCAAGGACAACCTGCGCGCGAACACCAACCTGCGCATCGCTCTGCGCATGGCCGACGAAGCCGACTCGCGCGACGTCGTCGACGACGGCGTGGCTGCGACCTTCCCGGCATCCATCCCCGGACGCGCGATCGCCAAGACGGGTCCCGGCCGCCTGGTGCCGTTCCAGTCCGCCTACGCCGGCGGATGGACCACCGAAGAGGATGGGGCCACGGCCGAGGTGCGCGTGGCACCGCTGCGCTTCGGTGCCGCGGGAGAGTGGGAGCCGGATCTGCCTGCCGAGTCCGACTCGCACGAGGTCGACCTCGGCCCGAACGATCAGAAGCGCATCGTGTCGACGCTCATCCGGGCGAGCGAGACGGCGGCGCTCCCGCGTCCGCGCCGGCCGTGGCTCGACGACCTCGCGCCGCTCGTCGATCTGCGCGACCTTGCGAACGAGGGCGACACGCGCATCCCGATCGCCCTCGTGGACGTGCCGGAGAAGCAGCTGCAGCAGTCGGCCGTGTTCGCGCCCGACCGCGACGGCTCGCTCGTGATCTACGGCACATCGGGATCGGGCAAGTCGACCGTGCTCAAGACGATCGCGACTGCGGCAGGCATGCGGCCCGATCTAGGCCGCGTGCAGGTGTACTGCCTCGACTTCGCGTCCGGTGCGCTGGGCGCCCTGGCGACCCTCCCGCACGTCGGGTCGGTGGTCGACGGTGCGGACGTCGAGCGCATCCAGCGACTGCTGCGCACCCTCGACGGGGAGATGGATCGCCGTGCCGCCGCGTTCTCCGCGGCCAGCGCCGCCTCCGTCCAGGAGTATCGCGACCTGAAGGATCCGCGGATGCCGCGCATCCTGCTGCTGATCGACAACTACCCCGAGTTCAAGAAGGACTGGGAGGTCGCGGCGGGCCGCAGCGCGTTCTACCGCATGTTCATGCGCATCCTCGGCGAAGGCCGCACGCTGGGCGTGCACACGGTCATCACGGCCGACCGCGGGAACGCGGTGCCGAGCGCCGTCGCGGCGAACATCTCGCGACGCGTCGTGCTGCGCATGGGCGACCCGAGCCAGTACATGCTGCTCGCGGCGCCGCGCGACGTGCTCGACGAGCAGTCGGCACCGGGGCGCGCGATCGTCGACGGTCACGAGGCGCAGATCGCCGTGCTCGGCGGGACGCTGAACGTGGTCGAGCAGACCAAAGCCCTCGCGGCGCTGGGCGACGAGCTCCGTGCGAACGGCGTGCGCGACCTGCCCGAGATCGGCGCGCTCCCGACCATGGTCCTGTCGGCGGAGATGCCGACGAAGATGGACGGGATGCCGGTGTTCGGCGTCGCCGACGACACGCTCTCCGCGCACGGGTTCGAACCCATCGGTTCGTTCGTCATCACCGGACCTCCTGCGTCGGGCAAGACGAACACTCTGAAGGCGCTCGTCGTCGCCATGGAACGGTTCGATCCGAGCATCCGGTTGTACCACTTCGGTACCCGCCGTTCTGAACTCAAGGACTTCCGTCCCTGGGTGAAGAGCGCGACGCGTCCGGAGGACGAGAAGGATCTCGCGACCGAGCTCGCCGAGCTCGTGGTGAGCGATGCTTCCGGCGGTCGCATCATGATCGTGATCGAAGACATCCCGCATCTCGCCGACGGCCCGGCGGATCGTCCGATGCGCTCGCTTCTGCAGGCCATGAACAACAGCGACCACATGCTGATCGCGGATGCCGAGATCAGCCGCGCCAGCGGCAGCATCGGCGTGCTGGGCGAATGGAAGATCGCCCGACAGGGGATCGTGCTGAAGGCCGACACCTACGACGGCGACGCGATCTTCAAGACGCCGTTCGGACGGGTCAAGCGCACCGACTTCCCGGTGGGGCGAGGAATCTTCGTGCAGGCGGGTCGCACCGTGACGATGCAGATCCCGTTCGTCCCGGACGCGCCGGCAGCGCGGGTCTAGTGCGCAGGGGAGTGGGCACCTCTGCCCATTCCCGTTCGCGCAAGCGGTACCTAAGCTCCCCCGAGGAGGGTGGTGCGCCATGGGGATGATGTTGCCGAACGAGCTCATCTGGGTGATGGAGAAGCTCGGGTTCGAGTGGCCGGATGTCGACGAGGACGAGCTACGCCGTGGAGGCGACATCGTCAACACCTTCCGGGGCGAGTTCGAGGGTGCTGTCCAGTCGATCGACCGCAAGATCAACGGCGACCTCGCGGCAGCCATGCGAGGGCAGGCGGGGCCGGCGTTCGTGTCGGCGTGGAACACGAACCGATCGCAGAACCTGCAGAAGATCATCGACGTGCTCGGTCCCGTCCCCGCGGCGATCGACGTTGCGGCCACCGTGGTGACAGGGCTGAAGATCAAGGTGATCGCCGACGTGACGACCACCATGATCGCGCTGGTGGGAATGCTGACGAATCCGATCACCGCGGTGGGTGCGGGGCCGATGCTCATCATCAAGAAGAGAGTGCTCAACGCAGCCGTCGACATGGCGGTAGAGGAAGCCCTCGGGCAGCTGCTGCCGATGATGATCGAGCCGCTCGCGGAGGAACTGCCTGCAGTGATCGCCGCAGCATTGGACGCCCCGGTCGTCGAGGCCGTCGTCGGGGACACGGACGAGTTCTACGCCGATCTGCAAGCGCTCGAACAGGCACAATCCGAATTCGAGCTGAGTTCGACCGACATCGACAGTCTGATCGATCGGCTGATCGTCGATCTGTCCGGACTGAACATCACGGGGAGCTGACGTGGCCGGCAAAGCAGACGAGATCGGTGAGATCGCCGGGCGCGCTTTCAAAGACGTCGGCCATACGCTGAAACCGGTCGCGGAGCTGCCGACAGGCCTGATGCGGAAACAGCGTCGCAACCAGGACGACGTCGAGGAGAACGACTCTGCGGATGGCCTGTTCGACGGAGGTCAGCCGACACGGTCAGGTTCTGATGCGCGAGGACTGACTGATGGTGGTCCTGGTCACTGGGCCGAATCGCCGAGGCGGACCAAAGGCCAGGAATACCAGGAGTTCATCACAGGTGTCGAGCGGGGCACCGAGTATCGAGTCGATGGTGTGAATTTCGATGGGTATGACGGCACTCGTGGTGTGCTTCTCGATGCCAAGGATTGGCGGGATTTCCCCCCGGTGGACAGAGACTTCTGGCACAAGGGAACGTTGAACGAGATCGACAACCAGGTGACCGCCGCGGACGGGACGCCGATCGAGTGGCATTTCTCGACGCAGTCTGCGAAGAGCGAAGTCGATCGCCTGCTGCAACGGAACGACATGGTCGGTGACATCACCACCGTCTTCACGCCGGTTGGCTAGCATGGGAGCGCTATGGACAGCTTGAAGCCCTACTTCGGAGTCTTCTGGGGTGCGCGTGCGCAGACATTCGGTGAGTTCGCCGATCAGACGCGTGATTTCCTGCTCGGCTTGAGGAGCATTCATCCCGCATTCGCGACGCTGTACGTGCTGGGTGACAAAGCCGGCGATGAGGAGAAGCTCGGGGATGATCTCGAGAACCTCGACGCGCTCACGCGGGAACGAGGCTGGAACCGAAGCTCGCCCAGAGCGTGGTTCAGCGTCCTCGACCCTGACGGGTATCCGACACGCGAGACGGTGGTCGACGTCGGGTGGAGCCTCAGCATCGTGAACCAACCCGAGGGCGCGAAGACGCGCGACTTCGTGAGCATCGCGATCACGTCGGGGCAATCGGGAAGGCGAGTTCATCGAAATCGTGTCCTGCTGATGGTCGACGATGGGTCCTCGGCTTTGGTCGCTCCCGCTGTGGCGGAGCGGGTCTTCCGGTATCTGATCGAGTTCTGGCAAGCCGAACGAGGATGGCTCACCGAGGAAGGGTTTCGCTCGGCGGTGTGGGATGAGTCCACCCGCGAGCAGCTTGGCTGGCTGAATTTCCGAGACGATCCGGCCTTCGCCCGGTTCCTGCCCTCCGACACTCCGCTGGAACCGTACCGTGAGGGCATCATCTTCCGAATCGGCGACGGAGATGTGTTGAGCTCCGGAGACCAGGCGGCTGTCGCCACCGGCCGGGCGATACAGGACGCAGTGCGGGCTGAGCGAAGCGAGACATGACTCGCGCCGCGGCGTGTCCGGATCTCTGGTGACGTCGTACGGACCGTTCGCGGAGATGACCCCGTCCGGGCAGGTCGGCTGGATCGACGTGCGAGACGGACCCATCATCGATCAGGTCCGGCGGATGCTCGGCCACCTCGATGGTGCCGACAAGTACACATACAGCATCTGGCGCGGGCCGGATCCGGTCGAGGGTGACGGAATCCTTGTTCCGATCAGCGACGAGCGAGCCGTCCGGGTGGGTGCCCACGAGGTCTTCACCGCTGATGAGGCGGCCGCCATCTTCGACCACTTCTACCGGACTGACAGCGTGTCCGACGAGTTCCAGCGCCGCGAACTCGACCTTTCACAGGATCAGTCGGTTCGACATCGCGCGATTCGACGCTCTGACGACTCACACCGCAGACTCATGGGCACCACTCCCCATTTGTCGATCGGGGATCGTTGGCTAACCTCTTCGTAAGAGGCCGAGCGGCCTGAACGAGAAGACAACTGGAGGCGGTTCTCATGGCCCATGATTTTGGCGCAACGTACAGCGAGATGGAAAGCGCCTCGGCGCGACTTCGCGACGGACGCAGTGCAGTCAGCGACACGCTCAAGGAGCTGCAAGGCATCATCGACGATCTCGTGCAGGACGGCTTCAAGACGGAGAACGCGTCTGACGCCTACGCCACGGCGTACGAAGAGCTCACGACGTCGCTCGACGACGCCGCAGAGGCCGTGAACGACATGGCACAGGCCCTGGACCGCATGGCGGACCAGATCCGCGACACCGACGCCAACATGGCCGGCGGCGCCTGAACCATCGCGCATCGAGAGGTCGTGGGGTTGATCGCAAGATCAGCCCCACGGCCTCTCTCCATGCATGGGGCATGAGCGGACCGCCCCGAATAGAATCAGTCGGGGAACACGACCGGAGGACACGAGCGATGAGCGGAACACAGAGCTACTACTGGTACAACCTGACCTCGCAGTCGGTGGTGCGTGCGGACGAGCGTCCTTCGGAGGACGTCATCGGCCCGTTCGGCTCGCCGGAGGAGGCAGAGGAGTCGCCCGCGATGCTGCTGGAGCACGCACGCGCCTGGCTCGAGAGCGAAGAGAGCGAGCCGTTCCGCGCGCTGGTCGAAGAAGAAGACGGCACCGACCTCACGTGACGGACGGCTCATGAGGGGGGAGCGCCGCGTCGCGGCACCGATCGCTGCGCTGCTCGCCGTCGGGCTGGTCTCGTGCACCCCGGCGCTGCCGGAGACGGTCGTGCCGGACACGCAGATCACCGTCGGCTGGACCGGCGGCTTCACGTCGGTCAATGCCGCAGCCTCTCCCACCCGGGGCAACGTCGACATCGCGGAGACGATCCGCGCCGACTTCGGCGATCTCGTCGACGGCGAGTTCGTGGCCGACGAGGGCTTCGGCACGGTGACGATCGTCTCCGATGATCCGTTCACGGTGCGGTACGACCTCGCCGAGCCGGTCTGGTCGGACGACATCCCGCTCGACGCCGCGGACCTGCTGCTGGCATGGGCGGGGACGGCGGGTTACTTCGTGGCTTCCGAAGATGCGGCCGCCGATGCGGATGCCGTCGAGATGGAGGTCCCCGCTCTCGACGAGTTCGCGCGGGCGATCGACGTGACCTATCCGCAGCCGACCATCGACTGGCAGCGGGCGGTCTCCGCTCCCGTGCCCGCGCATGTCGTCGGACAGCGCGCCCTCGGTATCGACGATCCGATGGAGGCCAAGCAGGCCGTCATCCGCGCGATCCAAGAGGGCGACGACGACGCGCTGGCCGAGATCGCCACGGTGTGGAATGAGGATTTCGAGCTCGGGAAGGACGGGAAGCTCGCCGACGAACTTCTGCTCTCCAGCGGTCCGTTCCGGATCGACGAGGTCAGCGAAGACGAGGACGGACAGAGCGTCGCGCTCGTGCCCAATCCGTCCTATCGCGGTCTCGTGACGCCGAAGGTCGCCCGCATCGAGCTCGTTCCGAACGGTGACGCGCCGGAGAGCGAGGCCGGCGAGCGGCTCGACGTCGTGCAGCTCGCTCCCACCACCGCGAACCGCGAGATCATCCGCCAGCTCGAGCGCCAGGATTTCACGGTCGACACCCGGCACGACGGGACTCTCTGGGCGCTGATGCTCGACCCGACCGGGGTCTTCACCGGGGCGCAGGCCCGGGCGGCATTCCTCCGCACGGTGCCGGCGACGGCTCTCACCGAGCGCGGGTCCGGCGTCTGGGCGACCGCGTACACAGGCACCACCTCGATGCTGTCGGCACCGGGTTCCCGTGCGTACGACATCGTCAACGAGGACTC
This sequence comes from Microbacterium sp. SA39, assembly GCF_000967865.1. Taxonomy (GTDB): domain Bacteria; phylum Actinomycetota; class Actinomycetes; order Actinomycetales; family Microbacteriaceae; genus Microbacterium. Next base: position 125,833 of record NZ_JXRU01000037.1, read on the forward strand.
CGGTTTCTCGGCCGCGCTCGCCACTCCCGCCGACGACGCCGCCCTGGAACGGGAGAGTGCCGGGATCGCGCCGGGTGCGTCGGTGTGCGTGTTGTACGACGCCGGCAGCGAGTTCGCGGTGGGCGCGTTCGCCGCCCTGAGCGAAGCCGTCGCAGAAGCGGGCTGGAGCATCGCGGACTGCGGCAGTGCCGACTTCGCGGGTTCACTCGCGGCGGGCGCCTGGGATGCCGTGATCGCCCGGGTGCCGATCCCCGAGACGCCGGAGCAGATCCTCGATCAGTGGGGCAGTCAGGGCGCGGCATCCATCAGCGGGAGCGTCGATCCGGAACGCGATGCGCTGGTTGCCGAGTACGCGCAGACCACCGACGTGTACGAGGCGAGAGACCTTCTCGCCCAGATCGAGGCGACCATCGTCCGCGCCGCTGTCGCCCTGCCCATCGCCGTGAACCCGCGGGCGACGATCATCGATCGCGCCGTGACCGGCATCGCCCCGCGCACGGGCGCCGCGGCACCGCTCACGTACGGCGTCACGCAGTGGGAAGTCGTGCCGTGATTTCGGCGGGGTGGGTTGTTCTCCCCATCGCGGATATGCGGTCGCGACTCATAGAGTCTTCAATGGAGGTGTCGCTGTGGGAATGATGTTGCCGAATGAGCTTGTCTGGGTGATGGAGAAGCTGGGTTTTGAGTGGCCGGATATCGATGAGGACGAGGTTCGTAAGGGTGCCACGTTGGTGCGGAACTTCGGGTCGGATCTGGAGGGTGTGATCCAGGCGGTCGATCGTCAGGTGAATGGTGATCTGGGTGGGGCTCTGCGGGGTCAGACGGGTCCGGCGACGATGTCCGCGTGGAACACGAACCGGTCGCAGAATCTGCAGCAGCTGATCGACATCATGCCTCCGGCGGCGACGGCGATGGATGTCGGTGCGGATGCGATCTTCGCGTTGAAGATGAAGGTCATCGTGGATGTGTCGTCGACGTTGATCACCCTGGTGGCGATGTTGACGAATCCGATCACGGCGGCGGGTGCGGGTCCGATGCTGTTGATCAAGAAGAAGTTGTTGAATGCGGCGGTGGATATCGCCGTGGAGCAGTTGTTGATGCAGTTGGCGCCGATGTTGATCGAGCCGATGGCGGAGAAGCTGCCCGCGGTGATCGATGCGATCCTGGACGCGCCGATGGTGGAGGGTCAGGTCGGGGACTCGGATGAGTTCTATGCGGACCTGCAGGCCCTCGACGACGCGCAGTCGACGATGAAGCTGCATGGGTCGGACATTCAGACGTTGACGTCGAATTTCTTCTCGGAGTTCGAGGCGTTGGACTTCGGAGGGGATGACTGATGAGTGCGATCAAGCCGATCATCCGTGAGGTGAAGCAGTCGGTGCTGAAGGGCTTCGCTCACGCGAAGGACAAGCTGCACCAGCTCGCTGACAACCTCACCCAGCATGTCGATGACGTCGCCATCCGGGTGCGGGGCCAAGACCGGTTCGACGGTGCACCCGACGCGCCGACTCCTCTGCCGCCGAATCGCTTTCGCACCGACGACCGGACTCCTGAAAACATCTTCGCCGATGGCTTCCGACCGCGCGACCCGTCGCGGACGGATCTGGAGCAATACGTGCTGTATAACGTGCCTTCCAACTTCGTCGGCACCTCCAAGGATCCGACGTTGTATCTGAGGCCCCCGATCCCGACGCCCGACCCCGGATACCGCTACGTCATCCAGGACCCAGGTAATGGGGTCGACGTCAATCAGGCGTTCCCGAACAACCCCTATGCGAGCGAGTTCGAGGTGGCCTATCCGGGCGGAATCCCGACAGAGTTCATTGTCGGAGCGCAGCGAATAGGTGACGACCGTACAAGCCTCGGGGACTTCATTCCCAACCCGAACTTCCAAGGGGTGAGATAGTGGCTGAGATGAGATGGACGTATCAGATCGACCCCGCCTACGACCCTCGCGGCGAGATCCCAGGAGAAGCCGTCATCTCTGCCGCTCCGTGCGATGACGCGGGCAATGTGACGGGGCCGTGGCAGCAGAACCCGAACTACCGACCGACCGTGCTCGCCCAGCTGCTCAGCTCCCTTCCTGCAGACAGGTTTGTCATCGCTTTCGGGGCTTACTTGAGGGGAGAGTATTCCCGGGCGCAGCTTCGCGGCGAGTTCGAGAAGACAGAGTTCCACGCTCTCGCCACCGAGGATCGGGAGTCACTGCTGGTCATAGACGAGGGCGACGGGCCTGCGTATTCGTTGTTCACGACGCGCGAGCTTCTTCCTCGTGATTCGCCTCCTCCGACGATCGCTTTGCGAGGATCGCAGATTCTGCCGATTGCATCGAACTGTCGTGGCTTCGTGATCAACCGTTCCACCTTCGGATCGTTGTGGCTGCCCACCGCTGATCTTCTCGAGGATTGATGAAGAACCTGACATACGACGGCATCATCGCCGCTGCGGGAAATGTCTCTGTCCCCGCGACGGTTTCCGTAGTGCAGGATTTCGATCGACCGAACGGAAGGGAGTACACCGTCACGGTCGAGTTCGATCGACACGAGTTCACCGGCATGGGCGCAGATGCGTTCTGGGCCTTCGAGCGAGCGCGTGAACAGTACGAGCCTCTCGGGTGGAGGGTCGCGGTCCAAGGCGCTTCGGTGCATTGCTTTCCCAGCGGCATGCAGGGCGAGGCGGGCGCCCTCGTGGTGTACAGGCACCCGGAATCGCTCGAAGATGCGCAACCGGAGCCGGTCGTGACCTTCGCGGCCGCGGCGCTCGACGAGATCGTGACCTTCGCCGAGCAGATGGCAGCGCAACGAGAACGGATGGAGCCGTTACGCCGATCAGGTCAGACCGACAGGCGCCGACCATGAGAATCACCCCGTGATTCTCGTACGTACGTCGTCCTCAGGCTTCGGCATCGATGTAGCGCTGCTCGACGAGATACGTTCGCGGCGAGTGGACTGAGCACGGCTCGTCCTGGTGCCTGCGAGATTTGCTCCGCATTCTGGGTCACGGGTCTCGGACGGGCGGAAACGCTCGGCGTCAGCGACGAGTTCATGGCAGAGATCCGCCGCTGCCGCCACTGTGGCGCGTACTGGGAGGTCGGTGCGTTCAGTCACCCCAAGGTGATCACTCGGGCGCAGGCGACGCGAGAACTCCCCGACATCGATCGCCTCGAACAGGGGCTCGGGATCGCGTTCCCCGATCCGCAGACAATCGAAAGCGAGTGAGTCGGACAATGCCGACACGCCCGCCCATGGCCTGACTCGATGGTCAGGACATTCTGGTCACACGAGGGATCGTTCGGGAGGAAGAGACGCACATGACGACACCAGTCATCGACCCCGCAGATATCCTGAAAGCATGACGGCAGGGTCGCGCGGGATCCAGGTGATGCGCGAAGGGATCGTGCGAGACGCCACTGTATCGTGGCGGTTCGAGGAGCCCTTCTCCTGGGTCGTGGAGGTGCGCAGCTCCGGATTCGGCACGGCCGAAGCACGCGCGGACGACGCGTTCGAGGCGCTCTGTCTCGTACGGGAAGAGCTGGAGCCGTTCGGCTGGCGGATCGGCGTAGCGGGTTCGCACGCCGATGTATGGCCGAGCGGAATGGCCCGCGACCAGGGCGGCGGTCTGCGCGCGTATCGGATGACATCCGAGAGCGTGGGGGATCTCGTGGACACGTTCGAGCCGGTTGAACCCGCGTCGGTGACCACGGTGGCCGTGCAGCGGTCGGAGACCGAGCGGCTGTACGACGCGATTCGGCATCGGGCGCGAACGGGTGAGGACTGATGAAGAATCTGACCTACGACGGCGTCATCGCTGCTGCGGGTGATGTCTGTGTTACCTCGATCACGCCAGACCGATCGGCGCCGACCATGAGAGTGGACCCGTGACAGCGCACGTCGACTCGACGTACCCGGGTGCCTGCGAGGTCTGCTCGGGGTATTGGGCGACGTACGCGCCGGAGGCGCGCGCCGCGATCATCGGCGAGAGCGAAGAATTCATGGCAGAGGTGCGTCGCTGCCGCTCCTGCGGCACCTACTGGGAGGTCGGCGCCTTCAGCTACCCCCAGGTCATCTCCCGCGACCAGGCTCGGCGCGAGCTTCCTGAGCTCGATGCTCTCGAGCAGGCGCTGAGTATCGACTTCCCGAACCCTGCATGAGCCTGAGCGAAGCACGCACGATGATGGATGCCACGCTCACCGCCGCGATCATCGCGTACGTCGGATACGGCTCGCGGCGTACGCCGGGAGCCGATGACGCGGCGGTCCTCGCGATGGACGTGCCCGACGCCGAAGCACTCCTCGGCGAGGTGAAACAGATCGTGAAGGCCAGCGACGCCCTGAGCATCCGCAGAGAGGCCTTCGGCGATCAGGACAAGTCGACTCTCTTCGGCATCGAATTCGAGAAGATCCGCCCCGGCCTGAGCGCTGAGGCTCTTCGCGCTCTCTCCTGGCGGTGGTCCTACCATGCGTTCTTCTGATGGGCGGCGGTAGCGTGCAGTACCAGCCCCGGCTTCGACGGAGGAGCGACAGATGCCGCATGACGACATGACCGTTGACGATGTGCTCGACCTGGTTCGCGCGCATCTCCCCGCTGCGACGAAGGCGTACAGGAGGTCGGATGTCGAACTGACCTTCGTCCTGTACGACGCCTTCGCCGTGCGCGGCTCGTACGATGACTACGGCAGCGGCAGCTGGGGATTCGGCATCCTCTTGGGCGGAGACGCGTCGGTGTCCGAGGTGCTCGGAAGGCGGCTGTCGATCCGCGGAACTCGGGATCAGGTTCGGGAAGCACTGAAGGCCATCGACGAGTATGTGCGGTTGCGGGTGGGGCGCGAATATCTCGCGGCCTACGAGGCCGCGTACGGGGCGAGAGGGTTCCAGCCGTGACAGACCAGAACACAGATCTGAGCGAAGCCATCGTGGTCTACCTCACCAACTACCCCGGAAAGAACGAGGCCGCGTTCGAGGCGCGGTACGGCTCGACGGGAATTCGCGAGCAGGTACGTGCGATGCTGGACGAGACGATCAGCACCCGGATCGACTGGGCAGGCATGTCCCTCAGCGAGATCGGTGACGAGCTCGAACGCGTGATGCACGTGAGGCACCCGGAGCTGTCGGATGCCGCGATCAGCAAGCTCCGCAACTACTACACGTACCTGGTCAAATGAGGGGGAACTGACCGATGAGCGCGATCAAGCCGATCATCCGCGAGGTGAAGCAGGCGGTCCTCTCGGGCATGGCCCTTTCACGCGACAAGCTGCACCAGCTGACCGACAACATTGGCAACCATGTCGATGACGTCGCGAAGCGGGTCCGCGGACAGGATAAGTTCGAGGGCCGCGATGCACCGTGGGCGCTGCGCGGCGGATGGGACCGGAACTCCTCGACGCAGCCGGGCGACTATGGGCCGGCGGGCGGTACGACCACGATCACAAGAACGACCGTCCGGACCCGGAGGACTACCTCAGCGAGGACTACATCCGGCGGCACCTCGCACGGTTCGATGACGGTGAGAGCCGCATCTACGTCACGGACTCGCTCAACAACTACGGGCCCGCGCAAGCGGATCACGACGCCTTCGTCTTTCCGACCGAGGACCTCGACCGGGTCCTCGACGAGGCGGGCCACGACACCGACAAGCTCGAGGATCTGCTCGGGTTCGATCGGGGCTCGCTGCGCGACGACGACGGCAACCCCCTCCAGATCGAGATCCGGCACTTCTCGCCCGATGAGCTCGACGGACTCACCGTTCCGTCGGGACGCGAGGACGGTGCGAACCAGAACTGGCTGCCCGGCGGCTATCTGCCGACCGGCGTTCCGGAGGCCGTGATCACGATGCCCGACACGGCCACCGGCTCGCGCAACGGCGGCGGCGGGCCGGCATCGTGGCCGGGAACCTCCGGCGGCAGCTACGAGTTGCGGTGACCCGCACCATGATCTTTCGCAAGAGGCAGCGCTCGGTCGGCCCGGACCTTCCGGACGGCACTCGCGCCCTGCATCCGTTCGATGATCGGCTCGGACGCACATCGGGGGTCGCGCAGATCAGCGCCGCGGATGCCGAGGCACGCTGGGAGGCGGGGGAGGAACTCCACCTGGTCCCCGCGCACGACCCGGGCGACGTCGTGCCGTGGTCTCTCACGGCCCGACGCGGTCACGACTACGTGGTGAACGAGTACGCCGCTGACGGTCGTCGCATGCGGAGTGAGCGGTGGGTGCAGGACGGCGACCGGGTGCGCATGGCCCGTGGCGAGGCGCGGTTCGAACAGGGTGGCGCTCAAGGGCCTCCCGCGTATCAGGTGGAATGGGATGCGTACCCCGGTGGAGCGATGCGGATCGAGATCATCGGTCCGCGCGTGGAGGACGACGAGGTGACCGGATTCCGGTCCGCTGCGCAAGCGCAGATCGAGCGGCCCGCGCCCGCCCTCGACGCGGTTCTCGACCTGCGGGAGGCCGACGACCTCGACCCTTCCGACTTCTCTGGCCTCGCCCCGCGGGAAGCCGCCGAGCTCTATGCGCGCAGCCGTGCCCGGGGTGCGGCTCCGCTCACGACCCAGGACGTGTTCGGGGAGGCATCGCTCCGCACCGGGGCGGTCGTCCTCGCCACGTCGCGCCAGATCGTCGGCGTGATCGACGCGATCGTCCACTCGGGCGCCACCGCAGGCAATCCCGCCGCGAACGTCCCGGTGCTCCGACGGGGATCGGCGACCATCATCCCGCTGGGGGCGCAGGGCGATGCACCGGAGTACTGGGCCGACGTGCGCGCCCAGTTGGTGGCGCTCTCGAACAGCGTGCGATGGGCTCTCGAGCATCGGGCAGGAGGGCGGGTCACCCTCGACCTCTTCGACGTGCCGGCCACGGAGGTGCGCTCGTATCGGTCGCGCCTCGTGGCAGCAGGCGCGACGCGCGCCGGTCTCTGGCGCCCCGAGCCAGCTCTCGCCGTGGTCCTCGTGGTGTCGGGGGATCCGGATGCCGGCACGCTGACGCACGCACTCCACCTGATGCCGAGCGCGTGGGTGACGTCGCCCGAACCGCTCGAAGAGCCGATCGACGTCGCCTGGTCCTGGGCAGAGGTCGAAAGTGCTGCCGGATAGTCTGGTGAGAAGCCGAGGAGAGGATCGCAGCGCATGTCGACTGCCGTCGAGGGTCTGAACGTGAGCGTCGTCCCGCGGATCTATGGGGCGAACGAGCTCGGAGTGCTGGCGATCACCGCACCCGGTGAGGCGCACCCCCGCGTCCAGTACGCCGGCGGCGAGCTCTTCGTGGGACTCGACGAATCGAGCGACCGAACCGCGATCACCGAGGGCCAGGCGGAGGGGTGGGCCCAGCCCTGCCCCGAAGTCGCGGTCGCTGCCGTCTCGCCGAGGAACTCTACGACGCGGGCGCCCCGCTCGTCAGTGCGCACCCGATCGTGCGGACGGATGCCGAGTGGGCGCCGTTCCCGTGGCGCGAGCAGTTCCCCGCGCTCGAGATGCGGTTCGAACGCGTCCTCCGCCTGTTCAGCGTGCGCGCGTACGAGGCCCAGACGGCGGCCCTGCAGCGCCCGGACGTGCGCTACATCGACCCCAAGGTCCGCGTGCTCGATTCCGGTGTCACGACCACGTTCGCGGCGTGGCCGAAGGGCGTCGCGTCGCTTCTCCCCGTCGTCGACAACGTGATCGTCGCGAACAGCTCCGGCGAGGGCACGCAGCTCAGCGTCACGACCATGGCGCAGTTCCTCGAGGCAGGCGGCGACGCCATCGTCCGTACAGGTCTGTCGCCGGCGCGGTACTTCGTGCCGGGCGAGGCTCCGCGCAATTGACTTCTGGTCGACCGATGGATTTCGACATGGACCTGCACCGAGATGCCGCGCTGGCGTTCGGGGCGACGTCGTTGCGCGCGGGGGGAATGCTCCCTTATGAAGGGCGCTCGCTGCTCGGCCGGCCGGAGGGCCTCCCTCCCGAAGTCTTCGTGACGCGAGAGGACGGATGGGTCGCCCCGAACAATCCGATCCTCATCCGCGGAGCTGCCAGGATCATGCCGCTCGCGTGGCGCGGCGAACCCGAGAGTGGCTACAACGCCTACGCGGAGGTGGGGCAGCTCGCCGCCTTCGCGTCGAGGGTTCAGGACACGGGCTCCTACTGGGCGGGTCCGTGGCGCACGCTCGGCGAACTCGAGGAGTGCGACGGCGCCAGCATCCGCTCGTATGTCGACGCGCTCCGGGCGGCGGGGGCGACGCAGGTCAGCTCCTGGACATACTCCGATGCCTTCGGCGTGGCGCTCGTCGGGGCCGGCGTCGAGGATGAAGCAACGGTGTCGCTCGCACTCCACGTCGTGCCCGTCGGTTGGGTCTCCGAGCGCTACGCCAGCGGCCCTGTCCCCGGCATCGATGTGAGATGGTCGTGGGCAGAGGTGATCGATCTGTTCGCCGCCCGGATCGCCGCCGAGCAGCCGCCCGACTCGGCCGCGGCTCACGAGCCGGAGCGAGGCATGCGATGAATTGGCCCGCGAAGATCACGGAGCTCATGCGGTTGAAAGCGCAGATCGATCATCTGGACGTCGATCACATCTTCCCGCACACGCTGCCATCGGTCGCGGCGACACCCGACCGGTTGGCCGCGTACGAGGAGCACACGGGACTGAACCTCGATCAGGGGCATCGGTCTTTTCTTGCCGCGGCGGATGGATGGAGCGCGTTCTTCGAGACGCAGGATCTCTTGAGTGTCGAGCAGTTGGCCTCAGGCGAGCACCGTGACCTCTTCACGGCCTGGATCGATACGGCTCCGCCGCAGGCCCGAGCGCAAGGATATTCCTCGAGGACTCTGTTCCCGATCGCCGTCGATCTCGACATGCCGTTCCACGCGGCGATGCCGGTGATGGATGCGCGTGTGGCGAGTCAGGTCCTCTCCCTGGACGCGACGGGGATCATCGAGACGTTCGACTCCTTCGAGGCGTACTTCGATGGGATGATCGCCTACACCCGGCGCACCCTGGTCGACTTCGAAATGGGAAAGTACCGCCTCTGACGCGAACGCATGGGCTGATCTCCCCATCGCGTCGGCATCCGCTTCCTGGGTAGCGTCAGGGCCGGAGGTGGTCGACGTGGGAATGATGTTGCCGGACGAGCTCATCTGGGTGATGGACAAGCTGGGCCTCGAGTGGCCCGACATCGATGAGGACGAGGTGCGCAAGGCCGCCGTCTACGTGCGCGCCTATCGCGACGACATGGAGGCGCTCGTGCAGACCGCCGACCGCCGGATCAACGGCGAGCTGGCGGCCGCGATGCGCGGTGAAGCCGGCACCGCGCACGTGACGGGGTGGAACCGCAACCGCTCGGAGAACGTCCAGCAGCTGCTCGACATCCTGGGTCCGGCCGCCGTGGGCATCGACATCGCCGCCGACATCGTGCTGGCTCTGAAGATGAAGGTGATCGTCGATGTCACCCTCACGCTCGCCCAGCTGATCCCACTGCTGGCTGCAGGACCCCTCGGGGCGGGCGGGGCCGCAGTGCTCATCCTCGCGCGCAAGAAGCTCTTCTCGATGGCGATGGAGATCACGCTCGAGAAGGTCATCGACGAGGTGCTTCCTCTGGCGATCGAACCTCTTGCAGAGCAGGTCCCTGGGCTGGTGATGGCGCTCATGGATGCGCCTGTGGTCGAAGGCACGGTCGGCGATGTCGACGAGTTCTTCGCGGATCTCGATGCTCTCGACCAGGCGGCCTCCGACATGGATGCTCACGCCGCCGACGTCGAGGACCTCACTGATCGGCTGCTCGCCGACATCGCCAATCTGCAGATCTCGGGAGCCTGACCCATGACGCTGAAGAAGTTCATGCACGACCTCGTGGACGCGGTCGACGGTGCGGGGCATGAGTTCAAGCAGGGTTTCGCGAGCGCCTTCCGCAAGCGCGGCGGCAAGCACAGAGCGGATGCCGACGTCATCCGCGGGTGGGATCGACGCAACGTCGACTACGAGCCTCGCCATCGTGGCGATGGTAAGCCACCGACATCGCACGCGAAGGACTACGACATCCGGGATGACGTGCGGCGGGGGCTCGATTCACTCGGGCACGTGCCGAAGCACGCCGATCCCGACTACGACGCCGCGCGGGACCTCGGGACCTCACTGGGCAAGGACGTCCGCGGCCTCCCGGGGGATGTGCTCGACGAGGTGAAGGGCGTGCCGAAGAAGGCGCCGAAGCAGCTGCTCGAGGAGCTGTACGAGGACGCGATCGGTCAGGACAACCCCGACAAGTACGGCCAGACGCCCCAGGGAGACATGCGGCTGCTCGCGCCGGCGAGCGAAGCCGCTGATCTCAGCGGTCTGAGCAACGGCGAACTCGAGGAGCGGTTCGGGCTCGCCCCCGGTTCGCTCGACGGGGCGACCGTCGAGGTCACGTCGATCCCGGGTTCCCGCTTCGCCAGCGTCGAGTTCGAACGTCCCGAGCAGAGATGATTCTCCCGGCCGGGGAGCGCTACCCATGGTGTGAATAAGCGAGGGCGACGTACAGTCTGAGCAGGAGGTGTCGCTGTGGGGATGATGTTGCCGAATGAGCTTGTCTGGGTGATGGAGAAGCTGGGTTTTGAGTGGCCGGATATCGATGAGGATGAGGTTCGTAAGGGTGCGAGCCTGGTGCGGAACTTCGGGTCGGATCTGGAGGGTGTGATCCAGGCGGTCGATCGTCAGGTGAATGGTGATCTGGGTGGGGCTCTGCGGGGTCAGACGGGTCCGGCGACGATGTCCGCGTGGAACACGAACCGGTCGCAGAATCTGCAGCAGCTGATCGACATCATGCCTCCGGCGGCGACGGCGATGGATGTCGGGGCGGATGCGATCTTCGCGTTGAAGATGAAGGTCATCGTGGATGTGTCGTCGACGTTGATCACGCTGGTGGCGATGTTGACGAATCCGATCACGGCGGCGGGTGCGGGGCCGATGCTGTTGATCAAGAAGAAGTTGTTGAATGCGGCGGTGGATATCGCGGTAGAGCAGTTGTTGATGCAGTTGGCGCCGATGTTGATCGAGCCGATGGCGGAGAAGCTGCCCGCGGTGATCGATGCGATCCTGGACGCGCCGATGGTGGAGGGGCAGGTCGGGGACTCGGATGAGTTCTATGCGGACCTGCAGGCCCTCGACGACGCGCAGTCGACGATGAAGCTGCATGGGTCGGACATTCAGACGTTGACGTCGAATTTCTTCTCGGAGTTCGAGGCGTTGGACTTCGGAGGGGATGACTGATGAGTGCGATCAAGCCGATCATCCGTGAGGTGAAGCAGTCGGTGCTGAAGGGCTTCGCTCACGCGAAGGACAAGCTGCACCAGCTCGCCGACAACCTCACCCAGCATGTCGACGACGTCGCCCGGCGCGTGCGCGGCCAGGACAGTTACAACGGCCCCGAGGGCAATGGGGTGCCGGGCTCCGGCCGGCCCGACAACGGTGCGGATTCCGGTCGCGGAGTGGACAGGGGTGATGGCCGCGACCACCTCGGTCATTACGCCAACGGTCAGGAGAACAAACCCTGGGTGGACAAGGAGAAGCTCGGCCTGGAGAACTATGGCAACGACAACGACGTCGAGGTCATCACCACCCAGGTGCGAGTCGACTATCCCGGTTCACCCCAAGACGGTCGTCGGTATGACGGGCTGGTGAGGAACGACGATGGTCCGAATACGTACGACGGGATCGAGATCAAGTCGGGCGACGCCATTGCCAACTACACGAGGCCGGGGAACACGCAGTATCAGTTCGACAATGCGGTGAACGACGGCACGCCCGCCCATGGCAGACTCGATGGTCAGGACATTCTGGTCACACGAGTGATCGTTCGGGAGGAACCATGACGCGGTACGGACCCTACGCGGAGACCACCCCTCGCGGGCAGACGGGCTGGCTCGACGGGGCACGCCGGCCTGTGCCCGAGCATCTGCGTCTCATGCTCGGTCACCTGGACGGCGACGGCAAGTACACCTACAGCATCTGGCGTGCGACGAATCCGGAGAGCATCATCGTGACGCGCAAGGATGCCGGCGACACGTTCCTGCAGGCGGCTGGTTCGGCGTCGGCCATGACGATAGAGATCCGGAAGCCCGGCCCCGACGGCAAGGGCCGTCTCTACACCGTCGGTCGGGACGTTGCGACCGATAAAGCCGCGATCCTCATTCCGATCAACGACAAGCGGGCGGTGCGGGTCTCCGCCAACGAAGTCTTCTCCGCGGACGAAGCGGCCGCGATCTTCACGAAGTATCACGAGACTGGCACCCTCGCAGAGCCGTTCGTCTTCCGCGAACTGGACCTGTCCCAGGACCAGTCTGTGGCGCGCTAGGAGACCGAGGATCGATTGCTTTCTCTACGTCGACAAAGTTGGCGCCGGTCCTGAGCATTCGAGCATCCCGATCAACTCCGCTTCTCCCTGAACCGGATGGACGGCTCGTCGTTCTGGGCGTACAGCCTGGAACCGACCGAGTTCCCGAGCCGTACACGCTCCGCGAACTCGATGTGACCCGGTGACGGTGGGCTGATCCACCCATCGCGCGACACGGCGTCACTTCGGTTGGGAACCTCGGTATGCGGGAGACGATCGCGGCGATCCATGCGGATGGTCGGTCTGGTACTGTCCTCCATCGCGGGCAACGCTACCCATGGTGTGGATGAGTGACGGCCACGTACAGTCTGTGCAGGAGGTGTCGCTGTGGGAATGATGTTGCCGAATGAGCTTGTCTGGGTGATGGAGAAGCTGGGTTTCGAGTGGCCGGATATCGATGAGGACGAGGTTCGTCAGGGCGCCACTCTGGTGCGGAACTTCGGGTCGGATCTGGAGGATGTGATCCAGGCCGTGGATCGCAAGGTCAACGGCGACCTCGCCGGAGCGATGCGGGGCCAGACCGGGCCCGCCACGATGAGCGCCTGGAACGCCAATCGTTCGCAGAACCTGCAGCAGCTGATCGACATCATGCCGCCGGCGGCGACCGCGATGGACATCGGAGCGGATGCGATCTTCGCCTTGAAGATGAAGGTCATCGTCGATGTGTCGTCGACGTTGATCACCCTGGTCGCGATGCTCACGAATCCCATCACGGCGGCCGGCGCGGGCCCGATGCTGCTGATCAAGAAGAAGCTGCTCAATGCAGCGGTCGACATCGCCGTCGAGCAACTGCTCAACCAGCTGGCGCCGATGGCGATCGAGCCGCTCGCAGAGCAGCTTCCCGCCGTGATCGACGCGATCCTCGATGCGCCGATGGTGGAGGGGCAGATCGGAGACTCGGATGAGTTCTACACCGATCTGCAGGCACTGGAAGAGGCGCAGTCCACCATGAAAGTGCACGGCGCGGACATCCAGACACTGACGTCGAACTTCTTCTCGGAGTTCTCGGCGCTGGACTTCGGAGGAGATGACTGATGAGTGCGATCAAACCGATCATCCGCGAGCTGAAGCAGGCCGCACTCAAAGGCGGCGTGCACGCCAGGGACAGGCTGCACCAGGTGACCGACAACATGAACGACCACCTCGAGAGCGTGGTCCGGCAGGTCAGGGGCAACGACCGCTTCGAAAGCTCGATCGACGTGAGTCTCAAACGCTTCAAGAGGAATCCGAAGCATGACTCGACCGAGTACAACAGCCAATATAACGAGCAGATGGACACCCTGCAGAGCATGTCGGCGGCCGACTGGCTGCGGAATCGCATCGAGTACTTGAATAACGGCCGCACGTCCGACTCGCTCCGGGCGCAGCAGGATGCCCGAGAGGACGCGCTCCAGAACCGGATCGCCGAACTCATCGAGAACGACGACATGGACTTCGATCAGGCCACCGAGGTCGCGGAGCGATGGATGACCACTCAGGCTGCACTGCACCGACTTGATGGAATCGCGGGTGGAGACGTCACGGATGTCCCGCGGGTAGGCGACACGCGGATCAACTCCTCGCTGGGTTCCCAGTGGAGGTCGCGAGTGGGTGACATCGACACGGCGATCATCGATTTCGTGAACGCCAACCCCGGCGTCGACCTGAACAACGTCAACATCAACGTCATCCTCCGTTAGGTTGAATAGCATGGTTGAGATCGCTGATTTCGTGGTGCACGCGCCGGTTCCGGCGGAGATAGTCGAGGACTACCGCGGCCGCGTTCCCGACGAGCTCGTGGAGATCTGGGAGCAGTACGGGTACGGAACCTTCGCGGACGGTTTCCTGCGGGTCATCGACCCGAAGCTCTACGAGGCCGAGGTGGGGGACTGCATCGGCAAGACCCAGGGCGACGGGATAGCGATCCCGATCATGGTCACCGGCCTCGGGGACCTGATCACCTGGGAGCCCAGCCGCCCTGGTGTCACCGGCATCCTTTACCGGCTCGGCGACACGACGGGTCTGGGTTCGCTGAAGACGTTCCTCACACTGACTCGTGCAGGCGGAGCCAAGCACCTGTCGAGAACGCTGAAGTGGGACATCTTCCCGAAGGCGGTCGCGGCGCACGGCGAGCTGCCGTACGAGCAGTCGTTCATCTTCGTCCCCCTGCTGTCGTTGGGTGGTCAGGAGAAGGTCGAGAACCTGCACAAGCGGGAGACCATCGCCTCGATCCAGGTCGCTGTAGACCTCCAGGGCGTCATCGGGCACTGAACGGCTGTTCGGGAACCATCCAGCCCGTCGCGAGATTCAGACTCGCCGTGGCAAGATGTTGCGTGGGGGGTCCTTTCGTGACTGATGTGAATGCCACAACGGAGCTGGAAGCTGTCGACACGACGGAGGCGAGGGGGATCGCACCGTTGCGCCTCGAGTTCGCCGGCGAGTGGCACGACCTGCCGACCGATCGACCGTTCATCGTCGGACGCGAGGGCGACCTCGAGATCGACGACAACCCCTATCTGCACCGCCATTTCCTCGAGCTGCAGCACCGTGACGGGCTGTGGTGGCTCGCCAACATCGGGGTGCGGCTGGCCGCGACGATCTCCAGCGCCGGCGGTGCGGTGCAGTCCTGGCTCTCGCCGGGTGCGCGCATGCCCCTCGTCTTCGAGCGCAGTGTCATCGTGTTCACGGCCGGCCCGTTCACCTATGAGCTGAGTCTGCACACCGAGCAGGCGCCGTACGACGTGTCCCGCCAGGTCGAGGCGCAGATGAGCGGCGAGACCACCGTGATGCCGGCCAGCTTCACGCCGCTGCAGAAGCAGCTGATCGTGGCGCTTGCCGAGCCGATGCTGCGCCGCGAGGGCGTGAGCATGAACGAGCTGCCGTCATCGAGCGATGCGGCCAAGCGTCTCGGGTGGACGATGAGCAAGTTCAACCGCAAGCTCGACAACGTGTGCGACAAGCTCGACCGCATGGGAGTGCAGGGCCTCCGCGGTGGTGCCGGCAAGCTGGCGACCAACCGGCGCGCGCGTCTGGTCGAGTACGCGGTCACCTCGCAGGTCGTGACCCGTGCCGACCTGCCGCTGCTCGACGACGAGGCGCTGCGGAGTCAGAGCGACTCCGACGGCGACTGAACCGGCCGGCTCAGGCTCCGCTCAGCGCGTCGCGTCGGCGAGGTGGCGAGCGTCGTGGCTCAGCACCTTGACGATGATGCCGTGACGGCGCAGCTCAGCGGCCGTGCGCCGGCCTTCCTCGGCGTCGCGTCCGAGGGCGTGGATGTTCGCGACGACCAGCACGTCACCGACGTTCAGCGTGGCGATGAGTCGGCCGAGCCGATCGCTCCAGCTCTCGAGGATGTCGGGCGCCGGATGGCGGAACCCCTCGATCGGCACGCCGAAGCGGGTCAGATCTTCGCGCTGCTCGGTCACCGACGGCATCCCCTCGCGGGAGACGACGAGGCCCACCAGACGCGAACCGACCGGGCGGGCGAGCCACCAGTCGCGGTTCTGCTGCAGCTCGGTGAAGCACTTCGGGCACTCGGCGGCGGCGTGCGGCAGGTGCAACGGGCTGGTGAGCACGTCGTCGACCGACGCCGCTGTCTTCATGGGCTCAATCGTCTCGGTCATCGCGCACCTCCGGCATCCATTCTGCCCTGATCCGGCGCCTCGCGGTGACCAGTCTCAGAGCATGCCGAGCGATCGCACCGCCTCGCGCTCGTCGACGAGCTCGGCGACCGACGCGTCGATGCGGGCGCGAGCCCAATCGCTCAGCTCCAGCCCCTCCACGATCTGCCATTCGCCGTCCACAGAACGCACCGGGAAGGACGAGATGAGCCCCTCCGGTACGCCGTATTCGCCGTGCGAGACGACGCCGGCCGACGTCCAGTCGTCGGTGCCGTGGACCCAGTCGCGCACGTGGTCTATCGCCGCATTCGCGGCGGAGGCTACCGACGACGAACCGCGCACCTCGATGATCTCGGCACCGCGCTTCGCGACGCGGGGGATGAAGGTGTCCGCGAGCCAGGCCGGCACGTCTCCGACGATCTGTTCGAGCGCCTCGTGCACCGGCCGACCCCCGACCGTGGCGTGCGAGATGTCGGGGAACTGGGTCGCCGAGTGGTTGCCCCAGATCGGTACGCGCCGGACCGTGTCGACCGGAGCGGCGAGCGCGAGGGCGAGCTGTGCGCGCGCACGGTTCTCATCCAGCCTCGTGAGCGCGGTGAAGCGCTCGGCGGACACGCCGTCGGCGGATGCGGCGGCGATCAGCGCGTTGGTGTTGGCCGGGTTTCCGACGACGGTGACGCGCACGTCGGATGCCGCGTTGGCGGCGATCGCGGCGCCCTGGGGGCCGAAGATCCCGGCGTTCGCCGCGAGCAGGTCGGCGCGCTCCATTCCGGGTCCGCGTGGTCGCGCACCGACGAGCAGCGCGAGATCCGCACCGTCGAATCCGACCGCCGGGTCATCCGTCACCTCGACGTGCTGCAGCAGCCCGAAGGCGCCGTCCTGCAGCTCGAGCGCCGCACCCTCCGCGGCCGCGAGTCCCTGCGGGATCTCCAGCAGTCGCAGCCTGACCTTCTCCTCCGGGCCCAGCAGGTCGCCGGCCGCGATGCGGAACAGCAGCGCGTAGCCGATCTGCCCGCCCGCGCCCGTGATGGTGATCGTCGTCGTCATGTCTTCGAGCCTACGTCCGTTGCCCTCCCGTCGCTCGGAGTACCCTCGACGCATGACCTTCAACCCCGACGCCGACCTCTCGAACAACACCACGCGTCGACGCGGACGCAACACCGCCATCGCCGGCGGTGGCGCCGTGGGCGTGCTCGGCATCATCGCGCTGATCGCCGGTCCGTTGCTCGGCATCGACCTCTCCGGCCTGTTCGGCGGTGGCACGGCGCCCGGCGGGGGCAGTGAGCCCGCGGGTGGCTCGGTGATCGAGAACTGCGACACCGGGCAGGACGCGAACGAGAATGTCGACTGCCGCATGGCGGGTGCGCAGCTCGCGCTCGACGAGTACTGGGGCGAGAAGGTGGAGAACTACGGCGCCCCGCAGCTGATCGTCGTCGACGGTGCCACGAACACGGCGTGCGGCACGGCATCCAACGCGGTCGGTCCCTTCTATTGCCCCCCTGACCAGACCGTCTACATCGACCCGACGTTCTTCCAGCTCATGCAGCAGCAGTTCGGAGCATCCGCCGGCAACCTCGCCCAGCTGTACATCGTCGGCCACGAGTGGGGTCACCACATCCAGTCCATCACCGGCGTGATGGAGCGGTATCCGAACAACGGCACCGGCCCCGACAGCAACGGTGTGCGAGTGGAGCTCCAAGCCGACTGCTACGCCGGCGCATGGATCGGCCGTATCTCGGAGCAGGAAGACGACAACGGCGTTCCGTACCTCCAGCCGACGACTGAAGAGCAGCGAATCGACGCCTTGAACGCGGCCTTCACGGTCGGTGACGACAACATCCAGGAGCAGTCGTCCGGAACCGTCAACCCGGAGAGCTTCACGCACGGCACCAGCGAGCAGCGTCAGCGCTGGTTCGCCGAGGGGTACCAGAACGGACTCGGCGTCTGCGAGCAGCCTCTCACCCTCCCCGGCGATCAGCTGGATCCGTAGCACCGATAACGGGGGAGGTCGATGACGATGAACCTGGATGCGCTGTATCCGCCGATCGAGCCGTACGAGACGGGCGAGCTGCTCGTCGGCGACGGCCACCGCGTGTACTGGGAGGTCAGTGGCAACCCCGAGGGCAAGCCGGTCGTGTTCCTGCACGGCGGGCCGGGCAGCGGGACATCGCCGTGGCAGCGGCGTTTCTTCGACCCTGCCGTCTACCGCATCGTGCTGCTCGACCAGCGCGGCTGCGGTCGCAGCACCCCGCACGCCAGCGCGCCGGACGCGGACTTCCGCTTCCTCACGACCTTCCATCTGATCGCCGACCTCGAGCTGCTGCGCAAGAACCTCGGCATCGCGGCGTGGCAGGTGTTCGGCGGTTCCTGGGGGAGTGCGCTCGCGCTCGCGTACGCGCAGGCGCATCCGGATGCCGTCACCGAACTGGTGCTCCGCGGGATCTTCACCCTGCGACGAGAAGAACTCGAGTGGTTCTACGAGGGCGGCGCTGCCGCGATGTTCCCGGACCTGTGGGAGGAGTTCATCGCCCCGATCCCGGTGCTGGAGCGCTCCCGCATGATCGAGGCCTACGACCGTCGGCTCTTCGATCCGGACCCGGCCGTGCACGTGCCGGCCGCCGTGGCCTGGACGACCTGGGAAGCATCGACGGTGAACCTGCTGCCGGATGCCGAGCAGATCGCCGCGATGGCGGACCCCGCGAAGGCGACCGCATTCGCGCGAATCGAGAACCACTTCTTCGTGCACCGCGGCTGGTGGGAAGAAGGTCAGCTGATCGCCGGGGTGGACGCCATCCACCACATCCCCGCGGTCATCGTGCAGGGCCGCTTGGACGTCTGCACCCCGATGATGACCGCGTGGGATCTGCACCGCGCCTGGCCGGAGGCGGAGTTCGTCGTGGTCGACGGCGCAGGACATTCGGCCGCGGAGCCCGGCATCCAGCAGGCACTGCGCGCCGCGACCGACCGGTTCGCCACACCACAAACGGTCGTTGAGCGAGCGTAGCGAGACGAAACGTCAACGACCGGATAAGGCGTCAGGCGCGTAGCGCCTTCATCAGCGTCTTCACGAGGCCGAGAACGCCCCCGTTCGCGCGGTAGCGCGTAAGGCCCTCGCTGACCGCGGCGCCGGTGCGTGCCGAGACGAACCACGGCGGCTTCGGCAGGATGGTCACGCGGCCGCCGCCGCCCTTCGACAGGCTCAGGGAGCCAACGATCCACCTCGGGAACGGACGGAACGGGCCGCGGATCACGGAGCGCTCGACCCGGTCCAGCAGCAGGGCGTTGTGCACGACGCCGATGCCGCTGCCGACGTCGTCGATCGTGTTCCCCGGGTAGGCGCCCCAGGTCAGCGTCGGCGTGATGAACCCGAACGCGGTCCACCCGTTGATCGCGATCGAGCCGTACCGCAGCGCGGTGATCGCCCGTTCGAAGCCCGCACCGAGCTTCTTCTCGGTGACGGGGTCGATCAGCAGGTTCGCGCCCAGGGTGCCCTGCAGCTTCTCGTTGGCGTGGGCCACGGCGGCGTCGAGGAAGGCCTGACCTGTACCGGGTACCGTCACCACGCCGAGGACAGGAGCGAAGTACTCCGTGGTCTGCAGCGCTGCCGGGTCGTCGTCCCCCTCGATCTCGACGAGGAGCCGGTCGCCGAGCACGAGAGCGTCCGGATACTCGTCGGCCGCGCCCTGCATCCTCGAGGAGGAGCCGGGGTACCAGATCGGTCGTTCGGGAGCGTTGGCGAAGGCCCGCCGGAGCGCCGCGCGGAAGGCGTCGGCCTGATCCCAGTCGGAGGACAGGATGACGACCTGCCCGGCGATGCAGTTGTGGCCGGAGTTCTGCAGCCGCATGGTCGCGACGTGCTCGGCGTGGTAGGTGATATCGGCATCCGTCCACCGTCCCGGCACGATGATGATGGGCGAGACGCCGCCGAGCTCCGCGGTGATCGGTTTCTTGAGCTGCGGGTGGTTCTCGCGCCGTCGCCGCGCGGTGGCCGCGGCTCCCGCGCCCTTCGACGGACCCCAGACGATCGCGTCGAACGTCGCGGCGGAACCCGTGATGTGCACGTGCGCGAGGCCGGGGTGTGCGGTGAGGTGGGCGCCGACCTCCGGACCGCCGCGGACGATGCGCAGGAACCCCGGTTCGATGAGCGGAGCGAGGGCCCGCTTGTACACGGGCACGAGAGCATCCTGCGTGGGATTCACCTTGAGCAGCGCGGTGCGGTTGTGCGCGAGCAGTTCGTACATGACGTCGAGGACGGGGATCGAGGTGATGTTCCCGGCACCGAGCACGAGGCCCACACCGCCGGAGTCGGCGGGGGTGCGCTGCCCGAGCCCTGCGGCGGCGCGTGCGGCGTTCGGCGTGACGCCCGGCTCCATCCAGACCTCACCGGTGTATCCCGAGAGCAGGAACCGATCAATGCCGGTCAGCGGGAACGCGTGAACGCGCGTGCGGCCGCCCGGTGCCCGGGTGAGGCGGATGCCGTCGAGCGCGTTCCGCCCCGCGGCGAGGCGCGAGAGAGTCTCGATGTACGCGTCGAGCGCGCCGAGCACGCTGTACGGCCCGCTCAGCCATTCCTCGCCTGCGAGCCGATGCCGCGCGTCGAGGCCCTTGGATGCGGACGCGGTCTGCGCCCAGTCCTCCGACGCCGCGGCGACGCTCGTGCGCACGGCCCGCAGCAGTGTGACGCGCTGGCCGACGGTGAGCGCGGACCACGTGCGCGCACCGATCTGCAGGTGGCCGATCGCGACGTCGAGCCGCTCGCGCACGCCCTCGTCGAGCGCGGGAGCCGCGGCTTTCGGCGTCGGCGGCGCGGGGGCAGTCGGGGCGTCGGGCGTGGTCGCAGAAGTCATCGGCGTCTCCTTCGGACGGGGTCCCAGCTTATGCGCCGGTGCGGGCGGCCACATCGATGTCGTGCCGGCGCAGGCGGTAGCGGCGGAGCGTCAGCAGGCTCGCCGCCATGAGTGCCGCCGGCACGATGCTGAAGCTGAGCACGATGCCGGTGATCGCGGCATCCGGCTGTTCCACGGCAGCTCCGGCGACCGTCGACACGTAACCCGTCGCCGCGAGCGTCAGCGACACGGCGGTCGCGCCGAGCGCGAACCCGACCGTCTCGCCGGCGGTCCAGATGCCGGTGAACGTCCCGGCCCGACCGGGCCCGCTCACGCGCTCGTCATACGAGATCACATCGGGCAGCATCGCCATCGGCAGCGACTGCAGTCCCGCGTACGCGACGCCGGCGACCGCGACCGAGGCGTAGATCCATGCTCCGGGCGTCCACACGGCGGCGGCGATGGTGAGCGCGGCCGCGCAGAAGAGGATGATGGCCATCGCGAAGGCCCGTTCCTTGCCGACCCGCCGCGCGATCACCGTCCACGCGGGCGTCGCGAGCAGGGCGGGGCCGACGAGGGCGACGAAGACGAACGTGACGGCATCCTCGGAGGCCAGCACCCAGGTCGCGACGTACTGCGCGCCGGCGAGCATCGTGCCCGTCGCGAGAGCCTGCAGCAGGAAGGTGCCGAGCAGGGCGCGGAACGGCTGGCTGCGACGCAGAGCCCGGAAGCCGGAGAGGTACTGATCGCGCCAGGCGGATGCCGGGGCGACCGCGGTCGACGCCTCGGGGCGTCTCGCCGCGCCGGCGACCCGGGCGGCGATGAGCATGCCGATTCCGATCACGAGACCTGCCGCGATGCCCATGATCAGGTAGCCGAGGACCGGATCGGATCCGGCGTTCCGCAGAGCGGGCCCTCCGGCGCCGAAGAGCAGGATCGATGCGGTGAGCACGACCACGCGCCAGCCGAGCAGACGGGTGCGCTCGTCGTAGCCGGCGGTCAGCTCGGCGGGCAGGGCGACGTACGGCACCTGGAACAGGCTGAACGCGGTCGCCGTCGCGAGGAAGGCCAGCAGCACGCAGATCGCGCCGGTGATCGGACCCCAGGAGGGCGGCACCGCGAAGGTGAGTGCGAAGAACAGCGGGAGCGTCACGGCGCCGGTGATCATGAAGCCCCGCCGCGAGCCGGTGCGCGCGAGCTGCCGGTCGGACGCGGCGCCGATCAGCGGGTCGATGACCACGTCCCAGATCTTCGCCAGCGTGACGATGAGTCCCGCCGCGAGAGCGGCCACACCGAGATTGTCGGTCAGGAAGTACGTCAGCACGAGGCCGGGAAGGGTGGCGTAGCCGCCCGTACCGACGGAGCCGATCGCATACAGGGCGATCGTTCGCGGCGACAGCCGGACGGATGCTCGTTCGGGTCGAGCCTCGGTGCTCATCGCGCCAGTGTATCGGCGCGGTGATCGATCAGATCAGTGCGAGTTCGCGCAGCTTCGACTCGACGTCGGCGTTCGACGGCTCGACGTGGTGCGAGGAGTCGGGGTACAGCACCACCGGGATGTTCATGCGTCCCGAGATCTCCTTCGCGACGTCGGCCGCGGCGGGGTCGGCCTCGAGGTCGACGTAGGTGTACTCGACGCCGAGCGTGTCGAGCTGCTTCTTCGTGCGGCGGCAGTCGCTGCACCATTCGGCGCCGAACATCGTGAGGGTGTCAGAGGAGGGTGAAGTCATGATTCCAGCCTACGGCCGCTCAGCTGAGTGGGCTCCGAGCCCGGGGAATCATCGACCGGTGTCGGCCTCGTCGGGGAGGCGCTCGGACGGGACGATCACGACGTCCTGCACCTTCCAATCGAGCCTCGCGACGCCTTCGGCCGTATCGGTCAGCTCATGGACGGTGACCTTCCGTCGTCGCGGCACGACGAACGCCTCGATGTGGAAGACCTGGCCCTGGTCGCGCATGCGCACCGCGGCATCCGACACCCAGGGAAGCCCGCGGAGGTAGGCGACGATCTCGGCGGCGAGCGGATGCGCCTTCTTGCTGTCGTAGGTGCGGGCGCGCTGATCCATGAGGTCGACGATCGCGGCCTTCGTGTTGCGGAAGCCGTCCCAGATGATGCCGAGCGAGATGAACAGGGCCGCGGCGCCGTCGAGCCACCACACTCCGGCACCGACCCCGAGCACGCCGACGATCGAGGCGACGGTCGTCTGCCAGTCGGCCTTGGCCATATCGGCGTCGGCATACAGCAGCTTGTTGTGAAGCACGGGTGCGAGCTTGGACTTCGCCGGGCCGTAGAAGAACACCGGGCCGATGATGACGACTGCCATCACACCGACCATGAGCCAGCCCTGCCAGATCGTCTGGCCGAACAGCACGACGGTTCCGATCGTGGGATGCTCGGCGGCGATGAGGCCGGTGACGGCCTCGACCGCCAGGTTCACCCCGACCGCCAACAGGGCGACGCCGGCGACGAGATGACCGACACCCATCGCCCGGTGCAGGCCGTACGGATGCTTCAGGGTGGGGCGCCGCCGCACGAAGATCAGGGCGGTCAAGAACGCGATCTGCGGGATCAGGGAGAGCATGTCCTCGATCCAGGCCGTGCGCATCGCCTGGGAGTTGCCCACCACGAGAGCGATCACGGCGATCGTGATCGAGGTGTAGACGATGGTGAAGATCTCCCACCGCACCGCCCGCCGGATCGCTTGTTCCTGCTCTTTCGGCAGGGTCGTCCGTCCGAACTGGTTCGTCTTCGTCATCGGCCGACCTCCTCGTCCAGGAAGGTCTCGAGGGTGGAGAGGAAGGCGTTCTCGCCGAGCGGCACCAGCATGACGATCTCGCGGCCATCCGCGCCTTCGATCCCCGGATACCCGCGGCTCACCCCGGCGCGCTCGACCCAGGGGGTGTCGGCCGTGATGCCGCCGGCGATGAGGTCGAGGTCACCGGCCTCGAGCATCGTGACGAGGGTCTCCTCGGAGGCGACGGTCCAGTCTGTTTCGGCCCGGATGCTGTCGGCGAACTCGTCGACGAGTTCGACGATGCTGCCGGACGGCTCACCGTCTCTCACCTCGACGAGGTCGCCGTCCGGCGAGGTGCCGACGCGGAGCTCGCTCCCGGTGACCGCGTCCAGGGTGCCGTCCGGGTCTGTGGGAATCGAGAGTCCGCAGCCGGCGAGGGTGCCGCAGAGCGCCAGTGCCGCGATGACGAGAGCCGTTCGAGGGAGACGAGGGGAGCGCGGCGAGGTCTTCACAAGTTCAGTGTGCCCCGCGCGCCCTGCGGCTCGCAAAGGCGTTGACGCGCCTGCAGGGCGTCGTGAACTGATCAGCGAGACATCGCGGCCGCGGGCGTTCCGGCGCCCGCGGTGATCGCGTCGAGCGCGCGGCGCAGCGACGAGCTGGACGTGTGGGCCGTGTACGGGAAGTACACGACCTCGACACCCACCTCGGCGAACTCCTGCTCCAGACGCAGGCCCTTCTCGGTGCCGCGCCAGTCGTCGCCCTTGAAGAAGTGCGTGAACTGCACATCTCGCCAGGAGTCCATCTTCGACGGCGTGGACTCGACGTAGACGTCGTCGACGAAGGAGATGTGCTTGACGATCTCCGCTCGCTCCGCGGTCGGGATGACGGGCTCGATGCCCTTCACCTGGCGCAGCATCTCGTCGCTCACGACGCCGGCGATCAGAATGTCGCACTGCTGCTTGGCGTGACGAAGAAGGTTCAGATGCCCGACGTGAAACAGGTCGAAAGCACCAACGGCATAGCCGATACGCGTCCCCATGATCTCCCCAGATCAGTATTTCCCCAGAAGGCGGATCCCCATCCGCCGTGCGACTCCCACAGCCGCGATCTTCGAGTGTAGCAGCAACGTGTTCCTCACCCACAGAAACCCATGAAACGATGGATGCCGCAGACCATGCGCAGGCAGAAGCGGGGGAGCACGTGGGGGCAGCCGTCACGGTCATCGTGCCGACCTTCAACGAGAGCGGAAACGTCGCCGAGCTCGTGGCGCGCACCGCCGCCGCGCTCGCGGGACGCGACGCCGAGATCCTGTTCGTCGACGACAGCACCGATGACACTCCCGCCGAGATCGCCCGCGTCGCCGCGGACGCGCCGATCTCGGTGCGCGTGGTGCATCGCGCCGAGAACACGGGTGGCCTCGGCGGCGCCGTGGTCGTGGGGCTGGAAGCCGCGGCATCCGACGTCTGCATCGTGATGGACGGCGACCTGCAGCATCCGCCCGAGCTGCTGCCCGCCCTGCTCGACCGGTTCGCGGTCGGCGACGCCGACGTCGTCGCAGCCTCGCGGTATGTCGGCGGCGGTGACACCAGCGGTCTCGGCACGGCCGTGCGCTTCGGCGTCTCACGCGCGGCGACCTGGCTGACCCGGGCGATGTTCCCCATCCGCCTCGCCCGAAGCACCGACCCGATGACCGGATTCTTCCTCGTCGACCGGAGCCGGCTCGACCTCCCGGCGCTCCGGCCGCAGGGGTTCAAGATCCTGCTCGAGATCCTGGCGCGCACCGACCTGCGCATCGCGGAGATGCCGATGGAGTTCGGCGAACGGCGGCACGGCAGCTCCAAGGCCAGCATGCGGCAGGGGGCGACCTTCCTCGCCCATCTCGCGCGCCTGCGCTTCGGCAAGATGTCTCTCTTCGCCCTGATCGGCCTGATCGGTGCCGTGGCGAACCTCGCGATCATGTGGGGCCTGACCTCGGCAGGCGTGCCCTACGTCTGGGCCGCCATCATCGGTGCCGAGGTCACGATCATCGGCAACTTCCTGCTGCAGGAGCGGTTCGTGTTCGCCGACATGCGGACGGACGCCCGGGCGCTCGGCATCCGCTTCGCCACGTCGTTCGCGTTCAACAACGTCGAGGCCGCCCTGCGCATCCCTGTGATGGCGCTGATGGTGGAGACCTGGCACATCTCCAGCGTGTTGGCCACGGCCCTCTCGCTGATCGTTGCCTTCTTCGCCCGATTCCTGTTCCACTCGCTCGTGGTCTACGCGCCCGAACGGCGGCGCAAGTCCGACGGCAGCGTCGGCGAACCGCCCGTCGACACCGCCGCGCAGCGTGTGATCCGCGCGATCGACGTCGAGGTGATGAAACCGGGCGAGCTCTAGCCGCTCAGTCCTCGTCTGCCGAGAGATAAGCCGCGAGGGCGGCGCCCGCATCGCGCGGGGTCCAGCCGGTCGATTCGATCCGGCCGAGATCGAGCACGCTGTTGAGCGGGCGCGGGGCGATCGGACCCTCCTGGCCTGCGAAGTACTCGTCCGTCGTCACATCGCTGACCGCCGCAGGGTCGTGGCCCGTGAGCCGGTACACCGCACGGGCGATGCCGGCCCAGGACTGCGCCTCGCCGGCACCGGTCACGTTGTACACGCCGTAGGGCGCCGCCGTCGTCACGAGGTGCCGGATCGCGGAGGCGAGGTCGGAGGTGAACGTCAGACGTCCGATCTGGTCTCCGACCACGCGGGGGGCGCTGCCGCGCTCGGCGAGCGAGGCCATGGTGCGCACGAAGTTGCGCCCCTCGCCGATCACCCAGGAGGTGCGGACGATGTAGTGCCGCGGCACCGTGGCGACGATCGCGTCGCCGGCCGCCTTGGTCTGCCCGTACACGCCGAGCGGGCGCGCCGGGTCGGTCTCCGAATAGGGCCCCTGCTTCGTGCCGTCGAACACGTAATCGCTCGAGACGTGCACGAGCGTGATGCCGTTCTCGGTGGCCACCCGGGCGAGCGCCGCGACCCCGGTCACGTTCGCCGCCCACGCGTCGGCGCGGCCGTCCGCCGTCTCGGCGAGGTCGACCGCGGTGTAGGCGGCGGCGTTGATGATGGTGCCGAAGTCACGCCAGTGCCGGGCACCCGCCGGGTCGTCGCGCAGATCGAACTTCTCACGGGTCGCATACTCGATGTGGTCGGCATCGCCCAGAGTCTCGCGCAGAGCGAGTCCGAGCTGGCCGGCCGCGCCGACCACCAGGGTCTTCCGGGGCCCGATCGGTGTCACATCGGCGAGGCGCGGATGTGCGAGGTCCTTTGCCGAGATCTCGACCTCCGACAGCAGGATCGGCCAGGCGATCGCGGCGGTCTCGTCGGCGAGGTTGAGGAACGAGTACTCCGCGTCGGCCGACCAGTGGTCGTTCACGAGGTAGGTGTACGCGGTGTCCGCCTCGAGCGTCTGATAGGCGTTGCCGACGCCGCGGGGCACCAGGATCGCGCGTGACGGGTCGATCTCCGCCGTGAAGACCGCGCCGAACGTGTCGCCGGCCCGCAGGTCGACCCAGGCGCCGAAGATCCGGCCGGTCGCGACCGACACCCACTTGTCCCAGGGTTCGGCGTGGATGCCGCGGGTCGTGCCGACGGCGTCGTTGAAGGAGACGTTGTTCTGCACCGGACGGAAGTCGGGGAGTCCGGCGGCGACCATCTTCTCGCGCTGCCAGTTCTCCTTGAACCAGCCGCGGGAGTCGCCGTGCACGGGCAGCTCGACCAGCAGCAGACCGGGGATGGGAGTCTCGGTCACCGCGAGCGTCTTGCCGAAGTCGGTCATCACTGACTCACTGCCCCTTCGCGGCGTAGAACGACTCGGTGGCGTCCTTCGACGGCGCCCACCAGTCCTCGTTCGCGCGGTACCAGTCGATGGTCGACGCCAGTCCCGACTCGAAGTCGGAGTACTGCGGCGACCAGCCCAGCTCGGTGCGGAGCTTCGTCGAATCGATCGCGTACCGCAGGTCGTGGCCGGCGCGATCGGTGACGTGGTCGTACGCGTCGGCCGGAAGGCCCATCTGCGTGAGGATCAGCTCGACGACGGACTTGTTGTCCTTCTCGCCGTCGGCCCCGATCAGATACGTCTCGCCGATCGCACCCTTCTCCAGAATTGTCAGGACTGCCGACGAGTGGTCGTCGGCGTGGATCCAGTCGCGCACGTTCTGCCCGGCGCCGTACAGCTTGGGACGGATGCCGCGGATCACGTTCGTGATCTGCCGGGGGATGAACTTCTCGACGTGCTGGTACGGGCCGTAGTTGTTCGAGCAGTTCGAGATCGTCGCCTGCACCCCGAACGATCGCACCCAGGCGCGCACGAGCAGATCGCTCCCGGCCTTCGTCGACGAGTACGGCGACGAAGGGTTGTACGGGGTCTGCTCCGTGAAGCGCTCCGGGTCGTCGAGCTCGAGGTCGCCGTAGACCTCGTCGGTCGAAATGTGGTGGAGGCGGCGGTCGTGCCGGCGAGCGGCCTCGAGCAGCGTGTACGTGCCGATGATGTTGGTGTCGAGGAACGGACGCGGGTCGTGCAGCGAGTTGTCGTTGTGCGACTCGGCCGCGTAGTGCACCACCGCGTCGGCCTTCGCGAACAGGGTGTCGACGAGTCCGGCATCCGCGATGTCGCCCTCGACGAGTTCCACACGATCCTCGGGGAGCCCGGCCAGCGACGCGCGATTGCCCGCATAGGTGAGCTTGTCGAGCACCGTGACGTGAGCGTCGGTGTGCGCGACGACGTGGTGCACGAAGTTGGATCCGATGAAGCCGGCGCCGCCGGTCACGAGCAGGCGGGTCATGCGCGGCCCCTCTCCAGGAGCGTCAGAAGGTACGAGCCGTAGCCCGACTTCACGAGCAGTTCGGCGCGGGCCCGCAGCTCGTCGTCGTTCAGGAAGCCCTGCCGCCACGCGACCTCCTCCGGCACGCCGATCCGCATGCCGGTCCGGCGCTCCATCGTGCGCACGTAGTCGGCGGCATCCGTCATCTGATCGAACGTTCCGGTGTCGAGCCAGGCCGTGCCGCGCGGCAGCACTTCGACCTGCAGCTTGCCGCGTTCGAGGTACTCGCGGTTCACGTCGGTGATCTCGTATTCGCCGCGCGCACTGGGCTGGAGGTTGCGCGCGATCTCGACGACGTCGTTGTCGAAGAAGTACAGACCGGGCACCGCGTAGTTGCTCTGCGGGTTCTTCGGCTTCTCCTCGAGCGAGACGGCCTGACCCTCGGCGTCGAACGCGACGACGCCATACGCCTCGGGCTCGGCGACCCAGTAGGCGAAGACCGCGCCGCCGTCGATGTCGGCGAAGCGCTTGAGCTGCGTACCCAGACCGGGGCCGTACAGCAGGTTGTCGCCGAGCACGAGGGCGACACTGTCGTCGCCGATGAAGTCCGCACCGATCGTGAAGGCCTGAGCGAGGCCGTCGGGGGAGGCCTGCTGCGCGAAGGTGAGCGAGATGCCGAACTGCGAGCCGTCACCGAGCAGCCGCTCGAAGTGCGCGGCGTCGTGCGGCGTCGTGATGATCAGGATGTCGCGGATACCGGCGAGCATCAGGGTCGACAGCGGGTAGTACACCATCGGCTTGTCGTAGACCGGGATCAGCTGCTTCGAGACGCCCAGCGTGATCGGATGCAGCCGGGTCCCTGAACCACCCGCAAGAATGATGCCCTTCATGATCCCCCTCGTGAAAACGTCGATGTCCGTGGTGGCGTCACAGAGCGGACGGCCATCCCCTGCCGTCCACGACCCCCACAGCCGTATCCGACGACTCTATCGGTTCGGGTCGGGAGGCGCCGAGGCGGGCACGAGCCGACTCGCATCATTCCTGCGTCGACGTCCGATCTCCGCGATCGGGATCGCAGTCAGCGCGAGCAGCAGAGCGAGGGTGCGCGAGGAGGTGAGCAGCGGACTGAAGAACGTGTCCCATGCGCCGAGGAGCAGCAGCAGGACGGCGAGTCCCGATGCCGCCTTGAGCGAGATGCTGCGGGCAACCGCGTACACCGCGCACGCGACGAGCATGACGGAGAAGAGCGCTCCGACCGGGCCGAAGCGCAACCACATGTCTCCGAGCACGGAGTGGACCTCGTACTGTCGCCCGAACATATAGCCCTCGACGTAGCCGTTGTCGGGGTCGTAGTTCAACTCGCTCATGCCTGTCTTCGCGATCCAGACGTCCTGCGAGGTCGGCAGGACTCCGCTCCCGAAGCCCTGCGGGCGGTGCGAGATCAGTGCGGTTGCAGCACCGAGTTCCGGGCGCCCTCCGGCGATCAGCGAACCCGAGGCGTCGATCTGCGCCTGAGTGCGCTGCTGCGCCGCGTCGCCGAGAGCGCCTTCGAGGATCAGGGCCTGCAGCATGCTGAACGCCCCCAGGCTGAGCACCGCCAGCAGCACCAGCGTCTGCACCGGGCGCGGGCGCCGCTGTCCGGGCGGCATGAAGATCTGCCACAGCA
The DNA here is from genome assembly GCF_000967865.1 of Microbacterium sp. SA39. Lineage (GTDB taxonomy): Bacteria > Actinomycetota > Actinomycetes > Actinomycetales > Microbacteriaceae > Microbacterium. The sequence goes on from NZ_JXRU01000037.1 coordinate 155,772, forward strand.
CGATCACGCCGGAGAGAAGCAGGAATGAGGTCATCGACCGTGAATCAGACGCCAGACAGACCACGGCGAGAGCACCCAGTGAGACGACGTCGAGCCACCGCCTCCGGCTCGTGGAAGCGAGTCCGAGGACGATGATGATCACCGGAACCGCGAGAGAGTACTTCCACAGATTGGCGGAATTCCCGCCCGTGAGCGCCACGTTCATCAGCGCCCCCACGCCGAACGCGACGGCCGTGGCGCCGATGCCCAGCAGAGTGCGGGCCCAGAGCAGCACGCCGACTCCGCCGGCGAGCGAGAGGAGCGTGAACGTCTGCTCGAGCATCAGCGATGTGGAGGTCGGGCGGGTGCCCTCGAAGATCGTCAGCACGCCTCCCCACACGGCGGCGATCGCCGCAAGGGCGAGGAGCGGGCGGATGAAGCGGAACTCCTTCATCGTCGGCCACCACACCGGAAGCAGTGCCACGGCGGTGAGCAGCGACAGGCTCACACCCGGTCCGAGTTGATAGCGGAACGCGGATGCGGCGGCTGCAACGGCCGCGATGATCGCCGTGGTGGTGTACTTCTCCAGATGGAGCATGTCGGCTCTCGGGATCAGCGGAGATCCCCGCGGAACACGGCGGTCTTGGCGCCGAACAGATAGTCCACGGTGAGGGTGACGTCTTCACGAGCGGATTCCGCGATGGAGAACACATACGTGCCCTCCGCGGAATCGCCGGGAGCCAGAGTGCCTTCGAACGGTGCTCCGCCGGGCTGGGTCAACGCGCCGGCCGGCGCACGGTCTTTGCCGGAATAGGCGTTGACGACGATGTACTCGAGGTCGACCGGCTCCGTGCCGTCGTTCAGGATGCGGACGGTCGCCCTGATCGCTGGGCCGGAGGTCTCTCCGGCGCTGGTCGCCTCGCCCTGCACGGCCTGGAGGCTGGAGAGCGAGATCTCGATGCCGTCGTCCGTGACGATCGTCTCGTCGGGGGCGACGGGGGAGAGCTCGGGGAAGGGAGCATCGCTCTCGAGCGGAGCGGGGGTGGGCGTCTGCGCGGGACGCGGAGCGTCGGGGCTCACGATGTCACGCGGAGGTACAGTCGGCGTGGCCGACGGTGACGGCGATCCCGCCGGGCTGCCCGAGAACAGCGGCGGGAGGACGAATGCGGCGGCGACCGCCAGGGCGATGACGACGATCAGGATCGTGAGTGGGATCCAGGCCCGACGACGTGTGGGTTCCGACCCCTCGGCTGCTTCCACCGTATGACCCCCATGACCGATACCGCGCGGTGCCCCGTTGGACGAGGGGCGTGCTCAGAGTTTAGACCGAGACCTCGCGGTCTGAACGAGCCGAGGTCATCAAGCGGCGTCCGTCGCGCACGCCGCGCCAGGCGGCTCGCAGCGGTGGTATCGGACGCAGGAACTGACGGCGCCCACCACGGAGCAGCACCTGCCAGGCATTGCGCCCCGCGCTGCGCGACCACGCCTCGGCATCCTTCCGGTCCAGCAGCAGCGCCGCGAAGAGCAGCCGATTGCGGATGTTGTAGTAGTAGTACAACTCGGATTTCGCCTCTGCACGCTGTCGTGCGGAGCGATGAGTGCCGCCTTCGTCGTGCACCGCGACGGCCTCGTCGACGACCAGGAGCCTGCCACCGGCCCTGCTCGCACGCACCGAGATGTCGACGTCCTCCCAGTAGAGGAAGTAGTCGTCGTGGAATCCGTCCAGTCGCTCCCACAGCGGGCGCGGAACCCACAGGCAGGCGCCGCTCAGCCACGGCATCCGACGGGCGTCGGGCTGCTCCCGTCGCCGCCGCGGACCGCCCATCGAGCCGTCGTCGAGGTAGACGTCCATGCCGGCGAACCAGGTTCGTCCGTGCGCGTCCTCCACGCGCGGGGAGGCCAGCGTCATCCCGTCCTGGGTCGCTGCCGCGAGGGCGCGAGTCGAGCGCGCGTCGATATGCGCGTCCGGATTCAGGAGCAGGACGTCGGTGGCGCCGAGCTCTCCGAAGGCGACCGCGGCGCCCGCGTTGACCCCTCCTCCGAAGCCGGCGTTGTCCGCCATCGCGACAAGATGCCACCCCTGTCCGGTACACAGGTGCTCGACTCTGACCCGTTCCTCGGGGCTGGAGAGGTTGTCGACGACGATGATCCGGGCATCGGGCACGGCGGCGGCCGTGGCCGTCAGGTTCTCCTGCAGAAGGCGGGACGACGCGTAGTTGACGACGATGATCCCCAGCACTCGTGACTCGCTCATCGATGGTCCTTCCAGATCGCGACGGATCCGCCCTCCAGGGGTGCGAATGCTGTCGATATAGTGAAGGCTACATTTCGACGCCGCCTGGGGGATTTGTCGTGTCAGAGATCCGTGCCGCCATGACGCTGCTGAAGCAGGCGCAGAAGTCGTCGAAAGGCGCGGCGGCGTACTCGCGCTACGTCAACCGACCGCTCGGGCGTCCCCTCGCGGCGACCGCCTACGTGCTGAAGATGACCCCGACCCAGGTGACGATGGTCAGCGCCCTGTGCACGCTGACCGGTGTCGTGCTGATCGCCCTGCTCGCCCCGACGCTGTGGTCGTCGATCCTGGTGACCGCCCTTCTCGTGCTGGGCTACGCCCTGGACTCCGCCGACGGCCAGCTCGCACGGCTCACCGGCACCGGTTCGCTCGCCGGTGAGTGGCTCGATCACTTCTTCGACTCGCTGAAACTCGCCACCATCCACCTCGCCGTGCTGGTGTGCTGGTTCCGGTTCTACGAGATCGAGGACCACTGGCTGCTGGTGCCACTCGCGTTCGCCGCGATCGCGAACACCTTCTTCTTCGGCATCATGGCCGCCGACTTCCTGCGGCGCATCCACCGCCTCCAGGCCCCCGTCCAGACTGCCGAGGCGCCGCGAGAGGCCTGGCGCTCCGGCTCGCTCTACTCGATCGCGGTGATCCCGACCGACTACGGCTTCCTGAGCCTGGCGTTCGTGCTGCTGTGGTGGCAGGACGGATTCGTCTTCGTCTACACCGCCCTCGCCGCCATCAACGCGCTCATGCTGTGCCTCGCCGCAGTGCGCTGGTACCGTTCGATCCGCGGATTGGGCGCCGATGCCTGAGTCCACCCGTCCGCTCCGCGTGATGCAGTCCTTCGGGACGCCGCGCGTGACGACCAATCCGTACATCACGATGCTCGATGAGGCGCTCGCCGCCTCCCCCGAGGTCGAGCACTTGCGATTCTCGTGGCGTGAGGCGCTCCTCGGCCGCTATGACGTCTTCCACTGGCACTGGCCCGAGGTGAAGCTCCACGGTGGCAGCGCCGTATCGTCCGTCGGCAAGTACGCGCTCGCCGCACTGCTCGCGCTGCGCCATACTGTCGATCGACGTATCGCCGTCGTGCGCACCGTGCACAACCTCGAGCTGCCCGACGACAATGCGGCTCGACTCTGGCTGCTGCGTCGCATCGACCGCCAGCCCGACCATCGGATCCTGCTCAACGAGACCACGCCGCTTACGCCCGAGACGGCGCAGACGGTGATCCTGCACGGTCACTACCGCGACTGGTACCGGCCGGAGCCGGGGGCCGCGGCCATGAAGGGTCGGCTCGGCACGTTCGGGGGTGTGCGTCGGTACAAGGGCGTGTCGGGCTTCGTCGACGCCTACGCCGAGGCCGTGGCCATCGATGACGGCATCAGCATGGTCGTCGGCGGCAAGGCATCCAGCAAGGAGCTGGCCGACGATCTGCGCGCCCGTGTGGCGGATCTGCCCGGGGTGACCCTGCAGCTCGACTTCCTGAGCGATGCGGAACTCGTCGAACTCGTCACCTCCTGTGAACTCATCGTGCTCGCCTACCGTTTCATGCATAATTCCGGCAGTGTGCTGGCTGCGCTCTCGCTCGACCGGGCGGTGCTGGTTCCGCGCAACGCGCCCAACGAGGCTCTGGCCGCCGAGGTCGGCGCCGAGTGGGTGCAGATGTACGACGGCGAACTCGACGGTCGACGTCTCGTCGATGCGCTGTCCGCGGTGCGCCGGATCGCATCGGACCGCCCCGATCTCTCCCGGCGCGAATGGGTGGATGCCGGAGCGGCGCACGCGAACGTCTATCGTGCGGCGCTTCATGCCCGCAGGGGTCGGCGCCGACCGCGCGGAACCACGGCGGTCGGAGCATGATGCGGGAGGCGGCGTTCCGGCTGAAGACCGCGCTCGGAGGCCGCAGCAGCACCGACGCGTACCGCGAGTTCCTCGCGATGGACGCCCTCGATCCGGAGGCCATCGCCGAGGTCTCCGCACGGCGTTCGGCGGAGCACGCGCAGTTCGCCTTCGCGCGCAGTCCGTTCTACCGCGACCTCTACTCGTCGCATGGCTTCTCGGCCGCCGACCTGCGCGACCCGGCTTCGTTCTCGAGCCTGCCGATCGTCGACAAGGCGATGCTGCGCGAGAACTTCGACCGGATCCGGACCGATGAGGCGAATGATCGCACCAGCGTCACGTCCAAGACCGGCGGAAGCACCGGCCTTCCCCTTCACCTGCTCCGCGACCTGCGATTCCCTGCGCGCGCGCTCGAGTGGCGCCTGTTCCAGTGGTGGGGTGTGAACCCGTGGGACGACCGGGGGATCGTCACGCGTCACGTGCTGACCGGGGCCGCTCGAATCCGGCATGACCTCGGATGGCTCCCGTCACGGCGGGTGCAGCTCGACGCATTCCAGATCACCGATGAGGCCGTGACCGAGTTCGTGAGCGCCTGGAGTCGGGTGCGACCGCGATTCCTCATCGGCTACGGCGGCGGGGTGCTCGACACGGTGCGACGGATGCAGAGGCTCGGGCTCACCGTCACGCCTCCGCGTGCTGTCGCGGTCACGGCGGCACCGCTCACCGCGGGTACGCGCGCCGAGATCGAGACGGCGTTCGGCGCTCCCTGCTTCGACCACTACCGCTCGGCGGAGATCCCCTGGATGGCGGGCGAATGCGCGCATCAGAGCGGCCTGCACGTCTTCGCCGACGCCCGTCGGATCGAGATCGTCGACAGCGAGGATTCGGTCGTCGCCGACGACGTTGAGGGCGAGGTCATCGTGAGCGATCTGACGAACCGGGTCTTCCCGGTCGTGCGCTACCGCCTGGGGGACATCAGCCGTTTCCTCCCGGGGACGTGCGCCTGCGGGCGGGGGCTCCCGCGCCTGGGAGCGATCTCCGGCCGCTCCTCCGACGCCGTGCGTCTGCCGGACGGCACCACCATCGCGGGAGCGCTGGGCCATATCTTCGACGACTCCCCTCTTGCGATCCGGCAGTTCGAGATCGTCCAGGACGCGGACTATTCCGTCACTCTGCGGTGCATCCTGAGTGATGCGCCCGACGCCCAGGCGGGCATCGATGCAGCAGCCGCGAAGCTGCGTTTCGCGACGAAGGGGATCGTGCCCGTGACGGTCGAACGCGTCGACAGCATCCCGCAGATCGGGGGCAAGATGCGGTTCATCCGCAGTGCCGTCACCTCGCTTCCCGCGGACGGTTCTGCCCCCGCGAGCGACTGAGATATCGGTTTGACAACGATCTTCGCGAACATCTGTATAGAATGATCCCTGGCCGCCGCCCTCCGGGTAGGCGGTGCGTACCGATACTGCACACCATCTCGCCCGGAGGGGGCTAGCTGGAGGGGCGCGGTGTACGCGGGCAAACCCCCAAGGAGAACCAGTTGCGTTCGCGACGTAAGTCCATCCGATCCCACCCCTCCCATACGATCGCCGCGAGCACCGCGGCAGCCATCGCCGCCGGAGCACTGATCGCCGGCCTCTTCGGCGCTCCCGCTCAGGCAAGCGAGTCACCCGAGCCGGACCCGTCGTCGACCGCGGACTCCGCGCCGACGGCCAGCGACACCCCAGCACCTGCTGCCGACGGCGTCGACGAGGCGAAGAGCACTGATCAGCCGGCCGAACAGCCGACCGAGGATACCGCCGACGTTCCAGCCGCCGAGCAGAAGGCAGCGCCATCCGCCCTCGCCGCGCCGACGGTACTGCTCGCCGACGACTTCACCCGCAGCACTGCGGCAGGGTGGGGTCGCTCCGACAACGATCTCGCGTATTCGTCGTGGTCGTCGCGCAACGACGTGGCGGGCGTCGACGGTTCGGCGGCGACGCTCTCGCTCAACCCTGGCGAGTCCGCGTATCTGACTCCCCGTGCGGTTCAGGCGGGCGACGTCAAGATCTCGGCGGACATCCGCCTGAAGGCCAACGGCGGACGCAGCTACTACGCATACACCACACGCGTGCAGAGCGACGGATCGTCGTATCGCCTGCGGGTGGTCACCGACGCGGACGGGAAGGTTCAGCTCTCGGTCCTGCGCAGCAAGGACCGCATCGACACGGAGCTGAATTCCGTCGCTGTGCCTGAGAGCCTGCTCGGCGACACCTGGTTCACGCTCGACGCGACCGTGACCGGCACCGACGACGTCCTCTTGGAAGCGCGTCTCACACCTCAGGGTGAGACTCCGGGAGCGCCCCAGCTCATCGCCACCGACCGCTCGGCAGCGCGCCTCTCCGCGCCGGGTGGCCTCGCCGTCTGGGGCTACGCCTCCAGCAGCGCGAAGGGACAGACCGTTCTGCAGATCGACTCGCTGTCGGCCGTGGTCGCGACGACGCCGCTCAGCGGCGAGCAGCCGGTCGAGCCCGAGCCGCCGGTCGAGCCCGAGCAGCCGGCCGAGCCCGAGCAGCCCACAGAGCCCGAGCAGCCGGCCGAGCCCGAGCAGCCGGCCGAGCCCGAGCAGCCCACAGAGCCCGAGCAGCCCACAGAGCCCGAGCAGCCTCAGCCGGAGCCGAACACGTCCTCGCGCGGCGCGGCGACGGTCGGAACCGCGACCTACGCGGTTCCGACGGGCGCGGTGTTCGTGAACGGCGCCTCGTCGTCCGGAGCGCAGAACGGCTCTGCGGAGTCGCCCTTCCGCACCGTGCAGGCCGCAGTCGACGCGTCCCGCGCCGGATCGACGATCGTCATCCGCGGTGGTGAGTATCACGAGTCCGTCAACGTGCCGTTCAGCAAGACCCTGGTCATCCAGGCCTACCCCGGTGAGGCCGTGTGGTTCGACGGCTCGAGGAGCGTCACGTCGTGGACGCAGTCCGGTTCGAGGTGGGAGAGCGGGGGATGGAAGTCCGAGTTCAGCAGTGACATGCTCAACGGCAACGCGAGCTGGTTCGTCGACCCCAAGTACCCCATGGCCAACCGTCCCGACATGCTGTTCATCGATGGGGTGGCGCAGAAGCAGGTGGCATCGGCGGCGGAGGTCGTCGCGGGCACGTTCGCGGTCGATTACGCCTCCGACCGGTTGATCCTGGGCACCGACCCGGCCGGTCGCCAGGTACGGGTGAGCGACCTCCCGCAGGCACTCAACGTCCAGTCGGCGAACTCGGTCCTGCAGGGCTTCGGCGTGCGTCGCTACGCGACGTCGTACGACGTGCTGGGAACCGTGCGCATGCACAACGTCGGGACGGTCCTGCGCGACCTCGTGATCGAGGACAACGCCACGATCGGACTCTTCGTGGGCAACGACCGTGCGACGGTCGACAACCTCACGATCCGTCGCAACGGGCTGCTCGGGTTCTCGCTCACCACGGCGTACGACTCGAAAGTCACCGACTCGCTCTTCACTGACAACAACGTGGAGCACTTCAACGGCTCTCCGGTCGCCGGAGGCATCAAGGTGACGCGTTCGCGCGGTGTCCTCATGAGCAACGTCGACACCAGCCGCAACATCGGCAGCGGCACCTGGTTCGACGAGTCGTGCTTCGACGTGAAGATCGTCGACGTCACCTCCAACGGCAACACCGAGATCGGCATCCATGCCGAACTGTCCTCGCGGGTCACGATCGCCCGCAGCCAGGTGTTCGACAACAAGGAGGGCATCCGCATCTTCGACACCGAGAACGTGCTCATCACGAACAACGATCTCGGCAACAATTCGCGGCACGACATCAACCTGATGCAGGACGAACGTCGTCAGGCGACGCACCGCGTGGGTCGCGACCCACGGGTGAGCGGCGCGGACCCGACGGTCACCTGGATCACGCGCAACATCGACATCCGCAACAACGTGTTCGGCGCGGGAGGTCCGCGGGCCATCTTCGCTCATGACACGGCGACGGGCCGCGCCGTGGACACCTGGAACCTCAGCATCGCGGGCAACCTGTTCAGCAGTTCCGCCGGCGGGCCCTCGATGGTGACGTGGGGTGGCTCCGGTGACGTCTACGAGACGTTCCAGACGCCCCAGGCGCTCGCCTCCGCGAAGAACGGATCATGGGCCAACGCCATGACCGCGAAGCCGGAGCCGTTCGCGTCGATGGCAGACGACATCAAGGCCAACGCCTCGATCGCTCTGCCGGTCCTTCCGGAGGTCGCGACCCTGCTTGGGCTCACGACGGGAGCCGAGCTCCTCGGCAGCGGCAACTGACGACCGCCTCCGCCCGCCATCGTCCGCCGGACCATGGCGGGCGGATCGCGTCCGGGACGAACGCCGGGTGGAAGCGGGCACAATGGAGACGTGACACACGACACGCGTTCGCCGTTTCTGCTGGTCCACGCCGGGTGGGAGCTCTTCGGCTCCGATCGGATGCTGTTGGAGACCGCGGTCGCACTCACCCGGGCCGACGAGCGCGTGGTAGTCGCCTTGCCGGAGCCGGGGCCGCTCGTCGAGCACCTCCGAGCGGCCGGCGTCGAGGTGCTGATCCCACCGATGTTCGCGTTGCGCAAGTCCGTCCTCCACCCGCGCAATTGGCTGCGAACCGTGCGCGACGCGATCCGCGGAACGGTCGCGGCCGTCACCATCGTGCGCCGACTGCGCCCGAAGGCTCTTTACGTCAGCACCATCGTGCTTCCCCTCTGGCCGATCGTCGGGCGGCTCCTGCGGGTTCCGACGGTGACGCATGTGCACGAGGCGGAGGCCTCGGCGGCGCGCGTCGTGAACCTCGTCCTCTACGCCCCGCACCTCGCGTCCCATCGACTCATCGTGAACAGTGAGTTCACCCTCCGCACCGTGGGCGACAGCATCCCCGCGCTCGCGAGGCGTGCGACGGTGATCCCCAACGGCGTCGCCTCTCCGAGCGACGTCCCCGCGCCACGAGAAGACCTCGACGGCCTGCACGTCGTGTACGTCGGGCGCATGTCGCACCGCAAGGGTCCCGATGTGGCGCTCGACGCGATCGGCCTTCTCCGACGACGAGGAGTGGAAGCCGATCTGCAGTTGATCGGCGCGGTGTTCGCGGGCAACGAGTCGTACGAGGAGGTTCTCACCGCCCGGATCAAGGAACTCGGTCTGGGCGACCAGGTCACCCACCACGGTTTCCGCGCCGACATCTGGCCGGTGCTCGCCGGAGCAGATGTGGTCGTCGTCCCTTCGCGCCAGGACGAATCCTTCGGAAACACCGCGGTGGAGGGCATCCTGGCGGCGCGGCCGGTCGTTGCGAGCGACATCGCCGGGCTGCGGGAGGCCGTCGGCGGATACTCCGCTGCCCTCTTCGTGCAGCCGGGGGACGCCGAGGCGCTGGCCGACGCGCTCGCGACGATCGCCGCGGACTGGGCGACCTACCGATCGCGCGCCTCATCCGCCCGCGAAGCGGCTCTGCAGCGCTTCGCCCCTGACGCCTATCGCCGATCTGTAGCCGACCTGATGAAGGAGCTCGCGCGCGACTGACTCAGCGCCGGCGTCGCTCCTCGGCCGCCGTCGTCAGCGCGCGTTCGCCTTGGACTTGGGCTTGGAATCATCCTTCACCGCGGTCGGTGCCGACGGCGAGGCGCTGAGGAACTCCGTGACCTGGGCGTGGAAGCTCTTCACATCCCCGACGGTGACACGGAGCATCGCGTGGTGCTCGCGGTCCGATCGGTGGTGGGCGTCGGCGATGTCGTAGGGCTCGCGGCCGGGCCTACCGAACAGCGAGCGTCGCGACGGGGGCAGCGTGACGAAGCCGCGTCTGGTGTGCAGGGCATCGGCGTAGACCCGGAGCTCTCGCTCATCGTCGGCGAGTGAATCGAACTGTGCCACGAGTTCCAGCTCGGGTTGCCGCACCGGCTCGGCACCCAGATGGATGGCCTCGCGCAGCGTGAACGCACGCGAGCGCACCTCCGGGGCAAGCGTGGCCACCACTGAGCGCTCGGCGCGACTCGCGGTCAGGATCAGGTCCGCGGAGCGCAGGTCATCGATATCGACCGCCTGCGAACGATGCGTCTCGGCGGACGCGGCATCGGTCTCCTCGGCGGCGATGGAGGCCGAGACCTGGCAGATCTCCAGGGCGCCCCGGCCGACGCGCGTCCCTGCGCTCGAGATCTGCCAGTCGCCCGCGCCGGTCTGAGCGCGCATCACGATCTCCATCAACGGCGATCGGCAGACGTTGGCTTCGCAGACGAAGATCAGTCTGTGCGTCACAAGTTCCCCCTCGTGGAACCGTCGACTCCGGTTCGATCATCCAACATAGGCGATAATGGGGCCGATGGCGCATCGCGCGACTTCGCGTCGCGCTGTGTCGAGGGGATACGGGGACACATGACACTGCAGGACTACTTCCAGTCGCTCAAGAGCCACTGGATCGTGATCGTCCTCCTGACCCTGGTCGGAGGAGGATCCGCCTACGCCTACTCGCAGTTCGTCGACCCCGAGTACCGCGCCGAGTCCCAGGTGATGGTCATTCCCACCCGTGGTGAGAACACGAGCGAACTGCTGCAGGGGTCCAACTACGTGCAGAGCCTCGTCCAGACCTACACGCTCCTGGTCAGCTCGCCCACCGTCCTCGATCCCGTCATCGAGAACCTCGGTCTCGAAGAGACGCCGAACCGCCTCGCGCGGCGCGTTGACGTGAACGTGCCGCTCAACACGGTCGTCATCGAGATCGGCGTCACGGATGCCGACGGCAAGACCGCGAGCGACACCGCCAACGCGATCGCCGACCAGCTCGCCGACGCGGTGCGCAACGTCTCGCCGACGAGTGCCGATGGCGAACCCGCCGTGCGCATCGAGACCATCTCCGCCGCGCGCACACCGACAGTGCCCGTTTCTCCGAACACGCGCAACAACGTGATCCTGGGCGCCGGAGTGGGCTTCGTCGCCGGTGTCGTGTTCGCGGTGCTCCGTCGCCGCCTGGCCACCCGGATCACCACGGCGCGCTCGCTGAGCGAGGTCACCGAGGTCGCTCTCCTGGGCGAGATCCCCGAGGCTTCGGACAGCCAGGCCATCGCTCGAGTCATCCGTTCCCAACCGGACGGCCGGGTGGCGGAAGCGATGCGACAGGTCGCCGCCAGCCTCAAGTTCGTCGACGTCGACAAGCACCGCCGAGTCATCCTCGTCACCTCCTGCTCGGCGCAGGAAGGCAAGTCGTCGGTCAGTCTCGGACTGGCCATCACCCTCGCCGAGGGCGGTCGATCGGTCCTGTTCATCGAGGCCGACCTCCGCCGTCCGAGCACGGCCCGCTACACCCAGCTGGAGGGCGCGGTGGGGCTCACGACCGTGCTCATCGGCGATGCCGAGCTCGACCAGGCCGTGCAGCAGTGGGGGCGACCGGGCCTGGACATCCTGACCGCCGGCGCGCAGCCGCCCAACCCCGGCCAGCTGCTGTCCAGTGGCGGGTTGCATCGCGTCGTCGAGGCAGCGCGCGAGTCCTACGACTACGTCATCATCGACACCGCACCGGTGCTGTCGGTGAGTGACGCGCTGTGGCTGTCGACGATGGCCGACGGCACGCTCTTCGTCGTGCGATCGAACCGCACCAAGGGCGCCGACCTCACCCGGGCGCTCACCTCGCTGGAAGCGACCAGGACCCCGGTGCTCGGTATCGTGCTCAACGGCGTGCGCGGTGCCGCCAAGAACCCGTATTACACCGACGATCGCTCCACGGGTCTCGGCCGGCGTCTGTTCCGTCGCGGCGCCCCCGGCTCGTCGCAGTGAACTCCGTCCGCGCTCTCAGCGCGCGTGCGCTGACCATGGTGATCTCGCTCGTCTGCGGCGTGATCACGACGCGGATGATCCTCGGCGAGACCGACATCCAGCACTACGCGCTGTACTCCCTGCTGATCACGATCCCTTCGCTGCTGACGTTCACCGACCTCGGCAGCGGCGCCGTCCTCGTGAACGCCGTCGCCACCAGCGACGACATCCGCGCCGACCGCACTCTGCGGCTGCAGATCACCTCGGTGGGCCGCGTACTGCTGATGTTCGCGACCGGCTTGATGCTGATCAACACCGTGCTGCTCGTCACCGGCGGATGGCGGGCGCTGTTCGGCGACGCGGGCGCGATCCCGGGTGCCTCACTCGCCGCCTTCCTCTGCATCAGCCTTTTCAGCCTCTCGATCACATTGGGCGTGTGGTTCCGCATCCTTCTCGGACAGCGCCGCAACCACATCGTGATCCTCGTCCAGGGCGCGATCTCCCCTGTCACCCTCGGCGGAGTCTGGCTCATGCTCACCTTCGGCGGCCGCGACTTCGACGCCTATCTCGCGATCGCCTCCTACGGGGCGTCGCTGTTCTCGGCGATCGTCGGATTCCTGCTCGTCACCCGATCCACCGCGCCGCTCATCCCCGATGCCCTGCGGATGCTGCTGCGCTTCCGCAGCGTCCGCGGTGTGCGCGTGATGGACGTCGGCTGGCCGATGCTGGCGCAGATGATCACCTATCCGATCGCGGTGGGATCTCAGCGCTATGTGCTGGCGCAGTTCGGCACCCCCGTCGACGTCGCGGAGTACGGCGTGGCCGGGCAGGTCTTCTTCGCCCTCAACGGCCTCGTCATGGCGGCGGGGGTCGCGCTGTGGCCCCAGTTCGCCCGTCTCCGCCATAAGGGCGAACTGCGTCGAGGCCCATTCCTCCTGTCGCTGATCTTCGCCGGCGCGATCGCGGCGGCCACGTTCATGGTCTGGCTGGTCGCGCCCTGGCTGTTCGAGTTCATCACGCAGGGCGAGCTCGAGGTGCGCACGCTGACGATCCTCTCGTTCGGATGCATGATCATGCTGACGGCAGCGGTCTACCCGCTGGGCATGTTCATCATGGACAAGCCGGGCATCCGGTTCCAGGTCATCCCGACGCTCGCCATGGCGACCGTCAGCATCGTCCTGTCGATCGTGCTCACACCGATCCTCGGAATCGTCGGACCCCTGATCGGGGTGTCCTTCGCACTGACCGTGTGTCAGATCATTCCGTACTCGATCTACATCCATCGACACCGCGACCGTCTGCTCGGGGTCGAGGCTCAGTCGAAGGCGGAGACGCCGACCGACGTCGACTAACCGGGCCAGTCCGCCTGGGCGCGGCGCGCGCGGCGCGCTGCGGAGTGGATGGACTCGCCGCGAGCGATGCGGACGGCGAGGTCCTCGTACGCCGAGGTGACATCGTCCCAGGAGAAGGCCTCAGCGGCGCGGCGGCGCAGCGCCGCGGAGTCCTCGATGACCGCGTCGTCGTCTGCCTCGGCGGCATCGACCGCGCGGGCGACATCGGCCGGACCGGTGAAGTACCAACCGCGTCCGTCGAGCACCTCGCGGTTGAACACAACGTCGTAGGCGATCACCGCTGTGCCGGCTCCCATTGCGCGGAGCAGCGAGGGATTCGTGCCGCCGACGGAGTGCCCGTGCAGGTAGGTGGAGGCGTGGTGGTAGAGCGCATCGAGGAGCTCCTGGTCGTAGACGGCTCCGAGAAGTCGGATGCGCGGGTCCGCTGCGGCGATGCGCTCGATCGCGGCCGTGTACTCCGCCGCGTAGGGAGCCGAGCCGACGACGACGAGAGGCTTGACGGCCTCGGATGCCGCATAGCCCTCGACGATCTCCCGCACATGATTCTCCGGTTCGAACCGGGCGACGACGAGGTGGTACCCGCGCGGTTCGAGGCCGAGCTCGTGGATGCCGGCGACCGGGGCGTGGTCGAGCAACGGCGCACCGTAGCGGATCAGCTCGCTGTCGACGCCGAACTGATGTTCGTAGTAGTCCGCGATCCCCGGCGCGTCGGAGATGATCGCGTCCGCACGCCGGACGCCGAACGCCTCGGCCCAGCGGTAGTAGGCCTTGCCGCGCGAACCCCACTTCGATCGACGCCACTCCAGGCCGTCCATATGGAGGGCGACCGGGATGCGGCGGGCGCGGAGAAGGGGCAGGAACGGCGAGTTCGCCGCATTGAAAACGAAGGCCGCGTCGGGGCGGCCCCTGGTGATCGAGTGCAGCGTCGAGAGCGCCGTATGGCTCAGCGTCTCAAGCGCCTTGTGGCGAACCGCGAGGAGCGTCACGCGCCGCATGCCGAGATACGTCTCGCCGACGGTGCCGGCGTCACGTCCGTAGACGAGCACACGGTGACCGCGCTGCACGAGACGGCGTCCGACCTCTTCCACGGCGGTCTCGAAACCACCATAGGCGGCGGGGATGCCGCGCGTGCCGATCAGTGCGATGCGGAGCGGCGGCGTCGAAGAGATCGAATCGGAGCGCATCGCCTCAGTATGCCCGAGCCGGGGCCGCAGCCTCGTCCTGGCCTCCGACTATCCTGGGGCGGTGTCTGCATCGCACCGAGCCGATCGTCCCCTGTCGTGGGGTTTCCCCGCCGAGCAATCGGTGAGCGTGTGGGAGGAGCGGCACTCCCGCGGGGAGGTGCCGAGCGTCTGGCCGTACGGGCTCGACGGAGTCCGCGAGTTCGCCCCCGTGCACGTGCTCGATCTGCCGGCCCCTGACCGCCTCGCGCGGCTCCGGGCGCGCGCCGGCCTCGGACCCCGTTCGCGCGTCGGCCTGGCCTTCACCTGGGACGAGAACGCCGCTTTCCGGCTGCAGGTGACTCGCCCGCACGAGCGCTTCGTCTCCGGAGTCATCTGGCTCACCGATCTGATCGAGCGGGGCGCTGTTCCCGCTCGACTCATCGAAGTGCTCCGTCGCGCCGAGGCGCTCTGGGTTCTCAGCGAGGCGCAGGTCGAGCCGCTGCGCGAGCTGTTCGGTGCGAGGGGGCCGCGCGTCGTCGCGGTCCCGTTCGGAGTGGATGCCGAGTTCTTCTCACCCCGCCCGTATCCCGCGCAGCCGCGGATCGTGAGCATCGGGAACGACCGCGATCGAGACCCGCAGACACTCTTCCGCGCGCTCGCGCTCGTGCGCGAAGCGCGACCGGACGTCGAACTCGTCGTGCAGACCTCGGCGTCGGGCGCGCCTGACGGCGTCGAGGTCGTACAGCGGATGACTCACCGCGAGCTGCGCGAGCTCTACGGCACGGCGAGTGTCGTTGCCACCGCCACGCGTCCCAACCTCCACGTGTCGGGGATGACGGTGACCCTGGAGGCTCTCGCGACCGGGCGCCCTGTCGTGAACACCGACACGCCGGGCATGGGGCAGTACGTGGCCGAGGGGCGGACGGGCAACCTCGTGCCGGTCGGAGATGCCGACGCCATGGCCCGGCGTCTGATCGCCCTGCTCGACGATCCCGCCGGTGCCGAGGCGATGGGGCGGGACGGCCGTCGAGTCGTCGAGGAGAGCTTCCGGACACAGGTGATGTGCGCGCACCTTTCCACGCTTCTCCTCTCCGTCGCGGAGTGACACGCGGTTCGAGGAGAACTCGCCGAAACTCGTCATGGCGCGACTGGGCCGAGTGCGCTATCGTTGGCGCGGATGCGTCTATGGGGGACGCTGGGGGATTTCAATCTGCTTGCCGCCATGCGGCAGTGCCTGGGGAGGCGCTATGCGAGTCCAACGACTCGATTCGATCGGTCATGATTTCAATTCACGGGCCGGAATGTTCCGTCGTGTCGCGATCGGAGTCGTCACCGCTCTGGTACTCGGTCTCCTGGGGACGATGCTGACTGCGCCTGCTGCGCAGGCCGACACGGCCCCGACAGATCCGACGCTGCCGGCGACGGTGAGTGCCGATCCGCTGCCGACGACGCAGATCAACGGCATCGTGTGGGCGCAGGCGGTGGCAGGCAACAAGGTCTACGCCGGCGGTCAGTTCACCAGCGCGCGCCCCGCGGGCGCGGCGGCAGGAACGAACGAGACCCCGCGCTCGAACCTCCTCGCCTACGACATCACGACCGGTGTGCTCGACGCATCGTTCAACCCGCAGGTGAACGGCCGCATCCTCGCGGCCGCGGTCTCACCCGACGGATCCCGCCTCTACATCGGCGGCGGCTTCACCGCCGTCGATGGCCAGAACCGCTATCGACTCGCCGCGTTCAACACCGCCACCGGGCAGCTGATCGGCAACTGGACCCCCGGCACGAACACGGTCGTCCAGGGCATCGTCGCCACCGACACCACGGTCTACGTGACCGGCGAGTTCTCGAACATCAGCAACACCACGCGTACCGGCGTCGCCGCTCTGAGCGCGTCGACGGGCGCCGTACAGGCCTTCAATCCGGTGCTCGCCGGCGGGTACGGCGCACGCGCCGTCGTCGTCTCGCCCGATAAGTCGAAGGTCGTCATCGCCGGATCGTTCACCTCGACCAACGGATCGACGAATCCCGGCCGCGGCATGGCGGCGCTGGACGCGACGACCGGCGGAAGCCTTCCTTGGGCGATCAACAGCGTGATCCGCAACGGGGGGACCGGCGCGTCCATCTACTCCCTCGCCTCTGATGGCGACAGCGTGTACGGCAGCGGCTACGACTTCGGCGGTTCCAAGACGGAAGACGACTTCGAGGGCGCGTTCCGCGCCAACTGGAGCGATGGCTCGATGGTCTGGATGGAGGACTGCCACGGTGACACCTACTCGGTGTACCCGACCGGCGGCGTGCTCTACACCGCGGCGCACTCGCACTACTGCGGCAACATCGGAGAGTTCCCGCAGCTCGATCCGTGGAACTTCAACTTTTCACTCGCCTTCGACAAGAACCCGTCGGACCGCACGATCACGCCCGACATCTACGGTTACCGCAGCTTCACCGGCAACCCTGCCGCCAAGCTGCTGCACTGGTACCCGACGTGGCAGCCCGGCACGGTCTCCGGAATGAGTCAGGCGGCCTGGTCGGTCACCGGCAGCGGCGACTACCTCCTCTACGGCGGCGAGTTCACGGCCGCGAGTGGTACTGCTCAGCAGGGCCTCGTGCGCTTCGCGAAGCCGGGCAAGGCGCCGAACAAGGTCGGCCCCACCATCAAGGGCGGCGCGTACCAGATCAGCGCGCAGTCGTTCCGCCCCAGCCAGGTGCGGGTGGCATGGTCGGCCAATTACGACGCCGACAACGCCAAGCTCACTTACGACGTGTACCGCCGCGACATCACGCAGCCGATCTACACGACCACGGCCGACTCGACGTATTGGGTCCGCCCGCGCATGACCTTCTCGGACACCGCGGTCACCGGCGGGCAGGCGTATGAGTACCGCGTGAAGGTCACCGACCCGAACGGCAACTCGACGACCTCTGACTGGACGTCGGTGACTGCTGCGACGTCGGGCACCGCGAACACCTACAACTCCGCGATCCTCGACGCGGCGCCGAAGTACTACTGGCCTCTGAACGAGACCTCCGGTGCCTCCGCGATCGACTGGATGGCGGGTAACGACCTCAATCTCGCAGGTGGCACGACGCGAGGCCTGCCCGGCCAGGTGCAGGGAGAGGCTTCCGCGTCCACTGCCTTCAACGGCTCGAACGGAACGGCCGCGTCGTCGGTCTCCGAGGTCGCGCCGAACACGTTCTCCGTCGAGGCATGGTTCCAGACGACGAGCACCAGCGGTGGGAAGATCGTGGGCTTCGGCAACAACGCGACCGGGGTCTCCGGAAGCTACGACCGCCACATCTACCTGAGCAACACCGGTCAGATCACTTTCGGCGTGTATCCGGGTGGCACGCGCACTCTCACGAGCAGCAGCGGCTACAACGACGGAAAATGGCATCAGGTCGTCGGCACGATGAGTTCCGCCGGCATGGTGCTGTACGTCGACGGGGTTCGCGTGGGAGCGCGCACCGACACGACGACCGGTCAGGACTACAGCGGATACTGGCGGGTCGGGGGAGACAGCCAGGGTGGCTGGCCTTCGGCCGGTTCCTCGAACTTCCTGAACGGGCGTATCGCGGACGTTGCGGTGTACCCGACCGCGATCTCGCGGAATGACGTCGATGCCCACTGGGTCGCCTCCGGGCGCACGTCAGCGCTGCCGGCAGCGCCGGCCGACGCATACGGCAAGGCCGTGTTCGATCTCGATCCGACGTTCTATTGGCGTCTGAACGAGACCTCCGGCACCGTCGCGGCGGATGCCGGTCGCGACGCCAGCACCGGAGCGTACAAGACCAGTGGCAACGCGTCGATTCAGCGCGGACAGACCGGAGCTCTGGCCGGAACGACCGACAAGGCGATCCGCTTCACCTCGTCCAAGGTCGGTTCCACGTGGACCAATCGACAGAACGTGATCAGCGACCGTCAGTACGTCTCTCCGAACACGTACTCGATCGAGACCTGGTTCAAGACGACCTCTAGCGGTGGCGGCAAGCTGATCGGCTTCGGCAACAGCAACTCCAACAATGCCAATGCGAGTTCCAACTACGACCGTCACATCTACATGGATGGGGCCGGCCGGCTCAAGTTCGGCGTCTACAGCGGCGGAACGCAGATCCTGACCGCGCCGAGCACCTACCGTGACGGGCAGTGGCATTATGTAGTGGCGCAGCAGTCTGCGAGCGGCATGCAGCTGTTCGTCGACGGTGTCGAGGTGGCCTCGAACGAGGTCTCGACCGCCGACCAGTACAGCGGCTACTGGCGGCTCGGAGGAGACACGACCTGGGAAGGCGACCCCTTCTGGGTCGGCACGCTCGATGAGCCGGCCGTGTACGCGGCTCCGCTGACGGCGAGCCAGGTTCTCCAGCACTATCAGCTCGGCGCGACGGGCACGCCGAACGAGCTGCCGGTCGCTCAGTTCACCGCGGCGACCACGGATCTCTCTGTCGCGTTCGACGGATCGACGTCGAGCGACCCGGAAGGACCGATCGCGGACTACAGCTGGGACTTCGGCGACGGACAGACGGGCACGGGCGTCACCCCGACCCACGTCTACGATGCGGCCGGCACCTACACGGTGACTCTGACGGTTCGTGATGGCGGCTCGCTGACATCCTCGATCAGCCACGACGTGATCGCCCGGAACCCGAACGTGTTGCCGACGCCCGCGTTCAGCGAGACCAAGGACTTCCTGAAACTCTCTGTCGATGCCTCGGCCAGCACGGACACTGACGGTACGATCGCCGCGTACGCATGGAACTTCGGTGACGGCGCGACGGCCACCGGGCCCACCGCCGAGCACACCTACGCCGCAGCAGGCACCTACCAGGTGTCGCTCGCGGTGACGGATGACCGGGGCGGCTCGGCGACAACGACCAAGTCGGTCCTGGTCGAAGCGGCCAACGTCGCTCCGACCGCCGTGGCCAACGTGGTCCGGGGGGCGGACGGAATGTCCATCACTGCAGAAGGCGCCGGATCCAGCGACAGCGACGGCACGATCGCCGCGTACGCATGGAACTTCGGCGACGGCGCCACGGCTACCGGTGCCACTGCGACGCACATGTACGCGACGGCGGGCACGTACACCGTGACTCTGAAGGTCACGGATGACGACGGGGCCACTCATCAGGTCACGGCCTCGGTCATCGTGGCTTCTGCGGCGACCGAAGACGTCATCGCGAAGGATGCCTTCGAGCGCACCACGACGGCGTCGTGGGGCACAGCTGAGGTGGGCGGCGCCTGGGCGACGACCGGCGGCGCGGCGGCGTTCTCCGTCGGAGACGGCGTGGGCAAGTTCGCGCTGGCTCCCGCGGCGACCCGGGAAGCACGACTGGCCGGAGCCTCCGGCACCCAGACGGTCACGTCGCTCACGATCGGCTCGAGCAACGCCACGAACGGCGGCGCGTTCAACCTGACGGTCAATGGCCGTCAGGTGGGAAGCGACACGTATTCGGGGCGTGTCAAGATCGAGGCGAGCGGTGCGATCCGGCTCTACCTCCTGCGAGGCGAGACCGCGATCGGTAACAGCGTCGTGCTGGCCGGGAACTACGCCGCCGGTGAGAAGCTCTCGCTCGCGCTGTCGGTCCGCGGCACGTCGCCGACGAACCTCTCGCTGAAGGTATGGCGGACCGGAACGACCGAGCCCGCCTCACCGCAGTTGCAGGCGACCGACACCACGGCTGCTCTGCAGACGGCTGGTTCTGTGGGGCTGAAGATGGCGGTCAGCTCGGTGTCGACGGTGTCGACGGTGATCTCGATCGACGACTACAAGGTGGTGACGGGCGCCACGGTGACTCCGCCCGCCAACCAGGCGCCGACGGCCGCGTTCACCTCGACGACGAGCGGGCTCACCGCGAACGTCAACGGGGGGACCTCGAGCGACTCAGACGGCACCATCGCCTCGTACGCCTGGAACTTCGGCGACGGGGGCATCGCGACCGGTGCGACCGCGTCGCATGCGTACGCCGTGTCCGGCACGTACAACGTGACGCTCACGGTGACCGACGATGATGGGGCGACGCGTTCGATCACGAATCCTGTGACGGTGACGGCACCGGTGAACCCGCCGGACCCGGCGGCTCCGGTTCCGCTGGCGACGGACGAATTCAACCGAGCCGTGACAGGCGGTTGGGGCACTTCCAACCTCGGCGGTGCTTGGGCGACGACTGGCGGCAACGCCGCATTCTCGGTGGCGGCAGGGCAGGGCGTCGTTACGCTCGCTCCGTCGCACACTCGAGAGGCGCGCCTCGCCGTGTCCGCCACCAACACGGTGCTGGATGTCACCTTCGCCGCTGACGTGGCGTCGGTCGGTGGAACCACCAGCATCACGCTGCACGGCCGCACCGTCGGGACGTCGGTCTACTCAGCTCGCCTGCGGCTCGAGCCGGCCGGTGTGGTGCGCATGTACATCCTCCGCGACGAGACGGCCATCGGGAACAGCTTCGTTCTCCCGACCGCCTATGTCGCGGGGCAGGTGCTGCACGCGCGCCTCTCGGTGACGGGAACCAACCCGACGACCATTGCTGCCAAGGCATGGGTCGAGGGCCAGACGGAGCCGCTCGCATGGCAGCTGCAGGGAACGGATGCAACAGCGGCCATGCAGGCTGCGGGCGGAGTCGGTATCAAGACCGCTGTCAGTTCGGCGTCGACCAACGCGTCAACGAAGCTCTCCTTCGAGCGCTTCGCCGCAGTGGTGCCGCAGCCGTAGAAACTGTCGGAGGAGGGGTGTGCGGCTTCGGCCTCACACCCCCTCTCTGTCCACCTCGCGCTCCAGGCGATGGCGCAGCCTTCTACGCGGTGCCGGTGGTCGAACGCGCGTACTCGGGAGTGACTCGACCGAGGGCGCCAAGGATGCGTCCTTCGGCGAACCAGGCGCGACGCTGCAGCACCGCATGCGCCGCGACGTTCCCGCGCCAGTGGGCCAGCATGCCCCGAATGGAGAAGACGATCAGGCGCAGCACTCCGCCGCCCAGATGGAGGGCACGCAGGAGCACCCTGCGAAGAGGGGAGCGGCTCCGGGTGAGGAGCGTGGTGCGCATCTGTCCCTGCGAGACCGTGCGTCGGCGTACGAACTCCCTCGTGGTGCGAGCGAGAGGGATCTCGTCCCTCACCACAGAGTCGGCCGAGGCGACGATGGACCCCCCCGCCGCGAGCACGGCTTTCCCGAAGAGCATGTCCTCCCCGCCGGCGAGTCCGAGGCTGGCGTCGAATCGCACCCCCATCGACCGCACTTGCGTTGCGTCGATCAACACGTTCCCCGTGGCGAGGGCGTCCAGGTACTGGCCGGTCCTGCGGCGGCGCCGGCGCATGAAGCCGCCGGCCACGATCCAAGGGTCGGTCCCGTCTGGCCACACATACTCGACGTAACCCATCACGACCGCTGGGCGATGCGAGGCCCAGACCTCGATCAGCGTTTCCAACCATCCGGCCTGGGGCATCACGTCATCGTCGACCATCGCCACCAGCTCCCCGACTCGGGCGGCGTCGAGCGCCGCTTGCCGCGCAGCGGCGATACCGGGAGTGGGTTCCGACACGTAGTCGACTCCGGCGTCAGTCGCGATGTCTACCGCCGAGCGGAGAGGGTCGTTGTCCACGATCGCGATGCGCACACGGCCGATCGCGCTGCCCGCGTGAGCGCGAATCGCCGCGACGAGAGCGGGAAGCAACTCGGTTCGACGATATGTCGTCACAGCGACCAGGACGGGCGGACCTTCGCCCTGCGGCGACGAATTGCTCATCCGATCAGTATGCCCCGCGGGGCTGCACCATGACCTTCGCGGTGCGCCACATGATCTGGAGGTCGTTCATGACCGACCAGTTCTCGACGTAGCGCAGGTCGAGACGCACACTCTCATCCCATGACAGATCGCTGCGACCGGAGACCTGCCAGAGACCCGTGATGCCCGGCTTGATGTACAGGCGACGGAACACGGTGCCGTCGTAGGCGGTCACCTCGCTGGGCAGGGGCGGACGCGGGCCCACGACGCTCATGTTCCCGATGAGGACGTTCCAGAACTGGGGAAGCTCATCCAGTGACAACTTGCGCAGCACGCGGCCGATGCGGGTGACCCGGGGGTCGTCCTTCATCTTGAACAGAAGGCCGGCGCCCTGGTTCTGCTCCTTCAGAGCGGCGAGCTGCTGCTCGGCATCCGTCTTCATCGAGCGGAACTTGATCATCTTGAACCGCCGGCCGTCCCGCCCGACCCGCTCCTGGAAGAAGAAGACGGGGCCGGGAGAGTCGAGCTTGATGAGCAGAGCCAGAGGAAGCGCGAGGAGCCCGATCGGGACGAGAGCCAGCGCGGCGACGGCGATGTCGAGAGCGCGCTTGAGCAGGTGCTGTCCGCCCTCGTAGGTCGGGATCTGCACCTGGATGAGCGGGAGCCCCTCGACCGGAGCGAACGAGATCCGAGGGCCGGCGACATCGGTGAGCCGGCTCGACAAGACGAGCTCGGCAGCGGTGCCCTCGAGCTGCCAGCTCAGCTGCTTCACGAACTCGGGGTCGCCCTCGGGACGGCTGGCGACGATGATCGTGTCGGCGCCCAGCTCGGCGGCGACCGACGACACGGTGTTCACGTTCCCCAGAACCGGGAACCTCGTGCCGTCGATCTCCACCTCACGGGCATTGCCGTCGAGGAGCGTCGCGCCGACCACCTGGTAGCCGGACGCGCCGATCGGATGCAGCGTGCGCACCACGTACTCGACGTCATCCCTGTTCCCCACGACGAGTGTCCGGGAGGTGAACCTCCCGGACACTCGTTGCGCCTGGAGCCAGTGGCGCCACAACCACCTGGTCACCAGAAGTGTCAACACACCGACCGGCAGCCCCAGCAGCAGCGTCAGTTGCATCGACTCCCATGCGAGCAGCACCGCCACGATGGCGATGATCCCGAAGGCGAGCCCGCTGGCGTGAGCCACGCCGCGGTACTCGGTGGCGCTCGCACGGAACAACGCGGCGTCCCGCGTGTGCAGAGCGCTGAGCATGAGGTACCAGAGCGCGGCGAGGGGGATGCCGTCGCGAAGGACCTCAAGCCCGGCGACGCCGGTGATCAGCTGGACCGTCGCGGTCAGGCCGACGGCGAACAGGATGACGGCCGCATCCGTGATCCGCAGTCGCATCCGATAGCGACGCTCCCACTGACGGCGTCTTTCCAGAGTTGCGGAGGCGCGGGGTGTGACCACCGTGCGCGTCACCGACTTGGTCGCTCTCGGAGCAGCGATCGGCATGAAGACCGCGCCCGGACGAGAGATGCTCAGAGCATCCTCGACGGAAGTCATGCCGAGGCCCCTTGAGCCGTGAATGTACGCAAAAATCCCCAGTGCGACATCAGTTGTTTCCCCAGATTTCCCCAAACCATGAACCCCACGTTCACGGCAATCGTCTGCGTCCCGACCCCTCGGGTCCTGCTGAAACTCGGTGATCCCACTCACGGAGTGCATTTCGCCGTCCCACACGGCGGTCGCTAGCAGCAGGCACAGCAGACTCAGATCACTGTAGCGGAAGGAGGGCGCCAGCGGAAGGTTTATCTGCCGAATGGATGTATCGGTTTTTTCGGACGGCTATTCTGACGCGGTGACCGCGAACCCCGACGCCCCGCGCTTCCAGCTCCGCCCGATGGCGCCCCGAGACCCCGCTCAGCCGCACCGCGCCGCCAGCCCCCTGGAACTCTTCTTCGATCTCGTCTTCGTCGTCGCGGTCAGCATCGCCTCGGCCCAGCTGCATCACGCACTCAGCAACGGTGACTTCCTGCACGGGGTCACCTCTTACACGATGCTCTTCTTCGCGATCTGGTGGGCGTGGATGAACTTCACCTGGTTCGCCACTTCCTTCGACACCGACGACTGGCTCTATCGCGTCACGACCTTCGTGCAGATGGGAGGCGTGCTGGTGCTGGCCGCGGGGATCCCTCGAGCCTTCGACGAGGGCGACTTCACGATCACGGTGCTCGGCTATATCGTCATGCGCGTCGCGATGGTGGGGCAGTGGCTCCGCGCCTCCCGCGCGGCAGGCCCTCTGCGAGAGGCGACGCGACGGTATGCCCTGGGTATCGCCGCCGTGCAGGTGCTCTGGATCCTGTTCCTGCTGATTCCCTCCGGTACGCTGCAGATCGCGGCCTTCGTGATCTTCGCGCTGATCGAGATCAGCGTGCCGGTGTTCGCGGAGCACCGCAGGCAGACGCCGTGGCATCCGCACCACATCACCGAGCGGTACGGGCTGTTCACCCTGATCGTGCTCGGCGAGAGCCTCCTCGCCTCGGCGAACGCGATCATCGACGCCCTCGACGAGGTCGACGCGCTCGGTCCGCTCATCGCGATCTCGGTGCTCACGCTGGTCGTCACGGCATCGCTCTGGTGGATCTACTTCTGGCCGCCGCATCACCGCGCCATCTCGTCCTTCCGCCGCTCGCTCCGCTACGGCTACACGCACTACTTCGTCTTCGCCGCTGCCGCCGCGTTCTCGGCAGGCATCGAGGTGGAGATCGACGTGCTCACCCACGAGAGTCGCATCTCGAACCTCGCCGCGTCCTTCACCGTCACGGTGCCCATCGCCGTCTTCCTCATCGGCATCTGGTGGATCGCGATCCGCGAGAACGCGGATCGGGTCGTGAACACGGTCGTGCCCGTCGGTTCGCTTCTCGTGCTGTTCGATCCGGTGCTGCCGATCCCGGTGACGCTGTCGGCACTGATCCTGGTGATCGTCGTGGTGACTCTGGTCCTTCGTCCCCCGGTGCCGCGCGACGAAAACTGAATGCTGCTATGCTGATGGAGCAACGTGTGTGCTGTGCCCCTCTCGGCCGCCACGTCGCCACTGATCAGGGCCATCACGGACCACGCACATCGATGCGCGCGGCATCCGCTCTGAATCTCACAACTTGCGGAGCGCCCACGCGTGCCCGCCACACAGCAATGAGCACCACCATGAGCATCACCACTTTTCCCCCGTCCGATCCGCTGGCCTGGAAGCAGGCCGACGCCGACGTCCACGTCGCCACCCGTGCCGGCGAGTTCGCCGGTTTCGTCGAGTTCGACGGCACCGCCCACCTCGTGCGCGACAACCACGGCACCGAGCTCGGCGCCTTCGATTCCCTCGACGACGCCCGCTCCGCACTCGAGCGCAACCACGAGGTCCGCACGCCGCGCGCGCACGGCCGCGGGAGTCAGTTGCCCATCGCGTTTCGACGTCGGCCGCGGCGCGCGCGAGCCTGACCGAAAACACATCGGTCGCGCCCCGTCAAGGGGGGCGAATGTATTCCCGGAGGCGCATGCGGCCGGGGTTAGTGTGAGGTAAGCGTTGGGCAGTCGCCTTGGGCTTCCATAGCTCAAGGGCTCCGATCGACGGGAGAGCATCATCTCCATCACCAAGGTCGAAACGACCGCAGCAACGCTGGGACCGATTCGTCAGACGTACGCCGGGAACGCTGAGTTCCCCCCGATGGCGCAGGCCTACAAGCAGGTCTCGCAGGTCGTGAAGGAGACAGGTCTCCTCCGACGGGCGCAGTGGTTCTACGTCGCCGTCGCCGCCGGCATCGCCGTCGCGCTCGGCGGTCTCATCACGGGCTTCATCCTGCTCGGCGACAGCTGGTTCCAGTTGCTCATCGCCGCAGGCCTCGGCATCGTCCTCACGCAGATCGCCTTCCTCGGTCATGAGGCGGCGCACCGTCAGATCCTGACCACGGGCCCGGCGAACTTCAAGCTCGCCCGGATCGTGATCGCCTTCATCGGCATGAGCTACGCGTGGTGGGACTCGAAGCACACCAAGCACCACGGAAACCCGAACCAGGTCGGCAAAGACCCCGACATCGAGGTCGACACGATCTCGTTCCTCGAAGAGGATGCCGCGAAGGCCAAGGGTCTCATCAAGCTGATCACCCGCAAGCAGGGCTGGCTCTTCTTCCCCCTGCTCACGCTCGAGGGGCTGAACCTCCACTTCCTCGGCCTGAAGTACCTTCTGACGACGAAGAACGTCAAGGGACGCTGGATCGAGCTCAGCATCATCGCTGCTCGTTTCGTGCTCCTCCTCGTTCCCGTGTTCATGATGCTCCCGCTCGGAATGGCGTTCGCCTTCCTGGGCGTGCAGTTCGCCGTCTTCGGTGTCTACATGGGTGCCGCGTTCGCACCGAACCACAAGGGCATGCCGATCATCGAGCCCGGCGCCCGTCTCGACTTCTTCACCAAGCAGGTGCGCACCTCCCGCAACATCAGCGGTGGATGGGCGACCACCTGGCTCATGGGCGGCCTCAACTACCAGGTCGAGCACCACCTCTTCCCGAGCATGCCGCGTCCGCACCTCGCCAAGGCGCGGGAGATCGTCCGCGACTACTGCCTCGCGAATGACGTGCCGTACACGGAGACCAACCTCCTGCGTTCGTACAAGATCGTGATCGACTACCTCAACCGGGTCGGCCTCTCCGCCGGCGCGGACCCGTTCGACTGCCCCGCCGTCGCGCAGTTCGGCCGGGCGTAACAGCTCAGCATCAGCCCGGCATCGCGAGAGCTTTCTCCGCGGTGCCGGGCTTTTCTGTGCGCGGCCCGCGCGATCGGCTCAGAGCAGACCGAGCTCCGGCGCCAGTGTGACCGCCCTCGTGCGGTGCGAGACCTCGAGCTTCTCGAAGACGTGCAGCAGATGCGTCTTCACGGTCGCCTCGCCGATGAACAGCTCGCGGGCGATCTCCGGATTCCTGCGGCCTCTGGCGACCAGGCGGAGCACCTCGCGCTCACGCGGACTCGGCGCCGGCCGCGAACCTCGATCACGTCTTCTGTCATGCCTCTCACACTGCCCGCCGGGAGCGTCCGGCGACGGCCGTGGAACGGATGAGGGCGGCATCCACCGATCGGTGGATGCCGCCCTCAGACCCTGGAGGAACGTGTCAGCGCTTGCTGCTCTCGTCGGCGTCGACCACGTCGATCGTGATCTTCTCGAGCGGGCGGTCGTCGTCGAATTCGTCCTCGAGCACCTCGTCGCCGCGGAACTCGTCGCCGGACGTCTCGTCGGCGGATGCTGCTGCGTCGGTGGTCGGAGCCGACTCGGTGACCTCCGGGAGTGCCTCTTCGGAGAAAAGGCCGTCCGGTCGGATCAGCTCGCGCACTTCGGCCATGAAGCTGGTCAGCTGCTGCTGCTGCCAGCGCAGCTGACGGGTGCGGTCCTCGGCGTCATGCAGCACGGCGGTGGTGTGGCCGGTGACCGAGTCGACGATCTTCTGAGACTTCACACGCGCCCGGTCGAGGATCTCGCGAGCGCGCAGCCGTGCGTCGGCCTCGATCGTCTGCGCCTGCGAGCGGGTCAGACGCTCGTAATCCTCGGCCCTGGCCGAGATGCGCTGGGCGTGCTCGAGCGAGGCGGCCACCTGCTCGTTGGCGTCGGTCGTGATGCGCTCGGCGTGAGCGACGGCCTGGTTGTGCAGCACGAGGAACTCCTGTTGCGCATCGTCCTGTCGGCGCGTCAGCGTCTCTTCGAACTCGAGGACCCGCGCGTTCATATCGCGCACCTCGCGCTCGGCATCCGCACGCAGCTGGGTCGTCTCACGGGTGACGAGCGAGCGCAGCGCCGCAGCGCCCTTCTCGGCCTCCGTGCGGATCGCGGTCGCTTCCTGCGCTGCCTGGTTCACCTTCTCGGCGGCGTGCGCGGCCTCGCGCTCGATGCGCGCCTCGTGCGCGGCGTACTCGGTGTCCATCTTCAGACGCACCTGGTCGGCGTCGCGCTGCGCCTGGGCGGTGATGCGCTCGGCATCGGCCTGTGCCTCTGCGCGCTGTGCGGTGACCTCCTCCCGAGCCGACGACATCAGCCGGTCGGCCTGCACTGCCGCGTTCTGGATGAGGACGTTGGCCTGTTCCTCGGCGACGCGCAGGATGGCCTCGAACTGCTGACGCGACGGCGCCTCCTTGCCGTCGGGCTGCGGCGCGTCGACGAGTTCCGAGGTGAGCGTGGCGATCTGCTGCTCGGCGTCGGACGCCTTGGCCGCTGCGGCGGTGAGCTCGCCCTCGAGAGCCTCGCGAGCCGACCGTTCCTCGGCGCGAATCGTCTCGACCGTCTCGGTCTCGCGCGCCTTGGTCTCGGCGAGGTCGCTCTTGAGCTTGTCGAGCTCGGTGCGGAGGGTGCTCAGCGCGGCATCCACTTCGCCCTTGTCATAGCCGCGGAATCCCACAGTGAACGGCGCCTGCGGTTCGCGCGGGTTGGTCTCGATCAGCTGATCGAAGAAGTCTGGCGACCGCTCGTCGCGATCGTTGCTGCCGGAGGATTCGCTCATGAGGTTCAAGCCTTTCTGACGAGGCCACGTCGCGGAGCTGCGGGTCCGTCCCGTCGTGCGGGAGCGCGTGGGCCGTTGGGGAGGTCGTGTGGGGCTCACGCCACGGCCGAGACCTGGCGGAGGTCAGGCCGAGCGCTGGTGCGCATCCAGCCTAGTTGCGTCTGCCGTCTCATGCGCGCTCAGTTTCCACGGGCGGCGATGGCGTCTCAGCGCCCCGCGACCAGATTGTCCAGCACGAGTTCTCCGGTGGCGTTGAGGGCCTTCATCATGTCGGCGATCAGGTGCGGATCGACGGGAGGCGGATCTGCGCTGTCGAAACCGAACTGCAGCGGGATCGCCGGATGGATCCAGACCGTGGCCCGCTGGTCGACGGCGTGGTCGATCGGGCGCCACGTCATCATGAAGCTCTCCTGGCGGCGGAGCTTGGTCGCGATGACGATCTTCAGATGCGCCAGCGTCTTGTCCTCGATGAGGATCGGTTCCGAGGTGCCGTCGTAACGGAGTCTGCCCATGAATGAAAGGTACACCGCGCGGCACGGCCCCGAGCATCGTCGTATGCCCGGGAATCGCCGCGTGCGCAATCCCCTTCTGAAGAGAAATGCGTCAGGCTACGTTCTGCGGATGACGGACAACGGGGAGGCGAGCGGAATGAGTGAGACGCGGACCATGGTGCGTACCCAGGTCACGGTCGACGACGTCCGGTTCCTGCTGGCTCAAGGCCAGGATCTCGACGCTCTGAAAGGGGCGATCGAGGCCGCCGTGCGATCGGGACCGCGGTTCGTCGAATTCATCGTGGTCGGGAACCGCTCGGTGAGCGTCCTCATGTCGGAGGGGACCAAGGTCGTGATCTCCGTGGACACGGTCGAGTTCGACCACCGCGACAACGGCGATGACTCCGCACCTTTCGGCGGCGCCTACGACCTCCTCTGACGACGGCGATCGATTCGACGGTTTCTGCGCGATGCAGGGCGATGCTCACGGGCTGACCGTTCGGCCACTGGTACGGTGACGGCGGAGGACACAGAGTCCCTGGGGCCGAACGAGCAAGAGAGCACTCCGAGATGAAGCGAGCATCCCGTTGGCGTCTCGCGCGTGTCGGCATGATCGTCGCCCTGACCCTGGTCCTCGGAGTTCTCGTACCCTCTCTTTCGGGCAGCGCTCCGGCCGTTGCGGCGACCGACGGTCAGATGGTGTATCCCTCGTCCGGCAACATCCAGTCGAAGGTCGGCGACGGATGCCGCGGCAATTACCGCGCTCACGAGGGCATCGACATCACCGGCGGAGCCTTCATCCCGATCGTCGCCGCCTACGACGGTGTGGTCAAGACCCGCACGTACCACAGCGGCTACGGCAACTACGTCGACATCGAGCACCCCGGCGGGTACGTCACCCGCTACGCCCACATGAACGCGCCCGGTTTCTTCGCGCCGGGAACCCGGGTCACCCGGGGTCAGCAGATCGGGATCGTGGGCAAGACCGGGGCCACCTCGGCCTACCACCTGCACTTCGAGGTGCGGCTGAACGGGGCCGTCTACACGTCCATCAACGGCGGATTCACCTGCCTCTCCAACGTGACGGTCGGCAACTTCATCCCGCTGGTCTTCCCCGGTCTCGGTTCCGGTCCCGGCTCTACGGTCTCCTCCGCCGACTACACCGGAGATGACAAGTCGGATCTGCTCGTCGTCGCGGGCAACGGCGACCTGAGACTCCGCGCTGGCACGGGAACCGGCGGCTTCCAGTCTGCATCGACGCCTTTCGCAGGATGGGGTGCAACCAGGAGGCACGTCACCCGTTCCGACTTCAACGGTGACAGCAAGGCCGATCTGTTCGCTGCCCGCGCCGACGGCATCCTCGAGTTCTACGCCGGTACGGGAGCCGGCGGGTTCCAGGCGGTGACGACGCCGGGCGATGGCTGGTTCGACATGCTGCATGTCACCTCGGGAGCGGATTTCACGGGCGACGGTCGGCAGGACGTGCTCGGCGTGGCATCCGACGGTGTCATGACCGTCTATCCGGGTAACGGCACGGGCCGATTCGGGGGGCCGTACACGGTCGTCGGTACCGGCTGGCAGGGATTCCTCTACGTGGTGGGGGGCGACTTCGGCAACGACGGGCGTGGCGACATCCTGGGGGTCGCCGATACCGGCGATCTCTACTACTACCCGGGGGTGGCAGGCGGCTTCGGTGCGGCTCGCATGGTCGGCGGCGGATGGCTGGAGGTGACGGCGGTCACCGGCGGCGTCGACTACGACGGCGATGACCGTGCCGATCTTCTGGGCCGCAGCCGTGCGGGGGAGCTGTTCCTGTACTCCGGCAACGGTGCCGGAGGATTCTCGAAGAGAACGCTGGTCAGCTCGGACTGGGCTGATCAGCTCGCGATCCGATAGCGGTCCGGCACACGTCGGTATCCGGTCGCTTCCGCGTATCGTGGGCGCATGGCCGACCCTACGCTCGAGGACATCGCGAGGGCACTCTGCTCCGGGCCTCCTGAGGACTTCGTCTCCGCGCGCAACACCAGAGCCAAGGAAGCGGAAGATGCCACTGTCGCCGCGGAGATCCGTGCCCTGCGCAAGCCGTCCACCGCGGCCTGGGTCGTGAACGTCTTCGCGCAGGAGCGCTCCGATCAGTTGGACCAGGCGCTGCAGCTCGCCGCCGAGCTCCGCGAGGCGCAGGAAGATCTCGACGCTCCCGCCCTCGCGAACCTCGGCAGAGAGCGTCGCCAGCTCACCCGGAGGCTGGCCGAGACCGCCGCGGATCTCGCGGGGTCTCGTGGCGAGCGCATCACGCCGGCGACCCTCGAGGCCGTCGAGCAGACCATCTCGGCCGCGTTCTTCGATCCTGACGCCGCTGCCGCCGTCGCCTCCGGACGCCTCATTCGAGCGCTCGAGCCGACCGCGAGCGCCGACGACGTACGCGATGCCGTCGCGGGGGAGATCAGGGCTCTCGCACCATCGCCCGCGAGACCGGCGGACGAGTTGCAGGCCCGCCGCCTGCGTCGCGAGGCCGAGAAGCGCGTCACTGCGGCGGAAAAGGAGCTCGCGGCGGCGGAGCGCGAGCTGGCGAAGCAGGACAAGGCGCTCGACGCGCTGCAGACCCGCGCCGCCGAGCTCTCCGAGGAGGAGGCCGACCTCGAGGCGCGGCTCGCGAAAGTGCGAAAGGAAGCGGAGCAGCTGCGGAAGGAGAAGCCGACCGTGGAAACGCATCGCATCGAAGCCGCAGAGCGAGCGGATGCTGCCGCCGTCGAGGTCGACGACGCACGACAGGCGGTCGAAGAACTCTAGGCGTACTTCGAGAGCCCGCTGCGCACGTCGAACCGTCCGGACGTCGATAGAGTTCCTCCATGCGAGCGACGACGGCCGTACGACAGAGGTCGTCGCGCTTTCGCGGGGTCGTCGCACTGAGCGTCGTCCTCGTGCTTCTCGCCGCGGGTGCGGGGGTCGGCGTGGTCTTCGGCGATGCGCTCGGCATCCGCGCGGAGCCCGCTCAGCAGATGGGCGGGGAATCGCGCGCGGTTCCCGTGGTGGCGGCATCCGTCCCTCCGCCGGCGATCACCGTGGTCGGCGGAGAGTCGACCGAGCGGATGCGCGTCGCTGTCGACGAGCTCGAGGCGGCGTTCTCCGGCGTCGACACGCGGGGCACCGCGTCGCTGGCCGTCGTGATCTCCGGTCCGCCCGCAGATGAGGCCGACGAGGAGAGCTACCTCCTGACGGGTACTCGGGACGCGCTGCGCATCGAGGCGTCCGGCGAGGCCGGTGCAGCACGCGGAATCTACGACACCGCCGCCGTGATTCGGCAGGGGAGGGACATCGCCGCCGGCATCGGAGCCGAAGTCACCTCACGACTGCCGTTCCGGATGGTCGATCTCGGTGCTGTCGGCGTCGTCGCCGACCCTGAGGAGTGGCGGGCAGGGACCGATTACTCGCACGCGTCGAAGGCGTTCGCGGATGTGTTCCTCGCCGATGCGCCCTACATCGACCAGGACGCGCTCGCCGAGGCGTACGAGGACTATGACGCGTTTCTCCGTCGAGTCATCGCGGACGGGTACAACGCCGTCGCTTTTCCCGGGTTCGTCGAATTCGTCACATTCGACGACGTGGAGGGCGTCTATGCGGACGGCGACTCGCACGTCGACAAGGCTCTGGCTCTCAGGGAGGCGTTCGGCCCGTTCTGGGATCGCGCAGAGGAGCTCGGGATGCAGGTCTTCCTGCGTACCGACATGCTCACTCTCACCTCGCCGCTCGAGGCATACCTCACCGACCGGTTCGGCTCGCTCGACACTGCGTCGCCGGAGCTGTGGGAGGTCTACACCGCAGGGCTCGACGAGCTGTACGCCGCGGAGCCCGCGCTCGACGGCGTGCTCGTCCGGATCGGCGAGGCGGGACGCGTGTACGACGTCGAGGGCTGGGACTACCACTCGTCTCTCGCGGTGACCACGCCTGAGGCGGTCCGCGCGATGCTCACGGCGCTCACCAGCCAGGCTGAGGATTCGGGACGCGAGGTGATCTTCCGCACCTGGAGCGTCGGTGTCGGCGAAGTCGGGGACATGCATACGAACGTCGAGTCGTACGAGGCCGTGCTCGGCGGGATCGACTCGCCTGCGCTCATCGTGTCGACGAAGTACACGCTCGGCGACTTCTACAGCTGGTTGCCGCTCAACGACACCCTGCGCCAGGGGGATCACCGTCGCATCATCGAGTTCCAGAGTCGCCGTGAGTTCGAGAACAACGGCGCTTTCCCGAACGATCTCGGCGCCGAGTACGCGTGGGCGCTGCAGGAGCTGCTCGCGTCGAACGACCGCATCGAGGGGATCTGGGCCTGGGCGCAGGACGGCGGTCCGTGGCGCGCCGGCCCGATGATCCTCTACGGAAAGGCCGGGTTCTGGCAGCTCGCCGACCTCAACTCGCAGTTGGCCGTCTCGCTCGCGCGGGACCCGGATGCCGACCCGGCCGAGGTCACGGCGGGCTGGGCTCGGGAGTGGTTCTCCGACGACCCGGCGACCGTGCAGGCGATCGCGGACGCGATGGCCCTGTCGCGCACCGCGATCGAGCACGGGCTGTACATCGCGCCGTTCGCCGAGCAGCGCGTCTCCGCGATCGGACTCGAGCCGCCGCCGATGATGTGGATCTTCGAGTGGGACATCCTCACCGGCGACTCGGCGGTGCTCGACGTGATGTACACGATCTCCCGTGACCGCTTCGGCGAGGCCGTGGCCGGCGGCGACGTCGCGTCGGATGCAGTGGAGCAGATGCAGGCACTCGTCCAGGGCACCGACGCGTCGACCTGGCGTGACCCCGCTCTGCGCGAGGCGTTCCTCGGGAGTCTCGAGTACGAGCAGGACACGCTCGAGCTGCTCGGCTCGTACCGCGCCATGATCCTCCACCAGGCCGCCTGGCACGACACTCTCTCGCCGGACTCCTACGCCGCATGGCAGAGCGCCCGTGACACGTACCAGGTACAGGCCGCCGCTCACCTTGGCACCTACGAGGGCGATGTCGCGCATCCGGCGTTCAACCTGACGGCCGCCGGCCTCGGCGTCGAACGTGCGGACCGCGATCTTGCGATGGCGTGGCTGGCCCGGGTGCTGCTCGTGCTCACGGCGGCCTGGGTGCTGATCGGCATCCTGTCCGCGCGCACGCGGCTGGTCCGGCGTCCGGGCGCGATGGCCGCGCGCGCGACCTGGGTCAGTGCGACGCGCCCGTGGCGCGCGGGGGAGTCGACGCTGGGGATGCTCCGCGCCGATCACGTGCTGCTGGCCCTGGTTCCGGGCGCTCTGCTCGTCGCGACGAGGGCCGTGCAGACCTCGTTCCTGTCCTGGGTGCATCTCGCGGTCACGCTCGGCGCCTGGACCGTGTTCGTCGCCCTGCTGCTTGTGCTGTTCCGTGGACGGTGGGGGTGGGCGGTGCTCGCCACCGTCGGTGGAGTGGTGGTGCTCCGGTGCGCGCTCGTACTGGCCGCTCTGTCGTTCATGGGCCCCGGCGGATACTGGTTCGCGTTCTGGACCGATTCGGTGCGCCGCACGCTCTACATCACGGTGGCGTTCGCCCTCTTCGTCTGGCTTTTCGTCGCGGTCGGGTGGGCGCTCGCCGTGCGCATCGGAGTGCGACGGGCGTGGGGCGGGATGCTCGCGGCGGTCGGCGCCGGGCTCGCCGTGCCCTCCGCGGTCATCGCGGCGGTCGGGCTGGAGCGGGCGCTCACGGTCTGGAACGACCAGATGGGCCTGCTCCCGTGGGGTCTCTCTCGGATCCTCGGCATCACGGTCTACCTCGACATCCCCGCTTCGAGTGCGTGGGTGGCGGCGGGGACCGGAGTGGCGCTCGCGGCCGTCGGGTTCGCCCTGCTCTTCATCGGAGGAGCGGTCGGGGCGCGTCGCGACGCGGTGCCCAGCACGGGTTGAGGAAGAGGCCAGTCAGGCGAGGGACCGGTGCTTGCCGCGGACGGGTTGGAGACGGCCCCGCAAGAACGGCAATGCCGGCGCCCGGTACTCGAGCGCCGTCGTCTCGGCTGCGTCGAAGGCTACCTCGGCCTGCCCGAAACGCCAGACCCGGTTGAAGAGGAAGACCTCGAGCACGACCGGTCGGTCGGAGGGGACCTGCCAGGTGCCCAGACCCCACTGCGTCGGCTGACCGCGTCCGGCGATGACCAGCGTCGGCCGGACTCCGGCGTACAGCGCGAACCACGGCTTGTGCATCGTGAGTTCGATGCGTCGCGAGCCGCTGGTGTCCGGCATCGATGCTCCTGCGATCGGGGGATGTCGTCACCGGCATCCTCTCACTCTCGCGTCGAGGACGCGGACGAGAGGATGCCGGTGGCGGGGGAGTTCAGCCGCCCGAGGGGTTCTCGACAGGGGTGCCGTCGTCGTCGAGTCCGTGCTCGGTCGTGGCTTCGTCCGCCTGTTCGGGCGCGCCGCCGGAGGCCGTGTCGGCCTCTTCGTCGCCACCGGGAGTGCCGTGCGTGTTCTGAGGATCGCTCATCGTGTTCTCCTTCGTTCCGGTTCGTTCGTCTCGCGACCGTAGACCGAGGGATGCTGCGGGGGAGAGGCCCTTGACGGATCGAATCCACCGCATACGGCAGAATGCGAGCGTGAAGCCATCGAACGTCGCCGAACCGGCGAGGCCGCGGTCTCGACCGGTCCAAGGACTTTTCATCGTGGGTACCGCGCTGGCTGTGTGGTGGCCGGCGTTCACGATCGGCGCCTGGGGCACGCTCTTCTTCGACCAGTTGCTCACGGTGTGGGTGATCTCGACCGCGGCGTGCCTCATCGTGCTGGTGCAGCCTCGACCCGCGCACCATCGGATCCGGCGAGCGATCGCCCTCGCCATCCCGTCGGTCTGGCTGTTCCTGTCGTTCTTCACCGACCCCGGCGACGACGAGCTGCTCCTCATCGTCGACCTGCTGGCGATCTTCATCGCCGTGACGGGGCTGCCGCTCACCCTCTGGGTGATGTTCAAGCTGTTCTGGCCGGAGGCGATGGGGCGGATGCCGAAGCGCCTCACGGTCGCCGCCGTCGTCATCGTGGGCGGAATCGCGATCGGAAGCTTCGCCCTCGGTGCGAACCACCCGCTGTTCCTCACTTGCGAGGACTTCGCGATCTCCGGCAACTCCGAGCCGCCGGGATGCGTGAAAGTGGGATAGGAGGGGCGTTTCGTCTCGCTTCGCTCGCTCAACGACCGGGAGGTCGGAGCGCTCAGCAGGGGAAAGCAAAACCCCCACCATGTTAGAAGCTAGGTGGGGGTTTCTAAGGTGACGTAATGATCACCCTGTGGCTCCGACGGGCGTCGATCCCGTGACCTCACGATTTTCAGTCGTGCGCTCTACCAACTGAGCTACAGAGCCGTGCGACCGGCGAACCTGTCGCGTCCTAGACGAAGAGCCCCCTCCGAAGAAAGAGCTCATCGCATGGAGCGACCCTGACGGGACTTGAACCCGCGACCTCCGCCGTGACAGGGCGGCACGCTAACCAACTGCGCTACAGGGCCATACTTGTTTTCAATTGTATCGGATGGAGTGACCCCAACGGGATTCGAACCCGTGCTACCGCCGTGAAAGGGCGGCGTCCTAGGCCGCTAAACGATGGGGCCGGAGTCAGTCCCGAAGGACTTCCTTGCCGACGCTCAAGCATAAGGGATGTTTCGAGCAAATCGCGAATCGAGGGCGCGGCGGCTTCCTAGAAGTGGCATTCAGGAGGACGATGGGCACGTCAGGCGTGCCACGGCATCCGACTTCACCCCTGTTGCAGATGTGAATGTTGTTGTTAGTGTGACATGTGTGAAACCGGCGGAAGGGGCCGAGTGAACGACAGGAATACACGGGATGCTGCTGCGGCGGCATCCGCGGAATGTGGCTGTGCGCCCAGTCCGACGGAGAGCCGCGCCCTCTCGAAGGCCGGGATCAGCCGCCGCGGAGCCCTGGGGCTCGGCGTGCTCAGTGTGGTCGCGCTCAGTGCTTTCGGCGTCTCATCGGGAGTCTCCGCCGCCTATGCCGCCTCGTACCCCAGCTGGGACGACGTTCAGAAGGCGAAGCAGAACGAGGCCGCCGCCGCAGCCGAGGTCACGCGCATCGAAGGCCTCATCCAGGCACTGACGCAGAAGGTCGCCGAGACGCAGGCCGCAGCGCAGGTCGCCTCCGACGAGTTCTACGTCGCGCAGCAGGCGTATTTCGCCGCGATCGCCGAGGCCGATTCGTTGCAGGCGAAGGCTGACGAGCAGGCCGCCGTCGCCGACGAGTCGGCACGCAAGGCCGGCCAGGTCGCGGCGCAGCTCTACCGCAACGGTGGCGACGACACTTCGCTCGAACTGTTCTTCGCGGGTTCTGCCGACAACGCCGATCAGCTGCTCGCGCGCTTGGGCACGATGGACAAGCTGCTCGAATACAACCAGTCGGTCTACGACGACGCGGTCGCCGCTCGGAATTCTGCGCAGTCGCTGAGCGATCAGGCCGTCGTCGCGCGGAACGAGCGCGATCGTCTGCAGCAGGTCGCGGAGGAGAAGATGCAGGCGGCACAGGCCGCGGCCGACGCCGCGCAGGCCGCGCTCGACGAGCAGTCGACGAATCTCGCGACGATGCAGGCGCAGCTCGCCGCGCTCAAGGACACCACGGCCACGACCGTTGCCCAGTACCAGGTCGGCGTCGAGATCGAGAAACAGAAGCAGCGGGAGCGCGAAGCGGCCGAAGCCGCGGCCAACGCCGGTGGCAACAGCGGCGGCGGCGGCACTGCGGGCTCAGGCGGCTGGGTGCGTCCGCACGGCGGCGATCGCAGCTCCGGTTACGGTCCCCGCTCGCAGCAGTGCAACTCGCGCGGCTGCTCGTCGAGCTGGCATTACGGCATCGACTTGGCCAACGGATGCGGCGCTGCCATCTACGCCGCGTACGGCGGAACGGTCGAGTACGCGGCTCCGAACGGCGGCTACGGCAACTACGTCCGCATCCAGCACGGCGGAGGCGTCGCCACAGGCTACGCGCACATCAAACTGCAGGGCTTCGCGGTGCGCCGCGGGCAGTGGGTCGACGCCGGTCAGGTCATCGCCTACGCGGGCAACACCGGCGGATCCTTCGGCTGTCACCTGCACTTCGAGGTCTACATCAACGGCCGGTACACCAACCCCGCCGACTTCATGGCCGACCGCGGCATCTCGATCTGAGCATCCGCCACCTCGACGACATGCAGAAGACCCCCGGCCGCCAAGGGCGGAACCGGGGGTCTTCCTCGTCGAGGGCAGCGCTCAGTGGCCCTGCTCGCCGAAGCGGACGATGGCTTCGTCGAGGATGCGCTGCGCCTCGGCAGCGTTCCCCCACTCGTCGACCTTGACCCACTTGTTGGGTTCGAGGTCCTTGTAGTGCTCGAAGAAGTGCGAGATCTCCTTCTTCGTGTAATCGGCGATGTCGTCGATGTCCTGGATGTGCGCCCAGCGCGGATCCTTGGAGAGAACCGCGACGAGCTTGTCGTCTCCGCCGGCTTCGTCGCTCATCTTCAGCACCGCAACGGGGCGTACCTCGACGACGACGCCGGGGTAGATGGCGTGGTCGAGGAGCACGAGCACGTCGAGAGGATCGCCGTCCTCGCCGAGCGTGTTGTCGAAGTAGCCGTAGTCGGCCGGGTAGCCGAAGGTCGTGTAGAGCACGCGGTCGAGATGCACTCGCCCGGTCTCGTGGTCGACTTCGTACTTCACGCGGCTGCCGCGCGGGATCTCGATGACGGCGTCGTGTGCGCCCATGCGTGTGCTCCTCAGGATGACGGGTTGGATGCCGCGGACCAGCCTACTCGCGCGCGCCGGAACCGCCGGTTCCTTCGTCTCCGACGGTCTCATCCGCGCGCCCCGGAGTGCGTCGGGGCCAGAGCCTGTTCAGTGCGTGCGCGAGCACTCCGGTGAGGAGCAGGAGAAAGAGCGCGAAGTAGCCCTGGTCGCCGATGGCGACGGCGATCCCGAGCGCCAGGGCGAAGAGGATGATCGCTGCGACGTCGCCGGCCACCTCCTGCCGCACGCGTGAGATCGGCGCGCACGTGAGGTCGGGATGCCGCAGCAGGTAGAGCTTCGCTGCGAGGGTGGCGCTCTGAGTGAGGATCAGGGTGCCGATGTAGACCGTCTCCTGCAGCGGATCCGTGTCCATCTGCCCGAGCATCGCCGTCGGCACGGGCAGCCAGACGATCGTCGCCAACCACGCGATGTTGATCCAGAGGAGCGCGGGAGTGATCGCCGTGACCTCGGTGTACTGGCGGTGATGCTCCATCCAGAAGTTCGCGATGAGCAGGAAGCTGAGCGCGAAGCTGAACAGCTGCCCGCCGTTCGCGGCGAAGAACTCTCCTGTGGCCAGGCCCTCGGTGCCGGCATCCGACACCGCCTCCAGCAGAGGGAGGATCAGCAAGGTCATGGCGATGGCGACGACCGCGTCCGCGAACGCCCTGAAGCGGTCGGTCGAGAAGCGGAGGCTCGTGTGATCGGTCACGGCGCCAGACTAGACCGCTCGGGGATCTGTCAGGCCTCGCCGGCCGTCGGAGCGCCCAGAAGTGCGTCCTGGACAGCGGCGGTGCGACGCCGCAGCGCATCGGCGACCGCGGCCACGGCCGGCTGACGCAGCGAGTCCGGCCGCAGCACGAGCCAGTACGGCAGGCGCTCGGCGAACTCCCCTGGCAGAAGGCGCACGAGGTCCGGATGCCGGTCGGCGAGGAAGCACGGCAGGAACCCGATGCCCGCCCCGGCCCGGGTGGCCTCGACATGCACGAAGACGTTCGTGGAGCTGAGGGAGTCTCGCATGCCGGGGACCAGGCGCCGGGGTGCATCGAGGACATCGACCTGCAGCATCGAGTCGACGAAGTAGACCAGAGGGTGCTCGCTCAGCTCGGCGATGCCGGCAGGTGTGCCGAACTCGTCCAGATAGCCGCGGGCGGCGTACATGCCCAAGGTGTAGTGGCCGAGCAGGATCGCCTCCGCGCGGTGCACCTGCGGCTCGCCGACCACGACCTCCATGTCCAGACCGGAGCGGTGCTGGAGAGCGCGGCGGGTGACATTGACGATCTCGACGCTGAGACGCGGATGCCGCCGACGCAGTTGTGCGAGGGCGGGAGCGATGACGAATGCGCTGAACCCGTCGGTGGCGGACACGCGCACGACGCCGGCGATGTGGTCGGCTTGCTCGCCGTCGTCGTGGATGCTCGCCAGTGCGGCCTCGACGTCCTCCGCGGCCCTCACGGCTCGGCGCCCCAGGTCGGTCAGCTCCCATCCGCCCGGGGTGCGGGCCAGCGCCCGCCCGCCGAGACCGGCTTCCAACGCGGCGATCCGGCGGGAGACGGTGGTGTGGTTCAGCCCGAGGCTTTCTCCGGCGGTGGTGAAGCGCCCGGTGCGCGCGACAGCCAACAGGACGAGGAGGTCGTCGGGGCTGGCGGAGAATTCAGGTGATGAGTTCACATCTGCAATTCTGCACCCCGTCTCTGCTCGACTGGTCATTGGTGCACAGAGTGCGACGTGCTCATACTTGCTGTGGCTTCCCCCACCCGGTGGGTCGCGGGGCCCAGGGCAGCAGCTGTCGATGCGGACACTGCAGAACACGAAGGAGTGCACCCATGAGCGTCAGGAAAGCGACGACCGTCCCCGAGACCGAGCCTCGGACATCCGGACTCAAGAAGATCGTGGCCGCCTCGATGGTGGGCACCGTGGTCGAGTGGTACGAGTTCTTCCTCT
Source organism: Microbacterium sp. SA39 (assembly GCF_000967865.1). GTDB lineage: Bacteria > Actinomycetota > Actinomycetes > Actinomycetales > Microbacteriaceae > Microbacterium. The sequence continues at coordinate 196,541 of NZ_JXRU01000037.1, forward strand.
ACGCCACCGCCGCCTCGCTGGTCTTCGGAACCTTCTTCTTCCCGGATGCCGGCACCGAGCTCGACGGCATCATCGCCGCCTTCCTGACTTACGCGGTGGGCTTCGTCGCGCGTCCGCTCGGAGGCATCGTGTTCGGCCAGATCGGGGATCGGCTGGGGCGCAAGCACACCCTGCAGATCACGATCATCCTCGTGGGCGTCGCCACGTTCCTGATGGGGTGCCTGCCGGGGTTCGACACCATCGGCTACTGGGCGCCCGCGCTGCTCGTGGCGCTCCGCTTCATCCAGGGCTTCGCCGTCGGCGGCGAGTGGGGCGGTGCCGTGCTGCTCGTCGCCGAGCACAGCCCGGACAGGTCCCGAGGCTTCTGGTCGAGCTGGCCGCAGGCCGCGGTCCCCGTCGGCAACCTCCTGGCCACGCTGGTGCTGCTCGGGATGTCGTGGATCCTGCCGTCGGATCAGTTCCTGGGCTGGGGCTGGCGCGTCGCCTTCTGGCTGTCGGCGATCGTCGTCATCGTCGGCTACTACATCCGCACCCACGTCAGCGAGGCACCGATCTTCCTCGAGGCCCGCGCCCAGGTCGAGGCCGACAAGGCCGCAGGCTACGGCGTGCTGGAGGTCGTGAAGAAGTACCCGCGGGGCATCTTCGGGGCGATGGGGCTGCGCTTCGCGGAGAACATCCTCTACTACATCATCGTGTCCTTCACGATCGTGTATCTGAAGACCGTGCACGAGTACGACACCAGCCAGCTGCTGCTGGCCCTCCTGATCGCCCACGTCATCCACTTCCTGGTGATCCCACAGGTCGGCAGGCTCTCCGATGCGTTCGGCCGCCGGCCGGTGTACCTGGCCGGTGCGGTGCTCGGCGCCACCTGGGCGTTCTTCGCATTCCCGATGTTCGACACGCAGAACCCGTTCCTGATCATCGCGGCGGTCACCATCGGACTCTGCTTCCACGCTCTGATGTACGCCGGACAACCGGCCATCATGGCCGAGATGTTCCCCACGCGCATGCGCTACTCCGGTGTCTCGCTCGGCTACCAGGTCACCTCGATCGTCGCCGGGTCTCTGGCGCCGATCATCGCGACCGCGCTGTTGCAGCAGTACCAGTCGTGGATGCCGGTGGCGGTCTACGTGGCCGCGGCCTGCGCCGTCACGGCCTTCGCGGTGATCACGATGAAGGAGACCCGCGGCGTCTCCCTGCTCGACGTCGACGCCGCCGATGCGCGCGCGAACGGTCTGGTCAGGGTCGCCCGGTGAGCGCCGCACCGCAGCCGCTCGCCGGCCGGCGGGCTCTCGTCACCGGCGGGGCCAGCGGAATCGGACTGGCCGTCGTTCAGGAGCTCGCGGCTCGCGGCGCGCACGTCATCGTCGCCGACCGGGATGCCGCGGGGTGCGAGACCACGGCGACGGCGGTGGGCGGTTCGGCCTGGACCGTGGACCTGCTGGATCCGGCGGCGCTCGCGGATGACCGGCTGGCAGACGCGCTGGCCGGGGTGGACATCCTGGTGAACAACGCCGGGATCCAGCACGTCAGCCCGATCGAGGACTTCGATCCCGGTGAATTCCGCAGGATCACGACCCTCATGCTCGAGGTGCCGTTCCTGCTGATCCGCGCCGTTCTCCCCGCGATGTACGAGCAGCGCTTCGGACGGATCATCAACGTCTCCTCGGTGCACGGGCTGCGCGCCTCGCCCTACAAGTCCGCGTACGTCGCGGCCAAGCACGGGCTCGAGGGGCTGTCGAAGGTCACCGCGCTGGAGGGCGGCGAGCATCGTGTCACCAGCAACTGCGTCAATCCCGGGTACGTCCGGACGCCGCTCGTCGAGAAGCAGCTTGCCGATCAGGCCCGCGTGCACGGCATCCCCGAGGCGGAGGTCCTGGACCGGATCATGCTCACCGAGAGCGCGATCAAGCGACTGGTCGAGCCGGCCGAGGTCGCAGGACTCGTGGCGTGGCTGGCGAGCGACGAGGCGGCCATGGTGACCGGGGCGAGCTACACGATGGACGGTGGCTGGTCGGCTCGATGAGCGGGACAGCGACGCACCCCGCTAGCGTTGAGAGGTGCCGTCGCTGAAACCCGCAGTAGCCGAGATCCGCCTCGCCGTGCGCACCGCGCTCGCCGGCCTCCCCGAAGGGGCTGCTGTGGTGGTGGCGCTGTCGGGCGGCGCGGATTCACTCGCGCTCGCCGCGGCCACAGCGTTCGAGGCGCCGAAGCGCGGACTCCGCGTCACCTCGCTCACCGTCGATCACGGACTGCAGGGCGGATCGGACGAGGTGGCAGCCGCCGCTGCGCACATCGCCTCAGGTCTCGGCCTCGAAGCGCAGGTGGTGCGCGTTCAGGTCGACGATGAGGGAGGCCCGGAGGCAGCGGCCCGTGACGCTCGGTATCAGGCTCTGCGCGATGCGGCATCCGCGGTCGGGGCATCCGCCGTGCTCCTCGGCCACACGCTTGACGATCAGGCCGAGACGGTGCTGCTCGGACTGGCCCGCGGCTCCGGCGCGGCGAGCCTGCAGGGCATGGCGCCTTCGCGCGAGGACGACGACGGGGTGCGCTGGCTCCGCCCACTGCTCGGTGTGCGCCGGGAGACGACGCGCGCCTTCTGCGCGGCATCCGATCTGACGCCTTGGGACGACCCGCACAACTCGCACGACCGCTACGCGAGAGTGCGAGTGCGCGACCGGGTGCTCCCCGTGCTCGAGACCGAGCTGGGGCCGGGGATCGCCGAGGCGCTGGCCCGCACCGCCGAGCAGCTCCGCGAGGACGCCGAGGCCTTCGACGAGATGATCCACGAGACGATCGAGGACATCGTCGAGCATGCGGAGGCGGGGATATCGGTCAGCGTCGCTGCTCTCGCCGCGAATCCCGCCGCCCTGCGGAACCGCATCATCCGCCTCGTCGTCGACAGCGAATTCGGCGTGAGCCTGACCCGCACGCAGACCGTCGAGGTCGCGAGACTCGCGACGGACTGGGCGGGTCAGGGACCGATCGATCTGCCCGGCTGCGCGGCGGTTCGCCGCGGCGGGCAGATCGTCTTCACCGCGCGGGGGCGCTGACTACTTCTTCCCGCCGAGCAGGCCACCCAGAAGGTCGCCGATCCCGCCGCCGCCCGACTTGCCGCCTCCGAGCAGTCCGCCCAGCACGTCGCCGATCCCGCCGCCGCCCGCGTTGCCGCCGGAACCGCCGTTGCCGCCTCCGAGCAGGCCGCCGATGATGTCGCCGATACCGCCGCCGGATTCCTGCGCACCGGCATCCGTCTTGGCGGTCTTGTCCTTCGTGGCGTTGGCGATGAGTCCCATCACGATCGGCGCGAGGATCGGAAGGAGCTTGCCGAAGTCGATACCGGGGGTCGCCTTGGACTCGGTGAGCTTCGTGGTGACCTCTTTCTCCTTCTCGCCGAGGATGTGCGCGACGATCTTGCCGCCGTCGGCCTGATCGACATCGTCGACCTTGGCCGCACTCGTCGAGCCCTTGTGCTTCTGCAGCGCCTTCTGGATCGCCGCGGAGCCCTCTTCGGTCTCGGCATTCTTCGCCAGGCCGCCCAGCAGCACCGCGCCACCCTGCTCAATCGCGACCTTCGCATCGTCGCGCGAGACGCCGAGCTTCTCGGCGATGTCGTCGACCGGAACCTGCTTGAGGATGTCGTCAAGAGCCATGGTGAATCCTTCCGTCGGTGGGCGTCAGCCCGTCTCCCCGCCACAGTAGTGCGGATGCCGGGATCGAGCACGTCTTCGCGTCACCTAAAATCGATCCATGCGCGCCGCGGAAATCCAGGACGACCTTTCCCAGATCCTCGTCACTGAGGAGCAGATCCTCGCCAAGCTCGACGAGCTCGCGGCGCAGGTCGCCGTCGACTACGCGGGCAAGGAGCTCGTTCTCGTCGGCGTGCTCAAGGGGGCGGTGATGGTGATGGCGGACTTCGCCAGGGCTCTGCCGTTCCACGCCCCGATGGACTGGATGGCGGTCTCGAGCTACGGTGCGAGCACCAGGTCCAGCGGTGTGGTGCAGATCCGTAAAGACCTCGACACCGATCTCAACGGCAAGCACGTGCTGATCGTCGAGGACATCATCGATTCGGGCCTCACGCTCAGCTGGCTGCTCGAGAACTTCCAATCCCGCGGTGCGGAGTCGATCGAGGTATTGGCGCTGCTGCGCAAGCCCGAGGCGGCGAAGGTCGTGATCGACTGCAAGTACGTCGGATTCGACATCCCCACGGATTTCGTCGTCGGATACGGACTCGACTACGCCGAGCGGTACCGCAACCTGCGCGACGTCGCGGTCCTCGCGCCGCACGTCTACAGCTGATACGCCGTGGGTGAACGCACAGCGGGAGCCTAGGGCACGCGCGATACGCTGATCCGACCATGGATGTCAAGAAGCTCACCCGGAATCCGCTGATCTACGTCGCGCTGATCGGCGTGCTGCTCTTCGGCGGCTTCCTGCTGATCTCGAACCTCGGCGCCCCCAAGCAGATCACGACCGAGGAGGGGCTCGAACTCCTTTCCGGCACCACGGTGACCGAGGTCGTGACCACCGACGGCGACCAGCGCGTCGACCTGACGCTGTCGAAGCCGTTCGAGGGCGCGGAGAACGTGCAGTTCTACTACGTCGAGGCGCGTGCCGAACAGGTGGTCTCGGCCATCAACGAGTCCTCGCCGAAGGACGGCTTCAACGACGCGGTGCCGCGGGCGACCTGGTTCGACGGCTTCCTCTCTCTCCTCCTTCCGCTGGTGCTGCTCGGTCTGCTGTTCTGGTGGCTGCTCTCGTCCATGCAGGGCGGCGGCGGCAAGGTCATGCAGTTCGGCAAGTCCAAGGCCAAGCTCGTCAACAAGGAGACCCCGAGCGTCACCTTCGCCGACGTCGCCGGTGCCGATGAGGCGATCGAAGAGCTCCACGAGATCAAGGAGTTCCTGCAGGATCCCGCCAAGTTCCAGGCGATCGGCGCCCGCATCCCGAAGGGCGTGCTGCTGTACGGCCCTCCCGGAACCGGCAAGACGCTGCTCGCGCGCGCGGTCGCCGGTGAGGCCGGCGCCCCGTTCTACTCCATCTCCGGATCCGACTTCGTCGAGATGTTCGTCGGTGTCGGAGCGTCACGTGTGCGCGACCTCTTCGGCCAGGCCAAGGAGAACGCCCCCGCCATCATCTTCATCGACGAGATCGACGCCGTGGGCCGTCACCGCGGCGCCGGGATGGGCGGCGGCAACGACGAGCGCGAGCAGACGCTCAACCAGATGCTCGTCGAGATGGACGGCTTCGACCCGAACGCGAATGTGATCGTGATCGCGGCGACGAACCGCCCCGACATCCTCGACCCCGCTCTGCTGCGCCCCGGACGCTTCGACCGTCAGATCGGCGTGGACGCGCCCGATCTCAAGGGGCGCCAGAGGATCCTCGAGGTGCACAGCAAGGGCAAGCCCCTCGCGAAGAGCGTCGACCTCGAGGTCGTCGCCCGCAAGACTCCCGGGTTCACCGGTGCCGATCTCGCCAACGTGCTGAACGAAGCGGCGCTGCTCACCGCGCGCTCGAACGCCCAGCTCGTCGACAATCGCGCGCTCGACGAGGCGATCGACCGCGTGATCGCCGGACCGCAGCGCCGTACCCGCGTGATGCGCGACAAGGAGAAGCTGATCACGGCGTACCACGAGGGCGGACACGCGCTCGCCGCCGCAGCGATGAACTACACCGACCCGGTCACGAAGATCACGATCCTGCCCCGAGGCAAGGCGCTCGGCTACACCATGGTGCTGCCGCTCGACGACAAGTACTCGGTCACCCGCAACGAGCTCCAGGACCAGCTGACGTATGCGATGGGCGGCCGCGTCGCGGAGGAGATCATCTTCCACGACCCCACCACCGGTGCCTCGAACGACATCGAGAAGGCGACCTCGATCGCCCGCAAGATGGTCATCGAGTACGGCATGACCACACAGGTCGGTCCGGTCAAGCTCGGCAGCGAGGGCGGCGAACCCTTCGCCGGCCGCGACATGGGCCGGGGCCGCGAGTACTCCGAGCGCGTCGCCGAGCGGGTCGATGCCGAGGTGCGCGCCCTGATCGAGCAGGCGCACAACGAGGCCTACGAGGTCATCAGCGCGAACCGCGACATCCTCGACAAGCTCGCGCTGGCTCTGCTCGAGGAAGAGACCCTCGACCACAACCAGATCGCCGAGATCTTCACCGAGATCAAGAAGCTCCCCGAGCGCCCGCTCTGGCTGTCCAGCGAGGACCGTCCGGTCTCCGAGCGGCCGCCGATCGAGGTGCCGAAGAAGGACGTCTCGCTCGCGGCATCCGTCGAGGCTCCGGCCTCAGCGCCGCGTGCGCAGCAGGGGTCGGCCAGCGCCGGCAAGCCGCGCCCCGCGACGGCCTGACGTGACCGTCGACAGGGCGCGCGTCGAGCGGCTCACGCGAGAGCTGCTGGAAGCGATCGGCGAAGACCCCGATCGGCCGGGGCTGAAGCAGACGCCCACGCGCATGGCCGAGCTCTACTCGGAGTTCTTCGCCGGAGTCGGTGCGGACGCCGCGGAGCCCCTGGCTCGCACGATCAGCGTGACCCGCGGGCCCGCCCCCGATACTCTCCCGTCGGGAGCGGTGCTGCTGCGCGACATCCGCTTCCGCTCCGTCTGCGAGCACCATCTCCTGCCGTTCGCGGGTCACGCCCACCTGGCGTATCTGCCGGGCGAGCAGGTGGTCGGTCTCGGCGCCCTCGTGCGAGTGGTCGAGATCCTCGCCGCCCGCCCGCAGGTGCAGGAGCGGCTCGGAGAGCAGATCGCAGACACGATCGCGGAGCACCTCGACACCCGCGGCGTGCTCGTGGTGCTCGACGCTGCGCACGGCTGCGTGACGATGCGCGGTGGCAGGCAGACCGAGGCGTCGACGCTCACGATCGCCGCGCGCGGCGAGTACACGGATGCTGCCGCCCGGGCCGAGCTCATCACGCTGATCGGCTCGGCGGCAGGCTCTTCTGGCGTCGACCGGCCGCAGCGAGACGAAATGCCCCACCGTTCGACGGCTGAGGGATCACACTGATGACCGGGATCTGGGGCATCGTCAACGTCACCCCCGATTCGTTCAGCGACGGCGGCCGGTATCTCGACGTCGATCGGGCTGTCGCCCATGGTCTGCGACTGCGCGCAGACGGAGCCTCAGTGCTCGATGTGGGTGGGGAGTCGACCCGTCCCGGTGCGGAGCGCGTCGGCGCCCAGGTCGAGCAGCAGCGCGTGATCCCGGTGATCGAGCGGCTCGCCGCAGCCGGGGTGCCCGTCAGCGTCGACACTCTGAGCGCAACCACTGCGGCTGCCGCCGTGCGTGCGGGGGCTCGGATCGTCAATGATGTCTCAGGTGGCCTCGCCGACCCCGACATGCGTGCGGCGGTCGCGGAGTCTGGCGCCGACTACGCGGTCGGGCACTGGCGGGGTTCTTCGGCCGATATGTACGCGAACGCCGAGTACCGCCGTGTGGCGCGAGAGGTCGCTGGAGAACTGCAGGAGCGCATCGGCGAAGCCGCGGCATCCGGCATCGCGCCGTCGCGCCTGATCGTCGATCCCGGCATCGGCTTCGCGAAGGCCGGAGCGCAGAATTGGGATGTGCTGCGCGGACTCGACGAGATCGTGGCGCTTGGCCCGCGTGTACTCGTCGGCACTTCGCGGAAGCGGTTTCTCGCCGAGACTCTGCAGCGGGATGCCGCGACCGATGACGAGATCTCCGAGATCCGCCGTGATCTGGCCACGGCTGTCACCAGTGCTCTCGCGGCGCGTGCGGGCGTGTGGGCGGTCCGCGTGCACGATGTCGCCTCCACTCGCGATGCACTCGCCATCGCTCATGCCTGGCGCGGATAACTGATATCTAGGCCCGGAGATCAGCTGCGCAGCTGGTGATCGGGCGGGCGTTCATGTCTCGTTCGGGCGTGCACCGCGGGGAGCCGTCGTCGGCGACCGCGGCCTCGTAGGTGAAGTTCACCTCTCGTGCCTGATCGAACAGGTCAGCATCACTCATCGGTTCCGCACATCCCGTCAGGGCCAACAGACCGCCGATGCTCAGCGCAACGGCGACTGCGCGATGGATGACTCGACGGGTGGTCATGTGTCAGTTGTCGGGCCAGTAGCGGGGCGTGCCGTCGTCGTTGTAGCCGAAGCTGGGGGGATCGGCGGGGTGTTCGAGAAGGGCACGCGGGGTGGCCTGAGCCGAGTCCTTGGGAAGCATCGCGCTGGCGATCGTGTGGGAGTCCCCGGGTTGGCAGGTGCTGTCGGCGTAGATGGTGCCGATGTCGTAGTTGTCGCCGGGGCTGATGTCGACGGTGAGACGGTCGATGTGCGCGTCGGGGTTTCGGGCTTCGACGACGATGTCGGTGATGCCGTCGGTATAGGTGCGGGCCGTGATGTCGGTCCACCCGTTCTCGTCCAACCACGCCCCGATCCGCTCCGCTGCTTCAGCGGGGGTGCCGTCGAGGTGCCACTCGGGAGGAGTTGCTCGAGACATCCGGAACCTGTACCCGTCCGAATCGCAGCTCTGCGGTCGATCCCCGTATTGATCGATCTCCCACTCCCCGTCGAGGATCTGCAGTTGCACGTCGGCGACCGCGGCCTTGTAGGTGAAGTTCACCTCTCGTGCCTGATCGAACAGGTCAGCATCACTCACTGGTTCCCCACAACCCGTCAAGCCGGCAAGAATGCCCATCGTGACAATCGCGAATCCGGCTCGTCTTCTGATCCGTCTCATTGTCGGCCTTCCGCGGTGGCCATCGCCTCGACGAGGTCGACCACTGTCTGTTTGAACGACTGGGACACGGGATCAAGGTACCCGACGGCCTCGTTGTCCATCACCGGCACGGGATCCCCCATGGGTGTGCTCTCGGCTCCGTCGATCAGGTAATACCACTGGGTGCTGCGTTGGGAGTTGTGCCCCTCAGTGCGCTCTCCCATCTCACCCCTGCCGTCGCCGTACCCGGTGACCCATCCGCCGTCGGAACTGAAGGTGTCCACACCGCGAAGGGTACGAGGGTCGACCGGATGCTCGGAGCCCGGTCACCGTCCGATGGGTGCGATGAAATCGTCTGTCGCATGAGTGGCGTGCACCGCACGGAGAGGGTGCCCTGAGAGATCTGCCGTTCCAGCGCTCGAGCGGCGTCTTCAGTGACGCCGGCCGAGCCGTACAACCAGACATTGTCGACGAGCTCGGGATTGTCGGCGATCATCTGCGCGCCCGCCGTCGTCGCCAGGGAATGCAACCCGAGATTGCGCTGCGCACCAGGACTGCTCACCTCGAACCCCCGTTGCAGCTGCGCCAGCCGCTCTGCGCCACCACCGGGCCGTTCGATGTTCCAGGCGTTACTGGTGCCGCCAGAGTCCCACTCCATGAAGAGCACCACGGCGGACTCGGCAGAAGGATCGGCCCGTGTCAACGCACGAGATAGAGCCTTTTCCATTTTGACCGCGCTGTCGGCCCATTCGCCGAGCGATGCCATATCGGTCTCGATCCCGTGCGTGAGGGTGGTGATCTGGTCGGCGTTGTCGACATCGCCGAATCCCAAGCTCGCTCGCGGACTGTTGTCGTCGGTCTCCAGGAACAGCGACAAGAGAAAGACAGGTGTCTGGTCGGCACTGCCACTTGCATCCTTGAGCATGTCGTCCAGCTCTCGCAGCTGTCCCCGGTGCTTGTCATCGAGGTCGTCGCGTGCGAGGAGCTGCTTCAACGTCTCCCGATTGAACCGGGTTCGATCTTCGGCGCGCAGTCCGTTCAAGTTGTTGACCGCGAACGGGGCGAGGGCGAGCAGCTGTGCCAGGGGGGCCGCCATCCAAGGGTCCGCGCCCGTTCCGGCCGTGGACTCCGCTGCGAGTCCTTCCCACAGTCGAGCCGCGCGCTCCGGAGCGACGAAAACGACTGCTCCTGCGAAGTCGGGGTGCGCGGCGATCCACGCCTCGACCTTCGAAGAATCGGCGATACCCAGCCAGTCGATGCGCGAGGCCACCGCTGCGGAGAGAGACGTCTCGAGGTGATCAGCGAGCCCTACCGTCGTCGTCGGGCCCATCGGATATGGCGACGCGGTGACACCCCAGAAAGTATGTGAGACGCGCAGTGCCGTGCCGTGAGCGCCGTAGACCTCGTCGCCACCGGTGAGCACGCTCAAGTCGCCAGCCAGGCCCTCCTCTGCCTCCTCGAGATCGCGACGGAAGCGTTCGATGTCAGCGTGGAGCGTGTCGATCGCGCTGTCGTCGCGCTCACAGCCGCGATCCGCTCAGCGAGCGAGGCACGGCGGAGGTGCAGGGCAGCGAAGACGTACATCGCGTAGTCGTCGAGCAGACGGCTCGCCGCCAGCAGCACAGTCGCGAACTCCTGGGCGGCGGCGTTCGGCTGATCCAGCAGGAGGTGTGCGCCCTCCGCGCCGGCCACCTCGAAGACTTCCGGCAACCGACTCCAGCGATCCAATGCATCATCGCTTGCTGTCGACATGACGCGAGCCGCGCCGGCGACCTGCGCGGCGAGCTGCTCGATCTGCCCCACATCGAGCACCTGAGGCAGCGCTGTCGACACCAGGTTCACCATGTCGGAACCAACGAGTAGGCGCCACGGGGTGCTATGCCCCAGGCGTCCTCCGCATAGCGTTCCGCAGCTTCGACGTTGCCCGCCATCTCGACATCGCCGGCGATGATCGCGACCGTCGCCGCCCCCACGCCCTGAGCGGCCGCGCTGATGGCGTACATCACCTTGCCCGGAACCAGTCGGCGATCCGACATGAACGACGACCATGCGTGCGAGAGAGCCGTCCGCCCGTCGATACTCAGCACTGATTCGCCCGCGGAAGCAGCGTCATCGATTTCGGAATGCACTTTCTCGAAGTCGAGACCGAGATCGTCGATGCCGGCCAGCACTCCCGCGACGCCATCTGGATCCACACGCCACTCGCTCATCCTGCGACCCCCCGATCGTGGTGCGCGACACCGCACACCACGAGCCTACTGTCGACACCGACAACCAGCCAGATCGCCGACACATATCACCCTCGGGGACCGACCGTCTCCCCCGTACGCTAGATGCATGGACTTCCTTGACGAGATCGCCCTCACCGGGCTGACCGTGTTCGGCCGTCACGGCGTGTACGACCATGAGCGGGAGTACGGCCAGGAGTTCACCGTCGATCTCCGGCTGCGTCTCGCGCTGGAGCAGGCCGCAGCGACGGATGATGTGAACGACACCGTGCACTACGGGGAGCTGGCGCAGAACGTGGCCGCTGTGGTCGCCGGGGAGCCGGTGAACCTCATCGAGACCCTCGCTGAGCGGATCGCGGTCGTCGCCCTCGAAGACCTGCGCGTGCAGAACGTCACGGTCACCGTGCACAAGCCGCACGCGCCCATTTCGCTCTCGTTCGCCGACGTCGCGGTCACGGTGCACCGCACGCGCACGCCCGACGGCCTGGAGGACATCACCGCATGAGCCGGAACCTCGCCAAGCCCCTCGGCATTCCGGAGCCTCGGCCGGGGCGACCGGACGCCGTCGCGGTCGTCGCCCTCGGTGCGAACCTCGGGGACCGCCAGGCGACAATCCTCTCCGCTGCCGAGCGCATCGCCCGGCTGCCGCTGGTGACCGACGTGCGCCTGTCCCGTCTGCTCGAGACGGTCGCGCTGCGCGTGGACGGCCCCGATCCCGAGGCTCCCGCCTACGTCAACGCCGTCGCGCTGGTCACGACGCGGCTCGCTCCGGAGATTCTGCTCGGGATGCTGCACGCGATCGAGGATGAGAACGGCCGCGAGCGCCACGAGCGCTGGGGTGACCGCACGCTCGACCTCGACCTGATCGCTTACGGCGACGTCGTCTCGGATCACCCGCGCCTGCGGCTCCCGCACCCTCGTGCCGCCGAGCGGCTGTTCGTGCTGGATCCTTGGCTGGATCTGGACGCCGAAGCGGACCTCGTCGGCCACGGCAGAGTCGCCGATCTCGCAGCCGAGCTGCGGGCGCGGGGCAACGGATGAGACGCACCTCGGCAGGCCTCCTCGCCGTGCTCGTTCTCTTGACGGCGGGCGCCGGCTATCTGCTGGATCATCTGCTGACCGCGGGCGGCCGCGCCACGTTCACCCCGTCGCTGCTGTTGCCGGTGCTGCTCCTGCTGATCGCGGTCGCATCGCTCGGCGTCGCCTGGCCGGTGCGGCACAGTGTGCGCTCGGGCACCAGGATCGATCCGTTCCGCGCCTTGCGGGCGGCGACCCTCGCCCGCGCCTCGAGCCTGCTCGGGGCGATCATGGCGGGTTTCGGCGCGGGGCTCCTGCTGTTCCTCCTGTCGCGGCCCATCGATCCGCCGGTAGGGTCGACTGTGGCCATGCTGGCCCTGATCGGGAGCGCGATCGTCCTCGTGATCGCCGCGCTCATCGCCGAACAGTTCTGCACCCTGCCGAAGGATCCTGATGACTCAGAACCCAGAGACCGCGCCCCTGAACCCGGCGGAGGGCACTGATCGCGACGCCCTCGACCAGGGTACGTACACGCAGCTGCGCACGGCACGGAGCGAGGCCCGCCTCGAACTCGACGGCACCTGGCACCAGATCTCGCCGCGCTACGTCGTGTCGCAGATCGTGCAGAACGTGATCTTCATCGCCTTCATCGCCGTCGTGGCGCTGGTGCTCAGCCTCGTCCTCGATCAGGACTGGGTGTGGATCCCCGCCGGCGTCATCCTGCTCTTCACGGTGATCGCGCTCATCATCCTGCCGCGCCAGGCGAGGGCGATCGGCTACATGCTGCGCGCCGACGACATCGTCTTCCGCAAGGGCATCCTCTGGCAGCGCATGATCGCGGTCCCCTACGGGCGCATGCAGCTCGTCGACATCACCCAGGGTCCGCTCGACCGCGCCTTCGGCATCTCTCAGCTGAAGATGGTGACGGCTGCGGCGACAACCGGCGTGCAGATCCCCGGGCTCACCCAGTCGGCATCCGAGGCGCTGCGCGACACCCTCATCGAGGTCGCCGAGACCCGCCGGACCGGCCTGTGAGCGAGCAGCAGTTCCCGGCGGCCCCGAACGCGCCGTCACCCGCCCAGGTGGGTGACCCGTCGACGACTCTCGCGGACGGCGAATGGCATCGGATGCATCCGCTCACGCCGCTGTTCAAGGGCGGGCTCGTCCTGATCATCGTCGCCGGCCTCCTCATCGCGAACATGCGGGACCGGATCATCGCCTGGTTCGTCACGCTCTTCACGCCGGAAGACGTGAACTACGGCGACTACACGGGCGGCGACCCGGTCGACTGGGTGTTCGAGAACAACCTGATCCTGCTGGTCCTCCTCGGCGTGCTCGGCCTCGTCATCGTGCTCGTGCTGGCCTTCTGGCTGCTGTGGCGCTTCCACCAATTCCGCATCACCGGCGATCATGTCGAGGTGCGCAAAGGCATCGTCTTCCGCTCGCACCGGCGCGCACCGCTCGACCGGGTGCAGGGCGTCAACCTCACCCGTCCTTTCCCTGCCCGCCTCATCGGACTCGCCAAGCTCGAGGTCGTCGGCGCCGGCAACGATGCGAACGTCGACCTGGAGTATCTCGCCACATCGCGCGCCGAGTCGGTGCGCTCCGACATCCTGCGGCTCGCCTCCGGCGCCAGGGCGGCGCGTCAGGCCGCCCTCAACCCGCAGTCACCTCTCGGGGGGACGGGTGCCGCACCGGCATCCACTCGGGCTCAGCTGCGCGGTTCCGTGAACGAGGGCGTCACCAGCCTGATCTCCGGCGTCGATCTGGCGGATGTCGCTCCCGAGAGTGTCGTGAAGATCCCGACCGGTCGTCTGATCGGATCGCAGCTGATCTCGGGACTGCTGTGGGTGCTGTTCTTCGGTGCGATCTTCGCGATCGCGCTGGGCAGCACGATCATCGGCATCCTCGTCGACGGCGACCCGGAGGGCGGAGTGGTGCTGCTCGGCATCGGTCTCGGCATGGGGATCCCGATGACCATCGCGGTCGTCGGTATCACCTGGGCGCAGATCTCGAAGTCCCTGCGCTACTCGATCGCTCCCACGCCGGACGGCGTGCGCATCACGTACGGGCTGCTCACGACCGTGACCGAGACCCTTCCGCCGGGACGCATCTTCGCCGTCGAGGTCTCGCAGTCGCTGCTGTGGCGTCCGTTCGGCTGGTGGACGATCAAGATCAACCGGATGAGCGGGAAGAGCGTCGCGGCGCAGCAGTCGGGCAACGCCCAGCAGTTCAACGTGGTGCTGCCGGTCGGCAAGCGCGCCGATGTCGAGCGCGTGCTGGGCCTCGTACTGCCGGATGTGCCGGCCGCGAGCATCCCCTTCCTCTGGGAGCAGGGCATCGTCGGCCCGGCCGATGGCGACCCCTTCCGTCGGATGCCGCGCCGGGCGTGGTGGCGTCGTCCGCTGTCCTGGAAGCGCCATGGCTACACGGTCGCCGACTTCGGACTGCTGCTGCGCCGGGGATTCGTGTGGCGCAAGCTCGCGATCTTCCCCCTGGCGCGCTTGCAGGGCGTCTCGCTCTCGCAGGGGCCCATCGACCGGGCGCAGCGCGTATCCGGCGCGCAGGTGCACACGGCTCCCGGCCCGATCACGGGATACCTCTCCGGACTCGAGCGCGAGGACGCGCTGGCACTGCTCGGCGACGTCAGCCGGGCGGCGGCAGAAGCCGCCTCCCGGGACACCAGCCATCGCTGGAGCGAGCACGCTGCGCCTCCTGCGCCTCCCTCGTACGTGCCGCCTGCGTATGCGCAGCCCGCGTATGCGCACCTTCCGGCGCCCTCGGGGCCGCCCGTCGCGCTGCCTGCTCCGCCGGTCGGGCCGCCTGCTCCGCCGGTAGGACCGCCGCCGGTCTCGCCGCCGCCTCCTGCTTCCCCGGTGGCGCCACCGGTTGCGCCTCCGCCCGCTCCACCGGTCGCGCCGCCGCCTGCTCCGCCGGTCGCGCCGCCTCCCGCTCCGCCCGTGGCGCCGCCGCCCGCGCCGCCCACCACGAACGGGGAGTGACGCGGTGCTGCGCGACGGGCGTCTCGGCGTCGGCATCATCGGCGCGGGCCAGGTCGGCCCGGTGATCGGTGCGGCTCTCGGCGGCGCGGGACACGCGATCGTGGGTATCACGAGCGGCTCGGACGACGAACGCGCATCCGCAGTGCTGCCCGGAGTGCCGGTGCTCGACGCTCTCGAGGTCGTTCGCCGTGCGGAACTGGTGATCATCGCCGTCCCGACGGACCAGCTCCCCTCGCTCGTCGCGGGCATCGCCGAGGTCGGCGGGTGGCAGATGGGCCAGCTCGTGCTGCACACCGATCCTGCCCACGGCGCGGAGGTCCTGCGACCCGCCGCTGAGCAGGGTGCGATCCCCCTCGCCGTGCACCCGGCGATCACCTTCACCGGAACCTCGATCGACCTGCGACAGCTGCACGCCGGTTTCGCGGCGGTGACCGCGCCTGCTCCGGTGCTGCCGATCGCGCAGGCGCTCGCCGTCGAGATGGGCTGCGAGCCGATCGTGATCGCCGAGGAGGACCGGCCCGCCTACACGGACGCCATCCAGGCGGCGACGGAGTTCTCCCGGTCGATCATCCATCAGTCGACCGCGCGGCTGCGCGCGATCGGTGTCGAGAACCCGGGCGGCTACCTCTCGGCGCTCGTGCAGTCGACCGTCGAGCGGGCCCTGCGCGAAGCATCCGGTCCTCCACCGCTGCTCTGACGGCTCACTCGCCGCGTCACCGGCCGCCGGAGAAGCCCCCGCCACCTCCGCCACCGGAGAACCCGCCGCCGAACGACCCGCCGGAACTCGACGACGTGCCCGCCGATGGCGAGGTGTACGCGGCCGCTGCGTGCGACGAGGACGTGAACGAGGAGAGATACACGCCGAGGTACGGAGTGCTCGGGTCTCCGATCCAGCCGGGACCGCGCTGTGCGGCCGAGTACGCACGCTCGAGCACGTCGCCCCACTCCTTCTCCATGCCGAAGAGCATCGCGTAGGGCAGAAGCCGCTCGTAGACGTGGATCACATCCGCGGTGCCCTCCTGCCGCCGCTCGGCGCCGCTGTACGACTGCAGCATGCGCAGGCGGTCGGCCTCGGCGACGCGGATGAACTCCTCGACGCCCTTCAGATGCTCGAGCTCCCGGGCGCCCTCGGGCGTCAGCACCGTGTGCTTCGAGAACGAATACCAGCTCGCGATGAGCACGAGGACGACGCCGAAGGAGCCCGCCACGAGCGCAGGTACCGCGGAGATCCGACCGCTGATCACCCCGGCGAGCGAGAGTCCGAGACCGGCGACCGCGACCGCGATCGCGATCCATTGCACGATGGCGGCTCCCCGGCTGCGGGCCGTCGTGGTGAGCCCTCGCGTCTGCGCTGCGGTCTTCCCGCTCTGCACCAGCGCGCTCATGCGCCCCGCGAAGGACTCGCTCGCGCGCGGAACATCGACGACACCGCCCTCATTCGCCTTCAGGAACAGCGCGTCCAGGGCCTCCACGTCGAGCTGGTCGGAGATGCGCGATCCGGCGATGCGGCGCAGCCGCGGATTCTCCGGCGACCCGCCTTCCTCGATCCGCAGCGTTCCGCGCACCGCGAGGTGCACGATCTCGGCCGGGATGACGTCCTTCGCGCCCGGCACGATCGCCGCGGCGAGCAGCGGCGGCATCGAGTCGGGCACGTCGTACTGGGCCACGATCACTCCGGTGGCAGTTCCGCGGCGTCGTTTGAACGCGGAGACGCTCAGCCAGGCGCCCACCGACAGGCCCGCGGCACCGATGGCCGCCGCCCAGGGCAGGGTGTCGGTCACCGGATTCGGCGTGCGGGCGGACGGCTGCACGACCGTGGCCGGCTCGAAGCCGATCGCGACCGTCACGCCGTCGCCGGCCGGACGCTCTCCCGACTCGACCCGGAACATCGCGCGATCGCCGTCGATCACCGGCCCCTCGAGGTCGCACGTGTCGGTCGAGCCGGAGACGCCTGCGTAGCAGCTCGCCGATCCGGCGAGTCGTTCGCTCATCGCGGCGTCGAACACGATGTCGGCCCGGAAGCGTTCGATGGGTTGGGTGCTGTCGAGCGGGAGAAGATCCCAGTAGAACTCGTCCACCGCGGGGTTTCCGGTGCCTTCGCCTCGAGAACCTCTCGTCGCGCCGGCGGCCAGCACGACATCGCGCATCTCGTACTCGATCACGTATGTGGTCAGGCCCTGCACGTAGTCGTCGTCGCCGGTGAGGATGAGGAGCAGACCATCCTCCTCGTCGGTCTCGAACGGCACGTCGACTCCCGCCTCGTCGGTGACCGAGAGGACGCGCGTATCGATTCCGGCGTTCTGGTAGGACGTCGGGAGTCCGCGGACGATGCCGCGGTTCTGGTCGTATTCGGGGAATCGAGCGACGAGCGTCTCGGTGACGTTCATCCGGGCTCGGCCCTCGTCGTCGACTCCGACCTCGTACAGCGCATCCCATGAGGCGTAGGAGAAATCGTCGACGTCGGTCTGCGCTGCAGCGGACCCCGCCGCATCGGCGGAGAGTGCCACTGCTGCGGTAGGCATCGAGACCGCGCTCAGGGTGAGGATGAGGACGGCGGTGGCGCGGATGATCCGTGAGGCGGTCATTCTCCGAGGCTACCCAGCCCGCGCGAAGGAGTCGGCGTGCCGCCTCGGTAAACTGGGGAGGACTTCAAGGAGCCCCGCACATGACTGACGCGTCCGCCGCGCCCGATTCGGCCTCGGCCGACCCTTCGAACGAAGAGGACGTCCACGAGCAGAAGGCCGTGCGTCTCGCCAAGCGCGAGCGTCTGATCGAGAGGCGGAAGGATGCCGCGGGCGGCGCCTTCCCCGTCAGCGTTCCCGTCACGCACACGATCCCCGTGCTCCGCGCGCAGTACGGCGAGCTGGAGGCAGGCGCCGAGACCGGCGTCGTCGTCGGTGTCGCCGGGCGCGTGGTGTTCAGCCGCAACACCGGCAAGCTCTGCTTCGCGACGCTGCAGGCAGGTGACGGCTCGCGCATCCAGGCGATGATCTCGCTCGCGAATGTCGGCGAGGAGTCGCTCGCGGACTGGAAGGAGTTCGTCGATCTCGGCGACCATGTCTTCGTCCACGGCGAGGTGATCTCCAGCCGCCGCGGCGAGCTCTCGATCATGGCCGACGAGTGGACGATCGCGTCGAAGGCGATCCTCCCGCTGCCCAACGCGTACTCCGAGCTCAGTGAAGAGGGGCGCGTGCGGAGCCGCTACCTCGATCTGATCGTCCGTGAGCAGGCGCGCACCACGGTCCGCGCTCGCGCGGCGGTGAACGCCAGCCTGCGTGCCACCTTCGCGAACCACGACTATCTCGAGGTGGAGACGCCGATGCTGCAGGTGCAGCACGGCGGAGCATCCGCTCGCCCGTTCGTCACGCGCTCGAACGCGTTCGACACCGAGCTCTACCTGCGCATCGCGCCGGAGCTGTACCTGAAGCGCGCGGTCGTCGGCGGCATCGAGCGCGTGTTCGAGATCAACCGCAACTTCCGCAACGAGGGTGCCGACTCCACGCACAGCCCCGAGTTCGCGATGCTCGAGGCCTACCAGGCCTACGGTGACTACGACCAGATGGCCGCGCTCACGCAGGAGCTCGTGCAGCAGGCGGCGATCGCGGTGACCGGCTCGACGACCGTGACCTGGGCCGACGGAACCGAATACGACCTGGGCGGCGAGTGGGACCGCATCTCGATGTACGAGTCGCTCTCGGCGGCATCCGGTCGCACGATCACGCCGCGGGACTCGGTCGACGATCTGATCGCCTTCGCCGAGGCGAGCGGCGTCGATCTGCCGCCGCAGGCGACACACGGCAAGCTCGTCGAAGAGCTCTGGGAGCACTTCGTGAAGAGCGACCTGGTGCGTCCCACGTTCGTGATGGACTTCCCCGTCGACACCTCGCCACTGGTGCGCGAGCACCGGTCGATCGACGGCGTCGTGGAGAAGTGGGACCTGTACATCCGCGGCTTCGAGCTGGCCACAGGGTACTCAGAGCTCGTCGATCCCGTGATCCAGCGCGAGCGCTTCGCCGAGCAGGCGAAGCTCGCGGCACGTGGTGACGTCGAGGCGATGCCCATCGATGACGAGTTCCTGCGGGCCCTGGAGCACGGCATGCCGCCGTCCGGAGGCATGGGCATGGGCATCGACCGTCTGCTGATGGCGATCACCGGGCTCGGGATCCGCGAGACCATCCTCTTCCCCCTCGTCAAGTAGCGGGCGCGCCCGGTCATTCCACAGGGCCGCGGCGGAACGCCCACTCGGGAAGGATCGCGCCGCCGATCATCGTCTCGAGGAGAGCCGCAAGCCCGTACTCCGGATCGATCTCGCGAACCAGCGCGAGGTAGTGACCCGCGTGGGTCGATCGGCCGAGAGCCCACGAGAGCCAGGCGGCCGCCGTGAGCGGCGCGGGCCGTGAGGTGCGAGGCGCGCGCGCCGCTGCGAGACGGACGACCGACAGTGCGTTGCGGAGCCGCACGAGATCGGGCGTGCGGCCGCGGCCGAGGAACACCTCGCCCAGGTCGTCGGGGACGCTGGTGCCCGACCCCGCGAAGGCGAGCTGAGCGGAGAGAGTGCGCATGCCACCGGTGAGATCGGTCGCCCATTGCGCGATCGCGACGTCACGGAACAGCGGCCGATCGAGGCACCAGAGCAGAGCGGCTGTCGCGAACGGCGGCAGATCGTCGGGTTCATGCACCACGGACTCGAAGAATGCCGGGACGTCTTCGAGCATCACGAGAGCGGCGATGGCCAGCGGGTTCTCACGCCCGGTGAGCGTGCCGCACTTGTCGCGGCAGAGAATATCGGTGAGGTCGGCGAGTGCCTGGCCCACGCGCTCCTTCTCGGCGAGGTCGGCGTGCGGGAGTGCCGTGCCGGCGAACTGGTCTTCGTACACATCGCCGTCGGCACGAGGTTCCGTAACGGGCACGATGTCGGCGAGGGCCCCGATCTCGGGGTCGCCGACGAGGTAGCTCGACCAGCCGGCCGGCGTCACGCACAGGGCGTCGACGACGCGGAGCCCGGCGTCCTCCGCGCAGCCGAGCAACTCCTCGACCTCGACCGCGAACGGCAGGACGAGACCATCGCGCGTGGGATGCGGCTCGGAATCGGTGTAGACGACCACGGCGACGGCATCCGTCCCGTCGACGCGAGAGACGAGGCCGACGGCGGTGTCGGCGTACTCCTCGAGGGAGATGTCGGGGTCAGGCAGATCGAGGCGCATCGCCCCATAGGAGCGGGAGCCGCGGAACGGGAGGATGACGATGCTCTCGCGGGGAGTGAAGCCGGCGAGAGCAGGGACGAGGCGGAGGAATTCAGCGGAACCGGAGGCTCGGAGCAGTGTGGTCATTCCAGGAGTGTCATCGAACGGCGAGGCGCGATGTCGCGAAAACGGCGCCTGTGGACCGGCGACCTGGAAGGCGCCGACTGTGGACGAAGAGTCGCTCGCGTACGATGGAGGGATGGAGAACTTCTGGATCGCTGCGGCATGGTCGATCCTGCCGACCATCGGAGTGTGCATCGTGTTCTTCATCGTGATCCGCGGCATCCTGCGGTCCGACCGTACCGAGCGCAAGGTGCACGCGAAGATCGAGGCCGAGGAGCGCGCGGCGCGCGGCCTCCCCCCTCGCACCTGAGCGGCGTCCGAGCCATCGGCTACTGTGTAGCCCATGCGCGACGGACCGCGCGACCCTCCGGTGATCGTCGCCGGGGGAGCGAGGGGAGACGATGACGCCGGAGGCCTGGGGCTGGTGGATCGCCGGCTTCCTCTTGGTCCTCGACCTCGTCATCCGCACCACGGCGATCATCGTGATCCCGCGCAATCGACGGCCCACCGCCGCGATGGCCTGGCTCTTGGCCGTGTTCTTCATCCCCTTCATCGGCGTCTTCCTCTTCCTCCTGATCGGCAATCCGCGTCTTCCACGCGCGCGTCGTCGCAAGCAGGACCAGATCAACGAGTACATCGCGCAGACCAGCGAGCATCTGCATTTCGGCACGCTCCGCCCGGATGCACCGGGATGGTTCGGCCCGATCGTGGAGATGAATCAGAGGCTCGGAGCTCTGCCCCTCTCCGGCGACAACGGCGCGCACCTCATCTCGGACTACCAGGAATCACTCGACGCGATGGCCGACGCCATCCGCGAGGCGGAGGACTACGTCCACATCGAGTTCTACATCCTGCAATCCGATGAGTCGACCGACAACTTCTTCCGTGCGATGGAAGAGGTCGCGGCCCGGGGCATCGAGGTGCGGGTGCTCCTCGACCACTGGGCGAATCGCTGGAAGCCGCGTTACCGGCAGACGATCAAGCGGCTGAACGCGATGGGCGCGAACTGGCAGCTGATGCTTCCCGTCCAGCCGCTCAAGGGCAGGATGCAGCGCCCCGACCTCCGCAACCATCGCAAGCTCGTCGTCGTCGACGGCAAAGTGGCCTTCCTCGGCTCGCAGAACGTCACCGACTCGACCTACAACCTGCCGAGGAACATCAAGCGCGGGCTGCACTGGGTCGACCTGATGGTGCGCATCGACGGGCCGGTCGTGCTCAGCGTGAACGCGATCTTCCTCAGCGACTGGTACAGCGAGACCGACGAGGTCCTCGAAGAGATCGACATAGCGCATGCCGAGATCGGCTCCGGCAACCTCGACTGCCAGGTGGTCCCCTCCGGGCCGGGATTCGAGCTCGAGAACAACCTGCGGCTGTTCCTCGGACTGCTGTATGCGGCCAAGAAGCGCATCATGATCGTCAGCCCCTACTTCGTCCCCGACGAGGCGCTGCTGCTCGCCGTCACCGCGGCCGTGGACCGCGGTGTCGAGGTCGAGCTGTTCGTCTCCGAAGAGGGTGACCAGGCAATGGTCTACCACGCGCAACGCAGCTACTACGAGGCGCTCCTCAAGGCGCAGGTGCGCATCTGGATGTACCGCAAGCCCTACATCCTCCACACCAAGAGCCTGACGATCGACGACGAGGTCGCGGTCATCGGCTCGAGCAACATGGACATGCGCTCCTTCGGTCTGAACCTCGAGGTGTCGATGCTCGTGCGCGGCGAGGAGTTCGTCGCCGAGATGCGCGCCGTCGAGGACAAGTACCGTTCGCTGAGCCGCGAACTGACGCTGGAGGAGTGGATGCAGCAGCCGCTGCGATCGACCGTCCTCGACAATCTCGCCCGCCTCACCTCCGCCCTGCAGTGAAGGTGCTTCCGGAATCATGGACGAGTACCCTGTGTCCCATGGCCCCTCGTACGCGTCTCGCCGTCCTCCTCTCCTCTCTTGCCGGGATCGCGCTTCTCGCCGCGGGATGCACGACGACACCGGGCGCGGAGACTCCGACCAACTCCCCGGCGCCGAGCGCGACCACGGGTGACGACGCCGGCGACATCGAGGGAGTGCTCCTCGACGATGGCCGCATGTTCGCCGTCGTCACCTGGGGATCGTCCGGCTGCATCCCGCAGGTCGACGAGGTCGCAGCCGAGGGGCAGACCGTCACGGTGACGCTCGTGGACCTCGACGACGAGAACGGCGAGGAGAAGGTCTGCACGGCCGACTTCGCGCCCCGCGCGAGCATCGGCGCCCTTCCGGAGGGTGTCGATCCGACCGCCGAGATCACCCTGAACGTCACCTACGGCGACGTCACCGACGACGCCGAGCTCGACGGCGGCGCCGCCTTCTCCGGGAAGCCCGGCAGTTCCACGGAGTATCAGCCCTCGGCCGGCTGGTTCGACGACGGCAGCCTGGTGCTGCTGACCTGGGGTTCCTCGTCGTGCGCGCCGGTCGTGGAAGCCGTCGAGGGGGCCGGAAACGCGGGCACCGTCACGTTCGTGACCGATGCCGAGCAGGTGTGCACCATGGATATGGCGCCGCGCGCGACGATCATCGCCTTCCCCGACGACGAGGTGGACGACGACGACTTCACACTCACGCTGACCGGCGGCGGACTCGAGGGCGACGTCAAGGTGCACAGCAGCTGACCACCGGACCCCGGGCTGTGCGGCTCAGAGCAGCGACACCGGGTGGCCGGCAGGGAGGGCGAGCAGCAGCGCGCCGGGATCCGCGCGGCAGGTGATGCGCACGGCCTCGCCGAACTCGTCGCCGTCGAGCTCCACCGGCGTCGGAGCCGGTGCCGCTGCCTCCGCAGCGACACCGCGGAAATAGTGCACCGAGGCGTCCCTGCCGCGCCGTTCGAGCACGCGTCGTCCGGCACGGAACCGCCGCAGGACCGAGTTGTCCCACCAGATCTTCCGCCAGACGCCGAGCCAGCCGAGCACGCCCGTCGGCTGGATGACGGCGAAATCGAGCCTCGAGTCGGTGATCGAGGCATCCGGAATCAGGGCGATTCCCGCGGGCAGCGTGCCGCAGTTCGCGAACAGGATGCTGTACACCTTCGTCGAGTGCAGGCGTCCGTCGTCGATCTGGTACACGGCGCGGAACGGTCGCGCGCCCGGCAGCGATCTGGCCGCACCGTCGACGTACGCGATCCACCCGACCGATCTCTTCAGGTCGGAGCGCGTGTTCGCGATCATGTCGGCGTCGAGGCCCATTCCGGCCAGCACCACGAAGGCGTGCTCCGACTGGTTGCCGTCCGCGCGGACCAAACGTGCCCAGCCGATGTCGATCGGATGCCGGAAGTCGCCCAGCGCTGCGCGGATCATCTCGGTCGGATCGCCGAGCGGCAGCCCGAGGTTGCGCGCCAGCAGGTTGCCGGTGCCGCTCGGCAGGATCGCCAGCGGCACCCCGGAGTTCGCGATCGCCTCGGAGACGGCGCGCACGGTGCCGTCTCCGCCTGCGACGAGTACGACATCCACGCCGCGGGCCAGCGCCAGTCCGGTCGCCGCCTGTCCGGCATCCTCGATCGTCGTGGGGTAGAACGCCGGATGCTCCCATCCGGCTTGCTTCGACTGGTCGCGCATCAGGGCTCTGAGACGCTTGGCGTCGACCTTGATCGGGTTGTACACGAGCGCCGCCTGGCGGCGGGCGGAATCGCTCGTGGTCATGGCGCTACTCTAAGCCCGGTCCGCGGGCGTCTCGCGTCTCGCCCAGGCCTGCGGGGGCTCGTCGGGCGCGGCTGACCGCACGGGCGCGCGCCCTAGACTTGGTGGATGATCGACCTCGCACTCCTCCGCGATCAGCCGGAGATCGTCCGCCGTTCACAGGCTGCTCGTGGGAATGACCAGGGCACCGTCGACGCCGCACTCGAGGCCGACCGATCGCGGCGCCAGGCGCTGACGGCGTTCGAGGAGCTGCGGGCCGAGCAGAACGCCTTCGGCAAGCAGGTCGCCAAGGCGCCGAAGGAGGAGAAGGCTGCTCTCGTCGCCCAGGCCAAGGATCTCGCCGAGCGTGTGAAGCAGGCCCAGTTCGCGGCGAACGAGGCTGCCGAGGCGGCATCCGTCGCACTCGCCCGCATTGAGAACGTCGTGATCGAGGGTGTGCCGTCCGGTGGCGAGGCCGATTTCGTCGAGCTGCGTCGCGTCGGCGACGTGCCGACCTTCGACTTCGAGCCGCGCGACCACCTGGAGCTCGGCGAGCTCCTCGGTGCGATCGACATGGAGCGCGGTGCGAAGGTGTCGGGTGCGCGCTTCTACTTCCTGCGCGGCATCGGCGCCCGCCTCGAGATCGCCCTCATGAACCTGGCGCTGGACAAGGCGCTGCAGAACGGGTTCGTGCCGCTGATCACGCCGACGCTCGTGCGCCCGGAGATCATGCAGGGCACCGGCTTCCTCGGCGAGCACGCCGACGAGGTCTACCACCTCGACAACGACGATCTGTATCTCGTCGGCACCAGCGAGGTCGCGCTCGCCGGCTACCACAAGGACGAGATCGTCGATCTGACCGACGGCGCGCTCCGCTACGCGGGATGGTCGACCTGCTACCGCCGCGAGGCCGGTTCGCACGGCAAGGACACCCGCGGCATCATCCGCGTACACCAGTTCAACAAGCTGGAGATGTTCGTCTACACGAACCCGGAGGATGCCGAGACCGAGCACCTCCGTCTCGTCGCACTGCAGGAGGAGATGCTGACCTCGCTCGGCCTCTCCTACCGCGTGATCGACGTCGCCGCCGGGGACCTCGGATCGAGCGCCGCCCGCAAGTACGACATCGAGGCGTGGGTCCCGACCCAGGGCGCGTTCCGCGAGCTCACCTCCACCTCGAACTGCACCACGTTCCAGGCCCGGCGCCTCGACGTGCGGTACCGGCCGGGCCCTTCGACAGGCTCAGGGACCCACGGCGAAGGAGCAGCGACCCAGGCGGGGGCGAAGACGCAGCACGTCGCGACGCTGAACGGCACGCTCGCCACCACGCGCTGGATCGTCGCGCTGCTCGAGACCCACCAGCAGGCCGACGGTTCGGTGCTCGTCCCGGAGGTGCTGCGCCCGTACCTCGGCGGACTCGACATCATCCGACCACTCGGATGGGTCGACGCCGACGCCGCCCTTCCGCAGGCTCAGGGACCCACTTCATGAGCGCACCCTGGCTCGTCGGTCTCGACGTCGACGGCACGATCATCCTGCAGGACGAGTCGATGAGCCCCGGCGTGCCCGAAGCGGTCGCCCGCGTCCGCGACGCGGGTCACGAGGTCACGATCGCCACCGGCCGCAGCTGGATGGCGACGCGACGGTATGTCGAAGAGCTCGGACTCACCGCGGAGTACGTGGTCTGTTCGAACGGCGCCGTCACCATGCGCCGCGTGGGCGAGGAGTGGGAGCGCTGGAACGTCGAGACCTTCGACCCGCGGCCGGTGCTCGCGCTGCTGCAGGAGCGTCTGCCGGAGGCGCGTTACATGGTCGAGCTCGCCTCGTCGCAGCGGCTCTACACGGCAGTGCTCGACGACTGGACCCTCGACGGTGGTCGACAGGTCGACTTCGACGAGCTCGGCGTCGAGCCGGTCTCGCGCATCGTCGTCGTCTCGCCGGGGCACGATGAGGAGGATTTCCATCGGCTGGTGGCGGATGCCGGACTCAATGAGGTCTCCTACGCGATCGGCTGGACGGCCTGGCTCGACATCGCCCCGCAGGGCGTCGACAAGGGCACCGCGCTGGAGCAGGTGCGCACCGAACTCGGCATCGAGGGCGAACGCGTCTTCGTCGCAGGCGACGGCCGCAACGACATCGGCATGTTCGGCTGGGCCCGGTCGCATGGCGGGCGCGCGGTCGCGATGGGGCAGGCTCCCGCCGAGGTGAAGGATGCCGCGGGTGAGATCACGGACGACGTCGCCGACGGCGGTCTCGCGTCGGCTCTCGACACGCTTCCAGCACCCGCCCAGGTCGACGCGCGAGAATAGAACTCGGCTAGACTCACGCGTTGTCGGCAGTTGCGACTGTCGGGAGGGTTGTCCGAGCGGCCGATGGAGCTGGTCTTGAAAACCAGTGGGCAGAGATGTCTCGTGGGTTCGAATCCCACACCCTCCGCATACTGACCTTGAAAGGCCACGAGTGAGCGAGAACTCCCGACGCCGTCGCACCATCGCGCGTCACGGTCAGCAGCGGACCCCCGGGGCGGTCGGCCAGCTGATGAAGTTCCTCGCGATCGGTCTCGCGGTCGTGCTCGTCAGCGGGTTCGGCGTCGGCGCCTACATCCTCTATGACTTCTCCAGCACCGTCTCCGCCAACGCGGTCGATCTGGAAGGTCAGGAGCAGCTCCCTCCCGAGATCGGCGCGTACAAGGAGGGCTTCAACCTCGTCCTGACCGGAGTCGACACGTGCGAAGAGGAGTACAAGGACCTCTTCGGAGATCGCTGCACCGGCCGTGATGCCGAGGGCACGCTCAACGATGTGAATCTGCTCGTCCACGTTTCGCAGGAGCCGCGTCGCATCACCGTCGTCAGCTTTCCCCGAGACCTGATGATCCCGATCCCGGAGTGCACCGACGCGGAGGGCAACGTCCAGTCGGGCATGAGGAAGCAGCAGCTCAACGTCGCGTACTCGGACGCGGGACTGAACTGCGTCGCGAAGACGATCGGCGAGCTCACCGGCCAGGAGATCCAGTTCGCGGCATCCGTCACCTTCGGCGGCGTGATCGAGATCACGAATGCGATCGGTGGCGTCGAGGTCTGCCTCGCGAACCCGATCAAGGACCGCTACACCGGCCTCGACATGGCTGCCGGCCAGCACTACCTGCAGGGTCTTCAGGCCCTGCAGTTCCTCCGCACCCGCCACGGTGTCGGCGACGGCAGTGACCTCGGCCGCATCGGCAACCAGCAGCAGTACATGTCGAGCCTGGCGCGCACCCTCATCAGCGGCGAGACGCTCGGCAACGTCCCGATCAT
Source organism: Microbacterium sp. SA39 (assembly GCF_000967865.1). Lineage (GTDB taxonomy): Bacteria > Actinomycetota > Actinomycetes > Actinomycetales > Microbacteriaceae > Microbacterium. The sequence goes on from NZ_JXRU01000037.1 coordinate 223,712, forward strand.
GCTGAAGCTGGCGAACATCGGGCTGAACAACCTCGAGACCAGCACGTCGCTCGCCGATCCGATGAAGATCGTGCAGATCGCCCTGGCCGTGAAGTCGGTGCCGTTCGAGGACATCGTCTTCCTGCAGTTCCCGACGGTCGCCGACAGCTCGGATCCGAACAAGGTGGTGCCGAACGAGGCGGCCGCGAGCGTCATGTGGGATGCCATCGCGGCGAATGCGCAGTTGCAGATCACACATCAGAACACCAGCGACGAGGGGGTCGTGGTGCAGGAACCTGCCGCGCCGGTCGACGGCGCGACTCCTGACCCGAACGCCACTCCGTCGGAGGTCGTCGCGCTTCCTGACACGATCAAGGGCAACTCGGCCGCACAGCAGACGTGCTCGAACGGCAACGTCCGCTAGTCAGGCGTGCGGATGCGCCTCGCAGATCGCGGGCGCTGCCCTAGGGGGAGGCTTCCGCTGCAGCGGGATGCTGAAGCGCCTCGATGAGTGCGGCCATGATGCCGGGCATGTCGACCGTGGGGTCGATCATCCACTGCAGCTGGAGGCCGTCGGATGCCGCCTGGATGATGCGCGCCAGCGTTTCGGGATCGAGCCCCGGACGCTGCTCGTCGGTGGTGAAGTTCGCGGCGATCGTCTCGCGCAGATGTGCGCTGCGCTCGAGGAAGTACGCGTGCGCCGGGTGCCCGGGGTCGGCGGCGTCGACGGAGAGGCGTGAGAAGAGTGCGACGAGCCCTGGCACCCGGGTGTTGTGTCGGATCACCTCGAGGAAGCCGTCGCGCGCGTCCGCTGCGCCGAGGAAAGCCGGGTCGAGCCCGTCCTGCTCGTCGCGCTTTCGCAGCACAGCGGTGAACAGCTCCTCCTTGGACCCGAAGTAGTGCAGGAGGGCCGCGGGGGTGACGCCGACGACCTCGGCGATCTCCTTCAGCGAGGCGTTCTGGTAGCCCCTGCGACCGATGACGTCGAGCGCGCTCTCGAGGATCTCCTCGCGCCGCGCGACGCCTTTCGCGTACGAACCTCGTGCAGCCATGACTCGACACTAATCCTGAACGACGTTTGGAATCTAATACTGAAGCGCATATAGTTTTCGCAAGGACACCGCCGTCGCCGCGAAAGGAATCCCATGACCGAGATCTCGGCCCCCGACCTCACCCTCGAGGAGAAGGCGTCGCTGACCAGCGGTGCGGACTTCTGGACCACGAAGGGCGTCGGGCGCGTCGGCATCCGCTCGGTGATGATGACCGACGGTCCGCACGGTCTTCGCAAGCAGGCGGGTGGCACCGATCACCTGGGACTCGCCAGCAGCGTGCCGGCCACCTGCTTCCCGCCCGCGGTCGGCATCGGGTCGTCGTGGGATCCGGAGCTCATCGAACGAGTGGGCGCGGCGATCGGCGTCGAGGCTGCCATCGAAGACGTCGCCGTCGTGCTCGGCCCCGGGATCAACATCAAGCGCTCGCCGCTGTGCGGGCGCAACTTCGAGTACTTCTCCGAGGATCCGATCGTGTCGGGCGTGCTGGGTGCCGCCTCCGTGCGCGGGGTGCAGTCGCAGGGCGTCGGCACGTCGCTCAAGCACTTCGCCGCGAACAACCAGGAGTTCGACCGGATGCGCGCCAGCTCCGACGTCGACCCGCGTCCTCTCCGCGAGATCTACCTGCGCGGCTTCGAGCGAGTGGTGAAGGATGCCGCGCCCTGGACGGTCATGTGCTCGTACAACAAGCTCAACGGCGTCTGGACCTCGGAGAATCCGTGGCTGCTCACGAGCGTGCTGCGCGACGACTGGGGCTTCGACGGTCTCGTCGTCTCGGACTGGGGCGCCGTGAACGACCGTGTCGCCGGCGTCGCGGCCGGGCTCGACCTGGAGATGCCGGCATCCGGAGGGCGCACCGACGCGCAGCTGGTCGAGGCCGTGCGCGCGGGAACGCTCGATGAGGCCGTGCTCGACACCGCGGCATCCCGCGTGATCGATCTGGTCCGCAAGGCGGGAGAGCGTCCGGCTGTCTCGGCTCCCCTCGACGTGGACGCGCATCACACGCTCGCCCGTGAGGCCGCGGGGCGTTCGATCGTGCTGCTCAAGAACCACGGTTCGCTTCTGCCCCTGGCGCCGGAGCAGAGGGTCGCGGTGATCGGTGCGTTCGCCACCGAGCCGCGTTTCCAGGGCGCCGGCTCCTCGCTCATCAATCCCACGCGCGTCGACAGGGCGCTGGACGAACTCCGAGCTGTGGGCGGCGACAACGTCTCCCACGCCGCGGGGTTCTCCGTCGAGGGCGGCGCGGTCGCGGCATCCGGTCGCTCTGCCGACGAGTTGCGCGCCGAGGCAGTCGCGGTCGCCGCGGCGGCGGACGTGGCCGTGGTCTTCCTCGGGCTGCCCGCGGCGGAGGAGTCCGAAGGCTTCGACCGCGAGCACATCGATCTCCCGGCAGTTCAGCTGGCGCTTCTCGAGGCCTTGGTCGAGGCGAACCCGCGCACCGTCGTCGTGCTCTCCAACGGCGGAGTGGTCGCGCTGCCCTTCGCCGACCGCGTGCCGGCGATCGTGGAGAGCTGGCTGCTCGGACAGGCGGGCGGCAGCGCTGTCGCCGACGTGCTGTACGGCACGGTGAACCCGTCGGGCAAGCTCACCGAGACGGTCCCCGTGCGTCTGGAGGACAACCCTTCGTTCGGCAACTTCCCCGGCGAGTTCGGTCACGTGCGCTACGGCGAAGGTCTGCTGGTCGGCTACCGCTGGTACGACGCGAAGGGTCTCGACGTGACGTTCCCGTTCGGCCACGGGCTGTCGTACACGACGTTCGCGTACGGCGACGCCACGGCATCCGTGGAAGCGGACGGGGACCTACGCGTGCGCGTCGAGGTGACGAACACGGGTGATCGGGACGGCCGCGAGGTCGTGCAGGTGTACGTCGCCCCCGAGCGGTCGATCGTGCAGCGGGCGCCTCGCGAGCTCAAGGCGTTCGCATCCGTCGCGCTCGCGGCGGGCGAGACTCGCACCGTCGAACTCGTCGTGCGCCGCGAGGATCTCGCGTACTGGGACGTGCGCATCGACCGCTGGGTGGTCGAAGGCGGGGAGTACCGAATGGAGGTCGCGGCATCGAGTCGCGACATCCGCTCGTCAGTCCGGGTGTCGGTGGTCGGCGACGACGTCGTCATCCCGCTCACCCTGAGCTCGTCGATCGGGGACGTCGTGGCGCATCCGATCGCCGGGCCCATCGTCATGGGTGCGCTCGGCGGATTCCTCGGAGAGCTCTCCGGCGCCGATTCCTCAGCCGCATCGATGATGCCGAACGATGAGGCGATGGAGAAGATGATGGCGTCGTTCCCGATCGGCCGACTCATCGGATTCCCTGGCGTCGACGTGTCGCACGAGCAGGTGGAGCAGTTGCTCGCGGCGGCCAACGCGGGGGAAGTGCCGTCCGAGTAGGCCTGTCGGCGGGTGCGGGGGCGGGTGCTGATGCTGCGACGACCGCGGAGATCAGCCCTGCGGCGCGAACCGTGTCGGGGCGTGGGTCGCGGCGACGAGCGCCCGCAGCTCCTCGAGCATCGCGGGGGCGGCGCCGAGCGCGCGCGCCTGCACGAGCACGTTGCCGAGTGCTGTCGCCTCGACCGGGCCTGCGAGCACGGGGAGCCCGGTGCGGTCGGCGGTCGCCTGGCAGAGCAGTCCGTTGAGCGATCCTCCGCCGACGAGGTGGATGCTGTCGAGCTCTCGACCGGACAGGTCGGATGCCGTCGCCACCGCTGCCGCGAAGGCCGCGGCGATCGACTCGATGATGCTGCGCACGAACCCTGCCCTCGTCGCAGGGACAGCGTCGCCGAGCAGCGCACCGATTCGGGTGGGCATATCGGCGGGCGCGCTGAGCGACGGGTCGTCCGCGTCGAAGAGCGCCACGTCGGCACTCCCTGCGGACGCCGCGGCCAGGAGTTCCGCGAGGTCGAGCGAGACGCCGTCCTCGGCTTCCCACGCGCGCACGGTCTCACTGAGCAGCCAGAGCCCGGTGACGTTGTGGAGGAAGCGGTAGCGGCCGTCGACGCCCAGCTCATGCGTGAAGTTCGCGTCCCGCGCGGCATCCGTCAGTACCGGCTCGTGCAGCTCCAGTCCGACAAGGCCCCACGTGCCGCAGGAGATGTACGCGGCTGACGGCGACGACATCGGCACGGCGGCGACGGCGGACGCGGTGTCGTGCGATCCGACCGCGATGACGGGCAGCCTCGCTCCGAGTCGCTCGGCGATCTCCGGACGGAGTTCACCGATCACCGCGCCGGGAGCGACCAGCTCGGGCAGCACCCCCTCCGGGATGCCCAGGCGTTCCGCGAGATCCGTGTCCCACTCGCCGGTCTCGACGCCGAGCAGTCCGGTCGTCGAGGCGTTGGTGCGCTCGGCGACTCGAACGCCGGTCAGGAGGAACGCGAGCAGATCCGGGACGAGGAGCGCGGTGTCGGCGTCGCGGAGCTCATCGTCGACCCGGTACTGGTACAGCGTGTTGAACGGCAGGAACTGCAGGCCGTTGCGGCGGTAGAGCTCGGCGAACGGCACGAGATCGTGCACCTCCCTCACCCCACGGGTCGTGCGCTCATCGCGGTAGTGGAAGGGTTCGGCCAGCAGTTCGCCGTCTCGGAGCAGTCCGTAGTCGACAGCCCACGAGTCGATGCCGATGCTCTCGATCGCGGGCTCGCGGCGGATCGCCTCGGCCAGGCCGTCGAGGATGTGCTCGTACAGCGCCGCGAAGTCCCAGTGCAGGCCGTCCTCTCGCTCGACGGGCCCGTTCGAGAAGCGCGAGACGAGCTCGAGGTCGAGTGTCCCGTCGCCGACCCGTCCGATCATGACGCGCCCGCTGGTCGCTCCGAGGTCGACGGCCGCGACCGCGCGGACGCTCATCGCAGGAAGGCGGCGGCGACGCCGGAGTCGACCGGGATGTGCAGGCCGGTCGTGCGGCTGAGCTCGGGCCCGGTCAGCACGAACACCGCGTCGGCCACGTTCTCCGGGACGACCTCGCGCTTGAGGATCGTGCGGTTCGCGTAGTACTGGCCGAGGTCTTCTTCGGCGACACCGTAGGTCGCGGCGCGGTTGGCGCCCCAGCCGGACGCGAAGATGCCGGAGCCGCGCACGACGCCGTCGGGGTTGATGCCGTTCACACGGATACCGTACTCCCCGAGTTCCACAGCCAGCAGGCGCACCTGGTGGGCCTGGTCGGCCTTGGTCGCCGAGTAGGCGATGTTGTTCGGACCGGCGAAGACGGAGTTCTTGGAGGAGATGTAGATGATGTCTCCGCCGAGCTTCTGGTCGATGAGCGCTCGGGCTGCGGCCTTCGAGACGAGGAACGATCCCTTCGCCATCACGTCGTGCTGCAGGTCCCAGTCCTTCTCGGTGGTCTCCAGCAGTGGCTTCGACAGGGACAGCCCGGCGTTGTTCACGACGAGGTCGACCCCGCCGAAGGCGAGGAGCGCGGCGTTCAACGCGGCCTGGATGGCATCTGCATCCGCCACGTTCGCCGCGACGCCGATCGCGACATCGGTGTTCCCGAGCTCGGCGGCGGCGGCCTGTGCCTTCTCGAGATCGAGGTCGGCGATCACGACGCAGGCGCCTTCGGCGGCGAGACGGGTGGCGATCGCCTTGCCGATGCCGGATGCCGCTCCGGTCACGAACGCGATGCGGCCCTGATGCGACTTCGGTTTCGGCATTCGCTGCAGCTTCGCTTCCTCGAGCGACCAGTACTCGATGCGGAACTTCTCAGCATCCGAGATGGGGGAGTAGGTCGAGAGCGCCTCGGCGCCGCGCATCACGTTGATCGCGTTGACGTAGAACTCGCCGGCGACGCGGGCGGTCTGCTTGTTGGCGCCGTAGGAGAACATGCCGACGCCGGGGATCAGGACGATGAGCGGGTCGGCGCCACGGATCGCGGGGGAGTCGGACGTCGCATGGGCGTCGTAGTAGGCCTGGTAGTCGGCGCGGTACTCCTGGTGGAGTTCGCGCAGTCGCGCGATCTGCTCATCGACGGATGCCGTAGCCGGCAGGTCGAGGATGAGCGGCTTGACCTTGGTGCGGAGGAAGTGATCGGGGCAGCTGGTGCCGAGAGCCGCGAGGGCAGGTGCTTTCTCGGATGCCAGGAAGTCGAGGACCACGTCGGCATCGGTGAAGTGCCCGATCTGCGGGCGGTCGTGCGAGGCGATGCCGCGGATGGTGGGAGCGAGGGCTGCTGCGCGCTCGCGGCGCTCGGCCTCGGGGAGCGCTTCGAAGCCGGAGCGGACGCCGCCGAACGGCTCGGACTTCCCGTGCTCGGCGATGTAGGCGGATGCTGTCTCGATGATCCACAGGGAGTTCGCCTCGGCCTCTTCCGAGGTGTCGGCCCAGGCGGTGATGCCGTGACCGCCGAGGATGCAGCCGATCGCCTGCGGGTTCGCTTCTTTGATCGCGGCGATGTCGAGTCCGAGCTGAAAGCCGGGGCGACGCCACGGCACCCAGGCGACCTTGTCGCCGAAGATCGTCGCGGTCAGTGCTTCGCCGTCCGCCGCCGTCGCGATCGCGATGCCGGAGTCGGGGTGCAGATGGTCGACGTGCGCGGCGTCGACGAGTCCGTGCATGGCGGTGTCGATCGAGGGCGCTGCGCCGCCCTTGCCGTGCAGGCAGTAGTCGAACGCGGCGACCATCTCGTCTTCGCGTTCGAGTCCGGGGTAGACGTCCTTCAGCGCGAGCAGGCGGTCGAGGCGCAGGACGGCGAGACCCGACTCCTTCAACGTGCCGAGGTCTCCGCCGGAGCCCTTGACCCACAGCAGCTCCACCGGCTGGCCGGTGACGGGGTCGGTCGCGGTGCCCTTGGCCGAGGTGTTCCCGCCGGCGTAGTTCGTGTTCTTCGGGTCGGCGCCCAGGCGGTTCGACCGCTCGATGAGGGCGGCGGAGGTGGGGTTGGCATCGGCCATGCGGGACTCCAGACGTTGTTATGTCTTGTGAAGTATGACAAAAGATAACGAAACGCGCAATGTGTTCCATCCGGCCTGGCTTGTGAATCTCTGTTGTGTGTACCAGTGTTTGTGACATGAGCATGGGGTCCCTCGACGGCGAACAACGCAAGGCGACGCTGGCCGCGGTCCTCGAACGAGACGGCATCATCCGTCTGTCCGCCGCTGCCGAGGAGCTCGGGGTCTCGACGATGACCGTTCGCCGCGACATCGTCGACATGGAGATCGCCGGGATCGTCCGTCGCGTACGCGGCGGGGCGATGCCCGCGCTCGGTCCCAAGCCCTTCCAGGAGAGGAGCGCGCGATCCGCGCGCGCGAAGGCGACGATCGCAGAGAAGGCGTTGCGCCTGGTGCCGAACAGCGGCGCCGTCGCGCTCGACGCCTCTTCGACCGTGGCCGCCCTGGGTGCCACGCTGGGCGGCCGGAACACGATCATCGTCGCCACGAACTCGTGGGAGGTGTTCCAGGCCGTGCGTCGAACGGGAGGGCCACGCCCGCTGTTGATCGGAGGCGAGCCCGAGGAGCGCACCGACAGCTTCGTCGGGCCGATCGCCTGCGAGGCCGCCGCCTCCATGCTCTACGCGCGCTTCTTCGCGTCGGCCAGCGCGATCGACGTCGATCACGGGTCCAGCGATGTCTCCCTCTCGGAGGCGCAGGTGAAGCGTCAGTTCGCGTCGGTCGCGGGGGAGACCATTCTCTGCGTCGACGCGACGAAGCTCGGGCAGCAGGATGTCGCGCGCAGCTTCGACTGGGAAGCCGTGGGTGTGCTCATCACCGAGCTCGACCCCGCGGACCACAGACTGGATGCCTATCGCGAGCGGGTCGAGATCCTGTAGAACCGCGGCAGGCCGCTCATATGAGCGCCCGGTGTTCTTGGATGAGCGTCGCGACTATGCTCGCCTCATGTCTGGAAACATCACTGGCCCGCTCCACGGCCGCATCGCGGTCGTCACGGGTGGCGCACGGGGCCTCGGCTACGCCATGGCCCGATCTCTCGCGGATGCCGGAGCCGATGTCGCTCTTCTGGATCTGCTCGACGGTGTCCGCGATGCCGCGGAAGCGCTGGCGGCGGACACGGGGCGCCGGTGCGTCGGCATCACCGTGGATGTCACGGCTGAGGCATCCATCGCCGACGCCTTCGGCTCCGTCGCTCGCGATCTCGGCATCGCCGACGTGCTCGTCAACAGCGCAGGGATCACGTCGGGTACTCCTCTCATCGACACGCAGCTGGCGAGCTGGCAGCGCGTGCTCGACGTGAACCTCACGGGCACGTTCCTCGCCGGTCGCGAGTTCGCACGCCGGCACGTCGCTGCCGCTCGCGGGAATCCGGCGAGCATCGTCAACGTCTCATCGATGTCGGCGTTCGCCGTCAACATCCCGCAGACGCAGGCGGCGTACAACACCTCGAAGGCCGCGGTCTCGATGCTCACCAAGAGCGCGGCGATCGAATGGCTGCCGCTCGGCATCCGCGTGAACGCGATCGCACCCGGCTATTTCGCGAGCGACATGACACGGGATTTCGTGGCGTCGAACCCGGAGATGGCGGAAGACTGGGTGCGCCGCATCCCTGCAGGACGCATGGGTGAGCCGGATGAACTCGGCGGACTTCTCGTCTACCTCGCGAGTGAGGCCTCGAGCTATGTGGTCGGTCAGAGCATCGTCATCGACGGGGGATACACCACCGTGTGATCACCGCGCGGACCATAGGCTGAGACCATGCCCGCACTGCCTTCCCGCTCGGCGAACTTCCGCGCCGCAGCGATCGACCTCGGCGGTTCGAGCGGTCGTGTCGTCAGCGCCTCGGTCGGTGACGGGCAGCTGCGGATCGACGGGGTGCGCCGGTTTCGCAACCGCGCGTTCACCGACGAACTCGGGCTCCGCTGGGATGCGCAGCGCCTGCACCGCGACGCCATCGCGGGGCTTCGGTCGCTGCGGGAGGAGGGCAGCGCCTTCGCCAGCGTCGGAGTGGATGCGTGGTCCGGCGACTACGGTCTGCTCGGCTACGACGGACTCGTCGATGCGCCGTTCCACCAGCGGGATTCGCGCACGGACCGCAGCTTCCCTCTTGTGGAGGCGCGGCTCCCTGCTGCCGACACGTTCCGGCAGACGGGTGTCACAGCGCTGCCGATCATGACGATCTACCAGCTCATGGCCGACCAGGCGGTCGGGCGTCTCGACACCGTACGGCGGATGCTGCTGATCCCCGATCTCATCTCGCACTGGCTCGGCGGTGAGGAGGTCTCCGAGGCCACCAACGTCTCGAGCACCGGTCTCGCCCTGCCGTACGGCGAGGGCTGGGACACAGAGCGGATCGACGCCCTGGGTCTGCCCGCCGCGATCTTTCCCGGCACTGTCGGGCCGGGAACCGTGACGGGCCGCATGAACGACGGCATCCTTGCCGGGGGCGATCGGACGGAAATCACCGCGGTCGCGTCTCACGACACCGCGAGCGCGGTCATCGCGGTCCCCGCCGAGAACGAGCATTTCGCCTACGTCTCCTGTGGCACGTGGATACTCACCGGCGTCGAGGTCGATCATCTCATCACGAGTGAGCGTGCCCGCGCGGCCGGCTTCACGAACGAGCTCGGTCTCGACGGCACCGTGAGGTTGTTGCGCATCGCTGCCGGACTCTGGATCGTGAACGAGTGCATGCGAGAGTGGGGCATCGACGGCTGGGGCGCGAGGAGTACTGCCGCTCGCCGTGCGCTGATCGCCCGTGCGGAGGCGGCTCCGGCATCCCGCATCCTGATCGACACCGGCGATCCGCGTCTGCTGCGCCCCGGCCAGATGACGGCGCGCATCGCCGCGCTGATCGCGGAATCGGGAGGGCAGGCGCCGACCGATCATGCAGCGATCGTCCGGCTCGTGCTCGAGAGCCTGGGCGCGTTCGTGGCACGACAGGTAGAGGAGTCCGCCGCGCTGTCGGGTGTCGACGTCCGGGTCGTCCACCTCGTCGGCGGGGGGTCCGAGTCCCCGATCCTCGCGCAGGCAGTGGCCGACCGATCTGGGCGACCGGTTCAGGCCGGGCCGTCCGAGGCGACCTCGATGGGCAACATCCTGGTGCAGGCGCGCACGCACGGCGCTGTGCGCGGCGGACTCAGCGACCTGCGACGAGTCGTGCGCGCGTCGACGGTGCTGCGCCGCTACGAGCCGCGCCCGCGGTGAGTGGGCCGGGGCGGTCGAAGCCGCGCCGGACTCAGACGCCGGTCTCGAGCAGGCGTCGAGCGAGGGCGGCGTCGGTGACGAGGGAGTCGATGAGCCCTGACCGCAGGGCAGCGGCGACGGCGCCGGTCTTCGACGGGCCGCCCGCGACGGCGATGACCTCGGGGATGCGGCGGAGCTGCTCGGTGGACACCGCGAGCGAGCGCTCGGCGACCGAGCCGACGGGGGTGCCCGTCTCGTCGATCAGGGTCGCGCAGATCTCCGCTTTGACGCCCGAGGCCAGCAGCTCGTCGAGCACGCCCGCCCTCCCTGCATTGTCGTAGAGCTGCGAATCGGGCGGGCTCCATGAGCCGATCGCGACGATGGCCTTGGTGACGTGGTCGAACCGCCGGAAGGTCTCCATGATGCCGGGCTCGCGTCGGAGGGCTGACGCGGTCGCGGCTGTCTCCACGAGCAGCGGGGCGAAGATCGCACGCGACCGGCCACCCGAGATGCGGCTGACCTGACGGATCACCTCGACACCGTTCTCGGGAGTGGGGGCGGCGACGCCGGCGAGCTGCACGACCTCGCAGGTCGCGAGCGTGCGCAGGTGTCCCGCCATCGCCGTCAGGGTGCGGCCCGCGGTGAGGCCCAGCACGTCGCCCTCGGTGACGATCTCGCTGAGGAGGTCGGCCGCGGCACGACCCAGGCGATCCTGGATGAGCTCGGGGGTCGTGCCGGGCGTGATGACGGCGAGGGCGCGCGTGAGGCCGAACCTCTTTCGCAACTCCATCGAAAGGTCGAGGTCGAGCGAGTCGGGCGCCTCGATCGTGATCTTCACCAGCCCTTGCTCGAGAGCTTCCTCCAGCATCCGGGCGATCTTGAAACGCGAGACGCCGAGCTCGTCGGCGATCTCGATCTTGGTCAATCCGTCCAGATAGTGCCGTCGCGCCACGTGCGAGATCCGGACCAGTTCATCGGGTCCCATGCTGCCTCTTCACTCTGTCGGGGGATGTCGAGTCAGCTTACCCCGGTTTCGGTCGATGCGCTCATATGAGCGCATGCTTGTCTCATCCGTCAGGGATGCCCTAGGGTCGGTCGAGCACTCACGACTGCACCGAAGGAGCCCGATGAAGAGCATGGAAACGCCGACGACGATGCGTGCGAGCGTGCTGGTGCGGGCGGGTGAGCTCACAGTCGAGACCCGCCCCGTACCCGCACCGGAGGCGGATCAGGTGATCGTGCAGGTGACCGCCGTCGGCATCTGCGGTTCCGACGTCCACTACTTCCACGAGGGCCGTATCGGCGACTTCATCGTCGAGGCACCCCTCGTGCTGGGGCATGAAGCCGGCGGTGTGATCATCGCGGTCGGCGACGAGGTCGACGCCGCTCGGCTCGGAGAGCGCGTATCGATCGAGCCGCAGCGCCCGTGCCGCCGATGCGAGTACTGCCGGAGCGGCCGTTACAACCTCTGCCCGCAGATCGAGTTCTACGCCACCCCACCGATCAATGGTGCGTTCGCCGAGTACGTCGCCATTCAGCAGGACTTCGCCCACAGAGTTCCGGCGTCGGTCAGCGACGAGGCCGCAGCACTCATGGAGCCGCTCTCTGTCGCGATCGCCGCGATCCAGAAGGCCGGGGTCCGCCCTGGCGACCGCGTCCTCATCACGGGCGCAGGCCCCATCGGCATCGTCACCGCGCAGACCGCTCGTGCGTTCGGTGCGACGGAGGTCGTGATCAGCGACCCGATGGCGGAGCGACGTGAGGTCGCCCTGCGCTTCGGGGCGACGCAGGCGATCGATCCGGCCGCCGAATCCCTCGGCTCGGGCTATGACGCCTTCATCGATGCGTCGGGGTCGCCGGTCGCGGTGAAGCAGGGCATCTCTGCTCTGAGGTCCGGCGCCGTCGCCGTCCTGGTCGGCATGGGCGCGGACGAGATCGCACTCCCGGTCTCGACGATCCAGAACCGCGAGCTCGTCATCACCGGTATCTTCCGCTATGCGAACACCTGGCCGACGGCGATCGCGCTCGCCGCCTCCGGGGCGGTCGACCTCGACGCCCTGGTCACCGGCAGCTTCGGGCTCGACGAGGTCCGCGAGGCTCTGGACTCGGCATCGCATCCGTCCACCCTGAAGAGCATCGTGCGTCCCGATCGCGACTCCGTGGAGCGATGATGACCGATCTCGGGCAGACGGGCGCGATCATCGTCCACGAGCATCCCGACATGCTCGAGTGCATCGACGTGCACAAGGCCTTCGGCGGCGTTCCGGTGCTCAAGGGCGTGGGGCTCCGTCTCGTGCCCGGCACAGTGACCGCGCTCGCCGGCGAGAACGGCGCCGGGAAGTCCACGCTCATGAAGATCGCCTCCGGACAGATGAGGGCCGACAGTGGACGCGTGCTCGTGCGAGGAGACGAGCTCGCCGCCGGATCGGCACGCGACGCCCATCAGCGCGGCATCGCCATCGTCCCGCAGGAACTCGCGTCGATCCTCGATACCACTGTGTACGAGAACATCTTCGTCGGACGGGAGTTGCGCGGTCGTCTCGGCCTCGTCGACCGACGCCGCATGGCACGGGAGGCGAAGGAGATGCTCGCCGAGTTCGGCGTCGACATCGACCCTGCGGCGCGCATGGGTTCTCTGCCCGTCGGCCTTCGGCAGATCGTCGAGATCGTGAAGGCCACGAGCACCGGAGCGCGGGTGCTGCTGCTGGACGAGCCGACGAGCGCGATCGCCGAACGCGAAGTCGCCCGTCTCCTCGCGAACTTGCGGATGCTGCGCGACCGAGGGGTCGCGATCCTCTTCACCACGCACAAGATGGAGGAGATCCGTGCGATCGCCGACCGGGTGGTGGTGCTCCGCGACGGAGGCCTCGTCGCCGACGAGCCGCTCTCCGCGCTCAGCGACGATGACATCGTCACCGCCATGATCGGTCGAGAGCTCGAGGACCTGTTCCCCGAGCTCCCGCCGGCGGCAGACGATGTCGCCCTGTCGGTGCGCGGGCTCACCTATTCCCCGGCACCGGAGCCGGTCGACCTGCAGGTGCGCCGCGGGGAGATCGTGGGGCTCGCCGGGCTCGTCGGCGCCGGACGCACCGAGCTCATCGAAGCGCTGTTCGGGGTGCGCGGCTCGACCGCCGGGGAGATCAGCATCGGCGGCGCCCGGGTCCGCCGCGGACATCCTGCCGATGCGATCACCGCGGGCATGGCGCTCGTGCCCGAGGACCGCAAGGGAGCAGGGGCCGTGCTCAGCATGGACATCCTCGCCAACGCGACGCTAACGCGCATGAGCAGCTTCTCCGTCGCGGGATGGCTCAAGGGGAAGAGTCGGACCGATGCCGTGGCTGAGGTCATGCAATCCGTGCGGCTGCGCAGCCGCGGTCTCGGGCAGCTGATGGAGACGCTCTCCGGTGGCAACCAGCAGAAGGTCGTGCTCGCACGGTGGCTGACCGGCGAGGTGAAAGTGCTGCTGCTCGACGAGCCTACGCGCGGTGTCGACATCGGCGCCCGGAGCGAGATCTATCGCATCATCACCGACCTGGCGGCATCCGGTATGGCCGTCGTCATGGCATCGAGCGATATGCCCGAGATCCTTGCCCTGTCCCACCGCGCCCTCGTGCTCAAAGGCGGCGGCGTGGTGGCGGAACTCGACCGCGCCGCGCTCGAGCAGCCCGACGTCCAGGACCGCATCTTCCGCCTCGCGAGCGGACTCGACACCTCCGAGGTTCCTGACGGGACCACCCCTTTCGCAAAGGACGACCAATGACCGACACCCGAACGGCACTGCCGAGCATCCTGCCCGAATCCGAGGTGCGACGCTTCAGCCCGACCTGGTTCGGGGACCTCGCCATCCGCTACGCGATGGTGATCGTGATGGTGCTCATCATCGCGTTCTTCCTGTACCGCAGCGCGCGCTTCGGCACAGTCGACAACCTGCAGACGATCCTCGTCGCGGCCGCTCCGTTCGCGTTGATCGCGCTCGGTCAGACGCTGGTGATCCTCACCGGAGGCATCGACCTGTCCGTCGGCAGCGTGATCGCCGCCGCCGCCGTGTTCGGCAGCCTCACGGCGAAGGCCTTTCCCGATCAGATCTGGCTCGCGATCGTCGCCGGGGTCGTCGTCGGCTTCGTCGCCGGCGCGATCAACGGCTTCGTCGTGTCGGTGATCCAGGTACCACCTTTCATCGCCACGCTCGGCATGCTGACCCTGGCGTCCGGCATCGCCTACGTCGCGGGGAACGGCGCCCCCATCACCGGGCTTCCGCCCGAGTTCTCCCGCATCGCCAACGCGCAGTTCGGCGGATTGACCCTTCCCGTCATCCTCATGATCGTCGGCATCCTCGGACTCGCGATCATCATGCGACGGACCGCATGGGGCATGCGCGTCTACGCGATCGGCGGCAACCCGATCGCCGCCGGCATCGCGGGCATCAATGTCGGCCGCACGATCTTCAGCGTGTACGCGATCTCCGGCATGCTCGCGGGCATCTCCGGCGTGATGCTGGCGAGTCGGGTCACGCTGGGCGCTCCGAACCTCGGCGTCGGGTACGAGCTCGACGCGATCGCGGCGGTCGTCATCGGCGGGGCGAGCCTGCTCGGCGGACGCGGATCCATCTGGGGCACCGCCCTTGGCCTGCTGCTCATCCAGACCCTCAACAACGGTCTCGACATCCTGACCGTCCCGGCCTACTGGCAGAAGGTCATCAAGGGCGTGCTCATCGTCGCGGCCGTAGCCGTGGACGTCTGGGCGACGCGACGCCGAAGTCGCTAGACGGAACCGCCGGAGAAGTCGGCCTCGGCCGCACAACGTTGTCATCGCACCACCAACCGAGAGGAATCCCATGTTCATCAAGAAGAGCCGCATCGCCGCGACCTTCGCCTTCACGGCGGTCGCCGCCCTGTCGCTCGCCGCGTGCGGCGCCGGCGACCCCAACGCGGGCGCCGAGACGAGTGAGGGCGGCGAGGAGCGCATCACCATCGGTGTGAGCGTCTACGACATGTCCTCGTTCGTCACCGAGGGCAAGGAAGGCATCGAGCGCTACGCCGACGAGAACAACATCGAGATCCTCTGGAACTCCGCGGGACTCGACGTCAACACCCAGGCGACCCAGGTCGATCAGTACGTCACGGCCGGCGTCGACGCGATCGTCGTCATCCCGGTGCAGGCCGACTCGCTGCAGCCGCAGATTGCCGCAGCGAAGGCGGCGGACATCCCCTTCTTCGATGTCAACGCATCGCTCGACAGCGACGACCTCACGGGTTCGGTGCAGCCGGACGATGTGGCAGCGGGCGAGCAGGAAGCGCAGATGATGATGGATGCCCTCGGCGGCAAGGGGAACGTCATCATCCTGCAGGGCCCACTCGGCGGTTCGGGTGAGATCAACCGCGGCAAGGGCATCGACAACGTCCTCGCCGAGTACCCGGACGTGACGGTCCTCGCCAAGGACACCGCGAACTGGAAACGCGATGAGGCGGTCAACAAGGTCAGCAACTGGATCTCGGCCTTCGGGGACGACATCGACGGCGTGATCGCGCAGAACGACGACATGGGGCTCGGTGCCCTGCAGGCGCTCAAGGAAGCGGGCATGACCGATGTGCCGATCGTCGGCATCGACGGAATCGCGGACGGTCTGGAAGCCGTCAAGAACGGCGACTTCATCGGCACCTCGCTGCAGAACGGCACGGTTGAGCTGTCCGCCGGCGTCGCCTACGCGGCTGCCGTCGTGCGTGGAGAAGATGTCGAGGAGAACCCCGTCTACCTGATGCCGGCCATCACGAAGGACAACGTCGACGAGGCCATCGGCCACGTCGTCACCGAGCGTGAGGCTTTCCTCGAGAACCTCACCGAGATGACCAACAAGAACCTGAAGAGCGGCAACATCGCGTACGAGGGGCTGACCGGCCAGAAGGAGTGACCGGTCGCATCTGAAGAGAAGGGGGAGGGCCGCGACTGAACCGGCCCTCCCCCTTCTCTGCGCTGTCGGGACGCGCGCTCAGGCGCCCCAGCCTGCCTGCACGCCGCCTACGCGGTGGGCGGCGATCTTCTGCTGGTAGCCGGATGCTGCGTACGCGGCCATCGGGTCACCGGCGAGGCCGCGCGACTCGCGCCATTCGGCGAGGGCAGGGCGCACGTCGGTGTAGAACGCATCCATGAACACCGCGTTCGCGGCGAGCACGTCGCCGGACTTCTGCGCCGCCGTGAGTGCTTCGCGGTCGACGAGCAGCGCGCGAGCGGTCATCTCCTGCACGTTCAGGACCGAGCGGATCTGTCCGGGGATCTTGTCCTCGACGTTGTGGCACTGGTCGAGCATGAAGGCGACATCCGGGTTGTTCAGTCCGCCGCCGCGGATGACCTCGAAGAGGATGCGGAAGAGCTGGAACGGGTCGGCCGCCCCGACGATGAGGTCGTCGTCGGCGTAGAACCGGGAGTTGAAGTCGAACGAGCCGAGCTTTCGTAGGCGCAGCAGCTGCATCACGATGAACTCGATGTTCGTGCCGGGCGCGTGGTGTCCGGTGTCGAGGCAGACCATGGCCTTGTCGCCGAGCGCGCTCACCTGGGCGTAGGACGTTCCCCAGTCCGGAACATCGGTGTGGTAGAACGCCGGCTCGAAGAACTTGTACTCGAGCACGAGCCGCTGGTCGTCGCCGAGACGCGCGTAGATCTGCTGGAGCGACTCCTGCAGGCGGTCCTGGCGGCCGCGGAGGTCGGCCTGTCCCGGGTAGTTCGAGCCCTCGGCGAGCCAGATCTTGAGGTCGCGGCTGCCCGTGGCATCCATGACGTCGATGCAGGCGAGGTGGTGGTCGATGGCCTTCTGGCGGATCGCCGCGTCCTCATGGGTCAGTGCGCCGAACTTGTAGTCGTCGTCCTGGAAGGTGTTCGAGTTGATCGTGCCCAGCGCGACGCCGTGGTCCTCGGCGTGCTTGCGCAGGTCGTCGTACGAATCGACCAGGTCCCACGGGATGTGCAGGGCGACGCTCGGCGCGAGAGCGGTGTACTTCTGCACCTGCGCGGCATCCGCGATCTTCTCCCACGGATCGCGCGGGGTCCCGGGCGTTCCGAACACCTTGAAGCGGGTGCCGGAGTTGCCGAACGCCCAGCTGGGAAGCTCGATGCCCTGCCGCTCGAGAGCGGCCAGGTGGTCGGAGGAGAGGATGCTCATGTCGTGCTGCTTTCATCGTTGAATGAATCGTTTCAAGCCCTGCGATGACGACATTAGGCGATGAGTTGACTGCTGTCAAGACGCGTGAGAGTGTGTGAACGCACAGGCTCATGAGTCGTTTCAGGAGTCGGGAAGAGGGATGATGACGGTCAGCGTTCGCGAGGTGGCTGAAGACGCCGGGGTGTCGGTCGGGACGGTCTCGAATGTGCTGAACCGCCCGGAGAAGGTGTCTCCGGCGACGGTCTCCCGCGTGCAGGCGTCGATCGCTCGCCTGGGTTTCGTGCGCAACGACGCCGCTCGACAGCTCCGGGCGGGACGCAGTCGCACGATCGGCCTCGTCGTTCTCGACATCAGGAACCCGTTCTTCGCCGAGATCGCGCGGGGTGCCGAGGAACGAGCGGATGAGAACGGACTCTCCGTGCTGGTGGCCAACAGCGACGAGAAGCAGCAGCGAGAGGCCAGACATCTCGATCTCTTCGAGGAGCAGCGCGTCACGGGCGTGCTGGTGACGCCGGTGTCGGAGTCGCTGCCTCGGCTCGCGCAGATGCAGGAACGCGGGACGCCGATCGTCCTGGTCGACCGGGAGTCCCATGACGAGCGGATGGCATCCGTTGCCGTCGACGATGTCGAGGGGGGTCGCGTCGCCATGGAGCATCTGCTGTCGGTCGGTCGCCGTCGCATCGCGTTCGTGGGCGGACCGGTGGCGTTACGACAGGTGGCAGACCGCCTCAGCGGTGCCCAGGCTGCGGCCGCCGAGGAGGGGGCGGGCGTCGAGTTCATCTCGACCAGCGCGCTCACCGTCGAGGAAGGGCGTCGAGCCGGGCGTCAGATCCTGGCGCGGAATCGCGCTGATCGGCCGGATGCCGTGTTCGCGGCGAACGACCTGCTGGCGCTCGGTGTGCTGCAGAGCCTTGTGATGACCGGCGACGCGCGCGTGCCGGAGGACATCGCACTGATCGGCTACGACGACATCGACTTCGCCGCGGCCGCGGTGATCCCGCTGAGCTCGGTCCGTCAGCCGGCGGCACCGATCGGCTCGACGGCCGTCGAGCTGCTCCTGCGGTCGATCGACGATCCGGACGGCGACTACGAGCGGAACGTGCGCTTCCGTCCCGAGCTCATCGTCCGCGCCTCGACCGCGGGCTGAGCGGGCGCCGCGATTCGTCAGGCCGTGCCGAGGGGACGCGCCCAGGCTCCTTCGAGACTGTGGCTGCCACTTCCCACCTCGAAGGTCTCGCCGCCGGGCAGCTGCACGGTCGCCGTCGATCCGGTCGGCACTGTGACATCGACCCGCAGCGTCTCGCCGTCGAGTCGCCAGGCGATCTCCGCTCGCCCGTATGGGGTCTCATGCGCGGCGCGGGCGTGCGTGAACCCCCCGCCCGGCTTCGGTGCGAACCGGATCGCGCGGTACCCCGGAGCAGCGGGGGCGAGGCCTGCCACGGTGCGGTGCATCCAGTCGGCGACCGCCCCGAGGGCATAGTGATTGAACGACGTCATGCTCCCCGGGTTCACGGTGCCGTCGGGACGGAGGCTGTCCCAGCGCTCCCAGATCGTGGTGCCGCCCTGCACCACCGCGTAGAGCCACGAGGGCGCCTCGGTCTCGAGCAGCAGATCGTAGGCGGCATCCGCATGGCCGGTGACGGTGAGCGCGTCCGAGACGAGCGGCGTCCCGACGAACCCGGTCGCGATGCGGTGACCGGCCTGTTCGACGAGCGCGGCGAGGCGGGCTCCCGCGGACGCGAGCACCTCGTCCGGGACGAGGTCGAACGCGATGGCCAGGGAGTACGCCGTCTGCGCGTCGCTGGTCATCCGGCCGTCCGGCAGCAAATAGGTCGCAGTGAACGCCGTGCGCACCTCGGCCGCGAGCTTTGCGTAACGGGCGTGATCGTCTGTGAGGCCGAGTACTTCGGCCATCCGGGCCACCCGATCGGCGGAGCGCGCGAAGTACGCGGTGGCGACGAGGTAGCGGTCGGTCGTGGCGTCCGCGGGGTCTTCCGGTGGAGCCGCGGGGTCGAGCCAGTCGCCGAGTTGGAAGCCCTCGTCCCAGAGACGGTCCTCCCCGGCGAGCCGTTCGAGCAGGTCGACCCACTTGCGGGCGCTCTGATACTGATCGCTCAGGATGCGGGTGTCGCCGAAGCGCTCGTAGAGCGTCCACGGCGTGAAGGCCGCCACGTCGCCCCATGCCGCGCCGGGGCGGATCGGCGTCCACTGCTTGTCGGCGGGGATGACCGGCACGTACCAGGGCACCGTGCCGTCGGGCAGTTGCTCGATCGCGACGTCCTTGAGCCAGCTGGACAACATGCCCGAGACGTCGTAGAGGAAGGATGCCGTCGGCGCGAACACCTGAAGATCGCCGGTCCAGCCGATGCGCTCGTCGCGCTGCGGGCAGTCCGTGGGGATGTCGAGGAAGTTGCCCCTCATGCTCCACACGACGTTCTCGTGCAGCCGGTCGACGAGGGCGTTCGACGACTCGAACCACCCGGTGCGCTCCATGTCGGTGTGGTAGACCCGGGCGACGATGTCTCCGGCGGCGACCGCGGCATCGAGCGCAGCCGCCTCTCCCGGCCAGTCGACCTCGGCGTAGCGGAACCCGTGGAAGGTGAACCGCGGTTCCCACTCCTCGACGCCGCTGCCGGCGAGGATGTACGCGTCCGTCGACTTCGCGTCGCGCAGGGGACGCGTGTAGATCTCGCCCTTCTGCAGCACCTCTGCCGTGCGGAAGCGCACGATGTCGCCGGCGCGACCGGATACGCGGAAGCGCGGGCGGCCGACGAGGTTCTGACCGAAGTCGAGCACGCGTCGGCCGCTCGGGGTCGTGAGCAGCTCGACAGGCGCGACCTCCTGGGTGCAGCGGACCGGCGGACCCTCCGGAGCGGTGAGGGTCGCCGGGTCGCGGTGGGCGGCGACGACTCTCGACCAGCCGCTCGCGTCGTACCCCGGACGCGACCACCCGGGGAGCTCGGCGGCGATCCGCGCGTCGTAGGTCTCGCCGTCGTAGTTGCCCGAATGCAGGATCGGACTGGGCGCGGCGCGCCAGTCGCCATCCGTCGCGATCGTCTCGGTCGTGCCGTCGGCATAGCGCAGTTCGAGCTGCGCCAGCAGCGACAGGTCGGTGCCGAAGATGTTGCGGAAGCCGCCGCGCCAGCCCATGCGTCCGCGGTACCAGCCGTCTCCGAGCCACGCACCGATGGCGTTGGCGCCCGGAGAGATCTCGTCGGTGACGTCGTAGGTGTAGTAGCGCAGCTTCTGCCGGTACGGGGTCCAGCCGGGCGACATGGCGTCGTCGCCGATGCGCCGCCCGTTGATCTCGACCTCGTAGACCCCGTGCGCCGTCACGTACAGGCGGGCCGATGCGAGGCCGCCGCGCGCGGAGAAGTCGCGTCGGAGCACGGAGGGGCGGCGCTCGTCACTGAGGGGATTCTCGTTCCAGTTCGCGCCCACTGCCATGGCCGACCAGTCGTCCGGGGCGAGCAGTCCGGTCTCCACCGCGGCCGGCTCGCTCCATCCGGAGACGGAGCCGTCGTCTCCCGTGACCCGCACGCGTACGACGGCGCGTTCCCGCGAGGCGAGCGGAGCCGAGGGCCAGTCCCGCAGGACCGAGTCGGAGTCCTCGACCGAGACGGTCGTGACGTCGCCCGAGCGCGTCACCTCCAGCTCATAGGCGATCTGGGTCCAGCCCGCCGGTGCCCGCGTCTTCCAGGAGATGCGGGGAGCGGGCACGCCGATGCCGAGGGCGTGGCGGTGGTGCTCGAAGGTGGGCGCAGCGACGTCGATGCTCATGAGTCTCCTGATTCGGATCTGCCTCGATCATCCCGGATCGATTGACACGTTTCAAGTCGAAACGGGAAGATGAGGGGAACGAAAGGGTTCTCATGCGCATCGTGGTCACCGGCAGTTCGGGCAAGCTCGGCAGAGCGACCGTCGAGAGGCTGCGAGCCGACGGTCACGAGGTGGTCGGGTTCGACATCATCGGAACGCCGGGGCCGGGCTTCGTCCGCGTCGACCTGCAGGACTACGGGCAGGTACTCGATGCCCTGCTCGGCGTCACGGCCCGTCACGACGGGCTCGACGCCGTCGTGCATCTCGCCGCCCTGCCCGTGAACGGGCTGGTGCCGGATGCCGCCACCTTCACGAACAACATCAACGCGACCTTCCACGTGCTGCACGGCGCGCTGCGCGCCGGCATCCGCACCATCGTGCAGGCGTCGAGCATCACTGCCATGGGCTTCCCCGACTACGCGAACCTGACCTCGCTGCCGGTCGACGAGAGCTACACCGAGGCGAACAACACCTACGCGCTGGGCAAGATCGCGGAGGAAGCGATGGCCGCGCAGCTCGTGCACTGGGCCGAGGGGGCCAGCATCACGGCGCTGCGCTTCACCAACGTCGTCGCCGAGGACGAGTACGCGACCTTCGAGCGCGCGGGCGTCGCCGACTACCGACGCGATCTGCTCGGCACCTACGTCGACGTGCGAGACGCCGCGACGGCCGTGGCCCTGGCCCTTCAGCACGCGGCTCCGGGTTTCGAGGTCTACAACGTGGCGGCATCCGACTCGGGTGTGTCGACGCCGACCGTCCAATACGCCGAACGGAACTATCCCGGGGTCGCGCTTCGGGAGGGGGTCGGCGAGTTCGAGACCCTGATGTCGATCGACAAGGCGCGCGACCGGCTCGGCTTCGAGCCCGTGCACCTCTGGCGCCAGGAGTACACCGCCTCGTAGCAGGGCTCAAGTGGTCACGCCGCAGTGGTCGTGGTGCGGATCCGGTAGAGGCCCGTCGTGGCGGTGAGGAAGAGGTCGTGCCCGTCGTCGCCACCGAACGTGCAGTTCGACACCGTCTCGGGAACGGCGATGTGCTCGAGCAGCCCGCCGTCCGGTGCGTAGACGTAGATCCCGTCCCCGGCCGAGGTCCACAGCCGGCCCTCCCGGTCGACGGCGAACCCGTCGGATGCACCGACGGGAGGTCTGGCGAACTCGCGCCCTGCGCCGACGACCGTCGGCCCGTCGACCTCGAACACGTGGATCTGCTGAGCTTCGGGCTGGTCGGCGTAGAAGCCGGTGTCGGAGACGTACAGCCGGGAGCCGTCGGGAGAGAACGCGATGCCGTTCGGGTGGACCATCGTCGTCACGACGGGTTCCGCCTCGCCGGTGCGCGGATCCCAGCGGAACACGAAGCAGGCGTCGTACTCGGAGGTGCCCGGGTGTCCCTCCCGGCCGCTCGGGTCGATGCCGTAGGGCGGGTCGGTGAACCAGATCGCTCCGTCGGATGCCACGGCGAGATCGTTCGGGGAGTTGAACCGTCCGCCGCTCCAGCGGTCGACGAGGACCTCGGGGCCGCCTGCCGCCTCGCGCTCGATCGCACGTCGTCCGTGACTGCACTGGACGACCCGGCCTTCGAGGTCGAGCGTCCTGCCGTTCGTGAACTCGGCGGGCTGGCGGAACGTCGACACCTCGCCCGTCACCGCGTCCCACTCCAGGATGCGGTCGTTCGGGATGTCGCTCCAGCGCAGCCTCCTGGTCTCCGGCAGCCAGACAGGTCCTTCGCTCCAGACGGTGCCGTCGGCGAGGCGCTCGAGGTCCGCTCCTGGAGCGAGCAGCGATGGGGTCAGGTCCGTTGACATGTCGATTCTCCTTTGAATAAACTTGCGCTGAAACGGTTCATGACCGACCGTAGCATTCGCGACGAGGGGATTCCCACGATGACGCCCCGGCCGCTGCCGCCCGTTCTGGTACTCGGCACCTCGGGCCTCGGCTCCGGCGATGAGGACGCCGCGCTCGAGACCGCCCTGTCGCTGCTGCGCAGCGGACTCCTCATCGACACCTCCCACAACTACTCCGGCGGAGCATCCGAGCGCACCCTCGGCGTGGCGCTCGCAACGCTCGCCCCGAACGAGCGATCGTCCGCGGCGGCGCGGATCCTCACCAAGGTCGACCGGGATCCGGAGACCGGTCGCTTCGACGCCGACCGCGTCCTGCGCTCGGCCGAGGAGAGTCTAGGGCGGCTCGGCGTCGACGCGGTGCCCCTGCTGCACCTGCACGACCCCTACGTCGTCACCGTCCGCGACGCCCTCGCTCCGGGCGGCGCCGTGTCGGGCCTCGTGCGCCTGCGCGAGGAAGGAGTCGCCGCGTCGATCGGAATCGCCGCAGGACCCGCCCCCCTGGTGCAGCGCTACGTCGACAGCGGGCTGTTCGACGCGGTGCTCTGCCACAACCGCTACACGTTGGTCGATCGCAGCGCCGCGCCGCTGTTCGAGGACGCCCGTCGTCGCGGCATGCGGGTGTTCAACGCGGCGCCCTTCGGCGGCGATCTGCTCGCCCGCGGACCGCGGCCCGGGGCGAGATACCACTACCGCTCGGCATCCGACGAACTCAGAGGATGGACGGCCGGCGCGGAGGCGGTGTGCCTGCGGCACGGGGTGTCGCTTCCGGCGGTCGCTCTGACCATCTCGCTGCACGCCGACGTCGTCGACGCCACGGTCGTCGGCGTCTCGTCGCCCGCGCGCCTCGAGGCCCTCCTCGGTCTGGCCGACACGACCATCCCCGAGGCGGTCTGGGCAGAGCTCGACGCCCTCGGCCCGGCGCCGTCTCCCATCGATGACAGCAGATACGGCGACGACGCATGACCGACCGTTACTGGGAGAGCACGGCGCCCGGTGCGGGCAGACGCACGCCACGAGCGGATGCCGTGACCGACGCTGCCGTCCTCAGCCTCAACGGCACGTGGCGCTTCCGGCTCTCCCCGACCGCCGCCGGCAGCGGCGAGGCCTTCACCGAGCCGGACTTCGATGACTCCGGCTGGGATGAGCTGCGGATCCCCTCGCACTGGGTCCTCGAGGAGTTCACCCCTCTCGCCGGCGGTCCTCGACGCCGCATGCTCGGAACCGAGGAGGGGCCGCTCTACACGAACACCGCGTACCCGATCCCGCTGGATCCGCCGTACGTGCCGACCGAGAACCCGACCGGCGATCACCGTCTCGTCTTCGACGTTCCGGCCGACTTCGGCGACGCGGTGCTGCGTTTCCAGGGCGTGGACTCGTGCGCGAAGGTCTGGCTGAACGGCGAGGAGCTCGGCTGGTCGACGGGGAGCCGCCTGCCGTTCGAGTTCGACGCTCCCGTGCGGGCCGGTCGCAATGTGCTGGCGGTGCGCGTGCACCGGTGGTCGGCCGGCACCTATCTCGAGGACCAGGACATGTGGTGGCTGCCCGGCATCTTCCGCGATGTCGAGCTGATCTCCCGCCCGCCCGGCGCGATCGACGATCACTTCGTGCACGCTGACTACGACCCCGCGACGGGGATCGGCACGCTGCGGATCGATGCATCGATCAACGCCGTGGTCGAGATTCCCGAGCTCGGCATCACGATGCCCGCCGGGCAGACCGCGGCGATTCCCGTGGAACCGTGGAGCGCCGACATGCCGCGGCTGTATCGCGGCATCCTCCGATCCGCGGGCGAGACGGTCGAGCTCGCGGTCGGATTCCGCCGGGTCGAGATCGCAGACGGCGTCTTCGTCGTCAACGGCGCTCCGGTCACCTTCCGCGGCGTGAACCGGCACGAGCACCACCCCGATACGGGCCGCACCCTCGACCGCGACACGATGATCCAGGACATCGTCCTGATGAAGCGCGCGAACATCGACGCGGTGCGCACGAGCCACTATCCGCCGCATCCGGAGTTCTTACGATTGTGCGACGAGTACGGGCTGTGGGTCGTCCTCGAGGTCGACCTCGAGACCCACGGCTTCATCTACGAGGGCTGGGAGCACAATCCGCCGGCGCTGCCCGAATGGCGCGACGCGATCATGGACCGTCTGCACCGTACGGTCGAGCGCGACAAGAACCACCCGAGTATCGTGGTCTGGTCCCTGGCGAACGAGAGCATGTCGGGCGACGGCTTCACCGAGATGCGGCACTGGCTCGACGAGCGCGACCCCTCCCGCGTCGTGCTGTACGAACGCGACCCGAGCTATCGCGACTCGGACTTCTACTCCCTGATGTACCCGTCGCTCGAGCTGCTGGAGAGCATCGGCCGGCGCGAGGAACCCCGCGGCGGGCGGCTGAGCATGCACGGCATGGTGTTCGACGATCCCGACGAACCGCTGCCCGCCGGTGTGTCCGAGGCCGAGGAGGCGCGCCGCCGCGGCCTGCCGTTCCTGCTCGTCGAGTACGCGCACGCGATGGGCAACGGCCCCGGCGGACTGCAGGACTACTGGCGCGTGTTCCGCTCGTACGATCGCCTCTGCGGAGGGTTCGTCTGGGAGTGGATCGACCACGGGATCAACGCGGTCGACGAGCACGGCCGTGCCTTCATCCTGCAGAGCGAGGACATCGACTACGAGCCCCGGGGCGGCCGCTTCTCGCTCGACGGACTCCTGTTCAGCGACCGCACGCCGAGGCCGGCACTGGCCGAGCTCGCCAAGGCGCACGAGGTGATCCGCATCGAGGTCGCCGACCGGGTGCGCATCGCGAACGAGCGGCATACCGCCGACACCTCTGATCTGCGATTCCGCTGGTCGGTCGAGGCGAACGGAGAGCGCGTCGGGAGCGGGCCGCTCGAGGTGCCGACGATTCCCCGTGGGGGCCGTGTCGAGATCGCTGTCCCGGATGCCGCGGCATCCGCTCTCCGCCAGACGGATGCCGTCCTGACCGTCGAGGCCGCGCTCGCAGCCGAGACGCTGTGGGCGCCCGCCGGTCTCGTGGTCGCGTGGGGGCAGCGGGTCGCCCCCGCCGTCTCGCCGCCTGGTCGGACCAGCCCGGTGCGCGCAAGCGACGCCGCCGGGCCGCAGGAGGAGGACGTGTTCCGGCTGGGGTCGGCCGCGTTCGATGCGGGGACCGGTCGGCTCGTCCGACTCGGTGGGCTGCGGTTGGACGGACCGTGGATCGACCTGCACCGGGCCCCCACCGAGAACGACCGCGGGCAGGGGGACACCAACAACCTCGCGGCCGTCTGGCGGGCGACCGGTCTGCACCGGCTGCTGCACCGCGTCGACGAGATCACGCCAGACGGGAATCGGCTCCTCGTGCGCGGACGCACTGCTCCGCGCACGCACCCGCACGGCGTCGCCTGGACGATGACCTGGCAGCCCGACGGCGACGGCATCCGTCTGGACACCGTGGTCGACTTCGTGGGGCCGTGGGCGGACACGCCGTTCAAGCACCGCGACATCCCGGTGCCGCGGCTGGGCCTGCGCTTCGCGCTGCCCGCCGCCGCCGACCGCGTCGCCTGGTTCGGACGCGGACCCGGCGAGACCTACGTCGACTCGCTCGAGGGCGCGCGCATGGGCCGCTTCGATCGCACGATCGACGCGCTGCAGACTCCGTATCCGATCCCGCAGGAGAACGGCAATCACACCCAGACCCGCTGGCTGCAGGTCACAGGCGAGGGGATGCCGACACTGCGCGTCGACGGAGGGCCGTTCGACTTCACCGCCCGCCGGTGGACCTCGGAGCAGCTCGAAGACGCCCGGCGTCCGACCGACCTCGAGGCGGGCGGCTTCGTCTGGCTGAACATCGACCATCGCCAGCAGGGACTCGGCTCGGCATCCGTCGGCCCCGCGCTCCCCGAGCAGTATCGCGTACCGCGAGAGCACACCGCCTGGAGCGTGCGCTTGTCCGTCCGCTGAGCCTTCCGGTCGCGAAAGGTGCCGTCTCCGCACCGCCGAGACGGCAGAGACTCGACCGGAACGACGTCTGACGGCGACAACTGCGACCGGAGTGGCCGGCCGACGCTGATCGGCGCTGCTGCTCCCCGCTCAGCCGTCGAGGGCGGCGACGTCGAGGAACAGCGTGTCGGCGCCGACCTGGCCGCCTTTGAGAAGCAGCTCGAGAGCGTCGACGCGGGCATCGCCGGAATGCGGATGCAGCAGCACGACGTTCCCCCAGGGGTTCGCGGCGATGCAGAGGGCATCGATGCCGAGCAGGCGCGTGATGCGGCTGGAGGTGTCGCCGCCGCAGACGATCACGCGCCGGGCGACGCCGGCGCGGGCTGTCGCGAGGACGATGGATGCCGCGGCATCCGCGATCGCCTCGAGGAGGGGGCGGTCGCCTGCCGATGTCGTGTCGGCGTCGGCCGAGGAGAAGACGACGCTGCGCCCGGCCGCGAGGGCGTCGCGGGCGCTCTCGGACGCCTCGGCTGCGGCATCAGCGCTGAGGGGCAGGGGAGCCACCAGCCAGCCCGCCGCAGCGGCAGCCTCCGCCTGGCGGCGGGTCTGCGGGGACCGGCTTCCGGAGACCACCAGCACGGGCCCCGCCGCGCGCGTGGCCACAGGCACTGCGGATGCTGCGCCGGGTGACGCGGCGGCGATGCCGTGCGAGAGTCCGCCGGAGCCGATCGCGAAGACAGGTGAGGGCAACTCGTGCAGGGCAGCGCCGACGACTCGGAGATCGTCGTCCGACACGGCGTCGAGTACGACCGCCGCGTCGTCGCACTCGCGCAGTCGCTCCGCGAGCGTTCCGTACACGGTGCGCGCGACGGTCCCGATCGGGAGAGCGGTCTGACGCCCGAGGTGCACCGCGAGGTCGGCCTCGGTCATGGGGGTCGACGGGTGGGTCGACATGGTGGGCTGTCGGTCGAGACGATGCACGACGCCGTTCTCCGAGGCGAAGTGCGTGCCGAAGAGGGTGTAGCGGCCGAAATCCGGCTGGGCGAACAGCATCGGCACGAGCCGCTCGGCGACGACCTCTCGTCCGAGTTCGATCACGCGTCCGAGGCTTCCGATCTCCGGCGAGGAGTCGGCGGTCGAGCACGCCTTGTACTGCACGATCGGCGCACCGGTCGAGACCAGGGCGCGCAGTGCGGGCCGCACTTCGGCGTCCATCTCCGCCGGGGGCAGGGATCGCGCGATGCCGGCGATGCCGACCACGTCGACGGTGTGTGCAGCGGCCTGCAGAGACTCGGCCGAGGGCAGCGTGGTGAAGAGCCTCCCCGTCCAGCCGCGGCGCGCGAACTGCAGCAGCGCATCGACGCTGCCGGTGAAGTCGTCACCGTAGAAGGCGGCTCGGATCTCAGTCATGTCACCACCTCTCCGTCATCGCGGGTCTCACGCGCGGACGGGGCCGAACACCTCGGTCGCCCGGCGCAGAGCATCCGATCGCTCGACGGCATCGTGCACCGACTCGCCACGCGCCGCAGACGCCCAGGCGTCGCGCATGCTGCTCACTCCTGCCGCGGCGCCGTCGGGATGACCGTGGATGCCGCCGCCGGCGAGCACGAGCAGATCAGTCGTGCCGACGGCGCGGTAGGTGGCGTGGGCGAGACCGCCCCACTGCCCGCTGGAGAGCACCGGAACGGTGGGGGCGATGCCGAGAAGCGGTTCGCGGACCGCCGCGATGGAGTCGAGCACCTCGTCGTCCGTCTCGTAGAACTTGTTGCTGATGCCGTTGGTGTGCAGATGATCGGCGCCCGAGAGGCGGGCGATCTTCTGCCACGCGCGAAAGCCTATCCCGACCTGCTCCGACCGGCCGATCGCACCGAACATCGTCCGATGGCCGTGGATCGGCACGGCGGTGTGCGTGCTGAGGAAGTGCAGGCCCGCGAGCCCCACGAGGTTGACGCAGGCCATCACGCAGGTGCCACCGGCGGCCACCACGAGGTCGTGATTGGCTTCGAGCCGGTCGATGTCGTCGGTGATGTTGAACGCGTACATCGGCATCCGTCCGGTGCGGTCGGCATGCCGGTGGAGCACCGGCATGACGGCGGCGACTCGCTCCGACAGAGGAGAGGACGGGCCGTTCCCCTGCAGCTCGTCGTCTTTGATGAAGTCGATGCCGGCGTCAGCGAGCTCGCCCACGACCTCGGCGAGCTCGGCGGGAGTCAGGCCGATGCTGGGCTTGATGATCGTGCCGATCATCGCGCCGTCCGTCGCACCCATCAGGCGCCGCGTTCCGGCCACACCGAAACGCGGTCCCTGGTAGCGCTCGCCGAAAGCGGGAGGCAGGTCGAGGTCGATCAGCCGGACGGCGGCCAGCTCCTTGATCTCGAACAGATTGCCGGCGACCGCCGCGAGCAGGTTCGGGAGGGACGGGCCGAAGTTGTCGAGCGGGAAGCGCAGCCGCAGCACGGCCCGGCGTCGCCCGGACGGGTCGCCCACTGCGCCCGGCAGAGGAGAGGCGCCGGTGAGCGGGATCTCCTGGAGCGACTCGACCTGGGCTGCGAAGCGCGCCCTGACGTCGTCGGACTCGCGCTGCACCCGCACGAACGTGCCGGTCGACTGCTCGCCCGCCAGCACCTCCGCCGCGTGCTGCAGCGGGAGCGAGGTCTCGATGACATAGGTCGCGATGACGTGATGCGCGCTCATCACGGTCCCCACACCAGCGGGAGCCACACGGACATCTCGCCGGCGCCCCGGTTGCCCCACGCGTGATAGGGCACGAGACGCGCGGGAGCCGTGGTCACCTCGGCCTCGCCCAGCAGGTCGTACAACGCGTCCTCCGAGGTCGTCGGCAGCACGGCGATCTCGGTGTCGATGGCGATGACGCGGTGGCCGTCGATCTCCGTCGCGACCGGTGTCAGGGCCGCTCCGCGGCGGAGCGCCGCCTGCTCGAGCATGACCGGCTCCGGAAGGTCGGCGCTCTCGAGCGCGTAGACGACCGGACCGCGGCGCACCGCGACCTGGTTGGCCGTCTCCTCCGCCAGGCGGTGGCCGCGCAGCATCCGCACCGGCATCGGCAGGGTCATCACGACGACGTCGCCCTCCGTCCAGTCGTGTTCGATGCGCGTGTAGGTTCCGGGGGCCGAGACCTCGACTGTGGCGCCGTTCACCGTAGCGGTGGCGCCTTCGCTCCATCCGGGGATGCGCAGATGCAGCGGGAGACCGCCGCCGGATGCCTCCGTCACGGTGAACGTGATGGTCTCGCTCCAGGGGTAGTCGCTGTCCTCGCGGAGGGCGAGTGACCGACCGTCCTCGCTCGACACATTCAGCTCGCTGCCGCCGTACTGATGCACGTGGAGGCCGTCTTCACCGACGGACGCGGCGCGCTCGTGGAAGCGGGCGAGCGTGCGGGCGATGTTCGGCGGGCAGCAGAAGCACGCCAGATAGCCCTCGCGCAGCCGCTCGTCCGAGGGCGGGGGCGGAGGCGTGGGGTGGATCGCGGTGTCGCCGGGACGCCGCAACGGGTACGGGAGGTCGCGCACCTGCCGCAGGGCGTTGGTGTAGAAGTACTCGGACCCGGCCAGGCTCACGCTCGCCAGCAGGCTGTTGTACGCGACCTGCTCGATCACGTCGGCGTACTTCGCGTCGCCGGTGAGGGCGAGCATCCGCTCGCTCCAGAAGATCATCCCGATGTTGGCGCACGACTCGTTGTGCGCGGTGGTGTGCGGCAGCTGGTACGCGCGGCCGTACGCCTGATGCACGCGGCTGATGTCGCGCTGCCAGGGCGAGGCATCCGGTGAGGCGCCGTCGTACAGCGCCCCGCATCCGCCGGTGATGTAGAGCTTGGTGTCGATGACGTCCTGCCAGAGGCGTTCCAGCACGCTTTTGAGCTCGGGGTCGCCGGTCTCCAGCACCAGGTCGGCGAGGCCCGCGTAGAGGTAGTTGGCGCGCACAGCGTGTCCGGCGACGACCGTCTGCTCGCGGATCGGCACGCGGTCCTGGTTGTCGTCCCCGCCCTCGAAGTCGTCGCGCACGCGCACGAACGCCTCGGCGAGGCGCAGGTGACGCTCGTCGCGGGTCACGCGGTAGAGCTCGATGACGGCCATGTAATGCGAGGGGCAGATGGCGCTGCGGGCGAGCTCCAGCGGCTTGTTCGTCGCGAGATCCTCGAGGAAGTCGGCGGCCTTGCGCGCGGCGTCGAGCAGGGTGTCGGATCCGGTGACCTCGTGATGCCTGACTCCGGCCGTGATCAGGTGGCCGAGGTTGTAGGTCTCGAAGTGGAAGCGGTCGGTGAGGGCTGCGACATCGACGTCGTTGCGGTCGGCGATGATCGTCGGGGTGTGCAGGTAGCCGTCGGGCCGCTGCACCGAGGCGATCAGCGCGGCGATGTCCTCGATGCGCTGCGCGAGTTCGGCGTCGGGATCGGTCTCGAGGCTGGCGATCGCCGCCTCCAGCCACTTGTAGAAGTCGCCGTCCATGAAGGAGGGGCCGAGGTGCTCGCCCTCTTCCAGCCCGGCGGCGATGCGGAAATTCGCGAGCCCGGGGCTGACCGCCGGGTCTCTGAGGGATGACCAGATCTGCGGGACGGTGACGTCGCGGGTGCGATCGTGGATCGCGCCCCAGAAGCCGTGGGACCAGCGGGCGTTCTCCGCGCCGAGCGGCCGCAGCGGGCTCGTTCCGCGCAGAGTCTTCGTCGTCGACATGACGTGTTCCTTCCGAGGCGGCTGCCAGCGGTGGCAGCAGTCAGATCAAGCAATCTGCAAGACATCGCAGGACCGCATGATCATGCATGCTAGCGCGATTTCGGCGGTGTGTGAATATATTTTCAATACTGATTGTTGACACACCGTTGAAACGATTCTACTCTCGTGTCATACCCCGCATCGCCCTGCACTTCGTCAAGGAGGACGTCATGAACACCCACAGCACCCGAGGCCGCAAATGGCTCGCGCTCGGAATCGTCGTCGCCGCAGCACTCCCTCTCGCGGCGTGCGGCGGCACCGGTGACAACCCCGGCGGCGGTGGCGGCGGGGGTGCCTCCGACGGCGGCACCGACCCCGAAGCGTTCACCGTCATGACGGCGAACGAGAACACCGTCATCGGCCCGACGCTCGACGCCCTCGCTGCCGATCAGTGCAAGGCGGAGAACGACGCGCTCCCCATCGAGCACCAGAAGATCGCGCAGGCCGACACCGTGCAGCGCGTCACGCTGCTCGCCAGCCAGGATGCGCTTCCCACTCACACGATCGCCGGCACCGCGCTCATCCGCCCCGACGGCGACCTGGGCGCCGCGGGCCTCGTCGGTGATCTGAAGGCCGCGCTCGAGGAGAAGGACGCCTGGGACAACGTGCTCCCCGCCGCAGCATCCACCGTCGAGCAGGTCTACGGCGGTTTCGTCTCGCTGCCGTATCAGTACAACATCGAGGGCATCTTCTACAACAAGCAGATCTTCGAAGAGCTCGGCCTCGACGAGCCGCAGACCTGGGACGAGCTCGGCGACGTCTCGCAGGAGCTGCAGGATGCCGGCTACACCGCCATGGCACAGGCCGGTGCCGCGGGCTTCCCGTTGACCCGACTGCTCGGCATGTACATCTTCCGCAACGTCGGCCCCGACGCCATGAAGGCGGTCGCCGACGGCGACGCGAAGCTGACGGACCCCGAGTACGTCGAGGCAGCCGACGCGCTCGCCGCCTATGCGGAGAAGGGGTACTTCGGCGAGGGCTTCTCGACCCGCGACCCCGACGCCACGTCGAACCTGTTCCTCACCGGCGAGGCCGGCATGGCCTATGACGGAACCTGGCTGCTGAGCGCGATCAACGACCCCGAGCGCAACCAGATCGGCGGCGAGAACGTCGGCTTCATGCCGTTCCCGGCCGTCGAGGGCGGCGAGGGATCGATCGACCAGTACCCCGCCAACGCCGGAGCGCCGATGATCATCGCCGCCGGGCAGTTCGGCCCGAAGGTGAAGGACTGGGTCGCCTGCATCTCGGAGAACTACGGCCAGCAGGCGCTGCAGGACACCGGCTCGATCTCCGGCTTCGCCGTGAACGGCGAGGTCACCGACATCAGCGAGAACACGCTCGAGATCCAGGAGCGCATCTCCGGCATCGACGAGACCGTACTGTGGTTCGAAGCCCTGATGGACCCGAAGAGCAACTCGCTCGCGTCCACCAACGGCACTCTGCTGACCACGGGCCAGATGTCTGCGGAGGACTACATGACGGCGCTGCAGGACAGCATCGACGCCAACCGTTGACTCCGAAGCCGACTCCTCGCCGTCGTGGCGAGGAGTCGGCTTCTTCCGAGAAAGGACCGAGCGAATGAACTCGATCTTCGGAGATCGCAAGACGATCTTCATCCTGCTCGGCCCGGCCCTGCTGCTGTACACCCTGTTGAAGATGGTGCCGGTGCTGTGGTCGTTCGGCCTGTCGTTCTTCGAGGGAAACACTCTCCGCGGCTTCGAATGGGTCGGCATCGAGAACTTCACCACGTTCTTCACCGACAAGGCCGCGCTGCAGTCTCTCGGCGTCAGCGTGTTCTTCGCCGTCGTCGCGACGATCGGCCAGGTCGCGCTCGGCTACGGACTCGCGCTCCTCTACGTCTTCGTGCTGCGCAAGGGCTCGTCCCTCGTGCGCACGATCGTGTTCTTTCCGGCCATCCTCCCCACGGTCGCCGTCGCGCTGCTGTTCAAGAGCTTCGTCGCGGTGGGAGACAACCAGGGGCCGGTCAACGACATCATCAACTTCTTCGGCGGTGAAAGCGTCGAGGTGCTCGCTTCCACAGCAGGCACGATGGCGACCGCGATCGTCATGACCCTGTGGAGCTCGATGGGCTTCTACGCCGTGCTGCTCTACGCGGGTCTCCTCGACATCCCCGAGGAGATCATCGAATCCGCTCGGCTCGACGGCGCCAACGGTCTGCGCCTGGTCAAGAACATCATCCTGCCGCTGTCGCTGCCGATCCTGCTCTCGTCGATCATCTTCAGCCTGAACTCCACTCTCAAGGTGTTCGACAGCCTCCTCGCGTTGAACAACGGCCAGCCCGGCACGTCGACCGCTCCGCTCACGCTGTACATGTACCGCACGGCGTTCGAGTACGCCGAGTACGGGTACGGCTCGACCATCGCGCTCGTCCTGACGATCCTGTGCCTGGTCTTCACCCTCGCGATCTTCCGATCGCAGCGACAGAAGGCGGAGGTCTGATCATGACGACGACGCAGACACCGACACAGCTCACCGTCGCGACCCCCACGGTCCTCCGGCCACGCCCGGGTCAGGGGCGACGCACCGCGCTCCGCGCCCTCCGCCGCATCCCGGTCTGGATCCTGGTCGCGCTGCTCATGGTGGTCGTGCTCTATCCGCAGGTGTGGATGGTGCTGGGCTCCTTCAAGACGCAGGCCGAGTTCCTCTCGGATCCCGCGCTGTCGCTGCCGAAGACCTGGCAGTTCGACAACTACATCACGGCCCTCACCAACGGCGATGTCGCGCGCAACTACCTCAACAGCATCATCGTCACGATCCCCTCGGTGCTGCTGATCGTCTTCATCGGCGTCGCCGCGGGATACGCGCTCGAGGTCATGATCTGGAAGGGCCGCAACGCGGTTCTGCTCTACGTGCTCGCGGGCATCATGGTGCCGGGGCAGATGATCCTCGTTCCGCTGTTCATCGTCTACTTCCGGCTCGGACTCACCAACACGATGCTGCCGATGATCATCACCTACACGGTGATGGGGCTGCCGCTGACGACGTTCCTGATGGCCACGTACTTCCGGGCGGTGCCGCGCGAGATCTTCGAGGCGGCGACGGTCGACGGGTCGGGTCCGCTGCGCTCGTTCTTCCTGATCGGGATGCCGATGATGAAGAACGCGATCCTCACCGTGGGGATCGTGCAGTTCTTCAGCGTCTGGAACGACCTGCTGATCGCGCTGACCTTCACCACGAGACCCGAGCTCGCGACGATCCAGGTCGGCCTGCTCAGTCTCAGCGACGAGTACGGCTCCACCCAGTACGGGCCGCTGTTCGCGGCCGTGAGCCTGAACATCGTCGTGCTGATGATCGTCTTCCTGGCGCTCAACAAGAAGATCATGGCCGGCATGGCCGGCGGTGCCCTGAAAGGATGATCCGATGACCTCCCGAGCGCCCCGCGTCGCCTTCCTCCACACCGGCGCCGTCGTGATCCCGCCGGTCGCCGACCTCGCGCGCGAACATCTCGGCGGGGCGACGACGGTGAACTACCTCGACGACAAGATCGTCGCCGACCTCGGCGACCCCGAGCGATCCGCCTCCGT
Source organism: Microbacterium sp. SA39 (assembly GCF_000967865.1). Lineage (GTDB taxonomy): Bacteria > Actinomycetota > Actinomycetes > Actinomycetales > Microbacteriaceae > Microbacterium. The sequence continues at coordinate 258,824 of NZ_JXRU01000037.1, forward strand.
GCCGGAACGCCTGATCGACCTCGCCCAGGCGGCTCGCGCCGGAGGTGCGGACGTCGTGATGTTCACGTGCTCGTCGATCTCGCACCTCGCCGGGTCCACGGCGGATGCCGTCGGCATCCCGGTGCTGCGGATCGACGAGGCGATGGCCGATGACGCCGTCGCCGCGGGTGAGCGCATCGCCGTGCTTGCCACCCTGCCGACGACGCTGACGCCCACGCTCGCACTCCTCCGCGAGCGGGCCGAGCTCGCCGGTCGCACACCGGAGTTCGTCAGCGAGGTCGTCGCCGGAGCCTTCGAAGCCGTGGCAGGCGGCGACCGCGCCACGCATGACCGTCTGGTGGGCGCGGCGATCGAGCGCGTGGCCGCGGACGCCGACGTCGTCGTTCTCGCGCAGGCCTCGATGGCCAGCGCAGCCGAGGGTGTCGACGTGACCGCCCGCGTGCTGACGAGTCTCGCCCTCGGCATCCGTCGGCTGAGCGAGGCCGTCGCGGCGCTGTAGGGCCGTCCGCCGCGCGACGCTGGTTCATCGGAGGGAACCCGCTGCTGTCGGAGCAGTCACCCGTGGCGGCGATTCGACATGATCGGCACGCGGAGGTGCGCCGCGCGGCCCAGGCGTTCATGGACGGCGGCGTCGACGAGTGACGGCAGAGGCTCATACCTGTACGGTCACCGGGCTCAGGCTGGTCCCGTGGGGGCCAGCACGGGGTTATCACGTCGGCAAGCATGAGTATGCTCAGCCGTCAGCGGTCGCCCGGACAGCCGACGTGCACCGTCAGGATTGGGGGCGTTTCGACATCCTCGGTCAGACGTTCTACGTCGCTGAGAACCACGAGACCGCCTACGCCGAAGTTCTCGCCGGGTTCAAGCTCAGCCTGTTCGACCACAGCCTGGAACGCGTCGCTCACAGGTTTGGTATCACTTTGACTTAGACCATGTCGCAGTGGAGCCAGTGGCGCTGGCCCGGACTTCGTCGTGCCGGTGAATGAGCGCGCTCGACGGAGCCGTAGAGCCGTCGGGGTCCTCGCGTCAGATCGCCTCTGCGAGCCGCTCGGCGGTGTGCAGGTCGGTGACGAGCGCCGTGACCCAGCCGCCCGCGATCGCACCGCGGATCGCGTCGAGCTTGCGCTCGCCGCCGGCGATGCCGACGCGGCGGGGGATCCGCAGCAGGCTGTCGATCGGGATCGCGATCACGCGGTCGTCGATCTCGCCGGTCACGGCGGAGCCGTCGATGCGGTAGACGTGGTGGCAGATGTCGCCGACCGCACCCTCGGCCAGCAGCTGGGCGCGATCGTCGTCGGCGAAGGCGTTGCCACTGGTGGACAGCACGTCGGAGGGGTCGATGCTGCCGATGCCCATGATGGTCATCGTCAACGACTCCCAGTGGCGCATCGTGTCCTGCATCGACGGATCGCGCAGCAGGCTGTCCCGCACGGCGGGATCGGCCACGATGCCGGGCGCCTGCACGTAGATCGGGTCGGCGCCGAGCATCCGGGCGAGTGCTCCGAGCAGCCGGTGCGAGTGCCCCTGCGCTTCCGGTGCGCCCGTGCCGCCGAGCAGCTGCACGACCTCGATCGCGCCGCGGGTGGGGAGCGGGCGCATCCGATCGGTCATCGCGAGCACGGAGCGGCTCCACGATGAGACGCCGATCCGGTCGCTCCCCGAGAGAGAGGCTTCGAGGTACCCGGCGGCGCCCGCGCCGATCGCGGCGAGCATCTCGGTCTCGTCGGCATCCGGTTCCACGTCGACGATGACCGCCTCCGAGAGTCCGTAGCCGGCTTCCAAGCGCTCTTCGAGCTCGGCATGCACACCGGGGGCGACCGTGACGATGGTCCGCACGATCCCCGCGGTCTCGGCGCGCTTCAGCAGACGGGACACCTTCGCCTGCGAGATGCTGAGGGCAGCGGCGATCTCCGACTGCCGGATGCCGCGTTCGTGGTACATTCGCGCCACCTTCGTGAGCAGGCGCAGCTGGCCGTCGACAGGTGCGGTGAACGGAGTCGACGACACTGAGAGTCCTCCTGCATCAGGCAGCGGATGGAGATTCGCTGATGAAAGTATATTCTCGCAGATCCGATCTGAATAGAGATTCGCCCAACTAAGATTATGCAAGGATGAGTCATCGCCACCCGCCGACGGGTGACCTTCGACGCAGGAGGATGATGATGTTCCCCAGGTACGACGCCATCGAGCTCGCGTTCGAAGGGGCCGAGGTCCTGCCGGTGGACGCCGAACCTCCCTTCTCGGTGCGGCTTCAGCAAGGGGATCAGACGCTCGTCGTACCAGGGTTCTGGGACGGCGGGACGACGTATCGGATCCGCTTCTGTCCTGAATCGATCGGCACCTGGACCTGGCAGGTCGAAGGCGCGAGGACCTCGCTCGATCGCATCTCTGGATCGTTCGAGGTCGGTCCGGGAGAGGGGAACGGCCCGGTGCGGGTCGCTCACCGCTTCCACTTCGCGCACGCGGACGGCACGCCCTACCGTCCGGTCGGGACGACCGCCTACAACTGGCTGCACCAGGAAGAGCCCATGTTCACGCGGACCGTCGACGACATCGCCGGGATCGGCTTCAACAAGCTTCGGTTCATGGTCTTCCCCCAGGGTGGCGGCTACGTCGAGCACGTTCCGACGCTGATGCCGTTCGAGAAGACCGACGGCCGCTGGAACGTCACTCGCCCCGTGCCGGAGTTCTTCCAGCGCCTCGACCGCGCCGTCGAGATGCTCGGCGCTCGCGGCATCCAGGCCGATGTGCTCATCTACGACGCCTACGACCGCGGCCAGTTCGGACTCGACGCGCTGAGCGAGGAGGAGGATGCCGTGTACCTGCGCTACCTCGTGGCGCGGCTGTCGGGGTACCCGCACGTGTGGTGGTCGCTGTGCAACGAGTTCGACCAGCTCGAGCGACCGGACGATCGGTGGGACCGCACCGGCGCGCTCCTCGCGGCCGTCGATCCGCACGACCACCTGCGGTCGATCCACAACTGGGTTGAGATCTACGACAACAATCAGCCCTGGGTGACGCACGCGTCGATCCAGAACGGCTCCGCGGCGGAGGAGTTCGGTCGCGCGAACCTGTATCGCGACGTCTGGAAGAAGCCGGTGGTGCTCGACGAGATCAAGTACGAGGGAGACATCCCCGATCGCTGGGGGCACCTCGACGGTCCCGAACTCGTGCACCGCTTCTGGATCACGACCGTGGCAGGCTGCTACGCCTCGCACGGCGAGAGCTTCCTGACCGAGAGCGGGAGCCTGCACATGGTGGAGGGCGGTGTGCTGCGCGGAGAGTCTCCGGCGAGGCTCGGATTCCTCCGTCGTGTTCTCGACGATCTCGTCGTGCCGGGGCTCGACCCCATCGACAAGTGGGATGACCCCGCGTTCCTCGCGGGCCGGCAGCGACGCCAGTACGTGCAGTATCTCGGCCGCTCGGCCCCCGACTCGTGGCCGTTCCGGATTCCGGTCGACTCCTCCGTCGAGAGCCCTGAGGTCGGCGACGTCTTCCAGGTCGACGTCATCGACACCTGGAACATGACGATCACCCCCGTGGCGCGATCTTTCACCCTCACGGAGGTGACGCGCAACGAGGCGTTCGACCGCGTGTCTGCCCCGGTCGACCTTCCCGAGGGGGAGTCGATCGCCCTCCGCCTCACGCGCGTCGACGCCTGAGCGATGACTCGTCTGGCGGACGGCGCGAGGAAACCGTGGGGCGGGGGTCCGCGACTCGGCGCCGCCTACTACAACGAGTACCTGCCGGATCCGTCACGTCTCAAGGCCGATCTCCGGCTCATGGCCGCGGCCGGGATCACCTGCATCCGGGTGGGGGAATCGGTGTGGTCGACGTGGGAGCCACGCGACGGCGAGTTCGATCTGGATTGGCTGGAGCCGATCCTCGACGCGGCGGCGGCGCACGGCATCGACGTCATCCTCGGCACGCCGACGTACGCGGTGCCGCCGTGGCTCAGCCGCCGGCATCCCGAGTTGGCCGTGGTGCGCAAGGACGGCTCTTCCGTGCCGTGGGGTGCCCGGCAGGAGGTCGACTACACGTCGGAGGTGTTCCGCTTCTACGCGGAGCGAGTCATCCGCGCGGTACTCGGCCGCCACGGCAGGCATCCGGCGGTCATCGGCGTGCAGCTCGACAACGAGGCCGGTCTGCACCTCATCCACAACCCGCACGTCGTCGAGCGCTTCCGTCGCTGGGTCGCCGACCGCTACGGCGATGTCGAGAGGTTGAACCGCGAGTGGGGCCTGGCCTATTGGTCGCACCGGATCTCGGAGTGGGACGAGCTGTGGGCGCCGTCCGGCAACACGACCCCGGCGTACGACCTGGCGTGGCGCCGGTTCCAGGCCGAGCTCACTGCGGAGTACATCGGCTGGCAGGCGGGGATCGCGCGCGAGCTGATCGCCGACGACACGCTGCTCACCACGTGCATCGCGTATCAGCGGCCTGCGATGGACGACGTCGCCGTCGGAGCGCACCTCGACATCGCCAGCGGCAACGCGTACTACCTGGCACAGGACAGCCTCGAGTACGAGCGCGAAGGGGCTGGCGGCCAGTGGTACGCCGACGACGTACCCCAGCTGATCCTGGCCGCCGACCGGATGCGCGCGACCCGGCAGACGCCCTTCCTCGTCACCGAGACAGGGGCGACGTCGATCGGTGGCGCCTCGCTGACCCGGCCGCCGTACGACGGCCAGCTCACGCAGGTCGCCTGGCTGCTCGCGGCGCGCGGGGCGCGCCTCGTCTCCTACTGGCACTGGCACACGTTGCATTCGGGCGCCGAGGTGCACTGGGGCGGGATCCTCGGTCACGACCTCCGGCCCGGCCGCGTCTACGCGGAGATCGCGGAGATCGGACGGCAGTTCGCCGCCGCGTCGGAATGGTGGGCGGATGCCGAGCCGGATGCCGACATCGGGATCGTGTACGCCCATGACAGCGAATGGGTGATGGCCTTCGAGCCTCCGCTGGCGGCGGGCCGCGTTCCCGACCGCGGATCGTATGCGCGGATCGTCGGGGCGTTCGGCCGCGCGGCGATCGACGCGGGACTCCAGGTCGGCTACGTGAACGAGCGGCAGCTGACCGACGCGTCGGCGCTTCGCGCGCGCTTTCCGGCTCTGATCGTGGCCGGGCTCATCGCGGCATCCGATCGCACGCTCGAGATCCTCGCGGAGTATGTGCGGCAGGGCGGCCGCCTCGTCGTCGGACCGCGCACCGGCTTCGCCGACGACGAGGGGCGGATGCGGGCAGTCGCGGCGCCGGTGATCCTCGGGGCGCTAGCGGGAGTCACGTATCAGGAGTTCGCGGCGCCGCCGATCCCGGTGCCGCTCGAGCGGGACGGCCTCGTCGTCGGTGCGGCGCACGGCTGGATCGACGCGCTGGAGCCGGGCGAGGCGACCGCGGTCGTCGGGTACCGGCATCCGCACTACGGGCGGTGGGCAGCGGTCACGCGGAATGCGGTGGGCGCAGGGGAGATCACCATCGTCGGTACACTGCCCGACCGCGCATCGCTCGTCCGCGTGATCGCGGACGCTGCGGCTGTCGACCCGTCGGCGTCCGGGGTGGTCGTCGATCGGCCGTCGTCGGTCACCGTGCATTCGCTGACCGGTGCGCGCGGGCGGATATGGGTACTGCACAACTGGTCGGGCGAGCCGCGGGAGATCCGCCTCGCCCGTGCCGTGGCGTCGGGGATCAACAGCACCGCCCACGAGGCGGGTGACGTGGTCGCGCTCGCCGCGTGGGACGTACGGGTCTGGCGAGAGGCCTGATCCGTCGGATCGGAGAGAGGGGAACACATGCGCGTCGCAGTGACCGGAGCATCGGGCCGACTGGGGCGATCCGTCGTCGAGGTGCTCGCCGCGGCCGGGCACGAGGTGCACGGCCTCGACCGCGCGTGGGGCGACGGGGTCGCACCGGTCGATCTGACCGACCCCGCGGAGACCGCCGACGTGCTGGCGACCATCGCGCCGCAGGCGCTCGTGCATCTCGCAGCGATCGCGGTGCCCTTCAGCGCCCCGGAGCGCGAGATCTTCTCCGTCAACACGAGCATGGCGTACACGGTGATCGAGGCCGCGGTCGCCGCGGGCGTGGAGCACGTGCTCGTCGCCTCGAGTCCCACGGTGCTGGGCTACGGTGCTCCCGGATGGGCGCCTGACCGACTGCCCTTCGACGAGTCGGCGCCCTGCTCCCCGGCGAATGCCTACGCGCTGTCGAAGGTGTGCGTGGAGGAGACGGTCGCCGCTTTCGCCCGCTCGACACCGACCGTCAGGTTCGCGTCGTTCCGACCCTGCTACGTCATCACGCCGGAGGAGTGGAACGGCGCTCCCACCCAGCAGGGCCACACCGTGCTCGACCGGCTGCAGGACCCGGGGCTCGCCGCGGTCTCGCTCTTCAACTACGTCGACGCCCGTGATGTCGGCGAGTTCGTCGCCGCATGGCTGGCGGCAGAGCGGTCACCGAGCGGCGCGTGTTACTTCGTAGGGGCGGAGGACGCCCTCGCCACACGCCCGCTCGACGAGCTGCTGCCCCTGTTCCACCCCGGCGCCCGCGACGCCGCACGCGCCCTCGCGGGAACCGTCGGCGCTTTCGACACCTCGGCCGCCACCCGCGACACGGGCTGGGTGCCTCGTCGCTCGTGGCGCACCGAACTGCCCCCCGACGCACGTGCTGCGCTCGCGGCATCCGATTCCCCGACGGAAGGGAGGGCGCCATGAGCGCCATCGCCCGGATCGACGTCCGTCCGCTGTCGGTCCGGATGCCGCGACCATGGGTTCCGGAAGCGCCCGACCTGCACCTCGTGCGTGTGGATGTGGCGGATGTCGACGGGGGAGTGGGCACCGGGTTCTCCTGGACGCCCTCGATCGGCGCGAGCGCGGTGGCCGCGCTCCTCGAAGACGACATCCGCCGCTTCGCCCTCGGGCGCGACAGCGATCCGCGGGAACTGTGGCCGGCGCTGTGGGCCCACCTCCACGAGGCCGGTGGTGGCGGCATCACCACGATCGCGATGGCCGGTATCGACTTGGCGCTGTGGGATCTGCGAGCGCGCTCGCGAGGTGCAGGCATACCCGATCTGCTCGGCCGGGTGCACGAGCGGCTCCTGGTCTACGGTTCGGGCGTCAATCTGCATTACTCCGAGGCCGAGCTCGCCGCTCAGGTCGAGCGCTGGGTCGATCGTGGCATCCGGGCGGCGAAGATCAAGGTCGGCCGGGCAGACCTCCGGGAGGACGTGGCGAGGGTCGCCCTCGTGCGTGACATCCTCGGACCGGATCGGCAGCTCATGATCGACGCGAACCAGCGATGGGATCTCGACCGCGCGACGCGCGCTCTGGGCGATCTCTGCGCGTTCGACCTCACCTGGATCGAAGAGCCGCTGCGCTCCGACGACACGGCCGCCTACCGCGAGCTCGCCCGCCGCATCGAGACGCCGATCGCGCTCGGAGAGAACCTCCACACGGTGCACCGCTTCCGGGAGGCGATCGACGCGGGATTCGCCGCGGTCGTCCAGCCCAATGTCATCCGCGTGGGCGGGATCACGCCGTTCCTCGAGATCGCCGCGCTCGCCGAGGAGCGCGGCGTGATGCTCGCCCCGCACCTGCTGCCCGACCTCTCGGCGCAGCTGGCGGTGACGCTCCCGTCCGCGACGTGGGTGGAAGACGTGGAGGATGCCGGCTTCGAGGCGCTCGGCATCCTCGCCGCCCCCTCACCCGTCCGGATCGACGGCGCCTGGGCGACGGTGTCTGCGGTGCGGGGGGTGGGGCTGGATCTCGTCGCGCGGTGAGGCGGCTATCCGCGCGATGGGGCCTCGGCGATCGACTGGCCGGGCACCATCTCGCAGGGGAGCAGGACGGCGGCGAGCTCGGCCTCGGGGTTCTCGATGCGGTCGATGATGGTGTCGACGCCGAGGCGTCCCAGCTCGTCGGCAGGCGAGCGCATGAAGGTCAGCGCCGGATCGGCCATGCCTGCCATGTGGCTGGATGAGCCGAGCGAGATGATGGAGAGGTCCCCCGGCACGCGCACGCCGGCATCGCGCAGGCCGATGACGATCCCCGGTGCGGCGTGTTCGTTGAGCAGCAACAGTGCTGTCGTCTCCGGATGCTCGTCGCGGAAGGTGCGTCCGAACGCCCTTCCCTCGGAGGAGTCCTCGCTGCAGTACCTCACGGACCCCCGCAGGCCGGCGCTCTCCATGTTCGTCAGAAAGCTGCTTCGCGAGCGCTCGGCAGGACCATGTGCCTCGAAGCGCCCGGCGCGCGTGCCGCCCGTCACCAGACAGAATTCTCGGTGCCCGAGGTCGGTCAGCGTCGCGACCGCGCTCGACACGGTGGCCGCGAAGTCCACGTCGACGTAGGCGAGACCCTCCGGCTCGGCCGTGCGTCCGATGAGGGCGAACGGGGTCCGACCCGCGATCAGCGCGGGCACGCGACTGTCGTTCAGCTGCACCTCCATCAGCAGCACCCCGTCGACCAGTCCGGTGTCGGCCAGTGCCATCGTCTCGTCGGAGTCGTTGCTGATCGGCCACAGGACGAGCTGATAGCCCCGCTCCCGCGCGCGCGCCGTCGCACTCGTGAAGAAGCCCCCGACGGTGCCGCTGAGCGGTCGTTGAAGGGCGGGGTACAGCATCCCGATGATCTTGGTGCGACCCCGGGCCAGGGCGGCGCCGACCGGATTGCGACGGTACCCGAGCTCCCGCATCGCCTGCTCCACGCGCGCCGTGGTCGCGGAGGAGATCGGCTTGCTGCCGTTGACGACGAACGAGACCGTCGCCACCGAGACGTTCGCGCGCGCTGCGACGTCGCGCATGGTGACCATGACGCTCCTCTCGGGCGAGGCGATCCTGCGGGATGCGGATGAGTCCATCATCGCGGATGAATATGTTGACAACTCCAACATATGACTGCATACTCGGACAACGGCAGTTTAAACGCTTAACCGGGACTCTGATCGACGGCGAACAGGAGTGGTGATGACGCAGGTGTCTGAGAGCGATGTGCTCGGAGTGGGGCTCGTCGGCACGTCGTTCATGGGTCGTGTGCACACCCAGGCCTGGACTCTGGCGCCGCGCGCCTTCGACCTCGCGCTCACGCCCCGGGTCGTTGCCGTGGCGGGGCAGAACCCGGAGCGGACGGCCGCGTTCGCCGCGCGCCATGACATCGCCCGAGCATCCTCGGACTGGCGGGACCTGCTGGACGATCCTCACGTCGATGTCATCGACATCTGTGTGCCGGGCGACCTCCACGCGGGCATCGCGGAGGCAGCTCTCGCCGCGGGCAAGCACGTGCTCTGCGAGAAGCCGCTGTCCAACTCGCTCGCCGAAGCCGAGTCCATGGTCGCCGCCGCACGGTCGGCCCGCGAGCACGGCATCCAATCGATGGTGGGGTACAGCTACCGCTTCGTGCCGGCACTCGCGCACGCACGAGAACTCGTGCGCACCGGCCGACTCGGGAAGATCCGACACGTGCGCGCCCAGTACCTCCAGGACTGGATCGTGGCGGAGGACTTCCCTCTGGTGTGGCGACTCGACCGCGAGCGGGCAGGCTCCGGAGCGCTGGGAGATCTCGGCGCCCATATCGTCGACGCGGCGACCTTCGTCACCGGCCACCGCCTCATCGGGGTCAGCGCGCTCACGGAGACCTTCGTCACAGAGAGGCCGCTCCCGGCCGAATCCGGTGCACTCGCCGCCACCGCAGGAACGGGGCGCGGCCCCGTCACCGTCGACGATGCCGCGGTGTTCATCGGCCGCACCGACGGCGGGGCGCTCGCGACGTTCGAGGCGACGCGCTTCGCGTCGGGCCGGAAGAACGCGATGCGGCTCGAGGTCAACGGCTCGCTCGGGTCGATCTCGTTCGACTTCGAGAACCCGAACGAGCTCTGGTTCCATGATCACACGGTCGACGAATCCGAAGCGGGCTTCCGGCGGATCCACGTGACAGAGCCGTCGCACCCGTTCGCCGGAGCGTGGTGGCCCGCAGGACACGGACTCGGGTACGACCACGCCTTCGTGCATGAGGTGGTCGAGTTCACGCGGGCCATCGCCGACCGCCGCACGCCGGATCCGTCGTTCGAAGACGGCCTCGCGGTCCAACGGGTTCTCGACGCGGTCGAGCGCAGCGCCGCCGGCCAGGCCCGCTGGGTGCCGCTCGACCCGCGCGAATCCGACCTCTGACCCACACCTGCATCACACACGAAGGAGTACACGATGCGCACACGAAAGACACTCATCACCCTGGTGGCGGGCGCCGCCGTCCTGCCGCTCGCCCTCGCAGGATGCGGCGGCGGAGGCTCCGCATCGAGCGGCGACGCCGATACCCTCACCATCCTCGACTACTACAACAACGAGCCGGACAAGACGCTGGTCCAGAAGATGCTCGATCAGTGTGCGGACGACATCGGCGTCACGATCGAACGTGAATCCGTGCCGGGCAAGGACCTCATCCAGAAGGTGCTGCAGCGCTCCTCGTCCAAGACGCTCCCCGACGTGCTGATGCTCGACAACCCGGATGTGCAGGAGATCGCCGCGACCGGCGGCCTCACCCCCCTGAGCACCTTCGACGTCGACACCTCAGGGTTCGCGCAGGGCATCCTCGATGCCGCGACGTACGACGGCGAGGTATACGGCCTCGCCCCGGTGGTGAACACCCTCGGCCTCTTCTACAACGTCGACCTGTTCGAGCAGGCGGGGCTCGAGCCGCCGAAGACCTGGGACGAGTTGAAGACGACGGCGAAGGCGCTGACCACCGGAGACCAGTACGGGCTCGCCTTCTCAGCGATCGCGACGTACGAGGGCAGCTGGCAGTTCCTGCCGTTCATGTGGACCAACGGCGGCGACGAGACCGATCTGCAGAGCCCCGAGAACGCGGAGGCGCTGCAGCTCTGGGTCGACCTCGTCGGCAGCGGCTCCGCCTCTGAGAGCGTGATCAACTGGAGCCAGGGCGACGTCAAGGACCAATTCGCGGCGGGCAAGGCCGCCATGATGGTGAACGGACCCTGGAACATCCCCGCCCTGAACGAGACCGATGTGAACTGGGCGTCGGTCCAGGTGCCGGTGAACAAGGTCGGCCAGACCCCCGTCGCCCCGCTCGGTGGCGAGGTGTGGACGGTGCCGCAGACCGGCGACAAGGCGAAGCAGGCCAAGGCCGCGGAATTCGTCGAGTGCATGGCCGGCGACGACATCGAGCTCGAGGCGGCGGAGTCCCGGTTCACGGTCCCCACGAGGACCGAACTGATCCCCGAGTACGTCGAGAAGGTGCCGTCGATGGAGGCCTTCGCCGAGCAGGTCGTCAACGCACGCTCGCGGACGGGCCAGCTGGGTGAGGAGTGGCCGGAGCAGGCCACCGTCATCTACACCGCGATCCAGCTCGCACTCACCGGCAAAGCCACTCCCGACGAGGCCTTCGAGCAGGCAGCCCAGGGCTGACCCGATCGACGTCCGCAGGTGCCCCGCGTGACCGCGGGGCACCTGGAAGGGAGTTCGTGATGACGACGACAGCAACAGCAACAGCAACAGCAACAGCAGACGCCCGGCGCACGCCACCGGCGCGTCGCAGGCCCAGGTTCCGTCGCGAGGGCCTGGTCAAGGCCATGTTCATCGCGCCGGCAGCGCTCTACATCCTCCTGTTCTTCGGCTATCCGGTCGTGAAGAACCTGGTGATGAGCTTCCAGGAGTACACGACCAAGACGTTCTTCACCGGCGAGGCACCGTGGGTGGGGTGGGCGAACTACCTGACCGTCGTCAACAGCGGCCTCTTCTGGCCGTCGATGCTCAACACCGCGCTCTTCACGGTCGGCTCGATCGCCGGGCAGTTCGTGATCGGGCTCGCTCTGGCGGTCTTCTTCCGCCGGAAGTTCCCGCTCAGCGGCTTCCTGCGGGCGATGCTCCTGCTGCCGTGGCTGCTTCCGCTCATCGTCGCCAGCGCGACCTGGCGGTCGATCCTCGATCAGGACAGCGGCATCCTCAACGAGTTCCTCACCTCGGTGGGGCTCAGTGCGATCCCGTGGCTGAACAGCCCCGATGTGGCGCTGGTCGCGGTGATCCTCGTGAACATCTGGATCGGCATCCCGTTCAACGTCACGATCCTCTACGGCGGTCTGCAGGACATCCCCGAGGAACTCTACGAGGCCGCATCGCTGGACGGTGCGACCGGCTGGAAGGCGTTCTGGCACATCACGCTTCCCAACCTCCGCCCCGTGATCAACGTGGTCCTCGTGCTGGGCGTCGTGTACACGCTGAAGGTCATCGACATCATCCTCGGACTCACCAACGGCGGCCCTGCGAACGCGACCCAGACGATCGCCATCCGTTCGTACCAGTCGTCGTTCGTCGACTTCGACTTCGGCGTCGGCGCCGCGTTCAGCAACATCCTCATCCTCATCTCGCTCGTGTTCGCCGTCATCTATCTGCGCGGCAACCGCAAGCCGGTGGACGAGTAGGAAGGCACAGACATGACCACGATGACCATCGTCACCGGCGGCAGGGCGAACCGGCGGGCGATGCCGCGCTCGGGGCGGCCGCTGCTGTTCACCGTTCTCGGCGTCGCGTTCCTCGCCATCATGCTTTTCCCCGTGTACTGGATGATCAACGCGTCCCTCCAGCCCTCGGGCAACACGCTCACGGCATCGCTGCTGCCGCTCAACCCCAGCTTCGCCGGGTACGAGAAGGCGATCGCCGACCAAGGCCCGAACCTCGTCACGAGCCTGCTCATCTCGGTGGGAACGGTGATCTTCAGTCTGGCGATCGCCGCCCCTGCCGCGTATGCGCTCGCGCAGTTCCGCTATCGCTGGATCAACGTCGCGCTGCTCGCCGTGCTGATCGCACAGATGATCCCCGGCGTCGTCATCGCCAACGCGCTGTACGCGGCCTACAACGACCTCGGGATGCTCAACTCGATCGCAGGTCTGATCCTCGCCGACGCCACCCATGCCATTCCGTTCTCGATCATGATCCTGCGCGCCTTCATGATGAGCGTGCCGCCGTCCATCATCGAGGCCGCGCGCGTGGACGGCGCAGGCCACCTCCGCGCCTTCTGGTCGATCGTGCTGCCCGTCGCCAAGAACTCGCTCATCACGGCCGGCCTGTTCGCCTTCCTCTTCTCGTGGAGCGACTTCCTCTTCGCGCTCACCCTGACGACGACGGACGACATCACTCCGGTCACGCTCGGCATCTATCAGTACCTCGGCACGCAGGTCGCGAACTGGAGTGCGGTCATGGCGACGGCCGTGCTCTCCTCGATTCCGGCGATCGTCCTCCTCGTCCTCGCGCAGCGCTATATCGCCGCCGGCGCCACGGGCGGGGCGGTCAAGTAGCCGCCGACCATCGCTCTGCCCGCATACCCCCGAAAAAGAACTCCGAAGGATGAAAGAAATGACCGGCACCACCACGCCCGAGTACCCCATTCGCGTCGTCGTCTGGGGAGAGAACCGGCACGAGCAGGTCGAGCAGAAGGTGCGCGACATCTATCCGCTCGGCATGCACACCACCATCAAGGAGGGCATCGAGGAGAACCTCGGTGAACGGGCGACCGTCACGACCGTCACGCTGGACGACCCGGAGCACGGGCTGACCGAAGAGGTGCTGGCGGCCACCGATGTGCTCGTCTGGTGGGGGCATGCCGCGCATGGTGAGGTCTCCGACGAGGTCGTGGACCGCGTGCAGCGTCATGTGCTGGAGGGGATGGGCCTCATCGTCCTCCACTCCGGACACTGGTCGCGAATCTTCGGCCGCCTCATGGGAACCACGTGCACGCTGCGCTGGCGCTCCAAGGATGATCGCGAGATCGTCTGGACGGTCGACCCGACGCACCCGATCGCCCGGGGCATCCCGCATCCGTTCCTCATTCCCGCGCAGGAGATGTACGGAGAGTTCTTCGACGTTCCAGCGCCGGATGAGCTGGTCTTCCTGTCGACGTTCTCCGGGGGAGAGGTCTTCCGCAGCGGCATGACCTACCGGCGCGGCTTCGGCAAGATCTTCTACTTCAGCCCGGGCGACCAGGACTACCCGGTCTATCACCAGGCGGAGGTTCGTCAGGTACTCGCGAACGCCGTGGAGTGGGCGAAGTCCCTGCGTCCGCAGCGCGAGATTCCGGTGCTGCTGCGCTACGAGAAAGAGGACTTCTACAACGGGCGGGGCTACGAAGGAGCGATGGAGCGATGACGAGTCCGCTGCGCCTGGTGCAGGTCGGGGCGGGGGGAATGGGGCGCGCCTGGCTGCGCACGATCGCCGAGAGCCCAGAGGTCGAACTGGTGGGCCTGGTGGACCTCGATCTCGACGTCGCTCGCGCCGCCCTGACGGATGCCGGAACGCCCGACGTTCCGGTCGGCCGGAGTGCCGCAGAGGTCGCCGACCTGGTGGGTGCCGACGCCATCGTGAACGTCACCGTTCCCGAGGCGCACCTCGTGGTCAACGAAGAGGCGCTCGCCGCCGGTTACCCGGTGCTGTGCGAGAAGCCTGCTGCGCCGACCGTGGCGGCCGCGCTCATCCAGGCGGGGATGGCAGACCTGTCGGGGCAACTGCTCATGATCAGCCAGTCGCGACGCTACTTCGCCGCTCTGCGGGAGCTGCGACGGCAGGCCGAGGGGCTGGGCTCGATCGGCACGGTCACGACGGAGTTCTTCAAGGCTCCGCACTTCGGCGGCTTCCGCGAGGACATGGCGCACGTGCTACTGGTCGACATGGCCATCCACGCGTTCGACGCCGCGCGCTACGTGATCGGTGCCGAACCGGTCTCGGTGTACTGCGAGGAGTACAACCCGACCTGGAGCTGGTACGCCGGGGCGGCGAACGCGGCCGCGGTGTTCGAGTTCGAGGGCGGCATCCGCTACGTCTACAACGGGAGCTGGTGCTCGGGTGGTGCGGAGACCTCATGGAACGGGGAGTGGCGCGTGAGCGCTGCGGAGGGAACGGCGACGTGGGACGGTGAGCACGCACTGATCGTGCATCGACCGGACGCGGGGGATCCCGTCCAGGTCGCCACCGACCCGATCCGTGAGGAGATCGCGGGGTCGCTCGAAGCATTCGTGCACGCGCTCCGCTCCGGAACCGAACCGGAGAACAGCATCCGCGCCAATCTGCGGAGCCTCGCGATGGTCGAGGCGGCCGTGGCGTCCGCCGAGTCGGGATCCCGTGTGCGAATCGACGACGTGCTGGCGCGGGCGCGGGAGACCGCGATCGCGCAGACCCGTCGCGATGACGTGCGCGAATGGCTCGGGGCGGCGCCGGTCGCGCGCTGACGCCGCCCCGAGCTCCGTCGGCTCAGCGCTGGATCGCGTCGAGGTGCAGCATCCGCGCGAGGTTCTTGTCGAGCTCGTCGTCGCGGAAGATCTTCTTCCAGTCGTCCTTGATGATGCTCTCGCGGCCGTAATCCATCGCGATGAGGCAGGCGTCGGAGAACGGGTTGTCGCCGCGCAGGCCGTTCGCGAGCGCGACCTGCGTGTGGCCGTAGAGGATGCTGCGCGCCGCCGCCTCGGGCACGCCCATGGTGTTGACCGTCTCCTGCAGGGCCTCGTTGAGGAGGTCGCCGATCATGCAGGCGACCGTCTCGACGAGGGTGGGCTCGAGCTGCGCGAGCTGCTTGATCGTGACCCAGTGGACGTCGATGACCGGCGCGTAGATCGCGCGGACGGTGGCCTCGAC
Source organism: Microbacterium sp. SA39 (assembly GCF_000967865.1). Taxonomy (GTDB): domain Bacteria; phylum Actinomycetota; class Actinomycetes; order Actinomycetales; family Microbacteriaceae; genus Microbacterium. The sequence continues at coordinate 274,437 of NZ_JXRU01000037.1, forward strand.
GATCGCCTTCGCCTCGGGGTCATCGCTCTCGACGGCCGCGATCGCGTCCTGCGGGGCGGCGATGCCGCCGAACGTGTCGGCCCACTGCTCGGGGGTCTCGCGCTGCAGGAAGATCGACGGGTGGCAGGGGTGCGCGACGGCCTGGATCACGTCGTCGCGCGTGGTGAGCAGCCCCGCGTAGGCAGCGGCCGGGTCGAGCGTCAGCACGATGGCACCCGCGCGCAGCTGCGGCACGAGGTCTGCGGTGACGGGGCCGAGCGCGAGGTCGGGGACAGCGAGCACGACGATGTCGGCGTCGGCGACCGCGGCCGCGGCATCCGTCAGCTCGCGTCCGGCATCGGTCGTGCGCTGCTGGCCGGCCGGCGAGTTCTCGACGTACCAGACGGTGTGGTCGGTCTTCGCCAGGTTGTTCGAGACGCGCATGCCCATCTTGCCGCCGGCGCCGATCACCGCGATCTTGTAGGTGGTGCTCATGATGCTGTACTCCTCAGGTATTCGAGTGCGGTGCGGGTCCATTCCCGCTCCGTCCGGATGGTGGTCTCTGCGTCGTCCTGCCAGGGCAGCCAGTGCTCGACGATCTCGTTGATGCCGCGCTCGCGTGGTCGCACGGTCGCGAGCAGGTGCGCGTAGTCGTGGAGGCCGGTGCCGAGAGCAGCACCGGAGTAGGTGAAGCCGACCCAGCCGGGCTGGCGGGCGAAGGCGAAGTCCTTGACGTGGATGTTCTTCGTCAGCGCGGTCGTCTGCTCCACGCAGGTCTTCGGGTTCTCGAGCTGGGCGACGACGTTCGCCGGGTCCAGGCAGATGCCGAGGTTCGGGCTGCCGACGCGCTCGATGACGGCGATGAGGTCGGCCGTCGGCACCTGCTCGTACGTCTCCAGCGCGAGAGTCACCCCGGCGGATTCGTAGGGGCGGATGCTGTCGCGCAACCAGGTCTCCGCCTTGACGAGCGTGGGCCGCGAGTCGGGGCCGTAGAGCATGCTGCGCACGACCTGGGCGTCGAAGATCGCGGCGAGCTCGAGGAGCCGTGCGAGGTGCGCGGGGTCGATGCCCTTCGTGCCCAGCTCGATCGTGAGACCGAGGTCGCGGGCGGACGCTGCGGCCGCGTGAAGCTCCTCGTCGGTCATCTGCTCCAGTGGTGCGTAGTCGCAGATCTGGAACAGGTCGACGCCCTGCGCGCGGGTGTCCTCGAACGCCCCGATGAGACTCAGTGGTTCGGGCGCGCGATCGGAGTGCTGCCAGAAGTAGGCGTAGGTTCCGAGGCCGATCATGAGGCACCTCTGGCGGATGCCCGTCGAAGGGCCAGCTCCGCCGCCTCGTCGAGCACCGTGACGAGGGCATCCGGATCATGCGCGAACCGGCCGAGGAAGACGCCGTCGACGTCGTCGCCGAGGGCGGTGAGCAGCCCGGGGCCCGCGGCTCCGCCGTAGATCACGGCCGAATCGGCGCGGTCGGGGTCGGCATCGAGGGCCGAGCGCAGCGCAGCGGCGACGACGCGGATGTGATCGTGGGGTGCGGGTTCGGGCGCTCCGATGGCCCACACGGGCTCGTAGGCCACGATCACCGATCCCGCCGGTGCTCCGACCAGCGCCGCGCGCAGCTGTGCGACCGCGACGGCGGCAGCATCCGCCGGTTCCTGGCGCTCGGTCTCGCCGATGCACAGGAGCGGAGTGAGTCCCGCGCGCAGAGCGGCGGCGGTCTTCGCGGCCACGACCTCGTCGGTCTCGGCGAACAGGCGTCGCCGCTCGGCGTGACCGATCTCGGCGATCGACGCGCCCACCTCGGCGAGTTCGGATGCCGAGACCTCGCCGGTGAAGGCGCCGGTGTCTGCGGCTGCGACGTCCTGCCCGCCGATCCGCACCGGAGTGCCCGCGAAGGCGGTGATCGCGGGGAGCACCTGCAGGAAGGTCGGGGTGATGAAGAGCTCGACAGCGCCGGAGTGCACGGCGTCATGGGCACGGACCCGCGTGGCGACCTCGTCGAACCAGGTCGTCGCCTGCTGATGACCGAAGTACATCTTGAGGCTGACGCCGACCGTGACCTTCGCCATCAGCAGGACCCGGTGGACTCGTATTCGCCGATGACCGCCACCTTCTCGGCCGAGGCGCTGCTCGGGTCGAAGCGGTACGTCAGCCACTCGCGCACGAGGCGGCGGGCGAGCTCGATGCCGATGACGCGCTGGCCCATCGTGAGCACCTGGGCGTCGTTGGAGAGCACGCCGCGCTCGACCGAGAACGAGTCGTGTGCGGTGACGGCGCGGATGCCGGGCACCTTGTTCGCGGCGATCGCGACGCCGAGACCCGTGCCGCAGATGAGCAGCGCGCGGTCGGCCTCGCCCGCAGCCACCAGCTCGGCGGCGGCGATCGCGACGCGCGGGTAGGCGGTGTGCCCATCGGCATCCACCCCCACGTCGACGAGGCTCGCGACGATGCCGTTCTGCTCGAGGTCCTTCTTCAGGATCTCCTTGTAGTCGAAGCCGGCGTCGTCGCTGCCGATCACGAGGCGGAGGGTGTCAGTCATGGCTGTTCCTTTCGAGGTCGGCGAACAGGTCGCCGACGGCGGTCACGATGAGCGCGAGCGAGTGCGCGCCGGGGTCGGGCGTGCCGACACTGTTCTGCCCGTGGGCGCGGGCACGGCCCATGCGGGGGAGCAGATCGGCGGTGGCGGATGCAGCGCGGGTGGCGGCATCCGCAGCGGACCGCCAGGCGTCGACGAACGAGGCCCCGCCGTCGACCGCGGCGGTCAGGGTGCTGCTGAAGGGCACGAGCGCGTCGACGAGGGTCTTGTCGCCGACCTCGGCCTTGCCGTACTCCATCACTCCGCGGGTGCCCGCGTCGATGCCGGCGGCCACGGCAGCGGCATCCGGTCGTCCGGCGTCGCCGAGGCGGGTGGCGATCGCGTTCAGGATGACGCCCCAGAGCGCGCCGGAGGTGCCGCCCGCCCGGTCGGCCCAGGCGTCGGCAGCGTGCGTGAGGGTGGTCGCGGCGCCCGCGCCCGCTTCCGCCGCGGCGGTGGCGGCGGCGAGAGCGGCGTGCGAGCCGCGCTGCATGCCGATGCCGTGATCGCCGTCTCCGGCGATGGCGTCGATGCGGCCGAACTCCTCGACGCGCTCGTCGACCGTGTCGACGATGCGCTGCACCGCGGCCTGTACGACGGCGGCGACGTCGACGGACTCGTCATCGCCGGGTTCGACGGCGACGTCGGCGACGGCATCCATTTCGGCGACATCTGCGCGCTCGGCGGCGACGACGGATCCGCGGCGGTAGGCCGGGGTGTCGACCGGGGTGTCCCAGAGCTGCTCGAGCTCGTCGTCCAGCCAGAACAGCGTCAGAGACGTACCGGCCATGTCGAAGCTCGTGCAGTACTCGCCCACGTGCGGGTCGACCAGCACGAGACCGGCATCCGCGAGCAGCTGGGCGATGCGCCGGTAGACGACGAACATCTCCTCGTACTTCAGCGAGCCGAGGCCGTTCAAGATCGGCACGACGCGGGCGCCGGCGACCTCGATACCAGCGGGAACCTCGTCGAGCAGGCGGCTCACGAGCAGCTCGGCCAGTCCGTCGGCCGTCGGGATGTCGGTCTCCTCGATGCCCGGTTCGCCGTGGATGCCGAGTCCGATCGCCATCCGGCCCGCGGGCACGGTGAACAGCGGCTCGGGGGCGCCGGGGAGCGTGCATCCGGAGAAGGCGACGCCGAACGACCGCGTGCGTTCGTTGGCGAGAGTCGCGACGCGCGTGACGCCGGCGAGGTCGTAGCCGGCCTCGGCGGCCGCGGCGGCGGTGCGGAACACGGTGAGGTCGCCGGCGATGCCGCGGCGCTTGTGCTTCTCGTCGGGCGAAGCGCTGAAGATGTCGTCGGTCACGGTGACCGTCTCGCACGCGATCCCTTCGGCGCGGAGCTTCTCCTGCGCGGCGTCGAAGTTCAGCACGTCGCCGGCGTAGTTGCCGTAGCTGAGGAAGACGCCGGCGCCGCGATCAGCGGCCTTCGCCACCGTGTGCACCTGCTGGGTGGAGGGCGAAGCGAAGAGGTTGCCCATGACCGCGCCGTGCGCGAGGCCCTGGCCGACGAGCCCGCCGAACGCAGGGTAGTGGCCCGAGCCGCCGCCGATCACGACGGCCACCTGCCCGGCGGGGACGACGGTGCTGCGCACCACGCCCCCTGGCACTCCGCGCACCGAGCGCTCGTTGGCCGCGATGAAGCCGGCGATCATCTCATCCGCGAAGTCAGCGGGGTCGTTCCAGAGGCGGGTCATCGTGTCTCCTCGACGGGGGCGGCGGGAGCCGCAGCCGCCGCGCCGGGGCGAACCCGGGTGCTGCGGGCGAGCACCACCATCAGCACGGCCGACAGCAGCATGAATCCGCCGACGATGAACATCGGCACCTGGTAGCCGCCGGTCCAGTCGTGCACCGCACCCGTGATGTAGGGGGCGCTGAAGCCGGCCAGGTTGCCGATCGTGTTGATGAGAGCCACTCCCGCCGCGGCGGCGACGCCCGTGAGGAACTGGGTCGGCAGCGTCCAGAAGTTCGGCAGGGCGGCGAAGATCGCGCACGCGGTCACCGTGATCACGGCGATCGTGGCGACCGGCGAACCGGTGAACAGGGCGAGCGGGATCGAGACCGCACCGGCGAGTGCGGGGATCGCGATGTGCCAGGTCTTGAGGCCGCGCTTGCCGGCATCCCTCGACCAGAAGTACATGACGATCGCCGCGGGAAGGTACGGGATCGCGGTGATGAGGCCCTTCTGCAGGACGTCGAAGGTGCCGCCGGTCTCGGTCTGGAAGCCCTCGATGATCGTGGGAAGGAAGAACGCGAGGGCGTAGAGGCCGTAGATGAAGCCGAAGTAGATGAACGACAGCATCCAGACGCGTCCGCTGGAGAACGCGAAACGCACGGAGACGTGCTTCTCACTCGCGGCGGTCGTCTTGCGCTCTGCCTCGAGGGCCGAGGTGAGCCACGTCTGCTCCTCGAGGGTGAGCCACTTGGCGTCGGAGGGCTTGTCCTTCAGGTAGAACCAGGCGATGATTCCGACGACGATCGCCGGGATGGCGACGCCCATGAACATGAAGCGCCAGCCTTCGAGGCCGAAGAAGACGCCGTGCTGCTGGATGAGTGCGCCGGCGAGCGGGGCGCCGATCACGGTGGTCAGCGGCTGTGCCAGGTAGAAGAGCATGAGGATGCGGCCGCGGTACTGCGAGGGCACCCAGAGGCTGAGGAAGAGGATCGCGCCCGGGAAGAAGCCTGCCTCGGCGACACCCAGCAGGAAGCGGAGCACGACGAGCTGCTCGAAGTTCTGCACCCAGGTGAAGAGGAGCGCGACGATGCCCCAGCTGACCATGATGCGGGCCAGCCACCGGCGGGCGCCGAACTTGTGCAGTGCGAGGTTCGAGGGGACCTCCAGCAGGATGTAGCCGATGAAGAACACCCCCGAGGCGAAGCCGAATTGCGCGGCGCTCAGGGCCAGATCGTCATTCATCCCGTTGGGAGAGGCGAATCCGATGGCGGTGCGGTCGAGGTAGTTGATGAAGAACATCAGCGCCACGAACGGCACGAGACGTATCGAGACCTTGCGGATCGCGGACTTCGCGACAGGCGTTTCGGTCTGGGTGGTGTCCACAGTGACTCCTGTATCGACGGTGATCGCGCGGGTTCCTGCTGTGCGCACCATCCATACTGCACAACCGGTTGACCAATTTCAAGTCGCCTGGGATATTTCGGTGACGGTAGGTTGGCATCCATGCCCGCCTTCCCCGGTGAACCCGTCGACGACATCGCCGCTGCGCTGACGGCCATCCCGTCGGGCACGCCGGTGTCGGAGGTCGCCCGCCGTCTGCTCGACCTGTTCACCGGAGGATCGATCGCGCCGGGCACGCGTCTTCCTCCCGAGCGCCAGCTCTCGACTTCGCTCGGCGTCGGGCGGTCGGCGGTGCGCGAGGCGCTCGCCGCGCTGGAGCTGCTGGGCATCGTCGACGTGCGTCCGGGCTCCGGCACCTACCTTCGCGGAGCAGCGAGCGAGCTGCTGCCGCAGACGCTGCGATGGGGGCTGCTGATCGGAGAGCGCAACACGGCGCAGCTGCTGGAGCTGCGCGAAGGGCTCGAGATCTTCGTCGCCCGTCTCGCGGCCGCCCGTGCGGATGCCGCGATCATCGCGCGCCTCGAGAAGAGCGTCGAGCGGATGCGCGATCGCATCGACGACCTCGCCGCCTTCGCGCGCGCCGACCTCGACTTCCATCACGCGCTGGCCGAGGCCGCTCGGAACGAGACCCTCACCGACCACGTGCACGTCGTGCGATCGCTGCTGCAGGTCTACGCCGACCGCGCCGTGCATGACCGTGCGCACGCCGAGCAGGCCGTCGCCGAGCACAGCGCGGTGCTGGATGCCGTGCGCGCCGGCGACCCGGATGCCGCGGCATCCGCCATGGCGATCCATATGGCGACCGCCACCACGCGCCTTCTCGACGCCTGACCGGCGGGCTTTCCGCCCGGTTCGTGCCCGCGCATCCGACCCGTTATGATGGCTAGGTGCATCCGTGCTTTCGGTTCGGATGCCTGGAGACGTCGCATAGTCCGGCCGAGTGCACCACCCTGCTAAGGTGGAGTTCCCTTACGGGAACCAGGGGTTCAAATCCCCTCGTCTCCGCAGTGAAAATCCCCGCTCAGGCGGGGATTTCTTGGTTTCTGGACACGGGCTCCATCTCACGCGATGCTCGCTTTCCGATAAGGTCGAAACATCATACGTCTGCAGTATGCTCGCGTGGTCGGCACCGATGCCGGCGTGACAAGAGGGAGCCTGCGTGTCCCAGGAGAGACTCTTCGACCCGTACGAGGTCGTGAAGAAGCATCGCACTCGGTTCTCCGCACCCCCGCGCCTGGTGCCCGCCGGCGGCGTCGACGTCTCCGGTGGCGGCCGGTGGCGGATCTGGGAGCACGCGGGCACGAAGATCGATGCCCCGATCTTCGGCAACGGCGACATGCTCGCCGCCTTCGCGGGGCCGACGGAGTTCCCTCAGTTCTGGGTGACGACGAACGACTTCTGGCAGATGTCGAGCAACGCGAACTGGGAGTTCTTCCACGACAACGCCGTGGCCAAGCACGACCCCGCGGTGGGTCTCGGCAGCCCGCGCCCGGTGGGCCGCCTGGTCTTCGACATCCCGGCACTGGCCGGAGCATCCTTCGAGGCGTGGCAGGAGTTCGCCACCGCCACGACGCACGCCCGCTATACGACGGTCGACGGGGCCGAGGTCGAGATCATCAGCTGGGTCGCCGCGCAGGAGAACGTCCTCATCGTCGAGTTCACCGCCGACCGCGAGACCGCCGTCGGAGTGGACTTCCGCTTCCCCGACGAAGTCGGTCAGGGGTGCGACGTCGGCGTCGACTTCGAGGGCTCGGGCGGCCAGGACGCCTCCCTCTCCGGCACCTTCGTCGGGCTGGTCGGCGGCAAGCCTGTGCAGGTGATGACCCGACGCGCCGGGCTGATCTCGGGCAGTCGCACCTTCGCCGACGGCGTCGACGTTCCGACCAAGGTCGGCTTCGCGGGCCGCTTCCTCGGTGAGCACGGCCTGGAGGGCGTCATCCGTTCCGGCGAGACGCTGACGTTCGTGCTCCCGCTGCGTTCCTGGGCGAAGACGAGCCGTCCGGTGGAGTACGCGCGTTCGCGGGCCACCTGGATCACCGCCGACGACCTCGCGCTGCTCCGGGAACAGCATGAGAACTGGTGGCGCGAGTACTGGGGTGTCTCCGGCATCCACATCGGCGACGCGCTGCTCGAGGAGAAGTACTATCTCGGCCAGTTCATGATGGGCTGCCTGTCGCGGGACCCGGACTTCCCCCCGAACATCCTCGGCATCTCCACCTTCGATCGGATGGCGTGGAACGGCAACTACAAGGTCAACTACAACCACCAGTCGCCGTACCTGGGTCTGCTGGCCGCCGGGCACTTCGAACAGGCCGACGCGCACGATGCGCCCTACCTCGCGATGCTGGACATCGGTCAGGAGATGAGCCGCAGGCTGCTCGGGCACGGCGGCGTCTACCTGCCGCTGGGTCTCGGCCCGGCGGGCATGGTCAGCGAGGCCCTGCTCCTGCATATGAAGTCGCCCGCCGTGCACGGGGCGATCAACATGCTCATGCGCTACCGGCTCACCCTCGACGCCGGCTACCTCCGCAGCGTCTATCCGTTCCTGCGCGCGGTCGCCGAGTTCTGGGAGCACGATCTCGTGGAGGACGACGGCGTCTTCCGTATCGTCGGCGACGGGATGCACGAGCGGCCGACCTCCCACGTGCTCGCGCACGGCCTGCCCGAGAACCCGGGCAACACCCTCGGGTATCTCCGCACCTTCTTCCGCCAGTTCACCGAGGCGAGCACCGACCTCGGCCTCGATGCGGAGCACCGCGAGCGATGGCTGCACATCGCCGCGCACCTGAGTCCGTACCCCGTCGGCGTCATCGCCGACATCGCTGAGAACGAGACGCTGTGGAACGAGGGGGAGGCGACGATCGTCGACCTCGTGCCGGAGAGTTTCCAGCGCGAACCGGTGTTCCTCAACGAGGAGAAGGGCAGCGCCTGGTCGCTGCACTTCCCCGGCAACATCATGCAGATCTACCCCGGCGGCGCGATCGGACTCGGCTCCCCGCACGACGAGCTCGCCGTCGCCCGGAACACCGTGCACGCTCTCGCGCTCACCGAAGAGGGGCTGGGGGCAACGGGTGCGGCCGTCGACGCACCGACGGATGCCGACGCGCACCCGCACTTCCGCAAGGCCGGTGCCTGGAACGCCACCAACCTCAGCTGCCTCTTCTTCCCCGCCGCCGTGCGGGTCGGCTACGACCCCGAGGTGATCTGGCGCGAGCTCTCCGAGCGACTCGCTTTCCGCGGCATGCCGAACGGCTATATCGAGGGCAACCCGCACGGCATCGAGAACCTGTCCACTGTGCCGAACACACTTCAGGAGATGATGCTCCTCTCGCACGAGGGCGTGCTGCGCCTGTTCCGCGGTTGGCCGCGACGGCTCCAGCCGGATGCCGCGTTCACCGGGCTGTGGGCCACGGGCGCGTTCGTCGTGGAAGCTGCGCTGGCCGAGGGCGAGGTCGTCTCCGTCGGCATCCTCAGCCATCGCGGCCTCGAGTGCCGCGTGGAGAACCCCTGGCCGGGCAGGGAAGTGCGCGTGGAGGGGCCCGGTGGTGACCGCATCCTCTCCGGCGCGGAGATCGTCTTCGGAACCGTCGAGGGCGGCCGCTACCGTCTCGCGGTCGTGTGACCGGGGTTGATGCGGCGTGGTCTTGCGCGGCAGGATGGTCGGCATGTCCCTGGGTGAACATCCGGTGCGAGCGTCGATCGTCGTCACCGACATGGCGCGCGCTGCCGCTTTCTACGAAGGCGTGCTGGGCCTCGCCGTCGTGCAGGTGAGCCCGAGCGCCGACATCGCCGAGGGCGCACGGGTCTACGCGGGTGGGCGGGGGACTCTGCTCAATGTGTTCGAGACACCGGCCGCAGGCTCGACGCGGTCGACCGTCGCGACCTGGTACGTCGATGACCTCGACGGGATCGTCGCCGAGCTGACCGACGCGGGCGCCGAGTTCGTCCGCTACGAGGGCTTCGGCCAGGACGCGCGGGGCATCGGTCCTCGGGCGGGCGGCGGGCGCATCGCCTGGGTCGAGGATCCCGATGGGAACACCCACGCGATCGAAGCCGACAGCTGAGGGGAACGCCGGCTGCTCCGGGGCGTTGGGAACGTACGCATCTCACCGCATTGTCAGGGATCCGTGCTACGTTTCTAGCGCAGGAAGGAAACTTCCCGCCTTGCCGGACCCCCGCCACCGCGCGGGGGTTTCGTGCGTCAGGGCCAGATACGCGCGCGCCCCCTGGGCCAACGTGCCGCGTCGTCGACGATCTGCTACATCTTGTGTTTCTGACGATGGGCGCGCATGTCGCTTTCCGAAACCGTCCAGATGCGGTTGAAGAGATAGGTAACCAGGTCAGCCGCTTGTAGTGCACGGTCCGTATGGGACTCGATGAAGTTGATCTCCGGGCTGACATTCGGCAATCGGCTCGACCGATAACCATACGTGCCGGCCACCTGGTAACGGTTGAAGTTGCTGCGACTGATTTCGGCGGTGTGATGCTCGTCGGCGACGACTCGTACCTGAGGCTCGGAAGAATGGCAGCAGTCGTTGATGCGCTCAAACAGGTGGCTAAACGCGAGCTCACGCGCCGGAGTGACGCTCGGATATCCCCGAGCGACCTGGCGACGGATGTCTACGCCCTCGATATAAACGCGAGCACCACTGTCGAATACGGCCTGCATCACCTCCTCGAAGATGCGGAAGCGGATACGAAGCGGCACCGATCTCCATGGCTGCTCGTGAGCGCGCATCATCGTGCTGCCGTGAAGCTCGGCCCCTTCCAGAATCGAGAAGGTCGCAGCGTGCTTTGTCATGATCGCGTCCAGCGAGCCCCGGAGATACTGGGCTTGGGCGTCGTCGAGAACTAGGTGTTCTTCCCAGGGACGTTGTGAACGGCTGAGTTAGCGAAGACCTCCGGGCAGGATGTGGGTTACCACACTCACATTCCACACACGGAGGTCTTCGTGACTCACGCTAACGCACCCCTGACGCCTGTCGGTCGGGCTCGTCTGGCGGACCTGATCAACACTCAAGGCTGGTCGGTACGGCGAGCGGCCGAGCGGTTCCAGGTGTCGCCGGCAACAGCATCGAAATGGGCTCATCGAG
>NZ_JXRU01000038.1 GCF_000967865.1 Microbacterium sp. SA39
CGAAGCCTTACCGCCCCCAAACGAACGGGAAGGTCGAGCGCTTCAACCGCACCCTCGCCCAGGAATGGGCTTACGCCGAGACCTACGCCAGCGACGAAGCCCGAGCAGCAACCTACGACACCTGGCTCCATCACTACAATCACCACAGACCCCACACCGGCATCAGCGGCCAAACACCCTCAGACCGCGTTCACAACCTCACGGGGAAGAACAGCTAGCTCGCGGCGCGCGTGTCGCGAACAGCGGTCAGTCCCGAGGCGACCGGCCCCCTGGCGAGGACATGTCCGCGGCGGAAAGCCAGGCGCGTCCAGCGTCCGGAGCGCATCACGGGAACATCCTCTTCCCCGGAGATGAAACCCAGGGCATCGGCGGCGAATGCGATCCCCCGCGGCAGTCCGCCGAGCTCATCATCAGGCTCGCCCCAGATGGCTGCGCGCAGTGCGCGGACGGCCTCTTCGCCAGAGCCGGGCGTCGCACCGCGGGCGACGGCGGAGATCCCCCATTGCGCGCGCTGGGCGATCATCGAGGCCGAGAGCGTGGAGTCTGGTGCCCACTCGGATCTCGGCGGCGCCACACCGGCCCACGCCGGCGACAGACCCGTATCGGGAAGATTCAGGCGCAGCGGGTCGTCCGACGCGGTGAGCTGGTCGACGACGATGTCGCACTCGAGCTCGGGATCGGCATGCACGATGCGCATCGCGAGGACCGTCGGGGTGTTGTCGAAGAGTCCGTGCGGGGCGAGAGCGGCCGTCGTCAGCGCGAGCACCCCGTTCGCCGCTTGGAGACGGACGCCGTCATCGGTGATCCGGGTCGCCCGACCGACGAACGTGAGAACGTCTTTCGCGGTGTCGGGATCGGTGAGGAGAAGGTGATGCGGCACGCGTTCTAAACTACCAACGGACCGGCGCCCTCGGTCGCGGAGAGGAACGAATGAGCCCCGAAGAGCACGCCATCCAGACCGTCGAACGACTGCTCGACGTGCTCGACCTCGACTTCACGCAGGCACGGACCACCGAGGACATCTTCACCGGGTCGTCGCACGCCATGCCCACAGGCCGCATCTACGGCGGCCAGGTGCTCGCGCAGAGTCTCATCGCGGCAGAGCGCACGCTCCCCGAGGACCGCCCCGTCCATTCCATGCACGGCTATTTCCTGCGGCCCGGCGATTCCGGCCAGGGGATCACGATCGCGGTGGACCGCATCCACGACGGGCGCTCGTTCTCGACGCGGCGCTCGCAGGCGTACCAGAACGGGGTGCCGATCTTCTCCATGATCGCCTCGGCGCAGGATCAGGATCCGGGCGTCGAACACGCGGAGCCGATGCCCGCGGGTGTTCCGGACCCGGAGGACCTCGCGTCGGACGAGGACAGGGTCAAGGGGCTGCCGGGTGGTGCGGCACGGATGCTGAGCGACCGGGCCGCCGACGTCCGCCATGTGGACTCGCCGCTGTATCTTCCGAGCGACGACCAACATGTCGCCAGGCAGGCGGTGTGGATGCGGATGCGCGCGCCTCTTCCCGACGATCAGCGACTGCACCGCGCCGCGTTGGCGTACCTGAGCGACATGACGATCCAGGAGTCGATCCTCCGAGCGCACGGCCTGTACTGGTCGATGCCGGGACTGAAGGTCGCGAGCCTGGACCACGCGATGTGGTGGCATCGTCCTGCGCGCGTCGACGAGTGGCTGCTCTATGTGCAGGAGTCTCCCAACGCGCGGGGAGGCCGAGGACTCGCGACGGGCAGGATCTACTCGCGCGAGGGCGGCCTCGTCGCCAGCGTCACGCAGGAGATCATGATCCGGGTGCCTTCGGACTAGTCCGCGGTGAGCGCGGGCAGGATCGCGGCGTAGCGGGCGAGGAAGGTACGTTCGTCGAGCTTCTTACGGCGCAGCCACCCGGTGACCTCGCTGTTGCTCTTGCTCGCATTGCAGGACGCGCACGCGGGCACGACGTTGTCGAGCGTGTACCGCCCGCCGCGCGAGATCGGGGTGACGCAATCGCGCTGGAGCGGCCGATCCTGCGACCGGCAATAGGCGCACCCGCCCCAGGCTGCCACGATCTCGGTCCACTGCGAGGTGGTGAGGTCGTTGTCGACCCGGTCCAGTCGGCGCTGCCGGCGTTTCGCATACCGTGCGCGCGCGGCCGCGGAGGTGGTGGCGGGGAACCTGCGGCGTGAAGACACAGGACGACGGTAGCGCGATCAGTCCCCGAAACGGTCTAACGGTGCGCGTACTCGATCGAATCGCCCACGAACGGCTCCCAGGCGTCGCGCATCTCCGGCGTCAGCCGAGTCGGACGTCCGCTCGCGGCATCCACCAGCACGATGACAGCGGTCGACCGGGCGTAGATCGTCCGCGGCCGGGCTTCGGGATCGTTGTGCACCTCGTAGCAGACCTCGACGCTCGACCCGCCGAGCTTGCCGAACCACATCTGCACCTCGAGCGGACGGCGCTGGTACGGCACTGGCGCGAGGTACTCGATCTCCTGGCGGGCGATGAGAGTCAGGATGCCCTCGTCGAAGCCGGAATCCAGGACGGCAGTCGAGGGCGCCTCCTCCCCCGGCCCCGCACGCCAGAACGCGCGGACGCGCGCCTCCTCGAGCAACTTGAGCATCGAGGTGTTGTTGACGTGGTTGAACGCATCCAGATCTCCCCAGCGAAGGTGGATCGGGATGTGGAGCCGGGGCGACGACATCAGTCGCGCGTGAGCTTGCGGTGCGTGGAACGGTGCGGCTTCGCGGCGTCCGGACCGAGGCGTTCGATCTTGTTCTCCTCGTACGCCTCGAAGTTGCCCTCGAACCAGTACCACTGGCCGGGGTTCTCGTCGGTGCCCTCGTAGGAGAGGATGTGGGTCGCGATGCGGTCGAGGAACCACCGGTCGTGTGTGATGACCACGGCGCAGCCGGGGAACTCGAGAAGAGCGTTCTCGAGCGAGCTCAGCGTCTCGACATCCAGGTCGTTGGTGGGCTCATCGAGCAGCAGCAGGTTGCCACCCTCTTTGAGCGTGAGCGCCAGGTTCAGGCGGTTGCGCTCACCGCCGGAGAGGACACCGGCCTTCTTCTGCTGGTCGGGGCCCTTGAAACCGAACTTCGAGACGTACGCACGCGAGGGGATCTCGGTCTTGCCGACCTGGATGTAGTCGAGTCCGTCGGACACGACCTCCCACAGTGTCTTGTTCGGGTCGATGTTCGAGCGCGACTGGTCGACGTAGCTGATCTTGACCGTCTCGCCGATCTTCAGGTCACCGCCGTCCAGGGGCTCGAGTCCGACGATCGTCTTGAAGAGCGTGGTCTTACCCACACCGTTCGGTCCGATCACGCCGACGATGCCGTTCGGCGGCAGGTTGAAGCTGAGGCCGTCGATCAGCACGCGGCCGTCGAAGCCCTTCTGCAGCTTCTTGGCGTCGATGACGATGCCTCCGAGGCGCGGGCCCGCGGGGATCTGGATCTCATCGAAGTCCAGCTTCCGGGTCCGCTCGGCCTCGGTCGCCATCTCCTCGTAGCGCGCAAGACGCGCCTTCGACTTGGTCTGACGACCCTTGGCGCTGGAGCGCACCCACTCGAGCTCCTCCTTGAGGCGCTTGGCGAGCTTCGCGTCCTTCTTGCCCTGGACCTCGAGGCGCTCGCCCTTCTTCTCGAGGTAGGTGGAGTAGTTGCCCTCGTAGCCGATGAGACGGCCGCGGTCGACCTCGGCGATCCACTCGGCGACGTGGTCGAGGAAGTACCGGTCGTGGGTGATCGCGATCACCGCGCCCTTGTACGCCTGCAGATGCTGCTCGAGCCACAGCACGCTCTCGGCATCGAGGTGGTTGGTGGGCTCGTCGAGGAGCAGGAGGTCGGGCTTCTGAAGGAGCAGCTTGGCCAGTGCCACGCGGCGCTTCTCACCACCGGAGAGCGGGGCGATCGCGGCATCCGCCGGCGGAGTGCGCAGTGCATCCATGGCCTGGTCCAACTGAGAGTCGAGATCCCAGCCATCAGCGGCGTCGATCTCCTCCTGGAGCCCGCCCATCTCGGCGAGGAGCGCGTCGAAGTCGGCATCAGGATCGGCCATCAGCGCCGAGATCTCGTTGAAGCGGTCGACCTTGGCCTTGATGGCGATGCCGTCCTGAATGTTCTCGATGACGGTCTTCGTCTCGTCGAGCTCCGGCTCTTGCATGAGGATGCCCACGGAGAATCCGGGAGACAGCTTGGCCTCACCGTTGGAAGGCGTATCGAGGCCGGCCATGATCTTGAGGATCGTGGACTTTCCAGCGCCGTTCGGACCGACCATGCCGATCTTGGCGCCAGGAAGGAATGCCATGGTGACGTCGTCGAGGATGAGCTTCTCGCCCACTGCCTTGCGTGCACGCACCATCGAGTAGATGTACTCAGCCACCGAAAACCGCTCCTTCTGTTGGCGTCGAAGATCGACACTCCAGCCTACCGGCCCTCAGCTGGGTCACCAGTCGATGGGCCGAGTCGTGCCGATCAGGCAGCGCCCTTCTGCGAGCTGGGGCATCACTGCCGTGACGACCTGGCCCGTCGACGGGCCGACCTGTCCGACGAGGCACTCGTCCTCGCCCCAGCGAACCGAGAACTGCAGGCTCTCGGCGGGGTTGCCGACCGTGGACTGGTCCTGGGTCACCTGCATGCTCGCCCGGTCGAATCCCGCGGCGATGAGCGCGTCGATGTACGCCCGCCCGGATCCGCGCTGCTCGGTAGCCCACACGGCCTCAGCCGTGCTCGTGAAGACCGGCAGGTTCTCGTCGGCCGTGCCATCCGGCATGAGGGCGGGCGCAGCAGGTGTCGCCGAACTCGCCGAAGGCGTGGCCTCGGCCGTCGGCCCGACGGGCGGATCGGGTGTAGGGCCGCAGGCGGACAGGACGAGCAGCGCGGCGGTCGCGGCCACGAGGGTTGCGGCTGCACGCGGAGCCGCAGAGACCGGTCGACGAAGCACGTGCTGAGTCTACGTGCCGAGCCCCCGTGAACCGCGACGCCGACCGGTCTCGGCTCTGTTGGATACGTCGCCTCAGTACGCCGTCGCCGACGCCGCTGCACCGCCGCCCGCAGGTACTTCGGCCCAGGAGATATCGAGGTCGGACAGCTCGTCGCCGGCATCTTCCTCGCCGTCGATACCGTCCTCGGCGTCACGGCCGACTTCCGGCTCGCTCGTGCGGTGGTCCGGAGACGATCCGCGCGCTCCGGAATCGGACGGTGTCGCTCGACTTCGCGCAAGGAAGGCCGAGGTGCCCCACCGAAGATCGTGACCTATGGCGTCGGCGATGATGTCGACGCTCGTCCCCTGCTTCCCGTTGCTCTCCCACGTACGGATCTTCAGCCGGCCGGTGACGATGACGCTGTCACCCGTTCGCAGTGACGCCTTGGCGTGCTCGCCGAGTTGCCGGAACGCCGCGACCGAGAACCAGTTCGTATCGGAGTCGGTCCAGGTCTGCGTCGAGTTGTCGAACCGGCGATGGGTGCTGGCGAGGCGGAAGTTCGTGACCGGGTCACCTCCGCCCGTCTGCCCTTGGGTCGGATCGGTGGCGACTCGTCCCACGATCGTCACGGTGTCATTCATGTCAGTCCTCTCGATGCCCGAGTCGCTTGCTCGGATCGACCCAGCGTGCGTCTTTCTCCAGGGTCGCGGACGCCGCTAACCCGAGATCAGTGGATATAAAGGCTCGGGCTTGGGCCGGTGCAGAACGCATGTCACCGACGTCTTCGAACGGGCCGCACCGAATGTCGGTGGTCGGTCATATGTTCGAATCAGAAGGGAGTTCCGATGTCCGACAGCTTGACCACCTATCTGCCCGAGGTTCCGTACGCGACGCCTCGGCTCTCCTCCCCGCGCGAACACCTCGTCCGCGCGTCCGACCACCTCTGGCGAGTCCAGGACCGCGCCGAACGCGTCCTCGGCCACCTGCGCATCGTCGCCGATCCCCTCGGCCTGCGCTATCGCGCGGAGCGACTGCATCTCGCCACCGGCACCTTCCGCCTCGTCGGAGAGTTCTGGCGGGTCGACGACGCGGTCGCGGCGCTGCGCTACTCGTAGGCGCGCGGATGCCCAGCTCGGAAGAACGCCTCTACACGATGCAGGCGTGGCACCGGCATCAGAACTTCACGAGGATGATCGCGTACCTGCGTGATCATCCGTGTCACGATTGCGGCGAACCGGACCCCCTCGTGCTCGACTTCGACCATCTTCCTGGCTGTGAAAAGCGCTTCGAGATCGCCAGGGCCGTCAACGCCTCGACTCGCGCGTGTCGACGATTCTCGCGGAGATCGCGAAGTGCGAGGTGGTTTGCGCGAACTGCCATCGCAGGCGAACCGCGCGACGAGCCGGAAGCCGTAAACACCTGATGTCCCTCGGTCTCGAACTCCCTGCGCCGGCTCGCCTGCCCTCCCACCGGGCTCAAATACCCCACGGTGGCGGGGTGAAAGGGCGCAGAGGATGCTCGTGCGAACCCTGCAGAGCGCGCCGGAATGCCTACTCGCGTGAGATTCGTGCCGCAGCCGCCGCCCGGCGTCGGCCCGACGCGGCCGATGCGGGCGCGTCCGATGCAGGCGCGGCCGGCGCTTGCACGACCGACGAGGAGTCCGCATGAAGTTTTCGCTAGTCTGGACGCCTACCCCCAGTAGCTCAGTGGACAGAGCATCGATCTTCTAAGTCGCCGGTCGCAGGTTCGAACCCTGCCTGGGGGGCCACAGCAGATGTCGGGCCCGTCGATAGGATGGCGGAATGGTATCTGCGTCGGAGAACGATCGTCTCGTATGGATCGATTGCGAGATGACGGGACTCGATCTCGCGGTCGATGAGCTCGTCGAGATCGCGGTCGTCATCACCGATTTCGAGTTGGAGCCGATCGACCCGGGCTTCCAGATCGTTATACGTCCGAACGACGCGGCGCTCGCGAACATGAACGATTTCGTGACCAAGATGCATGAGACCTCGGGTCTCATCAAGGAGATCCCCCACGGCGTCTCACTCGAAGACGCCGAGGCGCAGACGCTTGCGTACATCCGTCGATTCGTGCCGTTGGAACGGAAGGCTCCCCTCGCGGGCAACACGATCGGCACGGACCGGATGTTCCTCGCGAAGTACATGCCCCAGGTCGATCAGTGGCTGCACTATCGGAACGTCGATGTGTCCAGCATCAAAGAGCTCTCGCGTCGCTGGTATCCCCGAGTGTTCTTCCAGGCGCCGGCGAAAGACGGCGGTCACCGCGCACTCGCCGACATCCTCGAGTCCATCCGCGAACTGCGGTACTACCGGGAAGCCGTGTTCGTCGATGAGCCCGGCCCGTCGAGTGACGACGCGCGCGTGATCGCCACCCGCACCGTGTCGGAGTTCACCCCGAACATGTAATAGACTCATCTGGTTGCCCGCTCCGGTGGGCACATGGTGGGTATAGCTCAGCTGGTAGAGCGCTGGCTTGTGGTGCCGGATGTCGCGGGTTCGAGTCCCGTTACTCACCCCAGTGAAGAGGCCTGAATCGTCTGATTCGGGCCTCTTCTGCGTTCGAGCCCCGCACGGCCGACCTCTAGACTGACAGCGTGTCACTCGCGGTCTGGTTCTCTCTCCTCACCGCCTCCGTCGTCATCAGCTTCACGCCGGGCGCCGGCGCGATCAACACGATGTCGAACGCACTCAACCAGGGCTGGCGCCGCTCCATCTGGGGCATCATCGGGCAGCAGATCGCCCTCATCGTGCACGTGGCGATCGTCGCGGCCGGTGTCGGGCTCCTCGTCTCCCGCTCCGACGTCCTCTTCAACACGATCCGCTACGCCGGTGCCGCCTACCTCGTCTTTCTCGGCATCCGCCTCATCCTGACCAAGCCCGCAGAGATCGCAGACGACACCGTGGCACCTGTCGATTCCCGCGAAGGCCACTGGTCGATGATCCGACGCGGATTCTGGGTCAACCTGCTGAACCCGAAGGCCATCGTCTTCTTCCTCGCATTCATCCCTCAGTTCATCCGGCTCGACGAGCCTCCGCTCCCCCAGTACCTGACCCTCGTCGCCACCGTCATCATCGTCGACGTCATCGTCATGTGGGGCTTCTTCGCCGCCGCCGCGCGTCCGTTCCGCCGTCTCACGCGATCCGCGCGGGGCCAGCGAATACTCAACAGCGTCTTCGGGGTGCTGTTCATCGCCGTCGCAGCCCTCCTCGTCTTCCTGCACTGACGGGCGCTGCCCGGCGCTCCCGCCCCTAGGCTGGACGGGATGGAGATGGATGCTGCAGCCTTCGAAGCGCTCGTGATCGACGAGCTCGATCAACTGCCCGACGACATGGTCGACGGGCTCGAGAACGTGGTGTTCGTCGTCGAGGATCGCCCCGAAGACGGAACCCTCGACCTGCTCGGCCTGTACGACGGATCCGCACTGACCGAACGAGGACAGTACGGCATGGGCGAGCTTCCCGACCGCATCGTGCTGTTCCGCGAACCGCACCTCGCGCAGTGCGACACCGAGCCAGAGCTGCGCGACGAGATCCACACCACCCTGGTCCACGAGATCGCCCACTTCTACGGCCTGGATGACGCGCAACTCCATGAGATGGGGTGGGCGTGAGCGCGCCTCTCGCGGCCCCGGAAATCGACGAGACCACCGATCTCCGGGCCGCTCCGCTCGAACCGTGGGAGGTCGTCGTCTGGAATGACCCGGTGAACCTCATGAGCTACGTCGTCCGCGTGTTCCGCACCTACTTCGGCTACTCGCTCGAACGGGCGACGGCCCTCATGCTCGCGGTCCACCACGACGGTCACGCGATCGTCGCCACCGGTCCTCGAGAGACCATGGAGGTCCACGCGCAGGCCATGCACGACTACGGTCTCTGGGCCACGGTACGGAAGGCGGGCCGATGAGTTCGCACGACATCGTCGTTCCGCTCGCTCTGCTGGAAGGCATCCATCTCGGCAGGCTCGTCGACGACTTCGTCGAGCTCCTGACCGATCGCGACCCAGACGATTCCGCGGTGCAGCGACTGACGCCCAGCGCCTACCCGGACGACCGGGACGCGGCTGAGTCTTTCGCCGCCAGCACCCGAGACGATCTGCTGAACCGGCGCATCACCGAAGCCGCGACGGTTCGCAAGGAACTCTCGCCGTTCGTCGCCGACGTGGAGTCTCTCTCCGAAGACGACGCCATGGCGCCGCGCGACCTCGTCATCGCGGAGGATGACCTCGACGCCTGGTTGCGCACGCTGACGGCGATCCGGCTGGTCATCGCCGAGCGTCTGGGGATCACGAGCGAGGATCAGCAGGCCGACGACGGCCGAGGCGACCTCTACGACTGGCTCGGCTACCGTCTCGAAGTGCTCATACAAGCGGCTGACGACGCCGACGAACGCCGAGGACGCTGACGGATCACGGAATCTCGACGACTCTCGTCGCGAGCATCCGAGGATCGTCCCTCTCCACGTGCCGCTGCTCCTGAGCGGCCCAGCGCTCCCAATGAGGCCGGTAGGTCTCGCCGTCCCGCGCGAGCGCCCGCGCCTTGCGTGCAGCCTCTGCGGACTCCACCCAGACCCGCACGTCTCCGAGACCGGCAGTCGCCGGAGTCAGGATGCCGCTGCCTTCGACGATGACTCCCAGCGCGGGATCCACCGCGTGGCTCTCGGCCTCGGTCTCCCGTTCCCAGTCCCACCGTCGCCAGGTGCCGAGGTATCCGCGACCGTGCGGACGGAGGACCCACTCGAGCGCACGTTCTACGCCGTCATCGAGTCCGTCCCAGCCCGGGTACAGCGAATCCAGGGCGATCAGCTGGACTCGCCCGACGAGCGGCCATCGAGCGACCAGCCGCGCAGCCAGAGAGGACTTCCCCGCACCGCTGCGGCCGTCGATCAGCACCACGGGGTTCGCGGCGGACAGCGCGCGGATGTCCTGAGCGATCAGTGTCGCGGCGCGATCGAGCGCGTCCGCGACGGGATCGTCACTTCTTGAGGGCACGGATGATGCGCGTGAGTGCCCGCCCGGTGACCCAGACGAACGGCACCGCGACGACGAGCAGTGTCACGAGGTTCGGCTCGAACCGCAGGCCCTCTTCCCGACGGACGTACACGCCGACCGGAATCGACACCCCGCCGCCTCCACCGCCCTCTGCGCCCTCACCGCTTCCTCCGCCGAAGCCGGAGTAGGTGAAGGAGACCGGGGTGATGCTCACCCCGTCGACGTCCTGCGGCTCACCGTACGAGCTCTTCACGCCGAAAGACGCGATCTGCTTTCCCAGTTCCAGTGCAATGTTCGGCATGGTTCCACGCTAGCCCACGAAGGGCCTCCGAGTGAGGGCTCAATCGGAGCCGTGCGCCTTCGGGTGCTGCGCAGCGTCCCGCCCCGAGGCGCGCCCGATGTGCCGAGCTCGACTGATCGTGGCGGTCCCGAACCGAGCGACGGCCTCGTCCACGGCACCTTCGACCTTGCGCCAGTCCTCGTCGTCATCCCAGAGGCCCAGCCCCCCGCCGCCTGCCGGTCGGAGGTTCTCGGCCCGTACGCCGAGCAGCCTGACGGGATCGCGCCGCTCGATCTGCTCGAAGAGCGTCTGCGCCGCCTCTCCGATCCGCTGCCCGACCGCGGAGGGCTCGCTGAGGGTCTGCGAGCGGTTCAGGGTGCGGAAGTCGTCGAAGCGCACCTTGATCGACACGGTCGCCGCTTCCCACTCCGCACGTCGAAGTCGCGCAGCGACGCGATCCGCCAGCCGCAGCAGTTCCGCACGGAGGAACGCGCGGTCGAGGATGTCGTGTTCGAACGTCTCCTCATGACCGATGCTCTTCTCGATGCGCTCCGTGTCGACGGCGCGAGCGTCCTCACCGCGAGCGAGCTGCACGAGCCTGGCGCTGAGCGCCGGACCGACTGCGCGCTCCAGCATCTCGGATGACGCCTCGCGGATGTCCTTGATCGTGCGGATACCGCGGGCCTCCAGCGACTCGGCCGCCTTGGGCCCCACGCCCCACATCGCACGGACAGGTCGCGGCGCGAGGAAGTCGAGGGTGTCGGCCGCTGCGACGACCAGCATCCCGTCCGGCTTGGCGATCGTCGACGCCATCTTCGCCACGTGCTTGGTCGCGGCCACCCCGACACTGCAGGTGATCCCGACCTCGGCGAGTACACGTGCTCGGATCTGCTCGGCGATCTGGGCGGGGCGCCCCCACAGCCTCCGCACGCCCTGCACGTCGAGGAAGGCTTCGTCGACCGACAGAGGCTCCACCAGCGGGGTGAACGATTCGAAGATCGCCATCACCTGTCGTGACACCTCCTGGTATCGGTGGAAGTGCGGCTGCACGATGCGCGCGGTGGGACACAGCCGGACCGCCTGGGCGACGGGCATCGCCGCGTGGACACCGTAACGGCGCGCCTCGTACGACGCGCTAGACACGACGGAGCGGCCGTCGGGCGCGCCGATGATCAGCGGGAGTCCGCGCAGGCTCGGATCGTCGAGCACCTCGACGGCCGCGTAGAACGCGTCCATGTCGACATGGAGGATCCGCGTCCCGGTGTCGTCGGCGTCGGTGGCAGACGTGATCTGCCCTCTGCCGTCACCGTGTCCCATGGAACCATTCTCCCTCGGGCCGCAGACGTAGGGCCCGAGGGAGCGGACTGTTACTGCGCAGCGCGCTCGAGGATGAGTTCGCGGACCCGGGCGGCGTCCGCCTGGCCCTTCATCGCCTTCATGACCGCACCGATGACAGCCCCGGCCGCCTGGACCTTGCCGTCCTTGATCTTGGCGAGCACGTCGGGCTGCGCGGCGAAGGCCTCGTCGATGGCGGCGATCAGAGCGCCGTCGTCGGACACGACGGCGAGTCCGCGCGCGTCGATGACCTCCTGGGGAGTGCCCTCCCCTGCGATGACGCCCTCGAGCACCTGACGTGCGAGCTTGTCGGTCAAGGTTCCGGCATCGATCAGCTTCTGCAGCGCGACGACGTTCTCGGGGCTGATCAGCTCGGCGGCGTCCTTCTCCTGCGCGTTCGCGAGGCGGGAGATCTCACCCGTCCACCACTTGCGCGCGGTGGCCGGTGTCGCACCGGCGGCGATGGTCGCCGCGACCTCTTCGAGCACACCGTTGTTGCGCACGTCCTGGAACTCGAGGTCGGTGAATCCCCACTCCGTCATCAGGCGACGACGACGGGCGACTGGCTGCTCGGGAAGGGCGGCGCGCAGCTCCTCGATCAGCTCGGTGGCCGGCTCGACGGGAAGCAGATCCGGCTCGGGGAAGTACCGGTAGTCATCGGCATCCGACTTCGGGCGTCCCGGCGACGTCGTGCCGGTGTCCTCGTGCCAGTGCCGCGTCTCCTGCGTGATCGTGCCGCCGTCGGCCAGGATCTGCGCCTGACGCTGGATCTCGTACCTGACAGCACGCTCCACGGAGCGCATCGAGTTCACGTTCTTCGTCTCGGTGCGCGTGCCGAGCTTCTCGGTGCCGCGCGGGCGCAGCGAGATGTTCGCGTCGCAGCGCAGGTTGCCGCGCTCGAGACGAGCCTCCGAGATGCCGAGTCCGCGGACGATGTCGCGGATCGTCTGGACGTACGCCTTAGCGACCTCCGGGGCGCGATGCTCGGTGCCGGTGATCACCTTCGTGACGATCTCGACCAGCGGGACGCCAGCGCGGTTGTAGTCGACGAGCGAATACTCGGCGCCCTGGATGCGTCCGGTCGCGCCACCCATGTGGGTGAGCTTGCCGGCGTCCTCCTCCATGTGCGCGCGCTCGATCGGGATCGTCACCACGGTGCCGTCCTCGAGCTCTACCTCGACCGATCCTTCGAACGCGATCGGCTCGTCGTACTGAGAGATCTGGTAGTTCTTGCCGAGGTCCGGGTAGAAGTAGTTCTTGCGGGCGAACCGGCTGGACTCGGCGATCGAGCAGCCGAGCGCGAGGCCCAGGCTGATCGAGGAGCGGATGGCCGTCTCGTTGACGACCGGCAGCGACCCGGGCAGACCGAGGTCGACCGGCGCGATCAGGGTGTTCGGTTCAGCCGCGTGGTACTTCTCGTTGGCCGGGTTCGGCGCGTCCGAGAACATCTTCGTGTTCGTGTTGAGCTCGACGTGCACCTCGAAACCGAGGACCGGCTCGTACAGCTCGAGCGCCTTGTCGAAGTCCATGAGCTTGGCGGTGGCCATCAGCGGGTTCCTCCGTTGTACTTCGTCTCGCTTCGCTCGCTCAGCAACCGAGGCGCCTTCGAAAGAAGCGGAGCACCCCACGAGTCGAGCAGCACGGTCTCGAGGGCGGCGCCCACCTTGTACAGGCGCGCGTCCTCGCGGGCGGGAGCGAGGAACTGGATGCCGACCGGCAACCCGTCTTCCTCGGCGAGACCGCTCGGGATCGAGATTCCAGGGACGCCGGCGAGGTTCGCCGGAATCGTGGTCACGTCGTTCAGGTACATCTGCAGAGGGTCGTCGATCTTCTCGCCGATCTTGAACGCCGTCGTGGGAGCGGACGGCGTGGCGATGACGTCGACATGGGCGAAGGCGTTCGCGAAGTCCTGCTGGATGAGCGTGCGGACCTTCTGCGCGCTGCCGTAGTAGGCGTCGTAGTAGCCAGCAGACAGCGCGTAGGTGCCGAGGATGATGCGGCGCTTGACCTCGTCGCCGAAGCCGGCGTCGCGGGTTGCGGACATCACGTCCTCGACCGTCGGGTTGCCGCCGGGGGTCACCCGCAGGCCGAAGCGCACGGAGTCGAACTTCGCGAGGTTGCTGGACGCCTCCGCGGGAAGGATCAGGTAGTAGGCGGCGACGCCGTACTCGAAGTGCGGCGCGTCGATCTCGACGATCTCCGCACCCTGCGCCTCCATCAACGCGAGAGCGCTGCGGAAGGATGCCGCGACGCCGGGCTGGAAGCCGCTGTCGGGCAGCTCGCGGATCACGCCGACCTTGAGTCCCTTGAGCACGTCGCCGCGGGCGCCCTCGCGGGCGGCATCCGCGAACGACGGCCAGGAGTCGCGCAGCGACGTGGAGTCCTTCGGGTCGTGCCCGCCGATGACGTCGTGCAACAGGCCTGCATCGAGCACCGTGCGGGTGACCGGTCCGACCTGATCGAGGCTGGAGGCCAGCGCGATCGCACCGTAACGGCTGACGCCGCCGTAGGTCGGCTTCACTCCGACTGTTCCGGTGACATGCGCGGGCTGGCGGATCGAACCGCCGGTGTCCGACCCGAGTGCCAGGGGCGCCTCGAAGGCGGCGACGGCGGCGGCAGAACCGCCGCCGGAACCACCGGGGATGCGGTCGAGGTCCCACGGGTTGCGTGTCGGACCGTATGCCGAGTGCTCCGTGGAAGAGCCCATCGCGAACTCGTCCATGTTGGTCTTGCCCAGCGGGATGAGACCGGCGGCGCGCGAACGCGCCACCACGGTGGCGTCGTAGGGCGAGCGATAGCCCTCGAGGATGCGCGACCCGCTGGTGGTCGGCTGGTCGTCGGTGACCAGGACGTCCTTGATCGCCAGCGGGACGCCCGCGATCGGTCCGAGCTGCTCCCCCGCCGCGCGTCGGGCGTCGATGGCAGCTGCAGCCTCGAGCGCCCCCTCGTTCACGTGGAGGAACGCATGCACGTCGCCGTCGACGGCGGCGATGCGGTCGAGGTGGGCCTGGGTGGCCTCGACGCTCGAGATCTCTCGGGAGGTCAGCTTGTCGGCGAGTTCTGCCGCGGTCAGCCGGATGATGTCGCTCACTGCTCTTCCCCCAGGATCGCGGTGACACGGAAGCGGCCGTCGGCGGCATCCGGAGCGTTCTGCAGCACCTGCTCGTGCGTGAGGGTCTGTCCCACCACGTCGGGGCGGAAGACGTTGCTCAGCGGGATCGGGTGGCTGGTCGCGACGATGTCGGCGGTCGCGACCTCCGACACCTTGGCGATGTTGTCGACGATGGCGTCGAGCTGGCCGGTGAGCCGCGACACCTCCTCGTCGTTCAGCTGGATACGCGCGAGCACGCCGAGATGGCGCACGAGATCAGGGGTGATTTCAGACACGCCACCAGTCTAGTTGGCGTGCTCGGGCCTCCCCCGCCGTGGCTGCTTCCGCGCCCTAAGCTGGGCACGTGAGCCAGTTCCAGCCCCCGCGCCCATGGGTCGCCAGCTATGCCGCCGGTGTCCCGGAAGACCTCTCACCCGTCGAAGGATCGCTGATCGACATCGTCGCGGCCTCGGCGCGGGACTACCCGGATGCACCCGCTCTGCAGTTCTTCGGCAGGGAGACGACGTACGCCGAGCTTCAGGACGCGATCGACCGTGCGGCCGCCGGCCTGCGTGATCTCGGCGTGCGCAGCGGCGATCCCGTCGCGATCGTGCTGCCGAACTGTCCGCAGCACATCGTGGCGTTCTACGCGGTCCTGCGCCTCGGCGCGTTCGTCGTGGAGCACAACCCCCTCTACACCCCGCGCGAGCTCCGTAAGCAGTTCGAGGACCACGGGGCGAAGCATGCGATCGTCTGGAACAAGGTCGTCACCACGGTTCAGGAGTTCCCGGCCGACCTCGCGGTCACGAACCTGGTCTCGGTCGACGTGACGCAGGCGATGCCATTTCTCACGCGCGTGGCGCTGCGGCTCCCCGTTGCGAAGGCTCGAGAGTCGCGGGTGGCGCTCACCGAGAAGGTGCGCGGCACGGTCACCTGGGATGCGCTCGTCCGTTCTGCACCGCTCCCCCCGTCGCACCCGAAGCCGTCGACCGGCGACCTCGCGATCATCCAGTACACCTCCGGCACCACCGGCACCCCCAAGGGCGCCTCGCTCACACATCGCAATCTGCTGGCCAACGCCGCACAGGCGCAAGCGTGGGTCCCATCGATCCAGCGGGGCCAGGGATGCGTCGTCTACGCGGTGCTGCCGATGTTCCACGCCTACGGGCTCACGCTCTGCCTGACCTTCGCGATGTCGATGGGTGCGCGCCTCGTGCTGTTCCCGAAGTTCGATCCCGATCTGGTGCTCGACGTCGTCAAGAAGCACCCGGCAACGTTCCTCCCGCTCGTCCCACCCGTCGCCGACCGGCTGCTCGCCGCGGCGAAGGCGAAGGGTGTGTCGCTCGAGGGCACAGAGGTCGCGATCTCAGGAGCCATGGCCCTGCCGCACGAGCTCGTCGTGCCCTTCGAAGAGGCCACCGGCGGATTCCTCGTCGAAGGATACGGCTTGAGCGAGTGCTCCCCGGTGCTGATGGCGAACCCGGTCGCCGCCCATCGCGTGCCCGGGACCGTCGGCCTGCCGCTTCCCGGCACCGAGTGCCGTGTCGTCGACCCGGAGAACCCGACCGCCGACGTCCCGGAAGGGACGCCCGGCGAGCTCGTCGTCCGTGGCCCGCAGGTCTTCTCCGGCTACTACGGCAAGCCCGAAGAGACGGAGGCGGTGTTCGTCGACGGCTGGTTCCGCACCGGCGACATCGTCACGATCGATGACGCCGGCTTCATCCGCATCGTCGACCGCATCAAGGAGCTCATCATCACCGGCGGCTTCAACGTCGCCCCCACCGAGGTGGAGAACGCCCTGCGTCAGCATCCTCAGGTGGTGGACGCCGCAGTCGTCGGTCTCGCGAGCGATCACTCCGGCGAAGAGGTCGTCGCAGCGATCGTCGTCGACAGCGCCGCGGACGTCGACGTCGAGGCGATCCGCGAGTTCGCGCGCAGCATCCTCACCCCCTACAAGGTGCCGCGGCGCATCTTCGTGGTCGACGAACTGCCCAAGTCCCTGATCGGGAAAGTACTCCGCCGGCAGGTGAAGGAGAAGCTGGTCTCCCTGACCACCGGCGCGTGAGGACGCCCTCACAGGCGGAGAACACCCTCGGGGCGCTACCCTTGGGAAGTGACCCCTGAAGACGCAGTGCTGACCGACGCCCCCGAAGACTCTCCCGCCACCCCTCGATTCGAGGAGCTCGGCATCACCGGGCCTGTGCTCAAGGCCATCAAGGATCTCGGGTATGAGACTCCCTCCCCGATCCAGGCGGCCACCATCCCGACCCTCCTCGCGGGCCGCGACGTCGTCGGCCAGGCGCAGACCGGAACCGGCAAGACCGCGGCCTTCGCCCTCCCCGTGCTCGAGCGACTCGACGTGTCGCAGAAGATCCCCCAGGCTCTCGTGCTCGCTCCTACGCGTGAACTCGCGCTGCAGGTGTGCGAGGCCTTCGAGGCGTACGCCTCGAAGATGAAGGGCGTCCACGTCCTCCCCGTCTACGGCGGACAGGGCTATGGCGTGCAGCTGTCGGCCCTGCGACGCGGCGTGCACGTGATCGTCGGCACCCCCGGTCGCATCATGGACCACCTCGCCAAGGGCACCCTCGACCTGTCCGAGCTCAAGTACCTGGTGCTCGACGAGGCCGACGAGATGCTGAAGATGGGCTTCGCGGAGGACGTGGAGCAGATCCTGGCGCAGACCCCCGCCGAGAAGCAGGTCGCCCTGTTCTCGGCGACCATGCCTCCGCAGATCCGTCGCCTGGCGCAGAAGTACCTCCGCGAGCCGGAAGAGATCAGCATCAAGTCGAAGACCGCGACGGGCACGAACATCACGCAGCGCTACCTCGTGGTGTCGTACGCACAGAAGGTCGATGCCCTCACACGCATCCTCGAGGTCGAGAACTTCGACGGCATGATCGTCTTCGTCCGCACGAAGAACGAGACCGAGACGCTCGCTGAGAAGCTCCGCGCCCGCGGATACTCCGCGACCGCGATCAACGGCGATGTCGCCCAGGTGCAGCGCGAGCGCAGCGTGAACCAGCTGAAGGACGGCAAGCTCGACATCCTCGTCGCGACCGACGTCGCCGCGCGCGGTCTCGACGTCGAGCGCATCAGCCACGTGATCAACTTCGACATCCCGACCGACACCGAGTCCTACGTGCACCGCATCGGTCGCACCGGCCGCGCCGGTCGCAAGGGTGACGCCATCAGCTTCATCACGCCTCGCGAGCGCTACCTGCTCAAGCACATCGAGAAGGCGACGCGTCAGCAGCCCGCGCAGATGCAGCTGCCGACGACCGATGACGTCAACACCACGCGTCTCGCTCGGTTCGACGACGCGATCACCACGGCACTGGGCGATTCCGCTGCGATCGAGAAGTTCCGCGACGTGATCTCTCACTACGTGCGCAATCACGATGTGCCCGAGGCGGATGTCGCCGCGGCGCTCGCGATCGTCTCGCAGGGAGACACCCCGCTCCTGCTCGACCCCGCGAACGACCGGCTCTCCAAGGCCGTCGAGGCCGACAACCGACCGCCCCGCGAAGGCGGTGCGCGCGGAACCAAGGACAACCGGGAACCCCGTGAACCTCGTACTGAGCGCCGTGGGCGCGGCGACTACACGGCCTACCGCATCGAGGTCGGCCGACGCCACCGCGTCGAGCCGCGTCAGATCGTCGGTGCGCTCGCCAACGAGGGCGGACTCGGTCGTGACGACTTCGGCGTGATCAACATCCGGCCGGACTTCTCGACCGTCGAGCTGCCGTCGAACCTCAGCCCGACCGTGCTCGAGAAGCTGCGCGACACGCGCATCTCGGGTCGTCTCATCGAGATCAAGCCGGACCGCGGACCCGGTGCTCGTCGCAGCGGACCGCGCGAGGACTCCGGCGACCGCTACGAGCGACGCGACGACCGTCCGGCGCGCGGCGACCGCGAGGAGAAGCCGTTCCGCAAGCCGCGCCACAAGGCCTGACGCGGCACTGAACTCCGCACGACCAGGACTCCGCAGGAATCACCGATCTCTGCGGAGTTCTCGTTTTTCCTTGCGGTTCGCGACTCTCTACACGGACTCCCTGGCGAGTTGCGCGGCGATGTCGATCAGCGGCTCCGGATGTGCGAGAAGCGCCCGCTGCTCCGGATTCTCGATGAGGTGAGCGAGCAGGCGGTGCGCGCCGTCGACCGTCGGCGCCCAGTATCCGCCCACGTGATGTCGGCTCAGCGGCACTGTCGTGACCTCTCCGTCGACCGTGAGCGTCACCGCGCCGTCGTCGGGATCCACGCCGAGGTCGGAGAGGACCACGGCCGTGAGGGCGCCCAGCACGATCGTGCCCACGAGTCCCGGCAGTCGGAACTTCGTGGTCGGCACATCGAGGGCGATGCTCTCCACGTCAGGCCAGGAGAGGATGCCGCGGTTCTCGACGCCTTCGCGGAGGATCACCGCCTCGGGGGTCAGCCGCAGGTGATACCGACCGGGATCGCCGACGGCCAACGCTCCCGAAACGGCGATCAGCGGTCCGTAGCGCTTCACGCTTCGTCGCCCGCCTGGTCCAGCGCGCCGGGTCCTTCCGTCACGAGGATGTGGAACTGCGCCGCGTCGAGGATGCGGATGCCGAGCTCCTCTGCCTTGCCGAGCTTCGAGCCGGCGCCCGGGCCCGCGGCCACGAAGTCGGTCTTCTTCGACACACTCGACGCCGCCTTGCCACCCGCATTGATGATGGCCTCCTGCGCACCGTCGCGGGTGTACCCCTCGAGCGATCCGGTCGCGACGACGGTCAGGCCCTCGAGAACGCCGCCGGCAGCGACAGCCGCTCCCGGGCCGGGGTGCCCGGGCGTCGACCACTGCACACCCGCCTCGGCCCACCGTCGCACGATCTCCTGATGCCAGTCGACCTCGAACCAGGCGAGCAGGGAGTCGGCGATGATCCCGCCGACGCCCTCCACCGACGCGAGCTCGTCGCGTGACGCCGCGCGGATCGCGTCCAAAGAGCCGAACCACTGCGCGAGAGCGCGAGCGGCGACCGGGCCGACGTGACGGATGTTCAGCGAGACGAGTAGCCGCCACAGGTCCTTGGTCTTCGCCTTCTCGAGCTCGGCGAGCAGGGTGACCGCTTGCGACGAGGGCTGCGGTCCCGTCGCGCCCGCCTTCTTCTCGGCGGCGGACGGGTTGCGACGGAACGGCGCGCGCGTCTTCACGAGCCCGTCCTCGTCCTCTTTCGGAAGACCCGTCTCGGCGTCGCGCACGAAGAGCTCGATCGGCACGAGTTCCTCGATCGTGAGAGCGAACAGTCCGGCTTCGGTCTCCAGCGGCGGCACTGCCGGCGACGTCGGCTGCGTCAGAGCGGCCGCCGTCACCTCGCCGAGGGCCTCTACGTCGAGCGCGCCGCGAGACCCGATGTGCTCGACCCGTCCGCGCACCTGCGCGGGGCACGACCGTGCGTTCGGGCACCGGAGGTCGATGTCGCCTTCCTTCATCGGGCGCAACGGCGTGCCGCATTCCGGGCACTCGACCGGCATCACGAACTCCCGCTCGGTGCCGTCGCGCCTCTCCACGACCGGGCCGAGGACCTCGGGAATGACGTCACCGGCCTTGCGGAGCACGACCGTGTCGCCGATCAGCACGCCTTTGGCCTTCACCACGTCTTTGTTGTGCAGGGTCGCCTGGCGCACGACGGAACCGGCGACCTGCGCCGGGGCCATGACGGCGAACGGCGTGGCGCGCCCCGTGCGGCCGACCGAGACGACGATGTCGAGCAGCTTCGTCTGCACCTCTTCCGGCGGGTACTTGTAGGCGATGGCCCACCTCGGTGCACGACTCGTTGCGCCGAGTTCGTCGTGCAACTCGAGTTCGTCGACCTTGACGACGATGCCATCGAGTTCGTGCTCGATGTCGTGCCGGTGCGCGCCGAAGTACTCCACGAAGTTTGCCACCTCGTCGATCGAGCTGCACACCTTGCTGTGCGGGCTCGTGGGCAGGCCCCACTCGGCCAGCAGGTCGTAGACCTCGCTCTGCGCCTCGACGGGCGGGTTCGTCCAGGCGCCGATGCCGTGCACGTAGAGCGCGAGAGATTCGATGCGCAGGAGCCCTGCCTCGAGCTCGAGCCCGTCCTTCTTGTCGATCTGCTGACGGAGGCCGCCGCTCGCCGCGTTCCGCGGGTTCGCGAAAGCGGGGAACCGCCGCGCCGCAGCCGTGCGCGCCTTCTCATCGTCGAAGGGCCTCTTGGCACCGCCGCGGACCTGCCATCGGGCGAGGGCGTCGTTGTAGGCGCGGTCGCGGAACGCGGCCTGCGCCGCGTTGAGCCGCTCGAACGCGGCGACGGGGATGAACACCTCACCGCGGACTTCGACGATCGAAGGGTGCCCCTCCCCGCTGAGGCGCTCGGGGATCTCCGGCAGACGCAGCGCATTCTCGGTGACGATCTCGCCCACACGGCCGTCGCCCCTGGTCGCGGCCGACGTGAGCACGCCGTTCTCGTAGCGCAGGTTGATGGCGAGGCCGTCGATCTTCAGCTCGGTGAGCCACGCCACCCGGCGTCCGGCGGACGCCTGCGTCTTCGCGGCCCACTCCCGCAGCTCCTCGAGCGAGAAGACGTTGTCGAGGCTCAGCATCCGCTCGGCGTGCTCGATCGTCGCGAGCCCCGTCGCCTCGGCGGCGCCGACCATCTGCGTCGGCGAGTCCTGTCCCTGCAGCTCGGGGTGCAGGCGCTCCAGCTCTTCCAGACGATGCATCCACCCGTCGTAGGTGAAGTCGTCGACCACCGAGGTGTCGCGCCCGTAGTAGGCGTCCTTCGCCTCGAGGATGCGAGTGGTCAGCTCTGCGGCTTCGGTTCGGGCGTCTTCCAGCGAGATGTTCTCCGGCACTCCGTCAGTCTACGAGCGGGTGCCGACATCCGCCGAGGTCTACGCGCCGACCGGAACGGCCGACACCGTGGTGTCGATCGTGAACTGGCCGAGCACGCGCGTCCCGACATAGAGCACCGCTGTCTGGCCCGGAGCGACACCGTCGAGCGGTGTCTCCGGCACGACCCGCACCCCTTCGTCGGTCAGATGCGCAGTCGCCGGGACCGGCTCGGAATGCGCCCGGATCTGCACGTGACAGTCGAACGTCGCCTCCTGCGGCCCCGCTCCCGCCCAGCTGAAGCGCTCCCCCGCGATCTCCGCGATCGCCAGAGCCTCCTTCGGACCCACGACGACCGTGTTGGAGACGGGTCGCACCTCGAGGACGAACCGGGGCTTGCCGTCGGATGCCGGCACGCCGAGCTTCAACCCTCGACGCTGCCCGACGGTGAAGGCGTGCGCTCCCTCGTGCGAGCCCACGACGCTGCCAGAACGATCGACGATCTCTCCGGTCGCGGTGCCGACCTTCTCGGCGAGCCAGCCGCGTGTGTCTCCGTCGGGGATGAAGCAGATGTCGTGGCTGTCGGGCTTCTGCGCCACGCTCAGGCCCCTTGCCTCCGCCTCGGCGCGGACGATCGCCTTCGACGGCGTCGTGCCGAGCGGGAAATAGGTGTGCGCGAGCTGCTCGGCCGTGAGCACACCGAGCACGTAGGACTGGTCCTTCGCGTTGTCCGACGCGCGGTGCAGCTCGAGTCCCTGCACGCCCTCGATGAGCGTCGCGTAATGTCCCGTGCACACGGCGTCGAAACCGAGTTCGATCGCCCGCTCGAGCAGAGCGGCGAACTTGATCTTCTCGTTGCAGCGCATGCAGGGGTTCGGGGTGCGTCCCGCCTGATACTCGGCGATGAAGTCGCCGATCACGTCGTCGCGGAAGCGCTCCGAGAAGTCCCAGACGTAGAACGGGATGCCGAGCACGTCGGCGGCGCGACGCGCGTCGAGCGCGTCTTCGATCGTGCAGCAGCCCCGACTGCCCGTCCGCAGGGTGCCACCGGCCCGGGAGAGCGCGAGGTGCACGCCGACGACGTCGTGCCCCGCCTCCACAGCACGTGCGGCCGCGACGGCGGAATCGACACCACCACTCATCGCCGCAAGTATCCGCATGAGACCAGTCTACGAGCGTGCGCCTGCGCTGGACCCGGATGCCCGGAGGTAGGCATCCGCGATGGTGGCGAGCACCGCGTCGACATCGGCATCCGTCGTCGTCCGCCCGAGGGAGAACCGCAGCACGCTCCGCGCGTCCCGCTCGGTCCGCCCCATGGCCATCACGACGTGCGACGGCTCCGCCACGCCCGCCTGGCATGCCGAGCCCGTGGAGGCCGCGACCCCCGCCACATCGAGCAGGAACAGGAGGCTCTCCCCCACGGCTCCCGGGAAGAGCACGTGCGCATTGCCCGGAAGACGCCGCACGGGATCTCCCAGGAGTTCGGCCGCAGGAACGGCCGAGCGGATGCCGTCGACGAGTCGGTCCCGCAACGCGGACAGACGTCCCGCCTCATCCTCACGCTCTGTCTCCGCGAGCTCCACAGCTGTAGCGAAGGCAGCAGCACCCGCCACATCCTGCGTCCCGGCGCGGAGGCCGCGCTGCTGCGCCCCGCCGCGCAGCAGCGCCGTGAGACGCGCTGACCGCGCCGCGACCAGCGCGCCGACTCCGACGGGCGCCCCGATCTTGTGGCCCGCCACGCTCATCGCGACGAGACCGACACCGGGCGCAGCGTCGGATCGCAGACGACGGAAGGAAAGCGGAACATGACCGAGGGCCGCGACCGCGTCGAGGTGGAGCGGCACTTCCGACGCCGCACTCGCCGATGCGAGGGCGGCCGCGTCGTTGAGCGTGCCGGCCTCATTGTTCGCGACGAGCGCCGTCGCGAACGCCGCGCCGGGAAGGGCAGCGACGAAGGCTCGCATGTCGATGGCCGCGGACTCCGTGACCCCCACGGATCTCACCACCGCGCCTTCCTCCGCCAAAGCCGCGACGGTGTCCATCGTCGCGTGGTGCTCGGCATCCGGCAGCACGATCGCATCGGCGCTCGTGGGACGAGAGCGCCACATGCCCTGCAGCGCGAGATTGATCGATTCCGTGCCCCCCGAGGTGAACACGATCTCGATCGGGTCGGCATCCAACACCGCGGCGATGCGCTCGCGCGATTCCTCGAGCAGTCTCCGCGCGTCCTGGCCCGCGCCGTGCGTCGACGAGGCATTGCCGATCGTCTCAGAGGCCGCCAGCCACGCGTCTCGCGCCTCGGGCCGCAGGGGCGTGGTCGCCGCGTGGTCCAGGTAGTGCCGCATCCTCCGATTCTCTCCCGAAAACGCAGCGGACGGGCGACGACCACATGGGACTGAGTGTGCGGTGTCGTGAGACCGCAGCACACCCGCCTATGGTGTACTCATGCCCGCGTCCCGAGACTTCACCGCGCCCGGCGGTCCAGCCCTCGACAACCTCGGCGTCCGTCTCCATGACGGCGTCGGGACACTCCGGGTCTGGTCGCAGAACGCCTCCTCCGTCGACCTGGTCGTCTTCGACGCCACCGACCTCGACTGGGCGACCGACGTCGCCCCGCTCGAACGCCGCCCCGGAGGCATCTGGGAGGTGACGACCCCTCTCCTGCAGGCCGGTGTCCGCTACGCGGTCCGGGTCGGCGGACCGCATGGTCCCGGCAACACGTTCAACCAGGAGAGCCTGCTGCTCGACCCGTATGCGCGCGGGCTCGCCCAGGGCGACGGCTACGAGGAATGGCGCTCCGTGGTGATCGTCGACGGCTTCGACTGGGGCGACTCGCAGAAGCCCCGCGTGCCCCTCGACCGCACAGTGATCTACGAGGGCCACCTGAAGGGGCTGACGAAGCGTCATCCCGACGTTCCGCCGGCTCTGCACGGCACCTATGCCGGCCTCGCTCACCCGGCGATGATCGACTACCTGCGCTCGCTCGGGATCACGTCTGTCGAGCTGCTTCCCGTCCACGCCTTCGTACCGGAGCCGAGGCTGCTCGAACGGGGCCTCACGAACTACTGGGGCTACAACACCCTCAACTTCTTCACGCCGCACACCGCCTACGCCACCGAGGACGCGCGCAAAATGGGTCCCGAAGCGGTGCTGGCCGAGTTCAAGGGCATGGTGCGGCTCCTCCACGAAGCAGGACTCGAGGTCATCCTCGACGTCGTGTACAACCACACCTCCGAGGAAGGCATCGGCGGACCGCGTTCCAGCCTGCGGGGTATCGACAACGCGAGCTACTACCGGCAGGACGATTCCGGCGTGTACATCGATACGACGGGGTGCGGCAACACCCTGAACACCTCGACCGACGCGGGCGCCCGGCTCGTGCTCGACTCGCTCCGATATTGGGCGCAGGAAATGCAGATCGACGGATTCCGCTTCGATCTCGCCGCCGCGCTCGCCCGTGACGGTGCGCACACCTACACCCCGGAGCATCCGCTCCTCACGGCGATCGCGAACGACCCCGTCCTGGCCGACACGAAACTGATCGCGGAGCCGTGGGATGTCGGGCTCGGCGGCTGGCAGACCGGCAACTTCCCGGCCGGCTGGCACGAGTGGAACGACCGCTACCGCGACCGCGTCCGCAACTTCTGGCTCAGCGACATCGACTATGCGCGCCGCGCCTCCGCCCCCGTGGGCATCGGCGGCTTCGCCACCCGGCTCGCCGGCTCGTCGAACACCTTCGGCGAGACGCGAGGTCCGCTGGCGAGTGTGAACTTCGTCACGGCCCACGACGGTTTCACCCTGCACGACCTGGTCTCGTACGACGTGAAGCACAACGAGGCTAACGGCGAGCAGAACCGCGACGGCGCCGATATGAACCGCGCCTTCAACCACGGCGTCGAAGGGCCGACCGACGATCAGACGATCCTCGCCGCGCGGCGCAAGGCGATGCGCAACCTCCTCGGTACCCTCCTGCTCTCCGCCGGCATCCCGATGCTCACCGCCGGCGACGAGGTCGGTCGCACGCAGCGGGGCAACAACAACGCCTACGCCCAGGACTCGGCCATGACCTGGCTCGCCTGGGAGTTCGAGCCGTGGCAGACCGATCTCCGCTCACATGTGGCACGCCTGATCCGGCTGCGCGAGGAGAACCCCGCGCTCCGTCCCAGCAAGTATGCGCGGCTCGGAGAACACATCCCCAACGCCTCGGTCATGGACTGGTACGACCAGAACGGCGAGACCATGGAGAGCGCGCAGTGGGCGGACCCCCGAAACCGCACGCTCCAGTACGTCGCGGCGTCCACTCCCGACAAGGAGGCCGCCAACCGCATCCTGCTGATCGTGCACGGCACGGAGTCGCCGATCGACGTGACGTTCCCCGAGGAGATCGAGGGCGCCACACGTTTCGTATCCCTGTGGTCGAGCGCGGAGGAGCGCCCGTCAGACCAGGCCGAGGTGTTCGCTCCGGGAGACGTCCTGCCCCTCGCGGGCACGTCCATGCGGCTGTTCCGCGTCGAATGATACATGGCCGGGAGGGCTCGCCGGCACCCGTAGGCGCAACTTCCCACGCGCTGTAGATTCGGGGGGTGGCTGCACGCACCGACACCCGATCCCCCGCTCTCCGGAGCCCCGCTCAGATCCCGACGCGCCCGGTCGGCGCCGTCACGGTCGTGACGGATACGCGCACCCCGCGCATCCCTCTCGTCAACGGCACGCCCGCGGTTCCCGGCGGCTTCCACCCGAAGGCGGTCGTCGGTGAGGTGGTCCCGTTCAGCATCGTCGCGTTCCGCGAGGGCCACGACATCATCGGCGTCCACCTCCGGCTGACGTCGCCCGACGGCGAGGAGAGCCTGCATCGCCTCACGCCGCGTCTGGACGGGACCGACACCTGGGCCGCGGAGATCGCCCTCGATGTGCAAGGGCCGTGGAGCTTCCGCTTCGAGGCGTTCTCCGACGACTTCGCCACCTGGGCGCATGCGGCCGAGCTGAAAGTCGCCGCGGGCGTCGACGTCGACATCATGGCTGCCCTCGGCGCGGAACTTCTCACCCGCGCAGCGGCGGAGAAGGACAGGCCCGCCCCCGAGCGCAAGCGCCTTCAGAAGGATGCCGCCTCGCTCGCCGGCGGAGACCCCGCCACGACGATCGCCCTGTCGACGGATGCCGAGCTGGCCCGGATCTTCGCCGAGCGCCCGCTTTCCACACTTCGTTCGACCGCCGACGAGCAGACACTGCTCGTCGAGCGTGTCGCTGCGGGCGTCGGAGCCTGGTACGAGTTCTTCCCCCGGTCGGAGGGCGCACGGAAGCTGAAGGACGGTTCGATCAAGAGCGGCACGTTCCGCACGGCGATGAAGCGCCTGCCGGAGGTCGCGCAGATGGGCTTCGACGTCGTCTATCTGGTTCCGGTCCATCCGATCGGAACCACGAACCGCAAGGGCCGCAACAACACCCTCGTCGCCGAGCCGAGCGATCCCGGTTCTCCCTACGCGATCGGTGCCGCCGATGGCGGACACGACGCCATCCATCCCGACCTCGGCACGGCCCAGGACTTCCGCGCCTTCGTCCGCGCGGCGCAGAAGGAAGGACTCGAGGTCGCTCTCGACCTCGCGTTGCAGGCATCCCCTGATCACCCCTGGGTGACAGAGCATCCCGAGTGGTTCACCACGCTGCCCGACGGCTCGATCGCCTACGCGGAGAACCCGCCGAAGAAGTATCAGGACATCTACCCGCTGAACTTCGACAACGATCCGGCGGGCATCTACGCCGAGATGCTGCGCATCGTGCAGCACTGGGTCGCACAGGGCGTCAAGATCTTCCGCGTCGACAACCCGCACACGAAGCCCCTGCAGTTCTGGGAGTGGCTCATCGGGACCGTGAACGCCGCGGACCCCGATGTGATCTTCCTGGCGGAGGCCTTCACGCGCCCGGCGGTCATGCGCGCGCTCGCCGCCGTCGGTTTCCAGCAGAGCTACAGCTACTTCACCTGGCGCAACACCAAGGCGGAGCTCGAGGAGTTCCTCACCTCGATCTCGCACGAGACCAGCGACTACATGCGGCCGAACCTGTTCGTGAACACGCACGACATCCTGACGGAGTACCTGCAGTTCGGCGGGCGCGCCGCGTATCGTATCCGTGCCTGCATCGCGGCGACAGCGGGTCCGATCTACGGCGTCTACGCCGGCTACGAGCTGTTCGAGAACGTCGCGCGGCCGGGTTCCGAAGAGAACATCGACAACGAGAAATACGAGTTCAAGCTGCGCGACTGGGTGGGAGCAGAGCAGCGCGGCGAGTCGCTCGCTCCGCTGCTGCGCAGGCTGAACGAGATCCGGTCCGAGCATCCGGCGCTGCGACAGCTCCGGAACTTCTCCGCGCACTGGAGCGACGACGACTCGGTCCTCGTCTACAGCAAGCACCTGGATTCCGCGTTCACCGGCACCGGCCAGGACGACACGATCATCGTCGTGGCGAACCTCGACCCGCACTCCATGCGAGAGACCACGATTCATCTCGACACGACGCGCTGGGGCGTGCCTCTCGGCGAGTCCTTCGAGGTCGAAGACCTGCTCACCGGGGCTGTCTGGACCTGGGGCGAACACAACTACGTGCGGCTCGATGCCTTCACCGAGCCGGTGCATATCCTGAAGGTGAGGAGCCGATCATGAGCTATGTGGAAGACGCGACCGTGTCAGCCGACTGGGAGGCCGTGGCCTCCGCTGAGCACCACGACCCGCACTCCGTGCTCGGAGCGCACCCGACGAAGGACGCCTCCGGCCGCACGGTCACGGTCATCCGGGCCCGCCGTCCGCTCGCCGCCACCGTCGAGGCCGTCTTCGGCGACGGCACCCGCCTGTCGCTCTCCCACGTCGCCCACGGCATCTGGGAGGCGCAGCACGCCGGCCCCCCGGTCCCGTACCGCGTTGCGACGGCCTACGGCGAGGACGACGAGTCCGTCGAGGGCGACCCGTATCGGCACTCCCCCGTGCTGGGCGACATCGACCTCCATCTGATCGCGGAAGGTCGGCACGAGCGCCTCTGGGAGGCTCTCGGGGCGCACCCGCGCACTCTGGACGGCGAGCAGGGCGTGTCTTTCGCCGTCTGGGCACCCAACGCCTCCGCCGTCCGTCTGGTGGGAGACCACAACGGCTGGAACGGCGAGCTGCACGCGATGCGCTCGATGGGCGTGAGCGGTGTATGGGAGCTCTTCGTCCCCGACCTCTCCCCCGGCACCAAGTACAAGTTCCAGATCCGCACGCGCGATGGAGGCTGGATCCTCAAGGCCGACCCGATGGCCCTCGCCGCGGAAGTGCCGCCGAACACGGCATCCGTCGTCGCCGAGTCGTCCTACACGTGGACGGATGGAGCCTGGATGACGCGACGCGCGGCCACGCATGCCGTCGCGCAGCCGCTCTCCATCTACGAGGTGCATCTCGGTTCGTGGCGTGGCGGTCTCGGTTACCGCGAGATCGCCGATCCCCTGATCCAGCACGTGACGGATGCCGGATTCACGCACGTGGAGTTCATGCCGCTCGCGGAGCATCCGTTCGGAGGTTCCTGGGGCTATCAGGTCAGCGGCTACTACGCTCCGACGAGCCGGTTCGGCAGCCCCGACGACCTGCGCCACCTGATCGATCGGCTGCACCACGCGGGCATCGGCGTGATCATGGACTGGGTGCCCGGCCACTTCCCGAAGGACGCCTTCGCTCTCGCGCGCTTCGACGGACAGCCCCTGTACGAGCACCCGGATCCGCGGCGGGGCGAGCACCAGGATTGGGGCACGCTGATTTTCGACTACGGGCGGAACGAGGTGCGCAACTTCCTCGTCGCGAACGCGCTGTACTGGTTCGAGGAGTTCCACGTCGACGGACTGCGCGTGGATGCCGTCGCGTCGATGCTGT
The DNA here is from genome assembly GCF_000967865.1 of Microbacterium sp. SA39. Taxonomy (GTDB): domain Bacteria; phylum Actinomycetota; class Actinomycetes; order Actinomycetales; family Microbacteriaceae; genus Microbacterium. The sequence goes on from NZ_JXRU01000038.1 coordinate 29,332, forward strand.
ACCTCGACTACTCCCGGAACGCCGGTGAGTGGGAGCCGAACATCCATGGCGGCCGCGAGAACCTCGAGGCGATCCGGTTCCTGCAGGAGGTCAACGCGACCGCGTACCGCATGCACCCCGGCATCCTGATGATCGCCGAGGAGTCGACGAGCTTCCCTGGCGTCACGGCGCCGACCGATCACGCAGGGCTCGGCTTCGGGTTCAAGTGGAACATGGGATGGATGAACGACTCCCTGCAGTACATCGAGCGCGACCCGATGTACCGCTCGCACCACGAGGGCGAGATGACGTTCTCGTTCGTCTACGCCTTCGGCGAGAACTACCTCCTCCCGATCAGTCACGACGAGGTGGTGCACGGGAAGGGCAGCCTGCTGGCGAAGATGCCCGGCGACCACTGGCACAAGCTCGCGAACCTGCGGTCCTACCTCGCCTACATGTGGGGTCATCCGGGCAAGAAGCTGCTGTTCATGGGGCAGGAGTTCGGTCAGCTCGCAGAGTGGTCGGAGGGACGCGAACTCGACTGGTGGCTGCTCGATCAGCCGTCGCACGCGCAGCTGCAGAGCTTCGTCGGCGTGCTCAACCACACCTACCGAGCGCAAGCGCCGCTGTGGGAGCGTGACAACGACGCATCCTCGTTCTCCCGGCTCGGGGCCCCGCACTGGGAGCCGACCGTGATCGCCTTCGAACGTCGCGACGCCCACGGCGGACGGATCGTCGTGATCAGCAACTTCGCAGGCGTCGAGCGCACCGGGCATCGTCTCGTGCTTCCCCGCGAAGGCGTGTGGCAGGAGATCCTGAACACGGATGCCGCGGACTACGGCGGCCGCGGGTCCGGCAACCTCGGCGTGGTCATCGCGCACTCGGAAGGCGACGGGGCACCCACAGCGTCAGTGACCCTGCCTGCGCTCTCCACGCTCTGGCTCCGCTACCAGCCGGAGCCGCACGTGCCCACGATCACGCACGGCTGAGAGGTCGTCCGGTCGGCGTGTGGCCGACCGGACGACGACTCAGCGGTCAGAACAGCAATGACGACAGGCGATTCCGGGCGGCGATCACGCGCGGGTCGGTGGCACCGATGAGTCCGAACAGCTCGACGAGACGCTCACGGACGGGCGCACGCTCGTCCGATGGCAGCTGCGCGAACAGATCCAGCAGACGACCGAACGCATCCTCGACGTGGCCTCCCGCGATGTCGAGATCCGCGACGGCGAACTGGGCTTCCACGTCGAGCGGCCCGTTCGCGGCGGCGGCGCGTGCCTCTTGGAGGTCGAGACCCTGCACGCGGTCCAGCAGACGGACCTGACCGAGCCCGGCGATGGCATCCTCGTCGCGCGGGTTCTCCGCGAGCGCCTGCTCGTAGGCGCGGATAGCAGCGGCGTAGTCGCCGGTCTCGATCGCGGCGAACGCCTCGGCGTGCAGCGGCGGCATCGGCGGCTCTTCCGGCATGGCCTCCGCCTCGACGTCGCCACCCACGGACAGGGATCCGGTGACACCGTTCTGAGCCGCGACCTGGAGCAGCTGGGCGAACACCTCGCGCACCTGTGCCTCGGGCACGGCGCCGGTGAACATCGGCACCGGCTGCCCGGCGATCACTGCCACGACCATCGGAATGGACTGGGCGCGGAAGCTCTGGGCGAGCTGCGGGTTGGCATCGACATCGACCTTGGCGAGCAGCACGCGTCCGCCGAGTTCCCTGGTCACCTTCTCGATGATCGGGCTCAGCTGCTTGCACGGTCCGCACCATTCGGCCCAGAGGTCGACGACCACCGGAACCGTGCGCGACAGCTCGAGGATCTGGCCGAACGTCTCGTCGGTCGCATCCACGACGACGTCGACGATGCCGGGCGCGGTCGGTGCCGGAGCCCCGGGCGTGGTGGGCGCGGGACGGTTGCGGAGGGTGGACAGGTCGACAGCGCCGCGCAACGCGGCAGGAGAGATTTCGCTCACTTGATCACCTCTACGGACAGGAGGTCCTGGCGGACCGCCAGGAGCCTGATCTGCTCTGTCGATCCCTGGGCAGGGACCGAGAAGAACAGCTGGAACTCGTACGTCGTCGTGACGCCCTTGGCCGACTCCGTCACGCCGGTCAGCGCTTTGGCCTGGGCGTTGTCGCCGAAGCGGATGACGGCATCCGACGTCGTGGGTGTGACGCTCTCGCTGTCGGTCAGCGATACGGCGACGATCGCGCCGCTGTCGAGAGTCGTCATCGAGACCGGCACCGACGTCGTCGGCGCCATATCGAACGTGGCTTGCGACGTGGCGGAGGCGCCGTTGTCGGCGAGGGTCTGCACGACAGCCTGGCGGCTGTCGATGATCGATTGGGCCAGGTTCAGAGAAAGGTCGTCGAAAACGTCGTACGACGGGCTCTTGTCTCCGTTGTCGACGACGTCGGCGAAGGCCGCGGAGAGTTCACCAGGGGGCACGCGCAGGAAGGCGGAATCCTGCGGGACGAGCGAGGTGCCGAGCCACGCGGCCGCCACCTCCGGGAACACGGCATCAGCAGACATCTCCGCCATGTCGGTCACCTTGTAATTCGACCAGGGGTCGGCCTGCGTCATCGTGAGGATGACCGGCGGCACGGTGTCGTCGCTCGTCCCCTTCGACAGCATGAGGACCGTGCGCGGCCAGTCGTCCGTCGCCTCCGGAAGGACGACCTCGACCTCGTCGGTCGGAATGACGGACGGCAGGGGCGAGTCGGTGATCTGCGTCCGCAGCGCGTACTCGGTCTTGCGGGCGGCGAGAGCCGGCCCTTCCAAGCGCGTCGATGCCAGGTCGGCATCCATGGCGGTGTCAGCCTCCTGGAGCGTGCTGGACACCGTTTGGAGGATCCGCGTCGCCTGCGCTTCGGTGACCGCGGGCGGCTTCTGGTTCTCGGGGGCGATCACCGTCGGGCTGGGCGAGGGCGTCGGTGAGGCCGCGCCGAACTCCGGCCAGGACTCCGGTGAGCAACCGGTGGCGAGCACCGCGACGATGCCGAGGGCCGGCAGCGCGAGCATCCGGCGCCGACGAGCAGGCCGAGCGGCACGCATCGAGTTCTTCGATTCCGGCTCTCTCGGTTCCTCGTCCACGATCTCCGCATCCTCGATCTCGGGCTGGTCTGCCGAGCGCGCGGGTGGCTCCGCTTCGGACGATTCGATCGCCGCGCGATCCGCAGGCGGCAGCGTCCGGACGTCGATCGGCTCGGTGACGGGGAGCGGACCGGGACCCTTGCGACGCGGGCCCTTGCCTCGGCGCTGATGGCGGATGCCGAGCACGTACAGGATGAGTCCGACAAGCAGCACGGCACCGCCGGCCACCATGAGTGGACCCGCCCACGGAGTCGTCCTGTCCAGCGGCCACGAGACCGAGATGTCGTCGGGAGCGTCCTTCGTCCCGTCGTAAGCGATCAGCACGCTGGTGCCCTCGGGAAGCTGCATGTTGTCGGCGATCAGCGAGTTCTCGTCGCCGAACGAATCGAGCCACAGGTCGGACCCGGCGGGGTTGCGTCCCGCGGTCTCGGTCGTCGCTTCACCGTCGCCCTCCGCGGGCTCGGTGGTCGCCTCAGGGGCGGGCGTCGCCTCGGGTGCTGGCGTGGCTTCGGGTGCGGGCGTGGCCTCGGGTGCGTCGGCGGACGAGGCGACATGCTCCACGTCGAGCGACCCGTCCTTTCCGACGGTCACCTGGTTGTAGTCGGATTCCGCGAGCCAGGCCTCCATGTCGGGAGTGCGGCCGTAGCTCGCGAAGATCTCTCCCTCGCCCTTGATGAGCAGGCTCTGCGTACCGCGATGGGCACGGAGCACGTCGCCGTCGAGCAGCACGAACGGCGCCGGCTCCTCGATCTCGACGTGGGTCGTCTGCGACTCAGGCCCCAGGAAGATGGTTCGCTGAGCGATCCCCGCCCCGATCAGCACCGCGGCCAGCACGAAGGCCACCACGGCCCATACGAAACGCACGAATAGTCTCCTCACGCATCGCGGATATCCATCCGGGACGCAACACTCGACATTTCAGACTAGCGAAACCTCCTGTGTGTTGCCCACGAGCAGGTCCGCTGCGCTGATGCCCGGCACGTCGCGCGGTCCGCGATCCTCCCGCTCGATAGCCTGTCCTCAGCCGTTTCGAGGAGCAGAGATGAAGATCCACAACCCGTTCCGCACCGCCCTGGTGGCGACGCTCGGCGTCGGATTGGGCATCCTGCTGATCGGCAGCGTTCAGACGCTGTCCACCGTCCTCCTCTACCTCGGCACCGCACTGTTCCTCAGCCTCGGACTCGACCCTCTCGTGTCGTACCTCGAGCGGCGCCGTCTCCCCCGTTGGCTCGCGGTACTGACGACCATCGTCGCGGTGCTGGCCGTGTTCACGGGGATCGTGCTGATCATCCTCCCCGTGCTCGTGGAGCAGATCTCGCAGCTGATCGCCCAGATCTCCGCGATCGTGCAGCGCGGGACCGCGATCGATGATCTCAAGGACTGGATGCAGGCCACCTTCCCCAACCTGCGGGTCGATGACGTGTTCAGCTATCTCGAGGAGTGGCTGAACACGAATCTGACGGAGATCGGCGGATCCATCGGTCAAGGAGTTCTCGTCGCCAGTGGTGCCGTGCTCAGCGGACTCTTCGGCGCCTTCATCGTGCTGATCCTCACCATCTACCTCACCGCTTCGACGCCGTCGCTCAAGCGGGCCGTCTACCAGCTCGCTCCCGCATCCAAGCGCGACCGGTTCATCGACCTCGCCGACCAGATCACGGATTCCGTGGGCTACTACGTCATGGGTCAGGTCACGCAGGGCGTCATCAACGGTGTGCTGAGCGCCGTATATCTCACGATCATCAAGGCGCCGTTCCCCGCCGTCCTCGCCGTGGTCGCCTTCTTCTTCTCGCTGATCCCGCTCGTCGGCACGCTGACCGGTTCGACGATCATCGTCCTGGCCTGCCTGATCCCGGGGCTGGGCTCTCCCGCCACGGCGATCGCCGCCGGTATCTACTACCTGATCTACATGCAGATCGAGGCGTACATCATCTCGCCGCGCATCATGAGTCGCGCGGTCTCGGTGCCGGGCGCGGTGGTGGTGGTCGCCGCACTCGCCGGTGGCAGCCTCCTGGGCCTGCTCGGAGCGCTCATCGCGATCCCCGTCGCAGCCAGCATCCTGATCATCTACCGCCAGGTGCTGATTCCCCGCATGAACGAGCTCTGATCCACCCGGTCAATCGTTGGGCGGCCAGCGCGTCGGCAACGGGAGCGCGGCCGGGTTCACGGCGGCGACGATCTCGGTCAGCACACGGCGGGTCTGCGTCTCGCCGACCCAGAGATGTCTGCCACCCTCCACCGCGATGAGCTGCGCGTGCGGGATCGTCGCGAAGCGCTGTCGCGCTTCATCCGGGCGCAGGTAATCGTCCAGTTCCGGAACCAGCACGACCACAGGGAGATCGGTGTTCCCCCAGGCTGCGACCTCGGCGTTCGTCGCTCGATGCAGCGGTGGTGACAGCAGCACGACCCCGGCGATGTCGTGCTCGCCTCCGTACTTCAGGGCGAGCTCGGTCCCGAACGACCAGCCCAGCAGCCAGGGCCGCGGCAGGGCGCGATCACGCACCAGATCCATGGCCGCCGCGACGTCGAACTGCTCCGCCGCGCCGCCGTCGAATGCTCCCTCGCTCGTGCCGCGCGGCGAGGTCGTGCCGCGCGTGTTGAACCGCAGCACCGCAAGGTCGGCGAGAGCCGGGAGCCGGGCTGCCGCCTTGCGGATGATGTGGGAGTCCATGAAGCCGCCGGCAGTGGGCAGCGGATGCAGCGTCACGAGCGTCGCGACCGCCGGCTTCTCTTCCGGCTGCGCCAGCTCGCCGACGAGCGTCAAGCCATCGACGGTCCGCAGCTCGATCTCTTCTCGTCGTGCGGGGAGCTCCAGCGGGCCCCGGATCTCCATGCTCACGCGATCCTCCAGCAGTGCGTATGCCAATGACGGCGCGCCGCGAGGTCCGCGGCATCGCCCAGCACGCCGTCGGCACGCCACGCCACCAGGTGCGGTGTCCCGGCTTGGATATCCTGCCCGCACCCCGGGCACCGGTAGGCCTTCTGCGCCTGAATCGCCGACACCGGTTGAACAGTCCATTCGATACCGCGACGAGTCTCAGTGCGCTTCCACCCGGCGAGCAGGCGATCGAGGGAGTCCTCGGTTTCAGGGGGCGTCGGACGGCGTCGGTGGGAGCGTGGCACGGTGCCTGCTCACCACCAGCGGTTCTTCGTCCAGAACGCGTGAGCGCCGGCCCAGCTGCCGTAGCGACCGGTGGCGTAGCCGTTGGCCCAGCGCAGGTTGTCGACCGGGTCGTATCCGTTGCCCGGCACCTTGCTGCACGGCAACGCCTGAACCAGGCCGCACGCACCGGACGACTTGTTCGTCGCGTTGGGGTTCCAGCCGCTCTCCTTGGCGACGATGTAGTCGACGTACCCCCAGTCGCTCTCGGCGATGCCGGCGGCGGCCATCCATTCGGCGGGGGCACCCCCACCGGTGTAGAACAGCGGTCCTCCACCGCCCGAGGAGCTCTCCTTGGGCGTGGCGGCGACGACGGGCGGTGGTGGCGGCGGCTTCGGCTTGACGTAGACCTCGAAATTCCCGCGCACGACCGGCGCGATCGCCGCGCCCTCGGCAGTGACGGTGAGGTTCTGTGTGTCCTCGAGAGCAACTGCGTATGCCGAGTCCGGCGCCTCCGCCTGGGCGGGCTCGGCCAGAGCCACACCGGTCGGGGCGACCAGCGCTCCGGCGAATCCCACCACGGCGAGAGCGCTGAACACACCGACGACGCCTCGGCGCCGGGACCACCTAGGAGTGCCCGTGCGCGCCGAATACGCCGTCGCTGCGGGCGCCAGCGCGGAGTCGGTTCGTTCCAGTGACATGTCGTTTCGGGAGTTCACGATGAATGACAGTCTACGCAGACCTGGCTGAGACGGCCATCAGAAACGTCAACGGACGGCGAGGATGACGTCGATCGTCGCGTCGAGAAGAGCGTCGACCTGCTCCTCGCGATACCCTCCGCGCTGCATCCGGAAGGCCGCAGAACGCAGTTGCTCCGCGGTCAGGCTCTCCCCGTCCCGGAGATACCGCACGATGCGGGTGGCCACGTGATCGACCTCATCGACGCGATACCCGAAGGTGAGAAGACCCGTGCGGGCGAAGCGATGCCGGCGGGGACGCGCGAGGTGATCGAGGATGATCTGAGCGTCCTCCCGGGCCTGCTCCACCCAGGCACCCGCGCCCTGTGCACGCACGACGCGCTCACGCTCACGCGCGGCGAAGGCATCCTCCACGCGGCCGAGCGCCGCGTCCACGTCGGCGACGACGTATCCGTTCTTCACGAGCGGGAATGAAGCCGTCCGCACGTCGGCAGCGCCCAGCTCGTCATGCCCTGTCTCGAAGGCGCTACGGGCGGACGCGAGGAACGTGTCCACGGCAGTGCGGTGATATCCCCTCGTGCGGCCGGTCGTCAGCGCGAACGAAGGAGGTGACTGCGGTTCGGTCTGCTCGTCGATCCGGTCTTCATTCATCAGAGAACCACCCAGGGAGAGAAGAGAAAGTACAGACCCAGTGCGGGAATCGTCGACGGCAGGATGCTGTCCAGCCGATCGAGCAGCCCGCCGTGCCCAGGGAGCCACGAACTCATGTCCTTGATGCCGAGATCGCGCTTGAGCATCGATTCGCCGAGGTCGCCGAGCGTCGCCGTGAGCAGGATCGACGCCCCGATGATCAGGCCGGCCCACCACGGCAGCTCGAGCAGGAACATCGCCAGGAGCACGCCGGCGGCGAGAGAGGCCAGGACCGCTCCCCCGAAACCCTCCCACGTCTTCTTCGGGCTGATCTTCGGAGCCATCGGATGACGCCCGAATGCCAGCCCCGCGGCATACGCACCAGTGTCGGCGGCGACGGCGATCGCGATGAAGCTGAGAACCCACCACTCGCCGCCCTCCTGTACGAGCAGGATCATCGCGATCCCCGCGAGGAACGGCACGTAGATCTGTACGAAACCGCCGATCACCGCGTCCGCCAGCACCTCGCCGTAGGTGCGTCCGTTCCGCTCGATCATCTGGCCCATGAGGCGCCAGACGATCACGAACGCCACAGCGACGAAGAGCATCACCCAGCAGAGCCACGGTTCCGCGAAGTACGCGGCCAGCACGAGGAACGTCGCGGCGATCAGCTGCGGGATGACGTCGACTCGGCGACCGGACGCCCGCAGTGCACGCGTGAGCTCGTACACACCGAGCAGGGCAGCCGCGAGAGCGAAGGGGACGAAAAGCGCCTTGATGAACACCAGGGAGCCCAAGAGCGCGGCACCGAAGGCGAGGCCGATGACGGTCGCCAGGATCAGATCGCGGCCGGTGCGCTCCTTGATGCGCTCATTCGCCTGATCGATCTGGTCGCGAGCATGCGAGACGTGGGTGTTCAGCTCATCCCGCCGCACACGCCACTGCTCTCTGATCGCATTGTGGTCTGCGGTGTCCAGGGGCCCCGCGCCGGCCGGTGCCGTCTCGGTGGGCGGCAGCGGAGGCCGAGGCGGAACGCTCGTCGCATCGAACGACGGGAACGCCGCGTCCGCGAGCGGGATGCCGTCACCGGAAGTCACGGCATCACGCGCATCGCGGCGCGACGGTGGCCGTTCTCCCTGAGCGTCGCGCGTGTCGTCTGACATCCGCCCTACACCTCGAGGAGTTCGGCCTCTTTGCGCTTGAGAGCGTCATCGATGAGGTCGACGTGCTGACGGGTCAGAGCGTCGAGCTCCTTCTCGGCCCGCCCGAGCTCGTCCTCGCCGATGTCGCTCTTGAGCGCGTCGAGCTCGTCCTTCGCCTTGCGTCGGATGCCGCGCACGTGGACCTTGGCGTCCTCGGCCTTCGACTTGACGAGCTTCACGTACTCCTTGCGCCGATCGGCGGTGAGCTCGGGCATGGTCACGCGCACGAGATTGCCGTCGTTGGTCGGGTTCGCACCGAGGTTCGGCATGTCGCGCACTGCCTGCTCGATCGCTTTCAGAGCCGACTTGTCGTACGGCGTGATGATGAGCGTGCGAGCCTCCTGATTGGCCAGCGAGGCGAGCTGCGCCAACGGGGTCGGTGTGCCGTAGTAGTCCACGAGCAGCTTCTGGAACAGCTGGGGGTTCGCACGGCCGGTGCGCACCGTGGAGAAGTCCTCCTTGGCGGCCTCGACCGCCCGTGACATGCGAGAGGTGGTTTCTGCGAGGACATCCGCGATCACGGTGACTCCTATCGTCGGGGTGTTCTGAAAATTCTATCGGGCGAAGGCCTGTTCACCCGCAGCTGCGCTCACGCGGTGACGAGTGTTCCGATGGGCTCGCCCAGAAGCGCGCGCGTGACGTTGCCGGCGGGCTCCATGCCGAACACTCGCATGTCCATGTTGTTGTCCATGCAGAGGCTGAAAGCGGTCGAGTCCACGACCTTGAGACCCCGCTGCAGCGCGTCACGGTAGGTGACCCGTTCGATGCGCTCGGCGTCTGCATGCTTTTTGGGATCGGCGGTGTAGATCGCGTCGACGCCGTTCTTGGCGACGAGCACTTCCTGCGCGCCGATCTCGAGTGCGCGCTGCGCGGCCACCGTGTCGGTGGAGAAGTACGGGAGGCCGGCTCCCGCGCCGAAGATCACGACGCGGCCCTTCTCGAGATGACGCTCGGCGCGTCGCGGGATGTACGGCTCGGCGACCTGCGTCATCGAGATGGCCGACTGCACCCGCGTCGCGGCGCCGGCCTGCTCGAGGAAGTCCTGCAGAGCCAGAGCGTTCATGACGGTCCCCAGCATGCCCATGTAGTCGGCACGGCCTCGGTCCATCCCGCGCTGGCTGAGCTCGGCACCCCGGAAGAAGTTGCCTCCACCCACCACGATCGCGACCTCGACCCGGTCGACGGCCGCAGCGATGTCTCGTGCGATCTGAGACACCACATCGGGGCTCACACCCAGCTGACCGGCTCCGAATGCCTCGCCGGAGAGCTTGAGAAGGACGCGTCGGCGTCCGGTGCGTTCAGTCATGTGGGGGTGTCCTCTCGTCCCGATTCAAGATAGTGCCTCGTGGGCACGAAGAAGGGGTTCGGATCTCGATGATCCGAACCCCTTCGACAGTGTTACGCGCCGACCTTGAAGCGCGCGAAGTCCGTCACGGTGATGCCCGCGTCCTTCGCCACCTGGGCGACGGAGAGCTTGTTGTCCTTGGCGTAGTCCTGCTCGAGCAGGGCGACCTGCTTGATGAACGCGGACACGCGGCCCTCGACGATCTTGGGCAGAGCCGCTTCGGGCTTGCCCTCGTTGCGAGAGATCACGGTGACGATCTCACGCTCCTTCTCGACCGCGTCCGTCGGAACGTCCTCGCGAGCGAGGTACGACGGGTTGGCGAACGAGATGTGCTGAGCGATGCTGCGCGCGGTCTCCGCGTCGTCACCCGAGTAGGCGACGACGACGCCGATCTGCGGCGGCAGGTCCTTGCTGGTGCGGTGCAGGTAGACCTCGACCTTGTCGCCCGAGATCGTGCGCACGCGGCGCAGCTCGACCTTCTCGCCGATGATCGCTGCCTCTTCCGAGATCAGCTGATCGACGGTCTGCGATCCGGCCGTGGCGGCAAGAGCGGACTCGACGGAGTCGGCCTTGACCGCTGCGACAGCATCTGCGACCTTGTCGGCCAGCGTGATGAAGCGCTCGTTCTTGGCGACGAAGTCGGTCTCGCAGGCGAGCTCGATGAGCGTCACCGCGCCCTCCTGCTCACGAGCGACGATGAGGCCCTCGCTGGTGGAACGGTCGGCACGCTTCGCGTTGCCCTTCGCACCCTTGAGCCGAAGGATCTCGGTGGCCTTCTCGACGTCTCCGTCAGCCTCCTCGAGCGCCTTCTTGGTGTCGACCATGCCGGTGCCGAGCTGCTCGCGCAGCGCCTTGAGGTCCGCGATGGTGAAGTTGGCCATGTGTGGTGGCTCCTTGCTTCGTCAGTGATGTGTGTACGAGGGATTACTTGGCGTCTGCAGCCTCGGCGTCGGCGACCTCAGCGGTCTCCTCAGCGGAAGCGTCAGCAACGGTCTCGTCCTTCGCCTCGGCGCCGGCCTCGTCAGCAGCGGTCTCGTCGGCAGCAGCCTCGTTGACAGCAGTCTCGTCGGCAGCCGGGCTCTCGACGACAGCTGCCTCATCGGCAGCCGTCTCGGTCTCGGCGGCGTCAGCGGACTCCGCGACGACGGGAGCCTCGGCGGCGTCGGCCGGGGTCTCGAGAAGCTCCTTCTCCCACTCGGCCAGCGGCTCGGCGTCACCCGACTCGGGGTTGTGCTTCTGCTGCAGGCCCTCGGCGGCGGCGTCGGCGATGATGCGCGTCAGCAGCGAGACGGAGCGGATCGCGTCGTCGTTGCCGGGGATCGGGTACTGGAAGTCATCCGGGTCGGCGTTCGTGTCGAGGATGCCGATCACGGGAATGCCGAGCTTCTTGGCCTCATCGATCGCGAGGTGCTCACGCTTGGCGTCGACGACCCAGATGGCCGACGGCGTCTTGGTGAGGTTGCGGATTCCGCCGAGCGACTTGTGCAGCTTGTCGAGCTCGCGCTTCTTGAGCAGGAGCTCCTTCTTCGTGAAGCCGCTGTTCGCCGGAACCTCGTAGTCGAGCTCCTCGAGCTCCTTCATACGGGCGAGACGCTTGGAGATCGTCTGGAAGTTGGTGAGCAGTCCGCCGAGCCAGCGCTGGTTCACGAAGGGCTGGCCGACGCGCGTGGCCTGCTCGGCGAGGATCTCCTGCGCCTGCTTCTTGGTGCCGACGAAGAGGATCGTGCCACCGTGGGCGACGGTCTCCTTGACGAAGTCGTAAGCCTTGTCGATGTACCCCAGCGACTGCTGAAGGTCGATGATGTGGATGCCGCTGCGCTCGGTGAGGATGAAGCGCTTGACCTTCGGGTTCCACCGACGGGTCTGGTGTCCGAAGTGCACGCCGCTGTCGAGCAGCTGGCGGATGGTGACCACAGCCATGGTCGTCTCCTGGTTCTGGCGCGGTTCTGCGCCGTTGAGGTTGTCTGCCGATCTTCTGATCGGACTTCCTGGCGCCCGGCGCACACCCGCCCGCTCGTGGAGTGGGACCTGTGGGAGTGGATGCCGCGACCTCTGTCTCTGCAGACGGCGGTCGCTGTGGGCACGCGTAGTCACCCCGATATCGAGGTGCTCGTCCAGCATACAGGATGCCGACGCCCCGACTCGCGCTGCACTCCGCGTGATCCCGCCGGATTCTCCCCGGTCGGCGTAGCGGCGGATACGGCGGCGCGCGGCGCTGCCTCGGCGACGAGGAGGATACGGTCATGCGCACTTCCACGCGACTCATCAGCGCGGTCATCCTCGCGATCGTCCTCGTAGTGACGGCCTCTGCGGAGACGTCTGCTGTACAGGGGGCGACCCCCACGGAGCAGCCCCGCTGGCTTTGGCCCGTCGATGGTGCCCGGCAGGTCGTCGCACCGTTCCGGGCACCCGCGCACAAGTACGGGGCGGGGCATCGTGGCGTAGATCTCGCTGCAGCCTCCGGCGCGGTGGTCCGCGCTCCTGCCGAGGGGGTGGTGGCGTTCCGCGGCGTGGTGGTCGACCGACCACTGATGACGATCGAGCATGCGGGTGGCCTGGTGTCCACGTTCGAGCCGCTGCTGTCGACGCTGTCGCCGGGCGACGTCGTGGACGCCGGGGACGAGATCGGGGTGGTCGGAACCGGAGGACACGCCGCGCCCGGTTCGGTGCACCTCGGGGTGCGCCTCGACGGCGAGTACATCAACCCCATGCTGCTGTTCGGAGATGTCCCCCGCGCGGTGCTCCTGCCGTGCTGCGGCCCGATATGAGCCATCGCACCGTCCGGCCGAGGTATCAGGCGCGCGGGTGGGCCAGTCGGTAGGTGGCGGTCAGGCGCTCCGCGGACACGTGCGTGTAGATCTGCGTCGTTCCGAGGCTGGCGTGACCGAGAATCTCCTGCACGGCACGGAGGTCCGCGCCGCCGTCGAGGAGATGGGTGGCCGCGGTGTGGCGTAGGGCATGCGGACCGACGGTCTCCGCCCCGACGATCGGCGCCAGGACGCGCGCGACGAGCGTGTAGACCGTGCGGGGCCCGACGCGTGCACCGCGGGCGCCGAGGAAGACGGCAGGTGTGACCGCGGAGCCCCGCGCGACCAGCGCCGGGCGAGCCCGTGTCAGATAGGCGCCGAGGGCATCGCGCGCGGGGGCACCGAACGGCACGACACGTTCTTTCGAACCTTTCCCGAGAACGCGCGCCGTGCCGCGGTCGAGGTCGAGCTCGTCGACGTCGAGTCCGCAGAGCTCCGAGACCCGGATGCCGGATCCGTAGAGCAGTTCGAGGATCGCATGGTCGCGCAAGGCAATGGGGTCCCCCACGGTGGCAGCGGTTCGGTGAGCGTCGAGCAGCGTCGACATCGCGTCGCGCGAGGCCACGGTCGGCAGTGTCCGGGCCTTCTTCGGCGCGATGAGTCGGAGGCTGGGGTCGTGCGCGATGAGCGCCTGCTCATGCGCCCAGCTGAAGAAGGAGCGTGCTGCTGCTGCACGGCGCGCCAGCGTGGTCCGCGCGTCACCGCGCTGGGTGGCGTGCCAGAGCCAGTCGCGCAGAACCTCGAGGTCGACGGCCTCGAGGGAGGTCGGCCCTGCGGACGCTCCGAGGTCACGAAGGTCGGAGCGGTAGGCCCGGACGGTCGCGGGAGAGAGCCGACGCACCCGTTCGAGATGCGCGGCGAACTCCTCGACAGCGACCGCGAGCTCCATGGCTCCAGCTTGCCCGTGACCACCGGGGGACTCACGCAGCCACTCCGACGGGGCGCGAGTACACCTTCGCTTCCCCGGTGTCAGTCGCGTTGCGCGGGTAGACGCCGCCAGCCTCTGTCGTCTCGGCGAACCTCCCCCTCGAGGTCGAGGAGCCCCAGACGCGCCCGGACCTGGTCGGGTGCCAGGCCGGTGCGGCGAGCGAGTTCCTCGACCGATGCGTGGGAACGCGAGCTCATCGCGTCGAGGAGACGCACGCGCTCCGGGTCGACGGTTGTCCGGAGACTCGAGGACGGAACGCTCATTCCCCACAGCTCGCGCACCTCTGCGGCCGACGTGACGCACAATGCGTCGTACTCACGCAGCAGCCGATGGCAGCCGGCGGACGCCGCCGATGTCACCGGGCCAGGCACCGCGCCGAGCGGTCTGCCCAGGGCTGCCGCGTGGCCTGCCGTATTGAGCGACCCGCTGCGCCAGCCGGCCTCGATCACCACGGTGGCGTGACCGAGCGCCGCGATGAGGCGGTTGCGCGCGAGAAACCGCCATTTGGTCGGCGCCGCACCGCACGGCGGCTCGCTCACGACGGCTCCCGCTTCGGCGATCTGCCGGATCAGCTGCTGATGCCCCGCAGGGTAAGAGCGATCCACGCCGCCGGCGAGGAACGCGATGGTGGCTCCGTCCACGCCGAGCGCGGCCCGATGAGCTGCGCCGTCGATGCCGTACGCGCCGCCCGAGACGATGACAGTGCCAGTCGCGGCGAGGTCTCCGGCAATCTCGGCCGCGACGTGCTCGCCATAGCCGCTGGACGCTCTGGCCCCGACCAGCGACACTCGCGGCTCGGCGACGAGCAGCTCTGTCCGGCCGCGCACCCAGAGCGCACTGGGTGCGTTCGCTGCGAGGTCGTCGAGTGCCACCGGCCAATGCGCATCACCGGGAGTGACCAACCGCGCGTCGATGTCGTTCGCGTGGCATAAGGCATCTCGAACGGCTCGCAGCTCAGCTCGAGGTCGCCAGCGCTTGCGCGCCTCCGTGAGAGCTCGCCGTGCAGCGCCGGCATCCCCGCTCATCGCTGAAGCCAACGGCCTCGCTGGAAGGTCGCCGAGCGCGAAGTCCAGAGCGTCGGCTGCTCCGAGCTCACGGAGCAGTGTTCCTGCGACCGCGTCGCCTGGTTCGGCGATGACCGTCCAGGCAGCCCTGGCGACGGCATCCGCGATGTCGTCCTCGTGCCTCAGCCGCCGTGCCGCCGAAACGGTCTCAGCATCGGCGAGAAGCGCATCCATCATGGTGTCATTCCTCTCTTCAGGTGCAGGGCTCGACCGACCTCGTCGATTCCGGGCCTCTCGATCTCGGCGAGGTCGGCCATGGTCCACGCGAGCCGAAGCACACGGTCGTACCCGCGGAGTGTGAGCGCTCCTCGTTCGAGCGCCCGATCGAGGGGTGCGCGGACCGGCGCCGCGAGACGCAGGGCTCCCTGTCGCAGCCAGGTTCCCGGAACGTCGGAATTGCGTCGCCACGGAGTGCTCCGCCATCGCTCTGCAGCGTGGTCGCGAGCTGCCGTCACCCGCGCCAGCGCGTGAGCGGTCGTCACCTCCGCGCGCCCGCCCGACGTCGCTCGTGACGCGGACACCCTCGAGACCGGCAGATCGATGTCGACACGATCTCGCAGCGGCCCGGAGAGTCGGGTGGCGTACCGTCGGATCGCTGCCGGTGGACACACGCACTCCGCGCCACGCAGACCGTAGTTGCCGCACGGGCAGGGATTCATCGCCAGCAGAAGTTGAAACCGAGCGGGAAATCGTGCGGTGAAGCCCGTTCGGCTCACCTCGATCATGCCTGCCTCGAGCGGCTGGCGCAGCGCGTCGAGAGCGACTCGCGAGAACTCCGCCGCTTCGTCGAGAAACAGCACGCCGCAATGCGCGCGTGCGATCGCGCCGGGCCGGGCGACGCGCGACCCCCCGCCCACCAGTGCTGCCACCGAGGCGCTGTGATGCGGTGCTTCCAGGGGAGGCGTCGACTCGAGCGCGGTCACAGGTTCGCCGCACAGCGAACGGATCGACGCGACTTCCAGCGATTCCTGCTCGCTCAGTGGCGGAAGGATACCCGGGAGTCGGCGGGCCAGCATCGTCTTTCCCGCGCCCGGTGGACCGCTCAGCAGGAGGTGGTGGCCTCCCGCCGCCGCGACGATGAGCGCTTCGACGGCGTCCTCCTGACCGACCACGTCGGCGAGGTCGGAGCACTCCTCGTCCCGCGCCGCTGCGACTGCGGTGCATACCGCCTCGACATCGGGCACCTCGACGTCTGCTCCGTGCCAGACGGCGACCTCGGCGAGCGATGCCGCCGCGCGCACCTCGACACCGGGGACCAGCCGCGCCTCTGCCTCGTTCCCCCGCGGGACGATCACCCGACTGAAGCCCGCCCTGGCGGCCGAGAAGACCGCCGGAAGCACGCCGGGAACGGGACGAAGACGCCCGTCGAGACCCAGCTCGCCGATGTGAACAGTGTCCGCGATCGAGCGGCGCTGGATCGACCCGCCGGCGGCGAGCGTGGAGACGGCGATGCCGAGATCGAATCCGGCCCCCTGCTTGGGAAGGCTCGCCGGCGAGAGATTCACCGTGAGACGACGGCGCGGAAGGTCGAGCCCGGCGTTCTTGCAGGCATTGTGCACGCGCTGGACCGCTTCGCCGAGGGATTTGTCCGGGAGGCCGATGATCTTGAACTCCGGAGTCTGATTCGAGAGATCGGCCTCGACCTCGACCATGTGCCCGTCGACGCCGGTGAGTGCGACCGCCCAGGTGCGAGCGGTGCTCATGAGATGTCGACCAGGTGCTCGAGCAGCCCCACTGCCGGATCCGCACCGATGATGCCGATCGCCTCGATGCGCACATCGAGGCCGCGCGCGAGATCCGGGTGCCCTGCCCTCCATGCGAAGGCGAGCGTCCAGAGTCGACGACGCTTCCTCTCGTCGATCGCTTCGAACGGATGCCCGAATGCGGCCGAGCGCCGAGTCTTCACCTCGATCACCGAGAGATGGACGCCGTGCGCGGCGACGATGTCGATCTCGCCCTGGGGACACCGCCAATTCCTGTCCAGCACGGTGTAGCCGTGTGCCGTCAGGTGCTGAGCCGCGCGCTCCTCACCGGCCTTGCCGAGTTCATCCTTCGCTGCCATCCCCACAGCATGCGCCCGAGTTCGGACCGATGAGCATCGCGATCAGCTCGTTCCGCGGAAGCTCGGAGAACGGCTCAGAAGTGCCTACCTGTGGAGGGAAGGTCCCGCAGTCACTCCCCGTCGAGCGAGAGTTCCTGCGGCAGCTCGAACTCGCGGCGCTGCAGCTCCTCGACGTTGACATCCTTGAACGTCAGCACACGGACGGCCTTGACGAAGCGGTCGGCGCGGTAGATGTCCCACACCCACACGTCGGTCATCGAGATCTCGAAGTAGAAATCGTGCTCGGTGTCGCGGCGGACGACATTGACCTCGTTCGCCAGATAGAACCGGCGCTCGGTCTCGACCACGTACTGGAACTGGGACACGACGTCCCGGTATTCACGGAACAGAGCCAGCTCGAGCTCGCGGTCGTAATCGTCGAAGGCTTCCTCATCCATGATGTGTCCATCCTAGAGTCGCTCGACGCACGACGCGGCATCCGCGATCGAGAACCGCCCGCCGATCAGAACAGCGTGGGAGCGTCGCTGATGGCCCACGACGATCGGTGGAAGGGCGACAGCCCGACCGTGCGGATGGCCTCGCGATGCTCGAGACTCGCGTACCCCTTGTTGCGATCCCACTGATAGTCGCGATGGCTCTCGTGGAGTTCGGCCATCAGGCCGTCGCGCGCCACCTTGGCGATGACGGATGCCGCCGACACCGAAGCGCAGTCTCGATCGGCCTTGATGACGGGTCGCACACGCAGCGGAACGGGATGCACGCGCGAGACGTAGTCATGATTGCCGTCCAGCAGGACGAGGGCGTTCTCGACGACGACGCCCTGGTCGACCACGGCCTGGACGGCGCGAGATGCGGCTAGCCCGAGAGCGCGCATGATCCCGCCCTCGTCGATCTCCGCCGCGGTCGCCCACCCGACCGCAGAGGCCTGAACCCACGCCGCCGCGCGCGCCGCGACATCAGGTCTGCGCTTCTCGGTCACGAGCTTGGAGTCGCGAAGGCCCTCGGGGACCCTCCGGCGCGCCCCTGCGGCATCCATCACGGCGGCGCCGACAGCGACCGGACCGGCCAGCGCTCCGCGACCGACCTCGTCGAGGGAGATGATCAGCTCGCACTCGCCCAGGAGCCTGCGCTCCAAGGTGAGCTTCGGCGTGGCGACGGTCATTCCGGATCCGGAACCCCGTTGAAGATCTCGTGGTGGCCGTCGATGGCTCCCATTCGATCGAGCGGCCATGTGGTGAGGAAGGCTCTTCCGACGATGTTCGCGAGCGGGACGAATCCTCCGCTGGGCAACTCCTGGTGCGCCCGCGAGTCCCTCGAACGATCGCGATTGTCGCCGAGCAACCAGACCGACGCCTCGGGAACCACGACGTCGAACGGCTCGTTCGACGCCGCCGTGTCGCCGTCGGGGAGGTTGAGGTAGCCGAGCTCATCGATCGGCGCACCGTTGATGGTGATCTGTCCGAGCGCGTTGCAGCAGACGACCCGGTCCCCAGCGACGCCGATAACCCGCTTGACGAGGTGGTCCTGAGAATCCGTCGCCGAGATCCCGACGAAGTTCAGCACCCAGTCGACCGCCTCGATGAGAGGCGGCTGCGGGGGCGTCTGCGACTGCGCGTCCAGCCAGCCGCCCGGATCCTTGAAGACCACGACGTCACCACGCTCGTAACCGGTCCACCGCGGCGTGAGCTCGTCCACGAGGATCCGATCGTTGACGAGGAGCGTGCGCTCCATCGAGGCGGAGGGGATGTAGAACGATCGCACGACGAAGGACTTCACGACGAACGAGACCAGCGCGGCGATCAGAATGATGACAAGGACGTCGCGGAGGAAGACGAGGAACCCTCTGCGGCGCCTGGACGCGGACGCGGGCGCGGGCGCGGACGGGGATTCGGTCATCAGGTTCCTTCGCAATCTTGCACCGCAGAGATCGCGGACCCCTCAAGGTTCGCACATCCGTGCCCCATCGGAGCACAACACGACACGAGGAAGTGCGCGCTGCGGCGGCGCGTTCGGGAACAGCGATGACGGGTCCCGGATCGTCCGGGTCCGCGGTCAAGGGCGCACGCTGCGCCTGTACCTGCGGCGAACGAGCAAGGCCATCCCGACCGACTGCACGGCTGCACCCGTCACCGCAGTGGTGATGAGATCCGCGCCTCCCGTCCAGCGCTCCCCTGCCTCCACGGCCGCGGTCCTGCGCGTCACCGACGCTCACGCCGTTTCCGGATGCCGGACCGGCGGTGACGGAGAGCGTGTCGACCAGCGGGGTCGAGGCTGCTCCGTCCACGTCGATCGCCGTGAAGCTGAGCGAATAGGCTCCAGCGACCTCGTACGTGTGCGTGAGTCGAACATCAGCCGAACCGCGCACGGTCTCGATCTCGGAGCCATCACCCCAGTCCACGCGGAACTCGAAGCCGGCCGACGCGTCGGCCGGAGAGGGGTCCGCTGCGCTCAGACCGATGGTGACAACCTCTCCGGCGACGGCGGACGACGGCGGGTCGCTCACCACGCGTGGCGCAGCGTTCGTCACCGAGAGATCGCCGAGACATCGGATGCCGGAGCGGCGTCGAAGCGCGCTGTGACGCTACCGACGAACGGGCCGTCGTCGACTCCGAGCGCTACGAGCTGCTGCCATGAGAGGGTCACGTCTGCTCCTGCAGCATCGCTGAAATCACCATCACCATCGAGATCCCATGCGACGGGGTCTCGGCTCACCGCCTGCAGACGCAGACGAAGACTTTTGCGTGCCCGTTTCCGATGTTGTGGCCGAACTCGTGGGCGATCGCTACGTTGCGCGGACCGTCGAACGGCTGGTTGACCAGGAACCACCCGCCCGAGTTCGCGGTGTTGTTCCCACTCCACGACCCCGTGCCGGACCCGCCGCTGCACCCGCCGACGTTGAGACGAACAGGTGGCGGCGTGGCCCGCCGGACCATCCGGACTCGGTCTGGGCCGCCCTCCGGCGGCTGCCGCCGTCGTCGTAGTCGCACGGTCCGATGTCTGTCGCGCCGTCATCGTCGACGTCGAGGAAGACGACCGATTCCAGACGGATGTCGATCTTGCCCTCGCTCTGCTCGAACCAGTACGCGCGAAGGGTTTCGATCTGACTCTCCACCTAAGCCTGCAGCTGATCACGCGTAGCGGTGACCGGCTGCTCATCTCCGATTCCGACCACCACGACGATCGGATGGTCCGCGGGCGAGCCAGGTTCGGCTGCGGCGCCGGGAAAGCTCCAACGAGCAGTGTGGCCACCATGGCGCCGGTCACGGCGAGGGATGCTCCGATTCGGGATCCGAGAATCCGGAACCCACTGTGCGGGCGCTGTGCATCGTCATTCACGTGATCCGACCACTCTCTTCAGGGAAGCGAGAAGCGCGGGGGGCCACTTCGCCCGGATCTGGGACACGGGCGACAGAACCCCTAGCAGCCCGTCCACCGAGGTGACGAAAAGGACCACCTTCCATGTCGGAAGGTGGTCCTTGAAGAGTTGCTGCGACTCAGCGGTCGCGCTTCTCCTTGATCTTCGCCTTCTTGCCACGGAGCTGGCGGAGGTAGTAGAGCTTCGCGCGCCGCACGTCACCGCGGGTGACGACCTCGATGTGGTCGATCACCGGCGAGTGCACCGGGAAGGTGCGCTCGACGCCCACCTGGAAGCTGATCTTGCGGACGCAGAAGGTCTCACGCACGCCGTCGCCCTGGCGGCCGATGACGACGCCCTGGAAGACCTGGATACGGGAGCGGTTGCCCTCGGTGATGTTCACGTGAACCTTCACGTTGTCACCGGGGTTGAAGTCGGGGATGTCGGAGCGGAGTGATGCCGCGTCGACAGCGTCGAGGATCTGCATGATCGTCTCTCTCTGCACTCGCCACAGGTCGGATGCATGTTTTCGGAAGGAACAAGAAAGGGATGTGCCGTACGGCGCTGACGCGTCCGCGGACTCCCCTGTGGCAGAGCCGGTCACGGCACAAAGGATCATTCTGCCACGGATGCCGCCCGCGGCCAAAACGCCGCGTCAGTCGCGGTTCTCGGTCTCCCGGAGCACGATGACCTCGTGCGCGCGAGTCGGCGGAGCCTGCTCATCCGGCGCAGGGATGGTCGACCACGAGATGGTCTCGCGCAAACGGGTTCCGCTGCCCTTCGCCTCGTTCCACAGCTGCCAGAGCTGCAGCCAGAAGAGTGCGATCCCGACGACGATCGCAGCCGTCAACAACCATCCGAATGCGCCGTCGATGAAGAACCCGACAGCGATGGTGAGGCCGTGCCACAGTGTGAAGCCCGCCACGTCCCACCAGGAAACGGCTCGCTCGATCCGCACCGACGGACGCGATCGCGTCAGAAGCGTGAGGAGCAGCTGCCCGATCAAGACGGAGGGGATTGCGATGAACAGCACCCAGAGGATGGACCAGCCGCCCTGGAAGACGCCCCATCCGACCAGCAGCCACAGGGGCAGCACGAACGCGGCCGGCAAGAGCCAGCGGAAGAAGGCCTGACGCAACCACATGCTCAGATCGTACGTCGCCCGCGCGGCGCTCGCCCCGGTGTTCGCTGTCAGCGCGCGAGGACCGGGGTCATCCCATCAGGGAGAATGGAGAAGACGAGAGGACACCCGATGATCGAACTGCGCACCCCTGCCGAGATCGACGAGATGCGCGCTGCCGGACGTTTCGTCGCCGAGACCCTGGCGACACTCCGAGATGAGACGAAGGTCGGGACGAACCTGCTCTCGATCGACCGCCGGGCGCATGACCTGATCCGCAAGGCCGGCGCCGAGTCCTGCTACATCGACTACCACCCGTCCTTCGGCGCGAGCCCCTTCGGGAAGGTCATCTGCACCTCGGTCAACGATGCCGTCCTGCACGGTCTCCCCTTCGACCACACCCTGCGCGACGGCGACCTCGTGACCCTCGACTTCGCGGTTGCCGTCGACGGCTGGGTCGCCGACTCCGCTGTGTCGTTCGTCGTCGGGACTCCGCGCGATGAAGACCTCCGCCTCATCGACACCACCGAGCGCGCGCTGGACGCCGCGATCGCCGCGTCGGTCGTGGGGAACCGCATCGGCGACATCTCGGCGGCCGTCGCCGAGATCGCACACGGCGAGGGCTACTCGATCAACACCGACTTCGGCGGCCACGGCGTCGGCCGCACGATGCACGGCGACCCTCATGTTCCCAACGACGGTCGCGCGGGACGAGGATTCCCGCTGCGTTCCGGACTCGTCCTCGCGCTTGAGCCCTGGCTGCTGGCGACGACGGACGAGCTGGTCACCGACCCCGACGGCTGGACGCTGCGGAGCGTCGACGGCTCGCGCGGCGCGCACTCGGAGCACACGATCGCCATCACCGAGAACGGCCCGATAATCCTGACCGATCGTTCGTTCCTCGGCGTCGGCTGACGGGCGCGCTCATGAGGGCGACGGTGTGCGCTCCCAGGAGGCGATCGGCCCGTCGACCACTGCGAACAGCGGGTGAGGAGCGGGGACGGCCACACCGCTCCATCGTCGCCACACCTCGGGGCTGCGTTCGGTGAGCTTGACGCGCAGGTGCTCCCACTCCAGCGCGAGCTGCCCGGTCGTCACCGAGAGCCGTTCGATCGGCACCGCGCCGACCCGGTCGATGCGCGAGCGATCGAACCGATAGCCGCGCACGTCCGCCTCGTCGGCGAGCACCGCGAGATAGGCGCCGATCTGGTCGACCGGCGACGTCGCGGCGCGGAAACGCTCGAGCTGCGGGTGCGCCCGGTACCCTCGAGTCCGCTCCGCCAAGACCGCCTGCGCGAGCAGTGCCTCACGCCAGCCTGCGACCAGCCCCTGTCGATCCAGATACTGCGGATGCAGCGACCAGATCCTCATGACCGGCGGTAGACGAACACGTCGGTGAGATGCGGCAGTTCGAACTCCGGCAGCCCGCTGGTCTGGGGCGCGGCGTCGAGGACGTCGTCGACGGCCGCGAGCATCTCGTCGCGCCGATCCTGTTCCGCAACGATCACGCTGCTGATCGTCGACCAGCGTCGGACGTAGTGGTCTCGCGTGATGTGCTCCACCCATCGCACCTGCTCCTGTCGCACGAGAGTGAATCCGGGCAACTCCTCAGCGGCGGTGTCAGCCGTGGCATCGGTCTCGCTCACCGCGGGATGCGCGATGCGATGGCAGGCCAGGTCCCAGGCGCACGTCGGGTCCGGGCGGTTCCAGACGAGGCCGAGCGTTCCTCCCGGCACCAGCACACGAGCGATCTCCGCGCAGGCAGAATCGCGATCGAACCAGTGGAAGGCCTGCGCGACGGTCACCGCGTCGACCGAGGAATCCGCCGAGGGAATGCTCTCGGCCGTGCCTCGCCTGGCATCGACACCCGGAAGCGTCCGCTGCAGCACCGACATCATCGGTACGGACGGCTCGACGGCGATGACCCGCTGAGCATGCTTCTGGAGAAGCCGAGTGAACTTGCCCGTGCCGGCGCCGAGGTCGAGCACGGAGTCGACCGGAGACGGAATGATGATCTTCGCAGCCTGCGGCGGGAAGCCGGGACGGTAGCGGTCGTACTCGTCGCCGATGTTCTCGAACGACCGGGCAAGAACTTCGTCGACCATGCTCCGACGCTATCAGCGCAGCCGGGCGGCTCCCCCGCAGATTCGTCGGCGCTGTGCCATCCTGGGTCCATGATTCCGCAGGACCGCCACGTGCCGGAGCGGCTCTTCCTGGCCCGTCACGGCCAGTCGAGTTGGAATCTCGAACACCGGCTCCAGGGTCAGCTCGACTCGCGGCTCACCGCCGACGGCATCGCCCAGGCCAGAGCGATGGCGGAGCATCTGGTCACCTCCGGGGTGACCACGATCTGCACGAGTCCCTTGGGCAGGGCTCGAACGACCGCCGAGATCATCGCCGATCGACTCGGTGCCGACCTCATCGTCGTGCCGGATCTGGCCGAGATCGATCATGGGGATCTGGCCGGGATGACCTGGGACGAGATCGACCAGAACTTCCCCGGGGCCAGAGAGGAGCGTGCCGCCAACCGCTACGGGTGGGTGTTTCCCGGCGGCGAGAGCTATGCCCAGGCCCGTGCCCGTGCGCGCAAAGCGCTCAGCAGCTGCGGCTGGGCATCGACCGGGGCCCCTCTTCTTGTCAGCCACGAGATGATCGGTCGGATGCTGAGGGCTGAACTCCGCGGTCTCGACGCCGCCGCCGCGCTCTCGCTCCGGCATCCGCTGGGCGTCGTCTTCGAGATCGCGGGCGGCGTCGAGCGAATCCTCTGAGTGGATGTCGGGGGGCCTCAGGACTCGGTGTGCTCGTCGGCAGGAAGCAGGTCCGGCCGACGTCGACGGGTCCTCTCGAGCTGTTGCTCGTGGCGCCACGATGCGATCGCGGCGTGATGACCGCTCAGCAGCACGTCGGGCACAGAGCGGTCGCGCCAGACCGCCGGCTTGGTGTAGGAGGGGTATTCGAGCAGACCGTCCTCGTGGCTCTCCTCGACAAGGCTCTCGGGATTGCCGACGACGCCGGGGATCAGGCGGCCGATGGCCTCGATCATGGCCATCGTGGCGACCTCTCCCCCGTTGAGGACGTAGTCGCCGAGGCTGATGAGACGGACCCCGCCGAGGTCGGCGGCGTACTCGAAGACGCGTTCGTCGATGCCCTCGTAGCGGCCGCAGCCGAAGATCAGATGATCACGCGAGGAGAGCTGTCGCGCCGTCGCCTGGGTGAAGACCTCACCGGCAGGCGACGGGAAGATGATGGTCGGCGACTCGCCGCTCGCTGACGCCGTCGCCAGCTCGTCGAGAGCCAACCCCCACGGCTCGGGCTTCATGACCATGCCGGCACCGCCGCCGTAAGGCGTGTCGTCAACGGTGCGGTGACGATCGGATGTCCAGTCCCGCAGATCATGCACGTGCATGTCGAGGATTCCGGCGTCGCGTGCCTTGCCGAGCAGAGAGAGAGTCAGTCCGTCGAAGTACGGCGGGAAGATCGAGAGGACGTCGATGCGCACGGGGTAACCGTATCCGCGGTCACTCGGACGCGTCGGCGTCCGAAGCCTCTTCTGCCGCGGCATCCGGCAGCTCTTCGAAGAGTCCGGGGGGCGGTGTCACGATGACCCTCCCGTTCGCGATGTCGACGGTCGGCACAATCGCCGACACGAATGGCACCATGATCTCGGTCACGCTCCCCGAGCCTGCAGGGTTGACGATGAGGAGATCCTGCGCCGGGAAGTGCTCGACGCGCGCGACGCGGCCGATGACCGTTCCGTCGCGGACCACGTCCAGTCCGACGAGCTGGTGGTCGAACCACGCGTCGTCCTCGACCTCGTCCTCGTCGTGATCGATCCAGAGGATCGCCTTGACCAGGGTCTCGGCGCCCTCGCGGTCGTCGACGTCGTCGAAGAACACGACGGGGTTGCCGTTCATGACGCGGTACTCGCGGACGGTGACGTTCTTGCCGTGCCACGGCGATGCCTCGGGCACCTGCAACGTGAAGGCGGCTCCGGGGACGAATCGTCGCTCCGGGTTGTCGGTGTACAGCTCGAGCTTGAGGGCGCCCTTCAGGCCATGGGCCTTGACGAGACGCCCGACGCGCAGCTGATTCTTGCCCTGATTGCGGTCTTTCGGCACCACGTCAGTCGTCCGCGACATCGACGCGCACGCGGCGCCCGTCGGCCAGCGCGCTGACGAGAGTGCGAAGGGCCTTCGCGGTGCGGCCGCCGCGCCCGATCACGCGTCCACGGTCATCGGGGTGCACGCGCACCTCGAGGAGGTCGCCTCGCGGCGACGTGGATTCGTTGATGCGGACATCCTCGGGGTGATCGACGATCCCCTTGACGATGTGTTCGAGCGCGGCGGCGAGCACGGCGAATTACTCTGCGTCGGCGGCGGGAGCCTCAGCGGCCTCCGCGTCGGTCGAAGCGGCGGGAGCCTCAGCGGGAGTCTCCACCTTCTTCTCGACCTTGGGCTTGACGACCGACTTCTTGGACCCGTCGATCTCGAACGGAGCCTTGGGCTCCTTGACCTTGAGCGTGGACTTCGCGTCAGCGTCACCCTTGAACTTGCCCCAGTCGCCCGTGATCTTGAGGATCGCGGCGACCTGCTCGGTCGGCTGCGCGCCGACGGAGAGCCAGTACTGCGCGCGGTCGGAGTCGACCTCGATGAAGGAGGGCTCCTCGGTGGGGTGGTACTTGCCGATCTCCTCGATCACGCGACCGTCGCGCTTGGTCTTCGAGTCGGCGACGACGATGCGGTAGTACGGCGCGCGGATCTTGCCCAGGCGCTTGAGACGAATCTTTACAGCCACGATTCTCCTGAATTGTGTGGAAGGAAGGAACTGATCGCCTGGAGCGTGGGGTGCACACCCGGCGGAAGCTCAATGGGTGGACGACAGCTGGATAGAGGGTCGAGCAGGTCGTCCGACCTTCTATTCTGCCAGATGCCCGCCCCAGGCGCGAAACGCGGGGAAACAGCGCTGATCGTGTCGGGGCGCGTGCATGTCAGACTGTGCTCGTGAAGCTCGAATTCGCCTCTTCAGCCCGCTCCACCGTCGGTATCGAGTGGGAGATCATGCTCGCCGACCCCGTGAGCGGCGACCTCGTCGGTCGTGCCCCGGAACTGCTGGATGCCCTGGAAGCGGAGAGCGAGAGCGAACGACACACGGTGACTGGTGAGCTGCTCACCAACACGATCGAGGTCACGAGCGGGATCGGCGACTCCGTCGCCCACGCGATCGATGACATCGCCAACGCGATCACGGCGGTCCGCACGGCTACCGATCCGGCGGGCATCGAGCTGCTCTCCGCCGGGAGCCACCCGTTCGCGCAGTGGTACGACCAGCAGGTCACCGACAAGACCCGGTACCACAAGCTCATCGAGCGCACGCAGTGGTGGGGCCGGAACATGATGATCTGGGGCATCCACGTGCACATCGGCGTCGAGGACCAGCGGAAGGTCTTCCCGATCATCAATGCCCTTTCCGGCTTCCTCCCCCACCTGCAGTCGCTGTCGGCATCGAGTCCGTACTGGGCCGGCGAACGCACGGGGTACGCCTCGAACCGCGCGCTCGTTTTCCAGCAGCTCCCGACAGCCGGGCTGCCGTGGCCGCTGCGCGAGTGGTCCGAGTACGAGTCGTACCTGGACGACATGGTGCGCACCGGCGTCATGGCGGACGCGACCGAGGTGCGCTGGGACATTCGGCCGGCGCCCCGCTGGGGGACGATCGAGGTACGGGCCTGCGACGGGATGTCGACGCTTCCCGAGCTCGCCGCCGTCACCGCGCTCACCCAGGTGCTCGTCGAGCACTTCTCGCGCCAACTCGACGAAGGACGCTCACTCCCCGAGATGCCGGCGTGGTTCCACCGGGAGAACAAGTGGCGCGCGGCGCGCTACGGCCTCGACGCGCGAGTCATCGTCGACGCGGACGGCACGCAGCGCCCGGTGCGCGAGCACCTCGCCGAGGTTCTCGAGGAGCTCGCGCCAGTCGCCCTCGAACTCGGCTGCCTTCGCGAATTATCCAGCAATGCCACGACACTCGAGAACGGGGCCAGCTACGAGCGGCAGCTCGTCATGGCGAACGCCACGGGCGGCGACCTGGCCGCGGTCGTGCATCACCTGATCCGGGAGTTCCGATCCGGACCGGAGTCATCGACGGAGCAGCCGTAGGCCTCAGTCCTCTACGAGTCGGCGGGCGAGGCCCTCGTCCAGCACGACGTCCGTGATGAGCTCGGCTGCGATCGCTGCTCGCAGGCTGACGAGCTTCGGGATGCCGGAGACCACGCAGACTCGGCGAGGCACGCGTCGAAGCCGATCGAGTCCCGGCCCCGTCGCTCGCGCATTGACTCGGATATCGCGCCAGGTGCCGTCTGCGCGGAAGAACACCGTCGCAACATCGCCGATCGCGTGGTCCTCGCGCAGGCTCCGATAGTCCTCCCGGCCGAGGTATCCGCCGACGTAGACGCGACTCGGAACCTCGGCGGCGGGAGATCCGAGACTGAACACCGCGATGTCCATCTTCGCCTGGAGATCGAGCACGCGACGCGTGCTCCGCTCCCGCCACATCGCCTCACGCGTGGCGGGATCGTCGAAGAAGGCGGGCACCGGGAACTGCTGCACCTGGGCGCCGAAGGCACTCCCGAAGCGCTGCAGGATGTCGCTCGAGTACTCGACACCGCTCGTCTGGGTGTTGCCCGCACCGTTGAGCTGCACGAACGTCGTGTTGTGCGTCTCCTTCTGGGTGAGCCCGCGGCTCACAGCGCTGATCGTCGATCCCCACGCGACGCCGATGATCATGTTGGAGTCGACGAACTGGGACAGCAGTCGTCCCGCGGTCAGCGCGACCCGTTCGAGGCGCTCGACCTCGCTGACGATCTCCGGCATCGGGACCACATGCGCTGCGACGTGGTGCCTGTCGCGGATGCGCTGCTCCAGCATCCCCAGCCGCTCGAGGGGTGAGTTGATGCGGATGTCGACGAGTCCGCTCTCGCGCGCGAAGCTCAGGAGGCGGGAGACGGAGGAACGCGATGTGCGCAGTTCGCGCGCGATGACCTCCATGGTCTTGTCCTGCATGTAGTAGAGCTGCGCCGCGGTGAGCGCCGCGATCAGCTTGGCATCGCGGGATTCTGCGCCGGGACCGGCCATGGCACCCTCCTCCCTCCCGATCCTTGCACATATGTGCAGTGGGGTTGCGCGCGATGGGCGTGGAGGTCGATGCTGGGGGCAAGCAAGGAAGAGAGTTCGAGAATGAACGATTCGGCACACTCATCGGCGGAGCGGACCGAGGTCCGCGAGATCCGCGAATCCGCACGCACCAGCGTCCTCGTCATCGGCGGTGGGATCAATGGGATCTCCGCGTTCCGAGACCTGGCTCTCCAGGGTGTGGACGTGCTCCTCGTCGAACGGGGAGACTTCGCCTCGGGTGCGTCCGCCGCATCGAGCCATATGATCCACGGCGGCATCCGCTATCTGGAGAACGGCGAGTTCCGCCTCGTGCGCGAGTCCGTCCAGGAGCGCAACGGCCTCCTCAAGATCGCTCCGCACTACGTCAAGCCGCTGCAGACGACGATCCCGATCTACTCGACCTTCTCCGGCATCCTCTCGGCACCCCTGCGGTTCCTGACGCACAAGAGCGGAAAGCCGCAGGAACGCGGGGCGTTCCTCATCAAGGTCGGCCTGACGATCTACGACACCTTCTCCCGCGACGGCGGCATGGTCCCGCGCCACCGGTTCCTCGGTCGCAAGAAGTCTCTGACCGAGCTGCCTTCGCTCGACCCGAACATCAAGTACACCGCGACGTACTACGACGCCTCGATGCACGACCCCGAGCGCCTCGCCCTCGACGTCCTCCAGGACGGTCTGGCTGCTCACCCGGGTGCGCGCGCGCTCAACTACGTCGAGGCCATCTCCCGCGACGGCGACAAGGTCGTGCTGCACGATCGTGAGAGCGGCACGGAGTTCTCGATCCAGGCCGACGTGGTCGTCAACGCCTCCGGGCCGTGGACGGACCTCACCAACGACGCCCTGGGCGTAGACAGCCGCTTCATGGGCGGGACCAAGGGCTCGCACATCGTGCTCGACCACCCCGATCTCCTCGAGGCCACGCAGGGGCGCGAGATCTTCTTCGAGCACTTCGACGGCCGCATCGTGCTCATCTACCCGCTCAAGGGACGCGTCCTGGTCGGAACCACCGACATCGACGCCGACCCGAGCGACGTCGCGGTGTGCACCGAGGAGGAGGTCGACTACTTCTTCGAGCTGATCCACCACGTGTTCCCGAAGATCCCGGTCTCGCGCGATCAGATCGTGTACAAGTTCTCCGGCATCCGTCCCCTGCCCCGGCATGAGGACACCGCCCCCGGATTCGTGTCGCGCGACTACCGCGTCGAGGTCGACGACAAGGGCGCGGTGCCGCTCGTGAGCCTGGTCGGCGGCAAGTGGACGACGTTCCGCGCGCTCGGCGAGTCGCTCAGCGACATCGTGCTCGGACTCATCGATCGCACGCGCACGGTCTCGACGGTCGGACGCGCCATCGGCGGCGGTCGCGACTTCCCGCGCACCGAGAAGGCCAAGCGCATCTGGATCCAAGAGAACCTCCCCGGGGCCGGTGACCGCTCCGAGCGTCTCCTCGCTCGCTACGGCACCCGTGCCGCGCAGGTGTGGGAGTACATCGAGCAGGGCGTCGACGCGCCGCTCGCCGGTGGCGACCTCTCGACGCGCGAGCTCGAGTGGATGGTCGACAACGAGATGGTGGCGCGCCTGGAAGACGTGATCCTGCGGCGCACCAGCATCGCTTTCATCGGGAATGCGGATGCCGACGTGCTGCACGAGATCGCCGACGCGCTGGCGCCGCTGCTCGGTTGGGATCGTTCGAGGCAGGATGCTGAACTCGAGCAGACACGTGTGCTCCTGAACGAACGACATGGACTTCACATCTCGTCCCGCACCCGCGGCTGACGAGGACTCCGACCGCCGCCCTCCTCGCGGTGAATCCCCCCACGTGTCAGGGCAGAGGGGCCCCGGCACTCAAGAAAGGTCAATGAAGACATGGCTGATGTGAATCTCGGTCTCTACTTCCTGTCGGAGCTGGTCGGAACAGCGATGCTGGTCCTGCTCGGTTGCGGTGTGGTCGCCAACGTCGCGCTCGCGAAGAACAAGGGCTTCGGCGGCGGCTTCCTGATGGTCAACTGGGGATGGGGCCTCGCGGTCTTCGCCGGTGTGCTCGTCTCCGCCTATTCCGGTGCGATCCTCAACCCCGCGGTCGGCATCGGCCTGCTCGTCGCAGGGAAGATCTCGTTCGTGATGTTCCTCACGGCGACCGGCGCGGAACTGCTCGGCGCCATTCTCGGTGCCGTGCTCGTCTGGCTCGCGTACAAGCAGCACTTCGACGAGGAGCCGGAAGCTGCCAACAAGCTCGGCGTCTTCTCGACCGGTCCTGCCATCCGCTCCTACGGCTGGAACCTCGTCACCGAGGTCATCGGTACGTTCGTGCTGGTGTTCGTCATCTTCGCGTTCGCCGACTACGGGGACATCGAGGTCGGCACGCCCGGAGGCCTCGGACCGCTCACGGCCCTCCCGGTCGCCCTGCTCGTGGTCGCGATCGGCGCCTCGCTCGGTGGACCCACCGGATACGCCATCAACCCGGCCCGTGACCTCGGCCCGCGCATCGCTCACGCCATCCTGCCCATCAAGGGCAAGGGCTCGAGCGACTGGTCCTACTCGTGGGTCCCGGTCGTCGGGCCGCTCATCGGTGGTGTGCTCGCCGCCCTCGCCGCACCTGCGCTTCTCGGCCTCGCCGGCTGACCGACGCATCACGCATCCGCAACGCTATTCAAAGGAGAAGCACAGTGGCTGACTACATCATCGCCATCGACCAGGGAACGACCTCGAGCCGCGCCATCATCTTCGACAAGAAGGGCAGCATCATCGAGTCGGGGCAGAAGGAGCACGAGCAGATCCTGCCGAAGGCCGGCTGGGTCGAGCACGACGCTGCCGAGATCTGGCGCAACGTTCAGGAGGTCATCGGGCTCGCACTGAGCCGCGCCGACCTCACGCGTCACGACATCGCTGCGATCGGCATCACCAACCAGCGCGAGACCGCGGTGGTGTGGGACCGGACGACCGGCAAGCCCGTCTACAACGCCATCGTCTGGCAGGACACGCGCACCCAGGAGATCGTCGACCGCCTCTCGGCGGACGGCGGCGGCGACCGCTTCAAGGACATCGTCGGCCTGCCGCTGGCGACGTACTTCTCCGGCACGAAGATCGCCTGGATCCTGGAGAACGTGGAAGGCGCCCGCGAGAAGGCGGAGGCCGGAGATCTGGCCTTCGGCACCACCGACAGCTGGGTTCTCTGGAACCTCACCGGTGGCGTCGACGGCGGCGTACATGCGACCGACGTCACCAACGCCTCGCGCACGATGTTCATGGATCTGGAGACGCTCGAATGGCGCGACGACATCCTCGAGGTGTTCGGCGTGCCGCGCTCGATGATGCCGGAGATCCGTTCCTCGTCCGAGGTCTATGGCAATGCTGAGGACTCGTCGCTGCTGCGCGAGACCCCGATCGCCGGCATCCTCGGCGACCAGCAGGCGGCGACGTTCGGCCAGGCGGCATTCCAGACCGGTGAGAGCAAGAACACCTACGGCACGGGCTGCTTCCTGATCTTCAACACGGGCGAGGAGATCGTCCACTCGAAGAACGGGCTGCTCACCACCGTCGGCTACAAGCTCGGCGACGGCCCGACGCACTATGCGCTCGAAGGTTCGATCGCCGTCACCGGATCGCTGATCCAGTGGCTGCGCGACCAGCTCGGCATCATCTCCTCGGCCCCCGAGGTCGAGAAGCTGGCCGAGCAGGTCGAGGACAACGGCGGCGTCTACA
Organism: Microbacterium sp. SA39; assembly: GCF_000967865.1. GTDB lineage: Bacteria > Actinomycetota > Actinomycetes > Actinomycetales > Microbacteriaceae > Microbacterium. The sequence goes on from NZ_JXRU01000038.1 coordinate 61,573, forward strand.
TCGTGCCCGCGTTCTCCGGTCTGTTCGCGCCGTACTGGCGCCCGGACGCCCGCGGCGCGATCGTCGGACTCACCCGCTACGCGAACAAGAACCACATCGCTCGCGCCGCCCTCGAGGCCGTCGCGTTCCAGACGCGCGATGTTCTCGACGCGGTCAACGCCGACGCCGGTGTGGACCTCACCGAGCTGAAGGTCGACGGCGGCATGGTCGCGAACGACGCGCTCATGCAGTTCCAGGCCGACGTGCTGGGCGTTCCGGTGGTTCGCCCGGTCGTCGCGGAAACCACGGCGCTGGGCGCGGCGTACGCCGCGGGCCTCGCGGTGGGCTTCTGGAACGGCCTCGACGACCTGTCCGCCAACTGGCAGGAAGACAAGCGCTGGGAGCCGTCGATGGAGGCCGGTGAGCGCGACCGCCAGCTGCGACTGTGGCGCAAGGCCGTCACGAAGTCGATGGACTGGGTCGACGAAGACGTGAAGTAACGACGTTTCGCCAGGAGGCGGGCTCGGAGCGCTGCTCCGGGCCCGCCTTTCACGTTCAGCTATACGCGGTTGATCGCATCGAAGAAGGCTCCGGTGCCGTCGACTGTCAGCTGGTCGTCCGCATCCACGGAGGTGATCTTCTCGTAGCCGGAAGCGCCCCAGTAGAAGACCTCCCGAGAGATCTCACCGGGGTGGTCGCCGAAGACCTTCTGCGCGAAGCCCCGCATGTCGCTCGCGACAGTGAGGGCATTCGGCCCCTCCACGACATGGAACACGAGGTGGTGGCGCGAGGGCACGGCGAACAACACTCCGCGAGGCGCTTCGGACACTCCGAAACGCGGCAGGAACGAGGGGAAGTCGAGAGCATGGCTCGCCGTGAACAATGACTCGGTGGAGACGATCAGGAACTGCCCCGAACCGGCGTTCATCGTGAAGGCCTCGTCGGTCGCCTCTTGGGCGAGGGCGGCGATACCCGCCGTCCACAGGGCCTCCGCGTCGAAGCGGCTGACGACACCGTCGGGGAGGGCGGTCGCGGACTCGGGGTAGTCGAGCATCAAGATGGCCTCCAGGCCCTCTGCGACGACGTACCGATAGGTGAAGTGCTGTTTGTGGGTGTCAGGGAGGTAGGAGCTCGGGATGAGACGGGCCTTCACGAGCGACAGGACCTCGTCATCGGACAGATCGTTGTCCTTCGGCTCATCCCTACGGCTCAGCACGCCTGAGATGTGGCGCTCGATGACCTGCGGCCAGTTCTCCTGTGGTTCCAGCTTCACGGCACGCGACAGGTTGTACAAGCCGTACTGGGCACCGGAGGAGCTTTCGGCGTACTCACCGTGGAGCGTGATCGTTCCCTCGGATGCCGGCCACCGCTGCGCGAACGTGCGGCGGAGGAGATCCGCCTCCTCGATCGTCAGATCGTCGAGATCGGGGTCGAACTCGCTCGCTCGCTTCTTCTTACCGAAGTTCAGAAGTCCCACGCGACACTCTCTCTCAGCGATCGTCAGCCGGAGTATCTCTTCGGCCCGAGCGCGCAGCCGTCACGGTATCGCGGCGCACTCGATGAGATCCGCAGTGACGCGGAATATCGGCGAGCGTCGGGTCGGGGACCTTCGTGGCTCCCGAGAATCGTGAGGGGGCGCGGTTGACACTGGGCGGTGCCTTCACGCCCGAGTCGGCCCTCGGTTCGCTCAGCCCTTGCCGAACAGCTTCTGGATCTCGGCGAGATCCGCTTCGCTCGGGGCTTGAGCCGCGGCGCCGCCACCGAGGCCGAAGCCGGAACCGGTCGGTGCGGTCGTCGAGGCGATGCCGGCGTTCTCGGCCGCGCGCTTGGCCGGGTTGCCCGACCGCGAGCCGCCCGACGACTTGCCCTTCTTGCCCCGCTTCGACGAGGCGCCGGGGCGACCCATTCCGGGAACCGCCCCCATGCCCGGGATGTTCGGGGTCCCGCCGCGTGCGACGGTCTTCATCATCTTGGCGGCCTGCTCGAAGCGCTGCACGAGCTGGTTGACGTCGGTCACGGTCATGCCGGATCCGCGGGCGATGCGAAGACGACGCGAGCCGTTGAGCACCTTCGGGTTGCGCCGCTCCCCCGGAGTCATCGACCGGATGATGGCCTCGGTGCGATCGATCTCGCGCTCGTCGAAGTCCTCGAGCTGCTGCTTCATCTGCCCCATGCCCGGGAGCATCCCGAGCATCTTCTTCATCGAGCCCATCTTCTTCATCTGCTGAAGCTGGTCGAGGAAATCCTCGAGGGTGAAGGCCTCGTTCGCGATCTTCTCGGCCATCTTCGTGGCCTCTTCCTCGTCGAAGGCCTGCTGGGCCTGCTCGATGAGGGTGAGGATGTCGCCGAGGTCGAGGATGCGGCTCGCCATGCGGTCGGGGTGGAACGGCTCGAGGTCTTCGAGGCGCTCGCCGGTCGACGCGAAGATGATCGGACGGCCCGTGACGGATGCCACCGAGAGAGCAGCACCACCGCGCGCGTCGCCGTCGAGCTTCGACAGCACGACACCGGTGAAGTCGACGCCCTCCTGGAAGGCCTTCGCCGTGTTCACCGCGTCCTGACCGATCATCGCGTCGATGACGAACAGGACCTCGTCGGGGTTGACGGCCTTGCGGATGTCAGCGGCCTGCTTCATGAGCTCGGCGTCGACACCCAGGCGACCTGCCGTGTCGATGATGACGACGTCGTGCTGCTGACGACGGGCATGCTCGACGCCGTCGCGCGACACCTTGACGGGGTCGCCCACGCCGTTGCCGGGCTCGGGAGCGTAGACCGCAGCACCCGCCTGCTGAGCCACGACCTGGAGCTGGTTGACGGCGTTCGGGCGCTGCAGGTCGGCGGCGACGAGCAGCGGCGTGTGCCCCTCGCCTTCGAGCTGCTTGGCGAGCTTGCCCGCGAAGGTCGTCTTACCGGAACCCTGGAGGCCGGCGAGCATGATCACCGTCGGCGCGGTCTTCGCGAACTGCAGACGACGCTGCTCGCCACCGAGGATCTGCACGAGTTCCTCGTTGACGATCTGCACGACCTGCTGCGCCGGGTTGAGTGCCTTGCTCACCTCGTCGCCGAGAGCGCGCTCTCGAACCTTGGCGGTGAAGTCCTTCACCACGACGAGAGCGACGTCGGCGTCGAGCAGCGCGCGACGGATCTCTCGCACCGTGCCGTCGACGTCGGCCGCGGTGAGCTTCCCCTTCGTGCGAAGGTTGCGGAAGGTCTCGGTGAGCCGATCGGAGAGCGTGCCAAAGGTAGCCATGGTGCTGTCGATTCTACGCGAGCGGAGCCTCCATGCTCAGCGCGGCGCGGAGGTCGCTCTTCGCCCGTTGGTACCGACCGCGCGCCGTGGATGCGGGGATGCCGAGCAGCTCGGCCGCATCCGTCAGCGAGAACCCGTCCCAGTGCACCAGACGCACCAGTTCGGCGAGGTCGGGATCAAGGCGCGCGAAGGCATCCCGCACCTCGGAACCGGCATCCGAAGCAGGGGATGACGCTTCCGTGCGCGCGTGCAGGCGGATGCGATCGGCCAACGCCCACCGGCGGCGCTCGCCCCGCGCGTGATTCTGCAGTGTCCCGCGAGCGATGCCGAAAAGCCACATCCGCGCGCGCTCGGGGTCGTCGGGAAGCTCGCGGACGCGACGCCAGGCGACGACCATCGTCTCGCCGAGCAGGTCGGGCGCGTCGTCGTGTCCGACGCGCCGAGCGAGATAGTTCAGGATGTCACCGCTGCTGTGCATCAATACACGGGTGAGCGGCTCCTCGGTACGGCTCACGGCGTTCCGCCTTCGCCGCCCCAGTCCTCTCCATCGCAGTGCACTTGACTGTGCGCCTCCGATCCCGCGAGGTTGCCGGAGTCGAAGCCGTGCTCTCCCAGCTCGATGTAGAGCGCCTCACTCAGCGCCTGCTCGTGAGCCGTCCACGCGGCCAGATCCGCAGCACGCGGGTCGTTCTGCACCTCCGGGTCGGCTTCCTGCGACTTCTCCACCACCGCCAAGTGGTTGTCGACGAACGGCGCCGCGGCAGCTTCCACATCGGTCGTCGCGAACCACTCGTCGACGATCGCATCCACGTTCGCCTGCGTGAAGATGTTGTGGGTGTCGAGGCCGCTGAACCGGATCTCGCACTGACCCCAGGTCGGCGAGGTGTAGGTGTAGCTGCGATCAGGGTTCTCCAGCCCGTCACTCCAGAGCCAGTCCCCGGCGGCCGTCGCCACCCCAGCGCCGCCTGCGAGCAGTACCGCCAACGCACCCGAAAGGAGCGCGACTCGCCGCCGGCGCTTCGGGACGGTCGACTGCGCTCGCGCCTCGGCGACCATGGCGCGCACCTCTCTCGCCTCGAGCGAGTGCGCGGCCGGTGCCGACGCATCCAGCAGTTCGTCGAGCTGATCCCTGTTCATGAGTTCCTCCTCGGGGGTGGGTTCACTCATGACATGTCCGGCAACGCCCGCTTCGTCCGCTCCGCGCTCAGATCGCCCAGGGAAGATCGTGAATGGTCCCGAGGGCGTCGAGGAGCACGGCCTCGGGTGTCCCACGTCCGGCGCCGTGTTCCGCCCAGACACGCAGGGATGACAGGACGGCGGCCGCGTACGCCGCGCCCAGGATGTCGGCCCGGATGACGTCCACTCCGGATGCACTGGCCGCGCGGGAGACGGCAGCCGAGAGTCGAGCGAGGCGCAGCCCCGTGTCCCGTACGAGCTCGTCCTGTAGTCCCATCGCTGCCGAGTTGCGGAGCGCGAGAGCCAGCGGATCGGGTGCGAAGTCCCGCACGACCAGGAGCAGAATGTCCTGCACGGCGTCGCGGTCCGCCGCCGTGCCGAGGTTCTCGAGTGCTGCGGTCGCGTGGCCGACCCGCTCATCGACGCCCGACCACAGCACGTCGCTCTTCGACGTGAAGTAGTTGAAGAAGCTCGAGCGGCTGACCCCGGCCCGCTGGGTGATGTCGGCGACCGATGTCCTGTCGTACCCGCGCTCGAGGAAGAGCTCGCAGGCGGCTTCCGCCAGCGTCTCCCGCGACGACGCCTTGGGGCGACCTGCCCGACCGGTGGACTTCATGACTCTCACGGTACCGCCCGACACGGCGCGGTGCCCCCACGATCGCTCATGGGGAGTATTCTTAGACCGCATCCAATTACCTCACGAAGGTGGCCACGAGCATGCTCGACATCCTCACCCCCGGATTCGCCCCGAATCCCGTTCCATACACCGAAGGCTGGGAGCTGCAGCGTCGCGTCCACGCCGACGTCGTCGACGGCACCCGTCCCGACACGCTCATCCTCTTGGAGCACGAGGCAGTGTACACGGCCGGCAAGCGCACCGAGCCTCAGGAGCGGCCGCAGGACGGAACGCCGGTGATCGACGTCGACCGCGGCGGCAAGATCACCTGGCACGGACCGGGGCAGCTGGTCGGCTACCCAGTCGTCCGGCTTCCTGAGCCGATGGATGTCGTCGCGCACGTCCGCCGGCTCGAACGTCTGCTGATCGACGTGCTGAAGCCGTTCGGGGTGGACGGATATCAGGTCGACGGTCGAAGCGGAGTGTGGGTGCGTCGTCCGCTCTCGGAGGACAAACTCGCGGCCATCGGCGTCCGCGTCCAGCAGGGCGTCACGATGCACGGATTCGCGATCAACTGCGACAACTCACTGGCGGGCTTCCGCGGCATCATCCCGTGCGGCATCACCGACGCGGGCGTCACGACGGTGAGCGAGGCGGTCGGCAAGACCATCACCCCCGCGGACATCGTCGAGGCCGTGATCTCCGCCTTCACCACCGACTACGCAGGAACCGACTTCGCAGGAGTACGCGCATGACCGCCGCACCCGAGGGCCGCAAGCTTCTGCGACTCGAGATCCGCAATGCGGAGACGCCGATCGAACGCAAGCCGGAATGGATCAAGACGAAGGCGAAGATGGGGCCGGAGTACACCGCGCTGCACTCCCTCGTGAAGAGCGAAGACCTGCACACGGTGTGCCAGGAAGCCGGCTGCCCGAACATCTTCGAATGCTGGGAGGATCGCGAGGCGACCTTCCTCATCGGCGGCTCGCAGTGCACCCGGCGCTGCGACTTCTGCCAGATCGACACCGGCAAGCCCGACGCCTACGACACCGACGAGCCGCGGCGCGTCGCGGAGAGCGTGCAGAAGATGGGACTCCGGTACGCCACGGTGACGAGCGTCGCGCGGGACGACCTGCCCGACACGGGGGCCTGGCTCAACGCCGAGACCGTTCGCAGGATCCACGAGCTCAACCCGAACACCGGCGTGGAGCTGCTCGCGAACGAGCACAACGCGGATCCCGCCTTCCTCGGCCAGATCTTCGACGCGCGTCCCGAGGTGTTCGCGCACAACGTCGAGACCGTGCCGCGCATCTTCAAGCGAATCCGGCCGGCGTTCCGCTACGAGCGGTCGCTCGACGTGCTCACCCAGGGCCGCAACGCCGGTCTCATCACCAAGTCCAACCTCATCCTCGGCATGGGCGAAGAGCCGGAAGAGGTCGTCCAGGCGCTGCAGGATCTGCACGATGCGGGCTGCGACATCATCACGATCACGCAGTACCTCCGGCCGACGCCACGCCATCTCCCGGTCTCGCGCTGGGTCAAGCCCGCGGAGTTCGTCGAGTTCAAAGAGGAGGCCGAGCGCATCGGGTTCCTCGGGGTGCTCGCCGGACCGCTCGTGCGCTCGTCCTACCGCGCCGGCCGGCTGTGGGCTCAGTCGATGATCTCGAAGAGGCGGGAGATCCCTCCCCACCTCTCGCACATCGCTGAGAGCGCCGACCTGGGGTTCGCTCAGGCGGTCTGAGCGCGTCGCGGAGACCGGGTCAGTCGGCGCTCATCACCGACTGCACGCTGCCGTCGGACCCGAGGTTCACCAGCAGCACATCATCGGTCGAGCTGTCGTCCAGCGCATACTCGAGAACGGCGAACGGCTCCGAGCCTCCGTGCTCGTCGGCGAGGATCGTCATGCTCATGAGGCGGAGCGAGCGGATGATGTCGACTGCCGGATCTCCGGAGACGTCGACGAGCACATCGGGCAGATCGTCCCCGTAGGTCTCCTGCTGCTGGAGGATGTACTCCGTCACCTCACTCGTGCGATCGTCCACCTCGGAGAGCATGCCGCGGCGCGCGGTGTCATCGACGCTCTCGAGTCCTGCGATGAGCGATGCGGCGATGTCGAGCGCGTCAGCGGACACGTCGTCCTGGTCCGGAGCCGTCAGATCCACGGTGACGCTCTGGTCGCCGAGCTCCACGGTCTCCGACCAGAAGATCGAGCCGTCGGGTCCTGACGAGAGGAGTCCGAAGTAGTCGTGTTCGATCGCCATAACGCTATGAAACCAGCCTCGTGCTCACTGCGGTAGCCCTGTCCTCAACCGACGAGCGACTGGACGAACACATGGGGGGTGAAACCGGTCAGATCGTCGATGCCTTCGCCCTGTCCGAGAAGCTTGACCGGGATGCCGGTGCGCTCCTGCACGGCGAGCACGAAGCCGCCCTTGGCGGAGCCGTCGAGCTTCGTGATCACGAGGCCGGTGACCCCGGCGTGCTCCAGGAACGACTCGGCCTGCAGCACGCCGTTCTGCCCGGTGGTGGCGTCGAGGACCAGCAGGACCTCGCTGATCGGCGCCTGCTTCTCGATGACGCGGCGGATCTTGCCGAGCTCGTCCATCAGTCCGCCCTTGGTGTGCAGACGGCCGGCCGTGTCGATGATCGCGATCTCGATGCCCTCGCGCTTCGCGTAATCGATCGTCTGGAAGGCGACGGATGCCGGATCCTGACCCTCCTGCTGCGGGCGGACGATCGCCGCTCCCCCGCGCTGCGCCCACGTGGCCAGCTGATCGACTGCGGCGGCGCGGAAGGTGTCGGCGGCCCCGACCACGACGCTGCGTTGATAACCGCGCAGGAACTTCGTGAACTTGCCGATGGTCGTCGTCTTCCCGACGCCGTTGACGCCGACGACGAGCACGACGGCGGGGCGCTCGGTGAGCTTCAGCGTGGTGTCGAACTTGGCGAAGTGCTCCTCGAGCGTCTCACGCAGCATCCGCTGCAGATCTTTGGGATCGGTCGTACGGAAGCGATCGACCTTCTCGCGAAGTTCCTCGACGACCCGCTCACTGATGTCGGGGCCGAAGTCCGCCGTGATGAGCGCGGTCTCCAGGTCCTCCCAGGTCGTCTCGTCGATGGTGGGCTTGACGAACATGCCGCGCAGCGCGCGACCGAGAGACCAGGACTTATCCGCCATGTCTCCAGCCTACGGGTACCATCCGGGGATGATCCGCGCGCAGGACTTCGATCGTCTGTACATCCACAGCGGCGGACGCCGAGGCACGGATGCCTGGCCGCATGCGACCGACTCCGCTGCGGAGTTCCTCTCATTCCCCGCGGACACGGCGGTCAGGGATCAGGTGAAGGCTCTCGTCGACAGAGACCGGGACCGCAGCATACTGATCTTCGCGCACTCGATCGGCGCGGTCAGTGCGGTGCTGGCAGCGGACCGGCTCAACATCGCCGGGCTCGTCCTCGTCGAGCCTGCGCTCTACGATCTCGCGCGCGGCGACGCGGCGATCGAGCGCCACATCGCCATCGTCACCGAGGCGCGAGACCTGGCATCCGGCGGTGAGCTCCGTGGGTTCTGGGCCATCCTGCGTCCGCTGATGTTCGGCGGACACTTCGATCCGACACACTGGGACGACGAGCGGGCCCTCGCCGAGCGGTGGGCGAGCACGAACGTCCCCTGGGGGCACGGTGTGAGAGAACGGACGCTACGTGGGATCCCGACCTTGGCGGTCACCGGCGGGTGGAACGCCGAGTACGAGGCGATCGCCCAGGTCCTCGTCGCCACAGGTGCTCGGCACGTCGTTCTCCCGGGCGCCCAGCACCGACCGCAGGACCTCGAGTCGTTCCCCGCCGTCGTGGAGCGCTTCGAACGGTCTCTCAGCTGAGAGTCAGCTCGCGGCGGCGGCGCGGTCGCCGACCCGCTGGCCCACGACGGCAGAGACGCCGTCCTGACGCATCGAAACGCCGTACAGGGCGTCGGCGATCTCCATCGTGCGCTTCTGGTGCGTGATGACCAGCAGCTGCGAACTCTCCCGCAGCTGTTCGAACACGCTCAGAAGGCGTCCGAGGTTGGCGTCGTCGAGCGCCGCCTCCACCTCGTCGAGGATGTAGAACGGACTCGGGCGCGCCTTGAAGATCGCGACCAGAAGCGCGACGGCCGCGAGCGACCGCTCGCCTCCCGAGAGCAGCGACAACCGCTCGATCTTCTTGCCGACCGGCCGCACCGAGACTTCGATCCCGGTTGTCAGCATGTTGTCGGGGTCGGTCAGAGAGATGCTCCCGACACCACCCGGGAAGAGCAGTGGGAACACCTGCCCGAAGGCTTCCTTCGTGTCTTCGAAGGCGCTGGCGAAGATCGTCTGCATCCGCTCGTCCAAGTCGCCGATGATCGTCAGCAGGTCCTGGCGAGTCTGGGTGAGATCGGCCAGCTGTTCCGTCAGGAAGGCGTGGCGTTGTTCCAGGGCCGCGAACTCCTCGAGGGCCAGCGGATTCACTCGCCCCAGCTGGGCGAGCTTTCGCTCCGACTCCGCGAGACGTCGCTGTTGGATCCGTCGGTCGTAGGGGATCGCGGTGTCGTCGACGAGTTCGCCGTCGACCGCCTCAGCCCCCGGATCGCGCGGAACGAGCTGGTCAGGCCCATATTCCGCAACGAGAATATCTTCGTCGAGAGCGAGCTCCGAAGACACTCGCTCGAGCAGGCTGTTGAGGTGCAGCTTCTTCTCGTGGATCTGGAGCTCGAGACCGTGCACGCTTTCCGTCAGACCAGCCAGACGCTCGCGCAGCGACGTCTCCTGGGTGCGCAGCGCCACGAGCTCCTCGTTCTGCGCCGACCGGGCGGCCTCCGCCTCGCCCAGCGCGATGCGCGCCTCTGTGACGGATCTGTCGAGCGAATCCAGGATGCGCGGCAGCTCCGCCGCGACACCGGATGCGGCCTCCCGCTGCGCGCGGCGGATGACGGACCTGCGGGCCGCCTCGGCTGCGGCATCCCGTTCCTGCTCACGCTGACGCTCGAGGCTCGTGACCCGCGCCTGGGCGGCGCGCACACGCTCCCGGAGCGTCTCGATCTCGAGCCGGGCGCGGACCTCGTCCTCACGCGCCGCCTCCAGCGCGTCGAGCAGGCCGTCGCGTGCGGTCGCATCGAGCACGGGTCGCGGCGCGGCGATCGCGGCCACGACCTCTTCCTTGGCGGCCTGCGCCTTGGCCTCGGCATCCGCGACCGCGGCCTGCGCCTGGGCGAGTCCCGACTCCAGCCGTTCGCACTCGGCGACAGCGGACTCGTGGCGCACGGTGATGCGGTTCACCTGCTCCGCATGACTCGCGAGCGCTGCGTCGTGCTCGCGCAGAGCTCGCAGAGCATCCTTCGCGTGTCGTCGCGTCGTCTCGACCGTCTCGTTCGCCTCCTCGCGCGCTTCCCGCAACGAATCGACGACGATCTGGATCTCAGCGAGCCGCTCTCGGGCCGCATCGCGTTCCGCCGCCAGTTCCAGACGGGATCGCTCACCGCCGGAGCCGGTGCGCAGCGTCTGCGCGGTGACCACGTCACCGCCGATCGTGACGATGGTGGTGGTCGTGTCGCCGACGGCATCCAGGGCCGCTCGCGCGGCGCGCGCCGCCTCGAGGTCGGCCGAGATGAGCACGTGCGAGAGAACGCCGAGGATGCCGTCCGGCGCGGTGACAGTCTCGATCGCCGGGGTGACGCCCTCGACGGACGGCAGGTCGATGGCCGGGCGAAGAGCATCCGCCACCACGAAGTCGACGACACCACGTCGCTGCGCCGCGGCCTCGTCGGCCAGGGCGAAGGCATCCGCTGCCGTATCGATGAGCACGCCCTCCGCGAGCGGACCGAGCACGGCGGCGATCGCCGCTTCGAACCCGGAGCGCACCTGCACGGCGTCGCCGACGAGACCTCGGATGCCGGGACCACCGGCCTTCACGATCTCCGCGGCACCGCTCGACAGCGCCAGCGCGCTGCTCAGCGCCGCAGCCTTCGCCGTGAGCGAGTCGACCTCGCGCTCCGCGGCGTGCAGGCGCTCGCGCAGAGCCTCACGCTCGGCCTCTGCGGTCGTCGATGCCCGCTGCGCACTGTCGTACGCGGCCGCATGCTCGGCAGCGGTCCCCTCCGGAGCCTCGGCGTCGTCGATCGCCTCGAGTGCCTCCGTCGCCTCGCGGCGTCGCTCGTTCGCCGCCTCCAGGGCGTTCTCCTGCCGGAGGACGGCTCCTCGAACGGCGGCGAGAGCGGATGCCGCGGCATCCGCCGTTCCGCGCAGCGTCGAGAGTCGCATGTCGTACGCCGAGACCAGAGCGCTCTGCTCGGCGATGTCCACATCGAGAGTGTCGAGTTCGGCCCGCGCCTGCATCACCTCGCGGCTCGCTGCCACCACAGCATCCTGCGCGTCGCCGAGTCCGGCGGAGATCAGATCGATCTCTTCTTTCGCCTCGTCGATCGTGCTCTGCGTCACCGTCACCGCGGTGACTGCGGCATCGTCCTCCTCGGACCCTAGGAGCGCGAGGCGCTGATTCGCCAGCGTGTACAGACCGCGCATCCGCTCCTGCACCTGCTCGAGGCCGAAGGCGACGCCTCTGGCTTGATCGACGGCGACGGAGTTCTGGTTCTGCTCGAGCCGGGCGATGCTCGTGCGTACCGTCTCGGCCTGGTCGGAGAGCACGAGTCGCTCGGTGTGGCGTTCGTGCTCGGTGCGCGTGTGATCGGCGAGAGCCGTGCGGAGGGCGACGACGTCGTCGGCGAAGATCCGCGCCTTCGCGTCGCGCACCACGGCCGCGATGGTCTGCGCCTCGCGAGCGATCTCGGCCTGACGGCCGAGCGGCTTGAGCTGACGTCGGATCTCGCCGGCGAGATCGCTGAGCCGCGTGAGATTCGCCTCCATAGCGTCGAGTTTGCGGAGGGTCTTCTCCTTGCGCCGGCGGTGCTTGAGGATTCCGGCTGCCTCCTCGATGAAACCGCGACGGTCCTCCGGCGATGCCTGCAGCACCGTGTCGAGCCGGCCCTGACCGACGATGACATGCATCTCCCGGCCGAGGCCGGAGTCGCTCAGCAGTTCCTGCACATCGAGGAGCCGGCAGCTGTCGCCGTTGATCGCATACTCGCTCGAGCCGTTGCGGAAGAGCGTGCGGCTGATCGTCACCTCGGCGTACTCGATCGGAAGCGCGCCGTCGGCGTTGTCGATCGTCAGCTGCACCTCGGCACGGCCGAGCGGACCGCGCGTTGACGTGCCGGCGAAGATGACGTCCTCCATCTTGCCGCCGCGCAGCGTCTTGGCGCCCTGCTCACCCATCACCCAGGCGAGCGCGTCGACGACGTTGGACTTCCCTGACCCGTTCGGGCCGACGATGCATGTGACTCCGGGTTCGAACACGAAACTGGTCGGCTGGGCGAACGACTTGAACCCCTTGAGCGTCAGGCTCTTCAGATGCATGCGGGCACCACTCGTCCGGGGAGAATCACGCGGCTACGCTACCGGAATCCCGCGGAACGGCCATGATCCCGCGCGGTCAAGGGCTGAACCCGTGCCTCACGCGACACGCCGATGACCGTGAATATGCTTGACGTCTCCTGTGAACGTTCGCTACCGTAACGTCCGGATCGCCACACGAAAGGAGGTTACCCATGATGTTCACTCAGCTCAACGCTCAGGCCACAGGCCTCGCCGCGCTCGCGCACTCTGCGCCGCGCCTCGCGCCATCGGTAGCCTTCGGCGACCGTTCCAGCGTGATCGGTTAGCACCGCTTCCGAGAATCCGGGCCCGTACTGGGTCTTCTGTCTCGACGGTTCACCCGCGCTCCCCCTCTGATCCGATCCCGGATCACGGATTCCCGCCACCTCGGCGCCGCGTCCTCCGCGGTCGCATTCGTGGCCCGCTTCCGCTCCCTCCCCCGACCGCATCCGCGGTCCTGCGCCGGAGCTTCCGCACCCATCTCCACCATTCATCTCGAAGGAATCATCGTGAACACCACGCTGCATCGCGGCATCGCCCACCCGCCCGATATCGAGGACCAGCAGGTCCTCCACATCCCCCGCCCTGACGAACTGCGCAGGCTCCGTCTCGCCGATCGTCTCTCTCTCCGGATCGGCCTCTGGCTGTTCCAGAGAGCGCAGCGTCCTCGGCGCGAACGCCGGAACCTGTACATCGCTCCCGCTGAACCGCTGCTGCTCGGGGAGCGCCACCGCTCCCCGGCGGAATCGTACGCTCTGCTGACGTACGACCTGCAGCGCAGCATGCGCTGAACGGAGATCTCATCATGACGACCATCCCGCTCACCGCAGGCGCTACCCGCATCCGTTCGTGCTCCCCGCGCGGGCGGATGCAGCGGACGCGGGCGAGTTCCGAGAGCTCGCCCGCGTCCGCAATCTCGTCTATCAACAGATCACCGGCCGCAACGAAGACGACCTCACGCCGGGGGCCCTGCTCCCGGTGCTGCGGTCGCGTCCCGATCGCACGACGGTCGTCTGGGCTGTGCGCCTCGGCGACGAGATCATCGGTCGCGCGATCGTGAACATCCCGCAGGAGGAGGGCTCGCGCGTCGCCATCGTCTCGATCGAGCTGCGCCGCGAGGTGTGGGGACGCGGCATCGGGAGCGCCGTGCTCCCCCACCTCGAGGCCGTCGCACGGCAGCACGGACGCTCGGTCCTTCAGGAGTGGCTCGAGCAGCCGCAGAGCGACGGGCCACGTATCGAGGCGCCGACAGGATTCGGCAGCGTTCCGCGTGATCACGTCGCGCGCTTCCTGCTGCGGCACGGGTTCGCTCTCGAACAGGTCTACCGCGTGAGTCATCTCGAGCTGACGCCCCACACACGGGCGCGCGCGGAAGAGCTGCTCGCGGAGGCGCGCACCGCATCGGGCGAGTACCGCATCGTGCAGTGGATGCTGCCGACCCCCGTGGAGCGTGCCCCGGGCTACGCCTGGATGAAGTCCCGCATGTCCACCGATGCACCCGCTGCGGGGCTCGAGACCGACGAGGAGAAATGGGACGTCGCGCGCCTGACCGAGAGCGAGCAGCGCCTGGCCGAGATGGGCCGGACGATGCTCGTGACGGCTGCCGAGCACATCGCCACGGGAGACCTGTGCGCGTTCTCGGAGCTGGCGATCGGTGCGGACCCGGAAGATGTCACGCATCAGGAGGACACCCTCGTGCTGCGGGAGCATCGCGGTCATCGACTGGGCCAACTGGTGAAGTGCGCTGCCCTACTCGCGTGGCCGGAGATCGCGCCCCGATCGCCGAGCGTGATCACCTACAACGCCGAGGAGAACCGGCCGATGCTCTCCATCAACGAGGCCATGGGCTTCACCCCCACCGCGTACGAAGGCGCATGGAAGAAAGAACTGTCATGAACACACTCACCCTGACGATCAGCCCGCTCGTCGTCCCGCGTTCGCTGGACGACGCCGACGCCGCCGAGTTCCTGGCCTACGGCGAACTCAACCGGCGCATCTGCGACGAGGCCGTCGGACTGCCCGACCTCGCGCCGGATGCCGCGCAGATGCTGCCCGCGTGGCACGACAACACCGACACGCTGCAGACCGGATTCGTCGCTCGCGCCGAGGGAGAGATCGTCGGCATGGTCACCGTGTCGTTCGCGCAGGAGGCCGAGGCGCACGCCGCAGAGATCGACCTGCTGGTCCCCGCCGAGCACTGGGGGCACGGGGTCGAGGACGCGCTGCTCGCACGAGCGGAAGACGAAGCGCGCTCGCACGGGCGCAGCGTTCTGCAGGTCTGGTCATTGCACCGCCCCGAGGAGACCGATCGGATGCTCGTTCCCCGCACCGGCTGGGGACGCATCCCGGCGATCGGCCTGACCGACCTTCTCGAGGCGCACGGTTTCACTCTGGAGCAGGTCGAGCGCAACAGCGAGTTCGATCTGCAGGCCGATGCCGGGCCGCTGCGTCGTGCCTTGACGGACGCGCAGTCCGTCGCCGGCGAGGACTATCGGATCGTCGAATGGATGCTGCCCACGCCACCCGAGCTTCGCAACGGCTTCGCGCGGGTGCTGGCCCGGCTGTCGACGGATGCCCCGAGCGGCGAGATGGACTTCGTCGCAGAGGAGTGGGATGCCGAGCGCGTCGTCCGGCGCGAGGCGCAGCTCACCGGTGCGGGTCAGGCGGTCTCGGTCGTCGCGGTCGAGCACGTGCCGAGCGGTGAGCTGGTCGCGTACAACGAACTGCTCATCTCGGCCGATCGTTCCAGCGTCACCCACCAGTTCGGGACCCTGGTCTCGAAGGAGCACCGCGGACACCGGCTGGGCATGATCGTGAAGTGCGCGAATCTGCTCCGCTGGCGGGAGCTGATGCCCTCGTCGCCGGTCGTCTCCACGTTCAACGCAGAGGAGAACCGGCCGATGCTGAGCATCAACGAGGCGATCGGATTCGTGCCGGTGTCGTACGCCGGTGCGTGGCAGAAGAAGATCTGACTCGCGGATGCAGGTCCGATGTCATTCTTCGGGATGACGTCGGTCCCGCATCCTCATCCGTCCGGGCGACGACGGTGGCGCAGCGGACGACGACGCTGGAAGCATGAACATTCCCGTGATCGAAGCTCGCGCTCTCACCAAGAACTTCGGCTCCACCCCTGCCCTCGCCGGCGTCGACCTCGCCATCCATCGTGGCGAGTCCGTCGCCATCATGGGAGCCTCGGGGTCGGGCAAGACGACGCTGCTGCACGTGCTGGCCGGCATCATCTCACCGGATGCCGGCGCCGTCACCTTCCGTCCCGCGGAGGCGGCACCGGTCGAGATCACCGCTCTGAGCGAATCGGCTCGCTCCCGCCTACGCCGCGAACGCTTCGGATTCGTGTTCCAGCAGGGCCTGCTGATCCCGGAGCTGACCGCGGTGGAGAACGTCGCGCTCGCCGCGATGATCAACGGCATCCGACGCCAGGATGCCGTGCAGCACGCCGCCGCATGGCTGGCGTCGCTCGGCCTCGCCGGCATGGAGAACCGACGCATCGGCGAGCTCTCCGGCGGTCAGGCGCAACGCGTCGCGATCGCGCGTGCTCAGGTGACCGGCGCGGAACTCGTGTTCGCGGATGAGCCGACCGGCGCGCTCGACTCCCACACCTCGGCCGAGGTGATGGATGCGCTCCTCTGGTCGACGACCGGCCAGGGCCGGACGCTGGTCGTGGTCACGCACGATCCGGAGGTGGCCGCGCGCTGCACTCGGACGGTCGCCGTGCGCGACGGACGCATCGTCACCACGGCGGTCGCAGCATGAACGCGAACGTCCTCGCGCTGCTTCTCAGCCCCGCTCCCGGCCAGAACAGCGTCCTCGCGCTGCCGATCGTGGCCTTCGGCGTCGTCACGACCCTCGTGCTCACCGTCATCGGCGGAGCGCAGTCGTTCTGGGGATGGACCGACCCGGAAGCTCCGATCTACCAGGCGCTCGCGGCGATCGCCCTGGTGCTGCTCGTGGTCCCGCTGATGTCTCTCGGCGGCGCCGCCGCACGCCTCTCCGCCCGTCGTCGGGACGAACGGCTCTCCACTCTCCGACTGCTGGGCGTCTCCCCCGCGGGCGTCACCGTAGCGACAGTCGCGGAATCGGTGCTCGTCGCCGGCGCAGGCGCGCTGGCCGGCGTGCTCGGACACGTGGCGCTCAGCCCGCTGATCGGCCTCATCCCGTTCCGCGGCGATCCGCTCGGATTCGCCGCCGTCGTGCTGTCGCCGCTGAACATCCTCGCGGTGGTGGGAGGCGTGCTCCTTCTCGCCGCGGCCAGCGCGATCGTCGGTCTCCGACGCGTCGTGATCTCACCCCTCGGGGTTCGCACCCGCACGGCGGTGGCGAGCGTGCACTGGATCCGCGTCGTCATCGCTGTCGGCGTCATCGCGATCGCGTTCGTGCTCATCAAGGTCTTCCCCTCGGTGGGTGACCTCGTCACGACGATCGCGGTGCTCGCCGGGTTGTTCGGCGCAGTCCTTGCCATCCTCAACGTCATCGGCCCGTGGGTGCTCAAAGTGTCGGCATCGCGTCAGCTGCGCCGGGCCGAGAAGCCCGAGCGTCTGCTCGCTGCCCGCCTCGTGCTCGATTCGCCCAAGGGCGCGTGGCGCCAGGTCGGCGGCATCGCGATGGCCAGCTTCATGGCGGTCTTCGCCGGAACCGGAGTGGCGCTTCTGAACGTGATGAGCTCGGAGGATGCCGCCGCAGCCGACATCGCCCTGGCGAACGACATCCGCACCGGGCTCTTCATCACCCTCATCGGCTCGTTCCTCATGGTGGCGGCATCCGTCGGTGTGAATCAGGCATCCGACGTGCTCGACCAGCGCGAGCTGCATCGCAGCCTCCACCATCTGGGCGTGCCTCTGGAAACCGTCAACCTGGCGAGGCGACGTGCGATCATGTCGCCCCTGCTCGTCACCGCACTCGGATCCGCGCTGTGCGCCGGCATCCTGGCGTTCCCGCTCGTCGGGATCGCGCTGATCACCGCGCCCCTGTCGCTGCTGACGATCGCCACGGTCGTCGCGGTCGGTATCGGGGTGGTCTGGGCGAGCACGTGGGCGACCCGCCCGCTCCTCGCCGGGTCCTTCCGGACGGCGTGAGGTCGTGTCGTCAGCGGCGGCGCTGACAGACCGGGCAGAAGTGCGACGAGCGGTTCATGAAGGCGGCCCGACGAATGGGTGATCCGCATCGCGGGCAGGGCTGTCCGCCGCGACCGTAGGCATTCAGCGAGTGCACGAAGTACCCCGCCTGCCCGTTCACGTTGACGTACTGCGCGTCGAAGCTCGTCCCACCCTCGGCGAGAGCCTTCGCGAGGACGGTGCGCACTTCGGCGAGAAGGCGGATCACCGCGGGACCCGACAGCCTGCTCGCGGGAGTCTCCGGATGGATCCGCGCGGCCCAGAGAGCTTCGTCCGCATAGATGTTGCCGATGCCGCTGACGACGCTCTGGTCGAGGAGCACGCGCTTGATCGCGCTGTTCTTGCGCGAGAGCGCCCGCACGAAGCGCTCGTCGTCGAACGCGTCGTCGATCGGGTCGCGGGCGATGTGGCTGACCTGCGTGGGGACCAGCGACGGCCCGTCGGTGATCAGGGCGTCGACGGCGAGAGAGCCGAACGTGCGCTGATCCGAGAAGACGACCGCGAGTTCGCCGTGCTGGGGATGCTCGAGATGGAGCCGTACGCGCTCGTGCCGCTCGGCTGCGGCATCCGGCGCCCGCAGCAGCATCTGACCGCTCATGCCGAGATGCGCGATGAGGGCGGACTCGTCATCGTCGAGCGGAAGCCAGAGGAACTTGCCTCGACGGGATGCCGCGGTGAAACGGCGGCCTTCGAGCCGTGAGGCGAAGTCGACGACGCCCGCCGGATGCCGGGTCAGCGCCCGTTCGTCGAACACGCTCACCGCGGTGATCAGCGACCCGACGGCCGCGGGCGCGAGACCCGCGCGGACGACCTCGACCTCGGGAAGCTCAGGCACGCTCGCTCAGCGTGCGCCACGCACTCAGCGCTGCCGCCATCTCGGCGGTCTTCTTGCTGCTTCCGGTGCCCGTCATCCGGACATCGCCGACAGCGACCGTCGCCGTGAAGCGGCGGTCATGATCCGGCCCGCTGGCCTCGACCGAGTACTGCGGCGGTGTCGCTCCGGTCCTCGCTGCCAGCTCCTGGAGACTGGTCTTCGGATCCATCGCCGCGCCATAGCGCTCGGGGTCGGCGAGCAGCGGTTCGGTCAGCCGCAGCACGAGTTCGGTCGCGGCTTCGGGTCCGGCCGACAGGTACGTGGCGCCGATGACGGCTTCCATCGTGTCGGCGAGGATCGAATCCTTGTCCCGACCACCGGTCTGCTCTTCGCCCCTACCGAGCAGCAGGTGACTGCCCAGATCGATGCCGCGAGCGACCTCGGCGAGGGCGACCGTCGACACGACGCTCGCGCGTCGCTTGGCCAGCTCGCCCTCGTCCAGCTCAGGGTGCGTGGTGAACAGCATGACCGTCACGGCCTGGCCGAGCACCGAGTCTCCGAGGAACTCGAGGCGTTCGTTGTGCGGGATGCCCCCGTGCTCGTATGCGTACGAGCGGTGGGTGAGCGCCAACTCCAGAAGCTCCGCGTCGATGTCGACGCGGAGCTTTTCTGGGAGAGGCCTCGTCCCCCCGGGGACCTCCGTCACGATCGTTCGCGACTCAGACGTCAGCGACCTTGCGGCCCTTGTACTCCATGTAGAGCTCGGTGCCCTGCGAGTCGGTGACGACCTTCGCCTGGTGGGGACGGCTGTAAACGACCTGTCCGTTCTCGATGGTCTTGACGAGCGCGATGGGCGCCGCCTTCCACTGCGCGCGGCGCGAGCGGGTGTTCGAACGGGAGACCTTGCGCTTCGGGGGGTTACCAGCCATGACTAGCTCTCTTCTTTCTCGGCGGCACGAGATTCTTCCGCGCCGTCCTGGTCTGTGATCTGTTGGAGCGCACTCCATCGAGGATCGATGGGAGCCGCCTGCTCCGTTCCGGTGCTCTCGGCCAGTCGTTCACCCGTTTTCGGGTCGAGACCCGGGCAATCCGGCTGACACACCGGCTGAAATGGAAGCGACAATACGGCCGCATCCCTGACGAGAGTTTCAAGATCCACGTGGTTGTCTTGAACCTCGAAGTCAGTTTCTTCCTCACCAGGATACGCGAAAAGCTCCTGGAACTCGACTTCGACCGGCCGGGTGATGTCGATGAGGCACCGCCCGCACACACCGGCGTACGCCGCGTCGGCCGTTCCGGACACCAGAATGCCCTCGTGGACCGACTCCAGCCGCACATCGAGATCGATGTCGGAGCCTGCTTCGAAGGACACGATTCCTTCACCCCAGGCTTCGGCGAGAGTCACCGTGAACTCGTGTTCACGCATCTCCCCCGGCCGTCGGACGATGTCGCGGACGGGAAGGACGAAAGGGCCGCTCAGTCGAGATCGCACCACGCCATGTTACCCGGGTCTGTCTGCGAAGAGGCCGGGCTGCACACCGGACAGCCGTCAAAGGCCTCGCGAACCGGTGTCGAGGTAGGCCGCGACGGCCGGCGGGACGAAGGGGCTGACGTCGCCGCCGAGCGATGCCACCTGACGAACCAGTGAGCTCGAGACCATCGCGTGCGAAGGGTCGGGCAGCAGGAACACCGTCTCGATGTCGGCGAGGTGGCGGTTCACGATCGCCATGGGCGACTCATAGGCGACGTCGATCTGCGAGCGGATGCCCTTGACCAGGACCCCTGCGCCGACGTCGCGGGCGTAGTCGACCAGCAGGCCCATGCTCCAGGACCCGATCACGATGGTCCCGTCCATGCCGTCTTCGGCGATCGAGCGCTCGAGCAGAGACAGGCGCTGAGCGATGGGTAGCATCGCCTCCTTGCCCGGGTTGTGCACCACGAGCACGTGGAGTTCGTCGTACAGCCTTGCGGCACGACGGATCACATCGAGGTGACCCAGGGTCGGCGGATCGAAGGACCCCGGGACGACGGCGATTCGACTGCTCACTGCGACTCCATTCGTCGTTCCGTGCCTCGCACGGCTCCAGCCTAGGGCACCGCCGAGGCGTCAGTTCTTCGCCAGCGCGGCCCTGTCCTCGTCGCTGACGCGGCGGCCGATGACGTCGCGGAGCCCCGGATGCTGAGCCAGTTCCGGGTCTGCCGACAGGATCTCCTCGGCGACCTCGCGTGCCCGCGTGATCAGCCCGGCGTCCTTCACGACGCGCAAGAGCTTCAGCGACGAGCGGACCCCGGCCTGCGCGGCACCGAGCACATCACCCTCGCCGCGGAGTTCGAGGTCGACCTCGGCCAGCTTGAAGCCATCGAGGGTGGCGGCGACCGCCTCGACGCGCTCGCGCGCCACCGATCCCGTCTCCGCCTCGGTGACGAGCAGGCAGAGGCCGGGAACCCCGCCTCGACCGACCCGGCCGCGCAGCTGATGCAACTGAGAGACGCCGAAGCGGTCGGCATCGAGGACGATCATGGTCGACGCATTCGGCACGTCGACACCGACCTCGATCACGGTGGTGGCCAGCAGCAGGTCGATCTCGCCTCGTGCGAAGGCCTGCATCACGGCATCCTTCTCGTCTGAGGGCATCTTGCCGTGCAGCACGGCCCGTCGGAGTCCGCCGAGCTTCGGATGCGTGCTCAGCGCCTCGTCGAGCTGCACCACCCCCCACCGCGGGCCGGCCGCTCCCTCCGGAACGAGCGCGGGCTGCTCACCCGGCTCTGCGGTCTTCTTCGTCGTGTCGATCGCTGCGCAGACGGCGAACACCTGGCGGCCCTGGGCGATCTCCTCGGCGGCGCGGTCCCACACGCGGTTGAACCAGCCCGGATGCTCGGCGAGCGGAGCGACGAAAGTCTCGATGCCTGCACGCCCTGCGGGCATCGTACGGATGACCGAGGTGTCGAGGTCGCCGAACACTGTCATCGCCACGGTCCGCGGGATCGGGGTGGCCGTCAGCACCAGCGCGTGCGGGCTCGAGCCCTTCGCGCGGAGCGCCTCGCGTTGCTCGACACCGAAGCGGTGCTGCTCGTCGACCACGACGAGCCCGAGATCGGCGAATGTCGTCTTGTCCCCGAGCAGCGCGTGGGTTCCGACGACGATGAGCGCCTGACCCGAGGCGACCCGGAGCGCGGCCTTACGACGAGCGGCAGCCGGCATCTGGCCGGTGAGCAGCGTCGGCATCACGAGCGGAGCGAGATCCGGCCCCAGCATCTTCGCGATGGAGCGCAGGTGCTGACCGGCGAGCACCTCGGTCGGCGCGATGAGAGCCGCCTGGCCGCCGCTCTCGGCGACCTGCAGCATCGCGCGCAGCGCGACCAGCGTCTTTCCCGAGCCGACCTCTCCCTGCACCAGCCGGTTCATCGGCCAGTCCCCCACGAGATCGCGGGCGACCTGGTCGCCGACCGTCTGCTGATCGGGCGTGAGGGTGTACGGCAACGACGCATCGAAGCGCTCCAGCAGGCCCCCAGGCCGCGCGGGGCGAGCCATCGCCGAGAGGGCGCGCACGGCGTCGCGCTGCTGGAGCAGAGCCGTCTGCAGCGTCAGCGCCTCATGCATGCGCAGGGTGCGCACGGCGGGGTCGATGTCGTTGCGGGTGCGCGGTCGGTGGATCAGTTCGAGCGCCTCGCGGGCGGTGAGCAGTTCGTCGCCGGTGCGCACCGGCTCGGGCAGCGGATCGGGCACGGTCGGGAGGTCGTCGAGCACGCGCCCGACGAACTTGGCGATCTGCCACGTCTGGAGGGTCGATGTCGCGGGATAGATGGGAATGAGCACGGCTGCGCGGGCATCCGCTCGACGCCTGGCGGAATCTTCGTCATCGAAGAGCTCGTACTCCGGGTGTGCGAACTGGGTGACATCGTTGAACATGCCGACCTTGCCGGAGAACACGCCGCGGCGGCCGACCGCGAGGTCTTTCGACCGCCACTCGGCCGCTCCGATGTTCTTGGCGAAGAACGTCAGCGACATGCGGCCGATGCCGTCGCCGATGACGACGTCGACCATCGCGCCTTGGCGGTTGCGCATACGGCGGAAGCTCGAGGACAGCACCTCGGCGACGATCGTGACCGTCTCGCCGATCGGCAGATCCCGGATCGGCGTCAGCTCGCCCGGATCTGCATATCTCCGCGGGTAGTGCGAGACCAGGTCGCCCACGGTCTTCATGCCGAATGCGCGATCCAGCGTCTTCGCCGGGACCGCCCCGAGGGCGTCTCCCAGCGTCGAATCGAGCGTGAGGGGCATGCTCAGAGTCTAGGGAACACCGCGGACACGTCGGATGCCGCGACTGTCGTATCGTGAACGGGTGACGAGGATCATCGCCGGAACGGCCCGTGGAGCGCGACTCGAGGTCCCCGGTGCGGGGACGCGTCCGACCAGCGACCGTGTGCGGGAGTCGCTCTTCGGTTCCCTGGAGTCGGCGGATGGGATTGACGGCGCACGAGTGCTCGACCTCTACGCGGGGTCGGGCGCGCTGGGACTGGAGGCGCTCAGCCGCGGGGCTGCGACCGCGGACCTCGTCGAGCGGGGCCGTCAGGCGGCAGAACTCATCCGACGCAATGCGGCGACCATCGCCAAAGCGGGCGTCTCCGGGGCGGCCCGTGTCCACGAAGCGGCCGTGCACACGTACCTGCAGCGGTCGGCAGGGCCTTTCGACCTGGTGTTCTCCGATCCCCCGTACGATCTCGACGACGAAGCGATGACGGCGGACCTCATCGCGCTCACTCCTCTTCTCTCCGCGGACGCGCTGGTCGTCGTCGAGCGGGCTCGGCGATCCACTCCCCCCGACTTCGGGCGTGCCGGCCTCGAGCTCGTCCGCGAGAAGACCTACGGCGATACCGCGATCTGGTGGGGGCAGCCCCCGGCGAACGACGAAGCCGACTCCGGACCTCAGCCCGAGACGGAATCCCAGTCCCGGTAGGGATCCCATCCGGAGGTCTCCACGGGCCGGTCGTCGCACAGCAGCGCTTCGTCCCCGGCGGGACGCACCTCGCCGACGATCCGGAACCCGGGCGGGAGCACTCCCTCCGGGAACGTGGCCAGCAGACCGTGATCCTCGCCGCCGGCCAGCGCCCGCTCCGGGTGCTCACCGAGCGACCGTCCATCGAGCGCGATGGTGACACCGGATGCGGCCGCCATCCGCCGCGCGTCGAGAGCGAGTCCGTCCGAGATGTCCATCATCGCCGTCGCCCCCGCGGTCGCGGCCACCGGACCGAGTCCGATCGGCGGCGACGGCCGCAGCTGCGCCGAGACCGCGGCCCGCTCTCCTGAGGCGAGCAGGGACGGGTCGACGGCCACAGGCGTGTCGCCGTCGCGGAAACGGCCGAACAGCACGGCGAGACCGCGGGCGGCGTGTCCGAGCTCTCCGGCCACCGCGACCACGTCGCCGGGCCGTGCACCGCTGCGCGTCACCGCGGCCCGCCCCTCGAGGTCGCCCAGAGCGGTCACCGCGACGGTGAGCACGTCTGAGACCGTGAGATCTCCCCCGACGACCGTGCAGCCGGGTGCGAGAGCCGCACAGGCCTCGCGGAAGCCGTCAGCCAGCCGCTCCACGAACGACAGCCGGAGGTCGCGCGGCACGGCCAGCGCCACGAGCAGCGCTGTCGGCCGGGCTCCCATCGCGGCGATATCGGCGAGGTTCACAGCGGCCGCCTTCCAGCCCAGGTCGTAGCCGCCCGTCCAGGCGAGCCGGAAGTCCGGGCCGTGCACCAGCGTGTCGGTCGTCGCCACCACCGTGCCGGATGACGCAGCGATCACCGCAGCGTCATCGCCCGGTCCGAGAAGCGTGTAGGCCCCGGGCGCGGTGCGCGCGAGGATCGCCTGGAGGATGCGGCCCTCCGAGAGGTCACCGAGGGCAGGATCGTCGGCTTCGGGTCGGGAGGACATGTTGTCAAAGGTAGCCTGGAAGCATGCCCCGTTCCCGTCGCCTCGCAGCCCTCGGAGGTGCGGTGATCCTGGTCGCGGCCCTCTCCGGGTGCTCCACGACTGTGCACCTCGAACCCGCGGACGACGCGAACAATCCCGGCTGCGCGTCGGTCTCGGTACTGCTGCCGGAGAGCGTCGCCGGGTTCGAGCGGGTGTTCACCGACGCCCAGGCGACCGGGGCCTGGGGCGACCCGACGATCGTGCTCCGATGCGGCGTGGAACCCCCCGCGCCGTCCGAGCTCGTGTGCACCACGATCAGCGGGGTCGACTGGCTGGTCCTCGATCAGGAGGAGGAGCGCCAGCGACTCGTCACCTACGGGCGTGAGCCGGCCGTCGAGGTCAACATCCGTCGTGGGGAGCAGATCGACTTCCAGGCGGTCGTCGACACGATCTCCTCCAGCATCCAGCCAGGCCTCGCGCCCGCGACCGCGGAGTGCACTGAACGCGTCGAGTTCCCCGCGGGCTGAGCGAGGCGATGCTCAGCGGCGGAGACCCGCCTCGACCAGCTCGGTGATCAAGTCACCGTAGCTGAGGCCCGAGGCCACCCAGCACTTGGGGAACATCGAGATCGGCGTGAACCCCGGCATGGTGTTCAGCTCGTTGACGACCAGGTCGCCCGACGGCGTGACGAAGAAGTCGACCCGAGCGAGCCCTTTCCCGTCGACGGCCTCGAACACTCGGACTGCCGTCTCACGCAGACGTGAGATCAGTTCGTCGTCGACATCCGCCGGGCAGACGATCTCGACACCGTCTCCGCCGAGGTACTTCCCCTCGAAGTCGTAGAAGTCTCGGGAGGTCAACACGATTTCACCGGGCAGCGAGGCGCGCGCCCGATCACCGTTCCGTCCGGCGAGCACTCCGACCTCGATCTCGCGACCTTCGACTCGGCTCTCGACGAGCACCTTGTCGTCCTCCGCGAAGGCGACTTCGAAGGCGGCATCGAGTCCCTCGCCGTGGTCGACCCGCGACACGCCCACGCTCGACCCGGCGCTGGCCGGCTTGACGAAGACGACCGAGCCGAGCGGCGCGACCCTGTTCCGCACAGCATTCGGATCATCGCGCCATTCACGACGGCGGACCGTGATCCCCGGTGAGACGGCGATGCCGGCGGCCGTGAGGGCGAGCTTCGTGAAGTGCTTGTCGAGAGACACGGCGGAATCGAGGATGCCGCAGCCCGCGTACGGCATGTCGATGACCTCGAAGAAGCCCTGGATCGCGCCGTCCTCACCGTGCAGGCCGTGCAGCAGCGGCAGGACGACGTCGATCTCGCCGAGACCTTCAGTCTCGCCGTCCGGGCGCACGACGCGCAGAGTGCGGTCGCCCCCGGGCTCCGGCCACAGGATGCGGGTGCCGTTGTCGACGACCTCGGGGAGGTGAGCCGCATCGAGCGGGAACTTCGCCGGGTCGTCCTCCTCGAGCACGAAGGCGCCCTCGCGGGTGATCCCCACCGGGATCACGGCGTAGCGGTCGCGATCAATCGCTCCCAGCACGCCCCCCGCCGTTGCGGAACTGATCGAATGCTCGCTGGAGCGCCCGCCGAAGAGCACCACCACCGTCTGCTTGTCCATGGTTGGTCCTCTCACCCTGGGGGGTGTCGTCGTCCGTCGTCAGGTGGGGTGCGATGTCACGGGGATCCATCTTCCCGTCCAGCACCATCTTCACCTGCTCGACGATGGGCATGTCCACTTCGGATTCACGGGCGAGCTGCAGGATGGGCGCCACGGACGCGAGACCCTCGGCGGTCTGCTGCATCTGCTTCACGACATCCTGGAAGCTGTACCCCTGTCCGAGCAGGCGCCCGGCGGTGTTGTTGCGGCTCAGCGGGGACTGGCACGTGGCGATCAGGTCGCCGAGTCCGGCGAGGCCCTGCAGCGTCTCCGGGTGTGCGCCGTTCGCCACCGCGAAGTCCGTCATCTCGACGAGACCGCGGGTGATGATCGATGCCTTGGTGTTCTCGCCGTACCCGACGCCGTCCACGATGCCGATCGCGACGGCGATCAGGTTCTTGAGCACGCCGCCGAACTCGGTGCCGATCACGTCGGTGTTCACGAAGGTGCGGAAATAGCTGTTGCGCGCGGCCCTGGCGACGATCTCGGCCGTCTCCCGGCTGCGCGAGGAGATCACGGCGGCCGTGGGCTGTTCACGTGCGATCTCCAGCGCCAGGTTCGGCCCGGACGCCACCGCGATGCGATCGGGGTCGCACCGGAGCTCCTGCTGGATCACCTGGCTCATGCGCAGGCCGGTGCCGCGTTCGACGCCCTTCATCAGACTGACGATCTTCGCGTCGCTGCCGTCGAGCAGAGGGCGCAGTGCCTTGAGGTTCTCGCGGAGCGACTGGCTGGGCACCGAGAGGTAGACCTGCTCGGCGCCTTCGAGCGAAGTGGCGAGTTCGTGGGTCGCCGCCATCGTGCGCGGCAGGTTGATGCCGGGGAGGTAGCGCGAGTTGCGCTTGGCCTCGTCGATCTCGTGCGCGAGTTCCGCACGGCGCGCCCACATCGTCACCTGGGCCCCGCCGTCGGCGAGGATCTTGCCGAACGTGGTGCCCCAGCTTCCCGCGCCGATGACAGTCGCTCTGGGTCCGACCGGGACGGCAGGTCTCTTAGGAGTCAAGGCGGCCCGTCTCGTTCTGTCCGTGGGTTGCGGGATTCCAGCGTTCCGTCGGGGCCTTCTCGTCGCGCAACTGCTCGAGGAGCGCCGTGATGGCGTTCATCAGTCGAGAGGTCGCCTCGTTCAGTGCCGCAGGCTCACCCGCGCGCCCGCGCAGATCGGACACGTCGACGGGATCGCCGATGATGACCTCGACGGGCTTGCGGAGCGGCCAGAGGCTGAGGCCCTTCTGGTAGCGACCCATGATCTCCTGGGTCCCCCACTGCGCCATCGGGATGAGCGGGATGCCGTCGGCCAGGGCAAGACGAACCGCGCCGGACTTGCCGCGCATCGGCCAGAGTTCCGGGTCACGGGTGAGAGTGCCCTCGGGATAGACGATCACGCCCCGGCCGTGCTCGACGAGCTCGGCCGACTGCTTCATGGTCTGCTTCGCCGACGACGCCGATGAGGTGCGCGCAACGGGGATCATCCCGGTGCGGTGCAGGAACCATCCGAGCACGGGCACGCGGAACAGGCTCTCCTTCGCCATGAACCGCGGCGCCCGGCCGATGCGCCACACGGCGGCGGCGACGATCAGTGGATCGAACTCCGAATAGTGGTTCGGCGCGAGGACGAATGCACCCTCCCGCGGCAGCTTCTCCGCGCCTGTGATGCGGATCTTCGCAATGAGTCCGAGCAGCGGCACCACCAGCGCGGCGAGCGGCCAGAAGACGCTGGGGCGCGTTCTCTCCGGTGACCTGGCACCCATCGGCGTCACCGGATGACGTCGAAGTCAGCGCCGAGGGCGTCGAGCTTGGCCAGGAACTTCTCGTAGCCGCGGCTGAGGATGTCCACACCTGAGACCTGCGACTCGCCCGAGGCGGTGAGTGCGGCGATGATGTGGCTGTAGCCGCCACGAAGGTCGGGAACGACGATGTCGGCACCGTGCAGCGGTGTCGGACCCGTGATGACGGCGGCCTGCTCCAGGTCGCGTCGCGGCACCCGGCGAGGGCCGTCCTGCAGTCCACGGGGGTGCACGACGATGTCGGCTCCCATCTTGACCAGCGCGTCGGTGAATCCCAGACGGTTCTCGTACACGGTCTCGTGCACGACGGATCGGCCCTGGGCCTGCGTGAGCGCGACCACCAGCGGCTGCTGCCAGTCCGTCATGAATCCGGGGTGCACGTCCGTCTCGATCACGACGGGCTTGATGTCGCCGTCGCGACGGAAGAGGATCCCGTCCTCCTTGATGTCGAACCATCCGCCGGCCTTGCGGAAGACGTTGAGGAAGGTGAGCATCTCCTGCTGCTTCGCGCCGCCGACGAAGATCTCGCCGTCGGTCGCGAGTGCGGCGGACGCCCAGGATGCTGCCTCGTTGCGGTCGAAGATCGAGCGGTGGTCGTACCCGCGGAGCTTCTCGACGCCCTCGATGACGATGACCCGGTTGGGCTCGTACGAGATGATCGCGCCCATCTTCTGCAGCACGGCGATCAGGTCCATGATCTCGGGCTCGATGGCCGCGTTCCGGAGTTCTGTCGTGCCCTCCGCCCGCACCGCCGTCAGGAGCACCTGCTCGGTGGCACCGACGCTCGGGTAGGGCAGGTGGATGTTCGCGCCGTGCAGGCGCGCGCCCGGCCGGGAGAGACGGATGCCGCTGGGCAGCTTCTCCACGACGGCACCGAACTTGCGGAGCGCATCCAGGTGGAAGTCGATGGGGCGGTCGCCGATGCGGCATCCGCCGAGGTCGGGGATGAACGCCTGGCCGAGCCTGTGCAGGAGCGGACCGCAGAACAGGATCGGGATGCGGGACGCGCCGGCGTGCGCGTCGATCTCCTCGAAGTGCGCGGATTCCACGTCGCTCGGATCGAACACCAGCGCGCCGGGCTCATCGCCGTCGGACACGTTCACGCCGTGCACCTCGAGCAGGGAGCGGACCACGGCCACATCGCTGATCGCGGGGACGTCGCGGAGCACGCTGACCGTCTCGCCGAGCAGCGAGGCCACCATCGCCTTGGTCGCCAGGTTCTTCGCACCCTTGACATCGACGCGACCGCGAAGGGGGCGGCCTCCTCGAATGGCGAGGACGTCTCCGGTGAGAGCGGGGACTCCGTCCGGGAGAGCGTCGCGCACAGGTGTCGTCATTCGGAGCCTCACTTCATCACACGGAATTCGGGGGCGGGTTGCCCCTGGCTCCCCCGCCCCCGTCGGTTCACTGCACGGGGAGCGTTCGGGGCCGCCACGATTCGCGACGGGCCTCGAACTGCGCGATCTTGTCTTCGTTGCGCAGCGTGAGCCCGATGTCATCGAGCCCTTCAAGGAGCCGCCATCTAGTGTAATCGTCGATCCCGATGTCGGCCTGGACGTCGCCGATCGAGGCGGTGCGCGCCTCGAGGTCGACGGTGATCTGCACCCCGGGATCGCGGTCGATCTCGGCCCAGATCCGCTCGAGGTCTTCCTCTGAGATCGTCGCGGCGAGCAGGCCCTGCTTGCCCGAGTTCCCCCGGAAGATGTCGGCGAACCGCGGGCTGAGGACGACCTTGAAGCCGAAGTCGCGGAGCGCCCAGACAGCGTGCTCGCGACTGGACCCCGTGCCGAAGTCGGAACCGGCCACCAGGACGGATGCGCCCTGGAACGGCGCCTGGTTCAGGACGAACCCCGGATCCTGTCGCCAGGCGTGGAACAGCGCGTCCTCGAAGCCCGTCTTGGTGACGCGCTTGAGGAACACCGCAGGGATGATCTGGTCGGTGTCGACGTTCGAGCGCTTCAGCGGAGCGGCGATTCCGGTGTGGGTGAAGAACTTCTCCATGATCAGGCCTCTTCTCCGACGGTGACGAGCAGATCGGCAGGGCTGGACAGCGTGCCGCGGATCGCGGTCGCCGCGGCCACGAGGGGCGAGACCAGGTGCGTGCGCCCGCCCTTGCCCTGCCGGCCCTCGAAGTTCCGGTTCGAGGTCGACGCGCAGCGCTCACCCGGAGCGAGCTGGTCCGGGTTCATGCCCAGGCACATCGAGCAGCCCGCGAAGCGCCACTCCGCCCCGAAATCGGTGATGATCTTGTCGAGGCCTTCAGCCTCCGCCTCCAGTCGCACGCGGGCGGAGCCGGGGACGACCATCACGCGCACCCCGTCGGCCTTCTTCTTCCCCTCGATGATCGAGGCGAAGGCCCGCAGGTCCTCGATACGACTGTTCGTGCAGGAGCCCATGAACACCGCGTCGACCGGGACCTCCTTCAGGGGCGTCCCCGGCACGAGGTCCATGTACTCGAGTGCGCGTTCCGCTGCGGCACGCTCGTTCGGATCGGCGATGTCCGCCGGGTTCGGAACGGATGCCGACAGCGAGCTGCCCTGGCCGGGGTTGGTTCCCCAGGTCACGAACGGCTCAAGCTCGTCGGCGTCGATGAACACCTCGGCGTCGAAGACGGCGCCCTCGTCGGTGGGCAGCGTCCGCCAGTAGGCGACGGCGTCGTCCCAGTCCTGACCCTTGGGTGCGTGCTGGCGACCCTTCAGGTACGCGAAGGTCGTCTCGTCCGGCGCGACCATGCCGGCGCGGGCGCCTGCCTCGATCGACATGTTGCAGATCGTCATGCGGCCCTCCATGGAGAGCGCGCGGATCGCGCTGCCGCGGAACTCCAGCACGTATCCCTGTCCGCCGCCGGTACCGATCTTCGCGATCACGGCGAGGATGATGTCCTTCGCCGTGACGCCAGGACGCAGTGTGCCGTCGACGGTGATCGCCATGGTCTTGAAGGGCTTGAGCGGGAGAGTCTGCGTCGCCATGACGTGCTCGACCTCGCTGGTGCCGATGCCGAACGCCATGGCACCGAACGCGCCGTGCGTCGATGTGTGGGAGTCACCGCAGACGACGGTGATGCCGGGCATGGTGAGGCCGAGCTGCGGCCCGACGACGTGCACGATGCCCTGCTCGGCATCCCCCAGCGAGTGCAGGCGCACACCGAACTCGGCGGCGTTGCGCCGGAGCGTCTCGATCTGAGTGCGACTCGTGAGATCGGCGATCGGCTTGTCGATCTCCCACGTCGGGGTGTTGTGGTCTTCTGTCGCGATCGTGAGGTCGAGCCGACGCAGCGGCCGCCCCTCACTGCGCAGGCCGTCGAAGGCCTGCGGGCTCGTCACCTCGTGCACGAGGTGCAGGTCGATGTAGATGAGGTCGGGTTCGCCGTTCTCGCCCTTGACGACGAGATGGTCGTCCCAGACCTTCTCGGCCAGGGTCCTGCGGCGTGCGGAATCGGATCCGGGTGCGGGGGTGCTCATTGCGTTTCTCCTGAGGCTGGCGGTTCGGCCCACGATGGACTCCGCGACGAGGAGGGGCTCAGAACGAGGTCTCGTCGCGGCCGCTAAGAAGAAGGAGCACGGTCCGCATGACGTCAGATTACCACTGCCCGAGCGTGCTCCGACCCGCCATGACACTCTGTCATCACCCGCCCGACCGAGAGGCCCACGCATGACCGTCGACACCGCCCGCTTCGCCACCCGCGCGGTCCACGCGGCGAGAGGCCGCGAGACGGCGGCGCCGCGCGCCACGCCGATCTACCTCACCGCCGGGTTCGAGTTCGACGACTTCGACCACGCCGCCGACCACTTCGGAACCGGCACCGGGTTCGGCTACACGCGCACCGGCAACCCGACGGTGCGCGCGGCGGAGCGCCAGCTGGCCGCCCTCGAGTCCGGCGCGGATGCCGTCCTCGTCGCGAGCGGACAGGCAGCCGTCGTCACGGCCCTGCTCACGGTGGCAGGCTCCGGAGATCACATCGTCACGTCGACGCACATCTACGAAGGCACGCGCGGCCTGCTCCTCGACAACCTCGCCCGCCTGGGCATCGAGACCACCTTCATCGACGACATCGCGAATCCCGATGCCTGGCGCGCGGCGATCCGCCCCAACACCCGCGCACTTTTCGCCGAGTCGCTCGCCAACGCTCGCAACGACGTGCTCGACATCGCCGCGATCAGTGCCGTCGCCGATGACGCGGCGATTCCGCTGATCGTGGACAACACCCTCGCCACCCCGTTCCTGCTGCGCCCGATCGAGCACGGCGCCGCCATCGTCGTGCACTCGGCCTCGAAGTTCCTCGCCGGCCACGGCTCGGTCCTCGGCGGCGTCATCGTCGACGACGGACGGTTCGACCCCGAGCGCTCCGGCCACAACGCGCCCCACCTGGTGCTGCCAGGACGCGGTGGTCTGCCGAGCGTCGCGGCCCGCCATGGCGGGCGCGCACGCATCGCCTACGCCCGGGAATCGGTGGCGCCGCGGTTCGGAGCATCCCCGTCTCCCCTCAACGCCTTCCTCATCGCTCAGGGAGCGGAGACGCTCGGGCTGCGGGTCGAGCGTCAATCGCGCAATGCGCTGGAGATCGCACAGTGGCTGGAGAGTCAGGAAGCCGTCGAGAGCGTCGACTACGTCGGCCTCCCGTCGCACCGGGACCACACGACGGCGCTGCGATACCTCGACGGCGGCTTCGGCTCGATCTTCACCTTCACCCTCCGTGGCGGTCTCGACGCTGCGCGCCAGTTCGTCGAGCAGGTGCGCGTCTTCACCCACATGACGCACATCGGCGACGTCCGCTCGCTCGTCCTGCACCCCGGCACGACGAGTCACGCGCAGCGCACCGAAGCCGAGCGCGAGCTGCTCGGCGTGCGCCCGGGCACGCTCCGCCTCTCCATCGGCATCGAGGACGTGCAGGATCTCATCTCCGACCTGACGCGCGTGCTCGATGCGTCACGGGAGGCGGTGGCATGAGTCGGTCGCAGCACTTCGGCTGGTTCCTGGCACGAGGCTTCGGACCGCAGGGCTGGGGTCACCCTTCGCTCGAGTGGGACTACGACTGGACACGACCCGAGATCTACCAGGAGGCCGCGCGCACCCTCGAGCAGGCGGGATTCGATCTCGTGATCATCGAGGACGCGCCCTCGATGGGTTCACCCGAGACGCTCGACATCCGCGTCCGGCACGCGTTCGGCGGACCGAAGCACGATCCGCTTCTTCTCGCGCCGTACCTGTTCCAGGCGACCAAGCACCTCGGCGTGGTTCCGACGGTCAACCCCGCGGCCTCGCTCCCCTACACGTCAGCGCGGCAGTTCGCGAGCCTGCAGCACCTGAGCGGGCACCGCCTCGGACTCAACGTCGTGACCGACACCGGCAGCGCACGTCACTTCTCGGATGCCGCGCAGTTGGGCCACGACGAGGCCTACGACCGCGCGGAGGAATGGCTCGACGGCATCCGTTCGCTCTGGCGCAGCTGGGACGAGGGGGCGCTCGTCGCCGACCGCGCGACGGATGTGTACGCGGACGGCTCGAAGATGCGACGCGTCGAGCACCGCGGTACGCACTACTCCTTCGACGGCCCGCTCAACGCGCTGCCCTTCTCCGATGAGGAACCGGCGATCGTCTCACCGGGCGGTTCGGGTCGCGGACTCGGCTTCGCCGGCGCCAACTCCGATGTCCAGCTCGCACTCGCCCCGCTGCACGAGGCGTCGGTGCGGGCCTACCGTGCCAAGATCCACGAGGCAGCCGTCGCCGCGGGTCGCCGTGCCGACGACATCAAGATCCTTTTCGCCATCCAACCGGTGATCACCTCCTCCGCCGAGGAGGCCGATCGGATCGTCGCAGCTTCCGCGCATCCGGATGAGGCCGTGCTCGTGCAGATCGCGCGGAAGCAGTCCAGCGATCTGGAGACCGATCTCACCTCTCTCGACCTCGACAAGCCGCTCGACCTCTCGATCTTCGGGGCGCACGTCTCCCGCGGCAGCATCCAGCGACTGATCGGCGACCGCGGCGAGGATGCCCCGCTGCGCGCGCACCTGAGCGGGCTGGTGCGCGCCGGGCGCTTCTCCGACCGCTCCGGCTTCGTCGGCACCGCCGAGGAGTTCGCGGACGTGATCGAAGAGCTCGGCGAGTGGGGCAATGACGGTGTGCTGCTGTGGGGGGACTTCCATCCGGTCACGCTGCACCGCACGCTCGACGAGCTGGTGCCGGTGCTCCGCAGACGCGGCATCCTCCGTCGCGAGTACGCCGAAGGCGGGCTGCAGGCGAATCTGCGCGCCTTCTGACCTGCCGGGCGACGGGCGCGCTACCAGCCCATCGACCCCGGGACACCCTTGAACGGGCCGACGACCGACGACGTGACCCACCCTCCGTAGAAGCCACCCGGCTGCGGGGTGACGACCTCGCCGCCCACGGTGCACTCGTCCATCCGCGCCGCGTACACGGCGACCCGGTCGGTCAGCGTGGTGAATCCGGGTGACGGGTCCGGGTAGTTCCACGCCGCCCCCTCACGCACGATTGCTCCCCCGCGCACATCGAAGTAGCGCGCGGCACCCTTGAACTCGCAGAACGAGGAGCCGGCGGCCCTCACGAGCGCTCCGGAGACGAAGTCGGCGATCGGCAGGTAGTAGACGGGAGGATGACTCGTCTCGAGCACCCTCACTGCGTCACTCGTGTCAGCGATCAGCTCGCCGCCGAGGCGTATTGTGACCCGCTCGGCGACGCGCTCGACCCGCGGCGGCCTCGGGTAGTCCCAGACGGATTCCTGACCGGGAGCGGGGGGAACGGGTTCGGGTCGGCGCATCTGTTCACTGTACGTCGCGCAGTGTTGACTGGTGTCATGACCGCGATTCCAATGTTTCCGCTCGGTTCGGTGCTGTTCCCGTCGACCCCGTTGCCGCTGCGTGTGTTCGAGCCGCGATACCTGACGATGATCGGCCGGCTTCTCGACGAGGATGACCCGCGGTTCGGGGTCGTGCTCATCGAGCGCGGCCATGAGGTCGGTGGCGGCGACCGGCGCAGCAGCATCGGCACGATGGCCCGCCTGGTCAGCGTGTCGGCGGGCGCCGACGTGCTCACCGCCATGGCGATCGGCACCGACCGCTTCACGGTCGGACGATGGCTGGACGACGAGCCCTATCCGCTCGCCGAAGTGACGTCGCTGCCCGAACTCACGTGGAACGACGCGCTCAGCCCGCTGCGCACCGAAGCCGAGGCCATCGTGCGGCGCACTCTTTCGCGCGCTCCCGATCCGCGGTGGGATGCCGACACCGAACTTGCCGATGACCCGCTCGCCGCAGCGTGGCAGCTGGCCGCGATCGCTCCGCTCGGTGAGTACGACAAGTACACCCTGCTGCAGTCGACCACGGTCGGCGGGCTTCTCCGCCAGATCATCGATCTCACGCTGGAGGCCGAGCTTCTCTGGTCAGCGGACTGACTTCACTCGGTGAGCGAGGCCTTCCTCTCCGCACGCTTGTCGCGTCCGGAGGCGA
This sequence comes from Microbacterium sp. SA39, assembly GCF_000967865.1. Classification (GTDB taxonomy): domain Bacteria; phylum Actinomycetota; class Actinomycetes; order Actinomycetales; family Microbacteriaceae; genus Microbacterium. The sequence continues at coordinate 96,798 of NZ_JXRU01000038.1, forward strand.
TCAGGCTGGCGATCGTGGCGATCGTCATCGAGGCGATGATCACGCCGAGGGACACCATGTTGTCGATGTCCGGCACCCACTCGACGTTCTCGCCGCCGTTGATGAACGGGAGCTCGTTCACGTGCAGCGCGTGCAGGATCAGCTTGATGCCGATGAATCCGAGGATCACCGCGATGCCGTAGTGCAGGTACCGCAGGCGGTCGAGCAGGTCGCCGAGCAGGAAGTAGAGCTGACGCAGCCCCATCAGGGCGAAGATGTTCGCCGCGAAGACCAGGAAGCCGTTGGTCGTGATCTCGAAGATCGCGGGGATCGAGTCGACGGCGAAGATCAGGTCGGTGACGCCGATCGTGATGAGCACGATGACCATCGGAGTGAACATCCGCTTGCCGTCGACGGTGGTGCGCAGCTTCGAGCCGTCGTAGTGGTCGCTGATGTCGATGCGTCGACGCAGCATGCGGACCACGAAGTTCTCGCGCTGCACCTCGCCTTCGTGATCGCCGTCGGGCATCGCCTGGCGGATCGCGGTCCAGATGAGGAACGCACCGAAGACGTAGAAGATCGGCGAGAAGTTCTCGACGATCGCGACGCCGACCAGGATGAACGCGCCGCGCAGGACCAGGGCGATGATGATGCCGATCATCAGCACCTGCTGCTGCAGGCGCCTCGGCACCGCGAACTGGGCCATGATCAGCACGAACACGAAGAGGTTGTCGATCGAGAGGCTGTACTCCAGCGCCCAGCCGGTGATGAAGTCCCCGGCGTTGTTCCACCCGCCCACGTTGCCGAGGAGCACGGCGAAGAGCAGCGCGAGTGCGACGTAGAAGACCACCCAGAGCGTGGACTCCTTCGTGGAAGGGATGTGCGGGCGCAGCTTGATGAGCAGGAGGTCGCCGATCAGGATGATCGTGAGGACCACCATCGACGTGATCTCGAACCAGAGAGGAATTACCAAGGGCGCACGGCACCTTTCGGGAGGGTCAGGAAGAGGCCGAAAGTCTCTCCCCCGCACATGACGTGCGTCGCGCGCCCGGAGCAGCGATGTCGATGCTCGTGATGACGTTACGCGCGGATCCGGGATACTCCCTCTCGCGGGTGCAATGCTACCGGAGCAACAGTGCCCTGGAGAACGTCAGCCGGAGCGTCTCGTTCTCACACTGGATCTGAGACGATGGAGCATCCGCCGACACTTTCCTGGTGAGAGACACCGAACGGAAACGGATGCCCGTGCAGACGAGTGATCAGAAGTGGGCCGCGCGGGCCGCGGCAGGCGACGAGAGCGCCTTCCGCGAGCTGTATCGAGCTCATGTGCGGCCGGTCTACTGGATCGCGAACGGCATCCTCGCGTCGCCTGTCGACGCCGAGGATGTGACCCAGGAGACCTTCGTGGTCGCGTGGCGCAAGCTTCCAGGGCTCGAACTGCAAGGCGATTCGATTCTGCCGTGGCTGGCGACGATCTGCCGCTTCCAGGCGGCGAATCGGCTCCGTCAGCGCCGCCGCGATCAGGCGCATACCGCGGCAGCCCTCGACGAGGATCTGCCGGACACGGTGAGCGTCGAAGAGCAGGTCATCACGGCGGATCTGGCCGCACGGATCGCCGCGGCTGTCGGCACCCTGAGCGAGCTGGACCGCGAGATCTTCCGGCTGTGCGCATCCGAGGGCTACGCCTACCAGGCGGCAGCCGAAGAACTCGGCGTGAGCCATGCCGTCGTCCGGAACCGTCTCTCCCGAGTGCGCACCCAGCTGCGCGGCGCCGTGAAGGAAGCGAGAGACGCATGAACGACCAGACCGCCGCCGGGGAGCTTCCCGAGCTGTCCGACGAGACCATCGCCCGTATCGAGAACTCGGTGTTCTCCGAGATAGCGGCCGAGCGCCCGCGGGTGGAGGCGAACGACGTCCGATCCCGGCCGCGACGCCGACGCTGGCTGACCGGTGCCGGCATCGCCGCCGCCTTCGTCGTCGGCGTCCTCGTGACTCCTCCGATCCTCAGTTCGGTCGGCGGGGGCGCGATGACGACTGCGGAGTCGTCTGGCGGCAGCGTGGCTGAATCCGGCCCGTCGTCGCCCGATCGCATCGCTGAGGTCGCGCCCGGCGCTGTCGACGAGGGAGCGGTCGACTCCTCCGAGCTGGTCGGTGCTGATGTCGCTGTTGCCGAGCGTGAGATCATCGCCACCGCCCACGCCACGCTCCAGGTGGAGGACATCGCCGATGCCGCCGCCGGGATCACGGCACTGGCCGAGGAGCGCGGCGGCTTCGTCGAGAGCACCGAGATCGGCAGGGCGACAGTCGTCGACGAGATGACGGAGCGCGAGCCGACCGACTCCGGATACGGATGGATCAGCATCCGGGTGCCCACGGCCGAGTTGTCGGACGTGATCTCGAAGCTGCACGACTCCGGCGAGGTGCTCTCCTCGTCGACCTCGAAGCAGGATGTGACGTCGGTGGCGATCGACCTGCGCGCTCGCGTCGATGCGACGAAGGCCTCGGTGACGCGTCTCACAGAGCTCATGGCGCAGTCGGGCACCGTGTCGGAGCTCATCGAGGCCGAGGTCGCTCTGACCGACCGTCAGGCGCAGCTCGAGTCGTATGAGCAGCAGCTCGCGGCGATCGAGGACCAGGTCGCGATGTCGACGCTCCAGGTGGAGTTGACGCGCACGGCCGCGCCCACCACGGCAGATCCCGCCGGGTTCGGCGACGGACTGCTCGCGGGCTGGAACGGGCTCGTCGTCTCGCTCAACGCGCTCGTGATCGCCGTCGGCTTCCTCCTCCCCTGGCTCGCCGTCGCGGGAATAATCGTGCTGATCGTCTGGCTGATCCGCCGCGCGCGTCGCGCACGGCGCGAAGTCCCTTCTGACAGGTGATTTCCCGGGGTATACAAGAAGTCTTGTGAGATCGAGGGTGCGGTCATAGCGTTCTGTCCGTGGAAGACATCTCCGTGATCACCGCCGTGCACCATCCCCTGCGCCGTCGCATATACGACTACCTGCTGCTGTACGGCACCTCGCAGGTGACCGCGCTGTCGCGCGCTCTCGACAGCCAGGTCGGCAGTATCAGTCATCATCTGCGGATGCTGGAGCGGGCCGGCGTCGTCGAGCGCGCACCCGATCCGACGGGAGACAAGCGCACGAGCTGGTGGGCGGTGGCGCGACGCGGACTTTCGTGGTCCACCGACGATTACGCCTACTCCCCCGCCGACGCGCTCCTCGCCCGCGAGGCGCAGCGGCAGGGCATCCGCCTGCAGTTCGAACGGCTGCAGCGCTGGCATCGGAGCCGCAACGATCCGGCCTACGCGGAGTACGACGGCTACAGCACCGACAGCACGGCGTGGGCGTCACCGGAGGAGCTGCAGGATCTCGGCGCTCGCCTGGTCGAGACCATGCGCGAATGGCAGGAGTCGATCGACCTCGAGGACGGCACGAAGCGCACTCCGGTCTTCTTCTTCGCTCACGTCTTCCCCACGGTTCCGTGAACGGTCCTGTCGCCGCGACCGCCGGCACCGAGCCCGTGCAGCTCAGCTCTCCGCCGCCCTTCCGCCGCGACCGTCTCGTCCATGCGTGGATCGGGGTCAAGGCGCTGTCCGACGCCGGCGACGCGCTGTGGACGATCGCCCTCGCGTGGACGGCGGTGCAGACCACCACTCCTGCCGTCGCCGGCCTGATCGTCGCCGCGGGCACCGTGCCGCGGGCCGCGGTCCTGCTCTTCGGTGGTGTGATCGCTGACCGCTCTGACGCGCGCCGCGTCATGATCGTCTGCAACGTCGTGCGCGTCGGCGTTCTCGTCGCGGCGACGATCTGGGTCCTCGCGACCCCGCCGACCGTGGCCGTTCTGCTCTTCGCCGCGATCGCGTTCGGCGTCTGCGATGCGTTCTACGAGCCCTCAGCGGGGACGATCGCGCGCCAGCTCGTCCGCACGTCGGATCTGCCCGCCTACGGCGCGGTGTCTCAGACGGCCTCGCGTCTGGGAACGATGGGCGGCGCGGCCATCGGCGGCGTCATCGTCGCGTACGCGGGCCTCGCCGGAAGCGCGGCCGCCAATGCGGTCACCTTCACCGTGGTCGTCGCATTCATCGCTGTCTGGCTGCGCCCCCGTTTCCTCCTCGCCCGCGCCGAGAAGGAGTCCGCGCTGCGAGGGATCGCTCAGGGCTTCCGGCACCTGTCGGCCCATCCGACAACCCGCACGCTCGTCCTGGCGCTCTCCGGTCTGAATCTGGCGGTCGGACCGGCGGTCGGCATCGGACTCGCGCTGCGGGCGCACGACCAGGGCTGGGGCGCTCCATCCGTCGGACTGTTCGAGGCCCTGCTCGGGCTCGGAGCAGCGATCGGCGCCGTCTCCGTCGCGAAGTGGCGGCCGAGGCGCGAAGCGCTGGCGGGATTCTGGGCGCTCGTCGTGCAGGGCGCCTCAATCGTCGCGCTCGGATTCGGCCCGGTCTGGACCGTGGCCGCCGCAGCGTTCATCGTCGGCGCCACCGCCGGCTACGTGTCGGTGCTGCTGAGCGCCACCTTCTCGGCGACGGTCGACACCGCGTATCTCGGGCGCATGGGATCGATCACGCGCCTCGGCGACGACTGTCTGATGCCTCTGGCCATGGCCGGTTTCGGCGCTCTGGCATCGGCCGCGGGCGTCTGGGTGCCCTTCGTGCTCTTCGGCGCCGCGATGATGGCCGTGATGACCGTGCCGCTGCGCAACCGCACATTCCGGGAGATGTCGCTGCGGCAGGAGGCAGCCGCAGAGGTTCGCGACTGAGCCCTGTCGAGAACGAAGAAAGCCCCCGGAGAACCGGGGGCTTTCTGTGTCGTGTGACCCCAGCGGGATTCGAACCCGCGTTACCGCCGTGAGAGGGCAGCGTACTAGGCCGCTATACGATGGGGCCGTCTTGCCGGACGTTTCCGTCCCGCGACAACCGTTCAAGTATGCCATGACGATTCTCGCTCCGCAAAATCGAGCCGACGTCGCCGTGCGCTCGGGCGTGGCGGGCCGAGAATGCGTTTGCCGCGGAGCGTTCGAAGGAGTTGACTCGACTCATGCGCGTCACGAAGTTCGAACATGCCACTCTCCGCATCGACCAGAACAATGAGACTCTGCTGATCGATCCGGGGTCCTTCACGACTCCGCTGGTCGACCTCGGCACACTCGTCGGCGTGGTGATCACGCACGAGCACCCCGACCACTGGACCTCCGATCACCTCGATCGCATCCTGCGCGACGCGCCGGCGACCCCGATCTTCGCCCCGTCCGGCGTGGCGCGTGCCGCCGAGGGCTACGCGATCACCGTCGTCGCCCCCGGGGAGACGGTCGAGATCGGCGGCTTCACGCTGCGCTTCTTCGGCGGCACACATGAGGTCATCCACTCGTCGCTTCCGAGCGTCGAGAATGTCGGGGTCCTCGTGAACGAGAAGCTCTACTACCCCGGTGACTCGTATGTGGTTCCCGAGGGCGTCGACGTCGAGACGCTCGCCGCTCCGCTGGGTGCGCCCTGGCTCAAGATCGGCGAGGCGATGGACCACGTGCTCGCAGTGAAGCCCCGCCGGTCCTTCGGCACCCACGACATGACGCTGTCAGTGATCGGCAAGAACATGCACCGCCAGCGCCTGCAGTGGGCGACCGAGCAGGGCGGCGGCGAGTTCTTCGCACTCGAGCCCGGCGAGTCGCTCGACCTGTGACCGACCCCGTTCGCCGGCTCTTGCCAGCGACGACCTCACGGCTGCGCTTCCGCGAGATGACGACGAGCGACCTCGACGACATGGCGGCGATGCTCGGCGATCCCGAGGTCATGGCCTACTACCCGGCGCCGAAGACACGGGCCGAGAGTGCCGAGTGGATCGCGCGAATGCGCAGCCGCTACGAAACGTACGGGCACGGCCTTTGGATCATCGAGACCCATGACGGTGCGTTCGTAGGAGATTGCGGCATCACCTGGCAGTCGGTCAACGATGTTACCGTCCTGGAAATCGGCTACCACGTCCGTGGTGGGATGCAGGGGGCACGGGTTCGCGACCGAAGCCGCGCGCGCCTGCGTGGAGCTCGTCGCTCAGGAGTTCGCACCGACACTGCTGACCGCGATCATCCACCCGGAGAACGCGGCTTCGCGCGGGGTCGCCGAGAAGGTCGGCATGACCCACATCGACGACGATCACGCGCATCCGTGGATCGTTCGCACGGTGATGGGAATGCAGGTCTCCCCCGCTAGCTCCGACTGAGCGCCCGAATCCGCAGAGATCGCTCGAGGTGGTCACGCTGCTCGATCACCAGACGCCGGAGTGCCGCCGGTGCCGCCTCGTTCTCCCCCAGCCAGGCGTCGACGAGGTCCGAAGACTCGCTCTGCGGGAACAGTCCGACGACGAGACGCTGCGCCAACTCGATGCTGCGCGTGCTCCACGCGTGCCCGATCCGCCCGAAGTAGTCGGAGTCGAACTCCGCGATCAGGTCACGACGACCGCCGGCGCGGAACCCCGCGATCTCGGCATCCAGGTGATCGTTGCTCAGCGAGAGGTCGTTCCACGCCGCGTCCCACGCGGCGCGGCGGACGGCGGCGTCGGGTCGCGAGGCGAGCGCACGACGGGCAGCCGTACGACCGCTGCCGGTGTCGTCGCGCGCCAGCTCGGCGGCGATGTCGTCCGCACCGGCATGGCCGGTCGCGACCAGCGAGGTGAGCAGCTGCCACCGCAGGTCGGGGTCGACGACGAGGCCGTCGGGCACCCGGCCGTCGAGCATCTCCCGCACCTCGGCGTGCCGTGCATCATCGGATGCCGATGCCGCCGCGAGTCCGCGCGCCCAGGAGAGCTGTGCGTCGGTGCCGGCATCCGCCGCCTGCAGGGCACGCCAGGTGGTTTCGGTCCACTCGCGCCGCTCAGCAGGAAGCCGCTCGTCATCGACGAAGTGGCGCAGCGTGTATGCCGCGTTGAGCAGGACGCCCGAGAGCAGTCCGATGTTCGCCTCCGACGGGGCGTGCGTGCGCACGATCGCGAGGTAGCGCGCCGCGTCGAGCTCGCCGTCGCGCGTGGCGTTCCAGAGCGACGACCAGATCAGAGCCCTCGTCAGAGGGTCCTCGATCGCGGAGAGCGACTCCTCCACCGTGCGCAGAGAGTGTTCGTCGAGTCGCGCCTTCGCGTACGTGAGGTCGTCGTCGTTGAGGACGACGAGGTCGGCATCGGGGAGGTCGAGTTCGGTGCGCTCGTCCACGACGTCGAGCTCCACCTGATCGCGCCGCACGATGCGATCGTCGATCCGGTCGTAGAGGCCGATGCGCAGCCGATGAGGTCGCGGGTCTGTCTGGTGCAGGGCGCGACGCCCCTCGGCATCCGTCTCGATCCACAGCGCGGAGACGCCGGAGGTCTGCAGCCACGCGCGAGACCAGTCGGTCATGTCGCGGCCCGAGACGGCACTCAACTCCACGAGGAAATCGTGCAGCGTGGTGTTGCCGAAGGCGTTCGCGGCGAAGTACCGGCGCGCGCCCTCGAAGAAGGCGTCGTCCCCGACGAATGCGACGAGCTGCTTGAGCACCGAGGCGCCCTTGGCGTAGGTGATGCCGTCGAAGTTCAGCTTCGCTGCCTCGAGGTCGGTGATGTCGGCGACGATCGGATGCGTCGTCGGCAGCTGGTCCTGCTGGTAGGCCCATGCCTTGCGCTTGCCGGCGAAGCTCACCCAGGCGTCGTGGAATCGGGTCGCGACCGCGGAGGCGTGCGAGCCCATGTAGTCCGCGAACGACTCCTTGAGCCAGAGATCGTCCCACCACTTCATCGTGACGAGATCGCCGAACCACATGTGCGCCATCTCGTGCAGGATCGTGTTCGCGCGGGCGGCGCGCTGCGCGTCTGTCGCCGCTCCTCGCGAGATGTACGCCTCGGTGAACGTCACGAGACCGGGGTTCTCCATCGCGCCGAGGTTGTATTCCGGAACGAAGATCTGGTCGTATTTCCCCCACGGATACGGGTAGGCGAAGGCATCGGTGAAGAAGTCGAGTCCTTGGCGCGTGACCTCGAGGATCTCGTCGGATTCCAGGTGCTCGGCGAGCGAACGGCGGATGAAGACGCCGAGCGGGATGTGCTGCTCCCCGCGCTCCCAGGCGCCGTCGACCCGTGCGTAGGGTCCGGCTGCCACCGCGGTGATGTAGCTCGAGATCGGCAGCGTCGGAGCGAACTCGACTCGCTGCACCCCGACCCCGCGATCCGTGCGGGCCGGCGCCTGGTTGGAGAGCACCTCCCAGCCCGACGGCGCATCGACGACGAACGTGTACGCGGCCTTCATGTCGGGCTGTTCGAAGCAGGCCATGACCCGGCGCGAGTCGGCCGGCTCGTACTGGGTGTACAGATAGGTCGCCTCATCCACCGGGTCGTGGAATCGGTGCAGGCCTTCACCGGAGCGGCTGTACGCGCCGATGGCCTCGACCCGCACCACGTTCGAGGCGGCGAGCCCGGAAAGTGCGATCCGCGCCCCGTCATGGACGACCTGCTGCTCGACACCGTTCACCTCGACACGGCGCACCTCTTCACCGATGAAATCGAGCCACGTCGTGTCGGTCGTCGCGTCGAATTCCAAGGTCGTCGTCGTCGGGAACCCCGCTCGGGCGCGCTCGGGCGCCCCGGTCAGATCGAGTTCGACGCGGATGCTGCGCAGAGTGATGGCCGCGGATCGCGCGGCGGTCTCCTCACGGCTGAGGTTGGCGGTGTCCATGCATCCATCCTGTCATTCGGGCGGTTCGCCGCCAGACGGGTCGACCGGCCTCACCGCCGGCGACCGGCAGCATCCCGTCGGCTGGCCTTGCGCTGCTTCTTCGGTCCGCCGAGCAGGCGCCGGATGGCCGTCTCGGGCGTGACGGTGAGATCGAGCGTCTGCCCTCGGGCGTAGAGACGGAAGACGCGCGGGTCGATGTAGCTTCCTCGCGCCACGGCCGTCGTGTTTCCGAGGGCGGCGGCCGTCGCCTGCACGGCGAGACGCTCGGCCTTTCCTCGGTCTCCGCGGGTGTCGAGCGGCCCGATCCGCGCCAATGCGTCTGCCGCGGTGATCGTGCCGTGCAGCGTGCGGAAGTCCTTCGCCGAGAACGACGCGCCGGTGATCTCGCGGACGTAGTTGTTCACCTCGGCCGGAGTGATGCGCACCCGCTTGCGTCCTCTGCGGTAGGCGAGCAGAAACTCCCTGGGTGAACCGGCGGCGAACTCGGTGAGGGCTTCCGCCAGCGAGTCGTCGGTGATCTCGATCGATGCGGTCTGCCCGCTCTTGGCCGGGAACGACAGCGCGACCGAGCTGCCCTCCACTCGCACGTCTCGCCGGCGCAGCGTCGTCAGGCCGCGACTGCCGTGGCGCACGAGGTACCGCTCGGATCCGATGCGCAGCGCGGCATCGTCGAGTAGGCGGAACGCCACAGCGAGCGCCTTCTCCTTGGTCTGGCCCTCGTCGCGAAGTGCACGTGTGACCTGCGCGCGCGCTCCCGGCAGCGCTGCGGCGAGGTCGAGTGCACGGACGAACTTGCGCCGATCACGGGAGACGCGCCATAGCGGGTGGTAAAGATACTGCTTGCGCCCCGCCTCATCGACGCCGACGGCTTGGATGTGGGCCAGTGGGTCGGCCGAGATCCAGACGTCCGTCCAGGCGGGCGGGATCACCAGGTCGCGGATGCGCTCCCGGTCGGCGTCCGGCGCCGGCGTGTTCGCGTGGTCGACGTAGCGGAACCCGGATCCTGACCGTACGCGCCGGAAACCGGGGTCCTCGCCGGGAACCACCCGAGTCAATGCCGCCATCCGTGGTGCCTCCTCATGTCGCGAGCCGCGGCTGATGCACCGGCGGCTCCGTCACAAAGATGCCGATGTCTCCCCGCCAGGAGAAGGGAGTGGCGTGGGACGCTCCGGCGTGATATCTCGCACGCCGTTCGCGGCCGGGGCGACGACACGCTCCAGCACGAGCGCGAGTCCGCCGACGGCGAGGGCGCCGGCGATCATGAGGCCGATGAACCAGACCTCGAGCCCTTCGCCGAGCATCACACCCGCGACGAGCGGCCCGAGAATCGCACCGCCTTGGAAGGCTGCCGAGTTGATCGCATTGTACCGGCCACGGGAGCGGTCGGAAGCCAGATCGTTGTAGATCCCGGGAACGGTCGGCTGCAGCATCGTCTCGCCGAACGCGAAGACGCCCATGAAGGCGATGACCCCGACCGCGGCGGTGAGAGTTCCGGGCAGGAAACCTGTGGCCCCCAGCAGCACCCAGGAGAGCGCCCAGATGAGCGCCATGACCTGCATGACCCGGGTGCGCCTCTTGCCGGAGATGAGGCGGAGCACCGTGAACTGCAGCAGGACGATGACCGCGGTGTTCACGGCGAAGGAGAGGCCGACGACCTGCGTCGACACCTCGGCGACCTGGCGTGCGAACGCGGGGAAACCCGCCTCCAGCTGGCCGTAGCCGATGAAGACCGAGATGAACGTGAGAAGCGTCAGCCACAGCACCGCCGGGCGACGGAGAATCTCGCGGTACCCGCCGGCCGTCTGGTCCTCGGCGTCGTCCGTCTCCGAGTGCATGCGCACCCCGCGCAGAGGACCGAGCAGGAGCGCGAGTGGGATCAGGCTGGTGGCCGCGTCGATCAGGAAGATCGTCGTGAAGGTCGAGGGATCGTGCACGTCGACGAAGAATCCACCGATCACTCCACCGACACCGATGCCGAGGTTCACGAGGGCGAAATTGACGCCGAAGTACTGCTGGCGCACCTCGCCGTCGACCACGCTCGCGATGAGCGCGTTGAACCCCGGCCAGGAGACACCGAAGTTGATGCCGATCAGGATCACGGCGACCGCCGCGACCGCGGCATCGGTGGCGAAGGCGAGCAGCGCGCAGCCCGCGATCATCGACAGCAGACCGACGATCAGCACGCGGTGCGCCCCGAAGCGATCGATGAGCGTTCCGCCCGGCCCCGTGACGATGAGACCGGTGATGGCGATGAGGCTCATGAGGGCGCCCGAGACGCCGAGGTCGAATCCGCGCACCTCGTGCAGGTAGATGATCGTGAACGGGAGGGTCATCCCCCGCCCCAGTGTCTGGATGGCCACCGTCGACAGCAGCCACCGCCCTTCCGTCGGGAGGGCGTTCCAGAAGGTCTTCATGCCGGTCACCCGAACAGTATTCCGGATGCCTCCGACGTCGGGTACACGGCGGTGGGGCGGGCGACGGTATTCCGATGTATCGGGTTCCCGCCGGTTCTGCCATGATCCTGATCATGGCCCTGTCATTCGAAGAGTTCCGTGCATCCCTCGTCAGCGCGGACGGACGTGGACGCCTCGGCATCCAGCTGACGGATGCCGAGGCCCAGCAGGTGCACGCCGATCCGGCATCAGCTCAGAGCTGGTACGCGTACTGGCTCTCGACACCGGCCGCTGCGGCGGCGGTCCCGGCCGCCCCGCAGGTGCCGCCCGTGCCGACGGCTCCCGCCGGCGACCACGACCTGACGCGGATCATGCCCGCAGCTCCCGTCGCGTACGCCGCAGCATCGCCGTATCCCTCCGCGCTGCCGCCGACATCCGCCGCCGAGACCCCGAAGAAGAAGAACGTCGGCCTGTGGGTCTCGCTCTCGATCCTGGGCGCGCTGCTCCTCATCGCCGCCATCGTCGTCGTGTTCGCGTTCTCGACGGCGCGCCACTGGACCAAGGTCGATGTGCCGGAGAAGCCCGAGACCTTCCACAGCGAGGAGTTCGAGACCGGCCGGTTCGACGTCGCGATGGACACGGTCAATCCGTGCGTCGTCGACCAGGACTGGACCGACTGCATCAACGCGATGCAGGCCCAGTACGACGCCAACTGCGCCGGCGTGGAGCTGACCGAATCCGCGACGTCGCTGTGCGCGGACTACCTCTCCGCGATCGACGAGATGAGAGCGCTCGACGAGCCCGGATCGTACGTGGCGACACTAGGCGACTACGGCAGTCTCTCCCGCACGGCGGAGATCGACACCCGCGAGGTCTCCAACAACGATCAGCAGGATGCCGTGACGCACGAGGCCGTCTGCTACCTCGGCTTCCTCGGAGAGTGCGAGTAGCCGCCCTCAGCTTCTCGGGAGCGCGAGGAGGCGTTCGAAGACGGCATCCGCCTCCTCGTCGACGATCTGTCGCTCGGGGTGCGCGTCGTACCAGTCGATGATCTCCTCCGCGCCGCGGTCGAACGTCACCGTCGTCCGGAACTCCGGCACCAGCGCCTTCACCTTGCTGTTGTCGAAGACCATCGAGTGCGTCCGGTCGCCCAGGAGTCCCCCGGCCCACGAGGGCTCCACGGCGGCGATCGTGTCGGATGCCACGTGCACGAGCTCCGGCTCGACGCCCGCGGCCGCGCCGATCCAGCGATAGATCTGGTCCCACGTCGGCGCGTGATCTCCGGTGATGTGGAAGACGTCCCCGACAGCCGCGGGATGACCGAGCAGGCCGACGAACGCGACGGCGAAGTCGCGTGAGTGCGTGAGCGTCCACTGGGTCGTCCCGTCGCCGTGCACCACGACCGGCTTGCCCGCTCGCATCCGGGCGACGTCGGTCCACTGACCGAGCGTGGGCAGCAGCGTCCTGTCGTAGGTGTGTGAGGGACGCACGATCGTGGCGGGAAACTCGCGCTCCCGGTAGGCGGCCACCAGCAGGTCCTCGCAGGCGATCTTGTCGCGCGAGTACTGCCAGTGCGGATTGCGCAGCGGCGTGGACTCGATGACAGGGAGGCGCGCGGGCGGTTTCTGATACGCCGAGGCCGAACTGATGAACACGTACTGGCCGACGCGGCCGTCGAACCGGTCGACGTTCGCCTGGACATGCTCAGGCGTGAACGACAGAAAGTCGGCCACGACGTCGAAATCTCCGCCCGCGGCGTCGAGCGCGGAGCGCGTCGCATCGGGGTCCGTGATGTCGGCCACGATCGATCGCGCGCCGTCGGGAAGAGAGCGGATGCCGGTCGTCCCGCGATTCAGGACGCTGACGTCGTGGCCCGCGTCGAGTGCCCGCGAGACGCTCTCCGAGCTGATGATGCCGGTGCCGCCGATGAACAGGATCCGCTTCGCAGTCATCTGTCCATTCAACGACAAAACCCCCGCTCACGCGAGGGTTTTCGTCTTGCTGGGGTACCTGGACTCGAACCAAGAACAACGGAACCAGAAACCGCCGTGTTGCCAATTACACCATACCCCAAGGGCGAAACCGGAGCCTCGCACCGAGAGTCAAGCTTACCCGAGCAGGCACCGAACGCCAAAACGCCCGGCCCACCCGCGCCGCCGGGCGCGTCGGACTGCCGGTGTCGGCCGACTCAACGCTCGAGGAACTCCGCGAGGCCCCGCAGACGACGCAGTGACTCCTCCTTGCCGAGCAGTTCCATCGACTCGAACAGCGGCGGAGAGACGCGACGACCGCTGATGGCCACACGAGGCGGTCCGTAGGCGATGCGCGGCTTGAGCTCCAGCGTCTCGACGAGCGCATGGGCGAGGGCATCCTGGATCTTCTCCGGTGTGAACTCGTCGACGGGCTCGAGGGCGGTGACGCACGCCTCGAGCACCTCGGCGGCGTTCGCCGGCAGGCCCTTCAGCGCGTCGGCCTCGTAGGAGACCTCGTCCGTGAAGAGGAACCCGACCATGCCCGGCACCTCGCCCAGCAGCTGCACCCGCTCCTGCACAAGGGGCGCGACACGGAAGGCGGTCACGAGCTGCTCGCGGGTCGGCTCGTCGAAGAGACCGGCGGCAGCGAGGTACGGCACCGTGCGCTCGGCGAAGTCCTTCTCCGCCAGCATCCGGATGTGGTCGCCGTTGATCGACTCGGCCTTCTTCTGATCGAAACGCGCCGGGTTGGGGTTCACGTTCTCGATGTCGAACGCGGCCGTGAACTCGTCGAGCGAGAAGACGTCGCGATCGGGTCCGATCCCCCAGCCGAGCAGCGCCAGGTAGTTGAGCAGACCCTCCGGGATGAACCCGCGGTCGCGGTGGAGGAAGAGATCCGCCTGCGGGTCGCGCTTGGAGAGCTTCTTGTTGCCGGTCTCCCCCAGCACGAGCGGCATGTGCGCGAACCGCGGCACGAAGGTCGTGACCCCCGCGTCGATCAGCGCGGCGTAGAGCGAGAGCTGACGCGCCGTCGACGGCATCAGGTCTTCGCCGCGCAGCACGTGGGTGATCCCCATCAGCGCATCGTCGACCGGGTTCACGAACGTGTACAGCGGGATGCCGTTGGGCCGCACCACCACGAAGTCCGGGAAGGACCCCGCCGGGAAGGTGACCTCGCCGCGGATGAGGTCGACATACGTGAGGTCCTCGTCCGGAACGCGAAGGCGCAGGGCGGGCTGGCGACCCTCGGCGCGGAACACCTCCTTCTGCGCGTCGGTCAGGTCGCGGTCGAAGTTGTCGTAGCCGAGCTGCTTGGCGCGGCCGTTCGCCTCGTTGCGCGCATCGATCTCCTCGGCGTTCGAGAAGCTCTCGTACAGGGCACCCGAAGCGAGGAGCTTCTCGATGACCTCGCGGTAGATGTCGTGGCGCTCCGACTGCCGGTATGGCGCGTGGGGCCCGCCGACCTCGACGCCCTCGTCCCAGTCGATCTTGAGCCAGGTGAGCGCATCCAGCAGCTGTCGGTAGCTCTCTTCGCTATCGCGCGCGGCATCCGTGTCTTCGATGCGGAAGACCATCTTGCCGCCATTGTGGCGGGCGTAGGCCCAGTTGAAGAGGGCCGTGCGCACGAGACCGACGTGCGGCAGCCCGGTCGGCGAGGGACAGAAGCGGACGCGGACGTCGGCACCACGTGCAGTCGTGGTGAGGGGGTGAGGGGTAGCCATAGCCCTTCGATTCTAGTTGGCCGCCTCCGGCGCTCCGACGGCCGTCCGGGGTGCACCGCGGCGACGCATCGGGACACTCCCGGTAACAGTCGCTCACCCCGGGTAATCCGCCGGAGCGCATCGCGCGGAGGCTCCTATGGTTGCCGCACACGACCCCCGACCGGAAGGTGAAGAACATGAGCATCACGGAATCAGTGACGACGGCACTCGGCAACCGCTGGAGCGACGTACCACTCCCAAGAGACAGCCGCGGATGGCTCGACCGTGCACAGGAGGTGGCCGACATCCTCGCAGTGGATGCGGTCGAACGCGATCGTGCGAACGCGACGCCGCATGCCGAGGTGCAGCTGCTCAAGGATTCCGGGCTGATCACCCTTCTCGGCCCCGTCGAGCACGGCGGCGCCGGCGAGACCTGGGAGACGGCCTACAAGGTCATCCGCACCGTCGCCCGCGGCGACGGATCGATCGGGCAGGTGCTCGGATACCACTACCTCTGGGCGTGGGCGGCGCGACTGGTGGCGACGGAGGAGCAGATTTCGGCGGTCGAAGAGCTGTACACGACGAACAACTTCGTGTTCGGCGGAGCCGTCAATCCGCGGGATTCCGACCTCACCATCCGTGAGGAGGGAGACGACCTCGTGTTCTCGGGACGCAAGTCCTTCTCGACCGGTGGCCGGATCTCCGACCTGACCGTCTTGGAAGGCGTGCTGGAGGGCACCGAGACCCACATCTTCGCGATCGTACCGACGGCACAGGAGGGCATCGTCTTCGCGGATGACTGGGACAACCTCGGCCAGCGACTCACCGAGTCCGGGTCGGTCGAGATCCGCGACGTGCGCGTGCCGTGGGCTTCCGCCGCCGGGTTCGTGGACAAGGAATTCCAGCCACTCATCTACAACACGCTGAATGTCCCGGCGATCCAGCCGGTGTTCGCGAACTTCTACCTCGGCATCGCGCAGGGCGCGCTCGAGACCGCGTCGGCGTACACGCGCACGACGACTCGTCCTTGGCCGTACGGCGGAGACGACAAGCAGCGTGCGACCGACGAGTGGTACCTGCTCGAGGGGTACGGCACCCTGGCGTCCAAGCTCTGGGCGGACGAGGCCCTGCTGGATGCCGTCGGCTCCGAGATCAGCGCCGTGCTCCATGCTCCGCGCGAGGAGCTCACCGCACGCCGCCGTGGCGAGATCGCGGTCCGGATCGCGGCCGGCAAGCTCCGCATCGTCGACGACGGCCTCGAGGTCGCCACGAAGATCTATGAGCTCACGGGTGCCCGCGCCTCCGCCAATTCGGTCGGCCTCGACATCTTCTGGCGGAACCTCCGCACGCACAGCCTGCACGACCCGATCGCGTACAAGAAGCGCGAGGTCGGACAGTTCGTTCTGCTGAACGAGGTACCGGAGCCGACCTGGTACACCTGAGCGCGGCGCGGCCCGATGCTGGAGCGCGAAGGCCCCTGCATCGGGCTTCACTGCGGCCGAATCCGCCCGAGCGGCGACAGCACGACGATCGCCAGCACCAGAACGGATGCCGCGACGCCGAGCCCCGCGTACTGGAAGTTCGACAGCACCACGCCCGCGAGCACCGAGCCGGCCGCAGCCGAGAGGCTCATCAGCGAGTCGCTGCGCCCCTGCCGCCGAGTGCGGACCTCGGGCGCCGAGGCCTCGGTGAGAAGGGCGGCACCGGCGACCGTCGCCGCGCTCCATCCGAGTCCCAGCAGGATGAGCGCGACGATCACGCCCCACTGCTCGGTGCCGACGAAGATCGCGAATGCCAGCGCCGCTGCGAGGAGGACCTGGCCGAGCAGCACCACCCGCAGCCTCCCCCAGCGGTCGGCGAGCACGCCGAAGAGCGGCGAGAGCGCGTACATCCCGCCGACGTGCAGCGCGATCGTGATGCCGACGAGGGCGGAGACGTCGGCGAGCGCAGGTCGACGACCGACGCGCGCGGCGAGCCGTGCGAGCGGGATCGCGCACATGGCCGCACCGAGCGTCACCGACGCGGTGGCGAGACCCGAGAGCGCGTCGCTACCCGAGATGTCGGCAGCCAGCAGAGCGCCGAGCGAGACCGTGGCACCGAACGCGATGCCGCCGAGCACCTGCCCGAGCGACAGCACGAAGACGGTCCGCCGCTGCACGGCGGACTGCTGTGCCGCCGTCAGGGCGACTCCGGTCATGACGCCGGAGCGGCGTCGCGTGCTGTGTTGCGGAGGATGCCCAGACCGGAGATCTCGACCTCGACGACGTCGCCCGCGACGAAGGGGCCGACCCCTGCCGGAGTGCCGGTCATGATGACATCACCGGGCAGCAGGGTGAACACGGCCGAGGCGTACTCGATGATCGCGGGGATCGAGTGGATCATGTCGGTCAGTGGCGCCTGCTGGCGGATCTCGCCGTTGACGCGCGTCTCGATCGTCGCGGATGCCGGATCGAAGTCGGTCTCGATGACGGGCCCGAGCGGGCAGAACGTGTCGAAGCCCTTCGCGCGCGACCACTGACCGTCCTTGCGCTGCAGATCGCGTGCCGTCACGTCGTTGCCGATCGTGTAGCCCAGCACGTAGTCGAAGGCGTTCTCAGCCTTGACGTTCTTCGCGATCTTGCCGATCACGACGACGAGCTCGCCCTCGTGTTCGGTCTGTTCGGAGAGCGTCGGCCGCACGATCGTGTCATTCGGTCCGATCACAGCGGTGTTCGGCTTGAGGAAGAGCAGCGGCTCCTCCGGAGCCACTCCCCCCATCTCGGCCGCATGATCGTGGTAGTTCTTGCCCACGCACACGACCTTCGACCGCGGGATCACCGGGGCGAGCAGCGCGGCATCCGCCAGCGCAACGCGCGCGCCCGTCGTCTCGTACCCCGTGAACATGGGGTCTCCGGCGAGCACGACGAGGTCGGACCCGTCGATGATCCCGTACATGATGGCGTCGTCGTGGCTGAACCGGGCGATCTTCATGGATCCAGCCTAGCGAGCGCCCCCGTCATGCCGAGACCCCGGGTTGTCGTCGAAACCCCGCGCGATTTGCGCCGACAAAGCGGGGTTTCGTCGTGAAGGCGGGGTCTCAGTGCGTGTTCACCCGGGCGGGTGGATGCCGAACGCCGCCAATCGGTTGCCGAGAAGATCCGCCGAGCCGATATGCGCACTGCCCCACCGGACCAAGCGCCATCCCGTCACGCCTCGAATGTCATCCTCCCGGCGCTTCTCCTCGAGGACGGCATCCGATGTCGTCGGCGCTTTGCGTAGCGCAGACTCCAGGTACTTCCCCTCACCGTCGAACTCGCCGAAGGCACGCGAGCGGCGGAACCCGAAGTCCAGGAAGTACTGCGCCCCTCCCGAGCCGACCACGGGAACCTGCAGCCCGACCTCGCGAAACCCGAGTCGGTCCAGCTGCAGACGGCTGACGCTCTCTCCCGGAAGCTGCACTCGTCCGTCGGCGAACTCCGCGACCCAGCGTGCACGACGCACTCCGCGCAGTCCCGGAGAACACAGCGAGAGCAGCTCTTCCCTCCATGCCGAATCGACGTCGGCATCGATGCGTCTCGATCGCGTGGCGACCGAGCGAAGCGCGGCGTCGGCAGCAGAGATCGCGGCCTCGGCACTGAGTGTGCGAGAGAGATCGAAGACGGTGCGAGCCAGGGACGTGCAGCGCATCCCGTGCCTCTGAACGGTGTCGGTGTCGGGGATCTCGAGATCGTGCCGTCTCACACCGGCTTCGGTGCGCGAGTGCCGTCGGCCCTGAAGGAGGACATGAACCAAGTCGGCCGTCTTGCCGAACAGAGGTAAGTCCCAGAGCACGGCCGCAGAGGTATGCGAGAACACTGGTCCCTCGCCCATGCTGGCACGGTGCACCGCGAGCAGTCGGACCATCTGGCGGCCTTCCGTCCAGAGGTCAGCCCAGACCGCGCCGTCGACGTAGAACCCCTGTGGACACGCCGAAGGGAACCGTCGAGGACACCGTTCCTCAGCTCGCGCTCGGTGGCTCCCGAATGAAGGACCTCGTCCCGCGAGCGGACGAGGTCGCGTGCTTGTTCGATGGTGATGCGTCGGGGCATCCACCATCATGTGCTCGACGCGTCCATCGTGACGTCCATTCCACAGCCCAAACCAATGCACCCTCGCCTGTGCAGGAGATGTCGTTCGTCCCGAGACCCCGCCTTATTGCCGAGGCCCCGCCTTGCGTACGCCGACAAGCGGGGGTGTCGGCGGGAAAGCGGGGTCTCGGCGAATCCGGCCTCCGGTGTCAGGCGTCGAGACGCAGCAGCCAGCCGTGCCGGTCCTCGCGGCGGCCGTACTGGATGTCGGTGAGCTCCTCGCGCAGCGACAGAGCCAGCTCGCCCAGCGGCTGCGGCTCGTCGAAGCCCTCGCCCACCAGCGCGCCGATCGGGGTGACGACCGCAGCCGTGCCACAGGCGAAGACCTCGACGATGTCGCCGGATGCCACGCCCTCACGCCACTCGTCGATCGAGATCGGCCGCTTCTCGACGGTGTATCCGCGGTCCTCAGCCAGCTGCAGCAGCGAGTCGCGAGTGATGCCCTCGAGGATGCTGTCCGACTCCGGGGTGACGACACGTCCGTCCTTGAAGACGAACACGACGTTCATGCCGCCGAGCTCCTCGACGTTGCGGTGCTCGTTGAGGAACACGACCTGGTCGCAGCCCTTGGCGCTGGCCTCGCTCTGCGCGAGCAGGCTGGACGCGTAGTTGCCGCCGGTCTTCGCCTTGCCGGTGCCACCCTTGCCTGCGCGCGCGTAGTCCTCGGAGAGCCAGATGCGCACCGGCTTCACTCCGCCGGAGAAGTACGCTCCCGCGGGGCTCGCGATCACGTAGTAGGCGACCTTCTGCGCCGCCCGGACGCCGAGGAAGGCCTCCTTGGCGAACATGAACGGCCGCAGGTAGAGGCTCTGGTCGACCCCGGACGGCACCCAGTGCCCGTCGACGGCGACCAGCTCACGCAGTGACTGGATGAAGTACTCGGTCGGGAGCTCCGGCAGGGCGAGGCGCCGGGCACTGGACTGCATCCGCGCCGCATTGCGATCGGGCCGGAACGTGTGGATCGAACCGTCCTCGT
Organism: Microbacterium sp. SA39; assembly: GCF_000967865.1. Lineage (GTDB taxonomy): Bacteria > Actinomycetota > Actinomycetes > Actinomycetales > Microbacteriaceae > Microbacterium. Next base: position 116,613 of record NZ_JXRU01000038.1, read on the forward strand.
GGCGGTAGGCCTTGATGCCCTCGAAGATCTCCTGCGCGTAGTGCAGGACGGATGCCGCGGGGTCCAGCGGGATCGGACCGTAGGGCTGCACGCGCGGACGGTGCCAGCCGCCCTTGGCCGACCAGCAGATGTCGACCATGTGATCGGTGAAGACGACGCCGAACCCCGGGTTCTCATGAACCTCGGCCACTCGCGCACGCGAAGCCGCGGTGAGGTTCTTGGTCACAGCGAACTCCAGTGGAGCCACAGTCGCCTCAGCATCGATGGTCGTCATCTCATCATCCATTCCTCGTGGGTGGGCGCATCGTCGCGCCGTCTCAGCCTACGCCCGCAGATCAGAGGCGGGCAGTGATCGCGGAGCCGATCTCCGCGGTGGTGCGTGCCGCCGTCCGGGCGGCGATGTCGGCCTCGACCGCCGCGCTGACGCGGGCGGACTCGTCAGCGAGGCCGAGGTGGTCGAGCAGCAGGGCGACCGACAGGATCGCCGCGGTGGGGTCAGCCTTCTGCTGTCCGGCGATGTCGGGCGCTGAGCCGTGGACCGGCTCGAACATCGAGGGGAACGCGCCGTCGGGATTGATGTTGCCGGATGCCGCGAGACCGATGCCGCCGGTGACCGCACCGGCCAGATCGGTGAGGATGTCGCCGAACAGGTTATCGGTGACGATCACGTCGAAACGAGACGGGTCGGTCACCAGGAAGATCGTCGCGGCATCGACATGGAGATAGTCGACCGTCACGTCGGGGTGGGACGCGGCCACCTCGTTCACGACCCGCTGCCAGATCCCGCCGGCATGCACGAGCACGTTCGTCTTGTGCACGAGCGTGACCTTCTTGCCGCGGCGCTCCGCGAGCTCGAAGGCGTAGCGCACGACGCGCTCCACGCCGAAGGCCGTGTTGACGGAGGTCTCGTTGGCGACCTCCTGCGGCGTGCCCTTGCGGATCGCGCCGCCGTTGCCGACGTACGGCCCCTCCGTGCCCTCGCGGACCACGACGAAGTCGATGTCGCCGGGGCTCGCCAGCGGGCCGGGCGCGCCCGCGAACAGCTTCGACGGACGCAGGTTGACGTAGTGGTCGAGGGTGAAGCGAAGTCTGAGCAGGAGTCCACGCTCGATGTTCGCGTCCTTGAGGCGCGGGTCTCCGGGGGTGCCGCCGACCGCCCCGAGCAGGATGGCGTCGTGAGCGGAGATGGCTTCGAGGTCATCATCGGTGAGAGTGTCACCGGTCGCGAGGTAGCGTGCCGCTCCGAGCGCGAAGCGGGTCTTCTCGAACACCACGTCACTCTGAGCTGTGACGGCCTCGAGAACCTTCTCGGCCTCAGCGACGACCTCGGGACCGATGCCGTCTCCGGGGATGACGGCCAGCTTCACGACACGCGACATGACACTCCTTGCACCGGGATGAACCGGCCCGCACTCGAAGTGGTGTCGAACGGGCCGGTTCATCCAGCGTACCGGTCAGTGCGTGGGGGCTTTGCGCAGTGTGACGGCTGCGATGAGGCCGGCCGCGACGACGAGCACGGCGCCGATCAGCGACGTGATCATGACACCCGATCCGAAGGCCGATGCCGCGGCATCCCAGAGCGCATCGCCGAGCTTCGCCGGCAGCTCGTCGGCCGCGGTGTAGGCGCCGGCGAGTGTCTCGCGCGCCGACTGCGCAGCCTCTGCGGGCAACCCGTCAGGCAATGCGAGGGCGCCGCGGTAGAAGGCGGTGATGATGCCGCCGAGGACAGCTGTGCCGAGCACGGCGCCGAGCTCGTACGCCGTCTCCGACACCGCGCTCGCCGCTCCCGCCTTCTCAGCCGGTGCGCTCGACAGGATCAGCTCGTTGGAGATCGTCTCCGCCGCGCCGATGCCGATGCCGAGCACGACGAAGGCGATGATGAGCGGCGCGACACCGTGATCGTGCGTCGTGAACGCGACGATCAGGTAGCCGGCGACCGAGAACAGCAGGGCGCTCGGCACGAGCACATGCGGGGGCACCCGGCGTGAGACCGGGACGACGGTGAGGCCGGCGACGATCATCGCGGCCATACCGGGTACCAGCGCCGCCCCCGCCAGCAGCGGCGAGAGGCCCAGCACGAGCTGCAGGTGCTGCGACACGAAGTACAGGAAGCCGACCAGCGCCACGACGCTGAGCAGGTTGACCATGATCGCCCCGGAGAACGAGCCGCGGCGGAAGAGCGCCATGTCGAGCATGGGGACGACGGTGCGGTTCTGCCGACGCACGAACAACACTCCCATCGCGATGCCCAGCACCGCCCAGCCAGCGGCGACCAGCGACGGACCGTCGACGGCCAGCGACTTGATCGCGTACACCACCGGGACCATCGCGGCCATCGACAGCACGATGCTGACAGGGTCGATGCGTCCGGGATTCGGGTCGCGGCTCTCCGGCACGAGAAGTGGCGCCAGCACCACGAGTGGGATCAGCACCGGGACGGCGATGAGGAACACCGATCCCCAGGCGAAATGCTCGAGAAGGAAACCGCCCACGATCGGGCCGAGTGCGGCGCCCGCCGAGAAGGCCGACGCCCACACAGCGATCGCCATGCGGCGCTGGTCACGGTTCTGGAAGATCGAGCGCAGGAGCGAGAGGGTCGACGGCATGAGCATCGCGCCGAAGAAGCCGAGCAGCGCGCGGGCGGCGATCAGCAGTCCGGCTGTAGGAGCGAACGCGGCCAGCGCAGAGACGGCGGCGAACCCGATGGAGCCGATCAGCAGCATCCTGCGGCGGCCGAAGCGGTCGCCCAGAGTGCCCATCGTGACGAGGAGTCCGGCCAGCACCAGCGGGTACACGTCGATGATCCACAGCTGCTCGGCGCCGGTGGGCGCGAGCGCGATGGAGATCTCGGGGAGCGCGAAACTCAGCACCGTGTTGTCCACCGACACCAGCAGCACCGGCAGCATGAGGACGACGAGCGCCGCCCAGCCTCGGGCTCCGACGCGGGGAGCATCCGTCTCTGTCGTCGGGATCGACGCAGTACGGGTCATGGAACACCTCTCAGGATCACGGCGGCATCGTTACTAAACCGTCCAGATGGTATAGTAACAGACATGCCCCGACCTCCCCTCGCCCGCGAGAAGGTTCTCGACGCCTTCGAGATGATCGTCATCGCCGAAGGAGAACGCGCCGCGACACTCGACGCCACTGCCAAGGCGGCCGGTGTCTCGAAGGGCGGGCTGCTGTATCACTTCGCATCGAAGGAAGAGCTCGCGGCCGGTCTGCTCGAGCGACTCGACACTCTCACCACGGCCGATCTCGCCATCATGGAGTCCGCGGAGGAAGGGCCCGTGGCCTATTACATCCGCACCTCGGTGATGGAGGACGAGGCGCTCGACCGCGCCCTGATCGCGGCCTCACGTCTCGCGCAGGGCGGCTCGGTCGCCGCGGCGGAGGGCCTCCGCAACAACCGACGCCGCTGGGAGGACGCGATCCGTCCGCACGTGCGCGACCGCACGAGCCTCGACCTCGTGATGCTGCTCAGCGACGGCCTCTACTTCAACAACTCCCTCGACGTGCACGGACCGGAACGACTGGTCCCTCATGACGATGAGCTCGCAGCGTTGATCGCGCTGGTCCTGAAGACCACGTCCTAGGGGCCCGCCTTGGAACGCGAAGAGCGCGGAGACGCTTTCGCATCCCCGCGCTCTCTGTGCAGCTGCAGTCAGATGTCGGTGATCTCGATCTGACGGAACAGGTCGGCGTCGATCGCGTCGCGCACGTCGTCCAGCAGCTCGTCCGAGAGCGGCGAGTCGAGCGTCAGCACACTGAGCGCCTGGGCGCCGGCGGCCTCGCGGGCGATCTGCATGCCGGCGATGTTGATGCCGGCCTCGCCGAACTTCTGACCATAGACCGCGACGATGCCGGGGCGGTCGGTGTAGAGCATGACGACGTGGTGCTTCTCGATCGGCAGCTCGAGCGCGTGGTCGTTGATGCCGACCAGCTTCTCGGCCTGCTTCGGACCGGTCAGCGTGCCGGAGACCGAGAGCTGCGAGCCGTCCGAGAGGGCACCCGCGAGCGTGATGACGTTGCGGTACTCGTCGCTCACGTCATCCTTCAGCAGACGCACGGCGATGCCGCGCTGCTCGGCGAGCAGCGGCGCGTTCACGTACGACACGGTCTCGCTGACGATGTTGGTGAACACGCCCTTGAGGGCTGCGAGCTTGAGCACGCTCACGTCGTACTCGTTCAGCTCGCCGTGCACCTCGACGTCGAGGCTGGTGAGCGGCGAGGTCGCGAGCGCGGCGAAGATCTGGCCGAGCTTCTCGACGAGCGAGATGCCCGGGCGCACGTAGGGATCGATGACCCCGCCGGCGACGTTGACCGCGTCGGGGACGAGGTCGCCGCCGAGAGCCAGTCGCACCGAGCGGGCGACCGAGACGCCGGCCTTCTCCTGCGCCTCTTCGGTGCTCGCGCCGAGGTGCGGCGTGACGACGACGTTCGGCAGGTCGAGCAGCGGACGTGCGGTGCCGCCCTCGGCAGGGGGCTCGGAGGTGAAGACGTCGAGACCTGCACCGGCGATCTCTCCAGCGACGAGCGCGGCGTGAAGAGCCTCTTCATCGATGAGTCCCCCACGGGCGACGTTGACGACGAAGGCGGTCGGCTTCATGGCCCTGAACTGCTCGGCACCGATCATCCCGGTGGTCTCCGGCGTCTTCGGCATATGGATCGTGAGGAAGTCGGCCTCGGCGACGAGCTCGTCGAGCGACAGCAGCTGCACACCGAGCTGCTGCGCGCGGGCCGACGTCACGTAGGGGTCGTAGGCGACGACGCGCATGTCGAACGCGGCGAGACGCGCGGCGACGAGCGCGCCGATGCGTCCGAGACCGACGATGCCGACGGTCTTCTCGAAGAGCTCGGCCCCGGTGAACGAGCTGCGCTTCCACTGGCCGGCCGCGAGCGACGCGTGAGCGGCGGGGATGCGCCTCGCGAGGCTGAGGACGTGGCCGACCGTGAGTTCGGCGGCCGAGACGATGTTCGAGGTCGGCGCGTTCACCACCATGACGCCGGCTGCGGTCGCGGCCTTGATGTCGACGTTGTCGAGTCCCACGCCGGCGCGGGCGACCACCTTGAGCTTCGGCGCGTGCGTGAGCGCCTCTTCGTCGATCTGCGTCGCCGAGCGGATCAGCACAGCATCCGCGTCGGACAGCGCCGAGAACAGTGCCTCTCGGTCGGTGCCGTCGACGTTGCGGACGTCGAAGTCGGGGCCGAGAGCCTCGATCGTGGCGGGAGAGAGCACTTCGGCGATGAGCACAACGGGCTTCGGCACAGAGATTCCTTCGGGGCAGCACGACAGGCGGGAGGGGCCGATGCGCCGCACACCAGAGGGGGGCGCGATCACCTCAACTGTACCCGAGCGGTCGCGCCGCTCCGTGCGTGTGACGGCTCGCGTCAGGACGGCTCGCGTCAGGGCTGCTCGCGTCAGGCGCTGGGCAGCGTCAGGCTCAGCGCGATGAGGTTGAGCCAGAAGACCGCGACGATCCCGAGGCCCGCCAGGAACGTGAGAGTCAGTTCGCCCACCCGACGCCGTCGCCCGATGAGGTAGGCGAACACGAAGACGAGAGCGGGGAACAGAACGCCGAACAGCAGCGTGATCCATCCCGTTCCGGTGAGTCCCGTCCGTGCCATGTTGATCAGATGCGCGACCGCGTTCCAGAGGGCGTACGCGTACACAAGCCCGGCGAGCCCGATCACGAGACCGACGAGCCAGCGCGGAGACCCGGCGGAGACCGGAGTGGGCTGCGAGTCGCTCATGCGCCGATCACCCCCACGGTGACGAAGGGCCAGGGCACGAGGAGCACCACACCGGCGATCAGGACGGAGATGCGGATCCACGCCGCCTTCCCCCGCGTCAGCACCCAGCTCGCGAGGAACCAGAGCGCGGGCGCGGCGATCGCGAGCACGAACCACGGGAGGAACATGAAGTCGTCGACGAGGAAGGATGCCAGCGGCCGCAGTCGCAGGCCCGCCACCACCCAGCCGATCGTGTAGAGCAGGTACACCCCGCCGACCACGCCGAGCACCAGCAGCATCGCGTTGCTGAGTCCGCGGTCCGTGTCATCGGCGGGCGTGACGGTCCCGTCGTCTGCGACCCTGCCGACATCGCCGCTGCCCTTTCCGACCGCATTCCACCCGCGCGGCAACGCCGGATCTGCCGCCGGATCCTTCGGCGTCGAGGCCTCATCGCCGTCCCAGCTGAGGGCGTCGTCGGAATCGGAAGTCATCCCCCCAGAGTAGGACACGCCGTCCACTATGCTCGGGGTGCATCGGGCCACGGAGGCCCTCGGCAGGGGGAAGGGAACGCTGTGGCTGAGAACGAGAAGGTCGATCGCGTCGAGCGGGAAGAGCCGGGCAACGACGGGTCCGAGCCGCGTGCAGGATGGACCCCGACGGCTGATGCGAAGAAGAAGGCGACGACCTTCCGCTGGATCGCCGGGGTGCTCTGGGCGCTCGCGATCATCGGCGAAGCGGTCGGCATCTTCTGGCTCCTCCGTCAGCGCGTCTTCGTCGGAGAGGACGGCACGCTCGTTCGCGACCCCGACACCGGTCTCCTGCAGGAGCAGGGCGTCACCGCTCAGTTCCCGCAGTGGGCGTTCATCGCGCTCCTGGTGCTCCTCGTCGTCATCGCTGCGCTCTCCATCACCGGTTCGGTGCTCTGGAAGAAGGCGAACCGCCTCGATCCTGCGCGCAAGTCCGACAAGACGCGGTTCTTCGTGCAGAACCAGCTCGGCGCCATCATCGCCGTCGTGGCCTTCCTGCCGCTCATCATCCTCATCTTCCTCAACAAGGACATGGACAAGGGGCAGAAGACGACGGCCGGCATCGTCGGCATCGCTCTCGCTGCCCTCGCCGTGGTCCTCGGCATCGACTTCGATCCGCCCTCGGTCGAGCAGTACACCGCCGACCAGTCGGCCGTGATCCAGCTCCTCGGCAAGGACGAGGTCGTCTGGGTGGACGGCGGTGAGGTCTACCACGTCTGCGATGAGGTCTCTGCGATCCAGACCGGCAGCGAGATCCGCACAGGCACGACGGCGGAGGCCGTCGAGGCGGGCAAGATCCGCCTCACCCTGCAGTTCGCCTCCGAGCTGCGGGCCTGCGATCTCGCCGTGCCGGAGAACGACGAGGAGATCACAGAAGCCCTCCGCGCCATCCAGGCCGGACAGGTCGACACCCTGCTCCCCGCCCCCGTCTGGGCGGATCCGGCCGATGCGCCGATTCAGGTCGAGGAGGCGCCGGCCGAGTGACCGCGCGCTGAGCGAGCCTGATCCACTCCGAGCGCGTCGACCAGCCGCTCCCCCGTCCCTGAGGGGGGAACGAAAGAACGGGCACCCCGCGTGGGGTGCCCGTTCTTTCGTTCTCAGATCAGATCAGCGCGCAGCGCTGCCGTCGACGTAGTCCTCATCCTGCTGCTTCCAGGCGAAGAGCGAGCGGAGCTCCTTGCCGGTGACCTCGATCGGGTGGGTCTCCTCCTTGGCGCGCAGCGCCAGAAACTCCTCGGCCCCGTTGTCCTGGTCGTCGATGAAGCGCTTCGCGAAGGCACCCGACTGGATGTCGGCGAGAACGCCCTGCATGCTCTCCTTGACGCGGGCGTCGATGACGCGCGGGCCGGAGACGTAGTCGCCGAACTCGGCGGTGTCGGAGATCGACCAGCGCTGCTTGGCGATGCCGCCCTCCCACATCAGGTCGACGATGAGCTTCAGCTCGTGCAGCACCTCGAAGTACGCGATCTGCGGCTGGTAGCCCGCCTCGGTGAGGGTCTCGAAACCGGCCTGTACGAGGTGGCTCACGCCACCGCAGAGCACGGCCTGCTCGCCGAAGAGGTCGGTCTCCGTCTCCTCGGTGAAGGTGGTCTTGATGACGCCGGCGCGGGTGCCGCCGATGGCCTTGGCGTACGACAGGGCGACATCCCAGGCGTGCCCGGAGGCGTCGCGCTCGACGGCGATGATGTCCGGGATGCCACGGCCGGCGACGAACTCGCGACGGACCGTGTGGCCAGGAGCCTTCGGTGCGATGAGGATCACGTCGACACCCTCGGGAGCGTCGATGTAGCCGAAGCGGATGTTGAAGCCGTGCGCGAAGGCGAGCGTCTTGCCCTCGGTCAGGTTCGGCGCGATCGACTCGCTGTAGATGGTGCGCTGGTGCTGGTCCGGCGCGAGGATCATGATGAGGTCGGCCCACTCGGTGGCGTCGGCGACGGTCTTGACCGCGAATCCGGCCTCTTCTGCCTTCGCGGCGGACTTGGAGCCCTCCTTGAGCGCGATGGCGACCTCGACACCCGAGTCGCGCAGGTTCTGCGCGTGGGCGTGACCCTGCGATCCGTAACCGACGATCGCGACCTTCTTGCCCTGGATCAGGGACAGGTCGGCGTCGGCGTCGTAGAAGATCTCGGTGCTCACGGTGTGTTTCTCCTTGTTCGTTGCGTTTCGTCTCTGCGTTTCGACTCGCTTCGCTCGCTCAACGACCGGGCGAATCCTCGCAGTTTCTGGATTGATGTACTGGTTCAGCCGCGCAGGACGCGCTCGGTGATGCTCTTGCCGCCGCGGCCGATCGCGAGGAGACCCGATTGGGCGATCTCCTTGATGCCGAAGGGCTCGAGCGCCCGCAGCATCGCCTCGACCTTGCCCTTGTCGCCGGTGACCTCGATCACCAGCGCCTCCGCGGCGTAGTCGACGACCGAGGCACGGAACAGGTTCACCACCTCGATGACGTTCGAGCGTGTGGAGTTGTCGGTGCGCACCTTGACGAGCATGTGCTCGCGCTGCACCGAGGTGGCGAAGTCGAGCTCGACGATCTTGATGACATTGATGAGCTTGTTCAGCTGCTTCGTCACCTGCTCGAGAGGGAGCTGCTCCTCGACGTCGACGACGACCGTGATCCGGGAGATACCCGGAACCTCGGTCACGCCCACGGCGAGGGACTCGATGTTGAAGCTGCGGCGGGCGAAAAGCCCGGCGACACGGGTGAGCAGACCGGGACGGTCCTCCACCAGCAGGCTCAGCACATGGGTCGACATGGATCAGTCCTCCTCGTCGAAGCTGGGCGCGTGGTCGCGCGCGTACTGGACATAGCTGTTGCTGACTCCCTGCGGGACCATGGGCCACACCATGGAGTCGGCGCTCACCACGAAGTCGATCACCACCGGACGATCGTTCGTCTCGAGGGCGAGCTTGATCGCGGCATCCACCTCGTCCTCCCTCTCCACCCGGATCGCGAGGCACCCGTAGGCTTCCGCGAGCTTGACGAAGTCGGGGATGCGCACGGTGCCGTGCCCCGTGTTCAGGTCGGTGTTCGAGTGGCGGCCGTCGTAGAACAGCGTCTGCCACTGCCGCACCATGCCCAGCGAGGAGTTGTTGATGATCGCGACCTTGATCGGGATGTTGTTGATCGTGCAGGTCGCGAGCTCCTGGTTGGTCATCTGGAAGCAGCCGTCGCCGTCGATCGCCCATACGTCTCGGTGCGGCTCGGCGACCTTCGCGCCCATCGCTGCGGGCACGGCGTACCCCATGGTTCCGGCGCCGCCGGAGTTCAGCCAGGAGTTCGGACGCTCGTACTTGATGAACTGCGCCGACCACATCTGGTGCTGGCCGACACCCGAGGCGTAGACGCCTTCGGGGCCGGTGAGCTCGCCGATCCGCTGGATCACGTGCTGCGGAGCCAGGAGCCCGTCCGTCGGGGGCGTGTAGCCGAGGGGGAACTCGTTGCGCAGTCCGTCGAGGTAGGACCACCACTCCTCGGTGTCCGGCTTCCCGTCACCGATCGCGCCGCGGTAGGCGGCATCCAGATCCGTGAGCACGTCGCGCACGTCGCCCACGATCGGCACATCGGCCGTGCGGATCTTCGAGATCTCGGCGGGGTCGATGTCGACGTGCACGACCTTGGCGTTCGGGGCGAAAAGCGCGGCCTTGCCGGTCACGCGGTCATCGAAGCGCGCACCGAGCGAGATGAGCAGGTCGGCCTCCTGCAGCGCGAGCACTGCCGGAACCGTGCCGTGCATGCCCGGCATGCCGAGGTGCTGCGGGTGCGAGTCGGGGAACGCGCCGCGTGCCATGAGCGTGGTGACGACGGGTGCACCGGTCGTCTCAGCGAGCTGCAGCAACTCGGCGGACGCGCGGCCGCGGATGACGCCGCCGCCGACGTACAGCACCGGCTTCTTCGCCTCGGCGAACAGGGCGGCTGCGGCGTGGATCTGCTTGCCGTGCGCCTTCGTCACAGGCCGGTAGCCGGGCAGGTCGACCTTCGGCGGCCAGACGAACGGCGCCATGGCCTGCTGGGCGTCCTTGGTGATGTCCACGAGCACGGGACCGGGGCGACCGGTCGAGGCGATCTCGTAGGCGGCTGCGAGGGCGCCCGGGATCTCGGCGGCATCCTTCACCAGGAACGAGTGCTTCGTCACCGGCATCGTGATGCCGACGATGTCGGCCTCCTGGAACGCGTCCGTGCCCATGAGGGTGGAGAACACCTGGCCGGTGATGGCCAGCAGCGGCACCGAGTCCATGTAGGCGTCGGCGATCGCGGTGACGAGGTTCGTCGCACCGGGGCCGGAGGTCGCGATGCACACGCCGACCTTGCCGGATGCGGACGCGTAACCCTCGGCCGCGTGACCCGCGCCCTGCTCGTGGCGCACGAGGATGTGGCGGAGATCGTCGGCATCCATCAGCGGATCGTAGACAGGAAGGATCGCGCCGCCCGGAAGTCCGAAGACATCCGTGACGCCGAGAAGCACGAGCGAGCGGACGACGGCTTCTGCGCCGGACATCTCCGGCGCAGAGGCTTGACGGGCAGGTGGCCTCGGCACGGCCGAGACGGAGTCAGCAGTCATGAGATTCCTTCTGGTGGTCTGTGGAGACTCCGGATGCCGGTGGCATCCGGATCAGCCTGTGGTCGCTCCCTCTGCGGCGGACCGCACGAGGCGCGAGTACTTGGCGAGAACGCCTCGGGTGTAGCGCGGGGGAAGCGGCTCCCAGCCAGAGCGGCGGGAGGCGAGCTCAGCGTCGTCGACGAGTAGGTCGAGAGAGCGAGCTGCGATATCGACCCGTATCAGATCACCATCGCGCACGAAGGCGATCGGACCTGCGTCCACCGCTTCGGGTGCTATGTGGCCGATGCACAGGCCGGTTGTGCCGCCTGAGAATCGTCCGTCCGTCAAGAGTAGTACATCTTTTCCGAGTCCAGCGCCCTTGATGGCCGCGGTGATGGCGAGCATCTCGCGCATTCCCGGTCCGCCCTTGGGCCCCTCGTAGCGGATGACGATGACGGTGCCCGCTTCGATCTCGCCCTCGGCGACGGCATCCATCGCGGCGCGCTCGCGCTCGAACACGCGGGCCGGCCCTTCGAAGACGGCTGCGTCGAAGCCCGCGGTCTTCACGACCGCGCCCTCGGGAGCGAGCGACCCGTGCAGGATCGTGAGGCCACCGGTGGCGTGGATCGGGTTGTCGAAGGTGTGGATGACCGTGCCGTCGATCGGCTCGGGGTTCAGGTCGGCGAGGTTCTCGGCGAGAGTCTTGCCGGTCACGGTGAGGGCATCGCCGTGCAGGAGTCCCTCGTCGAGCATCGCCTTCATGATCACAGGGATGCCGCCGTGGCGGTCGACGTCGTTCATGACGTACTTACCGAAGGGCTTCATGTCGGCGACGTGGGGCACCTTGTCGCCGATGCGGTTGAAGTCGTGGAGGTTCAGATCAACGTCGGCCTCGCGGGCGATGGCCAGCAGGTGCAGCACGACGTTGGTCGAGCCGCCGAGAGCCATCGCCAGTGCGATCGCGTTCTCGAACGCCTCCTTGGTGAGGATGTCGCGGGTCGTGATGCCCTGGCGCAGCAGGTTCACGACGGCCTCGCCGGAGCGGTGGGCGTAGTAGTCGCGTCGGCGGTCCGCGGCGGGCGGCGCGGCCGAACCGGGAAGGCTCAGTCCGAGCGCCTCGGCGACGGATGCCATGGTGTTCGCGGTGTACATGCCGCCGCACGCGCCCTCGCCCGGCGCGATCGCGCACTCGATGCGCTTGAGGTCTTCCTCGCTCATCAGGCCGGCCCGGCAGGCGCCGACCGCCTCGAACGAGTCGATGATGGTGACGTCCTTCTCGGTGCCGTCCGACAGCTTCACCCAGCCAGGAGCGATCGAGCCGGCGTAGAGGAACACGCTGGACAGGTCGAGGCGGGCACTGGCCATGAGCATGCCGGGGATCGACTTGTCGCAGCCGGCGAGCAGGACCGATCCGTCGAGGCGCTCGGCCATCATCACGGTCTCGACCGAGTCGGCGATGACCTCACGCGAGACGAGCGAGAAGTGCATGCCCTCGTGCCCCATCGAGATGCCGTCCGAGACGGAGATCGTGCCGAACTGCAGTGGGTAGCCTCCCCCGGAGTGCACGCCCTCCTTCGCACCCTGCGCGAGCCGGTCGAGGCTCAGGTTGCAGGGGGTGATCTCGTTCCAGCTGGAGGCGATGCCGATCTGCGGCTTCTCCCAGTCCGCGTCGCCCATGCCGACGGCGCGAAGCATGCCGCGAGAGGTCGTGGCCTCGATGCCGTCCGTGACGACTCGGCTGCGGGGCTTGATGTCGATGGACGCGCTGGGAGAAGGATCGTGCGATGACATGACCGAAGTCTATTGCCGGAGTGAGGAGCGCTCGTCCGCCAGGGCCTCCAGAAGCGCGCCCATCTGTTGTGGGTTGTCCACACGAAGGATGGCCGCGCTCTCGCCCGGGCCGACCCGCACGCCGAGATCCCCCGCCTGCAGCACGCGCATGGCGTCCTCGTCGGTCACGTCATCGCCGGCGAACAGGATGCCGGTGGCGTCGAAGCGCTCGCGGAGTGCCGCGACGGCGGCATCCTTCCCCTCGGAGCGCGATGAGAACTCCAGGACGCGGTGCCCCGCGCGACGGCGCCAGTGCGGGAAGCGCTCCGCGACCAGAGCGTCGATGTCCGCGAAGACGCGCTCCTCGGTCTCGCGGTCTGCCCGGCGCGTGTGCACGCCCATGCCGAATGTCTTCGGCTCGAACTCGGCGCCCTCGTAGCGCTCGATGATCGGACGGGCGGCTGCCCACAGCTCCTCGCGCGCGCCGTCCTCGGTGGCCTCGCCCGACTCTGCGGCGTCGCCCTCGCCCGGGAACCAGTACTGGGCGCCGTGCGAACCGGCCAGCGCGATGACCGAGTCGTCGGAGTGCTCGGTGATCTCGCGGAGGTCATGCATGCTGCGTCCGGAGACGTACGCGACCACCGTGTCCGGCAGCGCGGCCAGCCGCGCGACCTGCGCGGCGACCTCGGGAAGAGCCCGGGCCGCCATCGGGTCGGGGACGAGAGGGGATGCCGTGCCGTCGAAGTCGAGGGCGACGACCAGGCGGGGGGTCGCTGCGAGCGCCGACAGATCGGCGTCAGGGGCTCCGGGGGTCCAGGCGCGGGTCACGTGTTCTCCGTTTTCGAGTCGGTGGGTCAGCGCGCGCGGCGCGCTGCGGAAAGGGCGGACAGGAACGAGTCGGACCAGGCGGTGACATCGTGGTCGAGCACGCGGCGCCGCATCGACCGCATCCGCCGGGACTGCTCCCGCGGGGGCATCTCGACGGCGCGCATGATCGCCTCCTTGAGGCCTTCGATGTCGTGCGGATTCACCTGGATCGCGCTGCCCAGTTCGTCGGCGGCGCCGGCGAACTCGCTCAGCACGAGCACTCCCCTGTTGTCGGTGCGTGTGGCGACGTACTCCTTGGCGACCAGGTTCATGCCGTCGCGCAGGGCGGTCACGAGCATCACGTCGGCGGCGAGGTACAGCGCGACCATCTCCTCGCGGGGGTAGCCCTGGTGCAGGTACCGGATGGCGGTGTGGCCCATCGTGTCGGTGTCGCCGTTGATGCGGGCGACGGAGAGCTCGATCTCGTCGCGCAGGTTGGCATACGCGTCGACGCGCTCGCGGCTGGGGCTCGCCACCTGCACCAAGGTCACGTCCTCGACAGAGAGGACACCATCGGTGAGCAGCTCTCCGTACGCCTTGATGCGATGCCCGATGCCCTTGGTGTAGTCGAGGCGGTCGACGCCGAGGAGGATGCGCTTCGGGTTGCCGAGGCTCTCGCGGATCTCGGCGGCGCGCGCCTGGATGTCGGGTCGCGCGGCGAGCTCGAGATAGGGCTCGGTGTCGATGGAGATCGGGAACGCCTTCACCAGCGCCTTGTGCGACTCCCCCCGGTCGTCGATCTCGCCGTTGCCCGACGGCACGGTGACGGTCGAGGCCTTGATGTCGTACTTCAGGCGTCGACGGATCGCGTTGAGGAAGTTCGTGGCGTCGGTGGCGCGCTGGAAGCCGATCACATCGGCTCCGAGCAGTCCGCGCAGGACCTGCCCGCGCCACGGGAGCTGCGCATACAGGCCGTGCGTCGGGAACGGGATGTGGTGGAAGTATCCGATGGTCACGTCCGGACGCAGCGCCCTGATCATCTGCGGCACGAGCTGCAGCTGATAGTCGTGCACCCAGACCGTGCCGTCCTGAGCGACAGCTGCGGCGGCGGCATCCGCGAACCGGCGGTTGACCGCGACGTACGCGTCCCACCATTCCCGGTGGTATTGCGGTGGCGCGATGACGTCGTGATAGAGCGGCCAGATCGTGTCGTTGGAGAAGCCCTCGTAGTACTCGGCGATCTCCTGCTCGCTCAGCGTGATCGGGATGAGCCTGATGCCTCCCGAGGTGAACGGCTTGAGCTCGAGGTCGGCCTGCCCCGGCCAGCCGACCCAGGCGCCGTTGACGCTGCGCATGACGGGTTCCAACGCGGCCACGAGTCCGCCGGGCGACGTGCGCCACACCTCTTCGCCGTCGGGTCCTGCGGCACGATCGACAGGAAGCCGATTGGCGACCACGACGAAATCTGCGGCGGCCATGGTGACTCCTCACGACAGGGGGTGGATGCTCCCCAGGCTACCGATGTTGACGCCCGCTGTTCGCCAGGTCGTCAGGCGACGGTACGCGCGGCGCGCGGCGCCGTGCGGCTGAGGAACCAGTTCACGACTCCGGCGACGAAGACGACGAGCGCCGCGATCACAGGAATGAACAGGGCAGGAGCCGTTCCGATGCTCTCCGCGATCCCGCCTGTCGTCGCCGCACCCAGCGACTGCCCGACGACCACGCCAGAGCCGAGCATCGTCATCACGGTCGCCGAACGCCCGATCGGGCTGCGCGCGGCGCCGAAGCTGTACTGGGTGACGAGGGTCGGGCCGATGCCGACCCCCATGATCGCGAGTGCGATCGTCATGGTGGCCGGCGAGTCCGCGAACGGGAGGAGCGCCGTACCCGCGAGCAGGATGCCGGAGAAGACGAGCCAGCGGGTTCGCAGAGTGAATACCGGGGGCAACCAGGCCACGCCGAGGGCCAGGATCGCGGAGCCGACGCCCATCACGCCGTAGAGCAGGCCGGCCTGCTCGGGTGCGCCGCGGTCGGCCATGAACGACGTGAGCGCGGTGAGCATGGCGCCGAAGAAGATCCCGACTCCCAGGATGCCGAGCACGACGATGAGCAGCTGCGGGCGGAAGAGATCCGAGATCGCCGACGGCGCCTTCCCGTCGGCGTCACGCTCGAGGGACACGTGGCGCCCGCTCGGATGCAGGGCGAAGGCGCCGACGAACACCACGGTCAGCGCGGCCGCTCCCACCAGCGGCGCCCAGGGCGCGAGCGCGGACGCGAGGATGCCGACGAGGAACGGCCCGAAGACGAACACCGTCTCGTCTGCGGCCGACTCGTAGGCCATGGTGCCGGAGAGCGTGCGCGTCCGCTGCGCCTCGGGCATCCGCTCCCGGATGATCGTGACCAGCCGCGAGCGCGAGAGCGGCGCGACCTGAGGCGCCGTCGCGCCGATACCGACGGCCGCGAGGAGCACGAAGCCGTCTGCGCCCGCCCCGTACACGGTGACGGTGAAGATGACGAGCATGGTGCCGTTGGCGACGGCGAGCGCGAGCAGCACCCCGCGCTGTCCGAACCGGTCGGCTGCCGCTCCCAGCAGGGGGCCGAAGCACGCGGTGCCGAGGCCGACGGCGGCGGAGGTGAGACCGCCCAGCGACAGCGAGCCACGTGCCGAGACGACGACCGTGAGCACGCCGACGACCATCATGGCGAAGGGCAACCTCGCGATGAACGCGAGGAGGAAGTACGGGAGGCCGACGAGGCGGAACAGGCTGGAAGTGTCGGCGGGCTGCGTCGGAGACTGCGGTGATGCGTGTGTCATGGCTCTCGCGCGTCGATGACGCGATGTCGGGTGCCGCCGCTGTCCGCGGGAATGCCCGCGGCCGGTAGTTACACGGTGATGCGGCCGCGGACGAGCCGCGACACGTCGATTCTACCGCGCCGTGCGCACCGCTATCCTGGGCGGCACCGCCTCGCCGTGCCCGCACTCCCGCGCCTTCAGGAGCAGCCGTTGCCCACTCCCCCGCACACCACCGCCTCCGCCCGTGCGCTGCCTTCGCGATCGCAGCGCGCCGGTTCCGCCAAGACCTCGCCGGTGCGCGACCTGCTCGCCCTCACCGAGCGGCCGGAGGTCATCTCCTTCGCCGGCGGTCTCCCCGCCCCTGAGCTGTTCGACCTCGACGGGATCCGCGCCTCGTTCGATGCGGTGCTCGGCTCCCCCGGCGTGCTGCAGTACTCGACGTCCGAGGGCAGCGGCGCTCTCCGAGAGGAGGTCGCGCGGCGCTACGCCGTCGACGGCCTCGCGACAGCGGCATCCGAAGTGATCATCACCACCGGCTCGCAGCAGGGTCTCGGACTGCTGGCCACCTCGTTGATCGACCCGGGCGACACGATCCTCGTCGAGGAGCCGTGCTACCTCGCGGCGCTGCAGACGTTCGCCCTGGCTGGAGCCCGCGTGATCGGCGTCCCGTACGTCGGGGACGAGCTGGATCTCGACGCGCTCGATCGGCTCGCCGCCGAGAACGCGCCGAAGTTCTTCTACACCGTGCCGACGTTCCAGAACCCGACCGGCCGCACCCACGACGTCGACACCCGAGGTCGGATCGCGGATGCCGCGCAGCGGAACGGCTTCCGCATCATCGAGGACGAGCCGTACCGCCAGCTGCGCTACTCCGGCGAAGCCCTGCCCTCGCTGGCGGCCTTCGCCCCCGACCACGTCGTGAGCCTCGGCAGCTTCTCGAAGGTGATCGCGCCCGGACTCCGGATCGGCTGGATCCGCACGACACCCGACATCCGTCCGACGGTGACGATCGCGAAGCAGGCGGCCGACCTGCACACGTCGACCGTCGACCAGGCTGCTGCGGCTCACTATCTCGTTTCCGGCCGGGGCGAACCGGCGCTCGAACGGATCCGCTCCGCGTACGCCGAGCGGCGCGACGCGATGCTCGAGGCGCTCCCGACAGCGCTTCCGGAGGGGAGCTCGTGGAACCGCCCCGACGGCGGCATGTTCGTCTGGGTGCGACTGCCTGAGGGAATGGATGCCGCGGCGACGCTCGGCGCCGCCCTCGCCCGGGACGTCGCCTATGTTCCCGGAGCCGCCTTCTTCTCGGGTGAGCCCGATGAACGCACGCTCCGGCTCTCGTTCACGACGTATCCCCCTGCCAGCATCCGCGAGGGGTTGTCAAGGCTCGGGACGGCCTGGGGTGCAGGCGGGTAGCGTAGGGGCATGCGCTACCTCTTCAGCACCGGACTCATCGCTGCGATCTCCGCGGGAATCTCGCTGCTGCGCGGCACCCGCCAGGAACCCATCACGTGGCGCGCGGCGCTCTCCTGGGTGAGCTGGGGCATCACGATGGCTCTCGCCGTCGGCGCGGTCGTCGACATGAACCGCGAGCGGCGCGGCGTGCTCGTCGACGCCGACTCGCCCCAGTCGGTCAAGAAGTCCCGGAAGGCCCAGCGCCTGCAGTTCCGCTCGCAGAAGGCGCTCGCCGACGCGCAGGGCCACGCGAAGGATCGTCGCAACTGAGGCGATCCCCACGCGCTCCCTCTGAGCGCGGTCAGCGCGTGAGGATGAGCGCCTCTCCCTGACCTCCGCCACCGCAGAGGCCGACGGCCGCAGTGCCGCCGCCTCGACGCGCGAGCTCATGCGCGATGTGCACGACGAGCCGGTTCCCCGACGCACCGATCGGATGACCGATCGCGATGCCGCCGCCGTGGATGTTGACCTTCTCGCCGTCGAGGCCCAGTTCCACCTGCGACCGGGCGACCACGGCTCCGAAGGCCTCGTTGATCTCGACCAGGTCGAGGTCGGCCGGAGAGATGCCCTGCTTCTCGCAGGCCCGCTCGATCGCCCGCGCCGGCTGCGCCTGGAGGGAGTTGTCCGGGCCGGCCGTCTGTCCGCTGGCACCGACCGTCACCAGCACGGGCCAGCCCTTCGCTTCGGCCACAGCGCGAGTCGTCACGACGACGGCAGAGGCGCCGTCGGAGATCTGCGAGGAGTTCCCGGCGGTGATCGAGCCGCCTTCGGCGAAGGCCGCCCTGAGTCCTCCGAGAGTCTCGACGGTCGTCTCCGGGCGGATGCCCTCGTCCTTGGTCACCAGCACGGGTTCCCCGCGGCGTTGCGGTACCGACACGGTGACGATCTCGGCATCGAACGCGCCGGACTCCTGAGCGGCGGCCGCGCGCTGGTGCGACAGTGCCGCGACGGCATCCTGCGCCTCGCGCGTGAGCTCGTAGCGGGCGTTGTGACGCTCGGTCGACGCGCCCATGCTCTCGCGGTCGTACGCGTCGGTGAGCCCGTCGTAGGCCATGTGGTCGAGCACCTCGACGCTGCCGTACGTCCAGCCGTCGCGCGAACCCATCAGCAGGTGCGGTGCGCGTGTCATCGACTCCATCCCGCCGGCGACGACGACCAGCGCGTCACCCGTGCGGATCATCCGGGCCGCATCGATGATGGCAGTGAGGCCGGACAGGCAGACCTTGTTCACCGAGTGCGCTGGGACGTCCCAGCCGATGCCCGCGCCGATCGCGGCCTGACGGGCGGCATTCTGCCCTGATCCCGCGGCGAGCACCTGCCCGACGATGACCGCGTCGATGTCGGCGGGGTCGATGGACGCCTGCTCGAGAGCTCCGCGGATCGCGAAGGCGCCGAGCTGCGGGGCGGTGAACGACGCGAGCTGTCCCTTCAGGCGTCCCTGCGGGGTGCGGGCGGCGGCGACGATGACGACATCGTCTGCAGCCGTGGTGATCTCGACCGTGCTCTTCTCAACCATGCTGTTCTCAACCATGTGCTGTGGCCCTTCCGTCGGTGAGGGTGTCCGAGATGACGAGGGGCGGTTCGGTGGCGGTGACGACCTCGTCGATCGTGACGCCTGGAGCGAGCTCGACCAGCACCAGGCCGTCGGCGGTGACATCGATCACCGCGAGGTCGGTGATGATCCGGTCGACAACGCCCCGGCCGGTGAGCGGCAGTGAGCAGTCGTTCACGATCTTGGCCGATCCGTCGCGTGCCACGTGCTCCATCAGGACGATCACGCGGCCTGCTCCATGCACCAGGTCCATGGCGCCGCCCGGCCCCTTCACCATCTTGCCGGGGATCATCCAGTTGGCGAGATCGCCGGATGCCGACACCTGCATGGCCCCGAGGATGGCGGCGTCGATCTTGCCGCCGCGGATCATGCCGAAACTGGTCGCTGAGTCGAAGAACGCGGAACCCGGGAGCACGGTGACCGTCTCCTTCCCCGCGTTGATCAGGTCGGGATCGACGACATCCTCCCGGGGGTACGGCCCCACGCCGAGGATGCCGTTCTCGGATTGGAGCACCACGGTGACGTCGGAGGGCACGTGGTTGGGCACGAGGGTGGGCAGGCCGATGCCGAGGTTGACGTAGGCCCCGTCCTCGAGCTCTGCGGCGGCACGGGCGGCCATCTGGTCACGGGTGAGCGCCATGTCAGGCTCCTTTCGCGGCGACTGCCGGTTCTGAGACAGTTCGCCGCTCGATGCGCTTGGGGATGTCGGTGCCGACCTCGACGATGCGGTGCACGAAGACACCGGGGAGGTGGACGCTGTCGGGATCGAGGTCTCCCGGTTCCACGAGACGCTCGACCTGCGCGATGCATACGCGGCCGGCCATGGCCGCCAGGGGGTTGAAGTTGCGAGCCGCTTTGTTGAAGACGAGATTGCCGTGCCGGTCGCCGTAGGCGGCATGCACGAGCGAGTAGTCGGTGGTGATCGCCTCTTCGAGGACGAACTCCTTCGGCTCGCCGTTCACGTCGAACGTGCGCACGTCCTTCACGGGCGAGGCCACGCCGATCGATCCGTCGGGGTTGTACCGACGAGGCAGTCCTCCCTCGGCGACCTGCGTGCCCACACCGGTCTGCGTGAAGAACGCAGCGATGCCGCATCCGCCGGCGCGGAGCTTCTCGGCGAGCGTCCCCTGCGGGGTCAGTTCCAGCTCGAGCTCGCCGGAGAGGAACTGCCGTTCGAACTCCTTGTTCTCACCGACATACGACGAGGTCATCTTGCGGATGCGCTGCGCCGCGAGCAGGACGCCGAGGCCCCAGTCGTCGACTCCGCAGTTGTTGCTCACGACACTGAGGCCCTTCGTCCCCTGCGCGAGAAGTGCCTCGATGAGAGCGATCGGATTGCCGGAGAGGCCGAATCCGCCGACGGCGAGCGACGCTCCGTCCGAGATGTCCGCGACGGCGGCGGCCGCCGATTCCCACTGCTTGTCGATCACGACTGCTCCTTCGGAATACGTGCTTCCCTCCAGCATCCGCCTTCCACGCGCCGAGCGGAACCAAGTTCTTGCGATGTGGGCGAACCTCGGCGTAGCGTCCACATTATGGAATCACCCTCGAGAACCGTGCCGGGCGCTCAGGCGATCGCACGCGCCGCCCATCTGCTCCGTCTCGTCACGGCGTCGGGCGCGAACGGTGCCGGCCTCCAAGAGCTGGCGCGAGCGGCCGACCTCTCCCGCTCCACGACGCACCGTCTGCTGAGCGCGCTGAAGGCGGAGGGGCTCGTCGACCGCGATGCCGAGAGCACGCGATGGATGCCGGGCCCCGAGCTCTTCCTGATGGGCTCGGTGGCAGCCGCGCGATATGACGTGACGGGAATCGCCCGCGACATCGTGCGCTCGTTGGCTGTAAAGACCGAGGAGAGCGCCTTCTTCTCCGTGCGCCGAGCAGACGAGACGGTCTGCCTCCTGCGGGAGGAAGGCGCGTTCCCGATCCGCTCCTTCGTGCTGAGCGAGGGCGTGCGCTTCCCTCTGGGTGTCGCGAGCGCCGGACTCGCGATCCTGGCCTTCCTGCCCGACCACGATGTGGATGCCTACCTGGAGCGGCACCCGGAACTTGAAGGCAGTTGGGGACGGGCCCACGGCGCGGTCCCCCTGCGAACCCGACTCGCAGAGACGAAGGAGCGCGGCTACGCGGTGAATCCCGGGCTGATCGTCGAGGGCAGCTGGGGAATGGGTGCGGCGGTGTTCGACCGCGCCGGACGGCCGGAGTGGGCGCTGAGCCTCACCGGTGTGGAGTTCCGCTTCGGGCCCGACCGCATCGCGGAGCTCGGCCGCACGCTGCTCTCACACGCGCATCAGCTGTCCGCGCGGATCGCCAGCGCCCGACGCTGATCCAATACATACCATGCGGTATATACTGGATGGTATGAATCGTTCAGATGTCATCCCCTCTCTGGTGCTGTCCGGCTACGCGCTGGGCCGCATCGCCGCTCAGGATGCCGGCAACGACGCGCCGGCCGCACAGTGGCGCGTCCTGAGCCTGCTCCAGCAGAGCGGCCCGCAGCGCGTCGGCGCACTCGCGGCCGCGGCACGCACGACGCAGCCAGGGATGACGCGGCTCATCGGCACCCTGGAGCGCGACGGACTCGTGCTCCGCTCCCCCGACCCCGACGATTCACGCGCCACGGTCGTCGACATCACGGTCAGCGGTGCCGACACTCTCGCTGCGTGGCTCCAGGAGTTCCGCACGACCCTCGCACCGCGCTTCGCCGACCTGAGTGACGACGACTGGTCCGCCCTCGCCCGTGCAGCGGAGATCCTCGCCGCACACACCGCCCCCGACTCGACAGGAGAAGCCCGTTGAACGCCGCCGCCACCCCCTCCGTGTGGAAGCAACCCGCGAAGGTCTGGGCCGTCGCGTTCGCCTGCGTCGTCGCCTTCATGGGCATCGGACTCGTCGACCCGATCCTCCCGGCGATCGCCGGGTCGCTCGAGGCGTCCCCCGTCGAGACCGAGTTGCTGTTCACCAGCTACCTGCTGGTGACGGGGCTCGCGATGCTGGTGACGAGCTGGATCTCCAGCCGGATCGGCGCCAAGGCCACACTGCTGATCGGCTTGGCGCTGATCGTCGCCTTCTCGCTCCTGTGCGCGCTGAGCGGCAGCGTCGATGCGGTCATCGGGTTCCGCGCCGGCTGGGGACTCGGGAACGCCCTCTTCATCTCCACCGCGCTCGCGACGATCGTCGGTGCAGCATCGGGCGGCAGCAGCGCGGCGATCATCCTCTATGAGGCCGCGCTGGGACTCGGCATCGCGATCGGTCCGCTCCTCGGCGGACTCCTCGGGGAGCAGAGCTGGCGCGGGCCGTTCTTCGGCGTCGTCGCCCTCATGGCCGTCGCGTTCGTCGCCGTGCTGGTCCTCCTGCGCGGACCGCGCGAGAAGCGCGTGCCCGTGCCGTTCTCGGCACCTTTCACCGCTCTTCGCCGCCCCGCGCTCGCGATTCTCGCCGTCGCCGCCCTGTTCTACAACATCGGGTTCTTCGTGCTCCTCGCCTTCTCGCCGTTCCCGCTGGGATTCGGCGCGATGGGGATCGGGTTCACGTTCTTCGGCTGGGGCGTCGCGCTCGCGGTCACCAGCGTCTGGGTCGCGCCGGTCCTGATGCGCCGGATGCCGCGAACCCGCATCATCCTCATCGTCCTCCCGCTGCTCGCGCTGGACCTCGTCGCCGCAGGGGTGGTGGTCGCGAACGCCGGAGCGCTGGTGGCCTGCATCGTCATCGGCGGTCTGCTGCTCGGCATCATGAACACCGTGCTGACGGAGGCCGTGATGGAAGCGACCGATCTCCCCCGCTCTGTGGCGTCCTCGGCATACTCCGCCGTGCGGTTCCTGGGCGGTGCGATGGCTCCGCCCATCGCCGCGCTGCTGTGGCACGCGTTCAACGCCACGGTGCCGTACGCCTTCGCGGCGGTGTCGGTGCTGCTCGCCGCTCTGACCGTGTTCCTGGGTCGGCGCGTGCTCGCCCACATCGACGATGAGCCGGCGGACGCCGAGGTCGCAGACGCTGCCGCGATCCTGATCGGCGACGCGGCCTGAGTACGGTGGAGTGATGGTCGACGTGCCCCACCTCCCCGAGCGCAGTCGCATCGTGCATCAGCATCTGTCGGATGCCGGGGTCGACGCGGAGATCCGCGTGCTCCCCGATTCCGCCCGCACGGCTGCCGAAGCGGCATCCGCGGTCGGGTGCGAGGTCGCGGCGATCGCGAACAGTCTCGTGTTCCTCGCGGACGGCGTGCCGGTGCTCGTCATGACCAGCGGCGGGCACCGCGCTGACCTCGATGTGCTCGCCCGCAGCATCGGCGTGGCTGAGGTCGTGATGGCACCGGCTTCCGTCGTGCGCGAAGCGACCGGTCAGGCGATCGGAGGGGTCGCGCCGGTCGGCCATCCCGCGCCGCTGCGCACGTTCGTCGATGCGGATCTGCAGCGGTTCGACGTGATCTGGGCGGCCGCGGGGCACCCGCACACCGTGATGCCGCTGACGTTCGACGAGCTGCGCCGCCTCACCGACGGTCAGGTCATCGCGGTGGTGTGAGTGCGGTCGGGGATCTCTCCACCGTGACTTCGATGCGCGCCGTCTCCTGATCCTCAGGGTCCTCGGGCACCTCGCCACGGAAACGGTATTCGAACTCGATCACGGTCGCGCCTTCACCCACCGGAGCGAAGCGGTACGTGACCTCGCTGGGCGCGCCGGTCATGCCGTCCTCGCCCAGGTAGCGCGACCGCTCCTCGCCGGGTCCGAGCACCACGGCATCCGGCTCTGCGCTGAGCACCCACTCCTGGCCCACCGTCGCGTTGACTTCACCGAAATCGACGACCAACGCCTCGCCGGGCGCGAGCGTGACGGACGTCTCCGTGTAGTCCACGGTCTTCTCCGGTGCGCCGGCGCAAGAGACGAGCGCGGCCGCCAGCGCGATCACGCCGCGGATGCCCCCTGCAGTCCCGATGATTCCTCGCATCAGTGGTCCCTCCGTGATCAGGCACACGGTACCGCAAGAAGCAGAAAAGCCCCGGAAACTGGCGAGAGTTTCCGAGGCTGATCCGTGCACCCCCTCGGACTTGAACCGAGAACCCACTGATTAAGAGTCAGTTGCTCTGCCGATTGAGCTAGAGGTGCGTGGCCCGGGAGAACCCCGACCGAGGAATTACATTACCAGCCGATGGGTCCGAGGCGAAATCGAGCCGACCCCGGGCGTGGCCGTCGAAAGCACCGGGTGAAACCTGGCGGAACGTCCCTCTGGCCGCTCTCGACGAACGACTATTCTGAGACGGTGACCGCCACCCCCAGCGCCGAGCTCCTGTCCCGCGATCTCGAGCTCGCTCTCCGTCTCGCCGACGCTGCCGATGCGCAGTCGCTCCCTCGTTTCGACGCGGCGGACCTCGAGATCTCGACGAAGGCGGACAAGTCGCACGTGACGGATGCCGACCTCGCGACGGAGCGCGCGATCCGCGGCATTCTCGAGACCGAACGTCCGGATGACGGCATCTTCGGCGAGGAGTACGGAGCGCAGGGAAGCACCGAGCGCCAGTGGATCATCGACCCGATCGACGGCACGGCGAACTTCCTCCGCGGCGTGCCTCTGTGGGGAACCATGATCGCGCTGGCGATCGACGGCGTACCGCAGGTCGGAGTCGTCAGCATGCCGGCGCTCGGACGTCGCTGGTGGGCCTCCACGGGCAGCGGAGCATGGACTGCGACCGCCGCGGGCCCTCGACGTCTGCAGACCTCGTCGGTGGCGTCGTTGGACGAGGCCAGCGTGAGCTTCCAGAGCATCGCGCAGTGGTCGGATGCAGGTCGGCTCGACTCCCTGCTCGCACTCGCGGCGAACGTCTGGCGCGACCGCGCCTACGGCGACGTCTACGCCTACATGCTTCTCGCCGAAGGCCGGATCGACATGGTCGCCGAGTTCGACGTGAAGGAGTACGACATCGCCGCGGCGGTCGCGATCGTGCGCGAGGCAGGCGGTCGCATGACCTCGTTCGACGGCGAGGACACGATCTCCGCGCGTTCGACGCTCGCGACCAACGGCATCCTGCACGATGCCTTCCTGACACTCCTGCACCGCTGAACCGAAGACCCCCTCGTGTCCCGCCGCATCATCTCCGCCGCAGCCGCAGGGCTCATCGCCCTGGCGACGCTGACGGCGTGCGCGGCCCCGGCGGAGGCGCCTGCGCCGACGCCCTCGCGCTCCGCGACGCAGACACCCGCCGCGGTCGCACCGGTGGGCACCCCTGAGCCGAGCGCCACTTCCGCCGAGATCTCCTGCGAGTCGATGATCTCGGCAGGAACCGTCGACGCTCTCTCGAAGGCCGGGTGGACAGCGCAACCGAAGGAGTTCGTGATCGGCGACGTCGAGCTCACCGAAGGACTGCTGTGCTTCTGGGCCGACTACTCGGTCGGCTCGGATCACGGCCAGCTCTACGGGTGGTCGCCACTTACGGAGGAGAACGCTGCAACGGCGCAGACGGCACTGGTCGCAGGCGGCTGGCAGCGCGAAGACGGCCCGGAAGGCGTCTACTTCACCGAGGACCCCCAGTACTCGATGGGCACGGACGACGAGGGCTACGGCATGACCTACCTCTTCGGCGACGGCTGGGTGAAACTCGCCGACACCAAGCAGGGTCTGGTCCTCATCGAATGGACCGGCTGAGCAGATGGAGCCCCTCGCTCTTCGGCCGTGGCACGATGACGACTTGCCCCTGCTGCACCGTGCGAACACGCTGGAGATGACGTCGCATCTCAACGGACCGGAGACCGACGAGCAGATCGCCGACCGGCATGCGCGCTACTTGCGGTACGCCAAATCAGGCGAGGCGCGGATGTTCGCGATCCTCCTCGATTCTAAGCCGGTCGGTTCGGTTGGTTACTGGAGGCTGCGTTGGAAGGATCGGGATGTATGGGAGACCGGCTGGTTCGTGTTGCCCGAAGCCCAAGGACAGCGGGTCGCAGCCCGAGCCCTCGCCCTTCTGATCGATGATGTGCGCCGACACCCGGAACGCCGCGACAGCCTCGTCGCCTTCCCTTCCGTGGATAATCCCCCGTCGAATGCCGTGTGCCGACGCGCGGGATTCGAGCTCACGGCTTCCTCGACCGAGACATTCCGCGGCGCGGAGCTCACGGTGAACGAATGGGTCTACGACCTCACGGCGCCGCGCGACGCCGCGTAGGCGGTCCGACCGTGGGATTGTCAAGGCGCTGGCCCGAGGAACAGCCGGGCGCGAGACTGATGCTGTTCGACGACGAAGGGACACCCTCATGAGTACTGACAGCGACCGCAACGACATCAGCACGGAGCCCTCGCCCGGTCCTGAGGAGCACGACAACCTCGGCGCCGAGGACGGCAAGGGAACCCCGCCCACTGTTCCGCCCTCCGGCAACGATTCGACCGACGACGACGTGTCCGCGCAGGACCCGGCGGACGATTGACGGTCGACGGAGAAAGCCCCCGATCCCGCTGTTTCCACGGGATCGGGGGCTTTTTCTCTGCGACAACGGCTGGGTGGAGCTGGGGGGAATCGAACCCCCGTCCAACGCTGAAAATCCACACCTTCTCCGGGCGCAGTCTGTAAAGACGTTCTACTCGGCTCCGACCTTTGTCACAGACACCTAAGTCGACGAGCCCAGCCTGGGAAGAGTCCCGCGTGACGTCCAGACGCCGTCACACAGCAAGATTCCTAAATGACGCCAGGGTCCGTGTCGGAATCACACACGGTCTGACGGACTATCGGGCTCGCTTATGCAGCGAGGGCGAAGTCGTTGCGCTTGGTTTCGGCAACTATTTTTTTGCAGAGAGCGTTTACGAGATAACTCTGCATCCTCGGCCCGCTTCTCGTGGATATACAGGCGCTGTCGAAACCGATCAGCCCCGTAGTCCTTCTCTCGAAGGAGCCGCTGTCGCACTGTGGAGTTGTCACTTCCCGAGGTCCGAGAACCTCAGCTTCTCAGGATACAACGGATACCCGGCCCGTGCCATTCCCTCCGGCATCATCCGCTGAGACCGCTGGCGTAGAGTCGGCGCATGAGCGATGTCACGGTCACCGTCCGCGGCGAGCACGAGGCGCGTGTCGCGCCCGAGCGCGCCACCATCCGGGTCAGCGTCCGCGCGGAAGGTCCTGAGCGCACCGCGGTCGTCGAACATGTCATGCACCTCGCCGAGCCGGTGCGCAGCAGCATCAACGGACGAGCGGATGCCGGCACCGTCGTCGACTGGACCAGCAAGCGCCTCTCCGTCCGGGCGGAGCGACCGTGGAACAACGAGGGCAAGCGACTCGCTCCCGTGTACTACGCGAGCATCGACTTCACGGCGACCTTCGTCGAAGCATCCGAACTGTCCATCTTGGTGTCCGACATCTCCCCGTGGGACGGAGTCGAGGTCGGCTGGGTGAACTGGCACCTCACTCCGGAGACGAACGCTCGGATCGAGAGCGAGGTAGCGGCACAGGCGGTCGGCGTCGCCGTCACCCGCGCCGAGACCTACGCCCGCGCCCTGGGGCGGAGCGAGGTCACCCCGCTCGAGATCGCCGACGTCGGCCTGATCTCGAGTGGTCAGCCGTCACCGGCGGCACCGATGATGAAGGTCCGGGGCGCTGCATTCGCGGCGGACTCTGCACCCGCGATGGAGTACGAGCCGGAGGACATCGTGATCTCCGCCACCGTCGAGGCGCGCTTCTCCGCCCGGTGAGGCCGCTCAGCTCCGGCTGGTGAACGGCGCCAGGTCGACAGCCAGACGCTCCGAGACGCGCGCGTGCACGGCCGTGCCGTCTTCCCGGTGCTCGACGGAGAGCAGCATCCCGGTCTCATGGATCGCCGCGATCAGATCGCCGCGATCGTACGGGACCACTGCATGCACCTCGACGGCCGGCTTCGGCAGCGCCTCCTCGATGGTGGCGCGCAGGTCAGCGATGCCCTCCCCCGAGCGCGACGAGACGAAGTGCGCATGCGGCTGCAGGCCGCGCAGCACCAGTCGCTCGTCCTCGGAGATGAGGTCGGCCTTGTTGAAGACGACGATCTCCGGCAGGTCGCGCACGCCGACATCGCCCAACACATCGCGCACGGTCTGCAGCTGACCGGCAGGGTCAGGGTGCGATCCATCGACGACGTGCAGCACGACATCCGCTTGCCCGACCTCTTCCAGCGTCGAGCGAAACGCCTCGACCAGCTGGTGCGGCAGATTGCGGACGAAGCCGACCGTGTCGGTGATCGTGTAGACCCGACCGTCCTCCGTCTCGGAACGACGCACCGTGGCGTCGAGGGTCGCGAACAGGGCGTTCTCGACCAGGACGCCCGCGCTGGTGAGCGCGTTGAGCAGACTCGACTTCCCGGCGTTCGTGTAGCCGGCGATGGCCACGGAGGGGATCGTGTTGCGCTTGCGCTCGGCGCGCTTGGCCTCGCGGGCCGGACCGAAGTCGCGGATCTGACGCCGCAGCAGAGCCATCTTGGTCCGGATGCGACGACGGTCGAGCTCGATCTTCGTCTCACCGGGACCTCGGGAGCCCATACCGGCGCCGCCGGCGCCGACCTGTCCACCGGCCTGGCGGCTCATCGAGTCACCCCAACCGCGAAGACGCGGGAGCAGGTACTCGAGCTGGGCGAGCTCGACCTGGGCCTTGCCCTCGCGGCTCTTGGCGTGCTGGCTGAAGATGTCGAGGATCACGGTGGTGCGGTCGATGACCTTCACCTTGACCACGTCTTCCAGCGCGCGGCGCTGGCTCGGTGCGAGCTCGGTGTCGGCGATGACAGTGTCGGCACCGACCGCCGCGACGATGTCCTTGAGCTCCTGCGCCTTGCCTCGGCCGATGTAGGTGGCGGCGTCCGGATGCGGTCGCCGCTGCAGCACGCCGTCGAGCACGACGGCACCGGCGGTCTCGGCGAGGGCAGCGAGCTCGCGCAGCGAGTTCTCGGCGTCTTCCTGGGAACCCTGCGGATAGACGCCCACGAGCACGACGTTCTCCAGTCGCAGCTGCCGATACTCGACCTCTGTGACGTCTTCCAGTTCGGTCGAGAGTCCACCGACCCGGCGCAGGGCGTGGCGATCCTCGAGATCCCACTGGTTGCCGTCTGTCGTCGAGTGCGCGGCGGTCGATTCGTCCTGCAGCGCCTGAGCGGCGCCGAAGACACGCACCTCGGAGCGCTTCTCTGCGTTCGCGAGCACGCGGTCGACGGCCTCGTCATCGGTGGAGTGTGTGGTGGTCTCCGTCATCCGTTCCTGATCTCTGCTTTCGTCGCGAGCCTTAACCTTAGCCCGGGCGGTCCGGTACGCTCACCGTATGGGGTCAGATCACTACTTCACTGCGGCCCCGGCAAGCCCCGAGAATCTGCGTTCGATCCGTGTGTCGCTCGCAGGCCGTGAGCTGGAGGTCGTCACTGCCGGTGGCGTGTTCAGCCCGGATCGGCTGGATGCCGGTACTGCAGTGCTTCTCACCAACATGCCCCCGGTACCTCCGGGAGGCAATCTTCTCGACCTCGGCAGCGGCTGGGGGCCGATCAGTCTTTCGATGGCCCTCGCCGCTCCTCATGCGACAGTGTGGGCCGTCGACGTGAACGAGCGAGCCCTGGATCTCGTGCGCCGCAATGCCGCGGCTCTCGGGCTTACCAATGTCAACGCATCGCTGCCCGACGATGTTCCCCAGGACGTCACGTTCCGCACGATCCGGTCCAATCCGCCGATCCGCGTCGGTAAGAACGAGCTGCACGGCCTCCTCGAGCGCTGGATCCCGCGACTCGATGACCGCAGCGACGCCTGGCTCGTGGTTCAGCGGAACCTGGGCGCCGACTCGCTGCAGCGCTGGATCGGCGCCACCTTCCATCCCGGGTACAGCGTGCACCGCACCGCCACGGGCAAGGGCTACCGCATCCTCAAAGTCCGCAAGCACGGGAATCCGCAGACAGAGCCGATCGTCGTCCGCTGACGCCTTCTGACGACAGTCAGATCAGATGAGATCGACCTCGCCCTGGAACACGAGCTGCGCGGGCCCCGCGAGGCCGACGTGCTCCCCGTCCTCGGCCGGGAACATCCGCAAGCTCAACGTGCCGCCAGGCACCTCGACCTGCCAGTTGTTCGGAGCCTGCTCGCCTGCCCAGTAGCGCACCGCGAGGGCCGTGGCAGCGATGCCGGTGCCACAGCTGAGCGTCTCGCCGACGCCGCGCTCGTGAACCCGCATGCGTACGTGCCCCACGCCGTCGCGCACGAGCGGCTCCTCCGGGACCACGAACTCGATGTTCGCTCCGGCCGGGAGCACCGGGTCGACATCGGGAGCGCGGTGCAGTTCCACGGCGGCGAGCTCGGCCTCGGAGGCGAGAGCGACGACCACATGCGGGTTGCCGACGTCGATACCGAGACCGGGACGCGTGACAGGCAGCCCGTCGACGCGCACGAGCGGGTCATCGCCGGACAATTTCCAGAGTCCCAGATCAACTTGGTATCCCGTGGCGCTACGCGTGACGTCGCGTACGCCAGCGCGCGTGCCGATCGGCAGCGTCGAGCCCTGCTCGATCGTGGCGAGCCCCGCGCGCACCAGGAAGTGCGCGAAGACCCGGATGCCGTTGCCGCACATCTCGGCGATCGAGCCGTCGGCGTTGCGGTAGTCCATGAACCATTCGGCGTCGGGCTCCTCAGCGAGAGAGGCGGCTCCTTCGGGGATCGCCGACGATCGCACCACCCGAAGGATGCCGTCCGCCCCGATGCCGAAGTGACGATCGCAGAGAACGGCGACCTGCTCGACCGACAGGTCGAGTTCCCCGTCGGGGTCGGCGATGATGATGAAGTCGTTGCCGGTGCCATGTCCCTTGGTGAATGCGACCATGAGCCCAGTCTAGGGAGTGCGAAACGCCCGTCCGCGCAACGGCTCAGCCGTTGAGCACACGGTAGCGACCGCATAGGAAGTCGCGGTTGCGGGCGACGTCGAGAAGCTCGAGATCCAGTGCGCGCGGCAGAAGCGGGGCGCCGGAGCCCAGTGTCACCGGCGCATACTGCACCCACACCTCGTCGAGCAGGCCGGCGTCGGCGAACTGCCCGGCCAGGTCTCCCCCGCCGATCACCCACAGGTCTCTGTCGCCCGCGGCCTCGACCATCTGCGCATGCACCCGGGGAATGTCGTCCTGTGTGAGACGGATGTCGGCACCGTCGGGAACCTCGAGCTCTCGATGCGTGAACACCCAGGCGGGTTGCGTGTAGCCCCAGCGCCCCTCTTCGTGCCGCATCACCCACTCGAAGGTCGATGCGCCCATGGCCAAGGCTCCGATCGTCTTCTCGAACCCCTGATAGGCCATCGGACCGTCGGGGTCGATGTCCTGCTTCAGCAGCCAGTCGAGAGAGTGGTCGGCCGTGGCGATGAACCCGTCGAGACTCGAAGCGGTGAAGAAGTGTGTGGTCATGCGAACAGCGTGCCAGCAGCCACCGACACCCGGTTCAGGCTTTCGAGATCTCCTGCACGTCGGCGGGAGCGTCGTACCACTCGGCCTCGCGGTAGCGCTTGAACCACGACACCTGACGGCGGGCGTAACGACGAGTGAGAGCCTGCGTCTCTGCGATGGCTTCCGCCTCGGAGAGGCGGCCGTCGAGCTGGCCGAGGGCCTGGGCGTACCCGATGGCTCGCGCCGCGGTGGCACCGCGCTCAAGTCCCTGCTCGCGCAGACGCGCGACCTCGTCGACGAGCCCCGCCGCCCACATTCGCACCACGCGCGCGTCGAGGCGCGCGACCAGCTCCGCACGATCGGAGCGGAGCCCGATCACGCGGGTGCGTGAATGCCAGAGCTCGGGATGTTCCGGCAAAGCGGCCCGATGCGTCTCGCTCCCCTGTTCGAGCACCTCCAGCGCGCGGATGACGCGTCGGGCGTTGCGGGGATCGATCCGCTCTGCGGTCGCCGGATCCAGCCTGTGTAGCCGACCGAGGAGAGCTGCCAGACCCTCGGACTCCAGCTCGCTCTCCAGACGTTCCCGGATGGCCGGATCACGGGGAGGGAAGTCGAACTCGTACATCACGCTCGAGACGTAGAGACCTGACCCCCCGACGAGGATCGCGTCTCCGCCGCGCTCGTGAATGGACGATATCGCTGCGCGCGCCTTCGGCTGATACCAGGCGACCGCAGCCTCTTGGTCGACCTCGCACACATCGAACAGGTGGTGCGGAACACCCCGACGTTCAGCCACGGGAAGCTTCGCCGTGCCGATGTCCATGCCGCGGTAGAGCTGCATCGCATCCGCGTTCACGATCTCGGCGGGATTGCCCTCTGCGCGCAGCACCTCCGCGAGATCGAGAGCGAGATCGCTCTTACCGGTGCCGGTGGCGCCGACGATGACCCAGAGGCGCGGGTCGACGGTCACACGCCGACGCGCAGGGTCGGAAGACCCAGCGAGACCGCCCGCGGCCCGCCGTCCGAGACAGGGGCTGGTACGGCGCACGACTCTGCCTGCGCGCGATCCCAGGCGTCTCCGCCGCGCGTCCGTCGAATGCGGAGCGGCGCGCCGGTGGGGTCGTCGGCGAGCAGATGGAACGGCGCCGCACGGGTGATGGTCACGGTCACGACATCACCAGGCCGCGGAAGGTCGGAGCCCGGCGTCACCTCGAAGTGCACGAGGCGGTTGTCTTCGCCCCTGCCGGTGAGACGGTGGGTCTCCGCGTCCTTTTTGCCTTCGCCGGTCGAGACGAGCACTTCGACCTGACGACCGATCTGCTTCTGGTTCTCCTCGAGCGAGATCCGCTCCTGGAGCGCGAGAAGCCGGTTGTATCGGTCCTGCACGACCGCCTTGGGAACCTGATCTTCCATGGTGGCGGCCGGCGTTCCCTGGCGGATCGAGTACTGGAAGGTGAACGCGCTCGAGAAGCGAGCCTGCTCGACGACCCGCATGGTGTCTTCGAAGTCTTCTTCCGTCTCCCCGGGGAACCCGACGATGATGTCGGTGGTGATCGCCGCATGCGGGATGCGATCGCGTACTCGCTCGAGGATTCCGAGGAACCTCTCGCTGCGGTAAGACCGCCGCATCGCCTTGAGAATGCGGTCGCTGCCGGACTGCAAGGGCATGTGCAGCTGCGGCATCACGCTGGGCGTCTCGGCCATGGCGTCGATGACGTCGTCGGTGAAGGCGGCGGGGTGCGGGCTGGTGAAGCGGATGCGCTCGAGACCCTCGATCTCGCCGGCGGCGCGCAGCAGCTTGCCGAACGCCTGCCGATCGCCGAACTCGACGCCGTACGAGTTGACGTTCTGACCGAGCAGGGTCACCTCGATCGCGCCATCGTCCACGAGCAGCCGGATCTCATTGAGGATGTCACCGGGGCGACGATCCTTTTCCTTGCCTCGGAGGCTCGGAACGATGCAGAAAGTGCAGGTGTTGTTGCACCCGACCGAGATGGACACCCAGCCGCTGTGCGCCGAGTCCCTCTTGGTCGGCAGCGTCGACGGGAAGACCTCGAGCGACTCGAGTATCTCGAGTTCGGCATCTCCGTTGTGACGCGCGCGCTCCAGGAGACCCGGGAGGGAGCCCATGTTGTGGGTGCCGAACACGACGTCCACCCACGGAGCCTTGTCGAGAACCGCCTGCTTGTCCATCTGCGCGAGGCAGCCGCCGACGGCGATCTGCATGCCGTCTTTGCGGCGCTTCACGGATGCCAGGTGTCCGAGGGTACCGTAGAGCTTTCCCGCCGCGTTGTCTCGCACCGCGCAGGTGTTGATGATGACGACGTCGGCTTCGATGCCGTCACTCGCACGCACGTAACCGGCACTCTCGAGAGAACCCGACAGCCGCTCCGAATCGTGGACGTTCATCTGGCACCCGAAGGTGCGTACTTCGTAGGATCGCTGTCGGCCGTCGACATCGATGGCCGCCGACGATGCACTGATGATCGTCGGCTCGCTGCGGGGGATAGTCATGATGATCCCATTGTACGAGCGGATCTCGAGGACTGGACTGAGTCGCTCAGTCGGAATCGACGAACCGCACGCCTGATGAGGAACCGCCCGACGACACCTCGCGCAGAGCCGTCTTCGCGGCATTCATCGCCACGGCTCCGTTGTATCCGCGTCGCGACAGCTGTCCGACGAGCCGTCGCAGTGCAGTGTCGTTGTCGAGCCTGGCCATCGACCGGGCCTTCGACCTGGCGAACTCCAGAGCGCGCTCGGCATCGTCATCCGGCAGCTCGTCGAGCGCGGCATCGATCACGTCTCGCGGAAGCCCCCGCTGGGACAGCGCGCGCGACAGCGCGACCCGCCCCTGGCCTTTTCGTTCCACACCCGAAGTGACGAGCAGGCTCGCCAGGACAGCGTCGTCCAGATACTGGCGCCGACAGAAGTCATCGACGACGTCATCGACCTGCCCGCCGTCGAGGCCGTGACCTCTCAGCACCAGACGGGCCTCAGAGATCGAGAGCGATTTGCCCCGCAGCTTGCGCAGCAGAGCTTCCTCCCCCGCGGCGCGGATCTCATCCGGGGAACGCACCGGCTCGGAGTCGTCGCCAGCGCCGCCGTCACCGCGAGGGTCACGCAATGCTCGGAGCTTGGGGGCCACCGGCGCATCCGATGCCGCTGACTTCGCCGCCGCGCCCCGAGCGGGATGCCTGTCGCTGGGTGTACCGGCGTCGCTGACGTCGCCGAGCGGTGTGGTTTCAGCTGAGCTGTGCCAGGTCGACCGCCACGACTCGTCGCCACCTGTGCGGCGAGGATCAGCATCCGCGGACCGACCCGGGTCGGTGGCGGATGGCTTCATCGGCGTCACATCCGCTCGATCTGCGGACTTCTTGCCGAAGAGAGGAATGATGGGGGCGATCCGCTCGGAATCGCCCCCACGTGTGTCATTCATCAGGCCGGACGACGCTCGGCGAGCTCGTCGGCAGCAGCAGGAGCCGGGGTAGCCCCTCCGATACCGAGCTTCTGCTTGATCTGCGTCTCGATGGCCAGGGCGATGTCGGGGTTGTTGAGCAGGAACGTACGCGCGTTCTCCTTGCCCTGCCCCAGCTGGTCACCGTCGTAGGTGTACCAGGAACCCGACTTCTTCACGATGGAGTGCTCAACGCCGAAGTCGATCAGGCTGCCCTCGCGCGAGATGCCGATGCCGTACAGGATGTCGAACTCCGCCTGCTTGAAGGGCGGCGCCATCTTGTTCTTGACGACCTTGACACGAGTGCGGTTTCCCACGGCGTCGGTGCCGTCCTTCAGCGTCTCGATTCGACGGATGTCGAGTCGCACCGACGCGTAGAACTTCAGCGCCTTACCGCCGGCAGTGGTCTCAGGGGAACCGAAGAACACGCCGATCTTCTCGCGCAGCTGGTTGATGAAGATCATGGTCGTGTTGGTCTGGTTCAGACCACCCGTGAGCTTTCGCAGCGCCTGCGACATCAGTCGAGCCTGAAGGCCCACGTGCGAGTCACCCATCTCACCCTCGATCTCGGCACGTGGCACGAGCGCCGCGACCGAGTCGATGACGATGAGGTCGATCGCCCCGGAGCGGACGAGCATGTCGGCGATCTCGAGCGCCTGCTCACCGGTGTCGGGCTGCGAGACGAGAAGGGCGTCGATGTCGACCCCGAGCTTCGCGGCGTAGTCGGGGTCGAGGGCGTGCTCGGCGTCGATGAATGCGGCGATGCCGCCGGCGCGCTGCGCGTTGGCGATCGCGTGCAGAGTGAGAGTGGTCTTACCGGAGGATTCCGGTCCGTAGATCTCTACGATGCGACCACGCGGGAGGCCTCCGACGCCGAGAGCGACGTCGAGGGCGATGGAGCCGGTCGGGATGACCGCCACGGGGGCACGATCATCGCTGCCCAGCCGCATGACGGAGCCCTTGCCGAACTGACGGTCGATCTGGGCGAGTGCTGTCTCGAGGGACTTCTCGCGGTCGGCGGGTGATGGCATGGTGTGCTCCTTCTGCTCGCGTGGTGCCGCCTGTAGGCTGCCGCGGCGCTCCCGAGTGGGAACAACTCTCCGGCAAGGCGTGTGGCTCTGGGCCTGTTCTTCACCGTACGAGGAGCCACCGACATTGGGTCGATATCTCCGCGAACCGTGCGGAACGGAACTCGGGAACCACTTGTGCAGAAGACTACGCCCGCTTCGAACAGATCTTCGACAACACGCCGCGATCGGCGTGTCAGAATCTGGACGACTCGAACGCGCGACGCACCGTCAGCGGCGCCGTGGCTCCAGGCGCCCCGCGCCGTGTCGGCGGTTCTCGGGTACGTCCATCTCCGCGCAGAGCGCGAGCCAGATGTCACGCGGCGGCGCACCGTCCTCGAGCGCCTCGAGAGCCGTCCTGTTGCCGAGCGGACCCAGCACGAGGTCGTTCACCAATGACGAAGCTCGTGCCTGGAACTCGTCATCGACGGCGCGGAGAAATTCGCTGCGGCGCATCGTGTCGGGAACCGGCCGGAGCTCAGCGGAGGGAGAGCTCGGGCTCGATCGACGCCACGAGGTCATCGGGAACGACATCCGGGAAGACCTGAATGCCCTCGAGAACGGAGATGCGATCGCCCACCTCGCGCATGATCGTCGAGATCGGTACGTCGAGCGCATCTGCGACCGAGGCGAGAATCTCACTCGACGCTTCCTTCTGGCCTCGCTCGACCTCACTGAGGTATCCGAGCGCGACGGAGGCCTTGCTTGCGACCTGCCGGAGGGTGCGGCCCTTCTGCAGGCGGAAGTCCCTCAGCACATCGCCGATTTCCTGTCGTACAAGAATCATCGGAACCTCCTCCCCGTTCGATTCACCGAGATCCCACTCGATGAGACAGCCAGTCTAGTCCTCCTGGCGTGCACAGAATCTACCCCTGCACTCTGTGGTTTCAGTGTGAGCACATCAGTCATAACCGAGAAATGCACCCGACTATTCCTCGACCTTCTCGAGCACGAATGCGAGGGCGGCGACGACGGTCTGTGCCCGGATCGCAGCGCGATCCCCCTCGAGGTGCAGCTCTCTGGTCCACCCCCCGGCGGGAGTGACGACACCCACGTGAACCGTCCCGACCGGCTGCCCGTCCGGCGACTCGGGGCC
The DNA here is from genome assembly GCF_000967865.1 of Microbacterium sp. SA39. Lineage (GTDB taxonomy): Bacteria > Actinomycetota > Actinomycetes > Actinomycetales > Microbacteriaceae > Microbacterium. The sequence goes on from NZ_JXRU01000038.1 coordinate 153,745, forward strand.
TGCGATTCCCGTGGTCGATATCCCGACATCGGCGATCCTCCCGTCGACGGCCACGGCACTTCGCACCCCGTCGGCCATCTGCAGCGCGACGGCGGCACGCACCGGTCCATGTTCGGCGAGCAGCTCCGCCTCCACACCGAGAACAGAGTGCTTGACCGGGGTGGCGTACGCGACCACTCCCCCGAGCAGCACAGCCGAGGCACCCGGCACTGACACCAATTCGGCGCAGACCGCGCCGCCGGTGAGGGATTCGGCGACTCCGAGAGTCCAGCCGCGGCGTTCGAATGCCGTCAGCACTTCGGATGCCGGCGAGGCAGTCACGACTTCCGCCGCGCCCCTCGCACCTGCGCGACGATGTAGTCGATCCCGCTGGCCACGGTGAGCACGAGCACGATGATCATCAGCACGAAGGTGATCAGCGTCCAGGGTCCCAGGTCGATGACGACGTACAGAGGCAACAGCGCCCAGCCCAGCGCCACGGCCTGGAAGGCGGTCTTGATCTTCCCCATCCAGGCGGCGGCGACGACGTGCTCGCTCGCGACCATGAGGCGGTGCACGGTGATGCCCCACTCACGGATGAGGATGATGACGACGATCCACCACGGAACCTCGCCGAGGATCGCGAGACCGATGAAGCCCGCGCCCGTCAGCAGCTTGTCGGCGATGGGATCCCACAGCTTGCCGAAGTCACTGACGATGTCGTACTTGCGCGCAAGGTAGCCGTCGACCCAGTCCGTGGAGATGCCGACGATGAACAGGATCGCGGCGATCCAGCGCATCGCGGGCTCGGGCAGCCCGTAGGTGCCGCCGAGGAGGAGCAGAACGAAGAAGATGACCGCGAGCGGGATGCGGGCGATCGTGATCGCGTTGGGCAGCTGCCGAGGAATGGCCATCAGTCGCGCCCCGTCAGGCCCCAGGCGTCTTCGTCGCCCTCGGCCTCCACGACAGGGAGCCGGTTGAACTGCGACTCTGTCGGGTCGTCGTATGCCGGGCCGGAGGACGACGGCGACGACGCTGCGGGCGCGGGAGGAGCAGCCGGAGCGTCCTCACCGCGCAGCTTGGCCATCACCTGCGGAAGCTGCTCTGCCGTGGCGAGGACGTCGCGGGCCTTCGACCCCTCGGAGGGTCCGACGATCTCGCGAGACTCGAGCAGATCCATAAGACGACCGGCCTTCGCGAACCCGACGCGCAGCTTGCGCTGCAGCATCGACGTCGACCCGAACTGGGACGACACGATGAGTTCGGCGGCCGCGAGCAGCAGCTCGAGGTCGTCGCCGATGTCCTCGTCGACCTCTTTCTTCCTTGTCGGCTCGAGAGCCTCCTGCACGTCTGGACGGTAGTCCGGCCGCGCCTGACGCGTGACGTGCTTCACGACCGCGTCGATCTCCTTCTCGTCCACCCAGGCACCCTGCAGGCGGAACGGCTTGGAGGAGCCCATCGGCGAGAACAGGGCGTCACCCTGCCCGATGAGCTTGTCGGCGCCTGGGCTGTCGAGGATGACACGGCTGTCGGTCACGCTGGTCACAGCGAACGCGAGGCGCGACGGGACGTTCGCCTTGATCAGACCCGTCACGACGTCGACGCTCGGGCGCTGCGTGGCCAGGACGAGGTGGATTCCGGATGCTCGGGCGAGCTGGGTGATGCGCACGATCGAGTCCTCGACATCGCGAGGGGCGACCATCATGAGGTCCGCGAGCTCATCGACGACCACGAGAAGGTACGGGTACGGCTTGAGCACGCGCTCACTGCCCACGGGCAGCACGACCTCGCCGGCGCGCACGGCGCGGTTGAAGTCGTCGATGTGACGGTAGCCGAACGATGCGAGGTCGTCGTACCGCATGTCCATCTCCTTCACGACCCACTGCAGCGCCTCGGCCGCCTTCTTCGGGTTCGTGATGATCGGTGTGATGAGGTGCGGAACACCCGCGTAGCTCGTGAGCTCGACACGCTTCGGGTCGATCAGCACCATGCGCACGTCGGCGGGCCGTGCCCGCATCAGCAGGCTCGTGATCATGGAGTTCACGAAGCTCGACTTACCGGATCCGGTCGAACCGGCCACGAGCAGGTGCGGCATCTTGGCGAGGTTGGCGATCACGATGTTGCCGCCGACATCCTTGCCCACGCCGATCGTCATCGGGTGCGTGCTCTTCTGCGCCGCCGGGGAACGGAGCACGTCGCCGAGCGCGACCATCTCCTTGTCGGCGTTCGGGATCTCGATGCCGATCGCGCTCTTGCCCGGGATGGGCGAGAGGATGCGGACGTCGTTCGACGCGACGGCATACGCGAAGTTGTTGCTGAGCTGGAGGATCTTCTCGACCTTGACGCCGTGGCCGACCTCGACCTCGTACTGCGTGACCGTCGGCCCGCGCGAGAAACCGGTGACCTTGGCGTCGACCTTGAACTGCGTGAGGACGTTGGTGATCTGCTCGATCACCTTGTCAGTCGCCTCGGAGCGGAGAACCGGGGGCGGCCCTTCGACCAGCAGGCCGGGCGACGGCAGGATGTACGGCGCAGCAGGAGCCTGCGGGCCCCGCTCCCCCGGCCCCTCGGTGCCGAAGCCGTCGAGGCCCGGCAGCTCCGGCATCTCGCCGGTGTCGGACTCGTCGTCGAGCAGGGCCGTGGCCTGCTGCTCCGCGAGAGAGTCGGTCACGGAGCGGACGTCGGTCAGCACCTCGGTCGCGGCATCGTACGGGTTCTCGACCACCACCGCCTGGTCGTAGGCCGGCGTCGGATCCGCCGTGCTCAGCAGCGCGGTGATGTCGTCCGAGCCGAGGGTCCCCTCGTCGGGGTCCTCCTCGCGGCCGGTCTTGTTGCGCCGCCACCAGGGCAGCACGTCGGGATCGTCGACCTTGTCGGCGTCGTCGATCGCCGCGGCATCCTTCGCCGGCTTCTCCGGACGCTCGGCGTCGAACATCCAGGCGTACAGGTCACCGAGACGCGCGCCGATGCGGTTGGGCGGGGTCTTGGTGAGGATCAGGGTGCTGAGCGCAGCGAGGAGCGACAGGACGAGGTACGCGGGAATGTCGGTGAGATACGTGAGCGGCTGGCCCAGCATCCATCCGAAGAGGCCGCCCGATTCGCTGAGCGCGAGCATGCCCTGGTTCGGATGTGGACGCGGACCGGCGACGTGGAACATCCCCGCAAGCGCCAGCACGAACAGACCGAAACCGATTCCGATTCGGCCGTTGTCATGGACCGACGAAGGGTGCCGGAACAACCATCCGGCCAGCAACAGAAGCAGTACTGGCATGAAGAAAGCCACGCGACCGACGAAAAGGCCGACGGAGAACGCGCTGATGTTCGCGGCGACCTCGTTGCCGATGAAGAACCATTCGTCGACCGCGCCGAGGACGGCAAGCAGCACGAGCAGGAGCGGGAAGCCGTCGCGGCGGTCGTCCTTCTCGAGGGTCTCCGGGCCGAACGCACGGAACAGTCCGCCGACGCCGTGCGCCAGTCCCGTCCATGCGCGGACCGCGATCGGAGGCTTGTCCTGCTCGTCGATGTACTTCTTGGGCGCGGGCTGGGCCTTGGAAGCCGTCTGCCGCTTGGGGCGCGACGGTGCGCTCGCTGACGCACGCTCGGTCTTCGTGGAACTCCTGGCCATGGTCTCACGTTACGTCGAACCGCCGACATATCCGCGTCACGACGCGGCTTCGCGCCGATCTCGCCCGTCACGTCAGGCGGTGCGACGCACCATCGTGTCGCGGAGCGGACCCTGTGTCATGACGGTGAACCCCTCAGCGCGGTACAGGTTGCGAGCGAAGTTGTCCCGTTCCACGCTCAGACTGATCCGTGCATGACCCTGCGATCCCGCGAGCTCGACGATGCCGCGCAGCAGCGTGCGACCGACGCCGCGGGCACGCCAGAGCGGGTGCACTCCGATGATGAGCTCCGGCACCGCGCCACCCACGAATCCGAAGCCTGGCTCGTTCTGCGGCAGCAGGCGATACCAGGCCGCGCCCACCGAAATTCCCTCGTCGGCGATTGCGATGAGCCCGTCGTCGGCCGATCGCTTCCATCCCGCGAGGTAGCGCCGATGGTCCGCCGATGTCAGCACCTCGTGCCGCGGCCGCATCCCACCGGCGCGCCAGTTCGCGGCCTCGACGAGCATGTCGCCGAGGAAGACCGCGTCCGGTTGCAGCGCGCGCCGGGTCGAGAAGCCCTGAACCATGGCGCGAGCCTAGACGGCGGCTGTTACGGGGGTGTGTCGGTCCGCCGGGAGTGCGTGCACTCGCGACGGACCGACACGCATCACGCCTCGATGACGAGGGGCACGATCATCGGACGGCGACGCAGCTTCTGGTTGACCCAGCGACCGATGGTCCGGCGGATGACCTGTGACAGCGCATGCGTGTCGTGCACTCCGTTGCCCGCTGCCTCCTTGAGCGCAGCGACGATCTTCGGGGTGACGTCGTCGAAGACCGAGTCGTCCTCCGCGACGCCGCGCGCGTGGATCTCCGGCCCGGAGATGATGCGGCCCGTTCCGGCATCCACCACGACGATGACGGAGATGAAGCCCTCCTCGCCGAGGATGCGTCGGTCCTTGAGGTCGGCATCCGTGATCTCTCCGACGGTCGACCCGTCGACGTAGACGAATCCGATGTCGAGCTGGCCGGACACGCGAGCGACGCCGTCCTTCAGATCGATCACCGTGCCGTTGGCGGCGATGATCGTGTTCGCCTCGGGAATGCCGGTCTCCTGCGCGAGCTTCGCGTTCGCCATCAGGTGGCGGTACTCGCCGTGCACGGGGAGCACGTTCTTCGGCTTCAGGATGTTGTAGCAGTAGAGCAGCTCGCCCGCGGCCGCGTGGCCGGAGACGTGGACCTTCGCGTTCGCCTTGTGGACGACGTTCGCGCCCAGCTTGGTGAGTCCGTCGATCACGCGGTAGACGGCGTTCTCGTTCCCCGGGATCAGGCTCGACGCGAGGATCACGGTGTCGCCCTCGCTCACCTCGATCGCGTGGTCGAGGTTGGCCATCCGGCTGAGCACGGCCATCGGCTCGCCCTGCGACCCGGTCGACATGTAGACGATCTGGTCGTCCGGAAGATCGCGGGCCTTCTTGTAGTCGATGAGCACGCCGGCGGGGACCTTGAGGTAGCCCAGCTGCTCCGCGATCGTCATGTTGCGGACCATGCTGCGTCCGAGGAACGCCACGCGGCGCTCATTCGACGAAGCGGCGTCGATGACCTGCTGCACGCGGTGCACGTGGCTGGAGAAGCTCGCCACGATCACCCGGCGCGGAGCCTTGGCGATCACCTGGTCGAGGACCGGCCCGATCGAGCGCTCGGTGGGTGTGAAGCCGGGCACGTCGGCATTCGTCGAATCGACGAGGAACAGGTCCACCCCCTCCTCGCCAAGGCGTGAGAACGCTCGCAGATCGGTGATCCGACCGTCGAGCGGCAACTGGTCCATCTTGAAGTCGCCGGTCGCGAGCACCATCCCCGCGGGCGTGCGGATGGCGACGGCGAGGGCGTCCGGGATCGAGTGGTTGACCGCGACGAACTCGAGGTCGAAGGGACCGACCCGCTCCTCCTGCCCCTCCGTCACCGTGAGGGTGAACGCCTTGATCCGGTGCTCCTTGAGCTTCGCCTCGACGAGCGCGAGGGTGAGTCCGGAGCCGATCAGCGGGATGTCGCTCTTCAGACGCAACAGGTACGGCACCGCACCGATGTGGTCCTCGTGACCGTGCGTGAGCACCACGCCGACGATGTCGTCGAGGCGATCGCGGATGGGCTCGAAGTCGGGCAGGATCAGGTCGACACCGGGCTGGTGCTCCTCAGGGAAGAGCACCCCGCAGTCGACGATCAGGATCTTGCCGTCGTACTCGAACACGGTCATGTTGCGGCCGATCTCGCCGAGACCGCCGATCGGGATGACCCGCAGCGTTCCTTCGTCGAGGGCGGACGGTTCTGACAGGGGAATGGACATGCTGTCTCCTCAGTCGGACACTGTGCGCGTCCGTTCGTTCGTGGCGACGCGACTCAGCGCGTCGTGCCGTGCACCTTCGGCAGGGCACCACCCGCAGCCGCATTGCGGTCGGGTCGGAAGTTCGAGAAATCGGCGCCGGGCACATTCTTCACGAGGTCGAGCTCGTCTTCGATGAGCGCGGCCTCCCACTCCTCCGGACCGACCAGGGGAAGTCGCACGCGGGGGCTCGAGATGCGTCCGAGGCCATGCAGGATGTACTTCGCTGCCACGGTGCCGGGAACGTGGGTCATGACGGCGCGCACGAGGGGCTCGAGCCTCTTGTGCTCCGCAGTGGCCGTTGCGAGGTCCCCGTTGTTCACCGCATCGATGATCGTGCGGTACGGGCCTGGCGCGACGTTCGCGGTGACGCCGATCAGGCCCGTGGCGCCGATCGCGAGGTGCGGCAGCGCGTTCGCGTCGTCGCCGGAGAAGTACATGAGGTCGGTCTGGTTGAGCACGCGGCTCACCTCGGAGAAGTCGCCCTTGGCGTCTTTCACCGCGAGGATGTTCGGATGCTTCGCGAGGCGCAGGATCGTCTCGTACTTGATCGGCACGCCCGTGCGGCCGGGGATGTCGTAGAGGATCACCGGCAGATCGGTCGCGTCCGCCACCATGCGGAAGTGGGTGAGGATGCCGGCCTGCGTCGGCTTGTTGTAGTACGGGGTGACGATCATGATGCCGTCGGCGCCGGCCTTCTCGCTGGCCTTGTACAGCTCGATCGCGTGGGCGGTCTCGTTGGATCCACCGCCGGTGATGATCTTGGCGCGTCCGGCGGCCACGGACTTCCCGACCTCGACGAGCTTGAGCTTCTCGGGGTCCGTCAGGGTCGAGGTCTCGCCGGTCGTTCCCGTCACGACGATGCCGTCCGCGCCCGCGGTGATCACGTCATCGATGTGCTTCTCGACGGCGGGCCAGTCGACTTCGCCGTCGGCCGTCATCGGAGTGACGAGCGCGACGAGAACCTGTCCGAAAGGGTTGCCCGAGTGCGTCATAGGACCAGCGTATCGGTTCGCATGCCGCTCTCGCGGACGCGACGATTCGGATGACGGCTCCGGCGATCAGACCCGTCCGCGCCGGGCGACACCCGACGTGAGCGAGCTCGGCAGCAGGCGGGTCAACGCCACGATCGCCTTGTAGCGCAGTGACGGGATCGACACGGGTCGGCCGAGGGCGGCGTCGCGCAGCCCCGCGCGAACCACATCGGGGGCGTTCAGCCACATGAACGCCGGGACGCCCTCGTGCCCGGCGGCGAGCCCCATCCGCTCGTGGAAGGTCGTGTGCGTGAATCCCGGGCAGAGCGCGGTGACGCTGACACCGTCGCGCGCGTACTCGGCGTTCGCCCAGCGGCTGAAGCCGATCAGCCACGCCTTGCACGCGGAATACGTGGAGCGGGAGATGAAGCCGGCGACGGATGCGACGTTGATGATGCGACCGCCGCGACCGCGCATGGTCTGCAGCGCCGCGTGCATGAGCCGCATGGAGGCTTCGACGTGCACGCGCAGGTGGCGGACCTCGTCGTCGATGTCGTTGTCGGCGAACTGCAGCGGCAGCCCGAAGCCGGCGTTGTTCACCAGGAGGTCGATCGGGTCCGCGGCATCCCGCAGCCGATCGGCGACCTTCGTGACGCCCTCCTCCTCGGCGAGATCTGCGACGAGCACCTCGACCGCGACCCCGTGCGTGCTGCGCAGCTCGGCGGCCAGGGTGTCGAGCGCGTCCTGCGACCGGGCGACGAGGATCAGGTCCGCCCGTCGCCGTGCGAGCTGCCGGGCGAACTCGGCGCCGAGCCCGGCGCTCGCTCCGGTGATCAGTGCGGTGGGCATCAGCGCACGTATCCGAGGAAGCGGTGGCGGATGCCGGTGCGCGAGGTCTGCCACTCCCCCTCGTCGACCAAACGCCATCCGGCCTTGGAGGGAGCGTACGCGTCGCCGTCGACCTCAAGGTCGAGTTCGGTGACCTCGAGCCGGTCGGCCTCGGCGATGACGAGGCGGAAGATCTCGGCCCCGCCGATGATCCACACCCGGTCCTTGCCGCGGACGGACTCGGCGACGTTCGCCGCCCGACGCGCGCCGTCAGCAGTCCAGTCCTGCTGACGCGTGATCACGATGTTCTCGCGACCCTCCAGGGGCCGGAATCGCTCCGGAAGCGAGTCCCAGGTCTTGCGGCCCATGACCACCGGGGCGCCCAGCGTGACCTGCTTGAAGTGCGCCAGGTCCTCAGGGACGTGCCAGGGCATTCCACCCTCGGCACCGATGACGCCGCCGTGCGCCTCCGCCCAGATCAGGCCGACCCAGGTCATACCGCCACCGCCGCGCGGATCGGCGCGTGATGCTGATAGTCCTCCACGACGAAGTCCTCGTACCGGTAGTCGAGGATCGATTCCGGGGTGCGGGCGAAGCGGAGCGTCGGGTAGGCGAAGGGCTCGCGGGTGAGCTGCTCGCGCACCTGCTCGAGGTGATTGTCGTAGATATGGCAGTCGCCACCGGTCCACACGAAGTCGCCCGGCTCGAGACCGACTTGCTGGGCGATCATCATCGTGAGCAGCGCGTACGAGGCGATGTTGAACGGGACTCCGAGGAACATGTCGGCGCTGCGCTGGTAGAGCTGGCAGGAGAGCCGGCCGTCGGCGACGTAGAACTGGAAGAGGGCGTGGCACGGGGCGAGGGCCATGTCGGGGATGTCGGCCGGGTTCCAGGCCGACACGATGAGCCGGCGGGAGTCCGGAGACTGGCGGATCTGGTCGATGACCTGCGAGAGCTGGTCGATGCTCTCGCCGTCGGGCGTCGGCCAGGAGCGCCACTGCACGCCGTAGACGGGGCCAAGGTCGCCCGTCTCGTCGGCCCACTCGTCCCAGATGGTGACGCCGTTCTCCTGCAGCCAGCGCACGTTCGAATCGCCGCGAAGGAACCAGAGGAGTTCGTACGCGATCGACTTGAAATGCACCCGCTTGGTGGTGATGAGCGGGAAGCCCTTCGAGAGGTCGAAGCGGATCTGCCGTCCGAAGACGCTCGTCGTGCCGGTCCCGGTCCGATCCGACTTGTGCGTGCCGGTCTCCAGGACGTCGCGGAGCAGGTCTTCATACGGGGTCGGGACGGCTGCGCTCATGACAGCCACGATACCCGCAGGTCCGAGCGCGCGGGCGGATGCCGTGTGTCTTGGATGCCGATCGTCACGGTCGGAAACATCGACCCTCGCACCCCCGGGAGCGACGTACTCTCGAGCCATGTCGCCGGCACTCGCGGGAGGGATCGCGGCAGCACTCCTGGTGCTCGCCACGGTGATCGGGGTGACCCTGCGGCGCCGCGACGGACGCCGGCGCGACGCGGGAGCCCTCCGGTTCGACCCGGCGGATGCCGCGACTTCTGAGCTCGGTTCCCGCGCGACGCTCGTGCAGTTCAGCACCGAGATGTGCGCACGGTGCCCGCAGGTACGACGGATGCTGCACGCCTACGTTTCCGATCACGACGGGCTGCGACATGTCGAGGTCGATCTGACCCATCGGCCGGACCTTTCGGCGCGATACAAGGTGCTGCAGACGCCGACCACCTTCGTGGTCGACCGCACCGGCGCCGTCCGCGCCCGATTCCACGGCGTTCCGCATCGTCACGCCCTCACCGAAGCCCTCGCCTCCGTCTGAGGCACGAAGACTGGAGCATTCATGACCACTCCCGCAGGCATCGATCCGCGCGGTCCGCGGTTCGCCGCGACGATCACTGCTGTGTTGCTGCTCGTCGCGACGTTCCTGGCGCTGATCGGGATCTCGACCGCGCGTCTCCCCGGCACGTGGCTCACTTTCGCGCCGGGGTTCGACTTCGCCTTCGTCGGCGGCGACCCATGGGCGATCCAGGCGGCCACTCTCCTGCAGCGTGCTCTGGACCCGGGCTTCCTGCTCACCGTCGTCATCGCCTTGCTGTTCCTCTGGAGCGTCGTGTCGCCCGACACCGCGCCTTGGGGCGTGCTGTTCCGCCAGCTGGTGCGTCCGCGGCTGGCTCCCCCGGCAGAGCTCGAGGACCCGCGCCCACCGCGCTTCTCCCAGGGGGTCGGACTCTTCGTCGTCGGCGTCGGCCTCGTTCTGCACCTGAGCGGAGTCCCGTGGGCGCTGCCGGTCGCCACGGCCGCGGCCTTCATCGCCGCGTTCCTCAACGCGGCCTTCGCCTTCTGCCTCGGCTGCCAGCTGTATCTGCTCCTGCAGCGAGCGGGTCTGATCGGCCGAGCGGCATCGACCGCCTGAATCCGGTTCCGTCGGCTCCGCCCGGTCGATAGGCTGGCCGCGACGCGGAGCGCACACCGAGCACTCAGCGAGAACCGGAGGAATCATGCCCGTCACCAGCGAAGCCGCCAGCACGTGGACCGGATCGCTCATGGAGGGGTCGGGGACGGTCGCGTTCTCCTCGTCGAACCTCGGTACCTTCCCGATCAACTGGAAGGCCCGCAGTGAGGGCAGCGACACGACGACCACGCCGGAGGAGCTCATCGCGGCCGCCCACTCGTCGTGCTTCAGCATGGCGCTCTCGCACGCGCTGGCCGAGAACGGCACCCCGCCGGAGAAGGTGAACACCAGCGCTTCCGTCACGTTCAAGCCGGGTGTCGGCATCACCGGCAGTCACCTCAATGTGAACGCGGTCGTCCCGGGACTGACCCCGGAGAAGTTCCAGGAGATCGCCGCCGAGGCCAAGACCGGCTGCCCGGTATCTCAGGCACTCTCCGGCATCGAGATCACGCTCGAAGCCACCCTGGCCTGAGTCCGGTCCCTCGCCCGTCGTCTCAGCGGCGGGCGAGCCGGATCGCCTCGCGGATGCTCGCCCTGGCGTCTCTGCGGTGGCCCGCAGCGTCCTGCACGATGCCCAGGCGGTAGCGGGCGCGCCAGTCGCCCTCCGCCGCCTCGGCATCCGCGGCATAGCGCTCGATCAGCGGGTCGGCGTCCGCCCGCGCGATGCGACCGCTCGGAGTCAGCTCAGTCTCGACGGGCGGCATCCCGCCTTCGGCGTCGAGCGTTCGACCGAGGCGGTCGGCGGCGAAGCCGAACTGCATCTCCCGGATCAACGCCCACGCGCCGATCGGCGCGAGCACGAGAAGCGTGATGCCCATGCCGACGGAGACCGGCGAGCCGACCGAGATGAACATGACCGCGAGCCAGATGGCGACGGCCAGGTAGACCAGCAGCGCGGCCGCCATCAGGCCGACGCCGATGCGCGACATCATCGGCCGATGCCGATGTCGATCATGTGCTCCAGGCCCACGATCACGCCCGTGGCCTCGCGCGCGAACGGCACCGCGAGACGGATGCCGGGCGCATACGCGAGCGCCGGCTCGACCGTGTCGTGCGTGAACGTGAGGGACTCGCCCGGGCCGGACAGGATGACCTCTTGCTTGGCGACGACGCCAGGACGACGCAGCGAGTGGATCGGCACGCTTCCGACCTGCTGGCCGCGGGCGCGCTGATCCGCGTGCGGGGCACTTACCGGCCCCTGCTCCGCGCGGGCGGCGGCGATGAGCTCAGCGGTGCGCACCGCAGTGCCGCTGGGCGAGTCGATCTTGGTCGCCTGATGAGCCTCCACGATCTCGGCGAAACCGAAGAACGGCGCGGCAGCTGCGGCCAACGCCGAACCGAGGACTGATCCGAGGGAGAAGTTCGGGATGAAGACCACGCCGGTGCCGGCGGCCTCGACGAGCGGGCGCACGAGCGCGATGCGCTCCGCGGACCAGCCCGAGGTGGCGACAAGGACGTTGATCCCGCGTTCGACGGAGGCACGAACCACGTCGATGCTGATCTGCGGCGAGGAGGCGTCGACCACGAGGTCAGCCCCCTGCAGCTCGGAGAGATCGCTCGACGAGGTCAAGACACGGCTCACCTCGAACCCCTCGAGCTCGTCGATCACCGCGTGGATGATCCTTCCGAGCTTCCCGGTTCCGCCGACGAGTGCCACCTGAGAGGTCATGGCTCCAGTCTATGGAGCGGGCGTGCGCATCCGGCTCGGGCGCGCGGAGGCGTCAGACCGGCACCGGGTCGGGGATGCCCGTGCGGAGCTCGACCGGCAGATGCCCGGTGTCGTTGTGGTTGAGCAGCGTCCACGGTCGTCCCTGCTTCTGCGCGATGATCGTCAGACCGCAATGGGCCTGGTTGAGCGTCATCCAACGCCACTCCGGCGCACCGAGCACCTCGCGCACGAACCAGGAGATGACGAAGTTGTGCGTGATGAGAACTTCGTGCACCTCGCCGTTCTTGCGCATGAGGAACTCGTTCACGGCATCGGCCATCTGCGCTCGACCGGCATCGATCTCGGCATCCGAGATCGAGCCGAAGAACGGCTCGAACGCGGCGGGAGTCTCTTCCGTCATGCCTGTGGGGACGCAGTCGAAGAGCAACGCCGTGGGCTCCGGGTCGACCGACGGGAGCCGGCCGGCGATGGCGCGCGCCGTCTCATTGGCGCGCAGCAGCGGTGAATGCCAGACGGCGTCGAGCGGAAGACCCGAGAGCCGATCCGCGATCAACTCGGCCTGACGCTGCCCTCGCGGCGAGAGGGGTCCGTCGGCGAGGCCGTGCTCGGCATCCTGATGTTCACCGTGTCTGACCAGATATATGTAGTGCGTCACAAACTCGCTCGCTTCATCGCCAGCATCCGCCGGGCCTCTCGTCCACCCTATGTCACGGGTCGGACGATACTCAGTTCCCCGCGCGTGTGAGGTCGGCGACCTGCGTGCGCGAGAGGGTGACGCCCGCTCCCTGCATGAGTTCGTCGACGTGATCCGTCGCGAACGTGTTCACGATCGGGGCGGCGACGGTGCGCTGTGCCAGCAGCCACGCGATGGAGACGGCGGCTACCGGCACCGCGAGATCGGCGGCGACCTGGTCCAACGCCTTGAGGATCTTGATGCCGCGACGGTTGAGATGACCGCGCAGCTGCTCGCCGCGAACGCCCTGCGACGTCAGTGCCTTGCTGCGGTGGCGACCGGACAGGAATCCGTGCTCCAGGGCATGCGAGGGCGTGACCGCCAGGTTCTGCGCGCCGGCCACCAGACGGAGGTCGCCTTCGAAAGGCTGGCGGCGCAGCAGGTTGTACGGCGCGTCGATCACCTCGATGCGCGGGTATCCGGCAGACGCCAGGATGCGCGCCTCGACGAGTCGCTCCGGTGCGAACCCGAAGGCGCCGACGGCGCCGATCTTGCCGGCGTCCTTGAGCCATTCCACCGTCGCGAGAGTGTCTTCGACGTTCGTCGTGCTGTCGAGCGTCGCGTCGAGGTACAGCACATCGATCCGCTCGACGCCGAGTCGTGTCAGCGATCCTTCGACGGCGCGCACGAGATTCACCGAGCCGAGGCCCGGATTGTCGGCATGGGCGCCGATGCGCACGCTGAGGATCGCCCTCTCACGTCGACCGCGCGACCTCAGCCACTGACCGATGATGTGCTCGCTTCGTCCGCCGGAGAAGCCGTCTGCCGTGTGGATGGCGTTGCCGCCGAACTCCACGTAGCGGTCCAGGATGCCGTGGCTGGTCTCGAGGTCGACGTTCCAGCCGAATTCCGCGGCGCCGAGCATGAGCGGGAACGTCTCGAAGCCGGTCTCGCCCAGCGGCATGCGGACGGTCTCGCCGACTCCGGGTCCGACGATCGGGATCGGAGCGGATGGGTGCTCGGCAGGCGCCTGCTCGGCAGCCCCGCGGGCTCGCTCGTCCGACGCTCCTGCGCCTACGCTGAACAACCGCATACTCTCTCACCCCCGCGTCGATCGGTGCGTTTCCGACCTGCGTCACTGCCTCTGGTGCACCCCCCGGTGCGTACTTCGAGGGTAAGCGACATCGGCGAACACCCCGACCAATCCGGGGAACGGCGCGAAAACTTCCGATAACGGTTTGATCACGTCTCGCACGACGAAGCCCGGGCCCGTCCTGTGCGGACGGACCCGGGCTCCGGTTCGATCGTGACGCTTACTCGGCGGCGGCGTCTTCCGCGGGCGCAGCCTCAGCGGCGGGCGCCTCGTCGATGACGGGCTCGAGCGAGAGCTTGCCACGGTCGTCGATCTTCGTGATCTTCACGAGGATCTTCTGACCGACGGAGAGCACGTCGTCGACGTTCTCGACGCGCTTGCCACCGGCGAGCTTGCGCACCTCGGTGACGTGCAGCAGTCCGTCCTTGCCGGGCAGCAGCGAGATGAAGGCGCCGAAAGTGGCGATCTTCACGACGGTTCCGAGGAACTGCTCGCCGATCTCCGGGTTGGTCGGGTTGGCGATCGCGTTGACCTGCGCACGCGCGGCCTCGGCCGAGGGGCCATCCGTCGCACCGATGTAGACGGTGCCGTCCTCCTCGATGGAGATCTGCGCGCCGGTCGTGTCCTGGATCGAGTTGATCGTCTTGCCCTTCGGGCCGATCAGCTCGCCGATCTTGTCGACCGGGATCTGCACGCTGATCACGCGAGGCGCGGTGGGCGCCATCTCGTCAGGAGCGTCGATCGCGGAGTTCAGGACGTTGAGGATCGTCAGACGCGCGTCGCGCGCCTGGGTCAGCGCACCCGCGAGAACCGACGTCGGGATGCCGTCGAGCTTCGTGTCGAGCTGGATGGCGGTGATGAACTCACCGGTACCCGCGACCTTGAAGTCCATGTCGCCGAGAGCATCCTCGGCACCCAGGATGTCGGTGAGCGCCGCGTAACGGGTCTCACCGTCGACCTCGTCGGACACGAGGCCCATCGCGATGCCGGCGACCGGTGCGCGCAGGGGCACACCGGCGTTCAGCAGCGAGAGGGTCGACGCGCAGACGGAGCCCATCGAGGTCGAGCCGTTGGAGCTCAGCGCCTCGGACACCTGACGGATCGCATACGGGAACTCCTCGCGGCTCGGCAGCACCGGCACGAGAGCGCGCTCGGCGAGGAAGCCGTGCCCGATCTCGCGACGCTTCGGCGAACCCACGCGACCGGTCTCACCGGTCGAGTAGGGCGGGAAGTTGTAGTGGTGCATGTAGCGCTTGCTCGTCGTGGGCGACAGCGAGTCGATCTGCTGCTCCATCTTGAGCATGTTCAGCGTGGTGATGCCCATGATCTGGGTCTCACCGCGCTGGAAGATCGCGGAGCCGTGCACGCGCGGGATGACCTGCACCTCGGCGTCGAGCGGACGGATGTCCGCAAGTCCACGACCGTCGATGCGCGAACCCTCGGTGAGGATGCGACCACGGACGATCTTCTTCGTGACGGACTTGTACGCCGCGGAGAACTCGAGCGGGGCTCCGGCAGGCAGCTCGTTCGCCTCGGTGGCCTCGATGAGCTGTGCCCGGACGCGGTCCTTGATCGAGTCGTCGGCGCTCTGACGCTCGGTCTTGTCGGCGATCTGGTACACGCCGACGAGGTCGTCGTAGGAACGGCCTGCGACGAAGTCGTAGACCTCCTGGCTGTACGCCGGGAAGACCGGGTAGACGCCCGGCTCCTTCGACGCGGTCGCCGCGAGCTCGGCCTGAGCCTTGACCAGCTGAGCGATGAAGGGCTTCGAGGCCTCGAGGCCCTGGGCCACGATCTCCTCGTTCGGCTTGGTGGCGCCGGCCTTGATCAGGTTCCAGCTGCCCTCGGTGGCCTCAGCCTCGACCATCATGATGGCGACGTCTTCCGTGCCATCGGACTTGGTGACGACGCGACCGGCGACGATGAGGTCGAACACGGCCTCGCCGACCTGCTCGGCGTTCGGGAACGCGACCCACTGGTCGGCGTTCTCGCCGTGGCCGGGGATGAACGCGAGGCGCACACCGGCGACAGGGCCCGAGAACGGCAGACCGGAGATCTGCGTCGAGGCGGAAGCAGCGTTGATCGCCAGCGCGTCGTAGTACTCGCCCGGAGCGATCGACAGCACGGTGATGACGACCTGGACCTCGTTGCGGAGACCGTCGACGAACGACGGGCGCAGGGGACGGTCGATCAGACGGCAGACCAGGATCGCCTCGGTCGAGGGGCGACCCTCGCGACGGAAGAACGAGCCGGGGATCTTGCCGGCGGCGTAGGAGCGCTCCTCGACGTCGACCGTCAGCGGGAAGAAGTCGAAGCCCTCGCGCGGGTGCTTGCCTGCGCTGGTGGCCGAGAGGAGCATGGTCTCGCCGTCGAGGTACGCGGCGACTGCGCCCTGAGCCTGCTGCGCGAGGCGGCCGGTCTCGAAGCGGATGGTGCGGGTGCCGAAGCGGCCGTTGTCGAGAACGGCCTCGGTGGCGGTGATTTCAGGACCTTCCAAGAGGTCTCTCCTTCTTTGTTTAGACTCGCGAGTCCGTATGACGCGCGAGCATGTTCAAAGGAGCGGAACGGAAGGGTCCGGGCGCGCGGGCATGTTGCCCCGCGAATGACGCCTGCGCTGGCCACCAGTAGAAAGTCACCCGACAACGCCTGCCGAGGAACCCACCACAGGGGACCAGCTTCTCCGCCGCTCGCTCCGTGAGTCGATATGAAATTGTGCGGTCGACACAGGCCGACCTCTCTCAGCCTATCAGCGGATGCCGCGGAAACCCGTGCGACCGGG
The DNA here is from genome assembly GCF_000967865.1 of Microbacterium sp. SA39. Taxonomy (GTDB): domain Bacteria; phylum Actinomycetota; class Actinomycetes; order Actinomycetales; family Microbacteriaceae; genus Microbacterium. The sequence goes on from NZ_JXRU01000038.1 coordinate 170,193, forward strand.
GGCGGAGCGGATCGGTCACGCCCCCGCCACCCTCCGTTCACCGGCCGGATGCCGCGTCGTGCGCGGCATCCGCTGTGCTGAGCGCATGCGCATGTCAGTGATCGGTTGCGGGTACCTCGGTGCCGTGCATGCCGCAGCCATGGCCTCCCTCGGACACGAGGTCACGGGCATCGATGTCGACGAGCGGAAAGTGGCTTCCCTCACGGCGGGGACGGCGCCGTTCTTCGAGCCCCAGCTCGCCGAGCTCCTCGCGGAGGGCCTCGCATCCGGACGCCTGCGCTTCAGCAGCAGCATGGCGGATGCCGCCGGCGCCGACGTGCACTTCCTCGCCGTGGGCACACCCCAGATCGCAGGCGGGCACGCTGCCGACCTCCGCTTTGTCGATGCGGCGGTGGAGGCGCTCCTCCCCCATCTCCGCCCCGGCGACGTACTGGCCGGGAAGTCGACCGTGCCTGTCGGCACGGCCGCAAGACTGGCCGACCGCGTCTCCGGCACGGGGGCGACGCTGGTCTGGAACCCGGAGTTCCTCCGCGAGGGCTGGGCCGTCCACGACACGCTCACACCCGATCGGCTCGTCGTCGGTGCCGCCCCCGGCGACGACGGCGCCCGCGCGGTCGGTGTCCTCCGTGAGGCGTACGCCGCCGCCGTCGATGCGGGAACGCCGTTCCTGGTGACCGACCTCGCCACGGCCGAGCTCGTCAAGGGCGCCGCCAATGCGTTCCTCGCCACCAAGATCTCGTTCATCAACGCCATGGCCGAGATCGCGGAGGCCGCAGGGGCGGACGTGACACTCCTCGCCGACGCGCTCGGCCATGACGACCGCATCGGGCGCCGCTACCTCGGCTCCGGCATCGGGTTCGGGGGCGGCTGCCTGCCCAAGGACATCCGGGCATTCGCCGCGCGCGCCGAGGAACTGGGCCGCGGCGAGGCCGTCGGATTCCTGCGCGAGGTCGACGCCATCAACCTGCGTCGTCGCGACCGCGCCGTCCAGCTCGTCGTCGACGCTCTCGACGGCCTCGTCTTCGGGCGCCGGATCGCGGTGCTCGGAGCGGCGTTCAAACCATTCAGCGACGACATCCGCGACTCCCCGGCCCTCGATGTGGCGGTGCGGCTCCGGGGACTCGGAGCGGACGTCGTCGTGACGGATCCGGCCGCGATCGACAACGCACAGGCCGCGCACCCGCAACTCGGATACGCGAGAGAGCGCGACGACGCGTTGCGCGAGGCGGACGCGGTCGTGATCGTCACCGAGTGGGACGAGTACCGCCGCGATCTCTCCCCTGTGCACGCCGGAGGGCTGGTGCGCGGTCGCATCGTCGTGGACGGGCGCAACTGCCTCGATGCCGCGGCCTGGCGCGCTGCCGGTTGGCAGTACCACGGCATGGGCCGTCGCTGAGCGCGATTCGCCCTCAGGAAACCGAGACGCCTCGCGTCGCGGATGACCGACCGAGGTAGACGTAATCCTCGTGCTTCGCGGAGCGCCCGTCCCCCGCTGCTCGACCGTGCAGCCGTCGCCACACCCAGGGCAGGGCATGGCGGCGCCACCAGACACCGGCGCCGATCGTCTCATGCTCGTGCAGCGCCGCATCCAGCGCGCCGAGCGCGTCGGCATCCGGAACACCCAGGACCTCGGCCGCGCGATAGGCGAGGAACCGGTGCCCCCGGCTGCTCAGATGCACGAGATCCTCGCCCCAGTTCTGACGCTCCGGCAGCGAGGGGTGCAGGTCGGTATCGATCAGGATCGCGCCGGTGCGCGCGGCGACCCCGGCGAGCGCGGTCGCGAAGGCCGAGAAGCGGCGCGTGTAGATCGAGGCGGCACGTCGTGCGGGGAGGAACGGCGTGACGAGGACCACATCGGCACCGATCTCGCGGAGCTGGACCACGGCCTCCTCGAGACGCGCGGCGAGCGCCGTCATGTCAACCCGGTGCTTCACGAGGTCGTTGGCGCCGATGAGGATCGAGACCAGGTCGGGACGCAGCTGCAGCGCGCGCTCCAGCTGTGTCCCGCACACGTCGCTCACGCGCTTCGAGCGGATCGCGAGGTTGGCGTAGTGGAGTCCGCCGCGCGCGGCGAGCAGCAGGGCGAGCCGGTCGGCCCATCCGCGCAGGGCGCCATCCGGAGCGGGGTCGCACAAGCCCTCGGTCAGGGAGTCGCCGAGTGCGACGTAGCGCCGCCATCGCCGTGGAGTCACCGACGCCGTGGGCTCCGGCCTCACCACTCGGCGAGCGCGGGCGCGCGCGTCCACGCCGTGCAGCATCCGCGCATCCTCGAAGTGTCCGACGAGCTGGTCGCACACACTCGCCCAGCTGCGTCCCTGCACCGCCTCTCGTCCGGCATCGCCGAACGCCCGGCGCTTGCGCGCATCCCCGGCGAGGTCCGCCACCCGCATCCTCATGTCGTCGAGGTCGCCCGGCCGGTAGAGCCAGCCGTCGATCCCCATGCGGACGAGATCGAGCGGGCCGCCGCGGCCGGTCGCGATCACGGGCACGCCGCTCGCGTGAGCCTCCTGCAGGGTCTGACCGAAGGTCTCGCTCTCCCCGGGGTGCACGAACAGGTCGAACGACGCCATGGCGGCGGCGAGCGCATCGCCGTCGAGGTGTCCCAGGAAGAGGGCGTCCGGCAGCAGCGCCTCGAGCCGTGACCGGGTCGGTCCGTCGCCCACGATGACGAGACGCGTGCCAGGGATGCCGTGCAGGGCGGCGAGGTCCTCGACCTGCTTCTCCGGTGCGAGTCGGCCGACATAGCCGATCACCACCTCCGCACCCCACGACGCGCGCAGTTCGCCGCTGCGTCGTGAAGGTTGGAAGCGCTCGGCATCCACGCCTCTCCCCCATCGGCGCACCCGGTCGATGCCGAGAGCTGCGAGCTGCTGCGCCGATTCCGCGGAGGGGGCGAGGGTCAGGGTCGCTCGTCGGTGGAGGCGGGCGATATGCGTCTGGGCGAGGCCCGTGGTCGCCGCGATCCGATATCGCTCGGTGTAGGCGGCGACATCGGTCTGGTACGCCGCGACGGATGCCACGTCGAGCCTCTCGGCGGCGAGCACACCGCGCCAGCCGAGCGCGAACGGCGAGGCGAGGTGAACGACGTCGGGTTCGAAGCGGCGGAGCGAAGCCGCGACCCGATGGGCCGGCGACGTTCCGACCCGCACATTGCGGTACCCCGGGAGGGCGAGGCTCGGGATGGCCTCGATGCGCGCGCCGCTGACCTCCTCGGGGATGCCGACGGCTGCGGGCGCGATCACATGGGCTTCGTGCCCGCGCTGCTCGAGGTGCCGCAGGATCTGCATCACCGATCCGGTGACGCCGTTCATGTGCGGAAGGAAGGATTCCGTGATGATCGCTACTCTCACACCCTCAGGATGACGGCGGGAAGACACCGCTCTCGCCGGAAACGGGACGAACCACCAGATGTTCACCGGATGCTGGATCGCAGGTCACCGGCTATCCGGCCTTTGGTTCCCGTTCACCGTCGCACGGCACAGTGAAGCGGTGTCGACCGACCTGCTCGCCGAAACGCTCGCCGGCCCGTGGAGCCTGGTGCTGATGAGCCTCCTCGTCGTCGGCGATGCCTTCCTCGTGGTGATCCCGGGCGAGGTCGCGGTGACGGCGCTCGGTGCCCTCGCGGTCACGACCGGCGCGCCGCTGCTGTGGGCCGTCATCGTCTGCGCGGCGGTCGCCGCGACCGTCGGCGACGTGTGCTGCTATCTGATCGGAAGGCTGGTCGGCACGGACCGCTGGCGCTGGATGCGGGCACCGCGCGTGCAGCAGGCGCTCGCGTGGGCGAGGCGGCGTCTCGACAGCGGCACGGCCACCGTGCTCTTCACCGCCCGCTTCGTGCCGTTCGCGCGGCTCGCCATCAACCTCGTGGCGGGAGCATCGCGCATCCATCCCCCGCGCTATCTCGCGCTCGTCGCTCTGGCTGCGACAGGGTGGGCCGTCTACCAGGCGGCGATCGGTGCCGCTGTCGCCGCGATCGTGCCCGGCGGACCTCTCGTGGCCGTGCCGGTCTCGATCGCGGTGGCCATCGGCGTCGGTCTGCTGATCGACGCCCTCACCCGCAGACGACGGACGTGAACACCTCCTCTTCGCGAGCGTGCTCTAGGCTCGGGGCATGAGCACCGAAGAAGGCGCCACCTCCGCTGAGGAGATGAAGCGCAAGTTCAAGGAAGCGCTCGAGAAGAAGAACGCGCAGCACCGACAGGGCGAGTCGCACCTCGACGGCGACTCCGCCGTGCACGGCGCAGCCGCCCCGCAGACGCGGCGCGAGTTCCGACGCAAGAGCGGTTGACCACACGGATGCGGGGCCGGAATCATCCGGCCCCGCATCCCTCTCTTCGCTCGCGAGATCAGTCCCGCAGGGCTCAGGCCTGTGCCGCGCGATCTCTGGCCCGCTGCTCCTTCGCGGACATCTCGGCGACGGCGGACTCGCTGAGCTCCTGCACCCCCGCCGCCTGCGGAGCATCCGACATCCCATGCGCATCCACGCCGTCCATCAGCGACTCGTCGAAGGGCAGCTCTCCGCTGAGCACCCGGCGGGTGCGATCCCGGTCGATCTGCTTCGTCCAGGTGCCGATGAGGAGGGTGGCGACGGCGTTGCCCGTGAAGTTGGTCAGCGCGCGCCCCTCCGACATGAACCGGTCGATACCGACGATCACGCCGACGCCGTCGACCAGATCCGGGCGGTACGCCTGAAGCCCACCGGCGAGGGTGGCGAGGCCGGCGCCGGTCACTCCCGCAGCGCCCTTGCTCGCGATGATCATGAACACCAGGAGGCCGATCTGCTCGCTGATCGACATCGGCTGGCCCATTCCCGTCGCGATGAACAGCGATGCCATCGTCAGGTAGATCGCGGTGCCGTCGAGGTTGAACGAGTACCCCGTCGGAACAGTGATGCCCACCACGGGCTTCGAGACGCCGACGTGCTCCATCTTCGCGATCAGTCGCGGCAGCGCGGATTCCGATGACGACGTGCCGACGATCAGCAGGTACTCGCGTCCCAGGTACTTCATGAGCGAGAAGATGTTCACCCGCGTGACGGCCCAGAGCAGCACGCCGAGCACCACCACGATGAACAGGATGCAGGTGATGTAGAAGGCGACCATCAGGATGCCGAGGCTCCAGATCGCCGCGACCCCGGTCTTGCCCACCACGGCCGCGATCGCACCGAACGCGCCGATCGGAGCGAGCCACAGGATCATGCCGAGGATGCGGAACACCAGCTTCTGGAGCTGCTTGACCGCGTCCATGATCGGAGCGCCCCGGTCGCCGAGCCCCTGCAGGGCGAACCCGACCAGCAGCGCGATGAACAGCACCTGGAGCACGCTCTCCCCCGTGAAGGCCGAGAAGAAGGTGGCGGGGATGATGGCGAGGATGAACTCCTGCGTGGTCTTCGCCTCGCCCTCGGCCTCATACGTGGAGCCGGCCATGTCGAGGCCGGAGCCAGGGTGGATGATGTTGCCGACGACCAGGCCGATCGCGAGCGCGAAGGTCGACATGACCATGAAGTAGAGCAGCGCGAGCCCGCCGATCTTCCCGACCGTCGCCGCCTTCGCGATGGATCCGACGCCCACGACGATCGTGCAGAAGATGATCGGCGCGATCATCATCTTGATCAGCGCCACGAAGCCCTTGCCGAGCGGCTCGAAGCTCTGCCCGACCTCCGGCCAGATGAGCCCGACGAGGGCGCCGAGCACCACCGCGATGATCACGGACACGTACAGCCAGGTGTGCCGATCCCAGGACTGCTTTCCGCGTCGCCAGTTGAACCCCGGCAGACTGAACCCCGTTGTGATGGCCATGTTTCCTCCTCGATCATGAACGTCGTCGTGTCATGTGTGCGGCGGCTTCCGCGTCGCCGATGAGATCCACCGTCGCCGAGTTCACGCGACGGCGCGATTTGTGGTCGTATTGGTCACTACCCAGATCGCCGACGACCGGAGGATGCGATGGCTCACCTCTCTGACGGCCGCAGCACGGCATCACGGGTCTTCGTCGTGCTCCTCGGCGCCGCCGTCGTGATCGGCGTGCTGGTCGCGGTGTTCCTGGTCGTCGAAGCGCAGCGCGCCATCCGCGCCGAGGCGGAGCGGGTGACGGCGGCGACCGCGGTGTCGCTCGCCGCCTCGCCGGACGTCGTGTCGGCCTTGAGCGCCGGGGACGAAGACAAGGCGACGCGGCGGCTCGAGCCCTACGCGCTGGCCGTCATCGACGAGGCCGGCCTCGACTTCATCACCGTCATGACCGTCGACGGCATCCGCGTCACGCATCCCGACGCCGAACAGATCGGCGGACGATACCTGGGGACGATTCCTGCATCGCCGCAGACCCTCACCGAGGAGTTCACGGGAACTCTCGGGCCCTCCGTGCGGACGATCGTTCCTGTCGAGGATGCCGGCGGCACGCTTCGGGGCTGGGTCGCCGCGGGGGTGACGACCGAGTCGATCAGCGAGACCCTGGTCCGGCGGCTCCCGCTTTCCCTGGGCATAACCCTCGGTCTCGTCGCGCTCGGCACAGGCGGGGCCGTGTTGGCCCGCTGGTTCACTCGGCGCATCGCCGGCGACCTGCCTCCCGGCCAGCTGCGCGACGCGGTGTCCTCCTACGAGTCCATTCGCACGCTCGGCGAAGCGCTGCGCGCGCAGACCCACGAACACGGGAATCGCATGCACACCGCCGTGGCTCTTCTCGAACTCGGACGACGCGATGAGGCGATCGAGATCCTCACCGAGACCTCCCGGCAGAGTCAGTCGCTCGTGGATCAGGTCACCGCACGCAGCCAGGGCGACCCGGCCGTCGGCGCCCTCCTGCTCGGGAAAGCGTCTCAGGCGAAGGAGCGCGGCATCGACTGGCGGGTCCATATCGACCCCGCCACTCCGCGGTCGCCGCTCTCGACGGTCGACAGCGTGTCGGTGCTCGGCAACCTCATCGACAACGCGATGGATGCCGCCGCCGAGTCGGACGACCGCTGGGTCGCGGTCTCCCTGCGGCCGACGGCGGATGGCGGTATCGATCTCGAAGTCTCCGACAGCGGACCGGGGATTCCCCACGACCGGCGCGAGCAGATCTTCCAGCGGGGCTATTCGACGAAACCGGCGGATGCCGAGGGGCGCGGCATCGGGCTGGCGCTGGTGCGCTCTGTCGTCACGGATGCCGGTGGCACGGTGACGGTCACGGAGGATCCGACGACGTTCCGCGTCGTGCTGCCTGCGGCGGGCTCGCGGAGACGACGCGCATGATTCGCACGCTGCTGGTCGACGATGATGCACTCACCCTCGAGTTGCACCGCGACTATGTTGCGCGCCTGGACGGCTTCGAGGTGGTCGGCGAATGCAGCGGCGCCCGCGCGGCGGTGAGCGCAGTGCTGGATCGCCAGGGGGCCGAAGCCTTCGATCTGATTCTGCTCGACATCACCATGCCGGACGGGTCGGGGATCGACGTGCTCCGCGCACTCCGTGCCCGCGCCGCCTCGGTCGACGTGATCGCCGTCACGGGGGTTCGCGACGCGGAGACCGTGCGGCAGATGGCCGCGCTGGGCGTCTTCCACTACCTGGTGAAGCCGTTCCCCTTCGCCGTCTTCGCAGAGCGCATGGAGCAGTACCGGTCGCATCGGGAGCAGGCCAGGACCACCGACGGAGAAGCGACTCAGGCGGAGATCGACGCGCTGCTCGGACGCTCGACGGGCACGATCTCGCTCCCCAAGGGCCTGTCGGCCGCCTCCCTCGATCGGGTCTCGACCGCCGTGCGCGCGACCGGTCCGCTGTCGGCGAGCGAAGCGGCCGAGCGCCTCGGCATGTCACGCGTGGCCGTGCGGCGCTACCTCGAGCACCTCGCTGCCGAGGGCGTCGTCACCCGGAGCGCGCGATACGGCGCCCGTGGCCGCCCGGAGACCGAGTATCGCTGGAACCGCGGAGCAGCCCACGGCGTCTGAGTTCAACGGGGAAGGCGCCCTGCGTCGAGAACCGAACCGGACGACGGAGGTCACTCCCCCGCGAGGCCCCCGAGCAGATGACCGAACGAGCGACCCTCACCGAGATAGGTGGCCGGGTCGTACGGGTCGGCTGCCGAAGCGGCGTCGCGACGGGCGATCGCCTCGGCGAGCTCGCGCGCACCCTTCTCGACGCGTGTGGCGAGCGGAGCGACATCGTCGCCCGAGCCGCCCCAGTCGCTCGACGCCGCGAACACGCCCGTCGAGACCGCCTCGGCGTGCAGGTAGGCGAACAGCGGACGGATCGCGTAGTCGATCGCCAGCGAGTGCCGAGCCGTCCCTGCGTTCGCGCCGATCAGCACCGGCTTCCCGGTGAGCGCATCGGGGTCGAGCACGTCGATGAACGACTTGAAGAGTCCCGAATAGCTCGTGGAGAAGATCGGCGTCACCGCGATCAGCGCGTCGGCCGACACCACGGTGTTGATCGCCGTCTCGAGCGCCGGCGGCGCGAACCCGGTGAGCAGGTTGTTGGTGATGTCGTGCGCATAGTCGCGCAACTCGATCACGTCGACACTGGTCTCGATGTCCCGCTCACGGAGCGCTTTGACGGTCTCGGCCGCGAGCCGATCAGCGAGCATGCGCGTGGAAGACGGGTTCGACAGCCCGGCGGAGACGACCGCGATGCGACGAACGGTCATCTCAGGCACCCTTCCGGCTCAGCCCGAACGCCGCGCCTGCGGGAGCCGGGGTGTCCTGGTAGGGCGAATCGCCGGTCAGGTTGTCGCCCCGGTTCGCACCGGGCCGGGCCTGACGGGTCGGGCCGTCGCCGAACTCCGCTTTGACGCGCGCGGCGTGGGTCGGAGCATCCGGCACCGCCTCCGGGCGGTCCTTCGCGAGCTCCTTGCGCAGCACGGGGACGACCTCAGCGCCGAGGATGTCGAGCTGCTCGAGCACCGTCTTCAGCGGAAGACCCGCGTGGTCGATGAGGAACAGCTGACGCTGGTAGTCGCCATAGTGCTCGCGCATGGCGGCGTAGCGGTCGATGATCTGCTGCGGGGATCCGACCGTGAGCGGAGTCATCTCGGTGAAGTCCTCCATGCTCGGACCGTGACCGTAGACGGGGGCGTTGTCGAAGTAGGGGCGGAACTGGTTCACCGCGTCCTGCGAGTTCGCCGCCATGAAGACCTGACCGCCGAGACCGACGATCGCCTGCTCCGGTGTGCCGTGACCGTAGTGCGCGTAGCGCTGGCGGTAGAGCTCGATCAGCCGCTGGTAGTGCTCCTTCGGCCAGAAGATGTTGTTCGCGAAGAACCCGTCACCGTAGTAGGCGGCCTGCTCGGCGATCTCGGGCGTGCGGATCGAGCCGTGCCAGACGAAGGGCGCGATGCCGTCGAGCGGACGGGGGGTGGAGGTGAAGCCCTGCAGCGGAGTGCGGAACTTGCCCTCGAAGTCGACGACGTCCTCGCGCCACAGCTTGTGCAGCAGCGCGTAGTTCTCGATCGCGAGAGGCAGTCCCTGGCGGATGTCCTGCCCGAACCACGGGTACACGGGCCCGGTGTTGCCACGACCGAGCATGAGGTCCATGCGTCCGTCTGACACATGCTGCAGCATCGCGTACTCCTCCGCGATGCGCACCGGGTCGTTCGTGGTGATGAGCGTGGTCGAGGTCGAGACGATCAATCGCTCGGTCTGCGCGGCGAGAGCCGCGAGGAACGTGGTGGGGCTGGACGACCAGAAGGGCGGGTTGTGGTGCTCGCCGATCGCGAAGACGTCGAGTCCCACCTCCTCGGCGTGCGTGGCGATGGTCAGGGTCGCCTTGATGCGCTCCTGCTCGCTGGGCGTCTCGCCCGTGGTGGGATCGCGCGTGATGTCGCTGACCGACATGATGCCGAACTGCATCGCCTGCGCGCCTGACTGCTCGCTCATGATCACTCCATCTTCCTCGAATCGGATGCCGAGCATCCTCTTCTATTCACTTGAATGTATATGAGTCAACGCGGTGGGGCCAACTTTATTCCCGGCGGTAGCCTCGAAGGATGAGCAACGCAGCCGCGGCCCCCTCGGGCCCCACCACGGGGGCGACCGCCCGCCCTCGCCGCCGTGTTCCGTTCTGGGACAACGCTCGTTACGCCTGCATCGTGCTGGTCGTGCTCGGCCACGCGATCCAGCGGCTCATCTACGACTCGGACATCGCCTTCGCGTTCTACCTCGCCCTGTACGCCTTCCACATGCCGGCGTTCGCGATCATCTCGGGCTACTTCTCGAAATCCGGCTCGCCCACCCGGACCCAGATGGCGCGCGTCATCACCGACATCATCGTGCCGTACGTGATCTTCGAGGTGCTCTGGACGCTCACCAAGTGGCTCGTCGAGGGCCAGGCGAACCCGAACATCACCAAGCCGTCCTGGACGCTGTGGTTCCTGCTCGCGCTCGGGATCTTCCGACTCGTGCTGCCCTACCTCGCCCTCCTGCGCTGGCCGTTGTTCTGGACCGTCGTGATCTCGATCGGCGTCGGATACCTCCCGAACGTGGACAGCACCTTCTCGCTCTCACGCACCCTCGGCCTGCTGCCGTTCTTCGCATTCGGATGGTGGCTCCGAGAGCGTGACGTCGTCGCCCGCCTCCAACTGCTCGACTTCCGTCCCTGGTGGGTGCGGGTCGTGGCCCTGGCGGTGCTCGCGGCGACCGGCTGGGCCGCATGGAACTGGCTCCCCGTCTGGCAGGCGGTCGACCTGCGTCACTGGCTCTTCTACGAGGACTCGTACGCCGACCTCGGCGGGGAGCAGTGGTGGGCCGGCGGCGTCCGACTGGCGCTGATGCTCCTCGCGGTCGTGCTGTGCGCGGCCTTCTTCGCCCTGATCCCCCGCGGGACGTACTGGTGGACGCATTTCGGTCAGTACACGATGTATGTGTTCCTGCTGCACTCCTTCGTCCTGTACCCCTTCCGTGAGACCGGCGCCCTGCGTGACCTCGAACCGACGTGGATCTGGCTCCCTCTCGTCACGCTGCTGTCGGTGGTGGTCGCTCTGGCCCTCGCGACCAAGCCCGTGCGGCGGTTGTTCCGTCCGCTCGTCGAACCACGGCCGACGTGGCTCTTCGCAGATCCCGCTCTCGCCTCCCGCGAGGGCCGCAGGAACGATCCGACCGGATCCCGCAGGCCGCGATAGCCTGAGCGGATGACCCGCGCGCTGACCCTCCGCGATCGGATCGTCGGCAGGGTCGAGGACACCGGATTCGGGGCGCACGGGTTGCACGTGCTCGTCGATGCCGAGGTCGCGGAGCACCGTTGGACCGCCGACATCCGTGAGGACGTGCACTCGGTGGCGAAGGGCGTCTGCGTCCTGGCATCCGGGATCGCCGCAGACGAGGGCCTGGTCGATCTCGACGAGCCGGTCTCGGCGTACCTTCCCGGCTTCATCCTCGGCAGCGGGGTCGAACACGTCACGCTCCGCCGTCTTCTGAGCATGTCGAGCGGCGTCGACTTCCCGTGGTCGGAGACGATGATGACCGACTGGCCCGATCTCGCGCGTGAGTTCCTCGGCCGCCCGTCGCGGGGTCGCGTCTTCCAGTACTCGAACGCCAGTACCTACACCGCGATGACGGCGCTCGGCGCCCGCGTCGGCGATGTCGGAGACTACATCGACACGCGGCTGCTCGCACCGCTCGGCATCCGGGACGTCGAATGGGAGCGCTGCCCGAACGGCCGGATCGCAGCCGGCGGCGGACTCCCGCTGCGCACCGAGGAGATGGCCCGCATCGGACGACTGATCCGCGACCGCGGCGTGTGGGAAGAGCGACGCCTGCTGTCAGCCGCGTGGGTCGACGCGATGCATGGCGCCTGGGCACCGGCGGGCACCGGTCCGGGCTACGACCGGTACGCGCTCGCGGGCTGGGCAGGGCCTGGCGGAGGCTGGAGACTCCACGGCGCCCATGGCCAGCTGCTGATCTTCGCGGAGGACGCGGTGGTGACGATCAGCGCGTCCGATCATTTCGGCGCTGACGCCATCGCCGAGTTCGTCGTGGAGGCGATCGAGGAACCCGATTTCCTCTAGGCGAACAGGTCCGCGCCCACGTACGACCCGGGCTTCACGCCGGCAGGGATCGCCCAGATGCCGGAACCCACGTGCCGGATGTACTCGCTCAGCAGGTCGGTCGACAGTCGCCGCTGCAGAGAGATGAACTGCTCCGGATCGCGCTGATACGACAGGAAGAACAGTCCGGCGTCGAGTCGACCGAGCTCGTTGTTGCCGTCGACGTAGTTGTATCCGCGGCGAAGGATCCGGATGCCGCCGTTCTGCTCGGGGTGCGCGAGCCGCACGTGACTGTCCGCATCGATCGATGCCCCGCCGAAATCGGGCGCCGTGAACTCGTTCCCTCCGGAGAGCGGGGCGCCCTCCCCCTTGTCGCGGCCGATGATCGTGTCCTGTTCGGCCAGACGCACCCGATCCCAGGTCTCGATCAGCATGGCGATCTTGCGCGCCACGAGGTACGAGCCCCCGGTGAGCCACGCGGGCTCGTCGTCGGCCGCGACCCAGACGTGATCCGCGAGAGCCGCCTGGTCGTCGGCCAGGATGTTGGCCGTCCCGTCCTTGAAGCCGAAGAGGTTCCGTGGCGTCGCCTGCTCCGAGGTCGTGCGCGACGTCTTGCCGAATCCCAGCTGCGACCAGCGCAGCCGTGCGCGCCCGAATGCGATCCTGCTCAGGTTGCGGATCGCGTGCACCGCCACCTGCGGGTCGTCGGCGCACGCCTGGATGCACAGGTCGCCGTGCGACGCCTGCGGATTCAGATCATCGGCCAGGAAGGCCGGCAAGCGCTCCAGCCCCGCCGGACGGAGGGCGGCGATGCCGTAACGATCGCCGTCCTCGTCCTCGAACAGCCCGGGACCGAAGCCGAAGGTGATGGTGAGGCCGGCAGCGGGGAGTCCGAGCGCCTCGCCGGTGTCGTCGGGTGGCGCCTCCGCCGGACCTCCGACCGCACCGCTGGCGCTCACCTCGAGCCCTTGCGTCATGCGAGCGGCGGCGTACGACCAGTCCTGCAGCAGCGAGATGAGGTCATCACGGTCGGTGCGCGGCATCATGTCGAAGCTCGCGAAGTGCAGGTGATCCTGCACCGAGGTCGTGATACCGGCCTGGTGCTCGCCGAAGAACTCGTGGACGGGCCGCGCCTCTTCCTGCGCCTGGGCGCGCCCGACCGCGACACCACCGGCGAGACCGGCGCCCGCTCCGACCGCGAGACCCGCGACACCGCCGCCGATCGCCAGGCCCAGAAGGCCACGACGGCTCAGCCCGGTGGGAGCGGATGCCGCGGCCGTGTCGCCCGCTTCCGGGTCGGCTGCGGCATCCGCTTCTGGTTCGTTCACGTCCGCGATCGTATCCGTTGCGTCGGTCAGTCCAGGACCGTGCCGGTGAGCTGCGAAAGAGGTTCGGCCAGCGCGTTGATCAGATCGGTGAACTCCCGCTTGTTCTCCTCTGTGAGCTCGGCGTAGCCCACGAAGCCGTCGGCGAGCGAGCCGTGTGCCGCAAGCGACTCTTCGAGCGCGGCGTAACCGGCCTCGATCTCCTCGACGAGCGCCTCGCCGTCGTCGCCCTGCGCGGCGGCGAAGTCCTGGACGAGCGAGAACGCCATCTTCGATCCCTCGACGTTCGCGGCGAAGTCGTAGAGGTCGGTACCCGACCACCAGTCTTCCTCGCCGGAGATCTTGCCGGTGGCGACCTCGTCGAGCAGCGCGATGGCGCCGTTCGAGATGCCGCCGATCCCCTGGTCGTCCAGGGCTGTGGTGAAGTCGTCCGAGTGCACGTAGTCGTAGAGCTCCTGCACGTCGGCGAGGAGCAGGTCACCGAAGTCGGCGCGCTCCACCGGCGTGGACGGTGCCCAGTCCTGCCAGGCCGGGGTCTCGCCGTCCGCGTTCAGCGCGTCCTGAGCCGGGACCCAGAGGTCTTTCTCGATGCGGTGGAAGCCAGTCCAGTCGAGTCCCTCGGCGACGGCGTCGACCTCGCGGTAGTCGATCCGGGGGTCCAGGTCGCCGAGCGCCTCGGCCACCGGCTCGATGCGCTCGTAGTAGGCACGCACCTGCGGGAAGAGGGCTCGCGCGGTCTCGTCGTCGCCCGCTTCGTAGGCGGCGACGAAGTCCTCCACAGCCGGAACGAGCTGACCGACCTGATCCTTCACGAAGGCGGCGTAGAGGTCGACGGCCTCCTGCTTCTGCTCGGCATCCGGACCATCGACGGCGACGCGGTCACCCGTGACGGTGAACGCGGTCTTGCCGACGCCCTCGCCGATCATCCCGGGCTTGCACAGCGTGAAGTAGTCGCCGGGCTGAGCGACGACCGTGAGCGTGCGCGAGGCGGCCGGGGCGATGTTCTCGACCTCGCCGACGATGCGCAGACCGTCTTCGGCGAGGAGGTAGAACTCGGAGACCTGCCCGGTGTCGTTGGTGACGTCGAACGTCAGGGTGCCGCTCTTCGCCGTCGTGGCCGAGACGGCGCAGTCGCCGTCGGTGGAGGAGACGTCGAAGGCCGCGGTGGCGTCGACGTCGTTCTTCGCGACGCAGCCGCTCAGGACGAGCGCGGCGGCACCGGTGGCGGCTACCGCCCCGAGGATCCGGTGGAAGGTGGTCATGCTGCTCCTTGTGATGAGGGGGAGGTCGAGACGAGCTGCGGCTTCGTCGGAGCCTCGGGCTTCGACGGACGCCGCGAGCGGAGGCCGCGGATGTACAGGAATCCGACGGTGAGGATGTAGAGCGTCCAGGCGGTCACCTGGAGCCAGGTCATCGCCGGCATGAAGCCGACGGTCGCCTGCAGAATCACAGCCAGCGGTCCGCCGGGCGCGATCGTGGCTGAGACGTCGAACGCCCAGCCGAACGGGAACCCGGCGGCGCCGACGACGACGCCGCCGGTCACCGCGTCGATCGGGGCCGCCGCGGTGAACGGACCGGGCAGAGCGCCGGCCTCCTGAAGATCCATGACGGCGTAGGCGAGCACGCCCGCCGCGACGATCACCAGGAAGCCGCCCGTCCATGCGAAGAACCTCTGCAGGTCGAGTCGCACGGCGCCGCGAGAGATCAGCCAGCCGACGATCACTGCCGCGACGAGCCCGAGCAGAGCGCCGAGCAGCGCCGAGGGCGCATCGCCGAAGGACTGCACCATCGACCAGAGCAGCAGCGTGGTCTCGATCCCCTCGCGGGCGACCGACACGAAGCCGATCGCGATGAGCGCCCAGAGACCGCCTGCCGTGAGGGCCCGGTCGATCCCACCCTCGAGGGTCGCCTTCATCGTGCGACCGGCGCGCTGCATCCAGAAGATCATCCAGGTGACCATGGCGACCGCGAGCAGCGAGAGCCCGCCGCCGATCAGCTCCTGCGCGGTGAAGGTGAGCTCGTACGCCCCGAAAGTGAGCACGGCGCCGATGCCGAGGGCGACGGCTGTGGCGAGGCCGACGCCGGTCCAGAGCTTCGGCAGCGCGTCCTGGCGGCCCAGCCTGCGGAGGTAGGCGACGAGGATGCCGACCACAAGGGCGGCTTCAAGGCCTTCACGAAGACCGATGAGGAAAGTGGCGAGCACGGAACGACTCTCTGGAGAAAGACTGAGGTAAGGCATCCCTTACCTCGAAGACTCTAGCACCGGGTAATGCGGCGCAACACACGCCCACCAGTCTCGGAACCCGACGTAGCCTCGGTCCATGGCTGAACTCTCGCTCCCCATCCTCGACCTCTCCCAGCTCGACGAAGGCCTCGACGCCGCCGCTCGATTCCGCGACGACCTGCGCGCCGCGACCCACGACGTGGGGTTCTTCTACCTCACCGGAACGGGCATCTCCCCCGAACTCGAGGCGCGTCTCCACCGCGCGGCGCTGGACTTCTTCGCACTCCCCGAGGCCGACAAGCTCGCCATCGAGAACGTGAACAGCCCGCATTTCCGCGGCTACACCCGTGTCGGCGGAGAGCGGACGCAGGGCAAGGTCGATTGGCGCGAGCAGATCGACATCGGGCCGGAGCGCGAGCCCGTCGAGGAGGGACCGGCATTCAACCGCCTCATCGGTCCGAACCTGTGGCCGTCTGCCCAGCCGGAGCTGCAGGACGTGGTCGCCGAATGGCATGCCACGCTCTCCGAGGTCGCTCGCAAGCTTCTTCGCGCCTGGGCGCAGACCCTCGGCGCCGACGAGACGTACTTCGACGATCACTTCGGAGAGCCGTCGACCCTGATCAAGATCGTCCGCTACCCGGGTTCGACAGAACCCGAGCCGCAACAGGGCGTGGGCGCGCACAAGGATTCCGGCGTGCTGACGCTCCTCTGGGTGGAACCCGGAAAGGGCGGGCTCCAGGTCGAGCGCGACGGCTCCTGGGTCGACGCTCCCCCGGTTCCCGGCGCATTCGTCGTCAACATCGGCGAGCTGCTCGAGTACGCGACGGGCGGTTACCTCAAGGCCACCAACCACCGTGTCGTCTCGCCGAAGGCACCCGACGAGCGCATCTCGATCCCCTTCTTCTTCAACCCCGCCCTCGACAAGCGCCTCCCGCTGATCGAGCTCCCCGCCGAGCTCGCGGCCGAGGCGAACGGCGTCACGGAAGACCCGAACAACCCCATCCATGCGCTCTACGGAGAGAACGCGCTGAAGTCGCGCCTGCGCGCGCACCCGGATGTGGCGGCCATCCACCACGCCGACCTCGTGGGCGCTCCCGTCTGAGGCGAGGCGTCACAGCTCCGGCGTGCCGCCCCTGGTAGCGCCACCGCCGAGGGACACGATCTCGCGGAGGGCCTGCAGGTGTCCGTCGAACGCGTCGAGCCCGACGCGGGTGGGACGCACCCACGTGCGCGGTCGGCTTCCCAGCCTGTCCTTGCGCGCGATCACGTAACCGGCGGTCTCGAGGTGGCTGATCGCCTTGCTCAAGGCCGAGTCTCCGCACTGCAGGATCTCCCGGAGGGCGGCGAAGTCGAGTTCGATCTCCTCTCCGAGCGATGCCATGAGGGAGAACCGGATGGGTGACGCGAAGTGATCGTCGAGTCGAGTGCGCGGATGAGGAGCCGCTCCGGGCTCACTCACGAGCATCACGCCCCGGGATGAACGCGGCGCCGACGAACAGGAGCACGGCGCCCGCGCCGATCAGCGCAGTCGCGCCGAGGCCGACGGGCCTCTCACCAGCTGCGTCGACCATGACCAGCATGAGCAGAGCGGATGCCGTCACGGCGAAGACAAGGACATGGGGCCATCGCCAGGCCGCACCGATCGCGGGGAGTCCGAGGTCGGATCGTGAGGCGAACATCAACGCGAGCAGCAGCAGGAAGATCAGCAGCAGGATCGTGCTGGCGACCACGCCGTCCGGCGCGCCGAGCAGCAGGATGAGCACGCCGAAGGCTGCACCCAGCAACATCGTGCCGATGCGGACGCCGAGAGGGAGACGCCGGCGAGCAGGTCGCGGGGGTCGCGGGTCGCGGGATGCATTGAGAAGCTGGAGTAGGCCGTAGCCTCCGAGGGCCACCAGCACGAGCCCGCCGGGCAGGAACATGACGAAGAGCGGGAGCGAGCGATCGACGACCGCGAAGCCGAAGACCACGCGCGAGGTGATCAGGACGACGGCGCAGACCGCGATCCACAGCCACCGCGACCGCGTCATACGCCACTGCATGCCGTTCCGCTGCGCCATCCCGCTCGCGATCTGAATCCACACCAGGAACACGAACAGGATGACCTGCGGTACCAGCGAGCCCGCGCTCTCGAGCACCCAGGCGAACGCTGTCAGATACACGGCCGTCACCGCGGCATTGGCGATCTGGAGCCACGCGAGTGCCCGCCTGTCGACGGCGCGGTCTCGACGCGTCGCCACCATCCGCGCCTCGTCGAGGTAGCGCTGCGCGATCGCGGCATCCGGTGGCGCGAGCGCGTCCTGTCCGGGTACGGGGTTCTGATCCATCATCGACCTCCTCGACTTTCCAAGGGGAAAGCTCTCCTACTTTCCTAGTGGAAAGCAGAGCAGAGGTCAACCAGCAGACAAAGCAGAAGGCCGCCCCACACCGTGGGGCGGCCTTCTCAAGAATGTTTTGCGCGATAGTACGCTGGGGCGCTCTGCCTCTTAGCGGCGGAGACCAAGACGTTCGATCAGCGAACGGTAACGCTCGATGTCGATGTCCTGGAGGTAGCCGAGCAGACGACGGCGCTGACCCACCATGAGGAACAGGCCACGACGCGAGTGGTGGTCGTGCTTGTGCTCCTTGAGGTGTTCGGTGAGGTCCTTGATGCGCTGCGTCAGCATCGCGACCTGCACCTCGGGGGATCCGGTGTCACCGGGGTGCGTCGCGTACTCTTCCATGATCGCCTTCTTGGCGTCTGATTCGAGTGGCATAGATGGGATCCCCTTTCAGTTCGTTGCGCGGCGCCCGACGCCTGATGCGAAGGGCTCTCTTTATCCGCGGCCGATCAAACGGCAACCTGAAGAGTCTACCAGTTGGCGACACCGCCCAGCGACACGGCTCCACCCTTCCCGCCGGCCGCGCTCGACTACGCTCGGAGGAATGCGGGACAGAGTGACGGAGTGAGCGGGCCGCGCGGACATCTCATCGATCTCACGCCGCTCAAGAGCAGCCCCGCGTTCGCCCGGATGTGGATCGGATCGACCCTCGCGGGCATCGGCGGCCAGCTCACCATCGTCACCGTGATGCTCCACGTCTTCGCGCTGACGGAGAGCACCTTCGCGGTCTCGATGATCGCTGTCGCCGGACTCATTCCGATGGTGCTCGCCGGGCTCTACGGTGGGATGCTCGCGGACGCGTTCGATCGCCGACGGGTGGCGCTGATGGCAGCCACCGTGACCTTCGCCTCGACCGCTCTGCTCGCGGCCCTCACCTGGACGGGCAACGAGACGATCTGGTGGCTGTACGTTCTCAGCATCGTCAACTCCGCCGCGAACTCGGTCGGCATGGCGACCCGCACCGCGATCGTGCCGCGCCTGATCCCGCGTGACATGCTCGCCGCGGCATCCGCTCTCAACGGAGTCGCGTTCGGCGTCACCGTGATGGCCGGGCCTGCCCTCGCGGGTCTTCTCGTCGCTCTGACCGGCTATGGCTGGACGTACACGATCGACGTCGTCCTCATGCTGTCGATGTTCCTCGGCCTGTGGACGCTGCCGGCGCTTCGGCCGGAGGGGGACGTCGTTCGCCCGGGACTGGCATCGCTCGTCGACGGCTGGCGATTCCTCCGCCGCGCGAGCAACATCCGGATGCAGTACGTCATCGACATCATCGCGATGATCTTCGGACAGCCGCTCGTGCTGTTCCCGGCCCTCGGCACGGTCCTGCTCGGCGGCGGTGCGCTCACGACAGGCATCCTCACCGCCGCGGTCGCGGTCGGAACGTTCGCGTCGAGCCTGTTCTCGGGCCGGGTCGTGCACTACCGCTGGCATGGCCGCGGCATCGAGCGCGCGGTCGAAGCGTACGGCGCCTCGATCGTGCTGTTCGGCGTGGTTCTGCTCGTCGGCGCCTTCTCGGGGTCTGTCAGCGAGCACTCCCCGAACGTCGCGCTGATCGTCGCGGCCTGCATCGCTCTCGCGCTGTCCGGCGCCTCCGACAACGTCAGCTCGATCTACCGCAACACCATGATGCAGGCCGCGGTACCCGACTCGATGCGCGGGCGCCTGCAGGGCGTCTTCATCGTGGTGGTCACCGGCGGACCCCGGGTCGGAGCGCTGTACGCGGGAACTCTGGCGACCGTGACGACACTCTGGTTCCCGCCCCTTCTCGGGGGCATCCTCGTGATCGTCCTCGTGGCGCTGCTGGCACGCCGCAGCCACCGCTTCCGCGACTACGACGCAGAGAACCCCGAGCCCTGAGGCCCGGGGTTCTCGAATCGAACTGACGAGATCAGTCCTGCTGCAGAGCGCCCTGCAGGTCGAGGTTGATCGTGACATCCTTGCCGACGAGCACCCCGCCGGTCTCGAGCGCGGCGTTCCAGGTGAGGCCGAAGTCCTCGCGGTTGATCACGGTCTTGGCCGAGGCGCCGGCCTTGTAGTTGCCGTAGGGGTCGGTGCCGAAGCCGCCGAAGTCGAGCTCGAAACTCACCGGCTTGGTGATGCCGCGGATCGTGAGGTCGCCGTCGACGAACAGCTCGTCGCCCTTGACGTGCGCGCCCGTGGAGACGAACTCCATGGTCGGGAAGTTCTCGGTGTCGAAGAAGTCGCCGGAGCGCAGGTGCGCGTCGCGGCCCTCGTCGTTCGTGTCGATCGAGGTGACGTCGACGCTCGCCTCGACCTTCGCCTCGAGCGGGTTCTCCGGGGCGATGAGCGTGGCGTTCTTCACGCCGAAGGTGCCGCGGACCTTCGAGATCATCATGTGACGCACGCTGAAGGTCACCTCGCTGTGCGAGGGGTCGAGGACCCAGGTGCCGGGACGGTAGCCGGGGATGTCGATGCTGGTCATGATTTCTCCTCTGGAGATGTCAGCCGCTGCTGCGGCGAGGGACATGGGACCGCTGGCGCGGCATCAGGTGTGACAACTTACATTCATAAGCATGTATTCCCCTGAATGCGAATTCGCTCGCGACACGCAGAGGCGCCTCGCTCCCGAAGGAGCGAGGCGCCGGATGCTGCAGGTGTTCGAATCAGCCCACCGCGACGAGATCGATGATGAAGATCAGCGCCTTGCCGGAGAGGAAGTGCCCGCCGCCGGTAGGCCCGTAAGCGAGGTGAGGCGGGATGACCAGTTCGCGACGACCGCCGACCTTCATGCCGGGGATGCCGTCCTGCCAGCCCTGGATCAGGCCGCGCAGCGGGAACTGGATCGTCTCACCGCGTCCCCACGACGAGTCGAACTCCTCACCGGAGTCGAACTCGACGCCGGCGTAGTGGACGGTCACGGTGTCGCCGGGCTTCGCCTCGTCGCCGTCACCCTCGATGAGGTCGCGGATCACGAGCTCCTCGGGTGCGGGTCCGGCGGGGGCGTCGAATTCGGGCTTTGTGCGATCAGTCATGTCTCCATCCAACCCCGAGCCCCGGTGACGGGTCAACGCGAGGGGACCTGCTCACAGCGAACACTTCGACAAGCTCACCGCAGGCAGATTCACGCCGACAGAACGGCTTTCGCCACCTCCAGGCCGCTCGAGTGGGCGCTCGCCACCGAGCTCTTGACCGCACCGGCCCAGAACAGCGAGTTCTTGACAGGGCGGTAGATCGCGTCTTCGTCGCGCTTCCCCGTCGCGTAAGCGCCGAGCGCGAAGCGATCATCGCGCCAGTCGTAGTTCGACGCGTTGACATACGCAAGACCCTGATCGCCGGCGAGCCTACGCACTCCGGCGAGCGCCGCGTCGAAGCGCTCCTTCTCGGGAAGCGCGAGCAGTTCCCGCGCGCGGTCGCCGGTGTCCCACGCGACGATGAGCTGGCCGTCATATCCGGGCATGCCCGTCGACTCGTCCCAGAACTGGCACGGCCCTTCGTCGTGCTGGTTCACCATGTCGAATTCGACCGGCCGCACGGCATGGTCGAACTCGAGCACGGTCTTGTAAGCCACGGTCTGCTTCACCGCATCGATGGCCGCCATCCGGTCGTTCTCGAGCGGAGGCGAGAAGGTGATGGACCGTTCCTGCAGCACGCCGATGGGCACCGTCACGACGCACGCGTCCGCCTCGAAGGTGTCGGATCCGGCTTTCACGCTGACGCCGGATCCCGAGTAGTCGATGGCCTCGATCGGCGTCTCGAGGCGCACCTCGACGCCTTCGCCGACGGCGTCGAGGATGTCGGTGTACGGCGCGAGCAGTTTGTAGTCGCCGGCATAGCCGTCGGGCTCGACCTTTCCGGTCTGCATCACGGTGAAGCACGCGGTCAGCGTGTCCACCACCCCGTACGCCGGGTAGACGGCGAACTGCTCGGTGTCCACCTGGATTCCCAGCAGCGCGAGCGGGTAGTTGCTCGGAGCGATCCCGAGCCGGTCCAGGTACTGCTGCGCCGACTCCTTCTTTGTGGGCTCCGGCAACGGCAGCGCGATGGCGGGCGTTCCCTCCGGAAACGCGTAGAAGTCGGGTGAATCCCAGGCGACCCAGGGTGTGCTCGCGCTGTAGCGCGAGAACTTGTTGTCGAATTTCCGTCCCTTGATCCCGAGCTTCTGCGCCCAGGCCCAGGTCTCGGTGTCCGGTCCGCCGTGGCACAGCGAGGCGCCGCGCTCGTGCGGGATAGACAGCAACGTGCGATCAGTCCACATACGCCCACCGGTGCGGTCTCGCGCTTCGAGCACGATCACTCGTTTGCCGGCATCCATCAGCTCTCGCGCGGCCGCCATGCCTGCAGAACCCGCCCCGATCACGATGACGTCGTACGTACCGCTCCCGCCCGACGGCGAGGGCGATGCGTCGTCAGGCCCGCACCCGACGAGCATGATCGCCCCCGCTCCGAGCATTCCGCCCAACAGCGCGCGCCGCGAGAAGACGACGTCCTTCAGAGACTTTTCCATCAACGAACTCCTTTGATCGTGGTGAGGTGAGAGTGAAAGGTCAGTCGCGCTCGTCGACGTCCCTGGAGAGGCGCTGCGAGACCCAGACGGGGATGAACGACGCCAGGATCACGATCGTGGCGACCACGTTCACGACGTTCGCCTCGTTGGGCCTGGCCATCTGGTTCATGATCCAGAGCGGCAGCGTGTCGACGCCCGGCGGTGCGGTGAAGATCGTCACGTAGACCTCGTCGAAGCTGAGGGCGAAGGCGAGGATGGCGCCGGCCACCATCGCGCTGCGGAACTGGGGGAACGTGATGAGCCGGAATGTCTGCCACGGGTTGGCCCCGAGATCTTGCGAAGCCTCCTCGAAACTCGGGTTCATTCGGCGCAGGCGAGCGAGGACGTTGTTGAACACCATCACGATGCAGAACGTGCCGTGGGCGATGATCATCCCGTAGAACCCGACCTGGATGCCGATCGGCTCGAGCATCTGGTTGTAGGTGTTGTTCAGCGCGACTCCGGTGACAATGCCGGGGAGAGCGATCGGGAGCACGACGAGCAGGTTCACCGCCCGCTGTCCGAAGAAGGAATAGCGCTGCAGCGCGAACGCCACCAGCGTGCCGAGCAGCAAGGCGATGATCGTCGCTCCGGTGGCGACCAGGACGGAGTTCAGAAGGGCCACGCGCACTGGTTCGCTCGAGAACGCTCGCCCCCACCACTCGAGCGAGAACCCGGTCACCGGCCAGCTGACGATCCGGGCGGAGTTGAAGGAGTTGAGCACGACGAGCGCCAGCGGAACGTACATGAAGGCCAGGATGACCGCGACAAGCGCACCGAGGATGAGCTTCGAAGTGCGGGAGAGTCTCAACACGAGTCGCTCACATCCTTTCCAGAGCACCGGTGCGCTGCACGCTCACCAGGTAGACGACGACGAAGGCGATGGGAACCAGCGAGTACGCGGCGGCCAGCGGCGGGTTCAGGTTGATGTTCGAGGCGATGACGCTGCCGATCATCTGGGTGTCGCCCCCCACGAACCGTGCGACGAGGTAGTCGCCGAGGCTGAGCGAGAAGGTGAACACGGATCCGGCGATGATCGCCGGTCTGATCAGGGGCAGCACCACGGTGCGGATCGTGCGCCACGCTCCCGCCCCGAGGTCGGCGGAGGCGTCGAAGAGGTTCGGCGGGAGCTGTCGGATCGCGGTGTACACCGGCACCGCCATGTAGGGCAGCCACAGGTAGGTCAGCGTCAGCACGACGGTGATGAGAGTGAAGCCCGGACCGGAGATGCCGAACGGCGACAGCATCCAGTTGAAGAAGCCCTGCTCCGTGAACGTGATCCGCATCGCGAGCACTTTCACGAGGTACCCGGCCCAGAGCGGGAGCGTGATCGAGACGGCGAGCAGAGCGCGCAGCCACGGTGAGGCGATCTTCGCCATGAAGATCCCCAGCGGGATCGCGATGAGGATCGACAACAGCGTCACGGCCAGCGCGATGCCGAGGGTGCGCAGGGATGTCGACAGATATGCCGGATTGAGGAGGAGCTGCTCGAAGTTGCGCAGCGTGAATCCCGGCTTGACCTTCGAGGTGAAAGGGTCCGTCACCCAGAAGGCGGTCACGAGCAGCATGACCAGGGAGAAGATGTAGATCCCGATGAGCCAGGCCATCGGCAGTGCCAGGAGTCCTGCGATCCGTATGCGGCGCTTCATGTCGATTCCGTTCGAGTTCGGAGGGTGCGAGGGGGCGGTTCAGCCGCCCCCTCGCCGGAGGTCAGCCCTTGACGGAGAGCCAGGCGTCCGTCCACTGCTGGAAGTTGGTGCAGGTGACATCCGTGCGGCCGTCGATGCACTGCTCGATCGGGGTCGTCCAGAACCAGACGTTCTCGAAGTACTCCTCGTTCGTGGCGTTGAAGTAGTCGCAGTGCGCCTGCGCCTCGGCGCTCGTCTCGCAGAACGCGGCGTTCGCGGGTGCCATGCCGAAGTTCATGGCGATCGCGCCATTCACCTCGGGTGCCGATGCGTAGTCCATCCAGGCGTACGCGCAGTTCGGGCTCTTCGCCTCGGTCGCGAGCATCCAGGCATCCGACCAGCCGGTCGATCCTTCTTCGGGGAGCACGCTCTTGAACCGGTCGTCCTCGGTGAGCTTGCGCAGCACCTCCCACGAGGTTCCGAGCACGGAGGTTCCGCCGGCGAAGGACGTGATCTGCGCCGCAGGGTCGGACCAGTACTCCGAGACGATCTCGTTCTGCTGCTTCAGCAGGTCGACCGCGGCGGCGAGCTGCCCCTCATCGAGGGCGTACGGGTTGGTGATGCCAAGATCGGGTTCGTGTGCCATCAGGTAGACCGCCGCATCCGCGATGTAGATCGGCGCGTCGTACGCGATGACCTTGCCCGCGTAAGGGCTGTCCTTCTCCCAGGCGACATCCCAGCTCGTCGGCTCCTCGGTGACCACTTCGCTGTCGTACTGCAGGATGTTCGCGCCTCGGCCGATCGGGATGCCGTACGACTTGCCGTTGATGGTGTCGTAGATCTGGCCCTTCATGCCTTCGACGATGTCGTCTCCGAAGTTGGGGATCAGATCGAGGTTGAGCGGCTGCACGTCGCCTCCTGCGATGAGACGCAGGCTCGCGTCGCCCGAGGCAGATACGAGGTCGTAGTCGCCCGTGCGCATCAGCTGCACCATCTCGTCGCTCGTACCCGCGACGCGACGATTGACCACACACCCCGTCTCCTCGGTGAAGGCGTCGCTCCAATCCGCCTCGACGAAGCCACTCCACGCGACGATGTTCACCTCCCCCTCGTAGTCGCCGAGCTTCTCCTGCGTGGGGATGTCGGGAACATCGATCTGCAGTTCACCGGACCCCCCTGTGCTGGTCTCGGTGCTCGGCGCGCAGGCCGAGAGGGTGAGGACGGCGACGGCGGTCATCGCCGAGACGGTCAGGATCTTGTTTCGCATGGATCGCTCCTTCGTGATCGGTGCAGGGTTTTTCAGACGGTGCAGGGTTTTCAGGGCAGCCGCGCCGCGCGGTCCGGGGACCAGGCGACACGGACGTGGTCCCCCCGACCGAAGTGTGCTTCGGCGAGGGGGTGATGCGTGTTGGGCTGTTCGGCGATGATCTCGACGCCGGCATCCGTGGAGACGAGGAAGCGCGTCGCGGGTCCCGTGTACACGACCTCGCGGATCGTGCCCGTCAGAGACACCTCTCCGTCGGCCGGTGCTTCGGCGGGCGGAATCAGACGGACCCTCTCCGGGCGGATGCTCATCGTCCGGCGCTCGCCGGTGAGGGTCTCGGCGACCTCTCCGGCGATCAGGTTCGAGAGACCGAGGAACCGCGCGACGAACTCGGTCTTCGGGAACTCGTAGACCTCACGGGCGGTGCCGATCTGTTCGATGCATCCACCGTTGAAGACGGCGACGCGGTCGCTCAGGGTGAGCGCCTCCTCCTGGTCGTGAGTCACGAAGATGAAGGTGATGCCGACCTCGCGCTGTATCTGCTTGAGCTCGATCTGCATCTGCTCGCGAAGCTGCTTGTCCAGCGCGCCGAGCGGCTCGTCGAGGAGCAGCACCTGCGGGCGCAGGATCAGAGCCCGCGCAAGAGCGATGCGCTGACGCTGCCCTCCGGACAGCTGATGCGGGAGGCGGCCGGCGAGGTGCTCCAGGCGCACCTGCTCCAGGGACTGGCGAACACGCTGCTCCTGGTCGGACCTGCGGGCACCGCGGACCCTGAGTCCGTAGCCGACGTTCTCGGCGATCGTCAGGTGCGGGAAAAGCGCGTAGTCCTGGAAGACGGTGTTGACCGGACGGGTGTGCGGCGGCATGCGGGTCACGTCGACCCCGGCGAGCCGTATGCTCCCGCTCGTCACATCCTCGAAGCCCGCGATCATGCGCAGCACCGTGGTCTTCCCCGATCCTGAAGGTCCGAGCATCGAGAGGAACTCCCCCGATCCGACCTCCAGGTGCAGGTCGCGGACGGCGGTGAGGTCGCCGAACGACTTGGTGACACCCGTCAGGGTGACCGATCCGTCGGTGGGGTGAGCGCGCTCTGCGCCGGGTGCTTCGGGTGCGGTGGCGATCATCTCGCGCTCCTCGGGTCTGCGTCGATCTCGGAAGATTGCATGAACATATAAACCTAGAGGTAATATTTCAAGTAGCAGTTTTGCCGGATTCCGAGGAAGGTGGAGAATCGCAGGATGGAATCGATGTCGCCGCCGCCTCAGGTCGCCGACTCCATCGAGCCTCCCTCTCCTCCGACGGAGCGCCTGGCTCACTTCCCGCATCGGCTGCAGGGCGTGCTGTTCCAGCCGATCGGTGACGAGGGCCGTGCGGAACTCGTCGAGCGTCGCCTCGTCGACGCCATCACGCGCGGCCACGTGCGCGCCGGCGAACGCCTCCCGTCGGAGAACGACCTGGCGAAGAGTCTCGGCGTCGCACCCGTCACCGTTCGAGAGGCACTGCTCGCCCTCCGGGGACGCGGTCTCGTCGTCACCCGTCGAGGCCGCAACGGCGGCAGTTTCGTGGCCGATCACGCCGATCCGCTCTCTTTCGCCAGAGAAGCCGTCCACCGCTCGTCGCGCCTCGCTCTGCGCGATCTGGGAGCCCATTACGCCGCGATCACCGGTGCATGCGTCAGGTACGCGGCGCGGCGAGCCGATCCCTCCGAAGCGCAGCGCGTCCGCCGTCGCATGACGGGTCTCGAAGCGCTCGACGGGGAATCGCACCGGCGGCTCCTCGACGACATCCAGATCGAGCTCGTGGCGCTCAGCCAGTCCGCACGACTGACCCGTGAGCAGATGAAGCTCCAGGCGGAGATGTCGCCGTACATGCGTCTCGTGGCGTACACGGCCGAGGACAGAGGGCGCCAGGCGGCGCATCTGAGCGCGGTGATCGATGCGGTGGAAGCCGCGGATGCCGACGCCGCCGGGGCCCGCACCGAGTCGATGGTGGCCGAGACCATCGAAGCCCTGATCCAACTCCAGCTCCAGCCGAAGACCGACTGACCGTGCTGGGTGACATCGACGTGCACAGGAGGACGCGATGACCACAGGAACCGATACCGCGATACGCAGCGCTGCGACGATCGTCGAGGAGTATTTCGCCTCTCCGACCCAGAGCCTGCTCGCATGGGTGACGCCCTTCGCCGAGGAGGTGGCCGAGGCGCGGCTCGCAGGTCCCCTCACGAGGACCAGGCTCGACGCGCTCGTCGAGCCGCACGCGCTGACGACCCTCGCCCTGCGAGACGCTCCCGTCTACGGCGCCGGCTTCATCGCGGCGATCGATCTCCTCTCGGACACCCACAGCCACCTGGCCTGGTGGCAGGGCGAAGACCGTCGGCAACTCGTCCTCGCCTCGCAGTCGGTGAACAAGGAGAACATCGATTACAGCGCGCTCGAGTGGTACCGCGTGCCGATGGAGACCGGTCGACCGCACGTGGCGGGCCCCTACGTGGACTACCTCTGCAGCGACGAGTACACGATCACGATCGCGGTTCCCGCAGAGGTCGACGGCGAACGCGTCGGCGTCGCGGGTCTCGACCTCCTGGTGTCGGCCGTCGAGCGCGAACTCATCCCGCGATTCGCCGCGTTGGGTCACGAGGTCACCCTCACCAACGACCTCGGACGCGTCGTGGTCTCGACCGACCCGCGGTGCGCGACCGGGGACTCCGTGCGCGGCGGCCGGTTGGCCGAGCTCCCCCGTCTCACCTGCCGGGGTGTCGCGCTCGACGTGATCGTCGACGCCATCTGACGCCTCGCGCGCAAGTCGCTCTTGACACCCCGGATGGCCGGGTGCACCCTGTTTACAGACCAACTCAGCGCCCGGGAGACTCGCAGGCATCGCCGCAGCACCGGGCGCTGAGTCATGCTCGGGAGTGCCGCTGCGACTCCTCTTCGGCGTATCGGATGAGCAGCGCGGCGATCTCGGCCGGGTGGCTCAGCATCGCGCAGTGTCCTCCGGGGACCTCGTCCGCGACGATCCCGAGTCTTTCTCGTGCGAGCGACCTGAGGAAGTCGGCGGGGAAGAACCGGTCGTCGGCGCACACGATGAACCTGGTCGGCACATCGGGCCACGCGTCGAGCGGCCAGGGCTGCTCCATCGCGGCCTGAGAGGGATGCGCTCGCTCCTTGCTCAACGCCTCCTCGGCGAGTGGGTGGGGAACGTCGTTGTAGAAGCTCACATACGGGTCGTCATTGCCGGTCAGTCCGCCGTCGCGGGCGGACTGCGCCGCGACGGCCGCTCCGTATCCGGTCTCTTCCCACCACTGTCCCGGCGGCTCACCCGGTGCGGGGATCATGCCGGCCAGCAGCACCAGCGCGTCGGCGGAGAGGCGCGCGGCGACCAGAGGCGCGGTGAACCCGCCGAACGAGTGTCCCACCACGACGACGTCGCGCCGATCGCCGACAGCCGCAGCGACGGCATCCGCATAGTCGTCGAGAGTGAGGGAGTCGTCATCCGCCGGAAGGTCGGGCGCGATGACCTCGTGTCCGTGCGATTCGAGCTCGGCGACGACGAGATGCCAGGACCAGCCGACGTCTCCACCCCCGTGGATCAGTGCGAACGTGCTCATCGTCGAACCGCCTCTCTTCCGCGAGGCTACCGGCCGAGACCTCAGTACGCGAGCAGAGCCGCCCTGGTCGCCCTGGTGCGGATGAGCAGTGTGCGCTCGTCTTCCGCCGCGAGGGGATCGCGTCCGGTGATCGCGCGCTGCCGAACGGCGGCCAGAGCGGTCGCGTCCTTGATGAACTCGCGCATGAGCGGGCGGCGGTCACCTCGCAGCTGTGCGGCCCAGTTGAGTCCGACCTTGCGTCCTGCCGGCGTCGCCAGCATCGTGATCTCTTCGGGCGTGAACCAGCCGGCGGCGGCATACTCTCCGAGACGCGACTTCGTGAGACGCGCCTCCTCGCGCCGCAGTGCGATGATCCCGAAGATGAACGCCAGGAAGAGCGGCACCTGAAGGGTGAAATACAGCCCGAAGAAGTCGGCGAACGTGGCCGACCCGTTCCACAGTGCGTGCAGGAGGATCGCCCCGAGCATCCCGAGGAGCCCTGCTCCGAGCGCGGCGCCTGCGGACGCGTACCGGCGCGCAGCGAGGCCGATGGCGAAGCCGGTCAGCGCCGTGAACATCGCGTGGGCGAACGGAGAGAGCAGCGCGCGCACCACGAACGTGACCGTGAGCTGGGAGCCGCCGCCCTCGATCAGGCTGATCGCGAAGTACTGGATGTTCTCGGTGAAGGCGAAGCCCGCACCCACCAGCGCGCCGTAGACGACGCCGTCGACCGGGCCGTCGAACGCTCTTCTGGCGACGACGAAGATCAGGAACACGCCGAGTCCCTTCCAGAACTCCTCCACGATCGGCGCTTGGACGACCGCGGAGAACGTGTCGTCGCGAAGGCCGACCAGCAGCGTCAGCCCGATGTCGACGAGCAGCGTGAGTCCGATCGCCGCGATGGCGCCCCACGCGACGGCGAAGAAGACGAGTCGCTTCGGCTCCGGATCCCAGCGGTCGATGATCCGCACGCCCAGGAACACGATCGTGAGCGGGATGAGCGCGAGCACCAGGCCGATCACGGAGGCGAGCGGCCCGAGAGCCCAGCCGAAGTAGCCGATCAGCGCGAGCATCAGGAAGCCCAGGAACGCGAACAGCCACAACGAGACGGTCCGTCCCTTCTTCGTCGGCACCGGCAGTGCGGGCAGCGACGGCGCCGGCGAAGGGGCGACGGGGGCCGGAGGAGCGTACGGCGTCGGCTGAGCCAGCGCCGAGGCGTAGGCGGGCTGTGCGGAGAACGCGGGAGGCGGCGTGTACGGCGAGGGGTGCTGCGGCTGGGGCGGTCCTCCGAAACTCATAAGCAGAAGCATATTGGTCACAAGCGTCATCGCTTCGTTCTGGCGATCACCTCCACGCGGCGATCCCCCGCCACCGGGTAGCGTAGAACCATGCGGTTCGCTCATCTGCGCCGTCCTGACTCCCCCACCGCGGTGCTCGCCGTGGTGCAGGATTCGGACGCCATCCTCGTCTCTGACCTCCTCAACGATGCTCCTGCGACTCTGCAGAAGCTCATCGAGAGAGGAGACGAGGTGCTCGCCGAGCTGCGCACCGCCCTCGCCGACGGCACCGCGCCCCGGCATCCGCTGGGCGAATGGGAGTACTCCTCAGCCATCCTCGCTCCCCCGGCCGTCCTGGCCGTGGGCCTGAACTACGCCGCGCACTCGAGCGAGCTCGGACTCAAGACCGACGCCGCGCCGACCGTGTTCACCCTGTGGCCCAACTCCCTGACCGGGAATGAGCAGATCACGTCATGGCCCCGCGCGCTCAGCGAGGCCGTCGACTACGAGGCGGAGCTCGGCGTCATCATGGGTACCCCCGCGAAGAACGTGAGCGAGGCCGATGCGCTCTCGCACGTCTGGGGCTACACCGTCGTGAACGACATCACGGCCCGCAACATCCAGTTCTCCGAGGCGCAGTGGTCGCGGTGCAAGTCGTTCGACGGGTTCACCCCGACCGGGCCGTTCGCCGTCACGGCCGACGAGATCGCCGACCCGCAGGACCTGCACATCTGGGCGGTCGTCGACGGCCACACCGTGCAGGATGCCAGTACGGGTCAGATGGTGCGGTCCGTGGCGAAGCTGATCGCCCACCTCTCCCAGTCGCTCACCCTGCTTCCCGGCACGCTGATCTCCACCGGCAGCCCCGGTGGCGCCGGGTACTCGCGCGATCCGCAGATCTTCCTCCGCGATCACTCGACGGTCACCGTCGGGATCGACGGGATAGGCGAACTCACCACCTACTGCCGCATCACCGGCTGACCTCGCGGCACGAACGACGGAGGGGACGGATACGAGCAGTTCAAAGCTGCATCCGTCCCCTCCGTCGTCTCAGCGGATCAGATCTCGACGAGGTCTTCCGGCGTGATCACGGGGATCGCGGCGGTGATCGCCTCGAGTCCGGACAGACGAGCAGGCGACAGCTGCTTGACGACCTCATCCCGCGACATCAGGCCGGCCTCGACGACGAGGTCGGCGACGTTGCGGTTCGTCAGGAGGGCGGTCTTCGCGAGCGCGGCAGCCGCCGCGTACCCGATGAACGGCGTCAGAGCGGTGATCACTCCGACCGATGCACCCACCATCGCGCCGAGACGATCGCGGTTGGCGGAGATCCCGTCGACGCAGTTGACGCGCAGGGTCCACATCGCCTGACGCATCCAGGTGATCGACTGGAAGATCGAGTGAGCGATCACCGGCTCGAAGGCGTTCAGCTGCAACTGCCCCGCCTCGGCCGCCATCGTCACGGTCATGTCGGCGCCGGCGACGGCGAAGGCGACCTGGTTCACGACCTCGGGGATGACCGGGTTCACCTTGCCGGGCATGATGCTGGAGCCCGCCTGCATGGCGGGCAGGTTGATCTCGCCGAAGCCCGCCTGCGGGCCCGAGGAGAGAAGACGCAGGTCGTTGCAGATCTTCGACAGCTTCATCGCGTTGCGCTTGAGCGTCGAGGAGAACGACATGAAGGATCCGGTGTCGCTCGTGGCCTCCACGAGGTCCGCCGACGTCATCAGATCGAGCGAGGTGATCTCGCGCAGGTGCTTGAGCACGGCCGGTGCGTAGTCCGGGTGCGTCGTGATGCCCGTGCCGATGGCCGTCGCACCCATGTTGATCTCGAACATGAGCGACGCGTTCTCGGTGAGACGGGTGTGATCGAACCCGAGCGTCGAGGCGAATCCGTGGAACTCCTGTCCGAGTGTCATCGGCACAGCGTCCTGCAGCTGGGTGCGGCCGACCTTGAGCACATCGTGGAATTCGCGCGACTTCGCCAGGAACGACAGGCGCAGCAGGTCCAGCTCCTCGAGCAGTGAGCGCAGCGTCAGGGAGAGGCCGATCTTGACCGCTGTCGGGTAGACGTCGTTGGTCGACTGGCTGCGGTTGGTGTGGTCGATCGGCGACAGGAACGCGTAGTCGCCCTTCTCGTGGCCCGCCATCTCGAGCGCGATGTTCGTGATGACCTCGTTCGCGTTCATGTTGGTCGAGGTACCGGCACCGCCCTGGATGACGCCGACCGTGAACTGGTCGTGGAACTCGCCGTCGATGACACGCTGCGCTGCCCGGTCGATGAGATCGGCCCGCTCCGGGTCCAGCACACCGATCTGGCGGTTCGCCCTGGCACTCGCCTGCTTCACCATCGCGAGCGCGATCACCAGGTCGGGGTAGACCGAGATCGGGCGCTTGGTGATGGGGAAGTTCGCGTCGGCGCGGGCGGTGTGGATGCCCCAGTAGGCGTCGACGGGGATCTCCATCGTCCCCAGGGAATCGGTCTCGGTACGGGTAAGGGCAGGCGCGGCAGAAGCCATGTCACATCCTTGTGGGTCGTGGCGGGTGAGTGTGTGGGGGATGCCTCCAGTCTACGCGGCTCACCGACCGGGTTTCCGGGAGAAGGCTTCGAGGCGCTCTTCCGGTGTGAGCTCCGCCATGCGCTCGAGCCATTCCTCGGAGAAGTAGTCGCCGGTCGTCGCATCGGTGACCGGGACGACAGAATGCGTGATCGTGTCGGGATGCACGTGCACGAGCTGGAACGCCTGGGCGGCATCCATTCCGTTGACCTCGGCCGCCGGCCGCGAGACGTTCATCGTGTAGCACGTGGCCGATGACACGCTCACCGGGACTCCGGCGAACATCCCGTGCGAGGAGTAGTGCAGGTGGCCGGCGAGGATGCCGCGAACGTCGGTGCCCCGGATGACGGCGGCGAGCTCGTCCTGATGGCGGAGCTCGAGGATGTCGAAGAGCGGCACATGGCTCGGCAGCGGCGGGTGATGCATCGCCAGCAGCGTTCCGTGAGGAGCGGGCTGAGCGAGGGTCTCCTCCAGCCACCGGAGCTGACCTGCGTCGAGGTCGCCGTGATGCCATCCCGGCACACTCGTGTCGAGAGCGATCACGCGAAGACCGTCGAGGTCCCAGACCCCCGTGACCGGCTCCTCGGTCGGCGGCAGGTCCAGGAGATCGCGTCGCAGCGCCGGGCGTTCGTCGTGGTTGCCCGCGACCCAGATGACCGGCGCGCCCAGCTCCGCCGCGACGGGCTCGACCGCGGCGCGCAGACGGCGATAGGCGTCCGGCTCGCCGAGGTCGGCGAGATCGCCGGTGATCACGACCGCCGAGGGGTTCGGATGTACGGCCCTGATCGCGTCGAGCGTGCGCGCGAAGTTCGCCTCGACGTCGTAGCGGCCCCCCAGTCGGGCGCCGGCGGCGAGGAAATGCGGGTCGCTGACGTGGATGAGCACGTGGGAGGCCGGCCGGTGTCGGCCGAAGGCGTGGGCGGTGCCGGTTCCTGCGGACATGGCAACAGCCTAGGCCGACCCACCGACTACTGCGCCTGTAGTGCAAGAGCTAGGATGCAGGGATGGCCAAGAACGAGTCGAGACGACGGATCATCGCGGATGCCGGCCTCGCCGTGCTCGCCGGCGAGGGGTCGCGCGGGCTCACGCACCGGGCCGTCGACCTCGCTGCGGGCGTGCCCACCGGCACCACCTCGAACTACTTCCGAAGCCGCGACGCCCTCGTCGCCGGGCTCGTCGAGCGCATCGGGGAGCGCCTGGCTCCGACGCCGGAGGAACTGGAGCGGCGTGCGGCGGTCCCGCCAGGCCCTGCACTGTTCGCCGACTACATCCGCGACATCGTGCGCCGCCTCAGCGACGACCGCGACGTGACGATCGCACTCTTCGAGCTGCGCCTGGAGAGCAGTCGTCGCCCCGAGATCGCGGCCGTGCTCAGTGCCTGGCAGCAAGCGGGTCTCGACGGCGACGTGGCGTTCAACTCCGCAGCAGGTCTGCCCGGCGGCCGACGTGAGATCGCGCTGTTCCACTACGCGATCGATGGACTGCTGCTCGACCGGTTGACGACGCCGATCGACCCGGACACGGCGACCGACGACATCATCGACGACCTCGTGGCAGGGCTCCTGCACTGAGGCCTCGGCCTCGGCTTCGAGTCAGTGACCGAGGACGAGGAGCAGGATGCCGGCTATCACCGCTGCCGCGCACAGCGCGAAGCATCCGTAGGCGCCCACGAGCGCGAGGGACTTCTGGGTCTCCGTCAACGGGCTCTTCTTCGCCGCCTTCGCGGCCTGCTTCGACGCGCGCTTGAGTTCCTTCTCTGTGATCACGGTGATCGCGTCGGTGAACTCCGCCGGACTCACCACCGGAGCACGACCGCTGCGGACGAGCAGTCGGAGGCCGAGCGCATAGAACGTGGCGATGGCGGTCGCGCCGACGAGGGCGGCGACGAACACCTGCAGGAATGCGTACCAGTCGATGGACACACTCATGAGGACTCTCCGTCCCGCTCGGCGTCGGCGGGCCTCGACGCCTTTCCGGCCTTCGAGGCCGCTTTCGCCTCGGCCTTCTTCCTCGCCTGGGCCTTCGCCTCGGTCCTGGCCTTCTCCTTCGCCTCTGCGCGCGCCTTCGCCTCGGCCTTTGCCTGCGCGATGCGCTGCTGACGGCGCGTGGGCGGCGGGGTATTCGGAACCTCGACCGCGAGATGGGACTCGGCGACGTCGCTCATGGCGTTCGCCGACGTGACGGCGTTCCGGCGCGAGCGCGCGAAGAGGCCGAGGATGATCAGGACCGCCAGAACGGCGTCGATCGCCACACCCCAGTTGCCGAGCCACACGACCAGCAGCGCGGCAAGGGCTCCGACGCCACCGGCCGCCGGCAGCGTGAGCAGCCAGCCGACGCCGATGCGTCCTGCGGTCCGCCAGCGCACCGTCGAACCCCGACGACCGAGGCCGGAGCCGATCACCGAACCGGAGGCGACCTGCGTCGTCGAGAGAGCGAAGCCCAGGGCGCTCGAGGCGAGGATGGTCGCCGCGGTCGAGCTCTCCGCCGCGAAGCCCTGTGCCGGCTTGACGTCGGTGAGGCCCTTGCCGAGGGTGCGGATGATGCGCCAGCCGCCGAGATACGTGCCCAGCGCGATCGTGAACGCGCAGGCGATGATGACCCAGAGCTCGGGCTCGTGTTGCGCACCGGACTGCCAGCCGATCGTGATCATCGCCAGGGTGATCACGCCCATCGTCTTCTGCGCGTCGTTGGTGCCGTGCGCGAGGGCCACGAGGGACGAGGTGAAGATCTGCCCCCAGCGGAAGCCGTCCCGGCCGTCGGGCTTGCCGTCGTAGCGGCGCGTGATCGAGTAGGCGATCTTCGTGGCGGCGAAAGCGATGAGTCCGGCGGTGACGGGGGCGATGAGCGCGGGCAGCACGATCTTCGACAGCACGGCGCCGAAGTCGATACCGCCGAGGCCCGCTCCCACGATCGTGGCGCCGATGAGACCGCCGAACAGGGCGTGCGAGGAGCTCGACGGCAGACCGAGCAGCCAGGTCAGCATGTTCCAGGTGATCGCGCCGATGAGTCCGGCGAAGATGAGTGACAGGAAGAGATCGGTGCCGGCATCGATGATCGCGTCCTCGCGGATGATGCCGCCGGAGATCGTCTTCGAGACCTCGGTCGAGAGGAAGGCTCCGACCAGGTTCAGGATCGCGGCGAGGAGGACGGCCGTCTTGGGCTTCAGCGCGCCGGTGGCGATGGGCGTCGCCATCGCGTTCGCGGTGTCATGAAAACCGTTCGTGAAGTCGAAGAAGAGTGCCAGTGCTATGACGAGCACCACGAGGAGGGCTGCGGTTTCCACCGTTCGCTTTCTGTCGTTGAGGAAGAAAGGGCGTGTCGACGGGATCGACGTGACGAACGAAGAGTTCACCGTGGGTTTCACTTCCGTTTACCGGACCCGGTAGATCCTCCCACCCTCCCCCGCGCCGGTCAACTCGACCTGGGCTAGCGTGGAACCGTGACCGACGCCCCCATCGCAGACCGCCGCTCGACCGCTCGCACGCACCACGGAGACACCGTCGACGACCCGTACGAGTGGCTGCGCGCGAAGGATAGTTCCGAGGTCGTCGCCCACCTCGACGCCGAGAACGCTTACACCGAGCAGAGGACGGCGCATCTCGCCGGCCTGCGCGATCAGCTGTTCCGGGAGATCAAGGGACGGGTGCAGGAGACCGACCTGTCGGTGCCGACGCGCCGCGGCGACTGGTGGTACTACAGCCGCACCGAAGAGGGCGCGCAGTACGGCATCCACTGCCGGGCCGCCGCCGAGCCCGATGACTGGACTCCCCCGCTGCTCGAGCCGGGCGTGCCGGTGCCGGGCGAGGTCGTCCTCCTCGACGGCAACGCCGAGGCCGAGGGGCACGAATTCTTCTCCCTCGGCGCCTTCGACACCTCGGACGACGCGACGAAGCTGCTCTGGTCGACGGACTTCGAGGGCGACGAGCTCTACACGGTGCGCGTGCGCGACCTGACCACGGGCGTGACGCTCGACGACGAGATCCCGAACACGGGGGGCGCGTTCTTCACGCCGGACGGCACCGGGATCATCTACACGACCCGCGACGAGGCCTGGCGGCCCGACACCCTGTGGCTGCACCGGCTCGGCACGCCGGTGGCGGACGACATCACGCTGTTCCACGAGCCGGACGAGAAGTTCTGGCTCGGAGCCGGGATCACCCGCAGCCGCCGCTACCTCGTGATCGGCGTCGGATCGAGCATCACCAGCGAGGAGCACCTCGTCGACCTGTCGGGCGAGCTCACGGCTGAGCCCCGGATCGTGTGGCCGCGTCGTGAGGGCGTCGAGTACTCGCTCGAGCACGCCGTGATCGACGGCGAGGACCGTCTGCTGATCCTGCACAACGACGATGCTCTCGACTTCGAGCTCGTCTCGGTCGCGGCATCCGACCCCCAGGGTGAACGGCACGTCGTGCTCGCGCACGAGCCCGGCAGGCGGCTCCTCGGGACCGACGCGTTCCGCGACTTCGCGACCGTGGAGTACCGCAGCGAGGGCCTGGAGCGTGTCGGCCTGCTCGACTACGCGACGGATGCCGTCGAGGAGATCGCCTTCGACGAGCCGCTGTACTCGGCGGGTGTCAGCGGAAACCCCGAGTGGCACTCCCCCTATCTGCGTCTCGGCTACACGTCGTTTGTCACGCCGGGAACCGTCTACGAGCTCGATCTCGCCTCACACGAACTGCTGCTGCGCAAGCAGGCGACCGTGCTCGGGGGTTACGAGCCGGCCGAGTACGGGCAGCGTCGGGACTGGGCGACCGCGTCGGATGGCACGAAGGTTCCGATCTCCCTGGTCTGGAAGCGGTCCTTCGGCGACCCGGGCTCCGAGCCGCGACCGACGCATCTGTATGGCTACGGCTCCTACGAGCACTCGATCGACCCCGGCTTCTCGGTGGCTCGACTCTCGGAGCTCGATCGCGGCGTCGTGTTCGCCGTCGCGCACGTACGCGGCGGTGGCGAGATGGGACGCCAGTGGTACGAGGAGGGAAAGCTGCTGCACAAGCGGAACACCTTCACCGACTTCGTCGCCTGCGGCGAGCACCTCGTCGCGTCGGGTGTCACGACGCCGGAGCGGCTGGTCGCAGAGGGCGGCAGCGCCGGTGGTCTGCTGATGGGCGCGGTCGCGAATCTCGCTCCGGAGTTGTTCGCCGGCATCCTCGCCGCCGTCCCCTTCGTCGACGCACTGACGACGATCCTCGACCCGTCGCTGCCGCTGACCGTGATCGAGTGGGACGAGTGGGGCGACCCGCTGCACGACCCCGAGGTCTACGCGTACATGAAGTCGTACACGCCGTACGAGAACGTCCGCGAGGGCGTGGCGTATCCGCGCATCCTCGCCGTGACATCGCTCAACGACACGCGCGTGCTCTACGTGGAGCCGGCGAAGTGGGTCGCCCGGCTCCGGGAGGCCGGAGCATCCGACGTCCTGCTCAAGTGCGAGATGGTCGCCGGGCACGGCGGCGTGAGCGGACGCTACAACTCCTGGAAGGAACGCGCGTTCGAGCTGGCCTGGCTCCTCGACACCCTCGGCCTCGCGGAGGCGTGACGCCGGCGCGAGTTCAGCCGAAGAGCGCGGCAGCCTCGTCGTAGCGGTAGCGCGGCACGGTGTGCAGCTCGCCGAGGGCATCGGCGAAGGGCACGCGGACGATGTCGGTGCCCTGCATCGCGACCATCTGACCCCACGCGCCGTCGACGATCGCGTCAGCAGCGTGCAGGCCGAGACGCGTCGCGAGGACGCGGTCGAACGCCGACGGCGATCCGCCGCGCTGGATGTGGCCGAGGATGGTGGCGCGTGTCTCGATGCCGGTGATCCGCTCGATCTCCGGAGCGATCCGGTCGCCGATGCCGCCGAGACGGGGCCTGTTGAACGCATCGAGGCCCTTGTCGCTGTACGCCTCTTCCATACCGAGCAGCTTGAAGCCCTCGGAGACGACGACCAGCGGCGCCCGCCCGCGATCGTGTGCGCTCGACACGAGCGCGGTGATGTCCTCGATCGACATCGGTACTTCCGGGATGCAGATGACGTGAGCACCGGCCGCCATGCCGGCATGCAGTGCGATCCAGCCGACGTGACGGCCCATGACCTCGGCGACCATGCAGCGCTGATGCGAATCGCCGGTGGTGCGCAGGCGGTCCATCGCGTCCGTGGCGATGTTGACTGCGGTGTCGAAGCCGAAGGAGTAGTCGGTGGCCTGCAGGTCGTTGTCGATCGTCTTGGGAACGCCGATCACCTTGATGCCGTCCTTCGACAGCCGATCGGCGGCTGCCAGGGTTCCTTCGCCGCCGATCGCGATGATGCCGTCGATCTTGTGCCCGTAGAGGGTCTTCGCGATGTTCTCGGCGCCGCCGCGCTCGCCCTCGTAGGGGTTGGTGCGGCTGGTGCCGAGGATCGTCCCTCCCACCTTCGAGAGACCCTTCACCTCGTGCCGGGTGAGCGGCATGAAGTCGCCCTCCACGATGCCGCGCCATCCGTCGCGGATGCCGACGAACTCGAGGTCGTACGTGGTGGTGCCCTTGAGCACGATGCCGCGAATGACCGCGTTGAGTCCGGGGCAGTCGCCGCCGCTCGTCAGGATGCCGATCTTCATGCTGGAGCCTTCAGACGTTCGGGGAAAGGGGGGAAGTGGCGACGCTGCCTTCGATCGACACTAGCGCCCCCACGCGCTCCGGCGCCATTCGAGCACGGCGAAAACCGGTGAATTTGACAGACTCCCGACCCGGCATCCGAGATCTTGACGGCGGAGAGCGAAAGGATCCCCGATTCCCCGTTAAGAACAGAAGATCTTGACGGCCGCTACCGACGACTATGCCGCGCCGAGCGCCTGCCGCAGCAGGTGCATGAGCGCCGCCAGCTGCACCGGCTCGGCGGCGACCTCGTCGAGCGCTTCCCCGTCGAGAGCACGCGCCGCGAGACCCTGCTTCTGATCGATGAGCTCAGCGATCTTGGTGTCGATCGTGTGCGCGGCGATTATGCGCCACGCCGTGACCGGCTCGTCCTGACCGATGCGGTGCACGCGGTCGATCGCCTGGGTCTGCTCGGCGGCCGTCCACGACAGCTCCGCGAGCACGACGTTCGACGCCGCCTGCATGTTCAGTCCGACACCTGCCGCTGTGAGCGAGCAGACGGCGATGCCGACTCCGGGATCGCTGTTGAAGTCGTCGATCGCCTGCTGACGCGCCGTCGACGTCTGGTCGCCTCGGATGGAGACCGAGCGGATGCCGACGGACGCGAAGTGCGCCTCCGCCCGATCCATGACATCGATGTGCTTCGCGAAGAAGACGACCTTGCCGACCGAACGCTGCAGCTGCGCGGCGTAGTCCGCGGCGAGCTGCGCCTTGGCCTGTCCGATGCGACGCACCATCGTGAAGACGTTGTCGCCTCCCGTGCCAGAGGCCTTGGACTCCTCGAGCTCGTTGTGCGCGACCATTCGGACGATGTCCTCGTCGATCTCGCCTGGAGCGAGCCCGCGATCTCCGCGGGCCTCGATGATGCGCCGGTACTTCGCTGCCAGTCGCTCCCCCAGCTCGCGCTCCGCCTGGCGGATGCTGCGGCCGAACTCGTCGTCCAGCTGCACGGGCAGGTCGGCGACGAGCTTGTCGGGCAGATCGGCGGCGACGTCCTTCTTCTTGCGACGGACGATACCCATCGAGATCACGGCGTCGCGCGCCTCGGGGTAGAAGGCCTTGTCCGCAGGCGTGTAGCCGGTGGCGTCGAGCTTCTCCATGAGCTCGGGCCCCGGCTTCTCACCGGTCGTCCAGCCGAGGAACCGCCAGATCGCGTCGAAGTCCTCGACGTCGTTGATCAGCGGGGTGCCGGTGAGGGCGAGCATGAGCGGGTTTCCGCCCGGCGTGCGCTCGCGCACCCGCGAGGCAAGCGAGAGCACGTTCTGCGAGCGCTGCGAGGAGAGGTTCTTGATGAAGTGCGCCTCGTCGACGACCATGCCGAGCAGTCCGATCGACGACAGCCATGAGAGGTGACGGTCGAGGATCTCGTAGTTCACGATGAAGATGTCGGCGAAGGCGTCGATGTCGTCACCGTCGCCCTGGATGACGGTCGCGCGGCGCTGCGGCGTCCACCGCTCCACCTCGCGCGCCCAGTTCATCTTCACGACGTTGGGGACGACGACCAGCAGCGGGTAGGCACCGGCCACGGATGCCGCGAGCAGTGACTGCGCCGTCTTGCCGAGACCGGGCTCGTCGGCCAGCAGGAAGCTGCGGTGTCCTGCGCGAACGGCCTCGAGGAAGCGCGACTGGTGGACCATCACCTCGAGGCCCTTTGGCGACAGGTGGTCGTACTCGGGTGCGGGCGGCAGCTCCATGGTGGCGGCGGATCCGCCGGCACCGGTCTCGAACGCCTTGTAGAGCGGACCCATCAGCTCCCACCCGTCGAGGCGGCGGCGAGGGGTCACGGTGCTCCGCGGCGTCAGGTCCGGCGCGAGGAAGGGGTTGGCCAGCTGCCGAGACTCGACGGAGGGAGGCGTGACCTGCCGCTCGGCGATGGCGGCGGGCACCGAGGAGATCTGCACGGGGGCGGCATCCGCGATGATGAGCTCTTCCGGCGCCAG
Organism: Microbacterium sp. SA39; assembly: GCF_000967865.1. Classification (GTDB taxonomy): domain Bacteria; phylum Actinomycetota; class Actinomycetes; order Actinomycetales; family Microbacteriaceae; genus Microbacterium. Next base: position 211,450 of record NZ_JXRU01000038.1, read on the forward strand.
CTCGGCGCCGGACTCGAGAAGCCAATCGCGGCGCATCCGCTTGGCCACGGGCGACGTCGCCTGGTCGGCCTCGAGCAGCTGGATGAGCGAGGTGTCGCGGGCGGCGGTCTTCGCGAGGATCGTCGCCACACCGTCGAGGCGCTTGAGCAGTTCGGCGCGTGCGGGATCGCCGATCTCGGCATCCGCCTTCACCCTGGCGCGCTCCTCGCGCACCAGGAAGGCGATCACCTGGAACTTGACCCGGTTCGTCGGACCGAGCTTCCCTCGCTGCGACTTCGCCTCGATCTCGCGCACCTTGCGCGCGAGGATCGGGATGAGGGGGGCCTCGTCGTCTCGACGGGACGTCTTCTTGCGCCGCGTGGCGGCGGTTGCCGTGGTCGGCATGCTCCTCCTGAGCGTGAAGGCCCCGGCATCCTCATGAAGCCGCGAGCCGTTCTCGATGTCCGCGTGTGGCGTGAGCCAGGACCGTACGAACAGAATTCCCGGTTCCCGCCGATGCACGCGGTACGCGTGAGGATCGGTGTGAACCGGTCATCAGTCTATGCCATCCGGCCGGGACGCCGAAGACTTCCTCTCCGCCGCGCGTCACATCTCAGCTCGCGGCGTCCGCGAGAACCCGCCGGGCATCGTCGACATCCACGCCGATCTGAGCGGAGAGCTTCTCGATACCCTCATACGCGACCATTCCGCGCAGCCGCTCCACGAACTCCACGGTGACGTCGTGGCCGTAGAGATCGAGCCCGGTCTCATCGAGCACATGCGCCTCGACCTGACGTTCGAGGACGTCGTCGAACGTCGGGTTGGTGCCGACCGAGATCGCGGACGGATGCCGGATGCCGGTGTCATGGTCGACCAGCCATCCGGCGTACACGCCGTCGGCGGGGACGAACGCGTCGACGATCGTCGACAGGTTCGCGGTGGGGAAACCGAGTTCACGGCCCCGCTTGAGTCCGTGCACGACCTCGCCCCGCACATCGGGATGGCGCCCGAGCACGCGCGTCGCCTCCGCGACGTCACCCTCGATCAGCAGCTCGCGGATCCAGGTCGACGAGACGCGTCGCTCCGATCCCGGCAGATACACGTCGTCGACGACCTCGACGGTGAACCCGTGCGCCGGGCCCATCTCCCGCAGCAGCGCCGGGGTCCCCGCTCCACCGCGACCGAAGCGGAAGTCCTCCCCCACGAGAACCGTCGACACATGCAGCGCATCGACCAGGATGTCGACGACGAAGTCCTCCGCGCTGCGTGCGGCGAGTTCCTCGTCGAAGGTGAGCACGAGTGTCGCGTCGAGTCCGAGCTCGCCGAGGAGCTCGAGCTTGCGATCGACCGTCACGACGTTCTCCGGGCACCGATCGGGCCGGAGGACCGCCAGCGGATTGCGATCGAAGGTCACTGCGACCGAGCGGCTACCCGATGCCTCGGCCGCCTCCTCGAGGCGCTGGATGACCGCGCGGTGTCCGGCGTGGACCCCGTCGAACTTGCCGATGGCCACCGCCGACGGGCCGAAGTCGTCCGGCACCTCGGCAGGGCTCCGGAAGACGATCATGCGGCGGCCTCGACGGGCCGTTCGGCGCGCGCCGGACGATGGGTGCGGAGCCACCAGATGCCGAAGACCGGGAGCACCAGCGGAATGAACAGATAGCCGCGACCGAACAGCGACCAGACGGTCTCGTGCTGGAAGAGTGCGGGCAGCAGGATGCTGAGCAGCCCGACGACGAGAACTCCGGTGAGCTCGAAGACGATCGCGATCCACGCGACGGTGTACCACCCGCGGTGACGCGAGAGCACGAGCGCGAGGGTGGCGAGCACGTACACGACCGCGGCCACGGCGGACAGCGAATACGCGAGCGGCGCCTCCTCGAACCGGCGGACGATCTGCACGAAGCTGCGCCCCGTGGCGGCCAGCGCCATGACGGCGTAGACGATCACGAGGACGCGACCGATTCCGGTCATCCGAGTGGAGGGGGCGGTGGTGCTCATAGCGCATTCCATCTTAGAGCCGTGGGAGGTTCCCGGACTCCGCGCGCGCTTCGGGCGTCACGCGATCTGGACGGACCAGATGACCTGCATGCGCCACAGCATGATCGCGATGGCCAGGGCGGCGACTCCCAGAATGACCGTGCTCCACCTGCTGCGCTCCATCAGCGCCCAGATCACGGCTCCGATCGGCAGCAGCACGGCCGAGACCAGGTAGACCCAGTACTCGAGCAGATCACCGGTGGGCGGATTGCCGGCGAGCGGCGACACGATCGCGACGACCACCTGGATGACGAGGAGCAGCTCGACGATCGCGAGGGCGCCGACGCTGTAGTCGCTCGGTCGGCGACCCCCGAGCCCCGCGACGATGCAGAAGGCGCCGGCGACCGCGGCGACGACGATCTGCATGATCGTGAACCACATGATCACGGCGCGCCCCCGGGCATGTTCATGGCGCTCTTGAGATCGGCGCCTCGTCGTTCGACGATCCCGACCAGGACGCCTTCTTCATCGATGGCCGCGGCGAGTGCGCCCTCGAGCCGTGCGGCCTGGTCACTCAGCCGCTTGCCGTGTCGGAGATCGCGCGCCTCCTCCGCCGAGACCGTCAATGCGGGCAGGATCCGGCTCGCGGCGTCCGCCGGCGTCAGGGTCCGGGCATCCGCGAGCGCGTCGAGGGCGACGGCGTCCGCCACCTCGAACGGGCCGACGCGAGTGCGGCGCAGACCGGTGAGATGCCCGCCGACCCCGAGCGCGGCGCCGAGATCGCGGGCGAGCGCGCGGATGTAGGTGCCGGACGAGCAGTCGACGATCACGTCGAGATCCAGCACGCCCTCACCGGGGCGCCGGGCGATCACCTCGAAGCGGGACACGGTCACGTTCCTCGCGGCGAGCACGACGTCTTCGCCGGCACGCACCCTGTCGTAGGCACGACGCCCGTCGACCTTGATCGCAGAAACGGCGCTCGGAACCTGCGAGATCTCGCCCGTCAGCGCCGCGACACCAGAGCTCACTGCTTCGCCTGTGACCGTCGCCCACGCGTCGGTCGGGGCCTGCACAAGGATCTCGCCGTCGGCGTCATCCGTGCCCGTGGTCTGTCCGAGGCGGATCGTCGCCTCGTACGTCTTGTCCGCGCCGACCACATAGGTGAGCAGTCTCGTCGCGCCCTCCATGCCGATCACCAGCAGACCGGTCGCCATCGGATCCAGCGTTCCGGCATGACCCACCTTGCGGGTGCCGAAGGCGCGACGAGCACGTGCGACGACGTCGTGGCTGGTCAGCCCTGCGGGCTTGTCGACGAGGAGGATTCCGGGCGAGACCATCCCCCCAGCCTACGATGCGCGTGCAGCGCGACCGCGCATCCCCAGCTCAGCCGCACACTTCGTACGAAGGCTGGTCCCGGGTGGTCACCACCACGCTGCTCGTCACATCCCCACCCTCTCGGAACTGGAAGAAGACGCGTCCATCCGCTTCACTCGCGAGACGCACCCACGTACCGATTCCGATCCCCGCAGTGCCCCGTTCGGCATCGGGGTGGGCCGCGAGCACCTCGTCCGTCGTCGCCCCGACGCCCAAGCCCTCCGCGGTGCGAGGACCCTCGACGCCGCCGAGGTCCTGCGCGGCGGAGTAGACCGACATCTCGCCGATGGGGGCGGTCTCGGATTCAGTCCCGCGTACGACGAACAGACAGTACGACGAATCGTCGGCCTGCCACCACGCGGTCCATGAGCAGACCTCGTCGTTCCGCCACGTGTCGGGAAGCGCACCGAGCCTGGCGGCGAAGTCGCCGCCCAGTTCCACTGGCCCGATACCTGCGTCGCATAGGCTGGCGTCGTGTCCGCGATCTCCTCAACCCCCATCGAGGAGCTCGTCCAGCCAGTGCTCCGATGGTATCGGGCCGAGGCGCGCGATCTGCCCTGGCGCCGCTCGGCGTTCCATGACGAGTTCCGTGCCTGGGGCGTGCTCGTGAGCGAGTTCATGCTGCAGCAGACGCCGGTCGCGCGCGTCATTCCGCATCTCGAGAGGTGGCTGGCGCGCTGGCCCACGCCGTCGGCGATGGCTGCCGCATCGACTGCGGACGTCGTACGCCAGTGGGCGAACCTCGGCTACCCGCGCCGGGCCCTGTGGCTGCACCGCGCGGCCATCGAGATCGACGAACGTCACGGCGGCATCGTGCCGCGCGACATCGACGCCCTTCTCGCCCTCTCCGGCATCGGCGACTACACCTCGAGGGCCGTCGCAGTCTTCGCATACGGCGAGCGACATCCCGTCGTGGACACCAACACCCGGCGCGTGCTCGCCAGGGCGGTGGAGGGACGAGCCCAGCCGTCCCCGCCGTCGCGCCGGGATCTGACGCTCATGGAGTCGCTGCTGCCGGAATCGGATGCCGATGCCGCCGCGTTCAACGCCGGCGCGATGGAGCTCGGGGCCGTCGTCTGCACCGCACGCGCCCCGCGATGCGAGGCCTGTCCCCTCGCCGGTACCTGCGTGTGGCTCTCCGCCGGGCGACCTGACACCGGCGACACCCGACGACGCCAGGCGACATTCGAGGGCTCCGATCGGCAGGCGCGCGGCGCGGTACTCCGGCTGCTCCGGGATGCCGCGCCCGCTCATGTCCCGCTCGACGCGGTTCTCCCGGACTGGCCCGACGCCCGGCAGCGCGACCGGGCGATCGACTCACTCATCGCCGACGGCCTGGCCGAGGCGGACGGCGAGTCGCTCTCACTCCCCCGGTGACCGGCTTCCGTCGTGCCGTCTACAGGTGCTGGTTGGTGCGGTGCGCGAGAGCCGTGAGCTCCACACGCCCACGCACGTCGAGCTTCGCGAACACCCGGCCGAGATGCACCTCGACCGTCCTGACCGAGACGTTCAGCGCTGCGGCGATGTCTCGATTCGGGGCTCCGGCGACGGCGCGCATCGCGACCTCGAGCTCGCGGGCGGTCAACAGTCGCGTCCACGCGTGCCGGCATGACCACAGCGGGTCGGCGACCGCCGCGACATCGCTCTCGTCCGGCTCGAGCCTCGCCAGTCGATCACCTGCCGATCGCGCCCAGGCGACCGCCCCGGAGAGTTCGAACAGATGCTGGGCGGCCAGCAGATGAGAACGGGCGACGGCCGACTCGTCTCGGATGGCGCAGTGAGCGCCCAGCATCAGTTCGACCCGCCCGCGGGCGAAGGGCGACCGGAGCGTGCGGGCCGCCTCCTGCACCGCGTCGTGCTCCATCCGCCAGCGGCCGTCGGTGGCTGTCGCGAGCCGCATGCGCAGCTCGTGTGCGAGGAAGACCTCGGGCGGACCGACGAAGGTCGGAGCGGCGTCTCCGATCTCGTTCGTGAGGGCCACTTCGTCCAGCCCGGGAACCGAGAGGGTGGTCTGCGGCGCTCCCAGATCGAGCCAGAGCCGGATCGACGACGCGGCCCCGCCGAATGCTCCCGCGAGGAAGGACTCGATCCCTCGGTCCACGATCACGTCGATCTTGGCGGCAGGCGGCAGAGAGGCCGTGAGGGCTCGCGAGATCGGACCGAGCTCGCCGCGCACCGCGAGGTCGAGCCGGCGCACCAGCACGACGCCCAGCCCGGCGAGCGGTATCCCGATCGGGAGCTCCAGCGCCGCGGATCGCATCCGCTCGTCCGCCGATCCGATGTCGCCGCGCCATATCAGCAGCAGCACCTCGACGACCGCCTGATAGGCACGCACGACCGGGCTGTGCTCGAATCCCTCGACAAGGGGATCTCGGTCCGCGCTCAGAGGAGAGTCCGCCGCGGTCAGAACCCGCAGGCCGAAGTCGACGTCACCTTCGATCGCTGCTCGCAGTGCGCGCAGCATCCGTCCAGTGAGCGGCCCGGTCCCGACGGCACCGTCGAGATCCGGCTCGCCCACGATGAGCCAGCTCAAGGCGACCACGGGATCTCGGAGCTCTCTTTCAGCTCCGACTCGAGCCGTGCCCGCGCGGAGAGCCTTCAGCCACGTTCTCATGCCGGACCGATCGCCGCGTTCCGCGCACAGGACAGCCGCCAGCGCCGCCGCGCGCGTCCACGCGTACCAGTCGTCACGATCATCGGATCGAGGCCTCAGCGAGTCCGGGTCGACCTCAGGCACGATCCCCTGCAGGTGCGCGCGCGCCGTGATCAGCCCCGCGAGCCCCTGCAGGCGGTACCGCTCTGTGCCGCCCGGAAACAGGCTTCCCAGCCATTCGGCGGCCTCCACTGCGAATCCTGCGCCCACCGACGATGCGCCTGCGACGAGCCTCGCCTCGTCACGCGCGGCCCCGGCGGCGTGCACAGTCGCCTCGCGGGCGAGCAGCAGAGCGCGATCGGGGTGGCCGGCCTCGGAGAGCTCGCGCGCGATCCGTGTGAGTTCGGCCGCCGCCGCGGGGTCGCGGTCGAGCGAGGCACGAGCGCGATGCCAATCGGCGCTCACACGATCGCCGCGGTGCCCGAACACCTCGCTGAGCCGGTCGTGGATCCGACGCACGACGGTCGGATCCGTGCGTCCGCGCACCCAGATCGCCAGCCGCGGTTCGGCGAAATGAGTTCGACCCGCGCGCACGATGAGGTGCCTGCCCACCGGGGCCGCCGCGATCTCGGCAGCGGATCGTCCGTCGAACTCGACCAGCGGCCCGAGGTCGTCGTCGAGACACACGGAAAGCGCCAGCAGCAGGTCCCTGTCGCGTGCCGGGAGGATCAGATCCCCGAAGAGCGCTGCGATGGCCGGGACCACAGGCAGCGGAATCGGCAGAGGGCGGAGGCCGCCCCGCTGCGCCGGTGTCAGACGCTCGACGATCTGACGGATCGCCCGCTCGTCTCCGCGGAGCTCCGCGACCAGACGCGACAGAACGTGAGGCGCGCAGCCGAGTCCGTCCGTGAGCAGGTGGTCGAGGATCGTCTCGACGGCGTCGGAGGATGTCGACCCGACTCCCTGCGCGTTCAGACCCTCGATGCCGATCCCCCTCAGCTCGGCGGGAAGCAATCCCGCAGAGGTGAGGCTAGCAACTCAGGCACCCGTGGAGAGACCTGAGCCGACGCTGTATACCGGTGCACCGGTACATCGGTCGCCGCAGCGGCTCACATACCGGTGCTGTTCGAGGGTCAGTCCTGCTCGTCGTCCGTGCGGTAGGGATCGGCGTCGCCGGCGTGCGACGCCGAAGACGCGAGCCTCGCGACCTCCGCGTCACGCTCCTGAGCCTGACGCAGCAGCGCTCCGATGTGATCGGCGTTCTCCGGCAGCGCGTCGGGGATGAACTCGAGAGTCGGGACGAGACGAGTGCTGAGCTGCCGTCCGACCTCACTGCGCAGCATCCCGGTGGCCGAGGTCAGAGCCTCGCCGCTCGCTATGCGCTCCTCCTCCGTGCCGAGCACCGTGTAGAACACGGAAGCATGCTGCAGATCGCCGCTGACGCGGCAGTCGGTCAGCGTCACGAAGCCGAGCCGCGGGTCGCGAAGCCCTTTCTCGAGGCGTTCTGCGAGGATCACACGGATGCGGTCCGCGAGACGGGCCTGTCGTTCACCAACCATTGTTCTCTCCTAGGACTGTCGGTCGTTGAGCGAGCGAAGCGAGACGAGACGCCTCATGCAAGACGTCTCGTCTCGTCGCTTCGCTTCTCGCTCAACGACCGGAGATGCTGATCAGCCGCGAGGCTTCTCGACGAGTTCGATCGTCTCGATCTCGTCGCCGATCTGGATGTCGTTGAACTTGCCGAGACCGATACCGGCCTCGTAGTCCGTGCGGACCTCGGTGACGTCATCCTTGAATCGACGCAGCGACTCGATGGCGAGGGCATCGCCGACGACGACGCCATCCCGGATGACACGTGCCTTGGCGTTTCGCGTGATCGTTCCCGAGCGCACGATGACACCGGCGATGTTGCCGAACTTGGAGGAGCGGAACACCTCGCGGATCTCGGCGACGCCCGACTGGACCTCTTCGTACTCCGGCTTGAGCATGCCCTTGAGCGAGCTCTCGACCTCATCGATGGCGTTGTAGATCACCGAGTAGAACCGGATGTCGACGCCCTCACGCTGAGCGCGCTCACGCGCCTTCGTGTCGGGACGCACGTTGAATCCGACGATGATCGCGTTGTCGATCGTCGCCAGGTTCACATCAGACTCTGTGATCGCACCGACACCGCGGTGGATGATGCGCAGCTGCACCGAGTCATCGACCTCGATCTTGAGGAGCGACTCCTCCAGCGCCTCGACGGCACCGGACACGTCGCCCTTGATGATGAGGTTGAGCGACTCGACCTTGCCCTCCTGGAGAGCACGGGTGAAGTCCTCGAGCGAGATGCGCTTGCGGGCCTTGGCCAGCTGGGCGTTGCGCTCGACGGCTTCACGCTTCTCAGCGATCTGGCGCGCCATGCGGTCTTCCTCGGTGACGATGAAGACGTCGCCTGCACGGGGCACGGAGTTGAGACCCTGCACCTGCACCGGACGCGACGGGTAGGCCTCGAGGACGGCGTCGCCGTTCTCGTCGGCCATCGCCCGCACACGACCGTAAGCCGTGCCTGCGACGATCGCGTCACCGATCCGGAGCGTTCCGGACTGGATCAGCACCGTCGCGATCGAACCGCGACCCTTGTCGAGCTTCGCCTCGATGGCGACACCGCGAGCGGCCTTGTTCGGGTTGGCCGTCAGGTCGAGACCTGCGTCTGCCGTGAGCAGCACCGCGTCCAGGAGTTCCTGGATGCCGGTGCCGGCACGTGCCGACACATCGACGAACATGACGTCTCCACCGAACTCCTCGGCGACCAGACCGTACTCGGTGAGCTGCTGGCGCACCTTGGACGGGTTGGCATCGGGCTTGTCGACCTTGTTGACCGCGACCACGATCGGCACGTTCGCCGCCTGGGCGTGGTTGAGCGCCTCGACCGTCTGCGGCATGATGCCGTCGTCAGCCGCGACCACGAGGATCGCGAGATCGGTGACCTGCGCACCACGGGCACGCATGGCGGTGAACGCCTCGTGACCGGGGGTGTCGATGAAGGTGATGGCGCGCTCGATGTTCTCGTGCTCGGTCCACACCTGGTACGCACCGATGTGCTGCGTGATGCCACCGGCTTCGCCCTCGATGACGTTGGTCTGACGGATCGCGTCGAGAAGACGGGTCTTACCGTGGTCGACGTGACCCATGACGGTGACGACCGGCGGACGGATCTCGAGGTCGTCCTGGCTCTCCTCCTCCAGCTCCTGATCGAGGTTGAGACCGAAGCCCTCGAGGAGCTCCTTGTCCTCGTCCTCGGGCGAGACCATCTGGATCTTGTAGCCCAGCTCCTCGCCGAGGACCTCGAACGTCGCCTCATCCAGCGACTCGGTGGCTGTCGCCATCTCGCCCAGGTTGAAGAGGATCGTGACGAGGGTTCCCGGCTGCACGGTGTAGCCGGTCAGCGTCTCGATCTTGTCGGCGAAGTCCGCGATGGACGCGCCGCGACGCATGCGGATGATCTCCCCGTTGCCGCGGGTGACGTTGACGCCACCGACGACCGGAGCACTCCGCATCTCGAACTCTTGACGCTTCGCCCGCCGCGACTTGCGCTGCTTGCTCTTGCCGCCGCCCTTGCCGAAGGCACCTGCGGTACCTCCACCGGGACCACGGCCACGACCGCCGACACCGGGACGACCGGCGAAACCGCCGCCGCCGCCGGGACGTGCACCGGGGCCACCTGCTCCACCGGGTCCACCGGCGCCGCCGGGACGGCCAGGGCCGCCGGGACGCTGCTGGAACGGTGCGCCGCCGGGACGGCCGCCGCCACCGGGACGACCTGCGCCGCCGGGACGGCCGGGACCACCAGGACGCGGAGCGCCCGGACGCGGAGCGCCGGGGCGAGGTGCCTGCGGACGCGGGATGTTACCCGGCGTCGGGCTCGGACGCTGGCCCATGCCCTGCGCGGAAGCGAAGGGGTTGTTGCCCGGGCGGGGACCCGCCGGACGCTGGCCCATCCCCTGCGCGGAGGAGAACGGGTTGTTGCCGGGGCGCGGGGCACCGGGCTTCGGTGCACCACCCTCGGCGGACTTCTCTGCCGTCGGCTCGGCCGACGCGGCCGGAGCCTCTGCTGCCGGCGCCGGTGCAGGCGCGGCCGGAGCCTCGGGCTCGGGAGCAGGCTCCGGAGCGGGCTTCGGGCCGGGCTTGGGGCCCGGGGTCGGCGCCTGCTTGGCAGCGGGCTTGGCGGCGGGCTTCGCCGCAGCCTTCGCCGCAGGTGCGGCATCCGCACCGGTCTTGAGGGAGCCGTCGGCCTCGATCGCCGCGCGCAGCTTGCGCGCCACCGGCGGTTCGATGGTCGAAGACGGGCTCTTCACGAACTCGCCGAGTTCTTTGAGCTTTGCAAGAGCGACCTTGCTGTCGACGCCGAGTTCGGCGGCGATCTCATGTACGCGTGGTTTACCAGCCACAATTCTCCTGTCTGAGTCGGTCCACCCAGACAGGGCAGACCACTAGTCGCGGACGGGTCTCATTTCGAGCCGTTCACTTTGTTTCCATAGCTGTTCAGCCTTTGTTTCTTGGTGGGTGCTGTTCGAAGTTCCGCGTGTCCAGCTGAGTGGGCACGCGCAGTGCTCGTCCGAATGCGCGACGCCGCAGAGCGGCATCCATGCATTCCTCTGTCGGATGCACCCATGCGCCCCTCCCCGGCAGGACAGCACGCTCATCGATGATGAGCACGTTGTTCTGGGACACCACTCTGAGAAGAGCGGAGCGGGAAGCACGCATGCGACAGCCGACGCACGTTCGTACGGGTTCCATCTTACACCTGCGTTCCCCCGCCCCTCGCTCCCGCTCGGAGAGTCGAGAGGCGGATGCGATCAGTCGTCCAGGACGCTGTCGGGCTGGATGTCGATCTTCGCCCCGGTGAGCTTGGCGGCCAGGCGGGCATTCTGCCCCTCCTTGCCGATCGCGAGGGACAGCTGGTAATCCGGCACGAGAGCACGGACGGCTTTGGTTCCCGCGTCGAGGACGAAGGCGCTCGTCACCTTCGCCGGCGACAGGGCATGGGCGACGAACGTCGCGAGATCCGGGTCGTGATCGACGATGTCGATCTTCTCGCCGGCCAGCTCTTCCGTGACGGCCCGGACGCGGCGTCCCATCTCGCCGATGCAGGCGCCCTTCGCGTTGATCGAGGGGTCGTTGGCCTTCACCGCGATCTTCGTGCGGTGGCCCGCCTCGCGAGCGAGTGAGACGATCTCGACGAGACCGGCGGCGATCTCGGGAACCTCGAGGGCGAAGAGCCGGCGGACGAGACCGGGGTGCGTGCGCGAGACGGTGATCTGCGGCCCCTTGAGGCCCTTGGCCACGCTCGTGACGTAGACGCGCAGGCGGGAGCCGTGCGCGTACACCTCCCCGGGTACCTGCTCCTCGGGCGGGAGGATGGCCTCGACGGCGCCGAGGTCGACGTGGATCATGCGGGGGTTGGGCCCCTGCTGGATCACGCCGGCGACGATGTCGCCTTCCTTGTCCTTGAAGTCGCCCAGCACGACGTCGTCCGCGATGTCGCGCAGACGCTGGCTGATGACCTGCTTGGCCGCGAACGCGGCGATGCGACCGAAGTCGTCCGGCGTCGCGTCCTCTTCGCCGATGATGGCGCCCTCTTCGTCTCTGACGACCTGGAGCACGGCGACGTGACCGCTCTTGCGATCGAGTTCGACACGCACGCCCTCGGGCGCGTCGCCGTCCACGGCGACATGCTTGGAGTAGGCGGTCATGATCGCCTGCTCGATGATCGAGACGAGCTCCTCGAAGGGAATCGCCTTCTCCTTCTCGATGCCTCGCAGCAGACTCAGTTCGATGTCCATGACGGCCTCCCTATTCAGCTCTCGTCGCGCCTGTTCACACGCGCGACATCCGTACCACGATACCCTGTGATCCGCGCCCGCTGCCACGGCGGCAGCCGCGCAGCCACGACGGAGTCGCCGCAGGAGGACCACGTGAACACGTTCGACACCATCGTGATCGGGGCCGGCATGTCAGGCCTCACGACCGCCAGGATGCTGGTGGACGCCGGCCGGAACGTGCTCGTCCTGGAGGCGCGCGACCGCATCGGCGGCCGGATGCACTCCGACCGCGCGGCCGGCTTCCCCGTCGACCGCGGCGCCTCCTGGGTGCACGGCATCGACGGCTCGCCCCTCTGGGATCTCGTGCAGGCCCTCGACATCCCGACCCTGGAGTACACGGTCGGCAGCTTCCAGGTCGGGGGCCGGCCGATCGAGAATTTCGACGGTGACGGGAATGCGATGGATGCCGCGGCGACTGCCGGCTGGATCGCCGATGTCGAGCACGCCGAGCGCCTGCTCGCCGAGGAGATCAGCACTTCCTCCCCCGGCGACACCTACCTCGACGTGACGGAGCGCGCCCTGGACCGATCTGCGCTCTCTCCGGAGCGCATCGACGACGTGCGGGAGTTCTTCCGGCATCGGGTCGAGGAGCAGTGCGGCGCCTGGATCGGAGATCTCGACGCGCACGGCCTGGATGAGGACGCGATCGACGGAGACGAGGTGATCTTCCCCCGCGGATACGACGAGTTGCCTCGCCGCATCGCGCAGGGACTCGACATCCGCCTGGGCCATGCGGTCACGCGGGTCGTCCGGTCCCCGGACGGGGTCGTCGTCGACACCGCCGTCGGGGTGTTCGCAGCAGACCACGTCGTCGTCACGGTGTCCCTGGGGGTGCTCAAAGCCAGGGCGATCGCCTTCGAGCCGGCTCTGCCGGACGCCGTCACCGGCCCCATCGAACGTCTTGGCATGGGCGTGTTCAACAAGATCTTCCTGCAGTTCCCACGGCGCTTCTGGGATGAGGGAACCTACGTCATACGGGCACTCGGCGAGGCGGGCGAGCACTGGCACTCCTGGTATGACGTCTCGGCCGTGAGCGGCATCCCCACGCTGCTGACGTTCGCCGCCGGGCCGTTCGGGCGTCACATGCAGGAGCTCGCCGACGAGGATGTGGTCGCCGACGTGGTCCGCTCGCTGCGGTCTCTCTACGGAGACGCGGTCGGCGACCCGGTCGCTCACTGGGTCACGCACTGGGGGGAGGACGACTTCTCGCGCGGTTCGTACTCGCACCTCGCCGTCGGATCCTCCCACCACGACCACGACGAACTCGCGGGTCCGGTGGACGGCGTGCTGCATCTCGCCGGGGAAGCCACCTGGGGCGAGGAGCCCGCGACGGTGGGCGCCGCCTACTACTCCGGACACCGTGCCGCCGAGCGCATCCTGGGCCGTGCCGTCGACCTCGTCGCTTTCGCGGCGGGGATACGGGCGCGGGAGGCGGACGCCCCCCGCGCCTGAGCATCCGCTCATCGAACGCGCCCCGCCTGCGGCGGCGCGCTCAACCGCGGTAGGCCTGCACGACCGACGGCCGGGGCGCGGTCGCGACGTCGCCGGGGGCGCTCGAACCGTAGTCCGGGAACAGCGAGTTCGGGGCGGCGAATGTGCCGTCCTCGCCCGGGTGCTGTACGGCGACGAACACCAGCCCTTCCTTGTCGTGGATGACCGGACCGCAGGTCTCGGCCTCCCGCGGCACCGCCAGGAACTGCTGGACATGACCGCGCTCGCTCCCGGTGAGCGGCACCTTGAAGAGACCGTCGGCATAGCCGATGGTGCCGGGGGCGCCGTCGGTGGAGATCCAGAGGTTGCCCTCGGAGTCGAACGCGACGTTGTCGGGGCAGGAGATCGGTGAGACCTGCTCTTTGGGGAATCCCGCGAAGTACGCCCCACCGAAAGTGGCCGGGTCGCCGCACAGCAGCAGGATGCTCCACCCGAAGGTCGTGCCGCTCTGCCCTGCCGTCTCGGTGAGCTCGATGACGTGTCCGTAGCGGTTGCCGGTGACGGGGTTCGCCTCGTCGACCGCACGACGCTGAGAGTTGTTCGTCAGCGCGACGTACACCTTGCCCGTGACGGGGCTCGGCTCCACGTCCTCCGGGCGATCCATCTTGGTGGCGCCGACGGCATCCGCTGCCAGCCGCGTGTACACGAGCACCTGCTCGGTCGTGAATCCGGGCACGATGCTCTCGCCGTTCCGCGTCAGCGGCACCCACGACCCTGTGCCGTCGAAGGCGCCGTCTGACGGCAGCGCACCCGTGCCCGTGATCTCATCGATCGGCGAGTCACCCGTGAACTTCGCGACGAAGAGGTCGCCCTCGCTCAGCAGCGTGAGGTTCTTCTTCCGCGATCCGGAGATGCGGTTCTTCGACACGAACTTGTAGAGGTAGTCGTTGCGCTCGTCATCGCCCATGTACGCGACCACCCGGCCGTCCTCGCCGACGCGGACGTTGGCGCCCTCATGCTTGAATCGTCCCATGGCGGTGTGCTTGCGCGGAGTCGATTCGGGATCCTGCGGGTCGATCTCGACGATGTAGCCGAACCGGTTGGGCTCGTTGACGTAGTCCGGGTTGTGCGCATCGAAGCGCGGGTCGTACTTCTCCCACCCGGTCGACGTCGACGTCGTGCTGGTACCGCTGTACCGCTTCTGCTCTGCGGTGTCCGCCGCCCAGGCGAAGTAGCCCGGGAAGTTCTCCTCACCGGAGAGGATCGTGCCCCACGGCGTGGTTCCTCCGGCACAGTTTCCCAGTGTGCCGTGCACCCACCGGCCGTCGGGGTCTGCGGCCGTCTTGACGAGGTCGGACCCGGCGGCCGGACCCGTCAGCTCGAAGACGGTCTCGACCGTGATGCGACGGTTGCGGCGCCCGTCCACGACATACGACCACGGCTCGCCGACCTTGCGGCGGCGGAGTTCCAACACCGACATGCCCTGTGCGGCCTTGTAGATGTCGCCGCGCCGGCGCAGCTCGGCGGCATCCGTGGTGTCGGGGAACATGATTCCGGGGTTGACGTACTCGTGATTGTTGACGAGCACGCCGGCCTTGCCGCTCGGGTCCGCGACGATGTCGAGGTAGTCGCAGTTGTAGCCGAACTGCTCCGCCTGCGCCTCCGGCGTCTGGCGGTCGAGGGCGAACGCGGGGGTTCGCGAGAACAGCGGGTCGCCCCAGCGGATGATCGGCTTCCAGGTGAAACCCTGGGGGACCGTGAGCGCGTCCACCTGGGCCGGAACCGGGGCGATCGCCTGGAATGACAGCCCTGCGGTGCCCGGCTTGCCGAACGCGACACCGAGATCGCCGGCGGCAGACGCACCGGGCGTGGAGATCGGGGCTTCCCGGCCGGCTCCGGCGACCAGCGCCACGGCCGCCGCCGCACCCAGGCCCAGCAGTGCGCGTCGAGAGAACACGGCACTTGCGATCGATCGGAAGTCCTCGTTGGCCGACGTGTTGCACTCGGGGCCGAGGCACGCGTTGGCGCACTTGAGTTCGCAGGTGAGCGCGGAGCGCTTGCCTCTCACGTGGTCCGCCATCGGAAGCGGTCGTCGGATGTCGCCTGCCAGAGTCATCGGGTCCTCCTCGTCGGGATGCTGCGCGGGTCAGCTTCGTCGACAGAGGTTGCGCACGGGTGAACGTCCGTTGAACCGTCAGTTCAGCGCAGTGCGGACGGCAGGTCGTTGATCGCCCTGACGAGCCGGAACAGGTTGCCGACCTGCCGCTGATCCAGGTGCAGCATCAGGCGCGGCAGGTGGAGCACGTCGTCGTCGGCGACCTCGGGGCGTCGCGGCGCCGTGCGCTCGATGCGACCGGACGCCAGCATCGGAGCGAGCTTCTCGTTGAGCGATTCGATCTCGGCATCCGTCGGCTCGTTACGCAGACGCAGCACGAGCGTGTCGCCGATCCACCGCAGGGAGTCGTAGTTGTGCCAGAATCCGGCGATCTCAGCCCGCGCCTTCTCCACGGAGTCGGTGACGACGACGCGGTCGAAGTCGCCGGGTGAGATGACACCCATCGGCTCGAGCGTGTCGTCGATGTAGCGCTGAAGCCCCTGCCAGAACGTGCCGCCGGGCTGATCGAGGAGGACGATCGGCGTCGGCTCCGCCTTCCCCGTCTGCTGAAGCGTGAGCAGTTCGAACATCTCGTCGAGGGTGCCGAAACCGCCGGGCAGGCAGATGAACCCCGAGGATTCCTTCACCAGCATCAGCTTGCGCGTGAAGAAGTACTTCATCGCCACGACCTGCCCCTGGCCGGTTACGAGACTGTTCGCCTTCTCTTCGAACGGCAGCCGGATCGAGACGCCGAGTGAGAGCTCGGGTCCCGCGCCTTCCGCAGCCGCCTGCATGATTCCGGGCCCCGCGCCGGTGACGACCATCCATCCGTCTGCGGCCAGCGCGGCAGCGATGTCGCGCGCCTGGAGGTAGAGCGGATCATCCTGCCGGGTGCGCGCCGATCCGAACACGCTGACCTTGGGCACGCCGCGGAACGGCGCGAACAGGCGGAAGGCGTCGCGCATCTCCGCGAGTGCGGCCGAGGCGATCTTCAGGTCCAGCCGATCCGCGTCATCCTCGCCGAGTCCGATCGCGGTGCGGATCATCCGCATCACGAGCCTGCGGTCGTCATGCACCCCCGCGTCGTCGAGAAGTGCCTCGATCTCGGCGGTCAACGGTTCGGGGATGGGTTGGTCGGTCATGCCGCTCCCGATCAGCTCGCGAGCCGCGCGATCGCATCGTCGACCGAGAGCGCGTCACGCTCTCCGGTGCGGCGATCCCAGAGCTCGACCTGTCCGTCAGCCGCGCCGCGACCGACGATGACGATCTGCGGCACCCCGACGATCTCTGCGTCTCCGAACTTCACGCCGGGCGACACCTTGGCGCGATCGTCGTAGAGCACGTCGAGACCGGCAGTCTCCAGCTGAGCCGACAGCGACTCCGCCACGTCGAACGCGACCTGGTCGCGACCCGCTGCGACGACGTGCACGTCGAACGGCGCGACGGATGCCGGCCAGATCAGGCCCTTCGCATCGTTGTTGAGCTCGGCGATGATCGCGAGGATGCGGGTCACGCCGATGCCGTACGAACCCATGGTGACCGTGACGAGCTTGCCGTTCTCGTTGAGGACCTTCAGTCCGAGCGTCTCGGCGAAGAAGCGGCCGAGCTGGAAGACGTGACCGATCTCCATACCGCGCGCGAGCTCGACGGCACCGGAGCCGTCGGGTGCCGGGTCGCCGGCGCGCACGTTCGCGATCTCGACGACCCCGTCGGCGAAGAAGTCGCGTCCGGCGACGACCGAGTGCGCGTGCTTCTGGTCGATGTTGGCGCCCGTGATCCAGCTGGTCCCGTCGCTCACGCGCGGGTCGA
The DNA here is from genome assembly GCF_000967865.1 of Microbacterium sp. SA39. Classification (GTDB taxonomy): domain Bacteria; phylum Actinomycetota; class Actinomycetes; order Actinomycetales; family Microbacteriaceae; genus Microbacterium. The sequence goes on from NZ_JXRU01000038.1 coordinate 228,575, forward strand.
CGAGATAGCGGATGCCGGTGGCCGACTCCTCGCCCAGAACCGCGCCGGTCGGCGACCAGGGTCCGATGTACCCCTTGACCAGCAGCGGGTTGTTCTCGAAGTCGTCGTCCGTGGCCGTGGAGACATCGGCCGGCGCGAATGCGACCTCGGCGCGCTTCTCGTCGACCTCGCGGTCGCCGGGGATGCCGACGGCGACCAGTTCGCGAGTGCCGTCGAGATGGGTGAGCGCGAGCACGACGTTCTTGAGAGTGTCGGCGGCTGTGTACTCGCCGTCCAGGTGCGCGTTGCTGTGCGCGACGAGCGTCTCGATCGTCGGGGTGTCGGGCGAGTCGAAGACGACGGGCGCGGCATCCGCGTCGAACGGGATCGCGTCGGCCACCGCGGTCGTGAACGCTTCGACGTTGGCGGCGTATCCACCGGCGCTCCGCACGAAGGTGTCTTCACCCACGGGGGTCGGGTGCAGGAACTCCTCGCTGCGCGCGCCACCCATGAGCCCGTTGTCGGCGTTCACGATCACGTACTCCAGGCCGAGGCGCTGGAAGATGCGCTCGTAGGCGTCGCGCTGCTCCTGATAGCTGGTCTCCAGACCGGCATCCGAGGCGTCGAAGGAATAGGCATCCTTCATCGTGAACTCGCGTCCGCGGAGCAGGCCGGCACGCGGGCGCGCCTCGTCGCGGTACTTGTCCTGGATCTGATAGATCGTCAGCGGCAGATCCTTGTAGGAGGAGTACAGGTCCTTCACGAGGAGGGTGAACATCTCCTCGTGCGTCGGCGCGAGAAGGTAGTCGGCTCCCTTGCGATCCTGCAAGCGGAAAATGCCGTCGCCGTACGATTCCCAGCGGCCGGACGCCTCGTACGGGTCACGCGGCAGCAGAGCCGGGAAATGAACCTCCTGCGCGCCTGCCGCCGTCATCTCGGCACGGATGATCGCCTCGATCTTCGCCTTCACCTTGAGGCCCAGTGGCAGCCAGGTGAACACTCCCGGGGCGGCGCGACGGATGTAGCCGGCGCGGACGAGCCAACGGTGGCTGGCTACCTCTGCATCGGCAGGGTCTTCACGGAGCGTGCGGAGGAAGAATTTCGAGAGACGAGTGACCACGGAGCAAGTCTAGTGAGCCGCGGTCACCCGTCTCATCGACGGAGTCAGTTGAGCGCCGGCAGCCCCGAGGGGACGACTCCCCCGGCGTACAGGCTCGCCGCGAGCTCCTGCAGGGCCGTGAGCGCGACCCGCTGCGGGAGCGGACCGTACGAGATGCGTGCCACGCCGAGCTTCTCGTAGTCGGACGCCGCGAGCGCTCCCGGGACGCCGATCACGCTGACCTTGCGCTCACCGATTCCTTCGACCAGCTGGCGCGTGACGTTCGCGTCGAGAAGGCCGGGCACGAACACCGCGGTCGCACCGGCGTCGAGGTAGGCACGTCCGCGCTGGATGGCATCGGCGATGCTCTCCTGCACGGGACGGTGCCCGGCCCGTACGAACGCGTCGGTGCGGGCGTTCAGCGCGAAGGGCACTCCCTCGGCCTCGGCCGCCTTCACGATCGCCTCGACCGCGGCGACCGACTCATCGAACGGCTTGAGGCGGTCCTCGACGTTCGCGCCGACGACGCCGACGCCGATCGCGAGGCGGGTGGTCTCCCCCGCGTCGCCGTATCCGTCGTCCAGATCGGCGGTGACCGGCACCTGGACGGATGCCGCGATGCGCCCGACCATGTCGATCATGAGGTCGCGCGGCGTCGCACCGTCGTCGTACCCGAAGGATGCGGCGATTCCGTGGCCGGCTGTCGCGATCGCCTTCGTCTCGGGAAGAGCGGCGACCGCACGGGCGCCGACGACGTCCCACACGTTCACGACACGGAGGATCTCCGAAGCATCATAGAGTCCGACGAGGGTCTGGGCTTTGGCAGCAGTGGTCATGACTCCACGCTAACCCGGGACGTCGACATCGGGGCCGGTGCGGGCGACCGAATGGGTCATGATAAGAAACGCGCGGCACGTATTCCGGCATATCGTTTTGACCGTCTGATCTGCGGGTTTGAATGTCGGTGGCTCCTGGTTGAGTGAGGGTATGACGAGGTTGGCGGACGCGACGATCGAGCAGGTGAGGGCGCTGGTTGCGGTCACCGAGATGCTCGTCGAGGTCGAGCGCACCATCAGCAGCATGCAAGCGGTGCGGGACGGGATCTTCGCGGTCGGGTCGCGTTTGGCAGGCGAGGTCGCCGAGCAGGCCGATTCGCGTGGTGAGGCGGAGCTGGCATTGCGGACGGTCGCCGCGGAGTTCGCGACCGCGCTGCGAGTGTCGGATCGCACGGTGCAGCGTCGGATGACGGATGCGGCCTTCCTGGTGGAACGGTTTCCGCTGGTGTGGCAGGCGCAGGGCGCCGGGCGGATCAGTGCTGGGCATGCCCGGGTGATCTGCGACGCCGGGGAGCACCTGGAGGATTCGGCGGACCGGGACGCGTACTCGGCAGAGCTGATCGGGTTCGCCGAGACCGAGTCCGCGAACCGGGTCGCCCGACGCGCCCGCCGGGTCGCGGAACGTTTCCAGTCACGCTCTATCGAAGACCGGCACAAGGATGCCCGGAAGACCCGAGGCGTGTGGGTGAAGGACCTCGCCGACGGGATGGCCGAGCTCGGCATGCGCGGCCCCGCCGCGCTCGTTCATGGGGCGTTCGACCGGATCACACAGATGGCGAAGACCGTGCACGGCCAGTCGGGTCCTGGCGGGCCTGGGGCGGATGCGGCAGGCACGGACTCACGCGAGAGTGCGTTCGGTCCGGCCGCGGATGCGGCGCCGAACTCTCGACGGTCGGGTGCGGGATGCGCTGATTCGCGCACGCTCGGACAGATCCGGGCGGACCTCGCCCTCGACCTGTTCCTCACCGGCGCCCCCGCCGGACACGGCACCGACGCCGGGCTGCTCGCCTCGATCACCGGTCAGGTCTCGATCACCGTCCCCGTCACGACCCTGATGGGCCGGAGCGCAATCCCCGCGGAGCTCGACGGGTGCATCCCGATCGACCCGGACACCGCGCGAAGGCTCGCGGGCGCGGCATCCGGATGGGACCGCATCCTCACCCACCCCATCACCGGTGCGCTCCTCGCCGTCGACCGCTACCGGCCCAGCTCCGACCTCAAACGCCACCTGAGAGCCCGGGACCAGCGCTGCCGATTCCCGACCTGCGGCTACCTACCATCGGATTGCGACATCGACCATCACCACGACGCCGCCCACGGCGGACCCACGACCGACACCAACCTCGGGCACCTCTGCCGACGACACCACACCCTCAAACACCACAGCCCCTGGCACGTCGAACCCCTCGCCGACGGGCTGTACGCCTGGACCAGCCCCACCGGACAGACCTACATCGACAAGCCCCCGCCCCAGAACACCGTCACCTTCACCGAAGACGACACCCCACCACCCTTCTGACGCGTCCGCGCGCCGGCCGACCTAGTGTGGAGTCATGCCTCAGCGCCGATCGCACGTCGCCCCGTCCGCCGCACAGACCGAGCTGGCCGCCGCCCTTGCCGCACTCCGGGAGTCGCTCGACGCACCGGCCGAGTTCCCGGCCGAGGTCCTCGCCGAAGCCGAAGCATCGGCGGCCGCCGTTCCCGACCTCGATCTGCGCGACATCCCGTTCGCCACACTCGACCCCGTCGGCTCCCGCGACCTCGACCAGGCGTTCCACCTCGAGAGAACCGGTGACGGGTACACGGTGCGGTACGCGATCGCCGACGTGCCCGCGTTCGTCACGCCCGGCGGCGCCGTAGACCTGGAAGCCCGCCGCCGCGGGCAGACGCTGTACGCCGCCGACGGCCGGATTCCGCTGCATCCGCCGGTGCTCAGCGAAGACCGGGCCTCTCTTCTTCCGGACGTCGACCGGCCGGCCCTGGTGTGGACCTTCGCGTTGGATGCCGAGGGTGCGGTCTCTGATTCCCGGTTGGAGCGTGCCCTGATCCGCTCGCGCGCCCAGCTCGACTACGTCTCCACGCAGCAGGCGATCGACCGGGGCGAGGAAGGGCCGGCGTCACTACTCCCCGAGATCGGCGCGCTGCGTATAGAGCAGGAGCGCCTGCGCGGCGGCGCGAGCCTCAACCTGCCCGATGAAGAGGTCATCCGAAACGCCGACGGTTCCTACGACATCGAGCGGGCGAGTCCGCTCCCCGTGGAGGAGTGGAACGCCCAGCTCTCGCTGATGACCGGGATGGCCGCCGCATCGCTCATGATCGACGCGAGCGTCGGCATCCTGCGCACCATGCCAAGACCCGACGCCGCTGCCTTCGACGCGTTCCGGCACCAGACCGAGGCTCTCGGCCGTCCGTGGACGACAGGAGACTACGGCGAATACCTCCGCGGACTCGACCGGACCGACCCTCTCGCGCTTCCCGTCCTGCAGGCCGCCGCCTCACTCTTCCGAGGCGCTGGCTACGTCACGTTCGACGGCGAGGCTCCGGAAGACGCGATCCAGGCGGCGATCGCCGCCCCCTATGCTCACGCCACCGCACCGCTGCGACGTCTCGTCGATCGCTGGGTGCTCGCGATCTGTCTCGCCGTCTCCACCGGCCGCGAGGTCCCGCGATGGGTCCGCGAATCCCTCGATCAGCTGCCCGCGCTCATGCAGGAATCCGCACAGCGGTCTTCCCGACTGAACTCAGCGACCGTCAACTGCGTCGAGGCGGCGTTGCTGACACCTCTGCTCGGGACCGAGATCGAGGCGACCGTCATCGAGTTGCGCGGCGACCGGGCGTCCGTGCAGATCGCCGAACCGGCGGTGACATCGACGACCCAGGTTCCTCCGGGCGCCAAGCCCGGCGATGTAGTCAGGCTCCGCGTGATCCGCGCGGACATCGCACGCGGCGAGGTCGAATTCGCCATCTGAACGGACTGCAGCGTCCGACTACGCTGACGGCGTGGAACATACTGACGTCGCAGAGCGATTCATCGCCGAGAGCTACCACCGCGCCTCGATCGCCATCGTCGCCGGGAGCACCGCCCGGGGAGCACGAACCCCGACCAGCGACATCGACCTCCTGCTCATCGGCGAGTCGCTGTTCGAGGATCCGGGGAAGACGAGTGAAGCAGCCACCTACGGGTTCGAGGGCGAGATCTTCGAGGTGTTCGCCTACACTCCCGCCGGCTTCGACGAATGGGCTCAGCGGAGCGTGAATCAGTGCCGCCCGGTGATTGTCCAGATGCTCATCGAAGGAATCACGATCCGCCACGACGCTGCGCTCGAACAGCTGCGTGAACGTTGGGAACCGATCTTGGCCGCCGGACCGACACTCGACCACAGTGAATCCGCTTTCCGCCGCTACGTGATCACCGACCTCATCGACGATCTGCGCGATGCGACCGACCCGCTCGAACAGCGTGTGCTGGCAGCCCTCGTCTTCGAGAAGGTCGCCGAACTGATGCTTCTCGAGAATCACCGCTGGGTCGGCGCCGGTAAGTGGCTGCCCCGCCATCTCCGCGGATTCGACCAGGTTCGCGCGGAGGCCCTCAGCGCTCCGCTGCTGAGCGGCGACCTTGGCGCGTTCGCAGAGCGCGCAGACGAAGAGCTCGCGCGCGCCGGTGGACGAGTGCAGGCCGGATTCGTGCGCTGACCGCAGCACTCCTGACCTAGGCTCGACGGATGCCGATGTCGCCGTACGTGCGTGACCTCCGTGCCCGCGTGGGGCACGATCTCCTGCTGCTGCCCGGCGTGACGGCGATCATCCGAAACGGAGACCGCTTCCTCCTGGTCCGTCAGCGCGGCTCCGAACTCTGGGGGCTGGTCGGCGGCGGTGTCGAACCGGGTGAAGAGCCGCAGGATGCTGTCGCCCGTGAGATCGCGGAAGAGCTCGGCCTCGACTCCGTCGTCGTCCGGCGCATCGTCGGGGCCTACGGAGGCGCCGACCTCGTCACCGAGTACCCGAACGGCGATCGTGTGAGTTACGTGACGATCGCATACGAGTGCGAGCTGCCGCCCATGGCCGAGATCTCGTTCGCCGATCACGAGCTCGTGGAAGCGAGATGGTTCTCCGAGGCAGACGCAGCACTGATCCCGACACGGCCCTGGGTCGACCGGATACTGCAGGACGTGGTCCGGTCCCGCTGACGATCCCGGCGTGCAGTCGCCGGCTGGTTCGGTCGGCATTGACGTGGGCTCGGGGAGTCAGGAAGTCGCCGTGGTCGTCATCACCAGGAGCTGAGGATCGGTCAGGTCCAGAGCCACGGAGATCGACGCGAACTCGGACAGCGCCTGCACGTGCGTGCCACCGCAGAGGATCACGGCCTCGCCCTCGGGAAGCTCGCAGTGCCAGCGGCGACGGCCGACGATGGTCGTGCCCTCGGCCTCGATGCGGCTCGCAGCACCGGACGCCACCCAGGCGGCAAGCTGAGAGTTGATCCGCTCCTCGCGATCGGCAAGCGTCGAACCGAAGGTCTCGGTGTCGAAACCGGCACGGCGAAGGCTCTTGCCCAGGCGATACTCGTCGACGGCCCCGTCTTCGTGGATCCGGCTCGACTGGTTCGCGCGCGCCTCGAAGTCCGGGTTGCCGAGCGCATCGACGCCGGGATCCTTGCGCCAGAGGTCGGCGACCGCGAGATCGAGCGCGAGAGACGCGAGGTGGCAGGCCGTGTGCCCGCGGCTGAGCCCGGCGCGTCGCGCAGCATCCACGGACAGTGTCACCGTCGTCCCGGGAACGAGCCAGTAGGGCGCCTCCGTGGTGAGCCGGTGCGCCACCAGCCAGGTCCATCCCTCGGCACCGCGTTTGGCCGGGATGTCACTGCCCACGGCGAAAAGTCCCTCGTCACTCGAAGCGGCCATGACCGCCTCGGCGACCGCAGCACGCGTATCTCCCGAGACCAGCTCGCCGGAGTCGCCGGGCTGGTCGGGCCAGGTGTGGTCCACGGGGTGGAACGGCGTGGCGTCGACGACGACCACTGCACCCTCGGGCGAGCTCTCGACACGCGTGACGACACCTTCGCCGGTCACGGAGCCATCGGCGAACGAGACGATCGTGGACGACATGGATCTCCGGACGTGCGAGCGGGTCAGACCGTGACGACCTGGGCGGTGCCGAGAGGAGCCGCGGGGCCCATCTCGGCGGCGATCCGATTCGCCTCTTCGATCAGCGTGGCGACGATGTCGGCCTCGGGCACGGTCTTGATGACCTCGCCCTTCACGAAGATCTGCCCCTTGCCATTGCCGGAAGCGACGCCGAGGTCAGCTTCGCGGGCCTCACCCGGGCCGTTCACGACGCAGCCCATCACGGCCACGCGCAGCGGAACCGTCATGTCCTTGAGTCCCTCGGTCACATCTTCTGCGAGCGTGTACACGTCGACCTGAGCGCGACCGCACGACGGGCACGAGACGATCTCGAGCTTGCGCTCGCGCAGGTTGAGCGACTGGAGGATCTGGTGACCGACCTTGACCTCTTCCGCGGGAGGGGCGGAGAGCGAGACGCGGATGGTGTCGCCGATGCCCTCTCCCAGCAGGATGCCGAACGCCGTCGCGCTCTTGATCGTGCCCTGGAACGCAGGACCTGCCTCGGTGACGCCGAGGTGCAGCGGCCAGTCGCCCATCTGCGCGAGCAGACGGTATGCCTGCACCATGATCACCGGGTCGTTGTGCTTGACCGAGATCTTGAAGTCGTGGAAGTCGTGCTCCTCGAACAGCGACGCCTCCCAGCGCGCGCTCTCGGCGAGCGCCTCGGGAGTGGCCTTGCCGTACTTCTGCAGCAGCCGCGGGTCGAGGGATCCCGCGTTCACACCGATCCGGAGGGAGACCTCGGCATCCTTGGCAGCCTTGGCGATCGCACCGACCTGATCGTCGAACTTGCGGATGTTCCCCGGGTTCACGCGCACGGCGGCGCACCCGGCATCGATCGCCTGGAAGACGTACTTCGGCTGGAAGTGGATGTCGGCGATGACCGGGATCTGGCTCTTCTTCGCGATGATGTGCAGCACGTCGGCGTCGTCCTGCGACGGCACGGCCACACGCACGATCTCGCAACCGGATGCCGTCAGCTCGGCGATCTGCTGGAGTGTGCCGTTGATGTCGGTGGTCTTCGTGGTCGTCATCGACTGCACGCTGACGGGAGCGTCACCGCCCACGAGCACCTTGCCGACCTTGATCTGGCGGGACTTGCGGCGAGGGGCGAGGACGACGGGGACTTTCGGCATCCCGAGATTCACTGCTGGCACGCGTCCAGCCTACGCCGCCCGGATGCACGCGGGCTGGATGCGGGCAGCATCGCCACCGCGTCATCCGCCCGGCCGGCTACCTGCGGTGTGGTAGTTTTCACCCCATGCTCGCGAACTTCACCTGGTGGCCCGCCTCTTAGGCGGTGTGTTCGCGTTCCCACGAATCCAGACCGCCTCCGGGGCGGTCTTTTCGTTGAGCCGAGCCGGAGCCTTGCACAGGAGACATCGATGACCCTCTCACGACTCGCCGAGCTCAGTGACGACCCGGCGGCATCCTTCGTGCTGATCGCGCGCGACGGAGCCGACACGGTCGAGCTCCTCGTCGGTGAGGTCGTCGACGTCGACCTCCTCGGCGACATCCCGTTGGAGATCGACGGCGCACCGCGCGAGATCTTCGCACTCGTGCCCTATCGGCAGGTGCGCGAGCGCGGTTTCGTGGCGCAGGACGACGGAGCACCGCTGCGGTGCATCGTGGTCGACGAGCACCTGCACCTGCCCGCCGCGGAGCTGCTCCCCGCTCTCCCGCACGCACCTGTGCCTCTACGAGACGACGGGTTCGACATCGCCGACGCCGAGTACGCCGCGATCGTCGAGAGAGTCATCGCCGAGGAGATCGGACGCGGGGAGGGGGCGAACTTCGTCATCCGACGCGACTTCACGGCGAACATCGACGTCGATGACCGCACCGCCGCGCTCACCTGGTTCCGCGCGCTGCTCACGCACGAGCGCGGCGCCTACTGGACATTCGCGGTCTTCACGCCCGGGCACATCGCCGTCGGCGCGAGCCCCGAGGCACACGTCGTCGCGCGCGGCGGCGTCGTCACGATGAACCCGATCTCCGGCACGTTCCGCCACCCCGCGGGCGGTGCCACGAAGGACACCCTCGTCGACTTCCTCGCCTCGACCAAGGAGACCGAGGAGCTCTTCATGGTCGTCGACGAAGAGCTCAAGATGATGAGCGCGGTCTGCTCCGACGGCGGCCGGATCACCGGGCCGCACCTGAAGGAGATGTCGCGACTGACGCACACGGAGTACATGCTCCGCGGACGCAGCGGGCTGGACCCTCGCGACATCCTCCGCGAGACGATGTTCGCCCCCACCGTCACCGGCTCCCCCATGCAGAACGCCTGTGCGGTGATCCGCCGTCACGAGAAGAAGCCCCGTGGTTACTACTCAGGCGTCGCCGCGCTGTTCACCCCGAATGCGGCGGGCGGGCACGACCTCGATGCACCTATTCTGATCCGCACCGTGTATCTGCAGGACGGCGCGCTGAGCGTGCCCGTCGGCGCGACCCTGGTGCGCCACTCCGATCCGCTCGGGGAGGTCTCGGAGACGCACGGCAAAGCCGCCGGTGTGCTGGGCGCGATCGGCGCGATCGACCGCGACCGCGTCGCCGAAGCTCGCAGCGACGCGGATGCACCGGGTGACGAGCGGGCACTCGCCGACGACCCGACGATCGCCGCGCTGCTGTCGTCGCGCAACGCCCGGCTCGCCGACTTCTGGCTGAACCCGCAGGGCGATGACCTGGATGGGCCCTTCGCCGGCCGCACCGCTCTCGTCGTCGACGCGGAGGATCGGTTCACCACGATGCTCGCGCATCAGCTGCGCCACCTCGGTCTCTCCGTGCGCATCCGACTGTGGAGCGCCGTGGAGGATGCGGATGTGGACGCGGCGGACATCGTCGTCGCAGGCCCCGGCCCCGGAGATCCCCGCGACGAAACCAGCGAGCGGATCGCGTGCATGCGCCGCGTCGTCTCGCGACGTCTGGATGCCGGTGCGCCGCTGCTGGCCGTGTGTCTGAGTCACCAGATCCTGAGCGACCGGTTCGGCATCGCGTTGACACCGCTCGCCGCTCCGCATCAGGGCCTGCAGAAGGCGGTGCCCGTCTTCGGCGAGGACGCGTCGATCGGCTTCTACAACACCTTCACAGCCCGGGTCCACCCGGGGACGACCCGCGTGGACGCGGCCGAGGTGTCGGCGGATGCCGCAACCGGCGACGTCTACGCCCTCCGCGGGCCGCACTTCGCCTCGGTGCAGGGGCACCTGGAGTCGATCCTGTCGCGGGACGGCATCCGGACGCTCGAGCGCCTCGTGCGTCACGCATTCGCCTGAGCGGATTCCGAAGACGGCTACTGCAGGATGTCGACCGGATTGAACAGGTCGGCGACGAGCAGCAGAGCCCCCATGCCGATCAGCAGCACCGCCACGACCACCGTGAGCGGCACGAGCTTCGTCGCATCCACGGGGGCGGGCGCGGGACGGCGGAAGAGCTTCGCCCAGATCCGCTTGATCCCTTCCCAGAGCGCCACGACCACGTGGCCGCCGTCGAGCGGGAGCAGCGGGATGAGGTTGAAGACGAAGAGGGCCACGTTCAGTGAGCCGAGCAGCCCCAGCAGTATCGCGAAGCGGTTGAGGATCGGCGCGTCGGTGGCCGCGACCTCCCCGGCGATGCGGCCCACTCCCACGACGCTCAGCGGGCCGTTCGGATCGCGTTCACCGCCGGTGACGAGGGACACACCCACGTCCCAGAGACGCACCGGGAGGGTGACGATCAGCGAGGCGACCCGGCTGACGTTCTCGGCCGTCATCTCCGGGCCCGCCGTCAGCGGCTGCTGCACGTATCCCATCTGCGAGCCCATGCCGACGTAGCCGACCTCCTTGACCACCGGTTCACCGGAGTCGTCGAGGACCGGCAGCCCGCTGGCATCCGTGATCGTGCGCTCCGCCGCGATCGGCGTGATCTGCAGCGTCGCCTCCGTGCCATCGCGGAGGACGACGAGGCCGAGGGTCTCCCCCGGCGCCGCCTGCACGATCGCGGTCGCCTCGGCGAACGTCGAGACAGGCTGCCCGTCGATCGAGACGAGCACATCGCCCGGCTCGATCCCCGCCTCGGCCGCGGGCGACGCTGGATCGTCGGGCGTGCACTCGGTGGCGGTCGATCCCGCTGGGACCACGCACTCGGTGACCGAGGCGATGGTGGTGGTGCCCTGCTGCACCCCGATGCCGGAGACGAGCACCGTGAAGATGATGAGCGCGAGGACCAGATTCATCAACGGTCCGCCGAGCATGATGATCACGCGCTTCCACACCGGGAGCTTGTAGAAGACGCGGTCCTCCGCGCCCTCGGCGATCGTCTCGTCGTTCGCCGAACGCGCGTCCTGGATGAGCGATCGAAACATGCCCTTCGCCGGGCCCGCGGTCTTCGATGCCGGGTACATGCCGGACATCGAGATGAAGCCACCCAGCGGCAGCATCTTGAAGCCGTACTCGGTCTCACCGATCCGCTTCGACCAGAGGCGCGGCCCGAAGCCGATCATGTACTGGCCGACGCGCACGCCGAAGAGCTTGGCGGGGACGAGATGACCGACCTCATGCAAGCCGATCGACAAGCCGAGGCCGATCAGCATGAACAGGATGCCGCCCATGTACAGCAGTATTTCCACCTGCTCACGCTACTGCCCAGAGCCTACGAATCCGCCCGGCCCGCCGACGCAGCCAGGCTGACGCGGTCGTCGCACGGCCGTGAGATCATGGTTTCGACATGTCGATTGAACAACAACCGAGCCTGCCTCCCGTGCTCCGCCCCGCGAACCCGCCCCGGCGTCAGCTGTCCGAACTCGCCACCCGATTCGCCGGAGCCGTTCGCGGCGACGTGGACGACATCGTGGTGTCGGGTATCACCCTCGCCACCGCCGATCTGCGCCCCGGCGAAGCCTTCGTCGCGATCCAGGGAGTCAACCGCCACGGCGCCGACTTCGCTGCCGCCGCGGCGGAGATGGGCGCCGTCGCCGTCATCACCGATGCGGCGGGCGCGGAGATCGCCGCCGGCACCGGCCTGCCGATCCTCGTCGTCGACGATCCGCGCGGAATCCTCGGAGACCTCAGCGCCTGGGTGTACGGCACCGGAGCCGATGACCCGCTCCCCCTGCTGTTCGCGACCACCGGCACCAACGGCAAGACCAGCGTCTCGCACCTGCTGGAGGGCATCCTCGATCAGATGGGGGTCGTCACCGGGCTCTCCTCGACGGCAGAGCGGCACATCGCCGGTGAAGTCATCGTCTCCCGCCTCACGACACCCGAGGCGTCCGAGATGCATGCCCTCCTCGCCCTGATGCGGGAGCGCGAGGTCGAAGCGGTCGCGGTCGAGGTCAGCGCTCAGGCCCTGTCGCGGCATCGCGTCGACGGCATCCGCTTCGACGTCGCCGGATTCACCAACCTCAGCCACGACCACCTCGACGACTACGCCGACATGGACGAGTACTTCGAGGCGAAGCTGCCGCTCTTCCGGCCCGATCGCGCCCTGCGCGGCGTGATCTGCCTCGACTCGCCCTCGGGTGCCATCGTCGTCGAGCGCTCCGAGATTCCCGTCGTGACCGTGGGAGCCCCCTCGATCGCCTCCGACCCCGACGCAGCTGGCGAGGCCGACTGGGTGGTCGTCATCGACGATGAGCGCGCAACGGGCACGACGTTCACGATGACCGGACCCGCGGGTTCACTCACGACCATCGTCCCCGTGATCGGCCCGCACATGGCCGCGAACGCGGCGCTCGCGATCGTGATGCTGCTCGAGGGCGGCTATCCCTGGCAGCGCATCGTCGACGCGCTGACCCGCGACGGCGGCATCCGTGCGTATCTCCCAGGACGCACGCAGCTCGTCTCCGGCGACCGTGGCCCCGCCGTGTTCGTGGACTTCGGTCATTCCCCCGACGCCTTCGAGAAGACTCTCGCGGCCGTGCGTCGCGTGACGCCCGGTCGGGTGCTCATGCTCTTCGGCGCTGACGGAGATCGCGACGCCAGCAAGCGGTTCGATATGGCGCGCACCGCGGTCGAGGGCAGCGATGTCCTCGTCGTGACCGATCACCACCCGCGCTTCGAAGATCCGGCGTCGATCCGAGCGACCCTCATCGAGGACGCACGCACGGCCCGACCGGATGCCGAGATCCACGAGTACTCTCCCCCGGAGCGCGCGATCGTCGCCGCGGTCGGCCTCGTCGGCGACGGCGATGCGATCCTCTGGGCGGGTCCCGGTCACCAGGACTACCGCGACATCCGCGGCGTGCGCACGCCGTACTCCGCCCGGGAGCTCGCGCGTCGCGCTCTGCGCGCTGCAGGGTGGCCGGTACCGGATTCGCGGTGGCCGGTGCCCTACCCCGACGAGGACTGAGCTGCGGCGATCAGGCTGCAGCGATCAGGCAGCCGCGATCAGCCGGTCCGCCTTCTCGCGGGCCCAGGACTCCGCCGCCGCGAGCGACTCGACCGTGAGCGCATCAGGCGGCTCGTGGGCGTCGACGACGCGGGCGATCGTGTCGACGATGCCCAGGAACGGCAGTCGACCTTCGTGGAAGGCGTCGACGGCCTGCTCGTTCGCCGCGTTGTAGACCGCGGGGAACGTTGCACCGGCGCGACCCACGGCTTTCGCGAGCACGACGGCAGGGAACGCGGCGTCATCGAGCGGCTCGAAGATCCACGACGATGCGGTCGTCCAGTCGAGAGGTCGACCCACTCCGCCCACGCGGTTCGGCCAGTCCAGGCCGAGCGAGATCGGCAGGCGCATGTCCGGCGGGGAGGCCTGAGCGATCGTGGAGCCGTCGATGAACTCGACCATCGAGTGGACGATGGACTGCGGATGCACGACGACCTCGATGTCGTCGTAGGCGATGTCGAACAAGAGGTGGGCCTCGATGACCTCGAGCCCCTTGTTCACCAGCGTGGCCGAGTTGGTCGTGACCATGCGGCCCATGTCCCACGTCGGGTGCGCGAGCGCCTCCGCCGGCGTGACGTCGGCCAGTTCTGCGCGTGTACGGCCGCGGAAGGGACCACCGGATGCCGTCACGACGAGGCGCCGCACTTCGGCGTGGGTGCCGGCACGGAGCGCCTGCGCGAGAGCGGAGTGCTCCGAGTCGACAGGCACGATCTGACCCGGTGCCGCGGCCGCGAGCACGAGCTCTCCGCCGACGATGAGCGATTCCTTGTTGGCGAGGGCCAGGGTGCGTCCCGCCTTCAGCGCCGCGAGTGTCGATCCGAGTCCGATGGAGCCCGTGATCGCGTTGAGCACGACGTCGGCCTCCACATCGCGCACCAGCTGCTCGGCTTCGACCGCCCCGAGCGCCGTGTCCTCGACCTGGAACTGCGCCGCCTGCGTCGCCAGCATCTCGCTGTTGGAGCCGGCGGCGAGGCCGACCAGTTCGAAGCGTCGCGGATTGGCCCGGATCACATCCAGGGCCTGCGTTCCGATGGAGCCGGTGGAGCCGAGAACGATGATGCGACGCATGACGCCAGCCTAGGACACCCGCCGAGGAGGCCTCCGCTTACTGCTGCTGCTGCACGGGCGTCGTGGCGAGGATGTCGACGACGAAGACGAGGCTCTCCTTCTGGAGTTCGTGACCCTCCGTGGCGCCGTACCCGTCGGCGGGCGGCATCTCGACGACGACCTGCGATCCGACCTTCTGGCCTTCGAGTGCCTGCTTGAAGCCCGAGACGACACCCGTCGTCTGGAACTGCGAGGGCGCGGCATCCCGGCTCCAGCTCGAGTCGAACTCCTCGCCGTCCGACCACTTCACGCCGAGGTACTGCACGACCACGAGATCTCCCGACGCGACGGTCGCGCCGTCACCCTGCTTGAGGACGGCGACCTTCGTCGCGGTCGGCTCGTCCCCCTCGGGGATGGTCACGGTCGGCACGCCCTTGTCGTCCAGCTCGACGGTCGGCATGCCCTCGGTCGGGTCGACCGGGGTGCCGGTCGCGACCTCGGGAAGGTGCTCGACGGCCTCGGCGTAGACGACCTTGCTGGTTCCACCCTCGCCGAAGACGCTGCCCGGCAGGGTGAGCACGACGCGCGAGCCGACCGGCTCGCACTCGAGGGCAGCGACGAACAGGGAGGACTGGTTCGTGTCGAGGAGAACCGGAAGCAGACCGCCCTCGCCGCGGGCGGAGGAGTCAAGGACCTCCCCGGTTGCGCCCTCGAGGATCTGATACTGCACCGAGACCAGGTCATTGACGCCGATGTCCTCGCCGTCGCCCTCGCTGATGATGGTGCGCTCGACCCCTGCGAAGGCCGCGTCCGCGGGAACGGTCACCGTGGTGTCCGCGCCTTCGCCCTCGAGGACGACCGAGTCGGACGTGGCGCCCGGCTGCGCGTCGAGAGCGCAGGTGCTCGAGGCCGTCGGCTCGGGTGTGCTCGAACTCTCCGGTGCAGCGCCGCCGGAGCAGCCCGCCAGCAGGAGGGTCGCGGCGGCGACGGTGGACAGGACGATGAGCGGACGCTTGCGCACAGTAAGACCTCAGGATCGCGGGCGGGACACCCCATCCTCTCCCATCCCCCTTTGCTCGCGCTGGGAGGCGCGGCGGAAGTCTTCATTCCCGCCGTGGCATGGATCCGGGAGTAACCTGCTCTGATGACCTCTGAGCAATCCGTCGAGCCCGAACCCTCGTCAGAAGAGATCGCGGAGACAGAGGACACGACGAAGCCGCGTCACGCGGGCTTCACCTACACACTCGGCCGGAGCCTCATCAGCCCGCTCGCACGACTCGTCTATCGGCCGCGCATCGAGGGCAGGGAGAATGTGCCGCTCACCGGTGCCGTCATCTTCGCGAGCAACCACCTGTCGTTCATCGACTCGATCGCGATCCCGGTCGCCGCTCCCCGGCCGGTGCACTTCCTCGCCAAGTCCTCGTACTTCGAAGGCGCCGGTTTCCGTGGGTGGCTCAGCCGCACCTTCTTCCAGTCGATCGGGGCGATCCCGGTCCAGCGTGGAGCGGGAAAGGCCGCCCTGGACGCGCTGGATCTGCAGCGCCAGCTCCTCGACGAGGGCCTCGCGGTGGCGCTCTACCCCGAGGGCACCCGCTCCACGGACGGTCGCCTCTACAAGGGGCGCACCGGCGTCGCCTTCCTCGCACTGCAGACCGGTGCGCCGGTCGTTCCGGTCGGCCTCGTCGGGACAGACAAGGTGATGCCGGTCGGTGCGAAGATGCCGACGGTCTCGGAACGCATCACGGTGCGATTCGGCACGCCGCTCGATCTGTCGCCGCACGGTCCGGCGACGAGCGGACGGGCGCGTCGGCTTGCGACCGACGACATCATGGCGGCCATCCACGCGCTCTCGGGCCAGGAACTCGCGGGTGCCTACAACGAGGCGCCCGCACAAGGAACGATCGAGAAGATCAAGCAGGCGCTGCCGCACGAGCGGCGCTGAACGGCGGGTTCTGCTCTATGCGGTGGCCGTCACCGTCGCCTCATGCCGCACCGGGAAGTTCACCGAATTGGCGATGAAGCACCACTCGTTCGCCTGGGCGTGAGCACGCTCCGCCGCCTCGACCATCGACGCCTCTGTGACCACGACCTCGGGACGCAGCACGACCTCGACGAAAGCGCCTCCGCCGGCGCCGTTCTCGCGCATCATGCCGGTCGCCCGGTCACGGTAGGACACGACGACGACTCCGGCCGTCACGCACGCGTGGAGGTACGAGAGCAGGTGGCATTCCGAGAGTGACGCCAGCAGCAGGTCCTCCGGGTTCCAGCGGGACGGATCGCCACGGAACGGTTTGTCCGACGATGCGAGCAGCTCGGGCTTCCCCTCCACCTCGATGGTCACGTCGCGGCGATAGTCGCGATAGCCGCTCGTGCCGCTGCCGACGTTCCCTGTCCAGGTGGAGGTGAGCGCATAGTGGTGCTCGCCGAGGGCACGTGTGGTCGTCTGCTCTGCCATGGGCCCAGTCTGTCAGGGACCTCGGACAGTGCGAACCTCCGTGCGTCCGCAGGGGGCGCGAGCAGGTGCGGAGATAGGATCGAGGGGTGCTGGAGACTCTCACTGTTCAGGATGCCGTGGAACTCGCCGTCGTCGAACGCAGCGGATTCGTCGAGTCCCGTCATGCGGGTGCCGCCGTCGTCCTGTCGCCCGACGGCGATATCGTCGCCAGGCACGGAAACTCCGACGCCCTGGTCCTCCCTCGCTCGAGCCTCAAGCCGCTGCAGGCGGTCGCGTGCATCACAGCCGGTGCGGTCCTCGAAGGCGAGCAGCTGGCGATGGCGACCGCGAGCCACACCGGCACCGACCGCCACGCGTCCGTGGTTCGAGAGGTCCTGACCGAGGGTGGTCTGACGGAGGATCACCTCGGATGCCCGCCCGCGTGGCCGAGCGACTCCGCAACTCGCGACGAGCTCATCCGCGAGCACGGCCAGGCGGCGCGCGTGCGCATGAACTGCTCCGGGAAGCACGCCGCGATGCTGCGCGCATGCGTAGCCACGGGTTGGTCTACCGAGGGCTACCTCGATCCCGGACACCCCCTCCAGGCTCACATCCGCGAGGTCGTCGAACGGCTGTCCGGCGAGAAGATCGCACACACGGCTGTCGACGGCTGCGGCGCTCCTGTCCATGCGTTGACGCTCACCGGCCTCGCCCGCGCCACCCACCGGATCGGTACGGCATCGGATCGTTCCCCCTTCGCCCTGCATCGTGTGGCCGGCTCACTGGTTCGTGCCGTGCGGGAGAACCCGTGGACGATCGAGGGGCCCGGGCGCCCGGACACCATCGCGATCGAGAAGCTCGGGGTCTTCACCAAGGGCGGCGCCGAGGGCGTCATGGTGATGGTCGCCCCGAACGGCACGACCGTCGCGCTGAAGATGCTGGACGGTGCAGCGCGCGCCTCGACGATCGTGGCGGCGACGCTGCTCGCCCGCGCCGGTGGGCTGGACGACGCGGATGTCTCGGCGCTGAGCTCCGCGCTTTCTCTCGACGTCTCCGGCGGCGGTCGCGTCGTCGGCAGCATCCGTCCCGGCAGCGGCATCTGATCCTCAGACGTCCTCATCTCGGTACGAGCGCCGGCACGATGACCCGGCGCGGGGATCCGGCTCCGAGCACCGACCACGCTCTACCTGCGTGCGGACGCGCGAACGGTGGCAGCTCCCGGACCCCCGCGAGCTGACGAAGATCTGCGGGCTGCTCCGCTCGGATGAGGATCTCTCCCTCGGCTCGGACGTGTTGCCAGACCGACCAGCTCCGCTGCCAGGTCTCGGCATCAGCGACGAGGACGCACGGAGCCGAGGGGCGGAGCCGGTCCGATCCTGCCACGAGCACCTCGCAGTCCGGATGAGCAGCGCGGAGCACTTCGACCACAGCGGGCGCGCCCGAGCTCACGACGGCGGTGAGGTCCGTCCGAGGATTCCATTCCGGTCCAGACTGTTCGTCAGCGACGACGACCTCGTCTTCGTCGACCCACGCGAGCTGCACCTCCCGCCCATCCACACTGGCGCGTCCCGGCGCGCGATCGCGGAGGAACGCGGACGGCTCTCCCCCGGCCGCCAGGTGCTCCACGCGGCTCGGCATCCGCAGCAGCGCACGGCGTGGGAGCGCGTCGAGGAGCCTCCCGACAGGGCCAGCGGCTCGCGCTGCGGATATCACGAACGTCGTACCCGCCCCTCCTCGCAGCAGCTGCTCCCAACGCTGAAGGAACTGCGAGGCATGTTCCGAAGGGAATCCCGCCACCAGAGCATCCAGATCGTCGCAGAGCACAAGTGGCGGCGTCCGCTCGGTTCCCGACGTCCATGCTGCGAGGAGGTCCCATGCCTGTTCCGGGTCACGCGGCACCCAACGGTTACCTGCTCGCTGGACGGCGATGGCGCGAAGGGCGGCTGTGCGGCCGGACCCCGGGGCTCCGAGTATCGCCAGGCCGCGTTCCACGGGCGTGGTCAAGAGTTCCAGGGGCTGCGCCTGCCGTCCCGGATCGTCGGCCCGCCCGAGGACGATCGTGTCCGCAGGAATGGACTTCGAGTCCTGCTCGAGATCAGGTAGTGGAAGGTGTTCCGGGAGGGCGGGAAGCCAGGGACTGCGGGGACGCTCGCCCGCGGCCCAGCGCATGCAGATGCGGCGGATATCCGAGGCAGCAGTCAGAGCGACGCGCATCGGCACCGGTTCGTGGTCCTCCGGCCGTCGCACCAGCGCGATACCTCGAGACGCTGCGCCGCCGGGGAGCTCCGCTGCGTCGCTCGTCCCGATCACGAGCCTGCTGTCCGCGGCGTCACCCACCCGCAGGCTGATGCGCAGCGGGCAGTTCGCCGCGAGGGCTTCGCGCACCACGCCCGCGGCTCTCTGCGTGCCGAGGATGAGGTGCATGCCCAGAGCCCGTCCGCGCGCCGCGACGTCGGTGAAGACGGCTCCGAGATCGGGATGCTCCTGCAGGAGCGCCGCGAACTCGTCGACGACGATGATGAGCCGCGGCATGGTGACACCCCGGACGTCGCGTGCCCCGGCGGCCGCGAGTACTGCCTCGCGGTGCCGGATCTCGGCGGTGAGGCTGGAGACGCCTCGCCGCGCTCCTTCTTCGTCGAGGTCGGTGATGACCGCGGCGACCTGCCGCATGTCGCGCAGCGGCTCGAATGCCGTGCCGCCCTTGAAGTCGGCGAGGACGAACGTCACGCGGTCAGGCCCGTTGGCCGCAGCTATCGCGGTCACCCAGCTCACGAGCAACTCGCTCTTGCCGGTTCCCGTGGTCCCTGTGACGAGCGCGTGAGGGCCGTCTTCCACGATGTCGACGAGAAGATCGTCGTGTGCGGTGCGTCCGATGCGGACAGGAAGCCCGAGAGAACCCCTCGACTGCTCGAGTTCGTGCAGGGCGACGGACGCCGGCAGCATGTCGGCGTCCGTTCCCTTATCCACGCATTCCCGCGCGATCGCCTGCGCCTGACCGAGCGACAGGCACTCCACCCCGATCTCGGCGATGCCGCGCGGAGTGCGCAACGTCGCCGACCCCGGCTCGATGACATCGATCACGGTAGTGACGCCATCCGGTACCTCTGCTCCCGCCGACACCAGCCAGATGACGGAGTCCGCGTCGATCCGGGTCCCCGCGACCGACGCGACGCCGACCCGCAGGCTTCCCCGGCCCGCCCGCATGGCGTGCGGCAGCGTGTCGAGACCCCAGCGCTCGAGTCCCTCTCCGACGAGCGACAGCTGAGCGGCGCTGAAGCGCATGCAGAGTTGGGCCACCATCGCGCGCGCAGCGGCCGCCGCAAGTGCCTCCGGGCCTCGCACACACACACCCCGTCCCAGCGGGAGGGCGATCGGCGCATCCTGAAGGGTCGCACACCGCACTCGGAACTCGCGGCTTCGAGGGTCGTCGCCACCGCCGCAGTCGATTCCACTCGAGACGGCGCCCCTGCCGACGACGATACGCGTCGTCGCATCGGGAGGGTCAGCACCGCGAAGCGGCGTCTGCATGAGGCAGGACGCCGCGTCCGGCTCCCGGAGCCATCGCGCTTCTCGTTCCCGTCGTTGCCGCCGCAGCAGCTCCTCCTCAGCGGCGCTCCACGCCCCCGCGGCCTCGGCATCACTGCGGCGGCGCTCACGGCGTCGGCTGCGCGCAGAATCCCATAGCGACGCGACGAGCATCAACGGCCCGAGTGCGGCGAAGCAGAGCGCGAACAGCGAGCCGGTCACCAGCCAGAGCACCACTCCCGCACCGATGGGCACGATCGCCGCCATGAAGGGCAGAGAGGGTCGCCGCACGGGCGCGGCTGCGGTGGGGAGGGCGATGGGAAGGGGTTCCATCACCCCAGTGCACCTCAGGATCGGTCCCGCAGGACCCCTTTCCACAGGGCCAGCGGGCTACTCCGCAGAGTCCGCCATTGTGGAGGACGGTTCGCCGGCGGCATCCACTTGCACGATGACCAGCGTCACATTGTCGCGACCGCCGTTCTCCAGCGCCGCCGCGAGCATCGCCTCCACCGCGTCGGCGGGGTCGGCATTCTCCCGCAGGAAGTGCTGGATCCCGTAGTCGGTCAGTTCTTTCGTGAGCCCATCCGAGCAGATGACGAAGCGGTCGCCCTCGCGGACATCGATGGTGAGGTAATCCGGCGGTGTGAGCTCGCTCGCACCGACAGCGCGAGTGATCACGTTGCTGTACGGGTGGCCCTCCGCCTCTTCCGGGCTGAGCTTGCCTGACGCTATGAGCTCCTGAACGACGGAGTGATCCGTGGTGACCTGGATGAGCCGGTCATCACGCAGAAGATAGACGCGCGAGTCACCGATGTTCAGGGAGACCCACTGGGGCTCGTCGCCCTCGACGTCGAGATAGACCCCGGTCAGCGTGGTGCCGGTCCCCTCATCCGTCGTCTCCGGATGATCGGCGATGTCGGCCACCGCGAGCTCGAGCGCGTTCTCGATCGATGCCCGGTCCACCTCGCCGGATTCGACGATCGCCTCGAGCCGTGCGACCGTACGACGACTCGCGATCTCGCCCCCGGCGTGACCGCCCATTCCGTCGGCGACGATGAACAGCGGATACTCGGCCAGGAACGCGTCCTGGTTCGTCTCACGGCGTCGCCCCAGATCGGTGACGCCAGCCCACGAGAGCTGCAGCGGGCGCTGCGCGATCGTGATGCTGCGCGTCTTCGTCGTCTCAGCCACGTGCTGCCTCCGATGGACCTGCGGCGGATCGGGCGAGCGCAGGATACTCACATATCGTAGTGGAACTCCCCGTGGCGGATCACACTCGGGCGCCCGGATCCTCTGGCAGCGGGAACAGCGCGTCGATGGCCTCCAGGTCGGCGGCATCCGGTCGCCAGGCATCCCCGGCAGCCGCGTTCGCCTCGATCTGCGCGACAGAGGTCGCCCCGGCGATGACGCTCGAGACGACTGAGTGCGCGAGCAGCCAGCCGAACGACGCCTCCAGCATCGTGATCCCGCGCTCGTCGCAGAAGGCGCGGAACCCGTCGAGCGCATCCCACGGGGCGTCGTCCCAGACATGACGCCGAGCGGACATGATCCGGCTCGACGCCGGGCCCCCCTCACGGGTGAACTTGCCGCTCAGCAGTCCGTTGTGGAGCGGGAAGTACGGGAAGAAGCCGAGGCCATACCGCTCGACTGCGGGCAGCACCTCGCGTTCCGCTGCCCGGGCCAGCAGCGAGTAGTGGTTCTGCGCGGAGATGAAACGCCCCGATGAGCGTTGCCGCGACGTGAACTCGGCCTCGGCGATCTGCCACCCGGAGAAGTTCGAGTGCCCGTAGTAACGGATCTTCCCTTCGCGCACCAGCTCATCCAGCGCGTCATTCGTCTCGGCGATCGGCGTCTCGGGATCAGGCAGGTGCAGCTGGTAGAGGTCGATCCAATCGGTGCGCAGTCGCCGGAGCGATTCCTCGACGGCTCGCCTCACATAGCGACGCGAACCGCGAGCGGCGGGGAACGCGTAGCCCATGTCGCGCTCGTGGCCGAACTTCGTCGCCAGGACAACCCGATCGCGGCGGCCCTCCAGCGCCTCGCCTATCAGTGTCTCGCTGGTCCCTGCGACCGCGCCGTACATGTCGGCGGTGTCGAACAGGGTGATGCCGTTCGCGATCGCCGCATCGATGACCTCACGAGTACCGCCGATCGTCTCGGTGGCCGTCGCACTGCGACCGAAGTTGTTGCAACCGAGGCCGGTGGCTGAGACGAGAAGACCGGAGGCGCCGACCCGGCGCTGCGACATGACCATGACTCCACGTTAGCCGCCGCGATCAGCCTGTCCCGGAGAGGCTGCGGCGGGGACGACGCAGGGCCCCCGACCGAGGTCGAGGGCCCTGTGTCAGATGATCACGCGGGAGGCTGCGTGGGGTCGGACGGCGGAGCAGGCGGAGTGGCCGGCGGTGCGGTCGGGGGCGCGGGCGGAGTGGCCGGCGGTGCTGCGGGAGGTGCCGGCGGCGTGTTGGGTTGCGCAGGAGGCAGGGGGGCGCCGGTCGCCGGAGCGGCAGGAGCAGCGGGCGGAGCATATCCGGGCTGAGCCGGAGGTGCGTAGCCGGGCTGTGCCGGAGGCGTGTAGCCCTGCTGTGCCGGGGGCGCGTAGCCCTGGGGCGCGGCGCCGTAGCCCTGGGGCGCGGCGCCGTAGCCCTGCTGCGGTGCGGCGGCACTCGGCTGAACCGGAACGCCGTCCCAGACCGTGCGGTCGGCGAGGAAGCCGTTGCCCGCCCACGAAGCCGGCTGGATGTTCGGGTTCCAGCGCGACTTGTCGAACGCGTTGATGCCCAGCCAGACGATGCTCAGGAACACGTACAGGACGACCCAGACCGCATCCTTCTGCAGCTTGAGGCCGACGCGCCACGCGGCGATCGCGGACAGAACGGCGAGAGCGATGGAGAACACGAAGCCGATGCCGATCCAGCTGAGAAGTGCGGCACCTCCGATGCCGTACAGCACGAGCCACGGCGAGAGGTCGCCGAGCTTGAAGAAGATCATTACGTTGTACACGGGCACCCACGCACGCCACTTGCCCTGGACGCCGGCCTTCTCGAAGATCTTCATGTAGAAGAGAGAACCCAGCACGTAGCCGGCGATCGCGATCAGGAAGATCACGAAAGAATATGCGAGAAGCAGGCCAGCGTAGCCCACTCCGTAGTCGTCGTATGGCATGAGACTCACATTCTTTGGTCTCGGAAGACGGCTCTCGTCCCCCGCAACGAAGCGACCGCCTCGCATTCGACATGGTAGCGGTGCGCATGAGGGCGGGCAATGAACCACGCGGGGGCAGTTCTTCCCGCGTCACGCAGCGTCACTCGGCGACGACGAGGTCCAGAATGCCGGAATCCGGGTCGTCGCGGAGCACGATGCCCCGACGCGCGGCCCAGGCGCGGAACGACCGGAGCGAGGATATCCGCGGACGATCCTCGGCCAGCGCCCGCACCAGCAGACCCTTGGACTTCTTGTTGAAGTGGTTGAGCGCTCTGCCGTGCTCTGTGACCACGCGGACGTATGACGAGGGAACGGATGCCGGCACCGGGCCGAGTGCGACGTACGCTTCGCTGCGCAGGTCGAGCACGAACGCAGGCTGCGCGTCCGCGATGGCCGCGGAGGTGGCATCCGCCCAGTGACGTCGAAGCGCCGGCAGCCCGGGAAGCGACGTACCGGCCGAGAGACGATAGGCGGGCAGAGGGTCGAGGGCCCCGACGGGCCCGAGCGGAGCGCTGTGGATCCAGACGTACTCGCCCAGCCAGCGCCGGGAGGACTTCGTCAGCGACGACGCGTCCAGCGCGTCGAAGAGCACACCGGTGTACCGGTCGATCGCCGGCATGGTCGGTGCCGCGCGCAGCATCCGATTGTGCGCGATGTCGTCGAGCTGACGCGCGCTGAGCTTCAGCACCCGACGTGCAGACTCCTCATCGGCGGCGAGATCGACAAGTGCGTCGATCGCGGCAGATCGGTGCGCCTGCAGTCCGGGTAGCGCCAGGGAGCCGAGCTCGAGAGGGGCGCCGTCGCCTCCGGGGCGCTTCGTCTCGGAGGGCGGGAGCAGGATCTTCATGGGACCTCGGGGACAGACACGTCCGCCCCGGACCTCCGCGCTCAGCGAGTGAGCGGAAAGGTCCGGGGCGGACAGAGTGGAACAGAACTACTGCTAGGCGATGAGAGCCGCGTTACCGGCGACGATCGTCAGGGTGTCACCCTCCATGGAGAGGAACCCGTCCTGGGCATTCGCCAGGACCTTCGTGCCGTCCGTCTGCGTGATGCGGACCTGGCCCTCGGCGAGGATCGCCAACACCGGCTCGTGGCCGGTCATGAAGCCGATCTCACCCTCGACGGTCTTGGCGACCACAAGGCTCGCCTCTCCCGTCCAGACCTCCGCGTCTGCGGAGACGAGGCTGACGTTGAGCGCCATGGTCAGCCGTTCTCCTTCTGGATCTTCGCCCACTGCTCTTCGACGTCGTTGATGCCTCCGACGTTGAAGAAGGCCTGCTCAGCGACGTGGTCGAAGTCACCGCGGGTGATCGCATCGAACGACTCGATGGTCTCC
The DNA here is from genome assembly GCF_000967865.1 of Microbacterium sp. SA39. Classification (GTDB taxonomy): domain Bacteria; phylum Actinomycetota; class Actinomycetes; order Actinomycetales; family Microbacteriaceae; genus Microbacterium. Next base: position 253,515 of record NZ_JXRU01000038.1, read on the forward strand.
TTCAGCGGGACGGTCGAACCCTCGACGCCGGTGAACTTTTTCGCCATGTAGGTGTTCTGCGAGAGGAACTGCTGGATGCGACGTGCACGCGACACGACGATCTTGTCTTCCTCGGACAGCTCGTCGACACCGAGGATCGCGATGATCTCCTGCAGTTCCTTGTTCTTCTGGAGGATCTGCTTGACGGTGGTCGCGACGCGGTAGTGGTCCTCGCCCAAGTACCGGGGGTCCATGATCCGCGACGTCGAGGTCAGCGGGTCGATGGCCGGGTACAGCCCCTTCGACGCGATCTCACGGGAGAGCTCGGTCGTCGCGTCGAGGTGGGCGAAGGTAGTCGCCGGGGCCGGGTCGGTGTAGTCGTCGGCCGGAACGTAGATCGCCTGCAGCGAGGTGATCGAGTGGCCACGCGTCGAGGTGATGCGCTCCTGGAGCACACCCATCTCATCGGCGAGGTTCGGCTGGTATCCCACCGCGGACGGCATGCGTCCGAGAAGCGTCGAGACCTCGGAGCCGGCCTGCGTGAAGCGGAAGATGTTGTCGATGAAGAGCAGCACGTCCTGCTTCTGCACGTCGCGGAAGTACTCCGCCATCGTCAGAGCCGACAGGGCGACGCGCAGACGCGTTCCCGGCGGCTCGTCCATCTGGCCGAAGACGAGGGCCGTCTTGTCGAAGACGCCGGCCTCTTCCATCTCGTGGATCAGGTCGTTGCCCTCACGGGTGCGCTCACCGACACCGGCGAACACCGACACACCACCGTGGTCCTGCGCGACGCGCTGGATCATCTCCTGGATGAGGACCGTCTTGCCGACACCGGCGCCACCGAAGAGACCGATCTTTCCACCCAGCACGTACGGGGTGAGGAGGTCGATCGACTTGATGCCGGTCTCGAACATGGTCGTCTTCGACTCGAGCTGGTCGAAGTTCGGCGCCTTGCGGTGGATGGGCCAGCGCTCGGTGACCTCGATCGTCTCGCCGGGCTCGAGGTTCAGGACCTCACCGATGACGTTGAAGACCTTGCCCTTGGTGACGTCACCGACGGGGACCGAGATGGCCTCACCGGTGTCACGCACCTCCTGGCCGCGGACGATGCCGTCGGTGGGCTTCAGGGCGATGGCGCGAACGAGGTCGTCGCCGAGGTGCTGAGCGACCTCGAGTGTGATCTCGACGGAGGAGTCGCCGATCACGATCGTGGTCTTCAGTGCGTTGTAGATGTCGGGGATCGAGTCGTGCGGGAACTCGATGTCGACAACCGGACCGTTGACGCGTGCGACGCGCCCGACGACCGCGGTCGCCGGCTGGTCAGCCGGGGCGGTGAGGGTCATTTTCGTCTCTTTCCTGATGGTCTATTTGCTCGACGAGAGGGCGTCGGCGCCGCCGACGATCTCTGCGATCTGCTGCGTGATCTCCGCCTGACGCGCGTTGTTGCGCAGACGGGTGTAGTCGGTGATGAGCTTGTCGGCGTTGTCGCTGGCGGACTTCATCGCCTTCTGCGTCGCAGCCTGCTTGGCGGCGGACGACTGCAGGAGGGCGTTGAAGACGCGGCTCTGGATGTACACCGGCAGGATCGCGTCCAGCACGGTCTCGGCATCCGGCTCGAACTCGTAGAGCGGGTAGACGGTGTTGCCCGCCTCCGACTCGTCGGCTTCCGAGATCTCCAGCGGGAGCAGGCGCACGGACTCCGGCGACTGCGTCATCATGCTGACGAAACGGTTGTACACGAGGTGGATCTCGTCGACGCCGCCCTCGTCCGCGCCGCGGTTGAAGTCCTCGAGCAGCTGCTGCGAGATCTCCTCGGCGGTGTGGAACGTCGGTGTGTCGGTGTCGCCGGTCCACTCCGCGGCCGCCGCGATGCGACGGAACTGGAAGTAGCCGACGGCCTTGCGACCGACGAGGTAGAACACCGGCTCCCTGCCCTGACCGCGCAGGAGCTCGGCCACCTCGAGACCCTCACGGAGGATCTGCGAGTTGAAGGCTCCGGCGAGCCCGCGGTCCGACGAGAAGATCACGACCGCGGAGCGGCGGATCGTCTCGGGCTCGCGGGTGAGCGGGTGATCGACGTTCGAGTGCGTCGCGACGGCGGAGACGGCCCTCGTCACGGCCCGCGCGAAGGGGCTGGACGCCTTGACGCGTGCCATGGCCTTCTGGATGCGCGAAGCCGCGATGAGTTCCATCGCCTTCGTGATCTTCTTGGTCGTCTGAGCAGAAGAGATCTTCTGCTTGTAGACCCTGAGTTGAGCGCCCATGAATTCAGTACCTCACGCGGTTACGCGCGACGACCCTTGACGATCTTCTCCTGGTTGACGTCATCCGCCTCAGCAGCCTCGTGCTCCTCGTGCCCGGGAGCGCCGATGGCGTGTCCCTTGCCACCCTGGAACTCCAGGACGAAGGCATCGGTGTGCTTCTCGAGCTCTGCGACCGTGTCGTCGTCGAGGACGTTGGTCTCGCGCAGGGTGTCGAGCACCTTGGTGTTGCGACGCAGGTAGTCCAGGAGCTCGCGCTCGAAGCGGAGCACGTCGGAGACCTCGATGGTGTCGAGCTTGCCCTTCGTTCCGGCCCAGATCGAGACGACCTGCTCCTCGACGGGGTAGGGCGAGTACTGCGGCTGCTTGAGCAGCTCGGTCAGACGAGCACCGCGGGAGAGCTGACGACGCGACGCCTGGTCGAGGTCGGAGGCGAACATCGCGAACGCCTCGAGCGAGCGGTACTGCGCCAGCTCCAGCTTCAACGTTCCCGAGACCTTCTTGATCGACTTGACCTGTGCGTCACCGCCGACTCGCGAGACCGAGATACCCACGTCGACCGCCGGACGCTGGTTGGCGTTGAAGAGGTCGGACTGCAGGAAGATCTGACCGTCGGTGATCGAGATCACGTTGGTCGGGATGTAGGCCGAGACGTCGTTGGCCTTGGTCTCGATGATCGGGAGACCCGTCATCGAACCGGCGCCCAGCTCGTCGGACAGCTTCGCGCAACGCTCCAGCAGACGGGAGTGCAGGTAGAAGACGTCACCCGGGTAGGCCTCGCGGCCCGGCGGGCGGCGCAGGAGGAGCGACACGGCGCGGTAGGCCTCTGCCTGCTTCGACAGGTCGTCGAAGATGATGAGGACGTGCTTGCCGCCGTACATCCAGTGCTGACCGATCGCGGACCCCGTGTAGGGAGCGAGGTACTTGAAACCGGCGGGGTCGGATGCCGGAGCCGCCACGATCGTGGTGTACTCCAGGGCGCCTGCCTCTTCGAGCGCGCCCTTCACCGAAGCGATGGTCGAGCCCTTCTGACCGATGGCGACGTAGATGCAGCGGACCTGCTTGTTGACGTCGCCGGACTCCCAGTTGTCCTTCTGGTTGATGATCGTGTCGATCGCGATGGCCGTCTTACCGGTCTGGCGGTCGCCGATGATCAGCTGGCGCTGTCCGCGGCCGACGGGAATCATCGCGTCGATGGCCTTGATGCCGGTCTGCATCGGCTCGTGGACCGACTTGCGCTGCATGACGCCGGGCGCCTGCAGCTCGAGCTCGCGGTTGCCTTCGGTCGCGATCGAGCCGAGGCCGTCGATCGGGTTGCCGAGCGGGTCGACGACGCGGCCGAGGTAGCCGTCGCCGACGGGAACCGAGAGGACCTCACCGGTGCGGGTGACTTCCTGGCCTGCTTCGACACCGGCGAAGTCGCCGAGGACGACGACACCGATCTGGTGCTGGTCGAGGCTCAGCGCGAGACCCTTCGTGCCGTTGGCGAAGGTGAGGAGTTCGTTCGCCATGACGCCGGGCAGGCCCTCGACGTGCGCGATTCCATCCGCGGCGTCGATGACGGTGCCGACCTCGGTCGCCGCGGCCCCGGTGGGCTCGTAGGCGGCGGCGAAGTCCTTCAGCGCGTCACGGATGACGTCGGGGCTGATCGATAGTTCTGCCATTGTCTTCCCTTTGTATCTGGGTGCGCGGTTCCCCGCGCGAAGTCGTGTTAGCCCGCGAGCTTCTGGCGAAGGTCTGCGAGTCGAGCGGAGATGCTGCCGTCGATGACGTCATCGGCGATCTGCACGCGCAGGCCTCCGACGACGGCAGGGTCGATGACGACGTTGAGCGAGACCTTGCCGCCGTAGCGCTGCGAGAGAGCGTCGCTGAGACGAGTACGCTGCGCGTCGTTGAGCTCGGACGCGGTGTGGACCGTGGCCACGACTCGACCATGCTGGCTCGAGACGATGCGCGTGGCGCGGCTGAGCAGCTGCCGGACCCGGCGCTCGCGCGGCTGGCGCACGAGCGAGGAGACGATCAGCGTGACCGGAGCGCTGGAGCCGCCGTCGGCGAGCAGGCGCTCGACGAGTGCGACCTTGGCGTCCTGTCTCCCGAGGCGGCTGCCCAGGGCGAGCTCCAGCTCGGCGTTCGCGGCGATGACACGGGAGAAGCCGAAGAGCTCCGCCTCGATGTCGCCGCCGGGTTCCGCGATCGCCGCAGCACGGATCGCGAGTTCCTCGATGCCGTCCAGCAGCTCGCCGGCGTTGGACCAGCGCTCCGAGACGACGGTCTTCAGCACGCTCTGCGCGTCAGCGGAGAATCCGCCGAAGACTGCGGTCACGACGTTCTGTCGCGCCTCGACAGGAGCCGAAGGGTCGGCGAGCGCGCCGCTCAGCTGGGACGACTCGCTCACGGCACGACCGGCAGCGAAGAGCTCCCGTGCGGTGTCGAGAGTGACGCCCTTCGCTGCGGCAAGCGTCTCGATGGATGCCGCGAGTGCCTGAGTGGTCGCGCTGCCCATTACTTCGCCGCCTTCTCGGATGCTTCGAGATCGGCGAGGAAGCGATCGACGACAGCCGTCGCACGAGCGTCGTCGGAGAGGGTCTCTCCGACCACACCGCCGGCGAGGTCGAGGGCCAGCGAGCCCACCTCGCTGCGCAGCGAGACGAGAGCGGTCTGACGCTCGGCCTCGATCTGCGTGTGCGCGGTGGCGGTGAGGCGGGCAGCCTCGCTGGAAGCGGCCTCCTTGGCCTCGGCGACGATCTTCTTGCCGTCCTCACGGGCGGCCTCACGGATCTCACCGGCCTCGGTGCGCGCTTCTGCAAGCTGACGGGTGTACTCCTCGAGTGCTGCCTCGGCCTGCTTCTGCGCCTCGTCAGCCTTCGCCATGTTGCCCTCGATGGCAGCCGAACGCTCGTCGAGCATCTTCGTCAGTCGGGGAAGGGCGAGCTTCCACACGACGAGGAGGATGATGACGAACCACACGCCCGACCAGATGATGTCGTACCACGCGGGGATCAGCGGGTTCTTGGCCGCTTCACCCTCTGCTGCGAGGTTCGTGACAAGAGCGTTCAGCATCCTGTCTCCTTCAGAAGTCGAGGCGGATTACGGGAAGGGGATGAATCCGACGGCGATGCCGACGAATGCGAGCGCCTCGGTGAAGGCGATGCCGATCCACATGAGGACCTGAAGGCGACCGGCCAGCTCGGGCTGACGAGCGACGCCCTCGATGGTCTTGCCGACGACGATACCCACGCCGATGGCCGGGCCGATGGCTGCGAGGCCGTAGCCGACCGCCGCGAGGTTGCCGGTGATTTCAGCGAGAACCGTAGTTGCGTCCACGGGTTTTTCCTTTCGTTGGGTGGGAGGGCTGTTGCCCGCCCGCTCAGAGTCTGTTGGCTCAGTGCTCTTCTGCGACCGCGAGCTGGATGTAGACCGCGGTGAGGACGGTGAATACGTAGGCCTGCAGCACGGCCACCAGGATCTCGAAGATCGTGAAGGCGCCGCCGAAGGCGAGGGTTCCGACACCGAGGACGGCCCAGCCGCCACCTGCGGTGAAGAAGAAGAACTGGGTCGCTGCGAAGCAGAGGACCAGGATCATGTGGCCGACGACCATATTCATCAGCAGTCGCAGGGTGAGCGTCACCGGACGGATGATGAAGGTCGAGAGCAGCTCGATCGGGGTGACGATGATGTACACCGGCCACGGCACACCGGCCGGGAACAGCGCGTTCTTGAAGAACTTGCCCGGGCTCTTCTTGATGCCGGCGTAGATGAAGGTCACGTAGCTGACCAGCGCGAGCACGAGCGGGACCGCGATGATGCTGGTACCGGCGATGTTCAGGAATGGGATGATGCCCGTGATGTTCATGAACAGCACCATGAAGAAGATCGTGGTGAGGATCGGCAGGAAGCGGTCGCCGTCCTTGCGTCCGAGCAGGTCGTGCGCGATGTTTCCGCGGACGAGCCCGAGGCCCATCTCGACGAGGCTCTGGAAGCGGCCGGGCACGACCGTCATGCGGCGCGTACCGAGCCAGAGGATCAGGACGACGGCGATGACCGAGAGGAACTGCACCACGTGGATGCGGTGCACCGGGATGACACCGAACGCATCGAAGAGAATCTCCGGGAAGAACTCATCGATCGACGGGCCGTGGAACTCGCCATCAGTGGCGAGTTTAGGGATCAGGGTCGCAGCAAGATTGAACAGCGCGGGCTCCAGCTTCGGGGCACCGGTCAGAACCGGGGCGACGATGGTCGGTGTGCTTCTGCGCAAGCGCTCGCGTTAGAGCGGCGGGCACTCCTCAACACTATCAGAATCTGAGGATGCCCTAAGACCGCGGACCGCTATCCGACGGGCCCGCATCCGGCAGATAGCCGGCCCCCGGCGCACGGTCTTCCGGTACCTCGGTCGGCAGCGTCGTGTCGCTCACGTTCGGCAGCCGCATCCGGGTGAGCACGATCACGTCGATGACGAGGGACATGATCACGCCGGCGATGATCGAGAGGAAGAAGACCATCGGATGCAGCCACGGCTGCCCGGCCAGCAGGATCATCACGAGAACGAACACGCCGAGCTTCAGCAGCCAACCGCCGAGCACGATGGCGAAGAACAGCTGCACGTACAGCGGGTCCCCGTACCAGCGGTTCGCGACGAGGATGCTGATCCCCGTGATCGCCAGGAACAGAGCAGACAGGAGCACGCCGAGCAGCCCGCTCACGAGCCCCTCCCCCTGCGCCACGGCGAAGCCGATCCCGCCGGCGACGATTGCGAGCACCGCGGTGGCCACCGCCGACCAGATCAGGGTGCGACGCAGGATCGGCGTGCTGGATACGGGGCTGGGGCTCATCAGGACTCCACGGGTTTCGGATCGGGTGCAACCGCCGCCGGGCGCTTTCTGCGGCGGGTAGGACTCAGGGTGATGACAAGGCATGCCGCGATGCCCACGATGCCGAAGCCGACGCCCGGCAGGTACTGGCCAGGCCAATCCTCGCGCGCGCCGACATACATGAGCAGCACCGCGAGCGAGATCACGGTCGTCCATGCGTAGAAGATGAGGACCGCATCACGATCGCGGTGACCGAGATCGAGCATGCGGTGGTGCAGATGCTTGCGGTCGGGCGAGAACGGCGACTTCCCCGCGTTCATGCGCCGGAGCACCGCGAGACCGAAGTCGAGCAACGGCAAGAGGACGACGAGCAGCGGCAGCAGGATCGGGATGAACGCACCGAGCAGCTGAGAGCGTCCGAGACGCTCGGGGTCCAGTGCCGAGGGATCCATCTGACCGGTGATCGCGATCGCGGAGGTCGACATCAGCAGACCGAGGACCAGTGCCCCGGAGTCGCCCATGAAGAGCTTCGCCGGACTCCAGTTCAGCGGGAGGAAGCCCAGGCAGGCGCCGATCAGCACCGCCGCGATGAAGGTCGACAGGTTGAAGTAGCTCGAAGCACCGGAATCGCGGGTGAAGATGTAGGAGTACGCGAAGAAGACGCCGTTGGAGATGAGGCACACGCCGGCGACGAGACCGTCGAGCCCATCGATGAAGTTCACGGCGTTCATGACGATGACGATCGCGAACATCGTCATCGTGATGCTGACCCAGCTCGAGAACACGATCAGGTCGCCGAAGGGCAGCGAGAGTATCTGCAGTCCGCCTCCGACCGTGATGATCCCTGCGGCGAGGAACTGGGCTCCCAGCTTGATCATCCAGTCCAGATCCCAGAGGTCGTCGACGACGCCGATGACCGCGATCAGCAGTGACGCGCCGAGGATCGACCACATGGTGCTCGGCGGGATCCAGATGCTCTGGAAGAAGGGATTCGCGGCCGAGAACGCGAAGGCGCAGGCGATGCCGAGGAAGATCGCGACGCCGCCGAGCCGCGGAGTCGGCGTCGTGTGCACGTCGCGGTCGCGGATGCCGGGATACAGCTTGAAGCGAAGGCTCAGACGCCAGACCGCCCACGTCAACCCGAAGGTGATGACGGCGGTGAGGACGATCGTGAAGAGATACTGCTTCACGGATTCCCGTCCTGCTGCTCCCCCGAGTGATCCTCGTGCGACTCCTGGCCCTCGTCGGACTCCTGCGTCTCCTCGGGCTCCAGCAGGTCGCCGAGCACCTCGTGCAGCTGCTCCCTGGTCACGACCCCGTGGCGGAGGATGCGGACGAGACCCGTTTCGTCGTCGCCCCGGCGGATCAACGACGTGGCATCGACGATGGTGGACGCGATGCCGTTCTTGCTCATACCGTCTGCGAGGTACACCGCGACGCTGTCACCGAGCATCTTCTCGGCATCGAGGGCGGAGATCGCGGCGTCCTTGCCGGTGAGGTTCGCGCTGGACACCGCCAGCGGTCCCGTCTCGGCCAGCAGTTCGAGGGCGACATGGCCCTCCGGCATCCGTACGGCGACAGTCCCGAGCGTCTCGCCCAGATCCCAGACGAGCGACGGCTGGGCCGGAAGCACGATGGTGAGTCCGCCGGGCCAGAAGGCGTCGACGAGACGCTGGACGGGCTCGGGGACCGATTCGGCCAGGGCGGCGAGGGTGTCCTTGGAGCCGATCAAGACAGGCGGCGGCTGGTCGCGGCCTCGTCCCTTGGCGTCGAGAAGGCGCTGCACGGCCGCCGGGGAGAAGGCGTCGGCGGCGACCCCGTACACAGTGTCGGTGGGCATCACGATGAGTTCTCCGCGGCCGATCGCCTGGCGCGCGTTGCGCATTCCGGCGAGCAGCTGCGCCTCGTCGCGGCAGTCGAAGATGGTTGACATGACGGTTCGATTCTATCCGGGCCGGATGCGGAGAATGCTCGACGTGGGCTGATCAGGGCCGGAGGGCCGTGGTGGCGCGGTCACGCAGCGTCAGGTCGCGGTGCGTCGCCGTCGCGCGCCATCCGTCAGCGGTGAGCAGTTCCCTGATCGCCGCTCCCTGCAGCTCACCGTGCTCGATCACGAGCAGTCCCCCGGGACGGAGCAGTCGCAGCGCGCGCGAGCTGAGGGTGCGCACGACGTCGAGGCCGTCCTCTCCCCCGTACAGCGCCATCGCGGGGTCGAACAGACGCACCTCCGGGTCACGCGGGATCGCATCGTCGGGGACGTACGGCGGATTCGAGATGACGACGGATGCCGTGCCGTCGAGTTCCGGGAACGCGTCGGCGAGATCGGAGAGCATGAGCGTCAGGTTCTCGACCCCCGCAGTGTTCCGGCTCGCCCAGACATGGGCATCGGGCGAGAGCTCGGCGGCGAAGATGCGGGCATGCGGCACCTCGGTCGCCATCGCCAGAGCGATCGCGCCGCTCCCTGTGCCGAGATCGACTCCGATCGGCGCCGCGTCCGGAGCAGTCAGCAACGCGTCGATGGCGTACTGGGCAACCGTCTCGGTCTCCGGACGCGGCACGAAGACACCGGGGCCGACGGCCAACTCGAGATGTCGGAACGGAGCCGTGCCGGTGATGTGCTGGAGGGGTTCACGCGCAGAGCGCCGCGTGACGAGGAGGTCGAGTTCCGCCGCGTGCTCGTCGGTGAGGCCATCACCGCGGATGACCGCCGCCTGCACCTCACCGCGGCGGTGTCCGAGCACGTGACCCGCGAGCAGCTCGGCGTCGACCAGCGGGTCCGGCACCCCGGCCTCCGCGAGGCGCTGGGCCGCGGCGCGCACGTGGGCGGCGAGCGAGTTCTCAGGCATGGCTTCCAGCGTAGAGTGCAAGCGGCTGTCACATTTCCCGCGTCGCCGAAGGCCTCACCTAGGCTGGTGCCGCAGCGACCCGCACAGGAAGGCTCCTCATGCCCGGTATCCACTCCGACATCACGACCGCGTTCGGCAACACCCCGCTCGTCCGCCTGAACAGGGTGGCCGAGGGTGTCGACGCCACGATTCTCGCCAAGCTCGAGTTCTACAATCCGGCGTCCAGCGTGAAGGACCGTCTCGGTATCGCGATCGTCGACGCCGCCGAGGCATCGGGTGAGCTGAAGCCGGGCGGAACGATCGTCGAGGCGACCAGCGGCAACACCGGCATCGCGCTCGCGATGGTGGGAGCGGCCCGTGGCTACAAGGTGATCCTCACCATGCCGGCATCGATGTCGAAGGAGCGGCGCATGCTGCTCAAGGCGTTCGGCGCCGAGCTCGTGCTCACCGACCCCACCAAGGGCATGACCAACGCCATCGCGGAGGCCGAGGAGATCGCGGCGAAGACTCCCGGTGCGGTGCTGGCCAAGCAGTTCGCGAACGAGGCCAACCCGGCGATCCACCGCAAGACGACGGCCGAGGAGATCCTCCGCGACACCGACGGCAAGGTTGACTACTTCGTGGCCGGCATCGGCACCGGCGGAACGATCACGGGTGTCGGACAGGTCCTGAAGGAGCGGATCCCCGGCGTCAAGATCGTCGCGGTCGAGCCCAAGGACTCCCCCATCCTCACCGAGGGCCACCCCGGTCCGCACAAGATCCAGGGCATCGGACCGAACTTCGTGCCGCCGATCCTCGACCGCGACGTGCTCGACGAGGTCATCGACGTCACCTTCGACGATGCGATCCGCCTCGCCCGCGACACCGCGGCCAAGGACGGCATCCTCGTCGGCATGTCGAGCGGCGCCGCGATCTGGGCGGCACTCGAAGTCGCCAAGCGCCCGGAGGCCGCGGGCAAGAACATCGTCGTGATCATCCCCTCGTTCGGTGAGCGCTACCTGTCGACGGCTCTGTACGAGCACCTTCGCGACGAGTGAGCACGTCGGTCTGGGCTCGCTTCCGCGAAGACGTCGCGGCCGCGCGCCTGCGCGATCCGGCCGCGCGCAGCGCGGCCGAGGTGGCCTTGCTGTACCCGGGGCTGCACGCCATCTGGGCTCACCGCGTCTCGCACGCACTCTGGGAGCGCCGGCTCCGCCTGCTGGCCCGCTCGACGTCGCAGCTGTCCCGCTGGCTGACCGGTGTCGAGATCCACCCGGGGGCGACGATCGGTCGGCGCTTCTTCATCGACCACGGGATGGGCGTCGTCATCGGCGAGACCGCCGAGATCGGCGACGATGTGATGCTCTACCACGGCGTCACGCTCGGCGGCCGCACGCGGGACTCGGGCAAGCGGCATCCGACCCTCGGCGACGGCGTCGCCGTGGGAGCCGGGGCCAAGATCCTCGGTCCGGTGACTATCGGCGCCGGATCCGTGGTCGGCGCGAACGCTGTCGTGACGCGCGATGCCCCGGCGGACAGCATCCTGGTCGGCGTGCCGGCCAAGCCGCGTCATCGCAGCGTCGGCGAGGACACCCGGGCGCTGCTCACTGCGCCCGACTACTCCATCTGACCGGCTGAGCCGTCAGCGGCGGCGGGAGTCGTCTTCAGGAACTCTGCGCTTCAGGAAGATCCGCGGAAGCAGCACACTGCCGAGCGCCGTGATCAGCCAGACGATGAGCGCTCCGAGCAACCAGCCGCTGAGGTCGACGATGCGCAGGCCGCCGATCGGCAGCAGCACCACGATGACCAGGGCGACCAACGTCGAGATGATGCCCATGCCGCCCGTCAGCACGGGGGCATGACGATGCGCGAGCTTGCCCGTCAGCACCGCGAGCATGCTCTGCACGATCGCGAAGACGACGATGCAGATGACGAATCCCCACCACCTGTCCCATTGGATCCGGAATCCGTCGAGGAGAGCGTCAGCCACGATGAGTCCGAGGCCGGCGGAGACGACGTACATCAGCCCGCGGAACAGGAGTGTGATCACGCGCCGAGCCTAGCGCTCGGCGCGGACGCTGTCAGGAGTCGTTGCCGACGGCGGCGAGCTGCGCTTCCTCGTCGGCGGCGATCGCACTCGTGATGATCGGATCGAGTGCGCCGTCCATCACCTGGTCGAGGTTGTAGGCCTTGAAGCCGGTGCGGTGATCCGCGATGCGGTTCTCCGGGAAGTTGTAGGTGCGGATCCGCTCGGAGCGGTCCATCCCGCGGATCTGCGACCTGCGCACATCCGACGCCGCAGCAGCGAGTTCCTCCTGCTGACGCGCGAGTAGGCGGGCGCGGAGGACGCGCATGCCGGCCTCGCGGTTCTGCAGCTGCGACTTCTCGTTCTGCATCGAGACGACGATGCCGGTCGGCACGTGCGTGATGCGCACGGCCGAGTCGGTCGTGTTCACGGACTGCCCACCGGGACCTGAGGACCGGAACACGTCGATCTTGAGATCATTCGGGTCGATCTGGATCTCTTCGGGCTCGTCCACCTCGGGGAAGACCAGGACGCCCGTCGTCGAGGTGTGGATGCGACCCTGCGACTCGGTCGCCGGCACGCGCTGCACGCGGTGAACTCCACCCTCGTACTTGAGGTGCGCCCAGACACCCTGCGCCGGGTCGGTCGACGAACCCTTGATGGCGATCTGGACGTCCTTGTAGCCGCCGAGGTCGGACTCGTTGCGCTCCAGCAGCTCGGTCTTCCACCCCTTGTGCGCCGCGTACTGGATGTACATGCGCAACAGGTCGGCCGCGAACAGCGCCGACTCCGCGCCGCCCTCACCCGCCTTGATCTCCATGATCACGTCGCGCGCGTCATCGGGGTCGCGCGGAATCAGCAGACGCCGCAGACGCTCCTGCGAGGTCTGGAGCTCCTCCTCCATCGCAGGGATCTCTGCGGCGATGGATTCGTCCTCCCGGGCGAACTCCCGAGCGGTCTCCAGATCATCCGTCGCCGCGATCCAGGCGTCGTACGCGGCGACGATCCGCGACAGCTCGGCGTAGCGGCGGTTGACGCGCTTCGCACGGGCGGCGTCGGCGTGCACCGCCGGGTCGGAGAGTTCCTCCTGCACCCGGCGATGCTCGTCGATCAGAGTCTGGACGGACTCGAACACGGAATCCCTCAGCGGATGCTGCTGTCGTGACCGTGGGCGCCCGAAGCGGGCGCAGGCATCGACTTCTGCATCTGCACGAGGAACTCGACGTTGGAGTTCGTCTCCTTGAGCTTGCCGAGCACGACCTCGAGAGCCTGCTGCTGGTCGAGGCCCGCAAGAGCGCGACGCAGCTTCCAGGTGATCTTGACCTCGTCGGCCGAAAGGAGCATCTCCTCGCGGCGGGTGCTCGACGCGTTGACGTCGACGGCCGGGAAGATGCGCTTGTCGGCGAGCGAGCGCGAGAGACGCAGCTCGCTGTTGCCGGTGCCCTTGAACTCCTCGAAGATGACCTCATCCATCTTGGAGCCGGTCTCGACGAGCGCCGTGGCGAGGATGGTGAGCGATCCACCGTTCTCGATGTTGCGCGCAGCACCGAAGAAGCGCTTGGGCGGATACAGCGCCGAGGCGTCGACTCCACCGGTCAGCACTCGGCCGGATGCCGGGGCGGCGAGGTTGTACGCGCGTCCCAGACGGGTGATCGAGTCGAGCAGCACGACCACGTCGCGACCGAGTTCGACCAGGCGCTTGGCGCGCTCGATCGCGAGTTCGGCGACCGTCGTGTGGTCTTCGGCCGGACGGTCGAAGGTCGAGGCGATGACCTCGCCCTTGACCGTGCGCTCCATGTCGGTGACCTCTTCGGGGCGCTCGTCGACGAGCACGACCATGAGGTGGACCTCGGGGTTGTTCTGCGCGATCGCGTTCGCGATCTGCTGCAGCACGATCGTCTTGCCGGCCTTGGGCGGCGCGACGATGAGGCCGCGCTGGCCCTTGCCGATCGGAGCGACGAGATCGATGATGCGCTGCGTCAGCTTCTCGGGCGCGGTCTCCAGGCGCAGACGCTCCTGGGGGTACAGCGGGGTCAGCTTGCCGAACTCGACGCGGGTCGCGGCGTCATCGACCGACAGTCCGTTGATGGAGTCGACCTTGACGAGCGCGTTGTACTTCTGGCGCCCCTGCTGCTCGCCCTCGCGCGGCTGCTTGATCGAGCCGACGACGGCGTCGCCCTTGCGGAGGTTGTACTTCTTGACCTGTCCGAGGGACACGTACACGTCGCTCGGACCTGCGAGGTAGCCGGTGGTGCGCACGAACGCGTAGTTGTCGAGAACGTCGAGGATGCCGGCGATCGGGATCAGCACATCGTCCTCGCCGATCTCGGTGTCGAACTCGTCGGTCGGCTCCGCGCCGCGACGCTTGTTGCGCTGGCGATTGCGGTTGTTGCCGCCTGCCTGGTCGTCTGCGGCGACTGCGGCGGCCTGGGGCTGCTGCTGGTCCTGCGCAGTACCGTTCTGACCACGACCACGGTTGCGGCTGCGGTTGCGATTGCGGCCACGGCCGCCCTGCTCATCGCCGTCTGCGTCGGACGCGTCGTTGTTCTGCGCGTCGTCGTTCTGGGCGTTGCCGTTCTGGGCGTTGCCGTTCTGGGCGTTGCCGTTGCGCCCGTTCCGGCCGTTGCCGTTCTGGGCGCCGCCGTTCTGGGTGCCGCCGTTCTGGCCCTCGTCGTTCTGCGCGCTGTCGTTCTGAGCGTTGGTGCGCGCGTTGTTGTTGCGCGGGTTGCGCTTCGGAGCGGAGTCGTTCTGACCGCCGTCCTCCTGACCGGACTCGGCAGGAGTGGCATCCGCGGCGTCGGACGCCGGGGGCTCTGCGTCCGCGGCGGGCTTCTGCGCGCCGCGGCGGCCGCGGCCGGAGGTCTTCGGGGCGGCCTCGACCGGCGCCTCGGCGGCGGCAGGTGCCTCGGCCGGGGCGTCGGAGGCGTCGGCTGCGGGTGCATCGGCATCCGCCTTCTTCGCGCGGCTGCGTCGCGGGGCCTTGGCCTTGGGGGCGGCCTCCGCGTTCTCGGCTCCGTCGCCGGACGGCGCGGCCTGCTGCTCGACGGCTGCGGGGGCGGCATCCGCCTTCTCCGCAGCCTTCTCCGCCTTCGCGGCGGCGGTGGCGGTGGTGGCACGACGCGGTGCGCGCTTGCGCGCCGGTGCGGCCGTCTCGGTGTCCGCAGCAGCCGCAGGGGCGTCGGCGACGGACGTCGTCTGATCGTTCTGGGTCTCGGAGAGGTTCTCCACGAGTACTCCCTTATATGTCATGGGGAAAGAGCGTTGAACGTGCACAACGGGTGCTGCGCGCGATCGCACGGGCTGACGCTCTGCGCCAGCCAGCCTCGGCAGGAGGCTCTGAGAAAGAGCTCTGCATCAAGGGTTTGCGTGCGGGTCTTGCAAGAGTTGCAATGGGGCCAGATTCACGAAACTACGTGGAGCCCTCCGCTCGATCCCCCACTGTACCACCACGCACGTCGACGGCGAGCAGGAGCGCCTCCCACGGGGTGTCTGTGATCCGATCGGCGAGCTCGACGGCGTCCTGGCGGCTGCCCGGTCCGTCCGCCAGCACGAGCACGCTCGGTCCCGCCCCGGACACGACGGCGGCGAATCCGGCGGCGCGCAGCGCCTGCACCAGCCGCTGCGTCTCGGGCATGGCCTCAGCACGATAATCCTGGTGGAGACGGTCTGCCGTCGCATCGAGCAGCAGCTCGGGGCTCTGCATCAGCGCGGCGATGAGCAGCGCCGAACGAGACACGTTGAACACGGCATCCGCGGTCGACACCTGCGGCGGCTGCAGAGAGCGCGCCTGCGACGTCGACATGGTGTACGCCGGTACCAGCACGAGCGGCGAGACCCCGCGGTGCACGAGGAGCTTCTTGTGCTGAGGGCCGCGCTCCCCCACCCACGCGATCGTCAGCCCGCCGAAGAGCGCGGGGGCGACGTTGTCAGGGTGGCCTTCGAGCTCGGTCGCGAGGCGGAGCAGATCGTCGTCGTCGATGTCGACGTCGCCGGCGAGCAGTCCTTTCGCCGCGAGCACGCCGGCCGCGACTGCTGCGCCGGACGACCCGAGGCCGCGTCCGTGCGGCACGCCGTTCTCGGCCACGATGCGAAGACCCGGAACAAGACGACCCGCGTCGGCGAAGACATACGCGATCGTGCGGACGATGAGGTTCGAGGCGTCGCGGGGAATCTCCTGCGCACCCGAACCTGTCACCTCGATCTCGAGCTGCCCCTCGGGGAGCGCCGTCACCTGCAACGTATCGTAGATGCTGAGCGCCAGGCCGAGCGTGTCGAAACCGGGCCCGAGGTTCGCGCTGGTGGCGGGGACCCGCACCTCGACGGTCCTTCCCTGCGTCGCGCCGCCTTCAGCGGAGACCGGGGTGGCCGACACCGTCACTCGCCTTCCACGCGGAGCACCGAGATGACCCGCGCCACGACGGAACTGTCGGCGAGAGCGTCGACGGTCGCGCTGAGCGCCTGCTCGGTCGCGCGGTGCGTGCCGATGATCAGTCGGGCGGTGGGCTCATCCTCACCTTCCACGGTCTGCACGACCGTCGCCACCGAGACCCCGCCGTCGCTCAGCGTGCCGGCGACGGTGGCGAGCACGCCCGGCGCATCGGCGACCTCGAGCGTGATCTGGTAGCGGGTCGTCACGTGCCCGATCGGCACGACGGGAAGGTTCGCCCTGGTGGACTCGCCCACGCCGACGCCCCCGGCGATGTGACGGCGCGCTGCCGAGACGACGTCACCGAGAACAGCGGATGCCGTCTGCACGCCGCCGGCACCCGCGCCGTAGAACATGAGCGAACCGGCCGCCTCAGCCTCGACGAAGACGGCGTTGTTGGCGCCGTGCACGGTGGCGAGCGGGTGCGTGGCGGGCACGAGGGCCGGGTACACGCGGACCGAGATGGACTCGGTGGCGTTCGCCTCGAGCCGCTCGCACACGGCGAGCAGCTTGATGACGAAGCCGGCGGCACGCGCCTCCTCGATCATGGATGCCGTGACCGAGGTGATCCCCTCGCGGTACACCGCCTCGAGCGGAACCGCGGTGTGGAAGGCGAGGCTGGCCAGGATCGCGGCCTTCTGCGCGGCGTCGTAGCCTTCGACGTCGGCGGTCGGGTCCGCCTCGGCGTAGCCCAGGCGCTGCGCGTCGGCGAGCACGTCGCCGAAGTCGGCGCCTTCCGTGTCCATCCGGTCGAGGATGTAGTTCGTCGTGCCGTTGACGATGCCCATGATGCGCTCCACGCGGTCGCCGGCCAGCGAGTCCCGCAGCGGGCGGATGATCGGAATCGCACCGGCCGCCGCAGCCTCGTAGTACACGGACGCGCCGACACGGTCAGCCGCTTCGAAGAGCTCCGGTCCGTGCGTCGCGAGCAGCGCCTTGTTGGCGGTCACGACATCCGCGCCGGAGCTGATCGCCTGCAGGATGTTCGTACGGGCCGGCTCGATGCCGCCGATGAGCTCGATGACGATGTCGGACCCGAGGATCAGTGTCTCGGCATCCGTCGTGAAGAGCTCCTTCGGGAGGTCGACGTCGCGCTGCGCATCGACGTCGCGGACGGCGATGCCGGCCAGCTCGAGCTCGGCGCCCGCCCGGTCGGCGAGTTCGTCGCCATGGCGCAGCAGGAGCGCCGCGACCTGCGAGCCGACCGCTCCCGCGCCCAGCAGCGCCACACGAAGTCGTCGGTAGTCAGTCATGGTTGCTCCTTCGGAGGTGGGTCATTTTTCTCCCTCGGGGGCGTACGCCCCGTCGATGCCCGCGTCACGAGCCAGCAGGTCATCGATGGTCTCACCGCGGACGATGACCCTCGATCGGCCGTCGCGCACCGCGACGACGGGCGGACGCGGAACATGGTTGTAGTTGCTCGACAGCGGGGTGCAGTACGCACCCGTGGCGGGAACCGCCAGCAGATCGCCCGGCACCAGATCGGCCGGCAGGTATTCGTGATCGACGACGATGTCGCCGGACTCGCAGTGCTTCCCGACGACGCGGCTGAGCTGCGGCTCTCCCGCACCGACCCTCGAGGCAAGCCTGGCGGAGAACTGGGCGCCGTAGAGTGCCGTGCGGGGATTGTCGCTCATGCCGCCGTCGACGCTGATGTAACGTCGGACGCCACCGGACTCCACTGTCACGTCCTTCGTCGTGCCGACCTCGTAGAGGGTCACGCCCGCAGTGCCGACGATCGCGCGACCGGGCTCGAACGACAGAGCGGGAACGGGGATGCCGCGCGCGGCGCAGCCTTCAGCGACCGCCGAGACGATCTCCCCGGCGAGCAGCTCGATCGGTGCCGGGTCGTCGTCGCGGGTGTAGGCGATGCCGAAGCCGCCGCCGAGGTTCAGCTGCGGCACGGGCCCGCCCTCGAGGAGCGTCGCGTGCAGCTCGAGCACACGCGTCGCCGACTCGCGGAAACCGGCGACGCCGAAGATCTGCGACCCGATGTGGCAGTGCAGCCCCGCGAAGTCGAGTCCTGGCAGTTCCCGGATGCGTGCGACCGCCTGCTCTGCCTCAGCGAGGGGGAATCCGAACTTCTGGTCCTCGTGCGCGGTGGCGAGGAAGTCGTGCGTCTCGGCGTGGACGCCGCTGATGACACGGACGAGGACGCGCTGGACGGCACCGCTGCGAGCCGTGATGGCGGCGAGGCGCTCGATCTCGATCGGGCTGTCGACGATGATCGTGCCCACACCGGCCTGCACGGCGCGCTCGAGTTCTGCGGTCGACTTGTTGTTCCCGTGGAAGCCGAGGGCCGCGCCGGCCACTCCGGCGGCGAGTGCGACAGCGAGCTCTCCGCCGGTGCAGACGTCGACGCGCAGCCCTTCGTCGACGACCCAGCGCGCGACGGTCGTCGAGAGGAAGGCCTTGCCCGCGTAGTAGACCTGCGCCGTCGTGCCGTGCTCGGCCGCGGCACGGTCGAAGGCGTTCCGGAACGCTCTCGCCCGCCCGCGCACCTCGTCCTCGTCCAGCACCAGCAGCGGGGTCCCGTACGCGCGGACCAGGTCCGCTGCGCTCACGCCGGCGAGCTCGAGCACACCGTCGGCGTCGCGTGCTGCCGAGGCGGGCCACACGCCGCTCGCGAGGTCGTTCGCGTCATCGGGGACGACGAGCCATTCCGGGGCAAGCGAATCGGCAGGGGGAAGCACTGAGCACCAATCGTGGGACGGATCTCGGGCTGGACGCGCACATCGAGGTTGACCCGATTCTAGGGCACCGGGTTCGGCCGCCTTGTCATGGTGACTCCCGGCGTCAAGCCCCTGCGCCGGTTCGGCGGGGGCTCATAGGGTGGGGGCGTGACCGACACCGAAACGACCGCACCGAACACTGATCGCCCCGGCCTGATCGCGCGCATCACCGGACCGATCATCGCGTGGGCGCTTCGACGCCGCATCGTGCGTGCCGCGCTGCTCTACACCGAGCGCCGCGGGCCGATGCTCGCCGACAGCGTGACCTACCGGGCACTGTTCAGCGTCTTCGCCGGAGTGCTGCTCGGATTCTCGATCGCCGCGCTGTGGCTGGCGGGGAATCCGGACGCGTGGCGGGCGATCATCGTCGCCGTTCAGTCCGCGGTTCCCGGCCTCATCGGCGAGGGCGGCGTGATCGACACGGATGCTCTCCGGGAACAGCAGCCGGCGTCGTTCTCCATCGCCGGCATCATCTCTCTCGTCGCCCTCATCGGCGCGGCGCTCGGTGCGATCGGCTCGCTGCGCACCGCTGTTCGGGTAATCGCCGGCACAGTGCAGGACGACATCCTGTTCATCTGGGTGATCCTGCGCAACCTGCTTCTCGCCGTGGGAATCGGCGCGTCTTTCGTCGCCGCAGCGCTCGTCACGTTCGTCGGCCGTCTCGGTGTCACCTGGATCAGCGACCTGCTCGGGCTTCCGGCCGATTCGCCTCTGGTGAGCTGGAGTCTGCCGCTGCTCTCCCTCGTCGTCGTGTTCGTGCTCGACACCCTGCTTCTCGTGGCGGTGTTCCGTCTGCTCTCCGGCGTGCGTCCGGCCGCGCGCTCCCTGTGGAGCGGGGCGCTGCTCGGCGCGGTCGGCCTCGTCGTGCTGCAGCAGCTGTCCAGCCTCTTCGTCGGCGGTGCGACCAGCAACCCCCTCCTGGCATCCTTCGCGTCGTTGCTGGCCCTGCTGATCTGGCTCAACCTCTCCGCGCAGGTGATGCTGCTGGCCTGCGCGTTCATCGTGACGGCCGAAGAGGAGCGGACCGATCGGGTGCACCAGAAGTTCGGTGCGACGACGTTCCTGCAGCGGCGCCTCCAGCGCGCGGAGGTCGACGTGCGGATCGCGACCAACGAGCTGCGCGCCGCGCAGAAGGCCGCGTCGGCCGAGACCGGCACGCCCGCGAAGAGCTAACTCGTCGGGCAGACGCCCTTCTCCAGCAGTGCGGGATCGGTGGCGATCGCACCGTCGACGTCGATGTCGATGACCGCTTCGCTGCCCTCGATCGCAAGACCGGTGAGGGTGAGCCCGGCCGGAAGCTGATCGGCGATGCAGATGCGCTGCGGCTCGGTGAGGCCCTGCCCCACTGAGCCGAGCATCGATCCGACGCGGTCGAGGTCGACGTCGATACCGCCGACGGTGAGGCCCTCCGGTGTCAGCTCGAGGTCTCCCTCTGCCGCACCCGGAGTGAGGGTGAGCGAGATCGGCACGGCAGCGCCGAACAGGGCGAAGGAGCCACCGAGCGTGGCGTTCGGCGCATTGAACTCGACCGACTCGACGGGCAGATCCGTGCTGGCGAGAAGAGTCGTGAACTCGGCTTGATCGATGCGGATCGTGCCGGAAGCGCCACCGAGGTCTCCCCCGCGCAGCGGCACTCCGGTCGCGGTGACATCCGCAGCCCCCGTGATGCCCTCGAGCGTCACGGCATCCGTCGACAGGTGCAGCGTGTCGAGACTTCCGCCGATCAACTGCGGGAGGAGTATGCCTTCGGCCTCGACGTCGAGCTGCTGGTCAGCCGGCAGATCGAGCTGCTCGATGACGATCGACCGCACGATGCCCGGGAGGACCGCCCGAGCGATGAACTCGGCGGCGACGACCAGCAGCGCCAGGAGCACCACGACGATCAGCAGCACCCAGGGCCACCGACGACGGCGCTTCGGGCGTGCGGCATCCGGCCGCTGATCCTCGGCGGAATCCGGTATCACGAGCGTCGGATGCTCTGCCGAGGCATCCGGATACGGCAGGGTGTGGTTGTCGTCGCTCATGCTGACATCCTGCCCTACCGGCGTGTCCGGCCCTCGGTGCTACATGCGCTCCGGAGCCGAGACGCCGAGCAGCTCCAGGCCGTTGCGGAAGACCTGACCCGCAGCGTCGTTCAGCCACAGACGCGTGCGGTGCACGCCCTCGATCGGGTCGTCGCTCAGCGGGATCACGCGGCAGTTGTCGTACCAGCGGTGATACAGGCCGGCGAGCTCCTCGAGATAGCGGGCGACACGATGCGGCTCGTGCACCTCTGCAGCGAAGGCGACGATGCGCGGGAACTCCTGGAGCGCTCCGAGCAGCGCGCTCTCGGACTCGTGGGTCAGGGTCTCAGGAGCGAACTCCGAGCGATCGACGCCGGAGTCAGCGGCATTCCGCGCCACGTTGTGGGTGCGGGCGTGCGCGTACTGCACATAGAACACCGGGTTGTCGTTCGTGCGTTTCTGCAGCAGCTCGGGGTCGAGCGCGAGCGGGGAGTCGGCAGGCGAGCGCTCCAGCGAGTAGCGCAGGGCATCGGTGCCGAGCCACTCGCGCAGGTCGTCCATCTCGATGATGTTGCCGGCGCGCTTGCTCAGACGCGCTCCACCGACGGAGACGAGCTGCCCGATGAGCACCTCGACATCCTTCTCCGGGTCGTCGCCCGCCGCGCCCGCGAGCGCCTTGAGACGGTGGACGTACCCGTGGTGGTCGGCGCCGAGCAGATAGATCTTGTGCTGGAACCCGCGATCGCCCTTGTTCAGGTAGTACGCCGCGTCGGCGGCGAAGTAGGTGTACTCACCGTTCGAGCGGCGGATCACGCGATCCTTGTCGTCGCCGAAGTCGGTCGTGCGCACCCACACCGCATCGTCCTGCTCGAAGACGTGGCCCTGCTCGCGCAGGCGATCGACGGCCTGGTCGACGAGGCTGACCCCGTCGGCGTTCTTCGCGTGCAGAGTGCGCTCGGAGAACCACACGTCGAAGTGCACGTTGAACTTCTCGAGCGACTCCTGCTGCTCGGCCAGCTGGTACTCGTAGCCGAGCTCGCGCGCGACGACCGCCTGCTCATCATCCGGAAGCTCGAGCAGGTCGGGGCGGGCGGCGAGCATTCGCACGGCGAGGTCGGTGATGTAGCTGCCGGCGTAGCCGCCCTCAGGGGTCGGCTCCCCCTTGGCGGCGGCCACGATGGAGTTCGCGAACCGCTCCATCTGCACGCCGGCGTCATTGATGTAGAACTCGCGCGCGACGGTGGCTCCGGATGCCGCGAGCACGCGGCCGATCGCATCGCCGAGCGCCGCCCAGCGGGTGTGGCCGATGTGCAGCGGGCCGGTGGGGTTGGCGCTGACGAACTCGATGTTGACGCTGCGGCCTGCCTGCGAGTCGTTCGTGCCGTACGCGGCGCCGGCGTCGACGATCTTCTTCGCGAGCGCGCCGGCTGCGGCGGCATCCAGGCGGATGTTGATGAAGCCCGGGCCGGCGACCTCGGCGCTCGCCACGCCCTCGATGCCGGCGAGTCCGTCGGCGATCTGCTGAGCGAGCTCGCGCGGGTTCGTGCCGAACGGCTTTGCCAGGCGCATCGCGATGTTCGACGCCCAATCGCCGTGATCGCGGTTGCGCGGGCGCTCGAAGACGATGTCGGATGCAGTGAGGCCGAGCGGCTCGCCGGGGCGTCGTTCCTCGGCGATCGGTGCGAGGACGGCGAGGAGGGCTTCGGCGAGCGTGTCAGGGTTCATAGCCGTCCCAGTTTAGGGCGCGCGATGACGGTCCCCGACGCCCCGGCGGCGCGGGGAATTTGCGATCGCGACTTTGTGATCTACCCTCATGCAATGCACGCCTCCGCGACCCGAGCCCGACTGCGCGTCGCGGGAGTCGTTCTCGCCCTGCTCCTCGCCGTCGCCGCCGGTGTCCTCGGCGTATGGCGACCGTGGACGCCGATGCCCGCCGCAGCCCCCGTCGGCGCCGCTGCAAGCGGGGAGGGCGCGGCCGCCTCGGTCATCGCTCCCGCACCTCTCAGCCTGCCGGATCACCCGCGTGTGCTGGTCTTCGGCGACTCGTGGACCTACGGTTCCGCGGCGACCGATCCGTCTCTCGGCTACGCCTACGTTCTCGCCGACCTTCTCGACGGCGAGACCATCGTCAACGGTGTCCGCGGCAGCGGCTATCTCAAGCCCGGCCTCGACGGCCCGACCTTCGGTGAGCGCATCGCTCTTCTCGACCCGGCCCTCGCGCCGAACCTCATCCTGATCCAGGGCTCGATCACGACCGCAAGCAGGGCGTGGCGGGCTACCGCGAAGCCGTCACGGCCGCCTGGGACGCTCTGGCTGCGAAGTATCCAGAGGCGGCGATCGTCGTGCTGGGTCCGGCGCCGCACGAGCTTCCGGTCGGCGCGGCCACCGCCCGGATCGACGCCGACCTCTCGGAACTCGCGGCAGCGCGCGGCTGGGCGTACATCTCCCCCATCGCCGAGAACTGGATCACCGAGCAGAACTATCTCGACGTCATCGACGTGGTGGTCGGCTTCAAGCATCCGTCGACGGATGGCCACCGCTATCTGGCCGAGAAGGTCGCTGCCGACCTCGACGCGCTGCGGGCAGCGCCCGTCACCGAGGCCGGCGGGTCGGAGACCACCCCCGACGAGTGATATCGTCGTTCGGTACGCCTCCGTAGCTCAGTGGATAGAGCGCCGGTTTCCGGTACCGTAGGTCGCAGGTTCGACTCCTGTCGGGGGCACGGATGCGAAAAGGGATCGCCCGCCAGGGCGGTCCCTTTTCGCATCCTAGGTAACCCCCTACCGAGGGGCCCCATTTGCCCGAGGCTCCACGCGCCGCCCATTCTCATCATCGCGACGATGCGTCACAAACGAGGCGGCGCGTGGAGTGGCAAATGGGGACGCGGGGGCACGAACCCTCCCTCGGCAGCCGGGATCCGGCTCGCCTACAGGTTCATCAGGACGAGCATCCACCCCATGCCCGCCGCCATGGCGACGTGACAGAGGGTGTGGATGCGGTGGTGCCGGGCGGTGAACAGGCGCAGGATCCACCACACCGCTGCCACGGCACAGATGCCCAGGAACACGACGTTCGTGACGTCCGCCCATGCGGGAGTCGCGTCGAGCATCATCCCGCCTCCGCCCTGGTGACCGGCGTGGGCTCCGCCGTCGCCTTCTGCCATGTCCATGCCCGCCATCAGGAGCGGCATCGCCGCCAGCATCCAGATCATCGCCGCGTCGAGGGCGATATGGCCGGTGAGGTCGACCGCTTTCGCCGCCTTCGCTCCTCGATACGACGGGATGAGCGCCAGCGCGAGAATGGCGAAGATCGCGACCTGCGCCCAGGTCACTGCGTCCCAGACGCTCCACCAGACCATGACGATCATCGCGATGCTCATCACGCCGTGGTTGAGGTCGATGAGATCGGCATCCGTCAGCCCCGTCCCGTCGGAGACGCGGCGCCGGCGGGCGACGAGGTCTCCGAGGCAGATCGCCGCCGTGGCGACGAAGAGGAGCGTGAGGACGATGTTCCAAGGTGCTGCGATCACGGGTACGAGCTTAGTACTACATAATGTAGACATACGATTCCGCCTCGTCGAAAGGCTCCGCGCCGATGACCACCGCAGAAGCTGCCGTGCAGGACGCCCCCGTCGGCGCTGCCGAGCGCCCGCACGCACCCCGCGCACGCAGGATCAACTGGTATGGCGCTTTCTGGCGTTGGCACTTCTACGGAGCTCTCATCGTCATCCCGACGCTGTTCGTCCTCGCGGTGACGGGCATGACCTATCTTTTCCGTGCGCAGATCGATTCAGCCATGCACCCGGGGGTGATCACCGTCTCGGTTCCCGAGGGCGGGGAACGTCTTCCGCTCTCCGAGCAGCAGGATGCCGTGCTCGCGGAGTACCCGGACCGCACCGTGATGTCGCTGTTCGACAGCCTCGGAGATCGCGCGACCGTGTTCGTCACCGCGCTCGAGGACGGAACGACCCAGAACGTCTATGTCGACCCCTATCGGGCGGTCGTCACAGGCTCGCTGACGAACGACCAGCTGATCTCCGATGTGTTCATCCGCGTTCACGCGAACCTCCTGGCCGGTGACCTCGGCGACCGCTTCATGGAGCTCGGCGCGAGTTGGGCCATCGTGCTCACCATCACAGGGTTCATCATCTTCTTCCTCGGCAGGAAGCCGCGGAAGGCCGCGTCGACGAAGAAGGCGGGCGGCGCGCGCCTTCGAAGCGCCCACGCGCTCGTCGGGCTGCCGGTCGGTATCGGCATCATCATGCTGGTGGTCTCGGGTCTACCTTGGACGGGACTGTGGGGCAGCGTTGCACAGCAGGTGGCATCGCAGGGCGGCTCGTCACTGTGGGGTGACGACCCGGGCGGGGAGTCGTCGATGGAGGAACTCATCGAGACGACCGACGGCACCAACGCGCCGGCGGGATGGGCAGTCGGCATGGGGGCGACCGGACAGAGCACGGGAGCGGGTGCGCAGGTGTCCATCGACACCGCCGTCGCCGCCGCGGAGGCCGAGGGTGCCCCGACCCCCTACTACGTGATCTACCCGGCCGACGAGGCCGGCGTGTTCAGCGTGATGAGCAGCCAGTGGAACCAGCAGGGCAACCCGGCCGAATCCGATGTGACGCTCGAGCGGACTGTCCACGTCGACCAGTACTCGGGCGATGTCGTCGCCCAGTACGGATACGAGGACTACAGCCCGATGGCCCAGGCGGTCTCCCAGGGCATCGCCATCCACGAGGGCCGTCGCTTCGGCCCCATCAACACGATCCTCACGTCGCTGTTCTGCCTCGGGGTGATCTTCCTCTGCGTCTCCGCCCCCATCATGTGGTGGCGTCGCCGAGGAACCGCGAGCGGCACCGCAGCGCCTCGAGCCCGTCTGCCGCTGTTCGGCAACATCGTCCTGCTGGTCGTGGTCGCAGCCCTCGGCATCTTCCTGCCGATGTTCGGCCTGTCACTGCTCGTCATCCTCGCGGTCGACCAGCTCCTCATCCGACGGATGCCGTCCTGGAAGAGATTCTTCAACACCGTCTGACCTCGTCAGACGGTGTTGGGTGTGCGGTCGCGCCGCACACCCCTTCTGTTGGCCCCGGTGCGGCTGAGAGAGGAGAGGCGAGAGCTCAGCGACGACGACTGCCCGACAGCTTCTGGATACGGAGGCTGTTGTAGACGACGAGCACCGAAGACAGGCTCATGGCCGCGGCCGCGATGAGCGGGTTGAGGAGTCCCGCGGCGGCGATGGGGATCGCGGCGACGTTGTACCCGAACGCCCAGAACAGATTGATGCGGATCGTCGAGAGGGTCTTGCGTGCGATGCGCATGGCGTCAGGGACGACCATCAGGTCTTCGCGCACGAGGATGATGTCTGCCGCCTTCAACGCGATGTCTGTGCCGCTGACCACGGCGAGCCCGAGGTCGGCTGTCGCGAGGGCGACGGCGTCGTTGATGCCGTCGCCGACCATGGCGACCTTCTCGCCACCCTGCTGGATCGAGGCGATGACCTCGGCCTTCTGCGACGGGACGATCCCGGCGTGCACCGTGGTGATGCCGAGCTGCTCCGCGACGCGCCGACCGGCCGCAGGCGAGTCCCCCGTGAGCAGCACGGTCTTGAGTCCCTGATCGTGGAGAGCGCGCACAGCATCCGCTGCCTCCGGACGGATCTCGTCGGAGAGGGTGAAGCCTCCGACGACGGTCGCATCGACGGCGACCAGGACCGGCGTGTGCCCGAGCTCGGCCGCACCCTCCTGAATACGCTGAGTCATCGCCTCACCGTTCGCGCCGACGTGCGCCATGAGTGCCGCGTTGCCGACGGCGACGATCCGACCGTCGATGCGGCAGGTGATTCCCAGCCCGGGGATGGTGCGGTAGTCGTCTGCCTGAGGAAGATCCGTGACGTGGGTCATGGCCGAGACGCGGATGGCATCGGCGATGGGATGCTGGGACCCGACCTCGGCCGCTGCCGCGAACGCCCAGAGCCGGTGTTCCTCGATCTCTGCGTCGACGGTCTGCACTCGCATGTCCGCGCTGGTCAGCGTCCCGGTCTTGTCGAGGACGACGGTGGTGATGCCGCTGGAGGCCTCGAGGGCGTCGAGGCCCTTGATGAGGATGCCGAGCGTCGCGGCGCGCCCGATGCCGACCATGAGCGCGGTGGGCGTCGCCAGTCCCAGCGCACAGGGGCAGGCGATGATGAGGACGGAGATCGCGATGCCGAAGGCACGCTCACCCGGGGCACCCGCCCACCACCATCCGAGGCCGACGATGATGGCGAGGGCGATGACGACGGGGACGAACCAGGTCACGATGCGGTCGACGAGGGTCTGGACCTTGGCCTTTCGCGCCTGGGCCCGCTCGGTCATCGCAGCCATCTGGGCGAGCTGCGTGTTCGCGCCCACCGATTCGGCGATGATCTCGAGGCGCCCGTCGGCGCTCACCGTGCCGCCCAGCACCCGGTCTCCGGGCGCGACATCCGTCGGCGCCGGCTCGCCTGTCATCATGCTCGTGTCGACCGCCGCGCTTCCCGCCTGCACGATGCCGTCGGCCGGGATGCTCTCTCCGGGAAGAACGACGATGGTGTCACCGACGCGGAGCTCACCGATGGGCACCACGGTCTCGGTACCGCCCCGGGAGATGCGCACGTCGTCGGCGGCCAGGGCATTGAGTGCGCCGAGCACGTCACCGGCTTTCCGTCGGGAGCGTGTCTCGAAGTAGCGGCCCGCGAGCTGGAAGGTCGTCGTTCCGGCGGCGACGTCGAGGTAGATCGCATCAGCGCCGGCAGGAGTCGCACCGAATCCGAGCCAGTACCCGGCTTCCGAACTTCCTCCGAACCCGAAAACGAGCGTCGCGACCGCCCAGCCGAACGAAGCGAGGATGCCGATGGACACGAGCGTGTCCATGCTGACTCCGCCGTGGCGCAGGTTGCGGAAGGTCGCCTTGTGGAAGGGCCATGCCGCCCAGATCACGACAGGGATCGCGAGGAGGACGCAGAGCAGTTCCCATCCCGGGAATCGCCATGCGGGCACGAGCGCGAGAACGAGCGTGATGTCCATGAGCGGCACGGTCAGCAGCGCGGAGACGATGAGCCTGCGCCTCAGGGAGGTGATCTTCACCTCCGTCGCGCGCGAGGACCAGGTGTCGTCGGCGCCTTCACGGACGTGGGCGCCGTACCCGGCCTTCTCGACCTGGGCGATGAGCCGGGCGGGGTCAGCGGATGCGTCCATGACCACGGCTCGTTCGGTGGCGTAGTTGACGGTCGCGGTCACTCCGTCGAGCTTGTTCAGGGCACGCTCGACTCGACCGGCGCAGGCGGCGCAGGTCATGCCGGACACGTCCAGCTCGATGGTCTCCGTGATGTCGAGAGCCGGGGCGGTGGACGCCATGATCAGCTGTCCTTTCGGTCGAGCGAGAGCGTGTCGCGCTCCGTTTCGGTCGAGGAATCGCGGGTGGCCTTCGGCGCAGGGGCTCGCGCGTCTCGGTCGGCCAGGCGCTGGAGCATCTCGTTGTAGACGTCGTACTCGGCGTCGCGTCCGGTGTCGAAGTGACGGTCCGCCCGTTTGGCGTCTTTCGCATCCTGCCGGGCCCATTGGATGCAGAGCGCGACGATGACGATGAGCAGCGGTATCTCGCCACCCGCCCACGCGACTCCCCCGCCGAGGTACTGCTGTGCTTCGAGGTTCGCCCAGGGGATGCCGAGGTAGGTGTAGAAGTCCTCGGCGATGATGACTCCGCGGGTCATGAGGATGACCCCGAAGAAGGCGTGGAACGGCATCGCCGCGAGCACGTAGCCGAGCTTGCCGATGTGAGGCAGGGGGTTGGGTGCACGGTCGACGCCGACGATGAGGCTGTAGTACAGATACCCGACGATGAGGAAGTGCAGGTTCATCAGCTGATGCGCCCAGTGGAAGCGCATGAAGTCGCCGAAGATCGGGGTCAGGTAGAGCCCGTAGTACGAGCCGATGAAGACGACGAAGACGATGAGCGGGTTGTACAGGCGGGTGAGGACGCCCCAGTGCATCACCCAGGTGATCCAGTCGTGCAGCCGGGATGGTTCGTTCCGCATGCTGCGCGACGCGCGCAGCATCAGCGTCAGCACGCCGCCGAGGACGAGGAGCCCCGGAGCGAGCATGTTGAGGCTCATGTGCACGATCATGTGGATGCCGAAATCCGCCGCCGAGTACTTGCCGAACCCCGAGCTGGTCGCGACGACGACGATGACCCATCCCAGGATCCAGGATGCCGTCCGCCCCGCCGGCCACGCGTCACCGCGACGACGCAGGACCGACAACGCGACGAGGTACGCGGTGATGCCCACGGCGGCGAGGACGAGGAACAGGATGTTCGGACGCCACTGCCCGAACAGCACGGCGAGCGAGGGCGGGTCGGGCACCTCGAACCCCATGAAGACCTGCTCGATGCTCGTCGGCACGAAGTACTGCGGCGGCGGCTGGCGCGTCATCGCGACGGTGAGCGCGATCCAGCCGACCGTGCCGAACGCGCCCAGCGCGGAGGCGGTCACGACGTGCTCCGCGCGAAGAGTCGCGCTCTTCCAGCGGCGAGCGACGACCACTGTCGCGACGACCAGCAGCGCGAAGAAGACCCAGCGGCCCATGATGAGCCACCCGGTGACGGATGCCGTGAGAGATGTGCCCGCCAGCTTGAACACCGTGATGATCGCATCCGTCACGGCGATGACGGGGAGCGCGACGAACGCGATGCGCAGGTGTCGACGGATGAACTCCGGCTCCGGCATCCGGCGCAGCCCGACGCGGACGGCACTGACGAGCCAGGTTCCCCCGAGCACGGCGACAGCCAGGGTTTGGAGGGCGGCGGAGTCGCCGCCGAAGTCGTGGTCCGGGCCGACGAGAACCTGTCCCGTGACGACGGGGGCCAGCAGCCCGACGACGGAGCACCAGAGCGGGATGAGCAGGCCGGTCCAGCGGATGACGAACATGCTCGTCAGGAACGTCACCGTGGCGCCGAGGGCGGTCACCGTCCACGCGAGCGGTGCGTAGCTCGCCTCGAAGAGGAATGCGATGGCGCCGGGCTCGAGTCCGCGGGCGAGCGGGCTGCCGGACGCATCGAAGCATTCCATCGCCGCCATGCCGAATGCGCTCACCATCCAGGTGCCGGAGGCCCACTGGAGCAGCTGCACCTCCCAGGCGCTGTCGACCACTCTCGCCTGTCTCGTGGGCACGTCGCGCAGGAAGAGGATGGCGACGAGTGCGCCGACGGTGACCACTCCGGCGAGGTCCGCGGTGGCATTGAACACCGACGTCAGAACTCCGACGTCGACTCCGGGGTAGCCCTGGAAGAGCTTGTCGTACGGTTCCGGACCGAGGGCGACCGTCACGGCCACAGCCGGTGTGATCAGCAGCGCCGCGAGTGCGACCGCGACAACCCACGCCGAGGAGCGGACGGATCCTGTTCGCCGAGCCGCGGCGACCGGAGAGACGTCGCCAGACGTGTAGTCAGGCATCCCGGGCTGCAGCGGAGGAACGCACTTCGTATCCCGCCTCTTCCACCGCGGCCGAGAGGGCTTCCGCAGCCAAGGGCATCTCGTGCTCGACGCTCACTTCGCCCGAGGTCGAGTCCACGGTCACGCCGGTGACACCATCGAGAGTGAGGATCTCAGCGCGGACCGCGTGTTCGCAGTGCGAACAGGTCATCCCGTTCACCAACAGTTCCGTGCGCGCCACCGTAGCCTCCTCCTCGCGAAATGAACCCTTGTAGTCTACATGTCGTAGTATTACCGGATCCCGGTTCGGTCTCGACCGGTCTTCCGGCGGATAGCATTGCGGAAGAAGGAGGACGCATGACGACGACGCGAACGCGTGACCGCGGTGAGCTCGAAGGGGAAGTGCTCCGACTTCTGTGGGCAAGCGAGGAGCCGATGAGCGCCAAGAGCCTGCAGGCCCTGTTCACCGGTCACGTTCCGGCCTACACGACGCTGATGACCATCCTGTCTCGGTTGGAGCAGAAGGGGCATGTCGTCCGCATCGGCGACTCGCCGCGCAAGATCAAGTTCCTCGCGGCGCAGTCCGGGGGCGACCACGCCGGCACCTCCATGATGTCAGCGCTCGACCACGCGTCAGACCGTCGCGAAGCGCTGCTCGCTTTCGCCGGCAACCTCGCGGACGAAGACATCGACCTGCTCCGTTCCGCACTCCGGTCGAGTCGCAAGCGCGGCTGAGTGATGGTGATGCTCCTTCCCACAGTGCTCGGCGCTCTCGCGCTGGTCCTCGCCATCGGGGCACCCGCCGTGCTCACGCTCCGGCCGTGGCAACTCCTGCATCCGAGAACCGCCCTGACTCTCTGGTACGCGGCCCTCGGTGCGGGCCTCGGCCTCGCTGTGGCAGCCGTCGCATCGACGATCTTCCTCGCGACCATCTCCACCCCGTATTCCGAGGCCGGCGAGGCGGCGATACTGTCCATCACCGCATGGCTGCTCCTCGGCCTCGTGGGGGCGGCCGTCGGGTTCATCCTCACGGCCGCATCGTCCACGCCCGGTCGACGCTTCCGCAGCGACCTAGCCGTATCCCGCGAGGAACGCGACGGCTTCACGCTCGTGCGCTTCGATGACCCCGTTCCGCATGCGTACTCGCTTCCGGGAGCGCACCCGGAGATCTTCTACTCATCGACGTTGCGCTCCTGCCTCTCGCAGTCCGAGTTCGCGGCCGTCATCGCCCACGAGTACGCCCACCTTCGCCAGCACCACGGCGCCGCGCTGCGCATCGCAGACCTGAACGCCACGTGCCTGCCATTCCTGCCTGCCGGCCGCGCATTGAAGCGCGCCACCAGGCTGCTCATCGAGCTCGCCGCCGACGACGCTGCCGCCCGCCAGGTCGGGCCCACGCACCTCGCCAACGCCCTCGCGCGCCTCTCCTCGCAAACCGGCGACGTATCCCTTGCCATCCGCGCGGAACGACTGAGCGACAAGAAGTGGCCGATCTCACGCCGACGCCGCCTGCCTCACGCGCTCCGTCCGCTCGCCGCCGCCGACGCGCAGCGGATCCGATAGCCGTCGATCGGCCGCGGCACTCGTCCAGCCGTCGGATCCTGTCAGTACGTCTGTCCGGGTGCCGCCCTCAGGAATTACCCGCCGTGGACTGCAGCTTCTTCATGACCTGGTTGATCGTGAACGACGCCGACTCCTGTCGCTGCGGGAACTCCGTGAGCGACTGCAGCATCCGCGCGACGTACGCCTGTGCCGGCACGAAGAGGAAGATGTGATCGAGCACCCAGTCCCAGTACGTGTTCGACGTGATATCGGCCCGCTCGTACGGGTCGGTGCGCAGGTTGAACAGCTTCGGGAACCGCAGCTCGATATACGGCTCCTGCCACACCTGCAGAGTCCCGGCGGCCCGCTGCTCGAGGAACACCAGCTTCCAATGGTCGAAGCGCAGCGCCGTCAGGTCTCCGTCGTCCGAGACGTAGAAGAAGTGCCGACGAGGACTCTCCTCGACCGCACCGGTGATGTAGTCGAGCTGATTGTGCCCGTCGAGCTGCACGTGGAAGTCGGTGCCGTGCAGCTCTCCGCCCGCCTTCAACCGGTCCGCGATGTCGTCGTCGCCCACCGCCGCGAGCAGGGTCACGAACCAGTCGTTGTGGCTCACGATGCCGTTGAGTGTCTTCCCCGCAGGAATATGCCCAGGCCACCGGACCATCGCGGGGACGCGGTACGCCCCCTCCCAGTTGGAGTTCTTCTCGTTGCGGAACGGGGTCATGCCGGCATCCGGCCAGCTGTTCATGTGCGGGCCGTTGTCGGTCGAGTACATGACGATCGTGTTCTCGGCCAGTCCCAGCTCGTCGAGGAGATCCAGCAGACTCCCCACGACGTCGTCGTGATCGAGCATGGTGTCGTGGTACGGGGACTGCCAGCGTCCGGCGCGGCCTTTGCTCTCCTCTTTCGTGTGCGTGCGGAAGTGCATGTGCGTCGAGTTGAACCACAGGAAGAACGGGGTGTCGTCGTCAGCCTGCTTGCGGATGAAGTCGGAGGCGGCGTCGCGGAACTCCTCGTCGACCGTCTCCATCCGCCTCTTCGTCAGCGGACCCGTGTCTTCGATGCGTTGCGTGCCGTCATCGTTCGCCCAGGAATGGATGACACCGCGAGGACGGAACTTCTCGCTGAAGCCGGGGAACTCCTCGTCGGTCGGATAATCGGGGAGCTCGGGCTCCTCCTCGGCGTTGAGGTGATAGAGGTTCCCGAAGAACTCGTCGAAACCGTGCGCGGTCGGGAGATGCTCGTCGCGGTCGCCGAGGTGGTTCTTCCCGAACTGCCCCGTGGCGTAGCCATGGTGCTTGAGGGCGTCGGCGATGGTCGGATCCTCGGGCTGAAGGCCGAGAGGCGCCCCCGGCATCCCAACCTTGGTCAGTCCCGTGCGGTACGGGTTCTGCCCGGTGATGAAGGCGGCGCGGCCGGCCGTGCAGCTCTGCTCTCCGTAGTAATCGGTGAACTTCACACCCTCGTCGGCGATACGGTCGATGTTCGGTGTGCGATAGCCCATGAGCCCGTCGGAATACGTGCTCAGGTTCGAGATGCCGATGTCATCGCCCCAGATGATGAGGATGTTGGGTTTTTCAGCCATGGCTGCTCCTTGGTCCGATCGGTGAGCGCGGGCACCTGCTCGCAGTGCTCAGCCAAACAGCGGTCCCGCCGGAAACCCAGGGGCGCCTCACACGGAACGGGTGAGGCGGAACCCGATGTGCGACATGCCGGTGTCCTCGGCCTGCGGCGAGCGCGCGGCGGGCCGGAACCGAAGGCAGTAGTCCGGCGAGCAGAGATGCGATCCGCCTTTGAGCACGCGGCGCGGGATGTCGGGGAAGCCCTCCTGCGCGCTGGCCATCGCCAGGAGGTTCATCCGCTTTCCCGCATCGACGGGCTTATCTGACAGCCGCACGTGCCGCGGGGTGTAGAAGTCGCTCGTCCACTCCCAGACGTTGGCGATCATGTCGTACAGCCCGAAGCCGTTCGGAGGGTATGACCCGACCGGAGCGGAGTCGCCCACGCCTTGGTTGTCGTAAGGGAAGCGCCCCAGCCACGAGTTCGCCTGGGCCACGCCGCCCGGGTAGGTCTCATCGCCCCAGGCGTACGACGCCCCCTCCAGCCCGCCGCGTGCGGCGTACTCGTGCTCGGCCTCGGTGGGCAGGCGCATCCCCACCCAGTCGGCGTAGGCGACGGCATCCTCAAAGGCGATGTGCACGACGGGATGCTGCATCCGTTCGTCGATCGAGGAGTCGGGGCCGAAGGGCCGACGCCAGAAGGCCCCCGGCTGCCAGCGCCACCAGTTGCGCCAGTTGCGGAGGTCCGTCGGGCCGGCCGTCGGCGTGAACACCATCGATCCGGGTACGAGGTCGGCGGGGTCCGCACCCGGGAACGCGGTCGGATCGAGCGCACGTTCGGCGACGGTGACGTATCCGGTCGCGTCGACGAACTCGGCGTACTGCTGGTTCGTGACCTCGTAGCGATCGATGAAGAACGACGCGACGTCGCGCTCATGCGCCGGGCGCTCATCCGGATAGAAGTCGTCGGAGCCCATCCGGAACGTGCCGCCGGGAATGCGGACCATGTCGCGCGAAGTCGTCACGAGCCCCAGCGTAGTGTCCGGGCTCGGCCTGCCGGCGATGGTCGCCTACTTGGCGTCGAGGTCGTGGATGAGCGCCTTCTCGTCCTCTTCGGACAGCGAGGTCTGCACCACGGTGCCCTCGTATGGAGCGAGTGCGGCAGCGAACTTGTCTTCGGTGAGCTTCGTGGCGTAGATGACCACCGCGGACTTACCGGCCGTCACCGTGCTCTTCACGCGATCGCGGAACTGGGCGTCCAATCCGCTCTTGTCGAGGCCTGCGAACAATGCACCGAAGAGGCCACCGAAGATCAGGCCCGCGAGCGGGATGAAGAAGAGGATGCCGATGAGCGTGCCGAACAGCGCGCCTCCGGCGGCACCGGCTCCGACCTTGCCCACGGTTCCCGGATACTCGACGTGGGTCTTCCCTTCCCCGTCGACCTTGACGAGTGCGAGGCCGGCGAGTTCCACGACCAGGTCGTTCTGCAGAGACTGGACTTCGTTGAATGCGGCTTCCGCCTGGGCTTCGTTGTCGTAGGCGATGACGATCAGATCGGACATGGGGAGTCTCCATCTCTTCGGGCTGTGGTCGTCCGACCTCGACGAGGCCTGCGACCGACGTGGACAATGGCTTCAGTCTGGACCGGGCGGAGAGCGCCGAGGGGAGCGTGGTCACCCGTAACGGGTGACCGGCTTCGGCCGGAGGTCGTCAGGAGAGAAGCTGCTCCCGCACCTGACGGCGCAGCACCTTGCCGATGAGCGAGCGGGGAAGATCGTCGACCACGACGACCCGCTTGGGCACCTTGTACGGCGTGAGCCTGGTGCGGCAGAAGTCGCGCAGCGCGGCGGCATCGAGCTTCGCGCCCTCGCGGAGGACGACGGCTGCCGCGACCTCCTCGCCTCCGTTGTCGCGTGGCAGACCGACCACGGCCGCGGCGACGACGTCTGGGTGGGCCTCGAGTGCTTCCTCGACCTCGCTGGGCGACACGTTGAAGCCACCGGTGATGATGAGTTCCTTGATCCGGTCGACGATGGTGACGAATCCGTCGGCCGAGACCTCGGCGATGTCGCCGGTGCGGAGCCAGCCGCCCGGGAGGAGCGCGGCGGCGGTGTCGGCGGGCCGCTGCCAGTACCCCTGGAAGACCTGTGGACCTCGGATCAGCAGTTCGCCGCGTTCCCCCAACGGCATGTCGACCGCGGGATCCGCCGGATCGACGACCCGGATCTCGGTGCTGGGGAAGGGAACCCCGACCGTCCCTGGGCGACGTGAGGGTCCGATCGGATTCCCGAGGGCCACCGGAGAGCTCTCGGTCATGCCGTAGCCCTCGACGAGCAGCCCTCCTGTCGCCTCCTCCCAGCGCTGCACGGTCGCCACCGGAAGGCTCATCGCCCCCGAGATGGCGAATCGGATGCTCGAGAGATCGATCGTCCCGCGGGATGCCGCGCGCGCGAGCTGGTCGTAGATCGGCGGGACAGCAGGGAGGAAGGTTGGCGGACTGGTGCGCGCGGCATCCGTCACGAGGCCGAGGTCGAAGGTCGGGAACAGGACGAGCTTCGCGCCGATGCTCATCGCGAAGGTGAGGCAGAGCGTCATACCGTAGGCATGGAACAGCGGGAGCACGCCGTAGAACGTCTCCTCGCCGTCGACGAGCCCCGGCACCCACGCCCGGCCCTGCATCGCGTTGGCGCGCAGGTTCGC
Source organism: Microbacterium sp. SA39 (assembly GCF_000967865.1). Taxonomy (GTDB): domain Bacteria; phylum Actinomycetota; class Actinomycetes; order Actinomycetales; family Microbacteriaceae; genus Microbacterium. The sequence goes on from NZ_JXRU01000038.1 coordinate 289,829, forward strand.
GTGCGTGAGGATCGCTCCCTTCGGCTCACCGGTGGTGCCGCTGGTGTACTGCAGCAGCGCGGTGTCGGTCAGCGCGGGTCCCGCGACGCGGCGCGAGATGCGGCGATGATCGAGCAGCTTCTTCCAGGCCAGGGCATGGCGCGCCTTCGGAGTGCCGGTCAGCTTGGCGCGCGACGCGCGGGCCTTCGGCACAGGCAGGCGCAGCAGCATCCGCTTGCTCAGCGGCATCGCGGCGATGAGGTCGACGCTCACGATGTGCGCGAGGCGCAGATCCGACGGGAGGTCGGCGATCGTGTCGACCATCTTGTCCCAGACGATGGCGACCCGGGCGCCGTGATCCTCGAACTGATGCCGCAGCTCGCGCGCCGTGTAGAGCGGATTGTGCTCGATCACGATGGCGCCGAGGCGCAGCACGGCGTAGAAGGCCACGACATGCTGCGGGCAGTTGGGGAGCACGAGGGCCACCCGGTCCCCCGGGCCGACGCCGAGGCGTCGGAGTCCCTCTGCTGCGCGCTCGATCTGCTCGCCGAGCTGTTCGTACGTCGTCACCGCGCCGAAGAACTCGAGGGCGGGGTGACGGCGGTAGGTCGTGACGCTCGCTGACATCATCTCGGTGAGCGTCTGCGTCGGCGTCTCGATGTCGGAGGGGACGCCCTCCGCGTAGGAGCGGAGCCACGGGCGGGATTCGTACGGGTTGGCGGCCATGCCTCCATCCTGCCGCGGATTGAATGCCGGGTGATCACCCCTCCCGGGTGAGCCGCCGGACCCCGCCCGCGGGGGCGCGGCTAGCGTGTGGCGTGAGGAGGACGGGACATGGCCGAACTGGTGCTGTCACTGCTGCCGCTGTCGCTCGGGATCGTGATGAGTCCGCTCGCGATCATGGCGCTCGTCGCCGTTCTGCTTTCGCGACAGGCGCGCGTCAACGGTGTGATGTTCTTCCTGGGCTGGACGATCGGCGTCGCGGTCGGGCTCGGGGGAAGCTTCGCCATTCTCGGATTCTTCGAGGTGCACGAGCGGCACGCCCCGCCCCTGTGGGTGCCCATCCTGCGGCTGGTGCTCGGCATCGGTCTGCTGCTGGGTGCGGTGTGGATCTACCGTCGAGGGGGTGCGCGGAAGAAGGCCATGGCGTCCGCGTCGTCACCGTCGGACGTCACCGAGGCGGCGCCGCAGCTTCCGGGATGGCTGCACTCCGTGTCCACCTTCACCGCAGGACGTTCGCTCGCCCTCGGAGTCGGCATCCTCCTCCTCAACCCCGTCGACCTCTCGTGCGCGATCCTCGCGGCGCTCGACGTGCGCCTCGCCGAACTCGACCCGACGGCCAACGCGATCGCTCTCCTCGTCTTCGGCTTGATCGGCATCCTGCCGATCGGCATCCCGGTGCTGTTGGTTCTCATCAAGGGCGATGCGGCCACGCCTGCCCTCGAGGGGATCCGCACCTGGATCGCCGGCCACACGAGCCTGCTCAATGCGATCCTCGTGCTGGTGATCGCCGTGCTGCAGCTGCAGAAGGCGATTTCGGCGCTGCTCGCCTACTGAGCCTGGTCCCTCACCCGCCCCGGGTGACCCCGAATCACCGCGAGCGCCACGCGCACGCGAGCATTGGCCCCATCGAGAGAAGGTGGGACACCATGGCGGACCGGAAGAAGTTCAACGGAAAGATCGAGCTCGACGTCAGGGACTCGGTCTCGGACTGGGATGCGTTCCTGCCGGAGCAGGCGCCGCAGGGCTCACCCAACGTGCTCGTCGTGCTCTACGACGACACCGGCCAGGCCGCGTGGTCGCCGTATGGAGGTCGCGTGCAGATGCCGACCATGCAGCGACTGGCCGATCGCGGACTCACGTATTCGCAGTGGCACACCACTGCGCTCTGCTCCCCCACGCGGTCGACTTTGCTGACCGGTCGCAACCACCACAGCAATGGATTCGCGACGATCTCCGAGTCGTCGACCGGATTCCCGGGCTACAACTCCCACATCCCTCCCGAGAACGTCACGATGGCACATCTGCTGCGGGACGCCGGCTGGGCGACGTTCTGGGTGGGCAAGAACCACAACGTCCCGATCGACGAGTGGACCGCAGGCGCGTCGAAGAAGAACTGGCCCCTCGCCCAGGGCTACGACCGCTTCTACGGCTTCGTGGGCGGAGAGACCAACAACTGGTACCCGTCGCTCGCCGAGGACAACCACTACATCGACCAGCCGTACCTGCCGGAGGACGGCTACCACCTCTCGAAGGACCTCGCCGATCAAGCACTCAAGATGATCCGCGACGTGAAGCAGACCGAGCCGGAGAAGCCCTGGTATCTCTGGTTCTGCCCCGGTGCGAACCACGCTCCGCATCACGCGCCGGAGGAGTACATCGCCAAGTACAAAGGGATGTTCGACGACGGCTACGAGGTCTACCGCGAATGGGTGCTGGACCGCATGATCGAGAAGGGCATCCTCCCGGAGGGCACCGAGCTCACGCCGCTCAACCCCATGCCCGAAGGCACCTACACCCAGACCGACTACGTGCGTCCGTGGGCCGAGCTGAGCGACGAAGAGAAGGCGATGTTCTGCCGGATGGCAGAGGTCTATGCCGGTTTCTCCGAATACACCGACGCCCAGGTCGGCCGCATCGTCGACTACCTGGAGGAGTCGGGTCAGCTCGAGAACACGCTCATCATCTACGCCGCCGACAACGGAGCCTCCGGTGAGGGATCGCCGAACGGCTCGGTGAACGAGGGCAAGATCTTCGGAGGCTACCCCGACGACGAGGCCGACAACCTCCGCCTCGTCGACAAGCTCGGCAGCCCTGACACCTACAACCACTACCCGACCGGATGGGCGGCGGCGTTCTCGACCCCGTACCGCATGTTCAAGCGGTACACCTATCAGGGCGGCGTGTGCGACCCGCTCGTCATCTCCTGGCCTGCGGGCATCGCGTCCCAGGGCGAGGTGCGCGAGCAGTACCATCACTCGACCGACATCGTCGCGACGATCCTCGATGTCTGCGGGGTGGAGCTGCCGGACCAGTACAACGGGGTGGAACAGCGGCCGCTCGACGGGGTCTCGATGCGATCGTCCTTCGATGCGGCGGATGCTCCGACCACGAAGCACACGCAGTACTACGAGATGCTGGGCAGCCGCGGGATCTGGCACGAGGGGTGGAAGGCCGTCGCCGAGCACGGACCGATGGCAGGGATGAGCGGCTTCGAGAACGACGTCTGGCAGCTGTTCCACACGGATGTCGACCGCGCAGAAGCGCATGATCTCGCCGCCGAGCATCCGGAGAAGCTGGAGGAGCTGAAGGCGCTCTGGCTCGAGGAGGCCAAGAAGAACGACGTCCTCCCGCTGAACGACCTGCAGATCATCGGCAACGTGAAGGACTTCGAGACCTTCATCAAGATGGAGTTTCACGTGCCCGTCCCCGAATCCGGCCAGTACACCTACTACCCCGGCACGTCCGAGGTCCCCGAGCGTTCGGCAGCGAACACGCACGGCGTCTCCTACCGCGTGCTCGCCGAAGTCGACCTGACCCCCGAGAGCGAAGGAGTGATCTTCGCCCACGGCTCGCGGTTCGGCGGTCATGCGCTCTTCCTCAAGGACGGCCAGGTCGTGTACGTGTACAACTTCCTCGGCATCCCGCCGATCTATCGCGTCGTGGCTCCCGCTCCGACCTCCGGGCCGCACGTCATCGGAGTGGATTTCACCAAGGAGCGGTCGGGCGAATACCGCGAAGGAATCGGACCGCTGAAGCTCTTCATCGACGACCAGCAGGTCGCCGAGACCGAGATCCGCACCGTGCTCGGTCATTTCTCGCTCTGCGGGGAGGGACTCTGCATCGGCTACGACTCCGGTGACGCCGTGGCCGCCGACTATGCCGGCTCTCGATTCGCGTTCACCGGAGGGGAGATCCGGAAAGTCGTCTTCGACATCGCCGACGACGCGTACGTCGACCTCGAGGCCCACCTCGCCGCTGCAATGTCCCGTGATTGAAGGAGATATCGCATGAATGACTCCACCGCCCTACCGTCATGGCGGGACACGTCCACCCGCCGAGCGATCGAGGGCTTCGTCGCCTCCGTCATCGTTGGACCGGATGCCGTGGCGGAAGAAGATCGGATCGCGGTCTTCGACAACGACGGCACGCTGTGGGCGGAGAAGCCGATGCCGACGCAGCTGCACTATGTCGTGCAGCAGTGGCGAGCGGCCGCCGAGCTCGCGCCCGAACTCGCCGAACGACAGCCGTACCGTGCCGCGACGAGCGGTGACCTGGCGTGGCTCGGCACGGCGATCGACAAGCACTACCGCGGCGACGACTCCGATCTGAACATCATCCTGCAGGCGCTCGGCGGACTCACCGACGGCGTGAGCGTGGAGAGCTACGCGGAATCCGTCACGGAATTCTTCGGAAGCGCCAAGCACCCGACTTCGGGTCGGCCGTACTCCGAGGCGGTCTACCAGCCCATGGTGGAGCTCCTCCGGTACCTCGAGCAGAACGGCTTCACGTGCTACATCGTCTCCGGTGGCGAGCGCGACTTCATGCGGCCGATGACGCAGGGCAACTACGGCATCCCTCCGGAGCGCGTGATCGGTTCCGCTTTCGGCCTCAGCTACGACGCGGAGAACGCGGTCGTCCGGTACGCCCCATCGCTCGCGTTCTTCGACGACGGGCCGGAGAAGCCGGTGCGGATCTGGAGCCGGATCGGCCGGAGACCGCTCTTCGCCGCCGGCAATTCCAACGGCGACATGCCGATGCTGGACTTCGCGCGCCGCGGACCGCGCCAGGGCTTCGCCCTGCTGGTCCATCACGACGACGATGCTCGCGGCGACGCCCCGTACGACGCCGGGGCCGAGAAGGCACTCGCCGCGGCTTCCGAGAATGAGTACACGGTGGTGAGCGTGCGCGACGACTGGGAGACGGTGTTCCCCTCCTCGCCGCCGTCGAGCGCTGAGGGGCCGTGACTGCACCGCCCGCAGCGCCGCGCACGCGCTGGATCCTTCCGAGCCTGGTCGGATACCGGCGGGCGTGGCTCTCCGCCGACATCATCGCCGGTCTCGCGGCCGGCGCCGTCGTCGTGCCCCAGGCCATGGCGTACGCCACGATCGCCGACCTCCCGGTGCAGGTCGGCCTGTACACCTGTATCGTCCCGATGCTCGTCTACGCCCTGCTCGGGGGTTCGCGAGCCATGAGCGTGTCGACCACCTCCACGATCGCCACTCTCACGGCCACGACGCTCGTCACCGCGAGCCTGGCGACGGGGACGATCGATCCGGAGCGCACGGTGATGACGCTCGCGATGCTCGTCGGGGTCATTCTGCTCCTCGCCCGGCTGCTGCGGCTGGGCTCACTGGTCGAGAACATCAGCGCGGCGACCGTGCTCGGGGTGAAGATCGGCGTCGGCGGTACGGTCGCGGTCGGCCAGCTGCCGAAGCTGCTCGGCGAGGACGCGAATCCCTCCGGCGAGGGCTTTTTCCGATCCCTGAACGCCGCCGTCGCGGCATTCAGCAGTGCGAACGGGCCGACCGTGGCTCTGTCCGCCTGTTCGATCCTCATCATCGTGCTGCTCAAGCGGTTCGCTCCGAAGATCCCGGGCACCCTCGTGGTGGTCGTGCTCGGCATCGTCCTGGTCGGGCTGGCGAACATAGACGATGCGGGTGTGGAGCTGATCGATCCGGTGCCGTCGGGACTGCCGACGCTCGGTCTCCCCGACCTCACACAGCTCGGGGCACTGCTTCCCGGCGCGCTCGCCATCGCCGTGATGGTCTTCTTGGAGACCGCTGCGGTGGCCCGCGGGATCCGTCGTGTTTCCGAACCGCAGATCGACGCCGATCAGGAGCTGCTGGCCGTCGGCGCGGCGAACCTCGCAGGAACCTTCTTCACGGCACTTCCCGCGGCCGGCGGCTTCTCCCAGAGCGCCGTCAACCAGAGCGCCGGCGCGCGCACCCAGCTCGCCACTCTGGTCACGGTCGGTCTCGCCGTGCTGACCGCCGCTCTGCTGGGCCCCATCGTCTCGCTCCTCCCCCAGGCGACCCTCGCCGCGATGGTCTTCGTCGCCGTCGCGGGCCTCATCGACATCCCTCAGCTCATCCGCTGGGCGCACATCAGTCCGATGGACTTCTGGATCGCGCTCATGGTCGCGGCGATCGGGCTGACCGGCGGTCTGCTCATCGCGGTCGCCGCGGGAGTGGCCGTGACCCTCGTCCTCGTTCTCCGCGAGATCAACGTCCCGCGCCTCGAAGTCGTCGCCGAGCGGGAGGGACGGATCGCGATCCGCCTGCTCCGCGGCCTGTACACCGCCAACGCGCTCGCGAACGAGCGGGCGATCATCGAGCTCACGACGACCCGCGCCGACCCCGTTCGCGCGGTGGTGCTGGACGCGCGGCGGTTGGAGATCGTCACCATCACCGTGCTCGACATGCTCGCCGACCTCGATCGCGAGCTCGCGGCGAAGGGGATCGCTCTGCACGTCGCCGCTCTCCCGGACCGGGCGAGCACGGTCGCGGTGAAGACGGAGTGGTATCAGGGGCTGATCTCCGCCGGTCGTGTGCACACGCACGTCACCGATGCTCTCGCCGCTCCGCTCTGAGGCGACCGGCGGTCAGTCCTCGCCGGTCGTGCGCCGGGCGGCCTCCGCCACCGCATCGAGCGTGGCATCGCCGAGACGCGGACGCTCGACGAAGACGTTCTCCTCGCCGAGGATCTCGCGCACCCCTGTCGCGGAGAGCTGTGCCGACACCCGTGGTCCGACCCCGGCGACCATGAGCGTCGCGCCGGCGGCACGCAGCTCCTTCGCATACGTGCGCAGCATGGTCAGGAAGGTCACACCGAGTTCATCCGTCCCGCGCAGGCGCACGATCACGAAGGCGTCCGACGCATCGGCATCCGGCGTCGGCAGCTGCTGACGGAACGAGTCCGCGGATGCGAAGAACAGGCTGCCGTACGGGGTGAGGATCACCGTTTCGCCCGCCCCCAACCGCGCGGGCGGCGCGGTCTCCCACGGCAGACCGCCGCCCGGCTCGAACACCCAGCGCTTCACGCGCACACGATTCGACTGACGCGCGATGTGCAGGATCACCGCGAGACCGACGCCGGTGAGCACCGCGTACTGCAGCGGGATGATCAGGGTGAGGGCGAAGGTCACGAGGAAGACCGCGATCTGCACCGAACCGGTCTTCAGCACCATCACGATCTGCTCCGGTTTGAACGTGCGCACGCCGATGATGATCAGAAGTCCTGCCAACGCGGGCATCGCGATGTAGCCGATGAGAGGCGCGAAGAGCAGCACGATCAGCACCATCACTATCCCCGCGATGAGGTTCGCGGAAGCGCTCCGCGCCCCTGCGGCCCGTGACAGCGCGGTCGCCGACATCGAGCCGCCCACCGGCATGCCCTGCAGCAGACCCGTGGCGATGTTCGCGATCCCCTGACCGCGGAAGTCGGCGGAGGCGTTCGGATACCTCCCGTCGGGGTTGGGGATCGATCCTGAGATCGCCGCTCCCTGGACCAGGCCGACCAGAGCGAGAGAGAGCGCGGGGACGAGCAGCGCCAGAATCAGCGAGAAATCCGGCAGCGACAGCTGCGGAATGCTCCGCTCGACCTCGGCGACATCCGAGATCGTGCTCACCGAGCCCTCCGGCAGCAGAAGCACCAGGCACGAGCCGACGACGATGCCCACCACCATCGAGAGCGCGCCGATCCTCGTCCTCTCCAGTACCAGGATCAGCAGCACCGTCACCGCGCCGACCAGGACCGAGAGCCAGCTCACCTGCCCGAGATGCAACAGCGTGTCCACCGCCCGGGTGAGGCGGTTACCCGAGGCGCTCGCGAACCCGGTCAGGTTCTCCAACTGGCTCAGCACGATGTTGACCGCGACCGCGTTGACGAAGCCGATGAGCACCGCCGCGGGTATGAACCGGACCAGACGGCCGAGTCCGGCGAGGCCCAGCGCGAGCATGGCGATGCCCGCCATGATCGTCATGGTGGCCATCGCCCCGGCGGCCTGCGGCCCGCGGATCTCGGGCACATCCGCGACGATCACGGCCATCGCCCCGGTGGCCTGCACCGTCATGAAGACCGAGCCGGTCGCGACCGCTCCGAACAGCGTCCCGACGATGTAGGCGTTGAGGCCGTACAGAGGGTTGACCCCTGCGAGCAGACCGGCCGCGAGTCCGTCCGGCACGCTTTCGACGCCGAGGACGATGCCCGCCCTCAGGTCTTTGACGATCGTCCTCCGCGATCCGAACCGGCGGCGGTACCGCAGCCATCTCTCACGCACGGGGTCACTCCGGAGTCGAGCGGGCGAGGGCATCCGTCCGTGCGTCGACAGGCTCCGAGTCCGGCGCACCGCCCTCGATCGGCTCTTCGTCCGCCGCCGAAAGAGCGGTCGGAGCCGGCCGGCGCAGCAGCTCGATCAGGAGAAGAAGGATCAGCAGCCCCACGGTGACCCCCGTGACCGACGCGAACGACACCGGACGAGTGGCCATCAGAATCAGCACCGCGATGACGATGCCTACGATCAGGATCGGCCCGCGAAATCTGTCGACCGCCAGACCGAAACGCCCGGTCGTCAGTCCCCGGCGCTCCCCCGCCTCCCTGAGCGACGTGAATCCGCTCCGGAGAACACCGCGCACCGCGACGGCGGGCCGGCTCGCGCCGGCGAACCAGGCCCAGACCGCGACGATGACGCCGACCAGAGCCAACGCGACGATGGTCGAGCTGAGGAACGCGGTGAGCTGATCGAACATCGACTCCGCCGCGGCGGCGGTCATCACCGAGGGACTGACCGCACGGACGAAGAAGCCCTGCCCGACGCCCATGCCGGCGGCCAGGAGGAGGAAGACGGCGGCGAAGCCGACGCTCGTCCACAGCAGCGCACGCAGTCGGTTCCGCGCGAGCAGCACTCCGCCGATCAGCATCGCCAGAGCAACCCACGGCAGCCAGAATCCCGCGGCGACGGCGACGTTGTAGACGGTGCGTACGAGCGCCAGGGCGTCCGCCTGCGCGATCGGGATGGACCTGTAGATCTCCGGGATGAGGTCGGCGAACCCGATGCCCCGCTCGAGCATCTCCGCCTTCACCCTTTCGACGACGACCCCGAGGTCGATCGACAGCACCCCGTCATCCGCGAGTTGCAGCGCGGTGTCGGGGTTGTTCTGGATGATCGCCACCGCGCGCTCATGCGTGAAGCGCAGCGATTGCGCCCAGATATCGGCGAACTGCTCCGACGCGACGAGATCGTGCACGACGCCGTCGACCAGGGAGACCAGTCCGGTCGCGGCCGGCGCCTGCAGCAGCGTGAGGGCGGAATCCGCACGCGGGGGCAGGTCGAGCGACCGGAGGCCGTCGAACACCTCGCCGACGACGGCCGTCAGGTCGACCTGCTCCTCGATGGCGACGACCACCTGGTCGGCGACGAAGTCCTGCACGTCCGGGTCCTCGGCGAGAGGTGCGAACGTGGCGACGAACCGATCGGCGTCGACGAGCTGCAGCCGCGCCCAGGTCCCCATGGCGGCGATCGGCGCGATCAGCAGCGCCAGGACCAAGAGGATCCCGGCGACGACGCTCCTCCCTGAGCGCCGCCGCCGCGGCGTCTTGAGGTTCTCGTTCTCCTGCTCGAGCAGAAGGACCCGCGCCCGCAGGTCGTCCAGTTCACCCATGCGCTCTTCTCCTCGGATCGGTTGTCGTGGCGTCGTTCAGGCGAAGGCGTCGTTCAGCCGAACGATGCGAGGCCCTTGCCGATGACCACCACGCCCAGGACCAGCAGCAGAACCGTCATGATGACGGCGTTCTCGGCCTGCAACCAGTCGCGCAGCCTGTCCAGGGGTGCGCGGAGCTTCTCGGCTGCGAAGAGGAACCCCACGACGGGTACCAGCACCGTCGACCCGGCCAGGACCGTGAAGACGCCGATCAGCAGCGCGACCTCTCCGGCCGCGAGCCCTGCCGCACCGAGCGTCATCCCAGCGCTCGCTCCGAGCAGCAGGTTCTTCGGGTTCGGTCCGGAGAGCAGCAGCCCCAGCCCGAGAGCCGCGACGAACGACATCCCGTCGATCTGCTGCATCCACTTCGGCATGGCGGGGGTCGCCCCGTCGCGCGGCCGACCCCGCCACTGTTTCAGGGCCAGAAGCAGCAGCAGCGCGCCGAGCACGAGCTGCACCACCCCGAGTATCGGCTTCGCGGTGTCGTCCGACTCGTCCGGCAGCACCGACGACAACAGCGTGAAGACCGTCGCCACGACCGCGATGCCGAGGAGCCACCCGAGCAGGAAGCCGACACCGGTCGATCGCGCCCGCGGCGACATCAGCATCAGGATGCCCGCGATGATCGGTATCGGGCTGATGGCGATGCCGAGTGCCAACGGCAGCAGCTGCCCGATCACCGGTCCCACGTCTACGCCTCCGTCTTCGGCACAGCGATGCTCCTAGCTCAGCAGCTTCTGTTTGGCCGCAGCGAACTCCGCCTCGGACAGCACGCCGGAGTCCTTGAGCGCGGCGAGCTGCTGCAGCTTCGCGATCAGATCGTCCCCTACCGCCGGACTCGCCGGTGCAGGGGCCGTGGGCGCGTACTGCGCCGCCGCGTTCTGCGCGGCGGCATCGATCTGCGCCTGCTGCTGGGCGGCCTCGTACTGCTGCTGCTCGTAGAGGCCCTGCGACTTCTGCTCCTGGCTGCGGGTCATGGCGCCGTGCACGGCGCCGGCTGTCCCAGCCACCACCGCCGTCCTGGCGGCGAGTCCGATCAAGCCCGGTCGGCCGAATCTCCTGAATGGCATGTCATTCACCTTCCTGATCGAGGATGTCCATCATGGCGTTCACGACGGGGGCGGGTACGCGCTCGCTGCGGAGCACCTGTCCGCCCGCCGCGGCGAGGTTCTGCGCGAGGGTCCGCGCATAAGTGAGCTCGAGGACGACGATCGCAGCGGATTGCCCCGGCGGGATCACGCTGGCGAGTTCCTCGACGTCCTCCTCGCCGGCGAGACCGGATGCGAGCGGCTCGAAATCGTTCAGTCCGAGCGCTCCGTCGTACCCTTCGAGTTCGAGAACCTCGACCACGCCGTCGGCCGACTTCGCGACGACGACGAAGTCGAGAAGGCGGACCACCCCGCTCTCTATGAGGTCGGTCAGCGCGCGGAATGTCGACGGATCCGGTCGCGCTCCTTCGAACCCGACGAGGTAGAACTCGGCGGGCCCGAAACGGAAGTCATTCATGGAGTTGCCCTTTCTCTCGGTGGGAGGGTGGTCCGCTCGGCTGGGGTCGCAGCGCGCTCAGCTCTTCGACCGCGGATCGGTTGGTGGCGAAGACCGGCTGGTCGCCGAGGACGCCGAGCCTCTCCAGTCGTTCCCGCGCCTCCGGGCGGAGCCGACTGAAAGCCAATCCGACGCCCTGAGCATCGAGCCAGTCGACGAGGCCGGCGAACGACTCGGCGGCCGTGACGTCGGCATCCGTGATGGCCTCCATGTCGATCACGACGTGGCGCACGGTGCCGCGGCCGGGGCCGGTGACCGCGCCGCGCACCGCTTGGGCGAAGATGTTGCCGTTCGCGAAGAACAGGGGCGCCGCCATTCGTACCACGACGATGCCCGGTGCGGTCACGGACCCTGCCGGCGCTCGGCCGAGCAGCGAGTCGGCAGGATTGTCATCGCTCGCCAGGACATCGATGGCCGGCGCGGATGCGCGCTTCGCGAGGTTGATCAGTGCGAGCACGAAGGCGACCAGGATGCCGGGGATCGATCCGACGAGCAGGGTCACCAGGAAGCAGACCGCACCGATGGCGAACTCGAACCGGTCGACCCGCCACAGCATCCCGAACTCGCGGAAGCCGAGGAGTGGAAGGATCGCGACGCCGACGATGGCGCCGATGGCCGGCGAAGGGATCCCCGCGAGCAGTTCCGTTCCGAACAGCAGGAGCAGCAGGGTGCCCACAGCCAGGACGAGCGACGGCAGCTGAGTACGGGACCCGGCCTGGTCCATCGCCGCGGTGCGGCTGGTCGACGAGCCCACGGCGAAACTGCCCTGCGCCCCCGCTGCGATGTTCGCGACGCCGAAGGCGAGCAGGTCGCGGTTCGGCTCGGTGCTGTAATGATTCTTCTCTCCGTAGGAGCGCGAGACGAGCAGCCCTTCCGCGGTGGTGACGAGGGTGAGGGCCATGGCCGAAGGGACCAAGAGCAGCCAGGTCTGCCACTCGAGCATCGGCCACGTGAAGGACGGCGCCCCCGCCGGCACCTCGCCGAGCACCGCCACGCCCTTCGCTTGCAGCCCGGCAGTCACGACCACCACGGTCGCGACCACCATCACCACGAGCGCCCACGGGACCATGACGAGGAATCGCTTGCCGAGCAGCAGCACGAGGACGGATGCCGCGGAGATGACGATCGACCACACCCCGGCTGTCCCGAGTCCGCTGAGGAGATCGCTCACCTTCTCGATGAACTCGCCGCCGGAGTCGATCTTGACTCCGAGCATCTTGGCGATCTGGGAGACGAGGATGTCGAGGGCGAGGCCGCCGACGAACCCGATCAGGATCGGCTTGGAGAGGAAGTTCGCGAGGAAACCGAGCTTGAAGACGGCGAGGAGCACGAACATGACACCGCAGATGATGGCCTGCGCGAGCGCCATCGTCGCGTAGTCCTCGGAGCCGGCCGCGGCCAGTCCCCCGATCGATGAGGCGACGAGAGCGGCGGCCGCGGCATCCGGTGAGGCGACCAGCTGGCGTGACGACACGACGAGCGCGTACACGATCGTCGGGATCACCAGTGCGTAGAGTCCTGCCGTCGCGGGCAGACCGGCGATCTGCGCGTAGCCGATGTTGAGCGGGATGGCGATCGCGAGGAGAGTGACCCCGGCGAGCAGTTCGCGCACGAGGTTCTTGCGCGTCACCCCGACCAGTGGTCTCTGCACCTCGTCACCTCCGTGCCGTCGCCACCGGGCCGGGCGATGTGTCCTCATGCTCGCATCGCGACTCTGGCGGTGATCTCCCCGCTCACCCCAACGGGGTGAGCGCATCTCATTCCCCCGGATTCTGCGTCCGCTGATTCTGTCGCGGGACCCACACCTGCCGGATGATGATCAGGATCGACGCCGTTATCGGGATGGCGACCAGTGCTCCGAGCAGTCCCATGAGCGTGGCGCCGACCATGGCCCCGATGATGACGAGGACACCGGGGACGGACGCTGCGCGTCCCATGATCCGCGGGGTGACGACGTACGGCTCGACCTGGATGTAGACCAGATACGCGATCGCGAACACCACCGCGGCGATCGGGCTGACGAACACCGTCGCCACCGTACCGACGATGAGGAACACGAGCGACCCGATCATCGGCACGAGCGTGATGAAGAACGCGACGATCGCCAGGACCGCGGGCACCGTCGAGCCGACAGCCAGTTGGAGCACGAGGACGACGAGCGCGTTGATCAGCGACAGTGTGACTCCTCCGGCCACCACTCCCCCGACCGACCCGGTGATCTCGTCGAGCAGCCGGGTGAAAGTCTCACGCCGGTACCGCGGGACGAGGCTCGCGAGTGCACTCTTGATGCTCTGCAGAGACGAGACGAAGTACAGGGTGAGCACGACGACCATGACGAAGCTCGAGACCGCGCCGATCACTCCGAAGCCGACCCGGAGGACCCCGCCCGAGATGGCGAGGAACGACGAGAGCGTGGTCAGCGAGTGGATGCCGTCCGCGACGACGGCCGAGAGGTCCACGCCCAGCGTCTCCTCCAGTGAGTGGTACCAGTCGCTCTGCTGCATCGCCTCGATGGTCTCGGGCGCCGCATCGATCGCCGCGACGACCTGACGAACGGTCGCCGGCACGACCACCCGGCGATCGTCGCCGCGAGGGCGAGGGCGAGGGTCACCCCGAGCGCAACGCTGAACCCGGAGAGCAGGGGTCGCGCCGGGAGCACGCGCTGCAGCGGCCAGCGATGCGGAGGATCGACCTCGCTCACGCTCTGGCGGGGTCTCGATGCTTTCACACCGTGAACGCTAGGACCGGCCGCTCGTACGATGCGGGAGCTGCTCGCCCGTTAGGGGTGAGCGGGCCGCACGCGCGCCGACGGTCGCTGTCATCATCACGGCAGGCAGTAACTCTATGAAAGGGGTCCGAATGTCCATATGGGAAAGCTTCTGGGACATCATCTGGTGGTTCTTCTGGGTCTTCGTGTTCGTCTCGTACCTGATGGTGCTCTTCAACATCGTCGCGGACCTGTTCCGAGACCACGCCATGAACGGGTGGGTGAAGGCGATCTGGATCATCTTCCTGATCTTCGTGCCCTTCCTCACGGCGCTCGTCTACCTCATCGCGCGCGGCGGGGGCATGGCCGAGCGGAACGCCTCGGTCTACCGCGAGCAGCAGCACGCGGCCGATTCCTACATCCGCAGCGTCGCAGGCTCCAGTCCGACCGATGAGATCGAGAAGGCCGCGAAGCTCCGCGACGCCGGAACGATCACGGAAGAGGAATTCGCCGGTATCAAGGCACTGGCCCTGCGCTGAGCATCCGAGGGCTGAGGTGACAGACATGACGCAGCAGGAACTCGGCGATGTGGAATTCGTCGTCATAGAGCTGCAGCATGACCGCCTCAGCCCTCGCGTGCTCGAAGCCCTGCTGCGGCAGGTGGAGATCGGGGCGCTGCGCCTGCTCGACTTCCTGATCGTGAGGCGGGTCTCGGCGGACGACTACCACCTGACCGAGGTCGACGGCGATGAGTTCGTTCTCGCCGGACTGGAGCTGCGCACCCCCGGCCTCGTCTCGGAGGACGATGCGCGGCATTTCCTGCCCGAACTTCCCGTCGGCACGCTCGCGGCCGTCATCCTCGTGGAACCCACCTGGGGCGAGCGGCTGTCCCGTGACCTTTCGCCCCGCGGAGACAGAGTGCTCGCGACCCAGCCGATACCGGCGGTCATCGCGAACGCCGTTCTCGACGCGGTACGACGCCAGGGCTGACGCGGCGGGATCTCACACCGTCGTGTGCACGGCCTCCCGACGCGACGAGACGCCCAGCTTCCGGTAGATCGACCGCTGATGGGTCTTCACCGTGTTGATCGACACATTCAGCTCCAGCGCGATCTCCGGCAGAGTGCGAGCCGTCTGCAGCTGCTGGAAGACATCGCGCTCCCGATCCGAGAGCGTCCCTACCGGTGAACCGGTGGCTTCCAACGCCAAGCAGCTGCCGATGAAGTCCTGGAACTGAGTGCCGAAATGCACATGCTCGCCGAGGAGTTTGCGCACGGCGGTCTCGCGCGGGCCGAACAGGAGCCGGATGTCCTCGCTCGACGCGACCGCGATTCCGGCCTCGCACAGCTCGTGCGCCTCCTCGTGGTGTCCGCCGTGGCGACGCATCACGGCCGCGGTGATCAGGGTCGCGGACTTCACGTAGGAGATCTCCCCGAACGCACGCAGCGATCGCAGCATCTCCAGCGCCGCCGCGTGGTCACCGGCCCGGCGGAGCACGCCGGCGAGTGCGACGTTCACGATCGGCAGATCCGGTCGGTGCAGGTATTTCCTCGCGATCCGCATGGCGCGCTCTTGCCGTCCGACGGCGTCTTCGAGCAGAGCGACGGATGATTCGCGCAAGGCCGACCAGGACACGCCGTGGGTTACTTCGAGCGGGATGTCCTGGATGCCGATCGCTGCTCGCCGGCAGGCCGCCAGATCGCCGGTCTCTGCCGCGGAGTAGGCGATCATCATGCGGGCGATGCTCGGGAAGGAGCGGTCCGAGCTTCCGTTGGTGACGATCGTGCCGAACTCGCGGATGGCCTGTTCGAGACCGCCCGACCAGTAGGAGACGAATCCCGCCGCCGCCACGGCGCTTCCGCCTGCGTACGTGCTCCAGGGCAGGCTGATGTCGTCCGAGCGGTGCACCTCCCCCAGAGATTCACGGGCTTCCGACAGCCGCCCCGCCCAGGTCTGCCCGAAGGCGAGGTGACCGAGCGAGCGTTTCTCCAGCGCTCGATCGCCCGATCCGCGCGCCTCGCGCGCGGCGGACGAGAAGTACTCCAAAGGCAGCGCCGGGTCCCCGCTGTGCCGGATCTCGGTCCAGCCGAGGAGGTAGTGGAGAGCCGCGCGATCGCCCAGAGCCGTGGAATCGTGATCGCGGAGCATCTGGCGCACGCTCGCGCTCGCGGCTGCCACGTCGTCGCGCTCGTCGGCCACGAACAGTCGGGCGATGTGCAGCACGTCGGATTCGGCGGCATCCGTGTCTCCGGCGGCCATGCTCTCGGCCCGGCGGAACAGCTCCTGCGCCACCCGGTGGCTTCCGAGAACATCGGTCGCGCACGCACGGACGAGCAGGATCTGTGCGTCCTCGGGGTCATGGCGCAGGATGTCGGTGGCGGCACGCTCCACCTCGGCGGCCTCGGCGCCGACGACGAGGCCGACCCAGTGGCGGAGCAGCGCGTCTCGCGCCCCCGCGGTGTCTCCTCCGCCGAGTGAGTGGGAGATCGCGGCGATCGGGTCACTGGCATCCAGAAAGGCGGCGGCCCGTCGATGGGCGCCGGCCGCGCGCTCGCCGTCCGTCGCCGCGATCTCCGCGCACCGGCGGGCGAAGGCAGCGTGCCAGCGGTACACGGGGCCGCCGGGGCGATCGAAGCTGTCGAGGAAGAGCCCCATGCGCACGCAGGTTCGCAGCAGTTCGGCGGCATCCGGGCGCTCGGTGACCGCCACCGCGAGTTCGGGAGTGAGTTCGGCACAGATGCTCGCGTCGAGGACGAAATCGGCGATCTCCGGCGACAGGGCGTCCAGCACGTACTCTCGCACATAGTTCCCCAGGAAGCTGCCTGCGCTCACGGCCTCCCCATCGGGGCGCGCCCCTCCGATCATCATCAGACGGACGGCGATCGGCCATCCTTTCGTCTCCTCGAAGATCGTCTCCGCGGCGAGACCGCTCGGGTCGCCCGGGTGCAGCCGCTGCACTTCGGCCCGGGTGAAGCTCAGCGTCTCGGCGCCGATGAACGCCTCCGGGTGGATCAGTCGGTGACGGCTCAACGTGACCTCGAGCATGGTCGTCCCGATCAGCACGACGCGCAGGTTCTCCGGAGCCTGATCCGACAGGGCGCCGAGCAGGCCGCGATGCCAGTCCTCGCCGGCCCGCTGCGCATCATCGACCACGAGATGGACCGTGCCGCATTTCGCCTCGATGGCTGCGCAGATCTCCTCGTAGGCGTGCATCGGATCGTCGAGATCCCGAGAGAGCGCCAGAGGCTTGCCCGCCCGTTCCGCCCCCAGGAGCAGAGCATGCACGACGCCCTGCGTGAGACGTGAGGGATCCGAGTCGAAGCGGTTGAGGGCGAGCCAGGCGACATCGCCCTGGCCTGCCGCCCAGTCCGCGACCGCGGTCGTCTTCCCGAACCCGCTCGGTGCACTGACGATGGTGAGAGCGTTCGTCGCGGCCACATCTGCGATCGCGATGCTCAGACGATCCCGCCGAATCGCGCCGGCCTGCGGGGCCGGCGGGTGGAAGCGCACCGCAGGGCCCGGTCGTGACGACCGCATGGGGGGAGCCATGCGCTCAACATATGGGAGCGATCACACCGCCTCAAGGGGGTCTTTCGTCTATACCCCGGGCTTGAAGGTTTTATCGCGTTTCAAGGCATCTGCAGTACGGATGAAGAGGATGATCCAGGTGAATACAACGACGCCCGCGACGAGCTCGACAGCTGTGAGCGTGTAGTACCCGACGGCGAAGAACACGGCCAGAAGCACGATCACCGCGACGAAGACATAGCCGAGCAGAAGGAACGTCCGCGACATCCCCGGAATCCATCGGTGCATCGCGAAGACGAGCACGGCGAAGGCGACCGTCATCCCTGATGCCACCGCGGTGTGCAGCGCGAAGAACTGGTCGACGGGGAAGACGCCGACCAGTCCCAGGAAGATGCCGACGATGACGAGGCAGGTCCGCACCGCGGTCACGCCATGCGGGTGCGACGTCGGGACGCCTTTCGCCGCATAGCGCGCCAGCGTCGTCACGAGGATGCCGGCCACGATCAACGTGAGGTTGAAGGTCTTCGCGGACAGGTCGTTCGTCATGCCGAGCGCGCTCAGGTTGTCCTTCCACCACAGCGGATCACTGGCTGTCAGCATGCTCGCGAGGACCCCGAAGACGAGGAACACGGCGAGCACCGTCGCCAGCAGCTGCAGGTCGAGATGCGTCGCCGAGTAGTACACGACGTACGCCGTCAGCGCGGCGGCCGCCCCCGACAGCAGAAGAACCGGAATCGGGAAGACGACCGCGCCGACGAGGCCGCGCTCCATGATCGACGCGACGAGAGTCCACCCGAGGAGGGCGATCATGGCGTGCGCGAAGGCGAAGGCGCCGATGTCGATCACGTCGAGCGCGCCCAGTCGATGGGAGCGCGCGGGGTCTGCGACCACGATGCGGCCGAGGACGAAGACGATGATCGCCACGGACGCCGAGGCGATCGCGACGAACTGACCGAGGGAGTCAGGGCCGGAGATGGGCGCCGACTGCCAACGGAACACGGGCACGGCGATGAGGGCGACGAGCACGAACGCGAAGATCGAGATCTGCAGTCCGATGGCTTCGCGCGCCCTCTCCCGATTCTCTCCGTCGGAACGGGCCGAGGTCAGCAGGTCTCGCGGTGGTGAGGTCGTCGACATGACCTCATTGTGTGTTCTCCGGGCGCCGCCGGCCGTGCGCCTTCATCTGTTCCGGGCGAGGCGTCGCACCATCAGATCTTGATGGGGAACGTCACAAGAGTCAGGATCCCCGCGACGGCGATGACGCCACTGAGCACCACGAAGGTCAGGCGTCGCCAGACCGCCCGCTGATTCTGTGACAGCGCGGCGAAGAAGAGCACGAGTGCGAACAGAACCGTGAGCAGCGCATAGTCGTCGCCTCGCTGATTGTTGACGAGCGCCTGGTCGAACTTCGCATCGGCGCGTGCGTTCAGCTCCTCCGCCTCGAGCGTCCCGGGAGGGACGTATTCGTCCATCGCGAAGGGTCCCAGCGAAACGCGATCCTCGTCGTTCCAGGCGTCGAATGCGACGGCGAACTCGTCGGAGAAGCGCTCCTCGATGAAGCTCACGAGCTCGGCGTCTCCGTCGGCCTCTGCGAGAACCCACTGGGTGTAGATCGTCAGGTCGTACTGACGTGCGGCTTCCGACGTCGCCTTCGCCGATGCCGCCTGCACGCGCGCGCTGGAGGCCTGGCTGAAGGCGATCGACATCTCACCGCCCCACTTCGACGCCTCGAACCCGCACCAGGCGGTGACCACGGCGGTGATGGACAGGAGAACGACGGTGCTGATCTCGAGCGTCCTGTGTGTGCTCCGGGTCTTCGGATCAGGTCGATCTTCCATTCGGCAATCCTCGACGGAAGCCGTCGCTCTCGCACATGCCGGTCACCCGAGCCGGGTGACCGAGACCCCGGGGCTACTCTGGCCGGGTGACCCTCTCCCCCGCCCTGCGCGTGACGCTCACTCTCGCCGCCGCGACGATCGCCCTTGCGGGCGTCTTCTTCGCGCGCGAGGTGTTCGGGCCCGTCGCGCTCGCCATCGTCATCGTGATCATCTGCGAGCCGCTGCGCAGCCCGCTCGACCGGCGCGGGTGGCCGAGGTGGGCCGGCACGACGGCCGTCATCCTTCTCGCCTACCTGATCCTGCTGGCCATGGGCGCCCTGCTCTGGCTCGCCGGTACCCAGTTCGTCCGGCTGATCGGCGATCTCTCGTCCGAGGGCGGACTGACGCGCTCGGCCGACGAGGTCGTCGCCTGGCTCCAGTCGCTCGGGCTCGACGAGGAGGCATCGGATGCCGCAGCCTCCGTGCTCGATCCCGACACGCTGCTCGGCGTGGCCCGCAGCATCGGGGGCACGGTGATCAGCGTCGCGACGGCACTCTTCTTCGTATGCGCCTACATCATCTTCATGGCCGTCGATGCTGCCCGATACCGCCAGGCCTCCGAGCTGTTCGGGGCGACGAAGGGAGCGGTCCTCGCGCGCATCTCCCGCCTTAACTCCGGCATCCGCCGGTACTACGTGGTGAACGCCGCGTTCGGCGCCGTCGTGGCGATCATCGACGGGCTCGCACTGTGGTGGATGGGCATACCGGTCCCGATCGTCTGGGCGATTCTCGCCTTCGTCACGAACTTCGTCCCGAACATCGGCTTCGTCCTCGGCCTCGTGCCGCCGGCGATCCTCGCCTTCGTCGTCGGAGATTGGCCGCTGCTCCTCGGCGTGATCGCGGTGTACTGCGTCGTCAACGTGGTCCTGCAGGTGCTCGTGCAACCGAAGTTCGTCAGTGACGCGGTCGACCTCAGCCTCACGCTGAGCTTCTTCTCGGTCATCTTCTGGACCTTCATCATCGGCCCGCTCGGGGCGATCCTGTCCATCCCGCTCACGCTGCTCGTGCGGGCCCTGGTGCTGGAAGGCGACCCCGGCACCATCTGGCTGCGGTGGCTCTCCGGCGACCGCTCGGCGGTGCCTCCGGACTCGAGACGTGGGGCCCCGCGTCGGATTGAATTGTGCACAACTGAATTGGGTGACATACTCGTCGGATGCCGGTGACCGATGAGATGGTGTGCTTCTCGCTCTACTCCGCTGCCCGCGCCACGACGCAGGCGTATCGCACGCTGCTCGCCCCCTGGGGTCTGACCTACCCGCAGTACCTCGTGCTCGCGATCCTCTGGCATGAGGGCGATCAGACGATCGGCTCGCTGGGCGACGCGATGCAGCTCGACTCGGGCACGCTGTCGCCGCTCGTCCGTCGGCTCGAACAGGCCGGTCACGTCACGCGCGCACGAAGCGCCGAGGACGAGCGCGTGGTCACCGTGAACCTGACCGAGGCCGGGCAGGCGCTGCGGACCGAGCTCGCGTCCGTCCCCGCGCAGGTCGCAGGGTTCTCCGGCATCCGCGACGACGCCCACCGGCGCCGACTGATCGCCGAGCTGCACGAGCTCACCGCCCTGCTGCAGGACGCGACGTCCCAGACCACCCGCACCAGCTGATCCCCCCGACGGAAGGAAGAACCGCACCCATGGAAGCTCTCTACACCGCAGAGGCCCTCGCCACCGGAGCCGGACGAGACGGACACGTCGCCACGAGCGACCGTCGCGTCGAGTTCGACCTCGCGATCCCTAAGGAGATGGGCGGCAGCGGCGACGGCGCGAACCCGGAGCAGCTGTTCGCCGCCGGATACGCGGCCTGCTTCCACTCCGCGCTGCAGAGCGTCGCCCGCACGCAGAAGATGCGCATCGCCGACTCGTCCGTCGGCGCGCGCGTGCAGATCGGCCCGAACGGCCAGGGCGGCTTCGGCCTCGCGGTCGAGCTCGAGGTCGTGATCCCCGAGCTCCCGCACGACCAGGCGCAGGCCCTCGCGGATGCGGCGCACCAGGTGTGCCCGTACTCGAACGCGACCCGCGGCAACATCGACGTCACCATCACCGTCTCCGACGACTGACCAGAGAGGCAGACACATCATGCGCGCACTCATCCACTCCACGTTCGGCTCCCCCGAAGAGGTCCTGCAGGTCGAAGACCGCCCCGTTCCCGAGCCCGGTCCCGGACAGGTGCGCCTGCGCATCGTCCTCTCCCCCATCCACAACCACGACCTGTGGACCGTCCGCGGCACCTATGGCTTCAAGCCCGAGCTGCCCGCGGCCTCCGGCACCGAGGCGCTCGGCACGGTGGACGCGCTCGGTGAGGGAGTCGACCATCTCACCGTCGGCCAGCGCGTCGCCACCGGGGGCACCTTCGGCGCCTGGTCCGAGTACATCGTCGCGGACGCCGCCGGACTCATCCCAGTACCCGAATCCCTTCCCGAAGAGAGCGCGGCGCAGCTGGTCTCGATGCCGTTCAGCACGATGACCCTGCTGCAGTTCCTCGAGGTGCAGGAGGGCGACTGGATCGTGCAGAACGCGGCGAACGGCGCAGTGGGACGGATGCTGGCGCAGCTCGGTGCCGCGCGCGGAGTCAACGTGCTCGGCCTCGTGCGCCGCACCGCCGGCGTCGACGAGCTCCGCGCGCAGGGCATCGAGAACGCCGTCGCCACTGACCAGGACGACTGGGAGGAGCAGGCCGCCGCGATCACCGGCGGAGCGCCGATCCTCGCGGGCGTCGACTCGGTCGGCGGTGCTTCCGCCGGGCAGGTGCTGTCGCTGCTCGCCGAGAACGGCACTCTCGTCGCGTTCGGCGCGATGGATTCACCCACCATGGAGATCGCGTCGTCCGACGTCATCTTCAAGCAGGCCACGGTCAAGGGTTTCTGGGGCAGCAAGGTCATCCCCGCCCTCGACCCCGACGTGCGGAAAGCGCTCTTCGGCGAGCTGTTCCAGCGCCTGACCGACGGCACTCTGACCCTCCCGGTCTCCGGGGTCTTCGACGCGGCCGACATCGCCGACGCCGTGCGCGCGAGCGGCACGCCGGGGCGCGTGGGCAAGGTGCTGCTGCGGTTCTGAGAGCCGCCAGGGAGGGCCGCCCGAGTCGGGCGGCCCTCCTGCGGCTTCAGTTCAGCTGATCGACCTCGGCGATCAGATCGAGTCGCTCCAGAATCGTCACTCCCGCGCCCTCCATCGCCGTGAGCGCGTAGGCGACGACGAACATGAGGACCAGGCCGAAGAAGACGATGCCCGCCAAGGGGCGTCGGTGGGTGATCGTGACGACGAGCGCCGCGACCGCGCCGATGATCGCGATCGTCTGCCCCGCGACCGTCGCGAAGGCCATCCGCAGGGCGGACTCCGCCGTCAGCGGCCCGTAGCTGTTGAGGGCGACGTTGAGCGCGAGCGGCACGACCCAGAGGCTGACGATCAGGATCAGGCGTCGACGTGCCCACCAGGGCACTCCTCCCCTGCGGATCTGCGGCTCCGTCGACGTCGCGATGCTCATCCCGTCACCCTAGTGAAGTCCGCGTCGAATCGACGACGACTCAGACGTCGAGCTCTGCGAGGGCGGCGAGCGGTATCCCGATCCACGTCGGTCGGTTGCGCTTCTCGTAGACGGCCTCGTACACGGCCTTGTCTGCGACGTACGCGTCGAGCAGCAGCCGACGCTCGTGCTCCGTCGGCGCGGACCCCTCACCTTCGGCCGCATCGATCGCCGCCGTGTAGGCCTCGAGGAACCGGGCGCGCGCTCGCTGCGACCATTCCTTGCCGCGAGCTTCGCGCAGGTGCTCGTCGTCGTCCGCCACGTCACCGGGATTCACCCGCGACAGCCGCACGACCCCCGGAACGTAGTCGAACGATCGCAGCATCCCTGCGACATCGCGCCAAGGCGAATCAGGGAGCGAACGCTCCGCGAACGGGCGGCCCGGCTCTCCCTCGAAGTCCACGATCCGCCAGCCGTGCGACGTGCGCAGGGTCTGCCCGAGATGGAGATCTCCGTGCACGCGCTGCACGTCGAGACCGTCGAGCTCTGCCACGGCGGAATACAGCGCCCGCAACCGGGCGGACTGCCACTCGAGTTCAGGAACCACCCCGAGGGCGTGATCGAGCCGGGCGTTCAGCGCGCGAGAAAGTGCGCCTGTCGCGTCCGAACCACGCGTCTCCGCGGGGAATCGCTCACGCAGCGTCGCATGCACCTGAGCGAGCGCCTCGCCGAGGCGCGCCGCTTCGCCGGCGAAGTCACCGCCGGAATCCTCGACGCTCTGCGTCGGATCGGCCAGGAGCGTGCGCACGCTGCCGGCGGCCAGTTCGAACCCATCCGAGGCGGTACGCAGGAACTCCTGCAGCATCGCGAGCTGCATCACCTCGCCGTCGACCTCGATCTCGAGCCAGCCGTAGAGCGCGGCGACGCTCTCCACCGCGCCGCGCGTGAGCTCCGCGTGGATCTCGATGTCCGGGTTCACGCCGGGACTCACCTTGCGGAAGATCTTCATGATCGCGGTGTCGTCGAAGCGCACCGACGAGTTCGATTGCTCGCCGGAGAGCGGCGAGCCCCGCAGAGCCGGGTCGAGCGGCTCGCCGCCGGGCACGCGCCGGAAACGCAGTCCGTCGATGAGAGCTTCGCCATTCTCCTCGGCGTCCACGAATGCCCGCAGCCACAGCGCCATGGCGTACCGGTCATGCACCGCATCGAACAGATACCGGGTGCCGCCATCGTGCTCCAGCGCCGTGACGAACGCATGCCCGATCTGCTCGATGTACTCGCCGTAGCTCGACAGCGGAACCTGGTAGTCCTCGGTGCCGCCTTCGGCATCCGAGTACTCGACGGTGACGAGGTGGATGACGGTCGAATCCGGGTTCGGGTGCTCTCCGCGAAGCTCGGCGAGTGCACGGATCCGGGACACCCGGAAGGGGCGCCCCTTCCCGGCGAACCAGCGTGTGCGTCCGAAGTAGTCCTCGAGGACCTCGGGAGTGATCTCGGTCACAGCATCCTCATCTCGTCCGCGTCCTCGGCCGGTTCCTGCAGTTGGAACCAGAAGAACCCGTGGCCTCCGAGCGTCAGCAGGTACGGCAGCTCGCCGATGCGCGGGAACGGCACGCCGCCGACGAGCTCGACCGGCACGAGCCCTTCGAAGCGTCGCAGATCCAATTCGACCGGCTGCGGGAACTGCGAGAGGTTGTTGACGCACATGATGACGTCGACGGAGCCGTCGTCGTTGGTGTGCTCGCGCGAGTAGGAGAGCACCGCGGGGTTGGATCCGCCGAGGTCGTTGAAGCTGCCCAGCCCGAAGGCGGGGTGCTTACGGCGCGCGTGGATCATCTCGCGCGTCCAGTGCAGGAGCGACGAGCGGTCCTCCTGCTGCGCCTCGACGTTGACCGCGAGATACCCGTAGACCGGGTCCTGCACGAGGGGGCGTGTCAGCTTCCCCGGATTCGCCTTCGAGAAACCGGCGTTGCGGTCGGAGCTCCACTGCATCGGCGTGCGAACACCGTCGCGGTCACCGAGCCAGATGTTGTCGCCCATCCCGATCTCGTCGCCGTAGTACAGCACGGGCGAGCCCGGCAGCGACAGGAGCAGCGCCGTGAACAGCTCGATGCGATCGATGTCGTTGTCGAGGAGCGGGGCGAGACGGCGACGGATTCCGATGTTCGCCTTCATCCGCGGGTCCTGCGCGTACTCGCTCCACATGTAGTCGCGATCCTCGTCCGTCACCATCTCGAGCGTGAGCTCGTCGTGGTTGCGCAGAAAGATCCCCCACTGGCAGCCCGAAGGGATCGGCGGCGTCTCGGCGAGGATCTCCGTGATGGGATAGCGGGACTCCCGCCGCACCGCCATGAAGATCCGCGGCATGACCGGGAAGTGGAAGCACATGTGGCATTCGTCGCCGCCGACGGCCGGGTCGCCGAAGTAGTCGACCACGTCGGCGGGCCACTGGTTGGCCTCCGCGAGCAGCACACGACCCGGGTATTCCTGGTCGACGATGCGCCGGACCTTGCGGAGGAACTCGTGGGTCTCCGGCAGATTCTCGCCGTTGGTCCCGGGACGCTCGTACAGGTACGGCACCGCATCGAGCCGGAAACCGTCGAGTCCCATGTCGAGCCAGAAGCGCATGGCGTCGATCATCGCCTCGTGGACCTTCGGGTTGTCGAAGTTCAGGTCGGGCTGGTGCGAGAAGAACCGGTGCCAGAAGTACTGCTGACGCACGGGATCCCAGGTCCAGTTGCTGGGCTCGGTGTCGACGAAGATGATGCGTGCGTCCTCATAGAGCTCGTCGGTGTCGCTCCACACGTAGAAGTCGCCATACGGGCCCTCCGGGTCGGACCGGCTCGCCTGGAACCACGGATGCTCATCACTGGTGTGATTCATCACGAAGTCGACGATCACGCGGATGTCGCGCTCGTGCGCGGCATCCAGGAACTCCTGGAAGTCGGCTGTCGTTCCGAGATCGGACTGGATGCCGGTGTAGTCGGCGACGTCGTAGCCGCCGTCGCGCAACGGCGACGGGAAGAACGGGGGCAGCCACAGGCAGTCGACGCCGAGCCACTTCAGGTAGTCGAGTCGGTCGATCAGCCCTCGGAAGTCGCCGGAGCCGTCGCCGTCGCCGTCCTGGAACGAGCGCACGAGAACCTCGTAGAACACCGCGGTCTTGAACCATTCGGGCTCGGGGCTGCCAGGAGTGTCCGGGAACGGCTCCTGGGTGAGGATGGGAATGGACGCCGTGTGCGGAGCGGGCTCGGCAGCACTCGTCATGGGATCATCCGATACGGGTACATGGCTCCACCGTTTCATCGAGTTCCGCGAATCGCGTCTCCCTTGCGCTCGCGGGTGGTTCCGGTGTATCTGGGGACGGGGGTCTAGATCCTGCCTCTGACGGGTGTCCGTTCGACGGGATCCCCCGCATCCGGCATCGCCATCTCCGCCCGCACGCCGAGCAGGCGGATCTCCCGTTCCGGGTCCAGAGTCGCGCCGAGAGCGACGGCGGCGTCTATGACATCTCCGCGCACCTCCGTCGGCTCCGCAAGCTTGCGGCCGAACGTCTTCGTCTCGAAGGGCGCGTACCTCACCTTGAGATGTACGCGGATCACGGGGCGCCCTTCCGCGGCGCAGTCGTCGAACGCGTGACCGGCGAGATCGCGGATCGCGGACTCGACCTCGGCAGCGGTCGTCAGGTTCTGCTGATACGTCTCCTCCCTGCTGTGGCTGCGTGCCACCCAGGGCGTGTCATCCACGACGCTCGGCCCGAGGCCCGATCCCAGCCCGTGATACCAGACGCCCATCTTCGGGCCGAACTCCCCGACGAGCTCCTGCTGATCCGCATCGGCGAGCTCCCGCACGGTGGTGATGCCGTGCTCGGCGAGGCGCTTCTGCACCTTCGAGCCGACGCCCCACAGGTCGCGGGTCGGCTTTGCTCCCATCACCTCGAACCAGTTCTCCTCCGTCAGCCGGAATGTGCCGCGAGGCTTCCCGAACTCGGTCGCGATCTTGGCACGGACCTTGTTGTCGCCGATACCGACCGAGCAGTGCAGCCCGGTCGCCTCCAGGACGGCCGCCTGCGCCTCTCGCGCCACCTGCTCCGGGTCGTCCGTGGTCACTCCGAGAAAGCACTCGTCCCAGCCGATCACTTCGAGCACGACACCGGGCAGCGCGCGGAGCGCACCCATGACCTCGGCCGACGCCGCGCCGTAGGCCTCCTGATCGACCGGGAGGAAGATGGCGTTCTCCGGCGCCCTGCGCGCCGCGATCTTCAGCGGCATCCCGGATCCGATGCCGTACTCGCGTGCCTCGTACGACGCCGTCGACACGACGGCGCGCTCCGTCGGGTCTCCGCGCCCGCCCACGATCACTGGTAGTCCGGCGAGCTCGGGGCGGCGCAGCACCTCGACCGCGGCGATGAACTGATCCATGTCGACATGCAGCACCCACTCGGCCATGCAAACGAGTGTGGCGGCTGGCGGACCGGATGTCACGCCGTTCAGCCGATCGCGATTCCGATCGCCGTGGCGATGACCGCGAGGAGCGGAAGAGTGCCCTGCATCGCTGCGGCGCGGAGCTTGCTGCGATCCGACAGCACCAGCACGAGAGCGGCGGCGACCATCATGCCGGTGCCGGCGAACACGAGCGTCAGGCCGACGGTGGCGGCGCCGACGATGACGACACCGATGCCGAGCAGCGTCGTCAGCGCCAGGAAGAGGTTGTAGAAGCCCTGGTTGAACGCCAGCTGCTTCATGGTCACGGCATCCGCCTCGCTCGCGACGCCGAAGATCTTCCTCGTCTCGGGCTCGGTCCACTTCAGCGACTCGAGCGCGAAGATGAAGACATGAAAGGCCGCAGCGGCTGCGGCGAGGACGAGACCGACGATGAGCATGGCTCGATTCTGGCAGAGCAGCGGACTCAGACGAGGAAGATCGGCAGCAGGCCGGGGTTGTGGGCATGCACGAGCACCGCGAAGACCACGGCGTCGAAGAGCAGGTGCACCGTGACGACGTACGCGAGCGAGTGCGTGCGCAGGAAGATGAACCCTTGCAGCAGCGCGAACGGGATCGTCAGCAGCGGTCCCCATTCGCGGTAGCCGAGCTCCCACAGGAACGAGACGAAGACGATCGCCTGCAGCAGGTTGGCGACGACATCCGGGAAGTGTCGGCGCAGCAGGGCGAACACGGTGCAGATGAAGAACAGCTCGTCCCAGATGCCGACGGCGCCGACCCCGACGAACAGGCGTGCGATGAGCTCGGGCGAGTCCACGACCGGCCAGTTCTGATAGACGCCGCTGGTGATGAAGTAGAACGGCAGGATCAGCCACCCCAGCACGAGCACGGCGACGAGCCAGCCCCACTGCAGCTTTCCCCAGCGCTTGTGCGTGCGCCACGGGAAGCTGATCGCTCGGTCGCGGTAGACGAACCGCGAGATCAGGTACGGCACCACGACCGCGCCCCCGAGGGCCAGCGTGAAGCGCAGCATCGCGAGGTTGTCGAGCTCTGCCGCCAGCGGGATGATGCTGACGATCAGCATGCCGACGGCGATCAGCGAGAGATCTCGCGTCAGCGAGGGGTCGGATGCCGTCACCCTCCCCCGCTCGATCAACCAGGCGACCCCGACGCCGAGCGCCAGCAGCAGCCAGCCGAGCCACGGGATCTGCACCACGAAGAACGTCGGCGCCGCAGCGCAGACGAGCAGCGCGGGCGCGATGCCAGCGCGAAGCGATGTCGGGCGAACCGCCTCGGTCACGCGCGCGCCTTGCGCCGGTAGACGAGATCGCGGATGTCCCGCCCCTTCGCGATGCCCTTGCGCTCGAATGCGGTCATCACCCGCCCGTCGAAGCGTTCCGCCCACTCCCCCTCGAACGCACGCTCGAACAGCGGCTCGGCATCCAGCACCTCGCGCATCTGCAGCGCGTAGTCCTCCCAGTCCGTGGCGAGCCGGAGCAGCCCGCCGTCGCGCAGAGCGCGCGCTGCGGTGTCACCGAAGCCCGCCCGCACGAGCCGGCGCTTGGTGTGCTTGTTCTTGTGCCACGGGTCGGGGAAGAAGATCCAGACCTCGCGGGCCGCGGCCTCCGGCAGGTACGAGGCCAGCACCTCGGGCGCATTCGCCTCCACGACGCGCAGATTGCGCGCACCTTCACGGTCGGCGTCGAGCATGGTGCGTGCCAGCCCCGCGCGGAAGACCTCGACGGCGAGGAAGTCGTCGGCGGGACGAGCGGATGCCGCAGCGACGATCGCGTGCCCCTGACCGGAGCCGATCTCGACGTACAGATCGGCGTCGCGACCGTACTCGGTCGTGAGATCGAGGCGCGCTTCCGGATGCACCGACGTCCAGGCCACATCGCGCGGCACGTCGAGCAGGTAGTGCGGGGCGAGGTCGGAGAAGGCGCGGTCCTGCGCCTCGGACATCCTGCCGCTCCGGCGCACGAAGGACACCGGTTCGTCACGGAAGGTGCGGGGTTCGGGCATCTCTCCAGGGTAGTCGGCGTCGACGCGCCGCTCAGGCCGCCGGAGCGGTCACGAAGTCGATGAGCTCCTCGACCCGTCCAAGCAGTGCGGGCTCGAGGTCGCGGTAGGTCGTGACCTTCGAGAGGATGTGCTGCCACGCGCGCCCGGTGTCGCCCTGCGTCTCGGACGGCCACCCGAGAGCGCGGCAGACCCCGGTCTTCCAATCGATGCCGCGAGGTATATCGGGCCACTTCGCGATGCCGAGAGCCCGCGGGGTCACGCACTGCCACACGTCGACGAAGGGGTGCCCGACGATGCGGAGATGGCGGCCGTGCGGGCCGCGCGCCACGGCATCAGCGATGCGCGACTCCTTCGATCCCGGCACGAGGTGGTCGACGAGCACGCCGTAGCGACGCGTCGCACTCGGCGGCTCCGCGGCGAGGAGGTCGTCGAGCAGGTCGACGCCCTGCAGGTATTCGACGACCACGCCCTCGACGCGCAGGTCCGCGCCCCAGACCTTCTCGACGAGCTCGGCGTCGTGCTTGCCCTCGACGAGGATGCGGCTGGGCAGAGCCGTGCGGGCACGCTGGTCGGCCACGACGAAGGATCCGGATGCCGTGCGCCGGGGTCCCTGCTCCTTGGCGGCGGGAACCGCGAGCCGAACCGGAGCGCCGTCGATGAGGAACCCGCCGCCGAGCGGGAACAGCCGTTTGCGCCCGAGACGGTCCTCGAGTTCGACGTTGCCGCCCTGCACCCGGGTGACGGCGCCGCAGAATCCGTCGTCGGCGACCTCCACAACGAGGTCGACCTCGGCGGCAACCTGCGGGATCTGCTTCACGCCGCGGGCGCGCCAGCCCGACGCCAGCACGTCCGATCCGTACCTGTCATCCATGCCTTCCAGCGTATGTGTCTCCGCTGATGGCGAACGGAGATCGGCCATCGGGTGCTGTCGCGTGTCGGCCTCTGTGCATAGACTCGTGACATGGGGCTCGGCTGCCGGTCGGAGGGAACAGCATGACGAAACGGTGGCTCACGCTGGCCGCGCTGACAGCGGCCGCTGTCGCAGGAGTGTTCTCGGCCTCCGCGGCCTCTGCCACCGATCCGGTCACCCTCGACTCGGGCTTCGTCACCGACGACGCCGGCGTGCTGAGCTCGAGTGAGGAGGATGCCGTCGAGGCGCGCCTGACGGAGTTGAGCGAGAACTCGAACGCCGACCTCTTCGTGGTCCTGGTCGACGACTTCTCCTCCCCCTCCGACAGCGCGCAGTGGGCCGACACCGTCGCCGAGGCGAACAACCTGGGTTCCGAGCAGTACCTGCTGGCGATCGCCGTGGAAGGCCGCAGCTTCTACATCTCCGCCGCACCCGACGGCCCACTGAGCGACGCCAAGCTCACCGACGTCGAAGACAAGATGATCCCCCTCGCCTCGCAGGACGACTGGGTCGGGGCGATCACGCTCGCAGCCGATGAGATCCAGGGCGACGGTGGTGCCGGAGCACTGAGGGTGGCACTGATCATCGGTGCGATCGTGGCCGTAGGCCTCCTCCTCTGGCTCGTCATCGCGCTCATCCGGCGCTCGAGGCGCAACGCCGAGATCCGCCGACGCGGGGCGATGCCCGAGAAGGCCGATCCGAACGATCCGTTCTCCACCCTGACCGACGAGCAGGTCGAGACGCAGGCGGGGGTCGCACTCGTACAGGCCGACGATGCGATCACGTCGAGCAGGGAAGAGCTGGGATTCGCGGTCGCCCAGTTCGGCGAAGGCGCCACCGCCGAGTTCACTCAGGCTGTCGACTCGGCGAAGGCGAAGATGGCCGAGGCGTTCGATCTGAAGCAGAAGCTCGACGACGAGGTCGAGGACACGATCCATGACCGACGGGCGTGGCATATCCGCATCATCCGGATCGCCGAAGAGATCGACGACATCCTCGACGAGAACACCGAGGCTTTCGACGCGCTGCGCCAGCTCGAGCAGAACGCGCCTCAGGAACTCGAGCGCGTCCGCGGCGAACGTGCGGCGCTGACCTCGCTCCTCGCCTCCGCGGCGCCCGCCCTGGAGACGCTGTCCGCCACCTATGACGCCGCGGCGCTGAGCACGGTCGCCGACAACCCGGCGCAGGCTCAGGAGCGCGCCGCTCTCGCCGACCGTTCGATCGATGCGGCAGCGCAGGCGATCGCCGCGGGGAGGACGGGCGAGGCGGCATTCGCGATCCGCACCGCCGAGCAGTCCGTGGCACAGGCCGCTCAGCTTGCTCGAGCCGTCTCGGAGCTGGGGCAGGAACTCGCGACGATCGAATCGCAGACGCAGGCGCTGATCACCGAACTGCAGGGCGACCTGGCCGCCGCACAGCAGCTCCCCGATGCCGGCGGCACGATCGCGGCAGCGGCATCCGCCACCGCTCAGCAGCTTCAGATGGCGCAGACGAGCCTCGACAGCCCGAACCGCAACCCGCGCGCGGCGCTCGAGACTCTGACCGTGGCCAACATGCAGATCGACGCCGCCCTCGCGCAGGGGCGAGAGACCGTGGAGCGCGCGCGTCGCGTGCAGCAGGTGCTCGACCAGACGCTCACCCAGGCGGCATCCGAGATCCGCGCCGCCCGCGAGTACATCGAGACCCGCCGCGGCACCGTCGGCTCGACCGCCCGCACGCGGCTCGCCGCGGCCGAAGCGAGCCTCACGCAGGCTCAGAACCTGCGCGTGACGGACGCCGAGGCCGCACTCGCCGAAGCCAACCGCTCGGTGGAACTCGTCCGGCAGGCGACGTACTCCGCGCAGTCGGACGTGCAGTCCTACAACAACCAGAACAGCTATCAGGACGACAGCTGGGGCGGGCTCTTCGGCGGTTCCGGCTCCTCGTCCGGCGGCTCCGGAATCGGCGGAGACATCCTCGGCGGCATCATCGGCGGCCTTCTCTCCGGTGGCGGGGGCGGGGGC
>NZ_JXRU01000039.1 GCF_000967865.1 Microbacterium sp. SA39
GACCGTCAACCCCGTGCTCGCCGAGGTCGCTCGCGCGCACAGCCAGGACATGGCGGACAAGGCCTACTTCAGCCACACGTCGCTCGACGGCCGCTCGCCGTGGGATCGCCTCGAGGCGGCCGGCTACTCGGACGGAAGCGGCGAGAACATCGCGGCGGGTCAGAGCACCGCGCAGAGCGTGATGTCGAGCTGGATGAACAGCGCAGGGCACAAAGCCAACATCCTCAACTGCGACAGCACGACCATGGGCGTCGGCATCGGTCACGGCGGCCCGCACGGCATCTACTGGACGCAGATGTTCGGCCGCTCCTGAAAGCGGCAGCTCGTCCGACACCGTGACGAGGGCCCGGAACCCCGAGGTTTCGGGCCCTTCACAGTGCCGAGGTTTCGTATTACGATACCGCGTATGGCAAGGAAGATGCAGGGACGCGAGGTATCGGAGTCGCAGGTCGACGAATGGGTCGCTGAAGCCGAGGCCGGATACGACCCGGAAGAGTTGCTGCGCCGAGCCGGCGGCAGGCCGGCGCGGGGAAGCCAGGCATCACACGTCGTGCCCGTCAGGCTCACCGAGGCCGAGCTCGCCGCGGTGATGGAACGGGCGGAGCGAGAGCACCTGAATCGCTCTGACGCGATCCGCGCGGCTCTGGCGGCCTGGTCGCACGCCGCGTGATCGTCCGCGGCTCGGCCCTCAAGCACGGAGTCCGAGAGGAGGATGGCGTCAATGCCGCCACATGGCCGGCGCTGGCGCTATCCCTCGACGACGACAACCCCGGGCGCCAGCTTCGGCTGGGTTTCGACACGAGCGGCCGACTGCTGGAGCTCATCGTCCTCGTCTGGGATGACGGCACTGAAGAATTGATCCATGCCATGCGCGCGCGCCCGCAGTACGTTCGCCTGCTCGGCTGACAGAGCCGTCACGCGGTCCCGTCAGGCGAGCAGCACCTCGTGCCCCGCTTCCCGGAGGGCCGCGACGACCCCGGCATCCGCTCCGGCATCCGTGATCACGGTCGGGAACAACTCGGCGCCCCCCACGGACGCGAAGGCGACGACCCCGAGCTTGCTGGCATCGGTGACGACGACCGCACGGCGCGCGCGCTCGGCCATCATGCGGTTCACCGCGGCCTCGCGCTCGTCCTGAGTGGAGGCGCCGGCGCGCGGATCGATCCCGTTCACACCGATGAATGCCATGTCGAGGCGCACACCCCGCAGGAGCTGCTCGACGAACGGTCCCACGAGCTCGTAGCTGCGCGAATGGATCACCCCGCCGGTGACGACGACCTTGATATCGGGTCGTGTGGCGAGCTGCGCCGCGATGTTGACGGCGTTGGTCACGACGGTGATGCCGCCGTTCGCCGCAAGGTCGTCGCGAGCCGCGAGGGCGGCCGCGATCGCCGTCGTCGTGGTGCCGCCGGAGAGCCCGACGACCATGCCAGGGGTGACGAGGTCGGCCGCCGCCTGGGCGATGCTCTCCTTCTCGTGCGTGCGCAGATGACTCTTGTAGCGGATCGGGAGCTCGTAGGCCACGGTCTGCGCGACCGCCCCGCCGTGCGTGCGCGTGAGCAGGCGCTGCTCCGCGAGGCTGTCGAGATCGCGCCTCGTGGTCGCGGCCGACGCGCCGAACCGCTCCACGATCTCGTCGATCGTGACCTCACCGGTCTCGGCGAGGAGATCGAGGATCGCGTTCAGCCGGGCCGCTCGTTTCATCCCGCCACCGTATCGGCTCCCGCGAGGGCGAACAGGCGCAGCATGCGCGCAGCCTCCTCGGCCAGTGCATCGCGGGCCGGCGCGAGGTACTTGCGGGAATCGACAAGCCGCTCGTCGGCGGCGAGCTTCTCGCGGATGGCGCGGGTGAAGAAGCCGTTCAGATGCGTGGACACGTTGATCTTCGTCATTCCCGCACGCACGGCGGCGGCGATCACCGCATCCTCGACCCCGGACGACCCGTGCAGCACCAGGGGTACCGTCAGCGCCTCCCGCAACCGGGCGATCAGATCGAGGTCGAGCGAGGCCGAACGCTCGGTCATCGCGTGCGAAGAGCCCACGGCCACTGCCAGCGCATCGACGCCGGTAGCCGCCACGAAGGCGCGTGCTTCGTCGGGGTCGGTGCGGACTCCGGGCGCGTGAGCGCCATCCTTGCCGCCGACCTCGCCGAGCTCGCCCTCGACGTACACGCCGGCCTCATGCGCGCGTGCCACGACCTCTGCCGTGAGGGCGACGTTCTCGTCGTAGGGGAGGGCACCGCCGTCGAACATGACAGAGCCGAATCCCAGAGCGATCGCCTCGTCGACCAGTTCCGGACGCTCTGCGTGGTCGAGGTGCACCGCGACCGGGGTCTCGGCGTTCCGGGCGATCGCGAGGGCGGCCAGCGCGACCGGCTCGAGACCACCGTGGTAGACGGCGCAGTTCTGCGAGATCTGCAGGATCACGGGCAGCTGAGCAAGGGCCGATGCCCGCACCAGCCCCTCCGCCGTCTCCAGATGGATCACATTGAACGCACCGATGCCGGTGCCGGCGGCGGATGCTGCGGAGACGAGTTCACGGGCGGAGACGAGGGTCACGAGGGTCCTTTCAGGACGGTTGCGGTCGGAACGACGCGGGATCGGGGCGCGAGACGCGCAGCTGCTGCTCGAGTTCGGTCCAGCGCGGGGAGATGTCGCCGGCGAGCGGCGTCAGTACAGCCGCCGCCGACCACGCCGTCGCCCGCCGGAGGATCAGCTCGGGGTCGCGCACGCCCTCGGCGTACAGCGCGGCGCAGGCCGCCACCCCGGCATCGCCGGCACCGGTCGGGTTGCCGGCGAGCGGCTCATCGAGCCGGGCATGCACGAGGTCGGATGCCGTGACGGCGAGCATCCCGTCGGCTCCGAGTGAGAGGAGCACGAGCTCGGTCCCGCGATCGAGCAGCGACCGTGCGCCCTCGACCGGGTCCGAGATGCCGGTCGCCTCGGCGAGCTCGGCCGCGTTGGGCTTGAGGACGGTGGCACCGGCATCCGCCGCCCGCAGGAGCGCAGGGCCCGAGGTGTCGGCGATCACCGGGACGCCGGCATCCTTCCCCACCGCGATCAGCATGGGCAGCAGTGCGTCGGGCGCCCCGGGCGGAAGGCTCCCTGAGATGACGAGCACGCGTGCGCTGGGCAGCCGTTCGACGACCTCGGCGAGGAGCGCACCCCACTCGGCGTAGGCCGGATTGATCCCGCGCTCGTTGATGATCGTCGTATCGCCGCGGGCGTCGTCGACCACGGCGATGCTGCGACGGGTCTCGGCGGCGACCGGAACGAGGGCGTGCGGCACTCCGCTCGCGCCCAGTTCTGCGGCGAACTCCTCGCCGACCCGACCGCCGATCGTGGTGATCGCGAGCACCGGAACGCCCTCGGCGTGCGCGACCCGAGCCACGTTCAGTCCTTTGCCTCCCGCGCGCGCGATGCCGGCATCCGCGCGGTGCGTCCCGCCTTCGACGAGGCGGTCGACCCGCCAGGTGAGATCGAGCGCCGGGTTCGGCGTGACGGTGAGGATCATGTGAGCTCCCGTGCGCGGAGCGCGGCGCCCATCAGGCCCGCGTTGCCGGAGAGTTCCGCGGGAACGAGGACGGGCAGCCGGTGGAAGCTGAGACGCTCGGCGAGGCGGGAACGCAGCTCGTCGAAGAGGGCTCCGCCGGCGCGGGAGAGGCCGCCGCCGATTACGACGGCTTCCGGAGCGACGACCGCCGTCAGCTGCGCCAGCGACATCGTCAGGGCGTCGAGCGCCGAGTTCCAGATCTCCGCCGCGATCTCGTCGCCGGCGGCAGCACGCGCGATCACGTCCTTCGCGCCGTCGGGCGTGACGCCGGTCGCTGCGCGGTAGCGTCGCGCGATCGCTCCGGCGGAGGCGACCGCCTCGAGGCAGCCCCGCGCGCCGCACGCGCAGACCGGGCCGTCGGCGATCGGCGAGTGGCCGATCTCGCCCGCGTAGCCGCCCGCCGTGTAGGGCACTCCGCCGACGAGCAGGGCGCCGGCGATTCCGGTGCCGATCACGAGCACGACCGCGTCGGCGTAGTCGCGGGCACCGCCGAGGCGGCGCTCGGCCCAGCTCGCGGCCCGGACGTCGTGATCGAAGGCGACCGGCAAGCCGAGGCGGTCGCGGGAAAGGTCGCGCAACGGGGAGTCGTGCCACCCGAGGTTGCTCGCGAAGACGCCGAGTCCGGCATCCGCATCGACGATCCCGGGAACGACCAGCCCAGCGGCCTGCGGCACGACGTCCGGGTAGGCGGCGCGGAGTTCACCGGCGAGCACCTCGAGGCGATCGATCAGAACCTCGGTCCGGTCGCCGTCCGCGGTCGGGGTCGGCGTGCGTCGCAGCCCGAGGGCGTTGCCCTCCGCGTC
The DNA here is from genome assembly GCF_000967865.1 of Microbacterium sp. SA39. GTDB lineage: Bacteria > Actinomycetota > Actinomycetes > Actinomycetales > Microbacteriaceae > Microbacterium. The sequence goes on from NZ_JXRU01000039.1 coordinate 4,356, forward strand.
GAACAGCGCCGACTTGATGTCGGTGCCTCCGACGTCGAACGCCAGCACGGGCGCACCCGCGCCCAGCGTGCGCACCGCGGCGAGCTTCTCGCCCGCCGCGTCGCGCACGACGTCGGGGACGGATGCTGCGCCGTCAGTGCCGGTCATCGGTGGATCCGCTCATGCATCCAGGATGACGGATCGGGTGAGGTTGCGCGGCTGGTCGGGGTCGAGCCCGCGGGCGACCGCCCGGTCGAGGGCGAGGCGGTGCAGCCGCACGAGGTCGGCGAGCGGGTCGATCGCGCGGTGCTCGAACCGGGCGCCGGTCGCGCGCACCTGCGCAGCAAGCCCCTCCGGGACATCCCCGAAGTGCCAGGTCACCCTGCCGGGAGCGGCGATCGCGATCGGGCCGTGGCGGTAGTCCATCGACGGGTACGACTCGGTCCACGACTGCGACGACTCCCGCAGCTTGAGCGCGGCCTCATGCGCGAGCCCGGTCGCCCAGCCGCGGCCGATGAAGGTGTACTGCTCGGCATCGCGCAGCTCGTCGTCGTCGGCGACCTCGGTCAGCACTGCCGTCGCGTCGGCGATCGCCGCGGTGAGATCCTCGCCGAGGGAGGCGCGGAAGAGCGCGAGCGCCGTCGTGGCGAAGCGGGTCTGCACGACCGACTTCTCGTCGGCGAACGGCAGGAGCACGGCGTCGTCGACCATCGAGACGAGGGGTGACGTCGGGTCGCCGATGACCCCGATCGTGGGGACGCGACCCTTGATGCGGTCGACGAGCTCGAGCACCTCGGTGGTGGTGCCGGAACGGGTGAGCGCGACGACGGCGTCGTAGCCGCGGTCGACGAAGGCCTCGGATGCCGCGAACGCGTCGGTCTCGCCCTGACCCGACGATTCGCGCAGCGCCGCGTACGACTGGGCCATGAACCACGAGGTGCCGCAGCCGACGACGGCGATGCGAGCGCCGGCTGCAGGGAGCACCCGCTGCTCAGCCGTGAGGTCAGCAGCGGTCGCCCAGGTCTGCGGCTGGGAGTGGAGTTCTTCGCGCATGTGGGCGCCGGGCAGCGATTCGGTCATCGGGGTGCCTTTCGGGGCAGAAGTTGCATACTTGTGATGTTTTAGAGCCTTATTCGATCATAGTATGACGATTAAGAACAGCAAGTTCAGGATCTTCTTGATTTGTTTGTTCCCTTGACAAATAATCGTACAAGTTCCACCACCTTGACGGTGACCCTGCCGTCGAACACCCGAGCCTCGGCTTGACCGATCGCGGCTGCTCCGGCGAAGCGATCACCACGCACCGTCGCGTGATGTGCTTGCGACCGTGCACCACACCCCCTTCGGAGTCGGGCACCCGTCCCGAAGCGGACACTCACAGTGAGGAATGCAATACACATGAAGAAGTCACTGCGGTTCGGCGCCGTCGCCATTGCGGCCGTCGCCACGCTCTCGCTCGCTTCGTGCGGGTTCGGCGGATCTGCCGGAGACAGCGGCGATGCGGAGGGCTCGACCACCATCGACCTTCTCGTCCCCAGCTACTCCGACGGCACCAAGGCGAACTGGGAGACCGTGATCGAGGGGTTCGAGAAGGCCAACCCCGACATCGACGTCAAGCTCGAGGTGCAGTCCTGGGACAACCTCGAGAAGGTCGTCTCCACGAAGATCCAGGCGGGCGAGGCACCCGACATCTACAACGGCGGTCCGTTCGCCGGCTTCGTCAGCGATGAGCTGCTCTACCCGGTCGAGGACGTCGTCTCGGCGGAGACGTTCGGCGACTTCCAGGAGTCGTTCATCGCGAATGCCGAGGTCGACGGCACCGCCTACGCGCTGCCGCTCATCGCGTCGGCTCGTGCGCTGTTCGTCAACAACGCCTTGCTCTCGCAGGCCGGCGTCGAGGCTCCGACCGACTGGGATTCGCTGCTGGATGCCGCGACCAAGGTGTCCGCGCTCGGTGGCGGCGTCGCCGGTTACGGCATGCCGCTCGGTTCCGAAGAGGCGCAGGCCGAGGCGGCCGTGTGGCTCTGGGGCGGCGGCGGATCGTTCGGCGATGCGTCCGAGATCACGATCGACACCCCGGAGAACCTCGCCGGTGCCGAGCAGATCAAGAAGATGATCGACGCCGGCGCCACGCAGGCCGACCCCGGTTCGACGCAGCGCTCGCCGCTGATGGACATCTTCATCCAGGGCAAGATCGGCATGCAGGTCGGCCTTCCGCCGACGGTCGGTCAGATCGAAGAGGGCAACCCCGAGCTGGACTACTCGATCGTCCCGATCCCGACCAAGGACGGCTCGCCGTTCACGCTCGGCGTCATGGACCAGCTGATGGCGTTCCAGAACGACGGTGACAAGGCCGACGCGATCACGAAGTTCTTCGACTACTACTACTCGGCTGATGTCTACGTGCCGTGGGTGCAGGCCGAGGGCTTCCTGCCCGTCACCAAGTCCGGTGCCGAGGAGCTCGCCGGCGAAGAGGCTCTCAAGCCGTTCCTCGACGTGCTGCCCGACGCGCAGTTCTACCCGTCGACGAACGAGAAGTGGTCCGCCGCGGACGGCGCCTTCAAGTCGCTGTTCGGTCAGCTGCAGTCCAAGCCCGCACAGGATGTCCTGACGGAGATCCAGGCGCAGGTCGACGCGGGCTGAGCCCGCTGAACGGAGAGGTTCGGGTATTCCCATGAGCCAGACGACAGAATCCTCGAACCTCGCGGGGGCGGCCATCGGCCGCCCCCGCGCTCCCCGCAGCTCCCGGCCGGACTCTCTTCCCCGGCGCAGCTCCGGAGGGAAAGACCTCCTCCAGGCGCTGCCGTGGATCGCGCCGGCGCTGCTGCTCATCATCGGCGTGGTGTTCTTCCCCGCCGGGGTGATGTTCTTCAACTCCACCCGCGACATCTCGCTCTCGGGCCTCGACAAGGGCTCGGTCGGGTTCGACAACTTCGCGGCCGTGTTCGCGTTCGCGGAGTTCTGGCCGATCATCGGCCGCACCCTCATCTGGGTCGTGTCGGTGGTGCTGTTCACCGTCGTGATCTCGCTCGGTCTGGCGCAGATCCTGAACAAGGCCTTCCCCGGACGCCAGATCGTCCGCATGGCGGTCATCGTGCCATGGGCGGCATCCGTCGTGATGACGACCATGGTGTTCTACTACAGCCTCGAGCCGTACTTCGGGGTGTTCAACAAGTTCCTCTACGACATCGGCCTCTCCGATGACGCCGTCGGCTACGGGTGGACGAAGAACCCCGCGACCGCGTTCACCTGGTCGATCGTGATCGCGATCTTCGTGTCGCTGCCGTTCACGACCTACACGATCCTCGCCGGACTCCAGTCGGTGCCCGCGGATGCGATCGAGGCAGCGAAGATGGACGGCGCCGGTCCCGCCCGCACCTACTGGTCGATCGTGCTCCCGCAGCTGCGCAGCGCCCTCGCCGTCGCCGTGCTGATCAACATCATCAACGTGTTCAACTCGCTGCCGATCCTGAAGGTGATGACCGGGTCGATCCCGGGCTACGGCGCCGACACGATCATGACGATGATCTTCAAATACATCGAGCTGCAGAAGAAGGTCGACGTCGCCAGCGCACTCTCGGTCGTCGCGTTCCTCATCGTCATCGTGATCGTCGCGATCTACGTCAAGACCGTCAAGCCCATGAAGGAGGTCTGACCGTGACCGTCACCGAGACCGAGCTCGTCACCACCACCACCGGCCGCGGCGGCCGCGCCCTCCCTCCGATCAACGGCCGCAAGCGCCGCTACACCGAGGACCAGGTCACCCTCCCCCGCGTCATCCTGCGCATGGCCGCCGGATTCCTCGTGCTCGCGATCTTCGTGCTGCCGTACCTGATCATGTTCTTCGGCTCCGTGAAGACGAAGCCGCAGATCCGCTCCGTCGACCCCACCTACTTCCCCACGGAGTGGCACTGGGAGAACTACCTCACGATGTGGTCGACCCCCGAGACCCCACTGCCGTACAACCTCATCTCCACCATCATCATCGCCGTGTTCGCGACCCTGCTCGTGCTCGTGGTCTCGCTGCCCGCGGCGTACTACACGGCCCGATTCAGGTTCCCCGGCCGCATCGTGTTCCTGTTCCTCGTGATCGTCACCCAGATGCTGCAGCCCGCCGTGCTCACCTCGGGCCTGTTCCGCCAGTTCACCGTGCTCGGCCTCGGCGACACCTGGGCCGCGATGATCTTCATCAACGCCGCCTTCAACCTCTCGTTCGCCGTCTGGATCATGCACTCGTTCTTCGCCGGCATCCCCAAAGAGATCGACGAAGCCGCGCAGATCGACGGCGCCGGACGCTTCACCGTCCTCTTCAAGATCAACCTGCCCCTCGTCTGGCCCGGCATCGTCACCGCGATCGTGTTCACGTTCGTCGCCTGCTGGAACGAGTTCGCCGCCTCCCTCGTCATCCTCTCCACCGACAAGAACCAGCCGCTGTCCGTCGCGCTGACGAAGTTCGTGGGACAGTACGAAACCAGCTGGCAATACGTGTTCGGCGTCTCCATCGTCGCGATCCTCCCAGTCGTCATCCTGTTCATGCTCATCGAGAAGCGCCTCGTCGGCGGGTTGACCGCGGGCAGCGTCAAGTAACACCTCGTCTGGCCCGAACTTCTGCGGCCATCGCGAACTTCTGCGGCCAATTCCGCCCGGGATGGCCGCAGAAGTTGCGTCTGGCCGCAGAAGTTGCGGGCGTCCGCGGGAGAGCGGATGCCGGGGGTCCGGCATCCGCTGCCCGTCTCAGCCGACGTCGCGTGCGCTCGCGTAGCGGTCACGGAGCACGCGCATCATCCAGCGGTTCGATGACTCGGGGTCGCGGAGGGGCCGGCGCGTCCCCGGCTCGCTCGGGGCGTAGTCGACCGGGCCGAACTCCGCGAGGAAGGTGACCGGGCGTCCCTCGGAGCGCAGGCGAGCGACGATCGCGTCCCACCACCGCAGGTGCTGATCGACGACAGCGCTCCACTCCTCGGCCTCCGGGTCGTTGACCTGCGGTCCCTGCGGATGCCCGATCCGCGCGTGCACGTGATGGGCCCGCTCGATCGCGAGATCGACGGCCGCCGTCTGATCTTCCAGCATCGATTCGGCGACCACGAGCCAGTGGGAGACGTCGAATGTCACGTGCAGCTCGGGGTGACGCTCGAGGATGCGCCGCGCCGCGTGCGCCGCGTACAGGATGCGGGAGCGGTGGAGCTCGACGAGCACGTCGAGGCCCGTGTCGCGGCGGCTGGCGACGATCATCTCGGCGAGCCGGTCGTGGTCGGCGTCGCTCCAGTGATCCCGCCCCGCGTGCAGGGTCACATGCAGCGGGTTCAGCCCGCTCACGGCAATCGTGCGCAGCTGCTGCTCGATCTCCGCGATGTGGAGGGCGGGATCGGGGTGCGCGCTGCCTGCGAGAAGCGACACCTGCGCCTCTCCATCCGCGACGGCGGCGGCGAGCTCTCGCTGAGCATCCTCCTCGGCCGGCCACCACGCCTCCACGCCGTCGTATCCCTGCTCGTGCGCGCTCGCGACGAGCTGCGCGGCGGGCAGCGGAGTCACCCAGTCGCCCATGAGCACCAGGGGTGAGAGGTTCGTCATTCGTGTCCGTCCGTCGGGGTGGGCATCCGGCGCTGTTCACGGCGGAACTGACTCGGCGGGCTGCCGAGACGCTGCGTGAACTGCCGGGAGAAATAGGAGGGGTCGTCGAATCCGACCTGCTGAGCGATCACACTCACCTCGAGGTCGGTCTCGACGAGCAGTGACTGCGCTCGCGCGAGCCGCGCCTCGATGAGCAGCTGGAGCGGCGTCAGCCCGGTGGCGGCGACCGTCGCGGTCCGCAACTGCGCGACGCTCATCCCCAGCTCGTGTGCACGCGTCTCCATGGAGACCTGCCGGCTCGCGCCGCGCATGAAGGCGTCGATGAGGTCGGGGGCCGAGTCCGGCATGACCATCGTGGCGAGCTCGGCGATCCACGCGTAGCTCTCCGCCGACGGCCGGAGCGCGCCGATCGAACTGCCGTCCGCCAGAGCCGCGCGCAGGCGCTCGAAGGTGGTCGGCAACGAGTCCGGGATCCGTCCGAGCTGCGCGACCGGCGCCGCGCGCCGCCAGGCCCCGAGCTCGTCCAACGCCCTCGTCGCGACGCCCGAGAACAGGATCCAGTGCTCCGTCCACCCGGTGCGGTGCGGGCCGTACCCGTGCGCCACCCCGGGGAAGAGCCAGATGAGCGCCGGGGATTCCACTCGCACGTCGCCGGTGAGCGGACTCGAGTACCAGCCGCTCCCCTCACTGATCACGACCGCCGCGTGCGAGCGCAGCTGACGCCCGCGGAATCCCTCGTGGCTGCCGCGATACTCGCCGGCTCCCAAGCACGCGATCGTGAGGTCGGCGAACACGCGCGCCGGATTCGCGTAGGTCGCCCAGTTCTCCATGATTGTCCGAGTCTCCCGCGGAGTCCTTGAAAATACAAGGGACATTGCGGTTCGTCCATGGACGAATAGTCCTACCCGACTGAGAATGGATGCATGATCACCTCCAACGGATACGTCCTCGACGAGAGCCCCGCGCGACTCGGACGACTCGAGCCCGTGCCGACAGACGTGCGCGACGACAAAGACGCGATGTGGGGGCGCCTGCGTCGCGACGGCTACCTGTACCTGAGCGATCACCTCGACGCCGAGGTCGTGCGCGACTTCCGCGCTTACTACTTCGGCAAGCTCGCACCGACAGGCCTCGTCGCGCCTGAGGGAGCGAGCGACGGGATCGACTCGAGCGGCGACGTCGACCTGGCCCTCACCCGGCGCGTGCTCTTCGACGACGTCGTCCCCGGTGACGCCTACGCGGCCCTGACCTCGCATCCGTCCATCCGCGGGTGGTTCCAGTGGTTCCTCGGCGACGACGTGCACCTGCACAAGCGCCGCATCATCCGCCACACCCGTCCCGGCGAGACCGGCATCGGCACCGCCACCCAGGCGCACTACGATCTCGTCTACCTGCGCGAGGGCACCGACCGCGTCCTCTCGATGTGGATCCCCCTCGGCGACTGCACCGTCGAGAACGGCGGACTCGCGTACCTCGAGGGAAGCCACCACCGCGTGATGGCAGAGGAGCGCGCCGGCACGCTCAAGATGCCGGCGGCCTCGATCACGGCAGATCTGCCCGGGCTGGCAGACGAGTACGACTCGCGATGGCTGATCAACGACTACCGCGCGGGCGACGTGATGGTGCACTCGGCGCACATCGTGCATGCCTCCACCGACAACGTCGACCCGGAGCGCCGCATCCGCCTGTCCACCGACATCCGCTACCAGCGCGTGTCCGACCCGATCGACTGGCGCTGGCAGGAGCACTGGCACCTGGACGACGGGCTCTGACCAGCCGCGCTGGCTCGCGTGCACGCAACTTCTGCGGCCATCTCGAACTTCTGCGGCCTCCTACGCGCGGATTGGCCGCAGAAGTTGCGTGTGGCCGCAGAAGTCAGGGACGGATGCCGGGGGCAACGGGCCGCAGAAGTGGAGGACGGATGCCGGCGGCGCCGGCCTCAGGACGGCGAGGCGGATGCCGCGAGCAGCTGCTCCGGACTCCAGCGCACCCCCAGCGCCGCGGTGAGCGCCGCCTGAGCTGGGCCCGCGGAGAGCGCGACACGAGGGTCGGCGTAGCGGATGGGCACCTGCACCGTGCCTCGGGAGGCGTAGTCGGTCTCGCTGCGGAGCCGCTCGAGGAAGCGCGGACCGAGCACCGTGGCCGGGCCGCCGATCACCACCTCCGCCGGATCGAGGAGGGCGCTGATGAGCTTCACGGCCCGGGCGAGTGCGCGGGCGCCCTCGTCGAGCTGCCGCGGATCCGCGCGCGCGGCGAGAACCTGGAGCTCCGCGGCATCCATGGCATCGGAGAAGTCGGGGCCGAGCATCGCCCCCATGGCGGATGCCGATTCCAGGCATCCGCGTCGCCCGCAGCTGCAGTCGCGCGCGGCCTCGCCGAACACCACCTGCACGTGGCCGATCTCCCCCGCGCGATCTCGAGGTCCGGGCGCGAGCTCGCCGTTGAGCGTCACGGCAGCGCCGATCCCGCCGCCGATGTGGATGAAGAGGCGGTACCCCTCGGGCGATGACTCTCGTCCCGCCTCGGCGATGGCTTCGGCGTCGACGTCGTTGATCAGCAGGACGGGCGCGTCGATGGATCGCTCGAACCTCGCGGCGAGCGGCACGTCGTCCCACTTGAGCTGCACGCTCTCCAGGACCGAGCGTCCGTCGGTGGTGCCGGGGAGCTGCACCCCAGCCGCGAGCAGGCGATCGCCGTACGCGGCGGCGATCTCGACCAGCGCGGCATCGAGGGCGGCGTCGCGGGTCTCGGGCGAGTACGTGAGACGGCGCCCCTCGATCTCGCTGCCGTCGAGGGCGACGAGGGCGAGCTGGGCGTGCCGCGGCTGGATGACGACGACCAGGATCAGATGGTGGCCGGCATCGATGCTGAGGGTGGTCGCGCGCTTGCCCCCGGTGCTCGCGGCCTGCTCTCCCTCGACGATCAGCCGGTTCTCGATGAGCTCGGCGACCAGAGACGACGCCGTCGCCGCGGTGAGGCCCGTCGCGCGGGCGATCCCCGCGCGCGTCTGCACCCCGGGATTCCGGAAGACCAGCTGAAGCGCCCGCCGCAGGTTCGCACGCCGCACGGAGGCCTGCGTGTCGAGGGCGTCATCGGTGTTCAGCATCGTGGTCCGTTCGGGGCGTCGGTGTGCCGACTGTTGACAGATCGTGCTGCGATCCGTAGTCTCTCCGTAAGTTTATTCATTGAACTTAGTTGGCCGGCAGGCCTCCGACAAGCTCCGGACGGGCGAGTGCTGCACACACCGTCGCCCGTCCGGCACTTCTCTCAGCGGCCCTCCGCCGCCTCGGTGTGATGGCGGATGACCTCGGCCACCACGAAGTTGAACCATTTCTCCGCGAACTCCGGGTCGAGGTGCGCCTCCTCGGCGAGCGCACGCAGTCGCCCGACCTGCTGCTCCTCGCGGTTCGGGTCGGATGCCGGCATCTCGTGCTCGGCCTTCAGCTGCCCGACCTGCTGGGTCGCGCGAAAGCGTTCGGCCAGCATGAAGATCAGCGCGGCGTCGATGTTGTCGATGCTGGCGCGAAGTCGGAGCAGTTCGGCCTTCGGGTCCGGGGCGGCAGTCATGCCCCTACTCTAGAGCCGCAGATCGCCCGTGTTCCGACGACCCCTCAGCGCTATCGTGAGCACATGAGCAACGAAGAGTCGGCGGCCTCCGAACGCCTCGACGACGCGGCATCCGCCCCCGCACCGGAGGCCACACCCGCGCCGACCTCCTCGCCCGCGGCGGGCGAACCCGCTGCGCCTCGGGGCGCGTTCTGGACCCGCATAGACCGGCCGTTCGTGTTCGGCCTTCTGGTCACGCTCGGCGGACTCGCCGCGCTCGCGATCGGGCTGGCCCTGACGAACCTCTCGACCGTCCTCATCTACATCGCCCTCGCCCTTTTCGCAGCACTCGGGCTCGACCCGGCGGTGCGGTTCCTGGAGCGCCGGGGGCTCTCCCGCGCGATCGCCGTGGTCGTCGTGATCCTCGCGCTCATCGCGGTCGTCGCGCTTCTGCTGTGGATCGTGATCCCCATCGTCATCGACCAGATCACGAGCTTCGTGAAGTCGGTGCCGAGCATGATCCAGGACTTCACCCGGAGCGATCTGTACGCGACCCTGGACAAGCAGTTCGGGGAGCAGTTCCAGGATCTGGTCGCGGAGGTGCAGACGTTCCTCTCGGACTTCGGCAACATCGCCATGATCGGCGGCGGCGCCCTGAAGGTCGGCGCGTCGATCGCCACCGGCATCTCGGGCACGATCATCGTGCTGGTGCTCACGCTGTACTTCCTCGCGAGCCTCTCCGGAATGAAGACGAGCCTGCTGCGTCTCGCACCGGCCCGCGACCGCGCTCGCGCGGGCGACATCACCGACCAGATCACCGAATCGGTCGGCGGCTACGTGATGGGAATGGTGGTGCTCGCGTTCTGCAACGCCACGCTCGCCTTCCTGCTCTACTTCTTCCTCGGGCTGCCCTTCCCGCCGCTGATGGCGACAATCGCCTTCTGCGTCACCCTCATCCCGCTCGTGGGCTCGGTGCTGTTCTGGATCATCGGCACGACGCTCGCGCTGTTCGCTGACCCCGTCGCTGCGCTGATCTTCGCGGGTATCTATCTCGTGTACATGCAGATCGAGGCCTATGTCATCACGCCGCGCGTGATGAACCGGGCGGTCGCTGTCCCCGGCTCGCTCGTCGTGATCGGCGCCCTGGCCGGCGGCACCCTGCTCGGGCTCCTCGGCGCGCTCGTAGCCGTGCCGGTCACGGCATCCATCCTCATCATCATCAAACAGGTCTGGGTGCCGAAGCAGGACGCGCAGGTCTAGTACCCCGAACACAGAAATGCCCGGACCCACTTGCTTGAATCAGCAACGGGCCCGGGCACTTCGGAGGCGACGACTCAGAGGTCGTTGTCTTCGAGCCACTTCTTCGCGATGTCGGCCGACGACTGCTGCTCGACGGTGCTGAGCACGTTCAGCGACACGAGCTCCTCAGCGGTCAGCTTCGCGCTGATCGCGTTGAGCACATCGGAGACGTCCTCGGCGATGTCGCTCGAGACGATCGGCACGACGTTCGACGAGATGATCAGGTTCTCCGGGTCTTCCAGAGCGACGATCTCCTCGGTCTCGAAGGCCGGGTCGGCGGTGTAGATGTCGGCCACCTGGATCTCGCCGGCGAGCAGCGACTCGAGCGTGGTCGGGCCGGTCGCCGAGAATGTCAGGTCGACGCCGTAGACCTCTTTCGCTGCGGACGGGCTGTACGGACGCTGCTCGAACTCGGGTGCAGCGCCGATCGTGACCGGTGCCGGCGCGTTCTTCAGGTCGCCGATCGTCGTGAGGTCGTTCTCCTCGGCGAAGCTCTTGAGCACCGTGTAGGAGTCCTGGTCGGTCGCCTCGGCGAAGTCGAGAGCCGTCAGCCCGTCGGGCAGTGCGTCCTGGAGCGCCGCGAAGACGTCGTCGGGGCTGGTCACATCGATCTCGTCATCGGAGATGTACTCGAGCAGGCTGCCCGTGTACTCGGGGAAGACGTTGATCTCACCGGACTCGACGTCGGGCATGTACGCGTCGCGCTGACCGATGCTGAACTGGCGGTCGACCGTGAAGTCGGCGGCTTCCAGCGCTTGGGCGTAGATCTCGGCGATGATCTCGTTGGAGTAGTACGCCTGCGAGCCGACGACGATGCTGTCGGAGTTGCCCGAACCGGATCCGGCGTCATCCGACGGCTCATCGAGCGGGTTGCTCGAGCCGCAGGCGGACAGGGCGAGAGTGGCCGCGGCGACCAGGCCGACGGCGGCGATGGAGCGCTTGCCTCGTGCTGTGAACATGGACTTCCTCTTTTCTGGGACTGCTGTGGGACGAATCGGTCAGACCGGGACGGGTGCGGAAACAGGCGGGGTCGCCTTCGCGCCGCGTCTACGTGCAGGTCGGCGTTCACGAAGACCGGCGGGGACTGCTGCGTGCTGCGCGGCGGCCAGGAGCAGATCGACGAGCAGCGCGAGGGCGGCGACGAGCAGCGCCCCCGCCAGCACCTGGTCGAACTTCTGCAGGGGGATGCCCTGGATGATCGGATAGCCGAGACCGCCGAGGTTCACGTACGCCGCGATCGTCACGGTCGCGATCACCTGCAGCAGGGCCGAGCGGATGCCGCCGACGAGCAGGGGAAGCCCGAGCGGCACTTCGACCTTCCAGAACACCTGCCAGCCGGTCATGCCCACGGCCTTCGCCGCATCGATGACCCGGCGGTCGATCGCCTCGAGTCCCGTGTAGGCGCCGGCCAGCAGCGACGGGATCGCGAGAAGCACGAAGGTGATGACGGCGGCCTGGGGAATGCGAAGCACGCCGAGCAGGAGCACGAGCAGGATCATCAGCCCGAAGGCGGGGATCGCGCGCGCGGCTCCGGATATGGCGACCGCGATCTCTCGCCCGCGCCCCGTGTGGCCGATCAGCCACCCGGCGGGTATGGCGATGGCGGCCGCGATCAGAACCGAGATCGCGGTGAGCGCCAAGTGCTCACCCAGCAGTTTGGGCAACGCGTAGTTGCCCGTCCACTGCGCGGGTGCCGCCATCCAGGCGAAGGCCTCGAGGAAGAGGTTCATGCTGGGGCCCCCACCGCGAGAGTGCGGGTCACCGTGGTCGCGGACGCAGCCCTCGTCCACGGCATCAGGGCGCGGCCCAGAAGCAGCAGGATCAGGTCGATCAGGAGGGCGATCACGACGACCGCGATGATCCCGGCGAACACCTCGGCGATGATGCGCCGGTCGAGTCCGTTCGTGAACAGATAACCCAGGTTCGAGACGCCGATCAGGATGCCGACCGTGGCCAACGAGATCGTGCTCACAGCCGTGACGCGGAGACCGGCCAGGATCACCGGTCCTGCCAGCGGGAACTCCACCGCCCAGAAGCGTCGGAAGGGCCCGAATCCGGTGGCCGTCGCCGCCTGGCGCACCCCGTCGTCGACGGAATCGAGTCCGTCGGACACAGCTCGGACGAGGATCGCGATCGCGTAGATGGTGAGAGCGATCATGAGGTTCGCCTCGCTGCGAGCCGAGTAGCCGGCGACGGAGGGAAGCAGGATGAGCAGCGCGAGCGAGGGGATCGTGTAGAGCAGCCCGGTGAGGACGATGATCGGTCCGCGCACGAGTCGGTAGCGCCAGGCCACCCAGCCGAGCGGCAGAGAGAGCAGGAACCCGAGGACGATCGGCACGATGCTCTGCCGCAGGTGCACCGCGGCGAGCTCGAGGATCAACCCGAAGTTGTCGACGACCCAGTTCACGCGGTGCTCCCCGCCTGCGATCCCTCGCCGGCCTCGAAGACCGCGATGCCCTCGGCCTCACGCACGATCGCACCCTGCGTGCGGCCCTCGGAGTCGACCACGACGGTGCCGTGCGGCGTCTCCTTGAGGTGCAGCGCGCGGCGTCCGCGGTCGGCGCCGATGAAGGCGGCGACGAAGTCGTCTGCCGGATTCTCGATGATCTCGCTCGGGCTGCCGACCTGCACGATGCGCGCGCCCTTGTCGAGGATCACCACCTGGTCGCCGAGCAGGAACGCCTCGTCGATGTCGTGCGTGACGAAGACGACCGTCTTGTCGAGCTCGTGCTGCAGTCGCAGCGTCTCCTGCTGCAGGTCGGCGCGGACGATCGGGTCGACGGCGCCGAACGGCTCGTCCATCAGGAGGATGTTCGGGTCTGCGGCAAGGCCTCGCGCCACGCCGACGCGCTGCTGCTGACCACCCGAGAGCTGGCTCGGGTACCGGTCGGCGAGGGCCTGGTCGAGGCCGACGGTGTCGAGCAGTGTGCGCGCCCGCTTGTGCGCCTCGGGCTTCTTCACACCGGTGAGGCGCAGCACGGTGGCGACATTGTCGATCACCGAGAAGTGCGGCATGAGGCCGGAGTTCTGCATGACGTAGCCGATGCGGCGGCGCAGCTGCACCGGATCGCCGACGAGCACGTTCTCGCCGTCGATCTCGATGTCACCGGAGGTCGGCTCGACCATTCGGTTGATCATGCGCAGCAGCGTCGTCTTGCCGCAACCGGATGAACCGACGAACACGGTGGTCTTTCGCGACGGCAGCACCAGGCTGAAGTCGTCGACCGCTACCGTGCCGTCAGGGAACTGCTTGGTGACGCTGCGGAACTCGATCATGGGCTACTTTCCAAACGCTCGATCGACGAGCCGTGCATCGGCGCCCCGGCGCCGGCATACGGAGGTCATGGGAGGATCACTCGGAGATCTGGACGCGCGGATCGAACGCGACGTAGCCGGAGAAGTCCGTCCCGACGCGATCGAAGGCGGTCGGGTAGGGGTTCGGGTACGACCAGGCGTAGTCGGTGTGGAGCTCGTCACCCGTCTGCACGGAGAAATACTGGGCTGCGCCCTTCCACGGACAGGTATAGGGCGTCGGGCTCTCGACGAGCGCGCCTTCGGCGATGGATGCCGGCGGGAAGTACCAGTTCCCCTCGATGCGGACGAGGTCGCTCTCGTCTGCTTCGGCGATGACGGTTCCTGCGAGTACAGCCTTCATGGTCCTGCCTCCTCGGATGTGGGTTCGAGCGTATAAGACGGCGGCGACATCCGGGCCGGGGTTGCGCTCGGAGTCGTCAATGGGGGAAACATTCCTGATCCTGTTCGATGCCGTCTCGTGAACGGATTGGTCTCGGATGCCGTCGAATGGCGATCAGGCCGAGTCTCGGCCGTATCCTTCGAGCAGCCGGAGCCAGATCTCGCTGATCGTCGGGTACGCGGGGACCGCGTGCCAGAGCCGCTTGATCGGCACCTCGCCGACGATCGCGACCGTGGCCGCCTGGATGAGCTCGGCCACCTCGGGCCCGACGAAGGTCGCGCCGATCACGACATCGCGCGCGGTGTCGATCACGAGCCGCGCCTGCCCTTCGAAGCCGTCCTCGTAGACGCTCGCGCCGGCGACCCAGCCGAGGTCGTAGTCGACGACCTTCACGTCGTATCCGGCTTCGCGGGCGGCAGCCTCGGTGAGCCCCGATGAGGCGACCTCCGGGAACGAGAAGGTGACCTGCGGCACCGCCGCGTGATCGGCGGTCGCGACGTGCCGGCCCCATGGGGCGTCGTCGACATCCTCGCCCTTCGCCCGCGCGGCGATCACGTCGCCCGCCGCGCGCGCCTGGTACTTGCCCTGATGCGTGAGCAGGACGCGGCCGGTGACGTCTCCCACCGCGTAGAGCCAGTCGTGGCCGGGCACGCGCATCGTGTCATCCGTCTCGAGCCAGCGGCCCGGCTCGAGACCGAGGGTCTCGAGTCCGATGTCGCGGTTGTGCGCCGAGCGTCCCGTCGCGGCGAGGACCTCGCTCGCCACGATCTCCTCGCCGTCGTCGAGGGTGATCGTCACGCCGGCATCCGTGCGGCGCACCGAGGTGGTGCCGGTGGAGGTGCGCACGTCGACGCCCAACTCCTTCAGTCCTGCGGCGACGCGCTCCCCGGCGAACGGCTCCATGGTCGAGAGCAGCTCGCCGCGGGCGATGAGGGTCACGGTCGAACCGAGCGAGGCGTACACGGTCGCCATCTCCACCGCGACGACGCCGCCGCCGATGACGGCGAGGCTCTCCGGCAGCTGCTCGGCGCTCGTCGCCTCACGGCTCGTCCACGGCTTCGCCTCACGCAGACCGTCGATGGGCGGGATGACGGCCTCAGAGCCGGTGCTGATCGCGACGGCGTGGCGTGCGCGGAGCACGCGGGTGCCCCCGTCGGCATCCGTCACGGTGATCTCGCGCTCGCCGGTGATCCGGCCGAAGCCGCGCGCCAGGTCGATGCCGGCCGAGTCGAGCCACTTCACCTGGCCGTCATCCATCCAGTTGCTGGTGAACGAGTCGCGACGGTCGAACACCGCGCGCACGTCGAGCTTTCCGGTCACGGCCTGCGCGGCTCCGCCGACGTGCTGCGCCGCACGCAGCGCCTGCGCCGGACGCAGCAGTGCCTTCGAGGGCATGCAGGCCCAGTACGAGCACTCGCCTCCGACCAGCTCGTTCTCCACGATGATCGCGGTGAGTCCGCCCTGCACGGCACGGTCCGCGACGTTCTCGCCGACGGCACCTCCGCCCAGGACGATCAGGTCGTACTCGTCGGTCTTCTCCGCAGCGTTCATGTGTCGCACCTCTCCGTCGCCCAGTCTCGCTCAAGAGCAACGTCGAGTCACGGGTCAGTTGTTCCATGGGTCGTCGCGGCATCCGGGCTTTCATCTGCAGGTCCAGATCACGGATGCAGGCTCAGAACGCGGCGTGTCGCCCTGCATATGTGATCTGGACCTGCGGATGTATCGGTTAGCCCCTCGCGCCAAGCGGCATCCTGCTTCCATCTGCAGGATGAGATCACGGATGCAGGCGCAGAACCCGGCGTGTCGACCTGCACATGTGATCTGGACCTGCGGATGCACCGGCCGGCGCGGCGGCGACCCGTGCGGATGCACGCCGTCCTCAGGCCGCGACCGCCTCCCGCACCGGGCGACGCTCAGCGAAGGCCCGCGGGTAGGCCCGCCGCAGCGCGACGACCACGAGCGTGGCGACGGCGACCTTGATCAGATCGCCGGGCAGGAAGGCGGCGCTCGACAGCGCGGTGAGGCCGAGCGGGACGCCGGTCACGAGCGCCTGGACCGGGATGCCGAAGGAGTAGACGACGAGCACTCCGCCGATGAGGGATGCTGCGGCGGCCCGCCACCAGGTGACCCGCCCGGCGCGCATGATGAGTCCGATCACGACCACCCCGGCGATCCAGCCGACGAGGTATCCGGCGGTGGGGCCGACGAACACGCCCAGGCCTCCGCGTCCTCCCGCGAGGACGGGGAGCCCGACGGCGGCGAGTACGAGCACCAGCAGGATCGACAACGGTGCGACTCGGGGCCCGAGCACGAGTCCGGCGAGCATGACGCCGAGCGTCTGGGCCGTGATCGGCACGCCACCGGGCAGCGGGACCACGACCGTGCCGAGCACGATGATGAGGGCGGCGAACACGGCCACGCGGCCGAGAGTCGCGCTGGTGTCGCGGGGAGTGGTGGTCATCGGAACCCTTCCTGAACGGTGTTCACCTGAACACTGTTCAGCAGAGTATCGACGACTTCGCGCCCGCGCAAATCACGTCGTCACGCGCGAGGCTGGGCAAGTTCTGCGGCCAATGGCAACTTCTGCGGCCTCAGAGCCCGGAAATGGCCGCAAAAGTTCGGATCGACCGCAGAAGTCAGCGGCGACTGAGCGGCCTCAGCGCACCGGAAGGAAGTGCGTCGGCGCAGGAACCTGGGCCTCATGACGGATGCCGAGCGGCGCGCCGGTGCGCTCGTCGAGGTCGAGCAGCGTGATCGTGTCGGAGCGCTGCCCCGCGACGAGCATCTTGCCCTCGTGGATCAGGTGATGGCGCGGCCAGTCGACGCCCGAATCGGCGAGGGCGATCGACTCGAGGGAGTCGCCGCCGCCGCGCACGCGGAGGGCCGCGATCGTGTTGCTGCCGCGGAGTGCCGTGTACAAGAACTGGCCGTCGCGGGAGCGGGCGAGCTCGGCGGGGAAGTCGACGCCGACCTGGGCGATCGGACTCGACAGGGTCGAAGACACGACGCGCCAGGTGCCGTCGACGCTGGAGGCGAGGGTGAACACCTCGCACGAGTACTCGGTCACGACGTGCAGATGTCCACTGGGGTGCACGACCATGTGGCGGGGGCCGGTGCCGAGGGGCAGGACGACCTCCTGGTCGAGGACGAGCCCGTTGCTGCCCGCACGCCAGAACCGCACCAGATCGAACCCGAGGTCGGTGGTGACGATCCGGCCGTCGGGCAGGAACGCCGCGGCGTGCGCATGCGAGGCGCGCTCGGGGCCCGCCGCGTGCGGGTCGGTCGCGGCGACGCCGTCTCCCGGAGGAGTGGCGGCCGGGGCATCCGGGTCTTCGTCGCCGAACAGGGCCGCGCGGAGCGCCGCCGCGGCATCCGCTCTTCCCTGCTGCGCCGGCACCAGACGGCCGGCGGCATCCAGCCCGATGCGCACCACGCGCCCGTCGCCGTAGCAGCTCGCGATCAGGGACGAGCCGTTCGGGGCGACAGCGACATGGCAGACGTTCTCGCCGACCGCCACCGGATCGCCGAGTGGCGAGAGGGCCGACTCGCTGGTGCGGGCGAAGGCCTGCACCGCCGCATCCCCTTCCAGCGCCGCGTACACGACATCGAGGGACGGATGCTGCGCCAACCACGACGGCGAGGGCGTCTCGGTGACCGCGCCACGGTAGGCGAGTGTCTTCGCCTCGCGGCCCTCGTCGCCGGCGAGCAGGCCGATGCCCTCGGCCTGTCCGTCCATCGCCGGGCCGTAGCCCCCGAGCCAAAACCGTGTCATGCGCATGCCTCCCGGTCGGTCGAGGTCAGTCGAGCAGGTCGTGGCGCACGATGACCTGGTCGCGCTCCGGGCCGACGCCGATCACCGAGATGCGCGTGTTGCTCATCTTCTCGAGCGCGAGCACGTATTCCTGCGCGGCCTGCGGCAGATCCTCGAACGTGCGCGCGGTCGAGATGTCCTCGCTCCAGCCCGGGAAGTACTCGAGCACGGGCTTCGCGTGGTGGAAGTCGGTCTGGTTGACCGGCACCTCGTCGAAGTGCACACCGTCCACGTCGTAGGCGACGCAGACCGGCACCTGCTCGAGGCCTGTGAGGATGTCGAGCTTGGTCAACACCAGGTCAGTGATGCCGTTGATGCGGGTGGCGTAGCGCGTGATGGGGGCGTCGTACCAGCCGACGCGGCGCGGACGGCCGGTCGTGGTGCCGAACTCGAAGCCCTGCTTGCGCAGCCATTCGCCCTGCTCGTCGAAGAGCTCTGTCGGGAACGGGCCGGAGCCCACGCGGGTCGTGTACGCCTTGACGATGCCGACGATGCGGTCGAGCGCCCCGGGGCCGATACCGGAACCGGTGGCCGCGCCGCCCGCCGTCGCCGACGACGACGTGACGAACGGGTAGGTGCCGTGGTCGATGTCGAGCATGGTCGCCTGCCCGCCCTCGAAGACGACGACCTCGCCGCGGTCGAGCGCCTGGGCGATCAGGTAACCGGTGTCGGCGACCATCGGGCGGAGTCGGTCGGCGTACGAGAGCAGGTCTTCGACGACCTCGTCGGCGGTGATCGCGCGCCGGTTGAAGATCTTCACCAGCAGGTGGTTCTTCTGGTCGAGGGCGCCCTCGACCTTCTGACGGAGGATGTTCTCGTCGAAGATGTCCTGCACGCGGATGCCGACGCGATTGATCTTGTCGGCGTAGGCCGGGCCGATGCCGCGGCCGGTGGTGCCGATCATCCGCTTGCCGAGGAAGCGCTCGGTGACCTTGTCGAGCGTGCGGTGGTACTGCGTGATGATGTGCGCGTTCGCGCTGACCTTGAGCCGCGAGATGTCGATGCCGCGGGCGGCGAGCGCCTCGAGCTCGAAGAAGAGCACCTCGAGGTCGACGACCACACCGTTGCCGATGACCGGGTTGACTCCGGGAGAGAGGATGCCGGAGGGCAGCAGGTGCAGCGCGTACTTCTCGTTGCCGACGACGACGGTGTGCCCGGCGTTGTTGCCGCCGTTGAACTTCACCACCCAATCGGTGCGCTCACCGAGAAGATCGGTGGCCTTGCCCTTTCCTTCGTCGCCCCACTGCACGCCGACGATCACGATTCCTGGCATGGGTGTCCCCCCTGCTTTCGCCGGGCTTGCACCGGCCGATGAGCTGGCCCTCTTCGGGCGGTCCCATCCTATCGGGAGGGGGTTTCGGGGCTGTGTCGGGGTGCGGGAGGGCTTCCGGTCGCAGTTCGTGCCGGGTGCGGTGATTTCGGTCGCAGTTCGTGCCGCCTGGGCACGGGCGGGGCGGCGGAAACTGCGACCGGAAGGAGAGCAGGTGCCGGGTGCCGCCGGCCGGCCGCCGACTGGCGGGAAACCGACGAATGCTGTCGCTCGAACCCATCGACCGATGTCGGTGACCCCTGCCACGATCAGAGGATGCCAGAGACCGTTTCGGGTGACACCGGTGCCCGCACGAGTGCGGTCACGCCCAAGAAGCAGGGTGCGCTCGTCCTCATCGCCGCGCTGGTGACAGTCGTCCTCTGGGCCTCGGCGTTCATCGGCATCCGCGGCGCGGGTCCGCACTATGAACCGGGGGCGCTGGCGCTGCTGCGGATGGCCGTCGGCACGCTCGTCCTCACACTCATTGCCGTGCGGCACGGCATCCGTCTTCCCGAACGTCGGCACTGGTGGCTCATCGCGGTGTGGGGCGTCGGCTGGTTCTGCGTCTACAACCTTGCCCTCAACAGCGCTGAGCGCACGCTCGACGCCGGTACCGCTGCGATGGTGGTGAACCTCGCGCCCCTCATGGTCGTCGTCTTCAGCGGGCTGTTCCTGCGCGAGGGCTTCCCGAAGCCCCTGGTCATCGGTGCGCCGATCGCCTTCCTCGGCGTCGTGCTGATCGGCATGAACTCGTCGACCAGCGCCGGGCCCGACATCACCGGCCTCCTGCTCGCTCTCCTCGCGGCCGTCATGTACGCCGGATGCACCCTCGTCCAGAAGCGCCTGCTCAGCGCCGGCGCCGACGCGACCACGCTCACCTGGCTCGGGGCGATCGCCGGCACCGTCGCATTGCTCCCGTGGACAGGCAGCCTCATCGGCGCCCTGCAGACAGCCCCGCTCGACTCGACTCTGTGGGTGATCTACCTCGGCATCTTCCCCACAGCCATCGCCTTCACCACCTGGGCGTACGTGCTGCAACGCAGCACGGCCGGACAGACCTCGGCGACGACCTACGTCGTGCCGGCGATCGCCATCCTCATGTCGTGGGCGATCCTCGGCGAGGTGCCGACGCCGCTCATGTTCCTCGGCGGAGCGCTGTGTCTCCTCGGCGTCCTCGTCACCCGGATGCGGTGGAGGCGGCGCGCGTAAACGACCTCAGGGCCGATTATCGAATCGCGCAAATTGCCGATCCTCGGGCCGGAGAACGGCCATTTGCGCGATTCGAAAGTCCTGACAGCCGCGCCTCAGCGCTCCCCGATCACACTCCGGGCAATGCCGAGCTCGGCCAACCGCGAGGCGGCGAGGGTGCGCTTCAGCTCCAGCGCCTCCCCGATCTCCCCCGCCAGTCGCGGACGACTCTGGATCAGCGCGTCGACCGTCGACAGCGGCAGCACCACGACCGTGAGGATCTCCCCCGCGATCGTGACTGCCTGCGTGCGCTCACGGGTGAGGGCCGTGTGACCGACGATGTCGCCCTTCTCCGCGCTCGCGAACTCGATGCGGCCGCCGTCGGCTTCGATGGCCAGAGCAGCCCGACCCGATACGACCACCCGCACCTCGTCGGGCACGACACCGCTCGGAAGCACCACCTCGCCCACGCCGTAGCGCTCGAGCCGCGCGCCCGCCATCACGGCCTCGATGTCGTCTTCGCGGAGGTGCAGCGTGGGTCCGATGGCCTTCATCGCCTCGACCATCCGCTGAGGTTCGGCCAGCGGATCCGTCGAGTCGCCGTCGAGAGCGAAGCCCCGACGCCGCGCCGCATACCAGAGCCAGGACAGGTACATCGAGAGCGCGCGTGACGCGTCGGCGGGACCGGCGACCGGGATCGACACCTCGTACGCTCCTGCGCCCGAGTAGCTCACCGTCGCGTGCTCGCGCGGCACCTTCATCGGCAGCCCTTCGGCCACCGATACGAGCAGCGCCATCACCTCGTGCGGCGGATCATCGGTCGAGAACGTCACCGGCGACTCGGCGGTGTACGGCCCGTCCGGCTCGCTCATGTTCGTGAACGATGCGCCGGACAGGGTCGAGTTCGGCACGATCTGGATGCCCGCACCGGTCTCGATGTGGACGGCCCGCCAGTTGACCTCGACGACCCGGCCCTTCACGCCAGCGGCATCCAGCCAGTCGCCGATCTTGAACGGCTGCTCGAACAGCAGCAGCAGCCCCGAGATGACGCCGCCCACGGCATTCTGCAGCGCGAGGCCGATGACGATGGACCCGACACCGAGGGCGGTGAAGAGGCCGCCGACATCGGCATCCCACACCCACGAGAAGAGGAGCGCGAGGCCGACGCCGACGAGCACGAGCCGGCCGATCTCGACGAAGATCGTCGGAATGCGCCCACGCCAGGAATCCTGCTGGGCCGTCGCGAACAGGGCCACGTTGAAAGCCGACAGCACGAGCAGGATGACGAGGAACCCGAACACCGTCGCCACGACGCGCGTCCACACCTGCTCGGCCGGCGACTGGATCGCGAACACGAGCAGCGCGAACAGGGCGCCGACCGGGATGACCCAGTTCCGCAGCATCCGCAGCGGTTTCGCCGCGGGGTTGCCGCGCCGCGTCAGGGTGCCGATGATCTCGGTCAGCACCACGAGAAGCACGGGCACTCCGACCGCGAGCCCGATGACCCACCAGGCCCATCCGTCCGCGAACGCGTCCTCCACGGTCAGACCACCTTCCAGACGGTCTCGGTCCTGCCCTGTGCCTCCACCGTCCCCGCCTCGACGTAGGTGACGAGTTCCTGCGTGCGGTCGCGGACGGTCTGGCTCACATAGATGCCCGGCTCACCGGTGACCGAACGCACGCGATACGCGAGGTTCACCGCATCGCCCCACAGGTCGTACGCGAGGGTGGTCCGGGCGACCAGGCCGCTCGTGACCGTGCCGGCGTCGACACCGGCGCGCAGCCCGATCTGCGTGCCGTGCTGCGAGTTGAACCGCTCGAGCACCTCGAGCAGATTCTTGGCGAACTCGACGCTGCGGCGGATGTTGTCGACGCGCGGCACGATGAGTCCGGATGACGCGAGATAGCCGCCGCGCAGCGTGCGCACCTTCTCGACACCGGCCTTCTCGGCCGCCTCGTCGAAGCCGCGCATGAGGGTGTTGAGCAGGGCGATCTCCTCCGCGGCGCTCTGGCCGCGCACGGCCTCATCGAAGCCGACGAGCTCCGCGAAGACCACCGAGACGTTCTCATGGGCCTCGGAGATCGCCTCGTCGCCTTTCTTGTACTTCGCGGCGACGCTCTCGGGCATGAGCGTATGCAGCAGCTTCTCATTCTCCTTCTGCTGCTCGTCGATGAGCTCCTGCTTGATGCGCAGGCTCGAAGCCATGTCGTTGAAGGCATTGCCGAGGTCGCCGAACTCGTCGCGGGAGCCCTGCGGCACCTGCACGTCGAGATCGCCTTCAGCCACCCGGTGCACGGCACCGACCAGTCGGTGGATGGGCCGGGTGAACACCTGCGCGAGCAGCAGCGAGAGCAGGGAGACGCCGAGAAGGATGCCGAGGAGCGAGAGCAGCACGTTGCGGGTGAAGTCGTTCACCGGATCGAAAGCCTCGGCCGTGTCGATGCGTGCAATGATCACCCAGTCGAGGTCCTCCATCTCCAGCGGGGCGTACGCCGTGACGCTGTCGCCGCCGATGTAGTCGCGGCCGACGACGGTGCCGCTGCGACCCGCCTGCGCCTCGCCGACGGCGAACGTCTCGACGGGCTGCAGCAGGACCGTGCCCTTGATCTCGCCGATGCGGTTGGCGATCGTCGGGGCGACGACCCCTCCGCTGATGAGTCGCTCGACGTAGTCCTCCGGATCCTCCACAAGGCGCCGAGAGGTGCTGCGCATGAGACCGTCGCGACCCACGAGGTAGACCTCGCCGGTGTCGCCGAGACCCTGCTCCTTCCACTGCTCGCCGCCGGTCATCACGTCGTTGATCCGGCTCAGCGGGATCTGCAGCGCCATGGCTCCGGTGATCCCGCTGTCGTTGCCGACGGGCGAGATCACCCACATCGTCGGGATGTTCAGCGAGGGGATCCAGCGCTCGAAGTCGGTGATGCCGATGGCGTCGACCGTGTTCGTGGCGATGGTGTCGCGGTAGGTCTGCGCGAAAGCGGTGTCGCGATACGGCCCCGTGTTCACGTTCGTGCCGAGGTCGACGCCCTTGTACGCGGAGAACACCACGTCGCCGTCGAGGTTGAGCAGGAGCGCATCCTCGTAGCCGGCCCGCTCGATCAGGCGCGTGAAGTAGTCGCCGTAGCGCTCGGCCCCCGCCGAGTAGCTCGTGCCGTCGCCGGCGTCGTTCCCGGCCAGCAGGGCGTCGTAGTCGGCGTCGAAGTCCTGGTTCTTCGTCGAGTACTGCAGCTGCAGATAGCGTCCGGCATTCGACTCCGGGATGAAGGCCGCGTCGCCGTACTGCTCGCCGGCGCGATTCTCGAGCTCGGGGATGAACGTGTCGGCGTAGTACGCCTCGAGCTGTGCGAGCTGGTCGTCGGTGATCTCCTGCTGCTGCAGTTCGTCCCACGCCGCGTTCATGGTGTTCGACAGGGTCTGCGCGCTGAGGTTGCGCGAGTGCAGTGACGCACCCTCCTTGACGTCGTCGATCGCCTCGACGATCTCGGCGGCCCGCATCGAGCGGATGGTGATCAGCTGATCGACCGCGGCGTCGTGGAGCGACTGCCGCCCGTTGATGAATCCGATCGCGCCGACGACGACGGACGAGACCAGGCTCACGGCGAGAAGCATGATGAGGAGCTTCGATTGGATGCTCAGCCCACCGCGGAAACGGAATCTTCTCCGCTCGGTGCCCGTCTTCTCGCCTGCGACCTCGCTCATGTGCCCTCCGTCACCGCGCCCACCCCCGGCGCCTTCGAGAAGGAGACTACCGATATACCGGTGCGATGCTCCAGGTTTTCTCGAACGATGACAGCGCAGCATCCGCTCTGCCGCTTCGGCCGGAACTGGGCACCGCTGCCCGCCGAGGGCCCGTCGGATGCGGGATACGCTGGTGCACGGGGGACCGATGCGACGTGCGCCCCGTGTGGAACGAGGGAGACACCGATGAACGAGCCCTATGCACAGGACCCGCAGACGTACCCGGCTCCGCCTCCCCCGCCCGCGCCTCCGGCCCCTTCGACAGCGGCCCCTTCGACAGCGGCCCCTTCGACAGGCTCAGGGACCCAGGGGACCACGACCCAGGGCGTGTCGGGCTCGAAGAATCAGAGCGCGCCCACGGATACCGAGATGTCGCGCGCGGCCTCGGTGCTCACGGTGATCTCGGAATCGTACTCCGCGAAGATGGTCGGCCAGGATCGCCTGCGGATGAGCCTGCTCGTCTCGCTCATCGCGGGCGGGCACATCCTGCTCGAGAGCGTGCCGGGCCTCGCCAAGACGACCGCCGCCAGCACGCTCGCCGACACCGTCAAGGCGCAGTTCAAGCGCATCCAGTGCACGCCCGACCTGCTCCCCAGCGACATCACCGGCAGCCAGATCTACGAGTCGGCGACCGGCACGTTCCGCACGGTCCTCGGTCCCGTGCACGCGAACTTCGTGCTGCTCGACGAGATCAACCGCTCGAGCGCGAAGACGCAGAGCGCGATGCTCGAGGCGATGCAGGAGCATCAGACCACGATCGGCGGCGAGATCCACCCGCTGCCGAAGCCGTTCCTCGTGATCGCGACGCAGAACCCGATCGAGCAGGAGGGCACCTACGAGCTGCCCGAGGCCCAGATGGACCGCTTCCTGCTGAAGGAGATCGTCGAGTACCCGAGCCCCGCCGAGGAGTTCGAGATCCTCAGCCGCATCGACTCCGGCGTGCTCGACCCCGACCGGCACGTGACGAGCGCGGTCACCCTCGACGACGTCGAGCTGCTGCAGGATGTCGCGAGCCGCGTGTACGTCGACCCCGCCATCCGCAACTACATCGTGTCGATCGCCTACGTCACCCGTAACCCTGCGCCCTACATCGGCGAGGAGCGCGCGCGCCTGATCAAGTACGGGGCGAGCCCGCGTGCGAGCATCGCCTTCCTGCAGGCGTCTCGCGCGCTCGCGCTGCTCAACGGCCGCGCCCACGTGCTCCCGGAGGACATCCGCGCGCTCCGCCACCTGGTGCTGCGCCACCGTCTGCTGCTGACGTTCGAAGCGGATGCCGAGGGCATCCGCAGCGAGGAGATCATCGACGAGATCTTCGCAGCCGTCCCGACCCCCTGACCCATGCCCAGCCTGATCACCCAGGTGAAGAGCAAGCTCTTCATCCACTCGTCGCGCAAGTCGCTGCACGCGCTCGATGGCGCCTACGCGTCGCTGCTGCACGGGCGCAGCCTCGACTTCGAGGACCTGCGCCAGTACGAGTACGGGGATCAGGTGCGGGACATCGACTGGCGCGCGACGGCGCGCCTGGGTGTTCCTCTTGTCAAGCGTCACCGTGCGATGCGGATGCACACGATCATGTTCGTCGTCGACACCGGGCGCTCGATGACTGCCCTCGCCCACGACGAGCGGTCGAAGAAAGACCTCGCGATCCTCGCCGCCGGCGTGCTGGGCGTGCTCGCGCTGCGCCACGGCGACGACTTCACCACGGTCTACGGCGACGCCGACCGCGTGCGACGCCGCGCGCCCGGGCGCAGCGAAGGCGCCCTCGAGCATGCGCTGCGCACGATCGACAAGGCGATCGACGACAGCACGGCTCCCAGCGACCGGGATGCACTGCTGTCGTACGTCACCCGCACGATCTCGCGCCGCATGATTGTCGTCGTGATCACCGACGAGGCGCCGATCACCGACCAGACCGAGCGGATGCTGCGTCGACTGCGCGTGCAGCACGATGTGCTCTGGCTCACCGTGCGCGACGCCGATCCGGTGCTCGATCACTCCACGCGCGCGATCCGCACCGACGTCGACAGCCGGTGGGATGTGCCCGACTTCGTGCAGGGAGACCTCGGCATCGTGCGTGAACTGACGGCGCAGACCGAGGCGGATGCCGTGCGTCTCGCCGAGACCCTGAAGCGCATGGAGATCAGTCACGCCGTGCTCGGCGGTCAGGATGACGCGGTCTCGCAGCTGCTGCAGCTGCTGAACCGGAGGTCTCATGCCGGGATCTGACGAGCTCTACCCCCCGGCGCAGTACGGCTGGGGATGGATGCTGCTCGCCATCGGCATCCTCGCCCTGCTGGTCCTGGGCGCCTGGCTGCTCATCGTGCTGACCCGCCCTCGGCGCGCGCTCGCGACGGCGGACGAGGCGACCGGCCCGCAACTGCTCACGGTCGACGTGCTCTCGCAGCTCCGCACCGAGTACCTCGAGCGCATCGCGATGATCGAGACCGACTACCGGGAGCGGAAGCTGACGGCACGCAACGCCAACCTCGAGCTGAGCCGTGTCGTCCGCACGTTCGTGAACGAGTACAGCGGACTGGAGGCGCCGGTGCTCGCGCTCGACGACCTCAGGGCTCGCGGCGTGCATCCCGCCCTCATCGATGCGCTCGGCCGGCACTACTACCCGAGCATCTTCCGTCAGGGTCCGGCGATCGATCCGATCGCCGGCGCCGAGGCCGCACGGACGGTGGTGCGCACATGGCACTAGCGAACTTCTGGATGATCATCGTCGCCGTCGGTGTGGTCGTCGCTGCGATCGGCATCGGCGTCGTGCTCGGCCTGCGTCGCAGAGGCCACGGTGCCGCCGGCGAGCGGGCCCGCGTCGCTCGCGCCGAGCGCCTGCGCACCCTGCCGTCGTTCCGCCAGGCGCTGTCGCGACGCGTGCTGGCACTGTCGGGCATCCTCGTGCTCGGCACCGTCGCGACCGTGGCGGCCGGCGTCGTCGCCGCCCGCCCGATGTCGTCGCAGACCATCCAGCCGGTGAACACGAGCCGCGACATCATGCTCTGCCTCGACGTCTCGGGCTCGATGACCGAGGTCGACGTCGAGGTGCTCAGTGTGTTCGAGGAGCTGCTGGAGGACTTCGAGGGCGAGCGCATCGGCCTGACGATCTTCAACAGCTCGCCGGTGCAGATCTTCCCGCTCACCGACGACTACGACTTCGTCCGCGAGCATCTGGCGAGCATCAAGGAGAGCTTCGACTTCGTCGAAGAGATCCCGGAGCACTGGGTCGGCACGCTCAACGGCGAGGGGGCCTCGCTGATCGGCGACGGCCTCGCCGCGTGCACCCTCGGCTTCGACCGTCCGGATGACGAGCGCTCTCGTTCGGTGATCTTCGCGACCGACAACGAGATCAACGGCGCCTCGATCGTCACGCTCGAAGAGGCCGCCGGCTTCGCCAAGGCGAAGGGCGTGCGCGTGTTCGCGCTCAACCCGGTGCAGGGCAAGGATGCCACGGTCAGTGCCGAGCTCTCCGCCGCCGCCGAGACGACCGGCGGCGCCGCCTACGGCCTGCGCGACACGACGACGGTCGCCGACATCGTCACCGAGGTGCAGGAGCAGGAGGCGACCGAGCTGCGCGGCGAGGCGCAGGTCGTCTGGACCGACACCCCGAACCTCTGGATCGTGGTGCTCGCCGTCGCCCTCCTCTCGTTCGCCGTGGTGCTGTGGAGGGTGAGACTGTGATCTTCCAGCCCGTCCTCCACCCGCTGCTGCTGGCGCTGCTGTTCGCGCCGATGTTCGGGCTCGCCGTGTGGCTCATCGTGCGCGGCCCATCGACAAGCTCAGGGTCTTCGCAGTCGAAGACCACCGCCCGCGTGCTGTGGGCGCTCCGCCTGCTGCTGCTCATCGCCTGCTTCGCGATGCTGCTGCGTCCCGGCATCCCGGGAGGCGCGACGCAGACTCTCGCGACCGACACCGACGTCGTGCTCGTCGTCGACACCACCGCGAGCATCGTCGCGGAGGACTGGGCCGACGGGCAGCCGCGACTCGACGGCGTGCGCGCCGACGTGCAGGAGATCGTCGAGGAGTATCCCGGCGCACGGTTCGCGCTCATCACGTCCGATGCCGCGGCGGAACTGCGGATGCCGCTGACCACCGACACCACGGCGCTGATCGGCTCGCTGGAGGTGCTGCGTCCCGAGGTGACCAGTCAGTCCCGCGGCAGCTCGATCGGCATCGCCGCCCCCCTGCTGGCCGAGACCCTGGAATCCGCCGCGGAGTCGTCGCCGGACCGCTCGCGGATGGTCTTCTACTTCGGCGACGGCGAGCAGACGGTCGACACCCCGCCCGAGCCCTTCACCGCGAGCGCGGAGTACACCGACGCCGGTGGAGTCTTCGGCTACGGCACCACCGAGGGCGGGCCGATGCGCATCACCGGCGGCGGCATCGGCGAAGACGAGGGGTATATCGAGTACCAGGGTGCGGACGCGCTCTCGGTGATCGACGAGCAGAATCTCGGAACGATCGCAGAGCAGCTCGGCGTCGAGTACCAGCACCGGACGGCGGATGCCGAGCCGGCACTGCCGGACGCCCCCTCGACCACCACGAGCTACGCCGAGTCGGGCGAGGTCGGGAACGTCACGGAGCTGTACTGGATCGCCGCTCTGGTGATCGTGGCGCTCCTCGGCGTGGAGCTGTTCCGCGCTGCGCTCCTCATCGCTCGGCTCCGTCAGCTGCGGGCACCGCGGAACCCGGTCGTTGCCTCCCCGGTCGTTGAGCGCGTTTCGTCTCGCTCCGCTCGCTCAATGACCGGTGCCGCCGCCCCGGTCGTTGAGCGAGGAGCGAAGCGACGAGACGAAACGCCTGCAACGACGTCGACCGGAGCGCGCGACGTTTCGTCTCGCTCCGCTCGCTCAACGACCGGTGACGGAGGCGGGTCATGACTCCTCAGGATGCAGCGGCACTCCTCCGCTCGAATCGCCGGAGGCGCAGCATCCGTCGGTGGGTCGCGATCGGCACCCTCCCGCTCACGCTCGCCGCGCTGTTCTTCGTCGGCAAGCTGCTGAGCATGTACGCGTTCGCGCACCAGGCGGTCACGGCCTACGTCGTCGACGACTATGCGGGCTCGGAGGCGGCGGCTCGGGGCCAGGAGTTCCTGAACTGGTTCGAGCCGTACAAGGCACCGTTCAACATCGGCACCGCGCTCGGCGCGGCCGAGCAGTTGCCCGAGGCGAGGGCGAAGCTCGAGGAGGCACTCGACCTCGCGACCGGTCTGGAGGTGTGCGGCGTGCGCATCAACCTGGCTCTCGTCGTGGAGCGGATGGGCGACGCGGCTCGCGCCGGGGGCGACGGCGCGACGGCGGCGCAGCTCTACGGCGAGGCGCTGACGATCACGGTCGAGACCCCCGAGGAGTGCAACAGCGACGAGGCGCAGGAGCAGTCGTCCGATCCGGAGCGCGACATGTCGGACACGCTCGAGGGCACCGAGGAGCGTCTCAAGCAGAAGCAGCAGGAGCAGGAGCAGCAGCCCCAGGAGCCTCAGCCCGAGGAAGAGGAACCGCAGCCGTCCGAGGACAAGCTGGAGGATCTGCAGGACAAGCTCGAGCAGGGAACCCAGGAGCGCGACCAGCAGCAGGACGGCGACCCGGGCGACTCGGGAACGGACAAGCCATGGTGATGGATCACGAGAAGCAGCGCGCGCGGTATCTCGCCGGCGCCGAGGGCGCACCACCCGTGCCCCCGCCCGGCGGCTACCGCGGGGCGCGACGCCAGCAGGTGCCGGCGGCCGGACCGTCCCAGCCCGCGGTCCCCGGGGCGACCGGCACGCTCGACGCCGAGAAGAAGCCGGCGAACGCGCTCGGCTGGATCGCACTGAGTGCATCGATCCTGTTCGCCCTGATCCTGCTGTTCACCCTGATCGCCGGCGGTACCGACGTGCTCTACGGCGTCACCATGCTCGCTCTGCAGCTCGTGGTGGTCGCGGTCATCATCGCGGCGCTGTTCTCTGCGCGGGGGCGGATGCTGGGCGCGATCGCGCTCGTCATCACGATCCTGTTCAACGTGGCCACGGTCGGCGGCATGAGCGCGTTGCAGACCTCGGCCTCGGGCAACTACGAGGGCATGAAGAGCGACGAGCAGAAGCACGAGGAGGCGTACCCGGCGATCAAGGGCACCGATCCGCAGCAGACGCTGAGCCAGCAGTCGCTCGAAGAGGTGCGCGCCCAGGCCGATGAGCTGTTCGCCGACATCCGCGCACGGCTGACCGACGAGTTCGGGTACACCTGGGTCCAGGTCGGCGACGAGGATCTGCGCCCCGAGCGCAACGGCTACGGCGGCGAATCGATGCTCGTGGAGTACACGTCCACCGGGTGGGCGACGAACGAGCCGGTGCAGGACTACGGGCAGAAGCTCGACGTCATGGCCGAGATCGACGAGGTCGTGCTCGAGCACGGACTCTGGAACCTCTACTCCTTCAACGACCCGACGAACTCGGGCATCGATCCCTCGATGATCGCGAAGCTCTACGGCAGTGACGATCCGCAGACGCAGGACACCTGGGAGTACTACACCGAGAACTATCCCGATCCGTTGCGGTTCTACGCCAACATCTACGACCTCTCGCACGACGAGGACGGCGGCTTCCTGGCCACGCGCGAGGCGCAGAGCGCCCGCACGGGTGAGCCGCTGGAGGGTCTGCAGCTCGTGGTCATCGCGAGCGGCGTGCTGAGCGAGGCCGACCGGGCGGAATTCGAGGAGAAGCTGCAGGAGTACCCCGGCTTCGACTGAACCGGTCCCGCTGCGGTACCACCCGCAGAGGATGAGTGAGCCCTGTCGGGGCGGGACGGCATGCGTCACGCTGGATCTTCGCCACCTCGAAGGAGGATGCATGGACGGGATACTCTCCGCGAACCTGATCTGGACGATTCTGGCACTCGCGGCTCTCGCCATCAACGTGCTCGCGCTGATCTACATCCCCCGCGATCGCAAGCCCACCGCGGCGATGGCGTGGCTGCTGCTGATCTTCCTGCTGCCCTTCGTCGGCATGGCGCTCTACCTGCTGATCGGCAACTTCCGACTGCCGAAGAGACGCCGCGACGAGCAGGCGCGCATCACGGCGATGATCGCCGAACGCGCGGGTGACCATGCACAGGTGGATGCATCTCGATGGCTGCAGCGCGTGGCTCAGCAGAATCATGCGCTCACGGGGCTGCCTGTGGTCGGCGACTCGTCCGCCCGCCTGATCGACGACTACCAGGGGTCGATCGACGCCATGGCCGCGGCGATCGACACCGCGGAACGGTATGTGCACGTGGAGTTCTACATCGTGGCGTGGGATGCCACGACACAGCGGTTCTTCGCGGCGATGGAAGCAGCGGTGCGGCGAGGTGTGACGGTGCGACTGCTCGCCGACTACATCGCGTCGCGGAAGATCCCGAAGTCGGAGGAGACGTTCGCCGAACTCGACCGCATCGGCGTGCTCTGGTCGTGGATGCTGCCGGTGCGGCCGTTCAAGCGGGAGTATCAGCGTCCGGATCTGCGCAATCACCGCAAGCTCGTCGTCGTCGACGGGGCCGTGGGGTTCGTCGGCTCGCAGAACCTCATCTCGCGCGATTACGACTCGGAGAAGAACATCGCGCGCGGCCTGATGTGGCAGGAGCTGGTGTCGCGGGTGGACGGCGCGGTCGTCGCGCAGGTCGACGCGGTGTTCCTGTCGGACTGGCTGACCGAGACCGGCGAGGACCTGTCCGAGAGCGAGCGCGTTCCGGCATCCGCTGTTCCGATTCCGCTGGACGCCGATCTGCACTGCCAGATGGTGCCGAGCGGACCGGCGTACGGCACCGAGATCAACCTGCGCATGTTCCTGTCTCTGATCCACGGCGCCACCGAGAGGGTCATCCTGACCAGTCCGTACTTCGTGCCGGACGAGGCGATGATCTACGCGATCACGACCGCCTGCCAGCGCGGGCTCGACGTGCAGCTGTTCGTCTCGGAGCTCGGCGATCAGGGCATGGTCTATCACGCGCAGCGGTCGTACTACGAGACGCTGCTGCGCGCGGGCGTGCGCATCTTCCTGTATCCGGCGCCGTACATCCTGCACGCGAAGCACTTCTCGATCGACGACGACGTCGCCGTGATCGGGTCGAGCAACATGGACATCCGGTCGTTCAGCCTGAACGCCGAGATGTCCCTGCTGGTGCACGGACGCTCGTTCGTGGCCCAGATGCGCGAGGTCGAGCAGAAATACCGCTCCGTCGGACGCGAGCTGACGCTGGAGGAATGGCTGCGCGAACCCGCGAAGTCGACCTTCCTCGATGGGCTGTTCCGGCTGACCTCCGCCCTGAACTGAGTCTCCGCCGGCGAGACGGGTTCCGGTCGCAAAAACGCAGCTATCCGGGGCCGGGATCGCTGTCTTTTCGCGACCGGAACCTCGAGTTGCCGGAGTCTCAGCTGGCGAGACGCAGCAGCATCCGGGCCAGGACGAAGCGGGCGTGCCCGCGAGAGGTGCGGGGGTCGTAGCCGAGAGTCTCGGTGAGCGCGGTCAGCCGGTCCTGCACGCTCGAGTGATGGCGCCCCAGACGAACGGCGGCCGCGCGCACACTCTGCTCGTCGGTCACCGCATCGAGCAGCTCGAGGCTGCGGGGATCGAGACGCGCGAGCACCGCGGCATCCGGATGCAGCGGGCCGGAGTCGGCCGTCTCGGCGATCAGCAGCATCGCTCCGAGGTCGGCGGCCGCAAGCGTGGGCTCTTCGGCAGAGGTCAGCCGCACAGCGATGAGCGCCGCCGACCAGGATTCGGGAAGGTGCGCTTCCGTTCCGGACGTGCCGACGCCGCAGCGCCGGTCGGGCGTCTCGTCCCAGGCGTCTTCCACCGCCTCACCTTCGGCGAGGATGGTCGCCCGAGTGAGGCCGTGCCGCGTGGCCACGACGGCGGACGGATGCTGCGCCCGGGGCGCCGGATCGAGAAGGGAGGCGACGACGCGGAAGCGACCGGGGGGCAATCGCAACCGAGACTGCGCGGCGGCCCGCTCGTCCGGACCGGCGTAGGAGCTGATGGCGAGCTCCACCGCGCTCTCGGGCCCGACGGATCGCCGCGCGCGGATGATGCCGAGCGCGAGCGCGAGCCGCTCCAGGATCATCGCGTCGTTCGTGTGCGGCTCGCCCTCGCGTTCGATCCAGGCGACGGCATCCCTTCCGCTGTCGCGCAGCATCCATCCGTCGTCGGGATCGGCCGGGTCGACGCGCACACCGTCGGCGCGCACGCGCATGATCTGCCGACCATCGCGCTGCCCGACGGTCGCGCCGCTCAGCACCGCCGCACCACGCAGCATGCTCTCGACGCCGACAGATCGTGCCACGAGCGCATCGAAATAGGTGACGACCTTGAGGGTCTCGCTGGCATCCGGGTCGAGGGCGGTGAGCCGCCCCAGCAGATCTTGCATGTCGGGCTCCATCGCGCGGGAGTTCCACCCTACGGGGTCGCCGTCGCGGCCCCGCAGGCATGGAACTCAGGCGAGCAGGCGGTTCACCCAGCTGTCGCGGGCGGCGAGCATCGCCTGGGCGACGGCAGCATGAGGAGCGAACATGTCGAACCCGTGGAAGCCGCCGGCCCACACGTGCAGCTCGGCCTGGACTCCGGCCTCCCAGAGCCGCGTGGCATAGGCGACGTCCTCGTCGCGGAAGACCTCGGCGCTGCCGCAGTCGATGAACGCCGGCGGGAGGCCTGCGAGATTCATCGCGCGAGCGGGGGCGGCGTAGATCGAGACGTCGGCGCCGCCCTTGCGGTCACCGAGCAGGGCGGTCCAGCCGGTGATGTTGGAGCCGCGGTCCCAGACGCCGATCCCGTCGATCTGCTGGGTCGAGACGGTCTCGTCGCGGTCATCCAGCATCGGGTAGATGAGCAGCTGCCCGATGAGTTCGGGTCCACGACGGTCGCGGGCCAGCAGCGCCGTTCCTGCCGCGAGCCCGCCGCCGGCGCTGCCACCGCCGATCAGGAGCCGCGAGAGGTCGATGCCGAGATCACCGGCGTTGTCCGCCGTCCAGACGAGCGCGGCGTAGCAGTCCTCCACAGGGAAGGGATCGGGGAACTCGGGCGCGAGCCGGTACTCGACCGTCACGATCACGCCGTTGAAGCGCTCGGCCCAGTCGAGGAAGCCGACGACGCCCAGCCAGCGGTTGCCGATGATCATGCCGCCGCCGTGCGTGTGGAAGAAGCCGGGACCGGTGCCCGTGCGCCCTTCCTTCTCGATGACGGACACGACGATCTCGTCGCCCTCGTGTCCAGCGATCGTCACGTCGCGTCGGGTGAAGCCGCGCCCGTCGAGCACGGCGAAGATCTCGTCGTCCCCGCTGATGGGGGACTGACGGAGAAGCGGGATCATCTCCGATGTCAGTGTCGACGGCAGCTGGTCGCCGACGAGGGCGAGAGCGGCCTCGAGCTCGGGGTCGAAGGGCGGGCGAGCGAGCGTGTCAGTCATCAGAACTCCTTTGTCCTCGCCGTCTGCATGGCGGCGTCCCGCCAGCATCCTTCACGACTTCCCCGAGGGTAACCCGCCACCCGCACCCGATCCGCCCGGCGGATGCCGCCATGTGGCGGGGAGGCTCGTCGAGGTCAGCCTGCGAAGGACAGGCCCGCGGCGAGCGCGAAGCCGAGCACGGTCGCAAGACCTGTCGCCTCCTTCGCCTTCGACTGCGCCTCGGGGATCATCGAGTCCACGAGCATGACGAGCAGGGCGCCGGCCGCGAACCCGCTCGCCGCCGTGCGGAAGGCATCGCCGGTGACCGTTGCCAGGGCGAAGCCCGCGATCGTGGCGAGCGCGCAGACGATGGCGACGCCGCCCCAGAGGAGCAGCACCCGCGATTTCGCCATGCCGCCCTCGAGCAGGTCGGCGGCCGACCCGATCGATTCCGGTAGGTTCGAGACGAGGATGGCGACGACGAGAGCGATGCTCACGGGCTCGCCGGATGCGAGTCCGATGCCGAGCACGAGCTGCTCGGGGATCCCGTCGAGAAGGGCGCCGACCGCGAGCTGACCGCCTCCGGCATCGCCCTTCTTCTTCGCGGCCCTCGCATCGAGAATGCGGGCAGCGATGTAATAGGCGAGCGCTCCTGCCGTGACCCCGACGACGAGCGGTACGGCCCCGCCGCGCTCGAGGCCTTCTTCCCAGAGCTCGAAGGCGATGGACGCCATGAGCGCTCCGGCACCGAACCCGAGCACGATGCCGAGCCAGCGCGGGGGCCAGGTCCGCAACATCGCGAGCACGGCTCCGACGAACAGCGGGGACGCCGCGACCACGCCCCACAGCACTGCTTCGCCCATGGCCACCTCCGCCTGACACTCTGGCACGGTGAAGGCGGATTCCTGCTGCTTGCGCGCAACCGTTCACCGGACCATTCTAATGGTATCATGATGGTATGCGATCAACCATGGATAAGGCAGGGCGCATTGTGATCCCCGCGCAGATTCGCGAGCGCCTCGGCATTCTTCCTGGACCCGTCGATCTGATCATCGATGGCACAGGCGTACGAATCGAGGTCGAGGCCCGCGGCAAAGTCGTCGAGGAAGACGGAATATTGGTAATCACAGGCGGTCCGGCGCTCACCGCCGATGACATACGAGAGCTTCGTCTTGCCGATCAGCGCTGACGTCCTCCTCGACACGAGCGCAGCGGTCGCCCTTGTGGATCGTTCGCACCCCGCTCATCACGCTGTCAAAGATGCGACACGGGGACTGGTCCGTGGCCTTGCCGGACACGCGCTCGTCGAGACGTACTCCGTCTTGACGCGGCTCCCCGGTGATGCCCGCCTCAGCCCGGAGGTCGCCGAGCAGGTCATAGCGCGCGCCTTCCCGGCATCCGTTTCACTGCCGCCCGAGGAGGCGTTGGGGGCCGTCGCCACTTTCGCCGCCGCGGGCATTGCGGGCGGCGCGGTTTACGACGGTCTCGTTGCACTGGCCGCCCGGGTGGCCGCAACGCCTCTGCTGTCCTGTGATCGACGCGCGATACCGACTTACGCGGCCCTCAAAGTAGAGGTACGCCTGGTCTGAGGGCGGACGCTCCACGTCGTCTCGCGGCACAGGGCGACACGCCGCCCGCGGATAGACTGGAAAGCATGTCCAAGGTCCTCCAGTCCCTGCCCGTCGGCGAGCGCGTCGGCATCGCCTTTTCCGGAGGACTCGACACCTCCGTCGCCGTCGCGTGGATGCGCGACAAGGGCGCCGTGCCCTTCACCTACACCGGCGACCTCGGACAGTACGACGAAGACGACATCGCGTCGATCCCGGGCCGCGCGCTCGAGTACGGCGCCGAGGCCTCGCGCCTGGTCGACTGCAAGACCGCCCTGGTCGAAGAGGGTCTCGTCGCTCTCTCCTGCGGCGCGTTCCACATCCGCTCCGGAGGCAGGACGTACTTCAACACGACCCCCCTCGGCCGCGCCGTGACCGGCACCCTGCTGGTGCGCGCCATGAAAGAGGACGGCGTCGACATCTGGGGCGACGGCTCCACCTACAAGGGCAACGACATCGAGCGGTTCTACCGCTACGGCCTGCTCGCCAACCCGCGCCTGCGCATCTACAAGCCGTGGCTCGACGCCGACTTCGTCACCGAGCTGGGCGGACGCAAGGAGATGAGTGACTGGCTCGTCGCCCGCGACTTCCCCTACCGTGACTCCGCCGAGAAGGCGTACTCGACCGATGCGAACATCTGGGGTGCGACGCACGAGGCCAAGACCCTCGAGCACCTCGACGTGTCGCTCGAGACCGTCGACCCGATCATGGGCGTGAAGTTCTGGGATCCGTCCGTCGCGATCGAGACCGAAGACGTCACCGTCACGTTCGAGGCCGGCCGTCCGGTCGCCATCAACGGCGTCGAGTACAGCGACCCGGTGGCCCTCGTCATGGAGGCGAACACGATCGGCGGACGCCACGGCCTCGGCATGAGCGACCAGATCGAGAACCGCATCATCGAGGCGAAGTCGCGCGGCATCTACGAGGCCCCGGCCATGGCGCTGCTGTTCATCGCATACGAGCGCCTGGTCAACGGCATCCTGAACGAAGACACGCTCGCCACGTATCACGAGCAGGGCCGTCGCCTCGGTCGCCTCATGTACGAGGGACGCTGGCTCGAGCCGCAGTCGCTCATGCTGCGCGAGTCGATCCAGCGCTGGGTCGGCCTCACGATCTCGGGCTCGGTCACGATCCGCCTGCGCCGCGGCGACGACTGGACGATCCTCGACACCGTCTCGCCGAACCTGTCGTACGGCCCCGAGAAGCTGTCGATGGAGCGCGTCGGCGATGCGGCCTTCGGCCCGGTCGACCGCATCGGCCAGCTCACGATGCGCAACCTCGACATCGCCGACTCGCGCTCGCGGCTGGAGCAGTACGCCGGCCTCGGCCTCATCGGCGGCGCGACCGGCGAGCTCGTCGGTCGCGTGACCGCGGGCGAGTCGGGCGAGATCACCGGTTCGGTCGAGGAAGTCGACGAGAACCTGGCCGACGCCGTCGACCACGCCTCCGAGGGCGCCGCGTTCGACTCCGGCACCGACTGACCCTCGTCAGGTCGGGGACCGCTGACCTGAGGGGGCGGATGCCGCGGCATCCGCCCCCTTCGTCGTGCCGGCTCCGCGTCGCGCCGTGCACAATTCAGCAAGAATTCGGCTGAACCGGTCCGAATCAGACTTTCCGCGGGGAGAACGTGCGTTCTTTGCTGAGTTGTGCACACGCCGAAGTGGAGAGGCTGTGAGTCCTCCGAGTTATCTTGCACACGACTGTGCACAATAACTAGCATGGAGGCATGACCACCCGCCCACCGCGCCGCGACGCCGTCGAGAATCGCGCCGGCATCCTGTCCGCCGCCCGCTCGACGCTCGCGAACGACCCCTACGCCTCCGTCGACGTCATCGCCCGCAGCGCCGGCCTCTCGCGTCGCACCCTCTACGGGCACTTCGACGACCGCGAGGCGCTGATCCGCGAACTCATCTCCAGCGGTGCGCAGCGCTTCAACGCCATCGCCGCGTCGGTCGACGACCCGGATGCTCGGCTCGCTCTCGCACGCCTCGCCGCCCGTCTCTGGCAGGAGGCCGCGCACGTGCAGGTCGCTGCAGCCCTCGCCCTCGACGAGGCCCACGTCGAACACACGGCCGCAGCGCTCGCACCTCTCCGCCGCACGGTCGCAGCCCTCGTCCGTCGCGGACAGGAGGACGGCAGCTTCCGCACCGACCTCGCCTCCCCCACGCTCGCGCGACTGATCGAGGAGATGTCGCGCACCGTCGTCTCCCGCACGGATGCCGCGAGCACGGGCGCCGCGAACGTCGCAGTCCGCACGGTGCTCAGCATCGCCGGCCTGTCCTGGCGAGAGGCCGACGAGCTGCTCGCCGCGCATTCCGACATCGTCGCGTCCGCCATCGCGCAGGAGGCCATCGACCCCGAGACCGACGCATGAGGATCACGCTGCACGATGTGCGCAAGGGCCGCGGCGGGCAGGCGTTGCCCCTGACGAACCTCGAGTTCCACACCGGCGCCGTACGGTTCGCGCTGGCCGAGACCGAGCAGCGGCCGACCATCCTCGGACTGATCGCCAGCGGGCGGATGCACCCCGACGCCGGCAGAGTCACCCTCGACGGGGCCGAGAACGCGAGAGCGCTGCGAAGACGCTGCGCGCTCGTGGACGCACCTGACGCCAGCGACCCGCACGCCGACATCAGCGTCGCGGGCGTCGTGGGGGAAGAGCTCATGTTCGCCGGCGTCGGCGCGACGCCGCTGCACGCCCGACGCTGGCTCGCGCAACTCGGCTTCAGCGAGCTTGCATCCGTCCCCATCGGCAGCGTCGATCCCGCCGCCCGGGTACGGATCATGTGCGAACTGGCCGTCCTGCGCGAAGGCGTGGAGGGCATCGTGCTCGTCTCCCCCGACCGCCACGGCGGCAGCCCCGACGGCTGGTGGCGCATCTCGGGCGAGTTCGCCGACCGCGGCTACGCGATGCTCGTGATCGTCGGCGGTTCTGCGGCCGTCGCCCTCGAGCGGATGCAGGAGTTCGACGCGATCAACGCCTCGGGCCCGGTCGAACCGCTCGTGCTCGATGCCCCTGCCGCGGAACCGGCCCCGGCCCCGGAAGGAACCGCATCATGAAGGTCCCCTCCATGATCGCCGCCGAACTGCGGCGTCTCACGGCCAGCAGGATGGGCATCATCGCGCTCGTGGCGCTGATCTGCGTGCCGATCCTCTACGGCGGCCTCTACCTGTGGGCGAACCAGGACCCTTATGCGAAGTTCCCCGAGGTGCCAGTGGCACTCGTGGTCGACGACACCGGGGCCCCGTCGACGAGCTCAGGGACCGAAGGAAGCGATCCCGACACCGTGAACTACGGCGAGGACGTCGCCGACAACCTCATCGAGGGCAATGCCTTCGACTGGCAGCGGATGACGGCCGCCGAGGCCGCCGACGCTCTCCGCGACGGAGCCGTCGACTTCACGGTGACGATCCCTGCCGACTTCTCGTCCGCGCTCACGTCGGCGGCCGGCGACGATCCGCACCAGGCACGGATCGACCTCGAGACCAACGACGCGAACAACTATCTCGCGTCCTCTATGGGCACCCAGGCGGTGGAGAAGATCCGCAGCTCCGTCGCCGAGATGGTCGGAAGCGAAGCGGCCGAACGACTGCTCACCGGGCTGAGCGACGTCCGGGACGGCCTGGTCACCGCCGCAGACGGCGCGACGCAGTTGACCGACGGCGCGAACACGGCGGCATCCGGCAGCACCACCCTCGCCGACGGCACGGCGAAGCTCGCCGACGGTACCGCCCAGCTCGCGACGGGCGCCCGGACGCTCGCCGACGGCGCTCAGCAGGTGAGCGCGGGCAACCGCCAGCTCGCCGACGTCGCCGACCGCGCGGGTTCCGCGGTGCAGCAGGCAGCCGACGCCCTCCCGCAGGTGCGCACCGACATCACGTCCACCCTCGTCGAACAGGGCCTGACGCAGGAGGAGATCGACCGGGTGCTCGCGACCCTCGACCCGCTCGCGAGCCGCCTGCAGGACGGCAACACGCGGGTGCAGTCCGCGGTCGGCGATGTCGACCGGCTCGCTGCCGGCGCGGCATCCGTCGCCTCCGGTGCCTCGGAACTCGCCACCGGTGCCGGCACGGTCGCCTCCGGTGCAGCATCCGCGAACGACGGCGCTGCGCAGCTGCGCGACGGCCTGGGAACGCTGGCTTCCGGCGCTGCCGAACTGCGCGACGGCCTGTCCGACGGCGTCACGCAGATCCCGGCATCCACCCCCGAACTCCGCACCCTGCAGGCCGACACCATATCCGATCCGGTGAAGGTGTCCAGCGACAAGGTCGCCTCGGCCGAGGACTACGGCGCAGGTCTCGCGCCGTTCTTCGCGGCGCTCTCCGCCTGGATCGGCATCTACGCCCTCTTCCTCATCGTGAAGCCGATCTCGCGTCGCGCGATCACCGCGCTGCACTCTCCGGTGCGCATCACGCTCGCCGGTTGGTTGACGCCGGCGGCGCTGGGCGCGGTACAGATGGTCGGGCTCATGGGCATTCTCGCGATCACGCTCGGCTTCACATTCCACAATCCGCTCGGCACGCTCGGCGTGATGGTGCTCGCCTCCGCGACGTTCGCGGCGATCATCCTCGCGCTCAATGTCTGGCTCGGTTCGGTCGGCCAGTTCCTCGGGTTGGTGCTGATGGTGCTGCAGCTCGTGACCGCCGGCGGCACCTTCCCCTGGCAGACGCTGCCCGCCCCGCTCGCTGCGCTGCACCATGTGCTGCCGCTGGGATACGTCGTCGACGCGATGCGCCAGCTCATGTACGGCGGCGACCTCGCCCGCGCCGGCTGGGACCTCGCGGTGCTCGCCTTCTGGCTGGTCGGCGCCCTGGCGTTCGCGATGATCGGAGTGACGCGGATGACGCATCGACGCACTCTGCGGGATCTGCAGCCGAGCCTGATCGGCTGACTGAGCCGTCCACAGGAGCGCTTCGGACGGTGGATCGCGCCTATGACTCGATGCACCGGCTGACGATCGACGTCACCACGGCCGCGACGAGGCCTGCACCGAGAGCAGCGAGCCCGCGGAGGACGATGTGCCAGTCGGTCCACAGCGCGAGCCCGATGCTCACCAACAGAATGGTCACGAACAGAGCGGCGGTCGCTGCCCCGCCTCCTTTTCGATTCGAGCGTGCGGTCATCGGCGTTCCTTCATTCGGGTCGGTTTCGGTCGAGGATCGTGGGGGGCGCTCATGGAGCGTCTCGACGCGTGAAGACCACGTGCGCGGCGACGGTGGTCGCTCCCACCCAGCCGAGCAGTCCGAGAATGCCCGTCAGCACACCTTCCGCACCTTGTGACGGCATCGTCGAGACGGCGCTCGCCTGCATCAGCAGCGGCGTCGGTGTCCATGCGCTTGCGCTAGCAAGGAATGAGCCCAGCGCGCCGGGCACGGCGGCGCCGCCGATCGCGAGAGCCAGCGGAAGGAGAATGAGGAGCGACAGATAGACGAGGACGGCGGCAACAGATCGCCACGCGATCGTGCTCAGGGCGAAGGCGAGCACGATCGTCAACCCGACCGCTGCGGTGCAGACGATCAGCGCTACGGCCAGAAGGGGAAGGGCTTTTGCGGCCGCGGGGAGCGAAAGCGCCACGGCGATGATCGCGATGGCGGCGGAACAGACGAGAGCACCAAGCATCCCGATCATCGTGACACTCACCACGCGTGCGACGAACAGCCGCGATCGAGCGGGTGTCCGCAGCATGGTGAACGCGAGGCGTCCCTCCGCGTCTCGGCCCACCGCGATCGCGACGACCAGGCCGAAGGCCAGGCCGAAGATCGTCGATGAGGCCTCGACGGGCGCGCTGACGATCACGTGTCCTGGCTCTCGGGCGATGGTGCGCAGGACAGCGAACACGGCCGACCCGGTCGCGATGGCGACGGATGCCGCGACGACCGTGGCGACCCTGATCCCTCCGAGCGACCAGAGTGCGCGCCATTCCGCCCGGAGAACGCGCCGAAGGGTCTGCGGCGCGTCCGATCCGCCCTTCGGCTCGTCATCCGCGCCTTGCGCCGCCACGTACGCCATCATTCCGGGACTCCGTCCGTCGCCAGCCACCCGAAGTAGGTCTCTTCGAGAGATCTCCGCACCGTCTGCAGGTGCAGCACATCGATGTCCGCATCGAAGAGGATGCGACCGACCTCGGGGGTGGCGGCTCCGGAGACGACCAGCCCCTGGCCCCTCGCGACGACGGAGAGCCCGCGCGCGATGCACACCTCCCGCGCACGATCCGGATCCGTCACCTCCACCAGCACTTGCATCGGGTGCTGCTCCGACACGAACTCCGCGAGAGTGCCGTCGGCGACGACCTTCCCGCCATCGAGCATGACGATCCGGTCCGCCGTCTGAGCGAGCTCGGACATCACGTGGGAAGAGAGAAGCACTGACGCACCCTCGGATGCGAGCCACCTGAGGTGGCTCCGAATCCAGCGGATGCCGTCGGGGTCGAGCCCGTTGAGGGGTTCGTCAAGGATCAGCGATCGCGCCCGCGGGAGGAGAGCGACCGCGAGTCCGAGGCGCTGCGTCATTCCCATCGAGAAGGTGCGTATTCGCCGGCTCGCCACACCCTCGAGTCCGACGAGTTCCAGGATCTCGTCGGCAGCGGAGTACGGCATACCCCCGGAGTCGCACACGTACCGCAGTGCGCCGCGTGCCGTCGCGCGGCGTGGCAGGTCTCCGGGAGAGAGATACACGCCGAGGAGACTCGGGGTCCCGTGCACCTTCGACTCGCGGCCGTCGATCCGAACCTCACCTGACTCCGGCGTGACGAGCTGCGCGATCGAGCGCAGGACTGTCGACTTCCCCGCGCCGTTCGGACCGACGAAACCGGTGATCGCTCCGTCGGGCGCGACGAACGTGACACGATCCGCCGCTCGCACGCCGTCGTATGCCTTGCAGAGTTCAATGACCTCGATCATTCGCTTCCTTCCGTCAGGTGCGAGGGGACGCGACGGACCTCGTCACCCGCCCGCACCGCGGTTCTCATCGCCGACGCGATCTCAAGCCCCTCCGCGTCGCTCGCCGTCAGGCCGGCACGGTGACGGACAAATCCTGCGAAGTAGGTGAGTCTCACCAGCCGTATCGGCAGGCGCCGCAGTCGGCATACTCGAAGAACGTGCAGCCCACCGGCACGCAGGTGTTCCTCGAACTCGGTCGTGAGGTGTCGGTGGGCGATGACAGCCACCGACGTCACCTCGAAGTGGGTGGCCAGCACCCTCGCACTGCAGATGGCGACGAGCACGGCTGCCAGAACGGCTGCGAGAGACAGCCAGACCGTCGAGGTGAGCGACATCGCGACGTACCAGACAGCGATCGCCGCGGCGGCGATCAGTCCGAGCAAGCTGACGGCCCGCGGAGCGGCCACCGCACCCTTCGAACCGAGGACGCGGAAGTCCGCGAGATCCGGGTCCAGCAGGGAGAGGGCCTCGTTCGCAGCGCGTCGAGGGATCGACGGAAGCACGAGATTCTGACCGAGACCACCCGCACCGTCGGAGGTGACGAGGCTGACGCGCACGCGGTCGAAGATCATCTCGATGATGTTCCGGCGAATCGCCACGCCCACCAGCGCATCGCTGCTCACCGCGCGGCTCGTCCGGTCGAGGAGACCGTACTGGAGTTCCAGACCGTCGCCTCGACGACGGATTGTCAGACCGCCGAACCGAACGATGATCGATGCGACGGTGATGGCCGTCACGACGACCGTGATGAGCGAACCCGCCAGGAAGACGTGGTCGCGAGTCCATTCGATCGCCACATCGGCGAAGCTGAATTTCGTCAGCAGGT
The DNA here is from genome assembly GCF_000967865.1 of Microbacterium sp. SA39. Lineage (GTDB taxonomy): Bacteria > Actinomycetota > Actinomycetes > Actinomycetales > Microbacteriaceae > Microbacterium. The sequence continues at coordinate 48,255 of NZ_JXRU01000039.1, forward strand.
CGTACCCAGCACATGCGATCCCGAGGGCGACGACCAGAATCCTCCCCTGCACGACGCACGTCACCACAAGGTCTCGCACGTTCGCCCGGTACATATGGCGACCAAGATCAGGAGCGATGGGCGTCCGCGTCGTGTTCGACGTGCTGTCTTCTGCCTCTCCTGGCGACCGGACTTCGTCGCGAAGCGTGTTGAGCATTCGGCGGTCCACACCATCCAGCACTACGTGCGACTCGAGGTCTCCCGCGGGCCGCAACCGAACGATCGACAGGTCCCAGATCCGGAACGACCACGGCTGATGAGCCTCTACCACTTCGATGTCGCGCCAGGCGACGGCATCCCTGCGTGCGCCGAGAATCCCTTTGACGGTACTCACTCCCCTTTCCCCGATCGCTACGCGCGTTGTGGCCCACTGGTATATGGGTGCGACCACACGAACTGTGATCAGTGCGAGGGCGAGGCCCTGGAGCCAGCCGGTGAGCGGGCCGAGTGGTTGCACCGCCGCCACGATGTACACAGCGACCATTCCGACGACGGAAGGCAGGCTGCGAACCCATTCGGCGGTAACGGACGTGAATGGCAAGCGCTTCATGTGCCGCACGATCACCTCTCATCCGAGGCGATCGAGACACGGTCCTGGTGCCGCTGCACCTCTGCCCGTAGCCGCAGGGCAACATCCAGATCAAGCGGGCCCAGCGCATCGAAGCGTGAGATCGTCACGAAACGAATCCGCACCAGGCCAAACACTCGCAGAATCGGACCTTGGACGATCGCCACGTTCAATATCCGCTCGATCGGAACGACGATGTCCTCGACGAAAACTATTCCGCGACGAAGGCGCACAAAACCTTTATCCACGTCGTACGAGACGCTGAGAATTCGCGCGCGATCGATGCACGGGATATCCACCGCGACGATGACGAGGACCAGAACGCCGACCGCGCCGAACCAGAATGGTCGAGCATCCCCCGGCGCCAGGACAGCAGTGGCCACGGTGCCAACAGTCGCCAGAAGGGCTGATTCCACGGCCGTGCGCGTTCGTGCATAGGTGATCGCCTTTCGGGGCAGTCTTCGCTTCGAGGGTGCGAACGTGGTACGCCAGTCATCGATCTGCATGTTGAGCTTCCTGGAAGTACAGACATGCAGCGGTGGACTCGGGGGTCGAGCCCACCGCTGCATGCGACATGAGCGTGGCGTTCAGCCCAAGCCCAGAATCTGCAGGATCCACTGGACGATCGTCGCGAAGGAGACGCCGCGCTCGATGCAGCCGACCACCCGCTTCCAATTGTCCCTCGCCCACTTGGCGACGGCATCGAGCACCTTCTTGGACCAACGACCGATCTGAGTGAAGAGCCAGGCGATAAAACGAAGCAAGGGTCCCATAATGCGTGCCTTTCGGAAATGATTCGTGAATTGCGAGACGGCCTTTTGCCGTCTCGTGATTCACGAAGTTATTCATTTCCGCATTGACATAAGAGGTTCGGTCGTATGCGATCGGTATGATCAAAGTATTCTTCACATATACCTTCGTATTCATTTCTCCAACCCTTTCAGGTTGGTTCCGGATTGCAAGCTGTGCGGGGCGTTCAGCGCTTTCAGGACGACCTGAACGCGGTCGCGCACACCCCATTTCGCCATGATCCGTCCGAGATGCGCTTTCACCGTCGGCTCGGCGAGGAACATCGCGCCGGCGATCTCGTGGTTGGTCATCCCGCGCAGCAACAGATCGACGATGGTCTGCTCCTTGGCAGTGAGCACTCCGATGTGGCGTGCCGGATCGGCGGACGCCGCAGAGGATCGATGAGCCGCTCCGACCAGCCCGCGGAGCACTGCCCTGGCCGCGTAGTAGTGCCCGGAAGCGACCTCTCGAATGCTGGCGCGCAGCTCGTCGTCAGACGAATCCCACTGCACCACTCCCGCAGCCCCGGAGGCGAAACAGTCGACGGAGCACGCATCGCCTGCTGCGGCGACGGCAACGATCGGACGGTCCGGCCAGTCGCGAGCAAGCGACACGATCATCTGCCGCGCCGACGTCGTGGCATCAGCCACGTCGCAGATGACCACGTCGTAGTCGACTCCTCGCGCCGCCCCCGTGCGTCGTGCCTCGTAGCTGCACGATGTCACCCGAAGGTCTGCATTCGCGGCGAGAAGCCACCGCAACGCCTCGCCGCGCAGAGTCGCATCCGTGATGATCAAGACATCCAAAATCAGTTGCCCCCCGGCCGATTTTGGACTGAGTGTAGCAATCGAGAGACGCGATTTCGGGGATCGATGAGCGATATGCCGATAAACATATGATTGAGGGTTCGCCGCACAATGCCGGTTATGATGCGAGGGCGCGAACCTGAAACGCGTACTGGGGCTCGGTGGGACTGAGTTCCACCTGCCACCCCGAGAGAGCGTTCAACGATGACGACTGATCCGCTGGCGATCGCCACCCCTTCGCGACCCTCGCGAGGCGTCCGCATCGGACGCATCGTCTTCCTCGTCGTGGCCGCCATCGTCGTGATCGCGGTGGCCGCGACATTCTTCGTGACCTGGACGATCCAGCGCTCGTTTCCGCAGACCGAGGGTGCGGTCGAGCTGGAGGGTCTGACCTCGACGGTCACCGTGCAGCGCGATGCGACCGGCATCCCGACCATCACCGCGGATTCGAGCCACGACCTGTTCTACGCCGAGGGCTTCGTGCACGCGCAGGACCGCTTCTTCGAGATGGACTTCCGGCGGCACGTGACCGCCGGTCGCGTCGCGGAGATGTTCGGCGAATCTCAGGCTGGCACGGATGCGTTCCTTCGCACTCTCGGCTGGCGCAAGGTCGCCGAGCAGGAAGTCGCGGCGATGGACGATGTCACGCTCGGCTACTACGAGGCCTACGCGGAAGGCGTCAATGCGTACCTGGCATCGCGCTCGGGTGCTGAGCTCTCGCTGGAGTATGCCGTCCTCGGCATGCAGAATCCGGAGTATGCGCCCGACCCGTGGGAGCCTGCGGATTCCGTCGCCTGGCTCAAGGCGATGGCCTGGGATCTCCGCGGCAACATCGAGGACGAGACCGAGCGGGCGCTGCTGGCTGCAGAGCTGAACTCCGGAGAGACGGATGCCGCAGCGACGGATGCACTCCTCGAGAAGCTCTACCCGGACTACCCGTTCGACGAGAACCCGGTGATCGTGCCGAAGATCTCGACGGTAACTGCGCTCGAAACCGACGCGAAGCAGGCAGCGTTCACGCCGTCCGGCACGGACGGCGATGTGCAGCAGGCCCTCACCACCGTCGAATGGGAAGAGACCTCGAGCGTGATCGAAGCGGTCAGTGTGCTCGTCGGCGACGTCGGCGAAGGCATCGGCTCGAACTCGTGGGTCGTCTCGGGTGATCTCACCGAGACCGGGATGCCGCTGCTCGCGAACGACCCGCACCTCGGAGCATCCCTCCCCTCGGTCTGGTACCAGGTGCAGCTGAAATGCGCGACGGTGAGCGAGGAGTGCCCGTTCGATGTCGGCGGCTTCTCGTTCTCGGGGCTTCCCGGGATCGTCATCGGCCACAACCAGAAGGTCGCCTGGGGTTTCACGAACCTCACCACCGACGTCACGGACCTGTACATCGAACGCGTCGAAGGGGACGAGTACTGGCGCGATGGGGCGCTGGTTCCGCTCGAGGAGAGCACCGAGACGATCAAGGTCGCAGGAGGCGATGACATCGAGCTGACCATCCGCTCGACCGTGCACGGTCCGATCATCTCGGGACTCACCGACGACTTCACCGCCATCGCCGACGATCCGCTGCCGGGACTCGCGATCGGCGGTGCCGTCCCTGCCCTGGAGGACGAGGCCGAGTACGCGGTCAGCCTGCGCTGGACGGCACTCGATCCCGGCACGACCGCGACGGCGATCTTCGCGCTCTCCACCGCCCAGGACTTCGACGACTTCCGCCACGCCGCCTCGCTTTTCGACGTGCCGGCGCAGAACCTGGTCTACGCCGACACCGAGGACAACATCGGCTACCAGACGCCCGGACGACTGCCGATCCGCGGCGCCGGAGACGGGTGGATGCCGCAACCGGGCTGGGACAGCACCTACGACTGGACCGGCTTCATCCCCTTCGAGGAGCTGCCGGTGTCGTACAACCCGACGTCGGGGTACATCGTCACCGCGAACAACGCGATCGTCACCGACGACTACGAGTACTTCCTCTCGCGGGACTGGGACTACGGCTATCGCGCGGCGCGTATCGCGTACCTGATCGAGCGCCGAGCCGCGGCCGCTCCGCTGACCGCAGAGGACATGCGCGACATCCAGATGGACAGCGAGATGTGGATCGGCAAGCAGCTCGCGGCCGCCATGGGCGACGTCGAGGTGTCCGGTGCCGGCGCCCGCGAGGCTGTCGAGCTGCTTCGTTCCTGGGATGCGCAGACCACGGCATCCTCCGGTGCCGCAGCGTACGCGAACGTGCTCTGGTCGAACCTGGTGCAGAACATCTTCGGAGCGCGCGAGCAGCCCCTCCCCATCGATGGACAGGCCCGTCTGTTCGCCGTGGTCGCCGACATGCTGGAGAACCCGTCCGATCCGCTGTGGCAGAACGCCGAGCTCGACGTCGACGGCATGGAAGAGATGCTGGCCCTCTCCGCCGAAGACGCCTACAACGAGCTTTCGGCGATCCAGGGCACGGCCGTCGACCGCTGGAACTGGGGCGACCTGCATGCCATCACCCTCACCAGCGACACGCTCGGGACGTCGGGCATCGCTCCGGTCGAGGCGCTGTTCAACCGCGGCCCCTTCCCGGTCAGCGGCGGCGCCTCCGTCGTCAATGCGACCGGCTGGGAACTCGGCACCTCCTATGCCACCACGACGGTGCCGTCGATGCGGATGGTGGTGGATCTGTCGGACTTCGACGCCTCGACGTGGATCCAGCTCACGGGCACCTCCGGGCACGCGTTCCATGAGCACTACATCGACCAGACCGCGGACTGGGCGGCCGGCGTTCAGCGGCCATGGGCGTTCTCGTCAAAAGCAGTGGATGCGGCGACGGTCGACACACTGGTGCTGTCAGCGGCCGGCTGAACCACTCTGGGCCGCTGAGCCTGTCGAAGAGCCCGCCCAGGATGCTGCACTACCGTTGACGGGTGCCGAACAGTTACCTCGCCCCGAAGGGCACCCCAGTCACTCTGCTCGAGTACGAGCACGGCGGGTCGACCCTCATCGCGGAGGCCTTCGGCGAGGGCGATCACACCTTCCTCCTGCTGCACGGCATCGGCATGGGTCGCAGCGTCTACCTCGACGTGGTGCAGCGGCTGAAGGGGCGTGTGATCGCCCTCGACCTGCCCGGATTCGGCGAAGCGCCGGAGCCCACGCGCACCCTCACCATGGAGCGGCATGCGGATCTCGTGGCCGCGTACCTGCGCCACGTCGACGCCGGACCGGTCGTGGTCATCGGTCACTCGATGGGCAGTCAGATCGCCGCGGAGCTCGCGGCGCGGCATCCGTCTCTCGTCGAAGGCGTCATCCTCGCGGGTCCGACGGTCGACAAGGCGGCGCGCAATGTCGGCTCACAGGCCCGCTACCTGCTGACGGACCTCGTCGGAGAGCGGCCCCTCGTGATCTGGCGCGGTGCGAGAGAGTACCTCCGCGGCGGTCCGCACCTCATCCGAAAGATCCGCGCGACGATCGTGCACGAGCCGGAGGATGCCTTCGCCCGTATCGACTGCCCGGTGCTGGTGCTGCGTGGGGAGGACGACCCGCTGGCGCCGATGAGCTGGTGCCGGGCGATCATCGACGCGATTCCCGGTGCCGACCTGCAGATCATTCCCGATCACGGACACGGCACCCTTATCAGCGACTCGGCGCCGGCCGCGCGGATGATCCAGCGCTTCGCCGACGCCCTCTGACTCAGAGGTAGCCCCGGAACCTGACGCTGTCGGATGCGGAGTCATCGAGCGCCTTCGACAGCGCCGGATCCACCGCGAAGCCGTCCGGATCGGCCCGGGGTGCCGGTCGCGGCTTCCGCATCAGCATCGCGAACCATGCTGCAGCGAGCAGACCGTGAATGAGCAGCAGCGTCTCCATGCCAGCACGGTAACCCGGCAGAGGGGGTGGCGTCCAGCGGCCGGGTTGCGTCACCCGTTCACAATTCAGTCAGAATTCCGCCGGAGGCGTGTTCTCCCGCCGTTTCGCGTCAACGGCCGGAGTTCTTGCTGAATTGTGAACGCCGACCATCGGTGACTCGTGGGCCTAGGGCCTCGATGATCTCCCGCAGTTGCTGTTGCAGGGCCGTCTGCTCGCCGAGGATGTCCGCCGCCAGAGGCCGGATCGTCACATACCCCTGGCGGGCGGCGGCGAGGTCTCGTCTCCGGGCGGCCTGCTGCTTCTGCCAGCCCTCGTGGAACTCCTTGCTGTCGCATTCGATGATCAGCCAGCCCTCGACGACGAAGTCGACGCGACCGACGCCGTCGATCTCCACCTGCGTCTCGTACTTCACGCCGAGAGCCCGCAGGATCAGCCGAACGAACGTCTCCGGCCCCGAACCGGCGGAGCCGTCGACGAGCGGGCGTAGCGGCTGCACGCGGGCAGGCAGTCCTGCGAAGACCTCATCGAGCTGAACGATCGTGAGGAGACCGTGGTGCAGAAGGCTGTCCAGCGTTGCGATCGCGGCGCGCGGTTCTTGGCATCGCACCGCATGACGGGCTGCATCGATCAACGGCGCGACATGAAGAAGGGTGGGCGCGTCAGGCGAGGAGCTCCAGTGATACGTCACGTCCTTCACAGTGGGCGTACGCAACCGCGAGCTGCCGCGCGTGACGAAGACATGCAGACCGTGGCGCCGATGAACGAACACTCCCATCGCCGCGAACAGCGACAGACACGTCAGTCGCCCTCCGATACGTACGGCTTCCACGGCGTCGTCTTCCACCGCATCCAGAAGGTACCGATCACGACGGACGTGCTGAAGACGGCCCTGACGCACGGCGAGCGCGATCGCACGGCCGGACAGGCGCCGGTCGATGAGGTCGGCGCGGGTGAATGCCACCCGCGAATAGATGGCGGCGGCGCGCTGCGCGACGGTCTGCTTCTCTTCGGTCATCAGAGAAGTGTGCGAATCACGACATCAGACCGGATGCCGGGACCGGGGAATGTGAACGGTTTTCGGCACCGGGAGATCGGTGCAGGACTGGTGTCTCGGCCGGTCCTCGTTCACAATTCAGCAAGAATTCCGGGGATTCGGTTCTCAGCGGCCCGTGAGCGCCGCCTAGCCCAGTTCTTGCTGAATTGTGAACGCCGGACGACGGTGACCGACGTCGCAGTCGCCCGCCGCTAACCGGCGGCGGGTGGGGTCTGCTTCGACTCGGCCAGTTCGTCGACGACGAGGCCGCGCTGGTCGGTCGTGCCGTTGCGGTAGGCCTGCCGCCCGACCATGTGCGCCGAGAGCGGCGCTGTGGCGAACTGCATCAGCACGATCGGGGCGACGAGCACCAGCCCGAGCAGGATGCCGCCGACAGAGCGCTGCGACAGCGCGATGGCTCCGCAGATGAGCACGAGGCCGAGCACCTGCGGCTTGGTCGCCGCATGCAGTCGAGACGGCACATCGCGGAAGTGCAGGAGACCGACCGCTGCCGACAGGCAGAGCAGGGCGCCGAGCAGGATGAGGATGAGGACCGCCACATCGACGACGGCATCCGGAATCATGAGACCGAGCACGTTCATTGCGTCGTGGTGTCCCTTCTCGCGACGAACCGGGCGACGGCGATCGAGCCGAACACCCCGATCGCGGCGATGATCAGCAGCACCGGGATGCTGCGGGTGTGCCCGTTGATCGCCATCTCGGCGCCGAGCACGCACATCACCTCGGTGAGCAGCACGTCGGATGCCACGGCGCGATCGAGGATCGACGGCCCGCGCACGATCCGGATCACGGCGAGGATCGCCGCGACGGCGAACACGACCATGATCACCAGGAGCAGGATGTTCATCGGGCACCGCCCTTCGATGGGCGTGTGAGACGGCCGGCGCGCTGGTCGGCCTTCAGGGCACGGTACTGCTCCGGATCTCCGAGGGCCCGCACGATCCGCTCCTCCCAGAGCAGCACGTGCTCACGCTGATGCTCGACATCGGCGGCGGTACGCACCCCGATCACATGCAGGTAAAGGATGCGGCGGTCGCGGTCGGCCTCGACGATGAGCGAGCCGGGAATGAGCGACGAGGTGACAGCGACGTGCGTCATGACCAGGTCATCTGCGTAGCGCAGCGGCACCGCGATGATGGCGGCGCCCGGCTGCCGGCGGAAGTCGAACACCTGGATGGTGACCGCCAGCGCACCGCGGAGCACCGCGAACAGGAACGAGATCGTGAACACCACGGCGTACCAGATGTTGATCCGACCCGACAGCGCGACGGTCGGCAGGCGGAACACACGCGTCACGAACACCGCGACGATGAGCCCGGTCAGGAACGAGAGTGGGGTGAACTGCGCCCACAGCAGCATCCACAGCACGACCAGCCAGGCGAGGAACGGCAGCTGCACGCGGATGTCGCGCCAGAGGTGACGCCGGGTGTCGCGCGCCATCAGCCCACCTCCTCTTCCAGCTGAACGAGATTCACCGGCTGCAGCAGGCCTGCACCGATGCGGTCGCAGAGTGCGTACAGGGGGCCCGCGAAGATGGTCAGCGCGAGGGTCACCGCGACCATTCCCCCGGTCGCGAGCGTCATGATCTTCGGGATGCGGCGGCGTTCCTGCTGGTCGTCGGCCGCGGGGGCGTTGCCGAGGTGTGAGATGCGACCCTCGGTCTCGCTGGAGTCCTCCTCCTCGCGCCAGAACGCGAGGTTCCACGCACGCATCAGGGCATAGAGGGTGAGCAGCGAGGTGACGATGCCGCCGATGATCAGCACGATCATGAGCGGGGTGCCGACGGATGCCGCGGCCTCGAACAGCGCGAATTTGCCGATGAACCCGGAGAACGGCGGCAGGCCGCCGAGGTTGATCGCGGGCACGAAGTACAGCACGGCGATCACCGGGGCCACCTTCAGCAGTCCCTTGACCCGCAGGATCGAGGTGCTGCCGGCTCGGCGCTCCACGAGTCCGACGGCGAGGAACAGAGTGGTCTGCACGACGATGTGGTGGACGATGTAGTAGACCGTCGCACCGATCGCGGCGGGCGTCGCGATCGCGAGGCCGAAGATCATGTAGCCCACGTGACTCACGAGCGTGAACGACAGGATTCGCTTGAGTTCCGCCTGCGCCACGGCGCCGAGCACCCCGATGATCATGGTCGCCAACGCGATGATGAGTAGGACGGTGTCGATGCTGTTCGACGCGAAGAGCTGCGTCTCGGTGCGGATGAGGGCGTAGACACCGACCTTCGTCAGCAATCCCGCGAACACCGCGGTCACCGGTGCCGGGGCGGTCGGGTAGGAGTCGGGCAGCCAGAACGACACGGGGAAGATGGCCGCCTTGATGCCGAAGGCGACCACCAGCATGAGGTGCAGCACGAGCTGCGTCTCCTGTGGGAGCTCCGACATCCGCTCGGCGATCTGCGCCATGTTCACAGTGCCGAGCGCCCCGTAGATCATCGCGATCGAGGCGAGGAACAGAATCGACGACACCAGCGACACGACGATGTAGACGGCACCGGTGCGGATGCGGGACTCGGTGCTGCCGAGAGTGATCAGCACGTACGAGGCCACGAGCAGGATCTCGAAGCCGACGTAGAGGTTGAAGAGGTCGCCGGCTATGAACGCGTTGAAGATGCCCGCGGCGAGGATCAGGTACGAGGGGTTGAAGATCGAGATCGGGGTCTCTTCCGCACCGTCGGCGACGCCCTGGCCGATCGAGAACAGGAGCACCGCGAGCAGCACGATGCTCGACACCAGCACGAGCAGGGCCGACAGCCGGTCGACGTACAGCACGATGCCGAACGGCACCGGCCAGCCGCCGACGGAGACGGCGATCGGGGCGCCGGCATCCACCACCACCAGCAGCACGGCGGCGATGATCGAGACGATCGCGAGGGTGGCGACGGTGACGAACACCTGCAGGCGGGCGTTGCGGCCGAAGATGAGGGTGATGGCGGCGCCGAGGAGCGGCAGGGTGACGAGGAGCGGGACGAGTGCGGTCATGACCGGGCCCCTTCGTCGTCCTCAGGATCGCGCCCGTCTCCGGGTCGGGCTACCGGCGCATCGACGGGCGCGTCGTCCTGGATCGACGGATGATCGCGCATGTGGAGCACGGTGATCGGGGCGGTCTGCACGCCGACGAAGTCGGTGGTCGCCTCCTCCTCGAGGTTGGCGTCGTCCTCCAGAACGTCTTCGTCAGCATCCGTACGGGCGCGGAGCGCGATGTCGGCCGCATCGTCCTCGACCGTGTCGGCCTGGCCCAGCTGCCAGGAGCGGTAGATCAGGGCGAGGAGGAACGCCGACACGGCGAAGGTGATCACGATGGCCGTGAGGGTGAGCGCCTGCGGGAGCGGATCGCTCATCTCACCCTCGGCACCGTAGAACGGCGCGGTCCCCGGCACTCCCATCACGATCAGCAGCAACAGGTTCGTGGCATTGCCGAGAAGCAGGAAACCGATCAGCACGCGGGTGAGGCTGCGCTCCAGCATCGCGTACACGCCGCAGGCGAAGAGCACCGCCATCACGACGATCAGGGTGAGCGAGACGTCCATCAGCTGCGCACCCCTCCCTGCGTCGGGCTCTCCTGCGGGCGGAGCGCGGATTGGCGGTCGACCTCGGCGCCGAGGCTGCGCAGCACGTCGAGCACGAGTCCGATCACGACCAGGTACACGCCGATGTCGAAGATGGTGGACGTCACGAACTCCATATGCCCGATGCCGGGGATCTCCCACTCCCAGAACGAGTTCGTGAGCGGCGCCATCCCGAAGAACAACGGGACGACCGCGGTGCCCACGGCGATGATGAGGCCGGCGCCCAGGAGCCGACCGGCATCCGTCGGCGCGGCCGCGCCGAGCTCCCAGCGACCGCCGGCGATGTACCGCATGACCAAGGCCATGCCTGCGACCAGGCCGCCGGCGAAGCCACCGCCGGGAAGGTTGTGCCCGGCGAAGAGCAGGAAGATCGAGACCACGATGATCGTGTGGAACAGGATGCGGACGATCACCTCGAGGAGAATCGACCGGTTCTCCGGTTTCATCTTCTGCCCGCCGATGAGCCACGCCCGCGGGCTGTCCTCGTTCTCGGAGGTCTGGAAGCGGATGCCCTCGGTCGTCTCGACCAGGGGTCGACTGCGAGCCGCCTTGCGCGTGGCGCGCGGCAGGTCCTTGGTCGCGGCGAGCAGGTCGGCGCGGTGGGTGACGAAGACGAGGGATGCCACGCCGGTCGCGGCGAGCACGAGCACGGAGAGCTCTCCCATCGTGTCCCAGCCGCGCAGATCGACGAGCGCGACGTTGACGACGTTCTTCCCGTGGCCGATTTCGTAGGCCAGCTTCGGGAACACGGTGGAGATCGGCTCGGCGACGCGCGACTGGGTGGCGACCACCGCGACGAACGCCATGGTGACGCCTACGCCGATCGCCAGCACGGCGCGCGGAATCCGGCCGACCGAGGCGTTGTGCTCGCCCATCCGTGCCGGAAGCCGCCGCAGCACGAGGGCGAAGGTCACCATGGTGACGGTCTCGACCAGGATCTGCGTGAGCGCGAGGTCGGGGGCACCGCTCGTCGCGAACAGCACGACCATGCCGAGCCCGGTGACCGAGACCAGCACCACGCCCGTGTAGCGCTTCTGCGCACGCACGGCGAAGACTCCGGCGACGGCCATGATCGGCGCGACGGCGATCTGGGCCGGGGTGTGCCAGGCCGAGAGGTTGTACCGATCGACGTCGCTCGCGATCAGCGCCGTCACCTCGGCGGCGACGAAGACCACGAAGATCGTGCCGACGTAGACCGGCAGCGAACCGCGCTGGGTGAGAGTGGTGCTGAGCACGGAGAGGCGGTCGACGCCGCGGACGACGAGGTAGTAGGCGTCTGCGGCCGTGAAGGGCAGCATCCGTGCCTTGGTGTCCCAGCCCGTACGACGCGACAGCCAGAAGACGCCGAAGCCGAGCAGGATCGACAGGATCGAGATGCCGAGCGCCGGCTCGAGTCCGTGCCAGAGCGCGAGATACCCGGGCCCCTCGGCCGCCTCACCCGCGGCGTCGAGACCGGGTGTCGCGGTGACCGCGTATCCCTGCAGCGCGACATCCAGAGCCGGGGCGCCGATGCCCGCGGCGAGCGTGACGCCGGCGAGGATGATCGGCGCCGACAGGAAGCCGACGGGCGGGTCGGGCCAGGCGGTGTCGGGCACGCGCTGGCCCTGCTCGTCGCGCTTGGTCCAGAAGGCTCCCCAGAGGAAGCGGATGCCGTATGCCGCGGTGAGCATGGACCCGACGCTGACCCCGATGATCGCGACGAGGCCCCAGGGCGAGCCGTGCTGAGCATCGTCGAGCAGTGCGATGAGCGTGGACTCTTTCGCGACGAATCCCAGGGTCGGCGGGATGCCCGCCATCGAGGCCACCGAGATGAATGCCGCTGTCGCCATGACCGGCGCCTGGCGTCCGACGCCGGAGAGCTCATCGATGTCACGGGTGGAGAGCTGGCGGTCGATGACTCCCACGATCAGGAAGAGCGCCGACTTGAAGAGCGCGTGCCCGATGACCAGGGCGAGCCCGGCGAGCGCCGAGGCCTGCGTGCCGTAGCCGACGACCACCGCGAAGAATCCCAGCTGGCTGACGGTGCCGAAGGCGAGGATGCGCTTGAGGTCGGTTTCGCGCAGCGCCTGGATGCCGCCGAGCAGCATGGTCACGATGCCGAGGGTGATGACGATCGGCCGCCACGGTCCGCTGAAAGCGAAGATCGGCGCGAAGCGGGCGATCAGGTAGATGCCGGCCTTGACCATGGCGGCGGCGTGCAGATAGGCGCTCACCGGCGTCGGCGCGGCCATCGCGCCCGGCAGCCAGAAGTGGAAGGGGAACAGGGCCGACTTGCTGATGGCGCCGATCAGCAGCATGACGATCGCCGCGTCCACGATCGGACCCGTGGGAGCGAGCTCCAGGATCTCGCGGATGCTCGACGTGCCGGCATCCACCACCAACAGCACCACGCCGACGAACATCACGAGCCCGCCGAGCGTGGTCACCAGCAGTGCCTGGAGAGCCGCGCGTCGGCTGACCGCACGTCGACGGTAGTGGCCGATCAGGAGGTACGAGAGGATGCTCGTCACCTCCCAGAACATCACGAGCATCACGAGGTCGTCGGTGAGGACGAGGCCGTACATCGCTCCGGCGAATCCGAGCAGCACGCCGGCGAAGGAGCCGATCCCCGCCGAGTCGTCGAGGAAGTACCAGCGGCAGTAGAGCAGCACCAGCGCGCCGACGCCGGTGACGATCAGTGTGAGCACCCACCCGAGGACGTCCATGTGCATGGACAGGTTCAGGCCGAGCTGGGGGATCCATGAGACGGAGACGTAGGGCGCCGGACCGTCGAGCACCTCGGGGGTGCGCACGAGCGCATGGACGAATGCCGCCGCGGGAATGAGAGCGGCGATGAGGAATGCCTGCGATCCCAGCCAGCGCACCAGAACGGGCATGAGCAGCGACCCGAGGAGGAACACGGCGAGGAGCGTCAGCATATACGCGGCTCCCTCGGGGCTCGTCGGCCGAATGGCTCAGGCGGGCGGGTGTCCGTCCAGTTTACCGGGGCGAGGGTGCGCCGGGTTCCCGACCCTGATCCGCCGGCGACCACACCCGCAGCTGAGCGCTCAGCGCACGGCGGGCGCGGCGGTGGTCGTGCCCACGCGGAGCCGGCAGGTCAGGTGCTGCGAGGTCCCGGGCTCGCCGTGCAGCATCCGGGCGACCTGCTCGCCGGCGGCCCGACCCTTGTCGACCGCGGGCTGCACGCTCGTGGTGAGAGTCAGGTGTGAGAGGCCGTCGACGGCGATCCCGTCGAACCCGGCGACGGAGAGGTCTCCCGGCACCCGCAACCCCAGCTCCTCCGCGGCGCGGACGACCCCCGCTGCCAGCAGGTCGCTCTGGGCGATGACGGCCGTCGGACGGGTGGCCGCATCAGCGAGCAGCATCCGTCCGACGCGCGCCCCCTCGTCGATGAGGCTCCCGGATGCCGAGATCGCCGGGGCGTCGGGAAAGACCTGCCGGAGCCCCGCGAGACGGTCGACCGCGACGTCGACGGTGGCGGCGGCGAGGCGCTCGGGGGTCACGACGCCGCGCTCCCTGTCACTGTTCAGGTGGAGGGTGACGATCGCGACGTCGCGGTGCCCGAGGTCGTGCAGGTGACGGGCGATGTCGGCCGAAGCCGCGGTGTTGTCGAGCGTGATGCGCGGTATGCCCTCGCCGGCATCGCCTTCGATCACGACCACGGGAAGCCCTCGGCCCCGCACGACCTCGAGCGAGTCGCGCATGCGCCCGGAGCATCCGATGAGCACGAAGGCGTCGACGGGGGCGTTCGCCAGGGCGGATCCTTCGTCCCCCGGTTCGTCGCGCAGCAGGAGGATGCCGGCGCTGAGGTCGGCCAGCCCCTCGGTGAGTCCGTCCATCATGGCGGTGGTGACCGGGTCCAGGAACGCCGCGCGCAACTCCCCCTCGAGCACGACCGCGACGATCCCGCTGCGTCCGCGTCGCAGTGATGCCGCGCGCGGATCCGGGCCGGCGTAGCCGAGCTCGGTGGCGGCGGCGAGAACCCGCTCCCGCGTCGCGGCCGCGACCTTCGCCTTGCCGCTGAACACGACGGAGGCCGTGGACGTCGCCACCCCCGCGTGCCGCGCGACGTCGGCGATGGTCGCACGACGCGGCGTCTCCCTGCTGCTCATACTCCGAGGATAGCCCGGTTCCGTTCCCAGGAGTCGAATCGATTCGATAGGCTGTCCCGCATGGACACCGCCCTCACCCGTTCGCAGTTCGTGCGCTGGCGCACAGCCATCTTCGCCATCTTCTTCGCGAGCGGTCTCTCGATCGCGACCTGGGCGTCCCGCGTGCCCGGGATCAAAGAGGCTCTGGAGCTCGACAATGCGCAGGTCGGGCTGATCCTGCTCGGCATGGGCCTCGCATCGATCATCGGCATCTCGACGAGTCCGGCCGTGATGGCGCGGACCGGCGCGCGGCGGGGGATGCTGCTCGCCATGCTCATGTTCGCCGTCGGCATCGCCCTCGTGGGCCTCGGCGCCAACGTCTTCGGCTCGGTGCCGATCGTGCTGCTCGGCATGGTGCTCTTCGGCTTCGGCAACGGCTGCGTCGACGTGATGATGAATGTCGAGGCGACGGCGATCGAGCAGCAGATGGGGAAGACCATCCTGCCGGTCTTCCACGCGCTGTTCAGCTTCGGCACGGTCATCGGCGCCGGTATCGGGGCCTTGGCCGCCGGCCTGTCGGTCACGGTCGCCGTGCACTCCGGGATCGTCGGCGCCCTCATCGTCGTGATCGCCGTGATCTGCTTCTTCCAGGTGCCGGTGCGCGAAGCGGCACTCGACCCCGAGAACCACGAGAAGCCGGCGTTCCGACAGCGGATGCACGTGGCGCTGGAAGCGTGGCGCGAGCCGCGGACGTACCTGCTCGGAGTCGTGAT
Organism: Microbacterium sp. SA39; assembly: GCF_000967865.1. GTDB lineage: Bacteria > Actinomycetota > Actinomycetes > Actinomycetales > Microbacteriaceae > Microbacterium. Next base: position 63,801 of record NZ_JXRU01000039.1, read on the forward strand.
GCTCGGCATGTCCTTCGCGGAGGGCGGGGCGAACGACTGGATCGCTCTCGGCACGGAGCAGGGCCACGGCTTCCCGGAAGGCACCGGAGCCGTGTCGCTCGCGGTCTTCTCGATCGGCATGACCGTGCTGCGCCTGTTCGGGGGGCCGCTCGTCGACCGCTTCGGCCGCGTGCTGGTGCTGCGCATCCTGGCGGTGGCCGCGGCGTCCGGCATCCTGCTGTTCATCCTCGCGCCGAACTTCCCGCTCGTGCTGGTGGGCGCCGCGCTCTGGGGTGTCGGGGCCTCGCTCGGGTTCCCGCTCGGCATGTCGGCCGCGGCGGACGACCCGGCCAAGGCGGCAGCGCGCGTGAGTGCCGCCGCGACGATCGGCTACGTCGCCTTCCTCGGCGGGCCTCCGGTCCTCGGCATCATCAGCGAGCACATCGGACTGCTGAACACGCTCTTCATCCTCGTCGTGCTGGTCGTCGCATCCGGACTGTTCTCCGGCGCCGCCCGCCCGCTCCGCGAGGACGAGAAGACCCCGGCCGTCGCCGTGCGGGAGGGCTGAGACTCAGCTCGCCGAAGGGCCGATCGGATGCCGTTAGGCTCGACGGGTGCGCCTCGTCATTGCCCGCTGCTCGGTCGACTACACCGGTCGGCTCAACGCCCATCTCCCCCTCGCCACGCGTCTGCTCGTGCACAAGGGGGACGGGAGTCTGCTGGTGCACTCCGACGGCGGCAGCTACAAGCCGCTCAACTGGATGAGTCCGCCGTGTTCGCTCTCGACCGAGGTTCCGGGCGAGGAGGAGGCGAGCGCCGGCGTCGTCGAGGTCTGGCGCGTCTCGCACAAGAAGACGGGCGACGCGCTGCGCGTGCAGATCTACGAGATCATCCACGACACCTCGCACGAACTGGGGATCGACCCCGGCCTGCAGAAGGACGGCGTCGAGGCCGACCTGCAGCGCCTCCTCGCCGAGCAGGTCGAGCGCATCTCCGAGGGTGCGATCCTCGTGCGCCGCGAGTACCCGACCGCGATCGGCCCGGTCGACCTGCTGGTGCGGGATGCCGACGGTGCCGCGATCGCAGTCGAGATCAAGCGCCGCGGCGACATCGACGGTGTCGAGCAGCTGACGCGCTACCTCGAACTGCTCGGGCGCGATCCGCATCTCTCCCCCGTGCAGGGGGTCTTCGCCGCGCAGGAGATCAAGCCTCAGGCCCGGGTGCTCGCCGAGGACCGCGGCATCCGCTGCCTCGTGCTCGACTACGACGACATGAAGGGCATCGAGTCCGGCATCCCGCGCCTCTTCTGAGCGTCAGCGCGCTGTCGCGAGCCGCGGCGGCGGGCCTTCCAGCCGCGCGACGGCGATCTTCACCTCGGTCAGCTCGTGCTCGACGCCGCTCACCCGATCCTCCAGCCGATCGAATCGCGCGTCGACCTTGTCGAATCGCGCGTCCACCCGACGGATGAACCATCCGCCGAGGCCCGTGATCGAACCGACGACCGACACTGCGCACGCGATCGTCGTTATCGCTTCCATCGACACGAACATGCCCCCATTCTCACCCGCAGATCTCCCGCTGTCACCACCCTAGGACGACGAATTCTGCCCGGCCACGAACTGTGGAGAACGGCATCCGCTGCACACCTGTGCAGGAGGAGCCGCCACGCGCTCAGCTCCCCATAGGCTGGGGGGATGCCCTCCTCTCCCTACTCCTGCGTGCTGTGGGACGTCGACGGCACCATCGTCGACGCCTCCGTCGGCATCCTGCGCCGCCTCAACATCGCCCTCACCCATTTCGGCCGGCCGGCTCCCACGCGCGAGCAGTTGATCCACTGGATCGGGCCGCCGATGTTCGACTCCTTCCAGGATCAGGCGGGCATGACTCCCGCCGAGTCCACCGAGGCGGTCACCTTCTACCGCACGCTCGGCAAGGCCGACGGCTACACGACGGACGCGGCCACGTACCCGGGCATGATCGACCTCATCCACGAGCTGCACGCCGCAGGAGTCCCGCAGGCGACGGCGAGCTCGAAGCCCGAGATTCAGGTCGACGCCCTGGTCGACCACTTCGGTCTACGGCCCTCGTTCCTGACGACGGTCGGGGCCACGCCCGACGAGGCGACGCTCGCGACCAAGACCGACATAGTCGCCGAAGCGCTGCGGCGCCTCCGGGAGCTCGGCGCCGACACCTCGCGGCCGGTGCTCGTCGGCGACCGCCACCACGACGTCGAGGGCGGCAACGCGAACGGCGTCCCCGTGATCTTCGTGGAGTGGGGGTTCAGCGAGCAGCACGAAGGTGACGAGGCGGCATTCCGAGCCGCGTCGGTCGACGAACTGCGCTCCCTGCTCCTCGTCTGAACCGTGCCGACGAGCCCCGCAACAGGGCGGAGAACACAGAACTCCCCGCCGGATGTCGCACGAGGCGAATCCGGGCGGGGAGTTCTCTGTTCCGACCGCTTAGAGCGGACGGATGTTCTCTGCCTGCAGGCCCTTGGGGCCCTGCGCGACATCGAACTCGACTCGCTGGTTCTCATCGAGAGACCGGTAGCCGGAGGATTCGATGGCGGAGTAGTGCGCGAAAACGTCGGCGCCGCCGTCGTCGGGGGAGATGAAGCCGAAGCCCTTCTCCGAGTTGAACCACTTGACCGTGCCCTGAGTGCTCATGTACTGCCTGTTCGCTCTGCTGATGAAGAAGCCGACGCAGGGATGCCCCGACAGCGCTAACGCTAGTGGAGGAGGCCCCGAGGGGAACAGCACCTGGGAGAAGGTAATCCAAATGTTGCACGAGCGGCATCCGCCCGTGATACGGCAGGCGCCCGGAAAATGGTGTGGCCCTCACCGCGGGGGGAGCGATGAGGGCCGAAGACGACCGGAGGGTGCGTCAGAAACAGCCTAACCCTTTTTCCACCTCCTTGTCCCCCTTTTGGGGGACAAAACCGAAAAAGTTGGTCGGGAGACGATAGCGGCCCCCTCGAGTAGTCCATTGGGGACTGAACTACTCGAGAGGGCCCAATCGCGTGCACGGACCGTCTTGCCTCTGGGGAAGGCTGCCCGTCATCTGGGGAGAGACGGAGACGATCGATCCCCTTGTGCACGCACCTTCACCATAGGGGAGGACTCGCGATCTTCGCCACGACCCGTCACGGCTACGCTTGTCCGGTGACCATGCTGAACAAGGACATGACGCTGTGCATCTCGCTGTCGGCGCGACCCAGCAACAACGGAACGCGGTTCCACAACTTCCTCTACGAGGCGCTCGAGCTCAACTGGATCTACAAGGCCTTCGCGCCGACCGACCTCGCTCAGGCGATCGCCGGAGTCCGCGGTCTCGGCATCCGGGGCTGTGCGATCTCGATGCCCTACAAGGAAGACGTGATCGCTCTGGTCGATCGGATGGATGCCTCGGCGACGGCGATCGACTCGGTCAACACGATCGTGAACGACGACGGCGTGCTCACGGCCTACAACACCGACTACTCCGCCATCGCGCAGCTGATCGAGCGCAACGGCCTGGATGCCGGCTCGACGGTTCTTCTGCGCGGATCGGGCGGCATGGCGAAGGCGACGGCAGCCGCGTTCCGCGACGCGGGCTTCGACGACGTCACCATCGTCGCGCGCAACGAGGCGAACGGACGCGCCCTCGCGGACCTGTACGACTTCGCGTGGCTGCCGGATGCCGGCGACGCCACAGCTGACGTGCTCGTCAACGTCACGCCGATCGGCATGGCGGGGGGAGCAGACGAGCATGCGCTGTCGTTCTCTGCGGAGGCGATCGCGGCGGCATCCGTCGTCTTCGACGTCGTGGCCCTCCCGGCCGAGACCCCGTTCGTGGCCGCAGGCCGCGCAGCGGGGAAGACCGTGATCAGCGGCGCAGAGGTCGCGACGCTGCAGGCCCTCGAGCAGTTCGTGCTCTACACCGGCATCCGTCCGTCCGCCGATCAGGTGCGGGCCGCCGAGGAGTTCATGCGCGCAGGGTCGTGACCCTGGTGCGATATCGCAGAACTTCCTGATCGGAAGAGCGATACCTGGGTAGCCTAGGCGCATGAGCGCGCCTCGCAACGCCCCCCGGTCCATCGCCCGGCGGACGACCGCCGCCTTCGCCGGCACGGTTATCGCCGCGCTGGTGCTGGCCGCCTGCACCGCCGGCGGTGACGACGGCACGACGACCGATGGGAGCCAGGGGTTCCCCGACGACGGATGCACGCACATCACCATCGCGACCTCGTCGGAGAAGGTGAACATGCTCGACGAGCTCGCCACTGCGTTCAAGGACTCGCCCGAGCACGAGGGCCTCGACACCTGCGCGACCGTCCGCCCGACCAACGTCTCGTCCGGGAACGCGGCGCGCTACCTCACCGCAGGTGACGACTGGCCGAGCGACGACCGCACGCTGTGGCCGACCCTCTGGTCGCCGGCATCCACGGTCTGGACCGACCGCGTGGCTGCCGCCGCATCGCCCAGCCTCGTCGGCGAGCCCGCCTCGTTCACCCGCACCCCCATCGTGTTCGGGATGCCCGAGCCGATGGCCAAGGCTCTCGGCTGGCCGGAGAAGCCCATCAGCATCAGCGACCTCGAAGGGCTGTGCCAGGATCCGGCCGGCTGGGGCAGCGTTGGCAAGGACATCTGGGGCGCCTTCAAGATCTCCAAGACGAACCCGAACACCTCGACGACAGGCCTCTCCACGATCCTCATGCAGTCGTATGAGGCATCCGGAAAGGCTGAAGGCCTCACCTCGGCCGACGTGGACGCCGCGGCCGACTTCTCCCGCGTTTTCGAGGAGTGCGTGATCCACTACGGCGACACCACCGGCAACGTGCTCTCGACGCTGTACGACGAGACGCAGAACGGCGCGAACGGCTCGGCCTACGTCTCAGCGGTCGCTCTGGAGGAGACGTCGCTGCTCAACTACAACAAGGGCAACCCCGACTCCCACACCGTGCAGCCGGGCGAGACGCTGACGCCGCCGAAGACCAAGCTCGTCGCCGTGTATCCGTCCGGCGGGTCGATGTGGTCCGACAACCCGGTGACCGTCCTCGGCGCCGACTGGGTGACGCCCGAGCAGCGCACGGCCGGCGAGGCGTTCGCCGAGTACCTGCAGAGCGCACCGGCGCAGAAGATCCTCCCGGAGTACGGATTCCGCCCCCTCGATGAGTCGGTCCCCCTCGGCGACCAGTTCTCGGCGAAGTTCGGCGTCGATCCGGCACAGCCGGCGGTCTCGCTGCCGAAGCCGGAGGTCGATGTGATCTCCACCGCCATCGACCAGTGGACGCAGGTGCGCAAACCCTCGTCGGTGCTCGAGCTCATCGACATCTCCGGTTCGATGGACGACCCGATCGGCGACGGACGCTCGCGGCTCGACGGCGCGATCGAGGGTGCGCAGACCACCCTCGGGCACTTCCGTTCCACCGATGAGGTCGGCGTCTGGGCGTTCACCACCGGCATCTCCTCCGACGAGGGCGAAGGTATCCAGGTGCTGCGGGACGTCACAGCGCTCGGGGCCGACGGAGAGAAGCTCGACTCCTCGCTCGCCGACCTCCGCTACGCGCAGCGCAACGGCACTCCGCTCTACGACGCGGTCCTCACCGCATACGAGGCGATGAGCGCGCGGGCAGAACCGGGTCGCATCAACGCGATCGTCGTGCTGTCGGACGGCGAGGACACGGATTCGACGACCTCGCTCGACTCGCTCATCGCGAAGATCGGCAAGAGTTCCAAGGAGGGCAGCGACGACACTCCCGTGCGCATCTTCACCATCGCCTACGGCGAGGGCGCAGACCCCACGGCTCTGCAGCGGATCGCGGATGCCACCGGCGGGCAGATGTTCGACGCCTCGGATGCCGAGCGCATCGACCTCGTCTTCGCCTCTGTCATCAACAACTTCTGAGGTGGGCATGATCATCGCGGCGGCATCCGGCAATCCGTGGGTGGACGATGCCGTGGCAGGACTCGACGCCGAGAACGTCTACGTCGACCCGAGCGTTCCCGGGGCCGAGTCCCTGAAAGCCCAGCTGCTGGAGGCCGCTCCGGGCGATGGCTCGATCGCGATCGTGGTGCTCCCGGCGCAGGTCGACGACAGCGACGAGTACGCCGGCCAGGTTCGGACCGACATCGCGAAGGGCGCTGACCAGCCGACGATCGTGCTCGCCATCGGCGACGACGTGCAGGCGATCTCTTCGGCGATCGAGAGCAGCGAGGCCCTCCGCATCGCCAACGAGAGCGAGACCGCCGCAGCCGGCGACACCGCGCAGGCGCTCACCGAGACCGTGCAGCAGATCGTCGCGGAGACCCCGTCGTCGCCCGGGGGTTCCGCCGGCGGGGGCGCGGACTTCGTGCTGCCGTTCGTCATCGGCGGCGTGGTCCTCCTCGCCGCAGCCGGCACCGCGATCGGCCGGATCGCTCGGCGTCGCAGGAAGCCTGCGGCGAGCGCAGACCCGGTGCCCGCCGGCATCCGTCTGCGGGTAAACCGTCTGCGGGAGCTGCGGGCCGACTACGCGTCGCTTCCCGGCAATGCCGCCGCGGCCGAGACGGCCGTCGCCATCGACGCCCTCGCCTCGCACGTCGAGCAGCTGTTCGTGCGGCTCGACGCGAAGGCAGGTGAGGATCAGAGCGTGCTGGCGGAGTCGGAATACTCCGACAAGCTGGCCCGTCTCGTGGCCGCCCTCGACCGCGACTACCTGCTGGATCTGCTCACGCGTCCGGATCTGTGGGATGCACCGGATGAGCGCATCGGCGAGGTCCGCGAGGCGCTGGCAGCAGTCACCATCCAGATCGTCGACAACATCAAGCAGGTGAACGCGCGCAAGGGGCTGCTGTTCCAGGTGTCGCTGGACTCGCTCATCGGGCGCTCCGAACTGCGCGACTGGGAGCGGCAGTTCACGCAGAACTCCGGCGACTGACCCGGATCAGTCGGCGTGCCCTTCGGCCAGATAGGCGAGCCGGTTCAGCGTCTCCGCGTTGCGCCACCGCAGCATCGGCGTGGTGAGGAAGCGCGGCACGATCGTCGCCGGGCCCTTCACCGGATCCTCGTCGATGCGCACGAGGCAGCCGGAGCTGAGCCGGCGCGCGCGGATCGTGACCGTGGCTTCGCCGACCGGCCAGCCCCGGGCGCGCATCACGGCTCGGTGCGGCGGGTCCCACTCCTTCATCTGCGTGGTGTCATCGATGAGAACCGGCCAGACACCGAAGGAGTGATGCAGCTCCGCGCCCGTGCTCGGCCACGCCTCGTCCACATCCCGCATCCGTGATGCCCCGACCACCCAGGTCGGGTAGAGCCAGCCGTTCTCGAGCACCCGGAACACGTCCTCCGGTGTGCAGTCCATCGCTCGCGTGTTGGTCGCCATGTCGCCTCCGTCCGCGTTCATCGTGCGCCCGGCGCGCGCAGGGGCACGAGACCGTTGACAATCCTCCCGTTGTCCGTCAAAGCCAGTGTGTCAACCCCGCTGCGCGATGCTCCGCATACGGGCAACGTGGCTTCGGACGATGTGACGAGAGCGCACGAGGATGAGGAGATGCGATGAAGGCACTGACCTGGCAGAAGAAGCGCACGGTGACGGTCGAAGAGGTTCCCGACCCCGTGATCGAGCAGCCGGAGGACGCGATCATCCGCGTCACCTCCTCGGCGATCTGCGGTTCTGACCTGCACCTGTACGAGCTGCTCGGCCCGTTCCTCGATCGCGGCGACATCCTCGGTCACGAGCCGATGGGAGTGGTCGTCGAGGTCGGTTCCGCCGTGACGAAGCTTCAGGTCGGCGACCGCGTCGTGATCCCCTTCAACATCTCCTGCGGCGAGTGCTTCATGTGCACCCGCGGCCTGCAGTCGCAGTGCGAGACGACGCAGGTGCGCGAGTACGGCAGCGGCGCTTCACTGTTCGGCTACACGAAGCTCTACGGTCAGGTTCCGGGCGGTCAGGCGGAGTACCTGCGGGTACCGCTGGCGGACTACAACCACATCCCGGTCGGCGCCGATCTGCCCGACGAGCGGTATCTGTTCCTCAGCGACATCCTCCCCACCGCCTGGCAGGGCGTCGAGTACGCCCAGGTCCCGGAGGGCGGCACGCTCGCGGTGATGGGCCTCGGCCCGGTCGGGCAGTTCGTCTCGCGCATCGGCCATCATCGCGGCTACCGCGTGCTCGCCGTCGACCCCGTGCCCGAGCGGCGTGCGATGGCCGAGCGACACGGTATCGAGACCTTCGATCTGACCGACTCGATCGTCGACGAGCTGCGCGACCTCACCGAGGGGCGCGGCGCGGACTCGGTCGTGGATGCCGTCGGCCTCGAAGCGCACGGCAACGGCGGGGTTGCCTTCATGCAGAGAGCGGTCGGGCTGCTGCCCGACGGCGCGGCACGGCAGGTGCTGGACAAGGCCGGCGTCGATCGGCTCGCCGCGGTGTACGCATCGATCGACGCGGTGCGACGCGGCGGGACCGTGTCGCTGAGCGGGGTGTACGCCGGTGACGCCGACATCATCCCCATGAAGACCATGTTCGACAAGCAGATCACGATGCGGATGGGGCAGTGCAACGTGAAGAACTGGATCGATGATCTGCTGCCCCTGGTCGAGGATGCCTCTGATCCGCTCGGAGTGATGGACCTCACGACGCATCACGCGCCGCTCGAGGACGCGCCCGGCCTTTACAGCACGTTCCAGAAGAAGGAGGAGGGCTGCATCAAGGTCGTCCTGCATCCGTCGACCGTGTAGTCGACGCCCACAGACATGCGGGGCCGGCGAGATGCGCCACGGAGGGTGGACGGGCTTCCTCTCCGGCCCCGCAGTAGTTCAGTCGTCTGACTCGCCAGGACGATTGCCGATCCCGGGTTCGTCGTTGTGCTCGGAAGAGTACGAGCGGGCTTCCTTCTCCGCTGCCTCTTCGGTCACGTCGTCGACGCCCACGGCGGCCGCGGCACCGGAGTCGGCACCGCCGCCGCCCGCCGGGGTGTCGCCGACGTAGAGCAGTTCGCCGGAGTCCTCGCCCTCGCGCGCCTCCAAGTGCTCGGAGATGCGGGCCTGCGCGTCGGACTCGGCGGCCGAGCCGACGTTCGCCGATCCGGACTGCTCGTCGCTGCCGCTCACTCGGAGGTCCGCAGGTCGTCGGGGGCGTCACCGCTGTGCTGACCGTCGTCTTCGGGAGCGAGGTCGCCCTGACCGTCTTCGCCGAGCTCGGCCTCGAGGGGTTCGTCGCCCTGCGTCTCCGGCTGCTCGACGTCCGACGGGAAGACGAAGGCACCTTCGGTCGGGTCCATGCTGTTGATGAGTCCTTCAGGGTTCGACATCCTGCGCTCCTTCGGTTGGGGAGTTCCAGCATCGACCGGATGCCGCGCCGGGGCAGGTCCGTTGACAGACGGGGGCGCCGGGGGTAGCGCTCACGCCCTGCCCTTGAGGATGAGGTTCCAGTACACCCACGGCAGCACCCATCGATCCATCGCGTACGTGAAGCGGCGCTCGCGGTACAGCGTGCGCCAGAACGGGATCGACGGCTGCAGGCGGCCTGCGCGATCGAACTCGGCGAACACCGCGGTGCGTCGGGTCACGGTGAACGGCGTCTCGCTGTAGCCGTCGTAGCGACTGTTCTTCTGCGGCCTCGTGAGGGCATCGGTGATGACCTTCGCCTGCGATCGGATGGCGCCGCCGGAACGGATGGGCGTGATGGATGCCGCGTCGCCGAGCGCCCAGATGTTCGCCCACCGCCGATGACGCAGGGTCTCGGGGTCGACGTCGACGAAGCCGTCAGCGCCCTGCAGGCCGCTCTCTGCGATCCAGCCGGCGGGGGCGTGTGGAGGTGCCGCGTGCAGCACGTCGTAGCGGATCGTGGTCGTCTGTCCGTCGACGACGACATCGAGTTCTCGGGCATCCGCTCGCACCTCCGCGATGCTGGCGACGTAGTGCGCCTCGATCCCGTATGCATCGAGCGAGCGGTGGAGCTCGGACGCGACCTCGCCGATGTGGAAGGGCGCCGCCTCGGGGGTGACGAAGACCACGCGGATGCCGGGCAGCCGCCCGAGCTTCTGCCAGCGATCGCAGGCGAGATACATCGGCTTCTGGGCGACTCCGGCGCATGATGCCGGCTCCGCGGCCTGGGTGAAGACCACCGTGCCCGAATCGAGATTCTGGAGCACGTTCGAGGCTTCCTCGGCCAGCTCGAGCGTGTAGTTCGAGACCACCGCCGAGCCGGCGACCGCCTCTGCAAGTCCCGGAATGGCGTCCCAGCGCTGCTCGATGCCGGCGGCGATGATCAGCTGGCCGTAGCCGACGCGCCTGCCGGACGACAGCTCCACGGCATTCTCGTCGGTGTGCACGGCCACGACGCGCTCCTGCAGCCAGGTCACTCCTCGAGGAGTGACCTTCGCCTGAGGGCGGATGACCTCACGTCGATCGGCGACACCGCCCGCGATGTGCGACTGCAGCGGCGCGTAGACGTGCTCGCTCCGCGGCTCGATGATCGTCACCTCGGCAACACCGCGTCGACGCAGGCGGGCGGCGATCGACACGCCCGCGTTCCCCCCGCCGACGATCACGACGGGACCGGCTGCGTGCGCCTGCTTCGCGGATTTCCTCATGGTTCGAGCATCCGGTCAGAAACGGATCTGCGCCATCCTCTTGCTTCTTCGGCCGCGATGCCTGCGGATGCCGTGCTGCATATCGGTATGCCGGAACAGCGCCCATTCCATCTCCCATTTCCCCCGTACGCTCCGACGAGACGCAGTCATGCGTCACGGGGGAAACACCGCTCCCTGTCCTATCGACGCGGAGGAGGTGACCACATGGCATTCACTGTCAACCGAGTTCCGACCGACAAGAAGATCAGCTGGGGCATCATCTGAGCGATGCGCCTGAACAGGGGCGAGGCCACGATCGACGTTCGCACGATCGTGGCTTCGCCTCGAGGAGACTGTCATGCGATTGCAGGTCAAGCGCGCTTTGCCCATTTACTGGCTCGACGACGAAACGGTGCGCATCGGCGCACAGCAGGGCATCACTCAGGAACTGAAGGACCCCGCGGGGGAGCTTCGAGCTCTGTTGCCGCTGCTTGATGGCACACGGGAAGTGGACGAGCTTCTCGACGTTGCAGGACGCGCCTTGCCGATTCTCACGCGGGAGCAACTTCGGGCCGGAATCGCCGTTCTAGACGACTGCGGGCTCTTGGAGGACGCTTCTCGGTACGACGATCTGCCCGAGCGACTTCATGCGAATCAGTCGTTCTTCGCCGCGGCTGCCGCGAACACGAGTTCGCCCGCAAACGTCGCACAGCGGCACATCTCCGATTCCCATGTCCTCCTCCTCGGGCTAGGAGGAGGAGGAAGTGCCAGCCTTCCCCTCCTTCTCGCACTCGGAGTGAAGAAGCTCACGATCGTCGATTACGACGTCGTCGAAGCGTCGAACCTGAATCGGCAAACGCTGTTTCGAACGACCGACCTCGGACGCGCGAAGGTCGATGTGGCAGTGGAGTACGCTCACTCGTTCGCTCCCGACGTCTGTATCTCGGCGATCAACCAGCGGATCTCCGGCGCCGACGAGGTGAGGCAACTGGGTATCGATGGCGACGCGATCATCTGCGCAATAGATGAGCCGCCGTTCGTCGCGCAACGCAGGGTGAATGCTGCGGCCGTCGCCCTCGACGTGCCGGCCGTATTTCTCCTCTCCCAACACACTCGGGGGCGCATCTTCTCCGTGATTCCCGGGGAGTCTGGCTGCATGGATTGCCTACAGATCCATGATGAGGTGAACACTGACGACTTCCTTCCTCAGTACCGCGCTCTGATGTCGCCTGATCGTGCTGGCGCGACCGCCGCCCTCGCACCTCACATCCAGCGGCTGATCTCCTTCGGCATTGACGAGGTTGTCCGCCTAATCACGCGGTACGCCCCGCCCTTCGCCGTCGGCAAGCAGGTCGAGGTCGATTACATCGCTGGGACTCTCGGCACAGTGATGGAATGGGGACGTCAGCCTGGTTGCCCCACCTGCGGCGAGCGGGACGCCCAGTACGATCACATCTTCGAGATCGCGCCGCTATGACCGACGAAGTCCGCCCTACTCTGTGGCGCGTTCGCGATTATCGGGTGTGGTTCATCGGCGACACGTTCACGCAGATCGGCGTGTTCATCGGCACCTTCGCCTTCACGCTTCTCGCGTTCGGCGTCTCGAAGGACACGGCAGTCGCGGGTCTCGTCGGAAGCGTGAATGCCCTGGCCCATGCGCTCTCGATCCTTCCCGGCGGGTACCTGATGGATCGAGTCGATCGTCGGATCATCATGATCGTCTCGGGTGTCGCTGCGTTCGTCGTGTACGGCGCTCTGGCCCTCAGCATCCTTCTCGGCCTGCTCGATGTGCCGCTTCTCTTCGCCTTCGCCGCCGTCAGCGGCGTGATCGGCGGGCTGTTCGCGAACGTGACGGATGTGATCCTGCCGCGGATCGTGGGCGGCCCGCTGCTTCCCGATGCATCCGCCGCCAACCAGGCGCGAGATGCGGCGATCCAACTGGGCTCGTCACCGGTCTCGGGTCTCCTCTTCGGTGTGCATCCGTCCCTTCCCTTCCTTCTCGGCGCCGCGGCCCGTCTGGGAGAGGCAGGGGCCGGGATCGCGATCCGGACCGACCTGCGTCCTCGCGCGGACGAGACGGAGGCAGACAGCACCAGAGCGTCGGCGGGATTCACCTGGCTGCGACGATGGCCGCAGCCGCGCTTCCTGATCCTTCTCGTCGTCTGCGTGAACTTCTCGCTCGCCACGTGCGGCACCGCCATCGTCCTGAGTCAGCAGCAGATCATGACCGAGCCGTGGAAGATCGGTCTGATCCAGACCTTCCAGGGCGTCGGCATCCTTCTCGGGGCCATAATTCTCATGCGCATCTCGAGATCACTCAGCGGAGGCGCAATCATCCGGCTCTCGATCTGCGTTGTCGGCGTCGCCTTCTTCGGCGCGATCTTCACTCAGCACGTGTGGGTGATCGCTGGTCTGGCGTTGATCGCCTCCCTGCCGCTCATCCCGCTGAACGCGATGCAAGGGGCATACCTGGCGCTTCTGATCCCCGACTCCCTTCGGGGTCGGGTGCTCTCGATCCAGTCGTTGATCGCCGCGATCGCGGCGTCGATCGCTCCCGCCGTGGCGGGTCTGCTGTTGAAGCAGGTCGGCTACGAGCTCACCATCGCCATACCTGTCGGCCTCCTCGCGATCGTGCTGCTCATCGCCTTCGTCTCGCCGTCGCTCTCTGGCATCCCGAAGAAGGACGATCTCGACCAGGTCGAGCCGCTTCCTCTCTGAGGCGAATCAGCACGATGCTGGATCAGAAACGCAGCTGAGAGGGCGCGTTCAGAGACGTTTCTGATCCACGCAGAACGTGCTCAGGCGCGCGGCGCCGCCGTCGACGCCCGCACGATGAGCTGCGAGCCGAGTGTCACGACGTCGCTGATCGCGGCGCCCGACATCGACTGGAGAAGCAGGTCGACCGCCAGCTCGCCGCTGCGCGCGATCGGCATCCGCACGGTGGTGAGCGCCGGTGTCACCGCACCGGCGAGGTCGATGTCGTCGATGCCGACGATGCTGATGTCGGCGGGGCACCGGCGTCCGAGCTCGATCATCCCCGCCTCGAGGCCGAGCGCGACGAGGTCGTTGTACGCGACGACGGCCGTGGCGCCGCTCGCCGCGGCCGGTGCGGCAGCGGCCCGGCCGCCCTGGATGGATGCCGCGTGGTGGCTGAGCGGGGTGAGACGGATGCCGTGCCGCTCACAAGCTCGCGCGATCGTGTCCGCTCGGCGGACGTCGGCCCAGGAGCCACGAGGTCCGGCAGCGTAGGCGATGTGCGTGTGGCCGAGGGCGACGAGGTGCTCGATCGCCTGCGACGGGCCGTGCTCCGTGTCCATGAGCACGCAGGAGGAGCCGTCGATCTGCCGGTTGATCACCACGTAGGGGGTGGTCCCGACCAGAGAGAGCACGTCGGCATCCGGAAGACGCGGCGAGCACAGCAGCATGCCGTCGAGCTTGCGCGCCTGCTCGATCTGCTCACTCTCCCGGCGCAGATCCTCGTCGGCGTCGAAGAGCACGATGCGGTGCCGCCCGTGCCACGCCTGCCCCTGGATCGCCTTGAGCAGAGTGGCGTAGACCGGGTTCGCGACGTCGGGGACGACCACACCGAGGGTGCGGGTGGCGGTGGCCGACTGCGGCGTCGCGTATCCGAGATCGGTGGCTGCGCGCAGCACCCGCTCGAGTGTGCCGTGCGCCAGTCGATCGGGTTCACCGAAGGCGCGGGATGCCGTCGCGATCGACACTCCCGCGTGCTTGGCCACATCCGTCAACGTCGCTGCCACGATCGCCTTTCCCTCGTCCCGTCATCCTATGATCGTGCATCCCCAAGTGAAACTGGTTGACAAGTTTGTACAACTCATTCACACTGTTTACATGACGATCATCGCCGATCACCCCCGGCCCGAGCGCGCAGGCATCCTGCACCTCGGTCTCGGCAGCTTCCACCGGGCGCATCAGGCCGTCTACACGGCCACCGCCCTCCAGTCCGCAGGCGGCGACTGGGGCATCGTCGGCGTCGCCTCACGCTCGCGCACCGTCGTCGACGCCATGCACGCGCAGGACCTGCTCTACTCCGTCGCGACGATCTCGCCCGATAGCATCTCCCTGAGCGTCCCGGGCGTGCACACCGACGCGTTTGTCGGCGCCGAGCAGCCGGAGCGCGTCGTGGCGCAGATCGCCGATCCCGGCATCCGCATCGTCACACTCACCGTCACCGAGAACGGATACAGCTACTCCGCCGCCACGCAGCATCTCGATCTCGACGACGCCACCGTTCGGGCCGACCTCGGTGGAGGTGCTCCGCGCTCCACGATCGGCCAGCTCGCGCGAGGCCTGCAGGCGCGCGCGGCGGCCGGCGCCGCCCCGCTCTCGGTGCTCAGCTGCGACAACCTCTCCGCCAACGGCGCACACACCGAGAAGCTGGTCCGCGAGTTCCTGCAGGCGCTGCCCCACGGCGAAGGCACCGACACCCTCGCCTACCTCGACCAGTCCGTCGCATTCCCGTCGAGCATGGTCGACCGCATCGTCCCCGCCACCACTCCCGAACTGCGCGATCGCGTCAGTGCGCTCATCGGATCGCGCGACGAGATCCCCGTCCCCGCCGAGCCGTTCACGATGTGGGCCATCGAAGACCGGTTCGCCGGCGGACGCCCCGCCTGGGAAGCCGGCGGCGCCGTGTTCACCAGCGAGGTCGGCCGCTACGAGCAGATGAAGGTGCGGCTGCTCAACGGCACCCACTCACTGATCGCCTACCTCGGCGCACTGCGCGGGGTCGGCACGATCCCCGAGGCGATCGGCCTCGGCGACATCGCGCAAGCCGCGCTCTCGGTCCTGCGCGGAGAGTATGAGCCGTCGATCGAGGTGCCCTCCGGCGTCGACATCCGCGAGTACGAGACCCAGCTCTTCGAGCGCTGGGGCAACAGCGCCCTCGGTCACCGCACCAGCCAGGTCGGCACCGACGGCTCGGTCAAGCTGCGCCAGCGCATCCCCGAGCCCGCCCTCCAGGCGCTGGGCCGCGGCGAGATGCCGCATCTGATCGCGCTGACCGTCGCCGGATACCTCTCCTGCATCGCGCCGCTGCCGGGATTCGACCCTGGCGTGCACGCGACGGCGATGACGGATGCCGCCCGCGAGCGCCTCGCCGCCCTCGCAGCCACCGCCCGCGACGGCCGCGCACTCGCCGCGCGAGTGATCACCGAGCTGCAGCTGTTCGGCGACGGACTGGCCGCTCAGGACGGGTTCGTCGAGCGTGTGGGCGAACTGATCGATACGATCCGGCGTCAGGGCGTCGCAGCGGCCATCGCCGATGCCGTCGCCGCCTCCGACACGATCACATCATCATTCACCAGCGCAGAGGAGATGCAGCCATGAAGGCTCTCGCCATCCACGGCAAGGAAGACATCCGCTGGGAGGACCGCGAGGTCCCGGTTCCCGGTGAGGGCGAGGTGCGCCTGCGGGTGAACTACGTCGGCATCTGCGGCTCCGACCTGCACTACTACTTCCACGGCGCGAACGGGGAGTACACGATCCGCGAACCGCTGACCCCCGGTCACGAGCTGTCCGGCGTGGTCGACCTCGACCCGTCCGGCCGCCTGGCTCCTGGCACCCCCGTCACCGTGCATCCGGCGCGGTACGGGCCCACCGTACCCGGCCTCGAGGATCGCCCGCACCTGCGCCCCGGCGGCGACTACTTCGGCAGCGCCGCGGCCGACCCGCACCGTCAGGGCGGAGCATCCGAATTCCTGATCGTCGAAGAGGGCATGATCCGCGTGCTCCCCGACGGTCTGCCCCTGGAGCGGGCCGCGCTCGCCGAGCCGCTGGCCGTCGCGATCCACGCCGTGAACCTCGCCGGAGACGTCACCGGAAAGCGCGTGCTCGTGATCGGCTCGGGTCCCATCGGACTGCTCGTCGTCGCCGCGGCCGTGCACGCCGGGGCCTCCGTCGTCGGCGCGAGCGATCTGCGTCCCGAACCCCTCGAGCGCGCTCGGGCACTCGGCGCGACCGAGGTCGCTCTCGTCGGCCAGGACACGATCGACGACGAATCCTACGACGTCGTCTTCGAGTGCTCCGGCGTCGGCGTCTCGCTCACCCAGGCCGTGCGCGCCGCGCGTCGCGCCGGCACCATCGTGCAGGTCGGCATGCTCCCGAACGCCGAGATCGGCGTGAACCTCGCGCCGATGCTCGCCAAGGAACTGACGCTCCGCGGCGCCTTCCGCTTCTCCACCGAGATCGATGACGCGGTCCGGATGCTGGCCGAGTCGGATGCTCTCGACTCCGTCGTCTCCCACGTCGTCCCGGCATCCGACGCCGTTCAGGCTTTCGAACTCGCGCGCGACTCGTCGGCCTCGGCGAAGGTCCTGCTCTCCCTCTAGCTCCACCCCCACCCGTTCCTGGTCCGAAGGAGTACCTCCCATGTCAGAACCGCAGACGACGACTCAGGCCGTCGACGATCCCGCCGCGAAGAGGTCGATCCGCGACCTCGTGCGCGCCGCCATCTCCGGATGGCTCGGCACCGCTCTCGAATTCATGGACTACCAGCTGTACTCGCTGGCAGCCGCCCTCGTGTTCGCCGACCTGTTCTTCTCGTCGGAAGACCCGGCCATCGCCGTCGTCGCCGCGATGGCGACCTACGGCGTCGGCTACGTCGCCCGCCCGGTCGGCGCGTTCTTCTTCGCCCGCCTCGGTGACAAGACTGGTCGCACGAAGGTGCTGTTCTACACGATCCTCCTGATGGGGCTCGCAACCACCCTCATCGGCTTCCTGCCGACCTACAACCAGGTGGGCATCCTCGCCCCGATCCTGCTCGTGCTGCTCCGCATCGCGCAGGGCTTCGGTGCGGGCGCCGAGATCTCGGGCGCCGGCGTCATGCTCGCCGAGTACGCGCCGGCCAAGCGCCGCGGCATCATCGCCTCGCTCGTCGCACTCGGCACCAACTGCGGCACTCTCCTCGCCTCCGGCATCTGGGCGATCCTCCTCGTCGCGTACAGCGAGCAGGAGGTCATCGACTGGGCATGGCGCATCCCCTTCATCGGCAGCGCGATCATCATGCTCTTCGCGATCTGGGTGCGCTTCAACCTCAAGGAGACCCCGGTCTTCGAGGAGCGCGACGACGTCGTCGACGGCAAGGCGCTCTCCAAGCAGGAGGCCTTCGAGCTCGCCACCGAGACCGGCGACGTCCGCACCCTCGAGGCGATGCAGCGCAAGCCGATCAAGGCGTTCGCGATCGCGCTCATGCTGCGCTTCGGTCAGGCCGGCAACTCGGGCATGATCCAGACGTACCTCATCAGCTACATCACCGTCGTGCTGCTGCTCGACCGCTCGATCGGCGTCAACGCCGTGATCGTCTCGTCGCTCGTCGCCTTCATCACCGTTCCGCTCTCGGGCTGGCTCGGAGACCGGTTCGGCCGCAAGCGGATGTACATGATCTGGTCGGTCATCGCGCTCATCATCATCGTCCCGACGGTGCTCATGATCAGCAGCGGCGTCACGCTCCAGGTGTT
This sequence comes from Microbacterium sp. SA39, assembly GCF_000967865.1. GTDB lineage: Bacteria > Actinomycetota > Actinomycetes > Actinomycetales > Microbacteriaceae > Microbacterium. The sequence continues at coordinate 81,793 of NZ_JXRU01000039.1, forward strand.
CATCGGCTACGTGGTGCTGCACAACCTCGCCGTGATGAGCTTCGCGTCGCTCGAGAACCTCACGCTCCCGGAGCTGTTCGGCTCGCGCAACCGCTACACGTTCACCGCCATGGCTCGCGAGATCGCCGCCATCATCGCGACCGGCGCCGGCCCCGTCATCGCCGCCGCGTGGGTGTCCGCCGTCACCGGCTCGTTCATCCCGATCATCATCATGCTCTTCATCTTCACGCTGAGCGCACTGATCGCCTCGATCTGGATGCCGGAGGTCGCCGGCCGCGACCTCACGGACCCGCGCGACGCGATCTGACCACCGACCCGGGGTGCGGCTGCCCGAACAGCCGCACCCCCTTTCTTTGAGGAACCGCCATGACCATCGAGCTCGTCGACGTCAACATCACCAGCCCCGGCCGCAACTTCGTGACGCTGAAGATCACGACCTCCGACGGCATCACGGGTCTCGGGGATGCCACCCTGAACGGCCGCGAGCTCGCGGTCGCCTCCTATCTCGCCGACCACGTCGCATCGACGCTGATCGGACGCGACGAGGACCGGATCGAAGACACCTGGCAGTACCTGTACCGCGGGCCGTACTGGCGCCGCGGACCAGTGACGATGGCCGCGATCGCCGCGGTCGACATGGCGCTCTGGGACATCAAGGCCAAGAAGGCCGGGATGCCGCTGTACCAGCTGCTCGGCGGCGCGAGCCGCGAGGGCGTGCGGGTCTACGCCCATGCATCCGGCACCGACTACGCGGCGCTGTCGAACGCCATCACGGGGTACAAGGAGCTCGGCTTCACGGCCGTGCGCGTGCAGACCGGTGTCCCGGGACTCGGTCAGATCTACGGCGTCTCGGCGGCCGGCCCCGGTGTGCGCTACGACTACGAGCCCGCCAAGCGCTCCGGCGATCGCCCGGCCGAGGAGACTTGGGACACCCGCAACTACCTGCACCACATGCCGGGGATCTTCTCGCAGATCCGCGAGGAGTTCGGCACCGATCTGCGCATCCTGCATGACGGACACCACCGGATGTCGCCGATCGAGGCCGCGCGCTTCGCGAAGGACATCGAGCCCTACGACCTGTTCTGGCTCGAGGACTGCACGCCCGGTGAAGACCAGACCGCCCTCCGGCTGGTGCGCCAGCACTCGACGACGCCGCTCGCGATCGGCGAGGTGTTCAACTCGGTCTACGACTACCAGACGCTCATCACCGAACGCCTGATCGACTACGTCCGCTCGGCCGTCACCCACACCGGTGGCATCACGGCCATGAAGAAGCTGCTCGACTTCGCCGCGATCTACGGCATCAAGTCGGGCATCCACGGTCCGACCGACATCTCGCCGGTCGGCATGGCCGCCGCGCTGCACCTCGACCTCGCGATCCACAACTTCGGCATCCAGGAGTACATGCCCCACAACGAGCAGACGCTCGAGGTGTTCCAGTCCTCGTTCACGTTCGATCAGGGCTTCCTGCACCCGGGCGAGCAGCCCGGGCTCGGTGTCGAACTGGACGAGGAAGCCGCCGCCGGCCACGAGTACACCAAGGCATACTTGCCGGTGAACCGTCTGCTCGACGGGACCGTCCATGACTGGTGAGCCCTTGTCTGGTGTAGTCCGCCGAGTCGCGCTGCCGCAGCGCACGGTCGACTCCCGCCTGATCGTCGTCGCCCGCGCGCAACGCGCGGAGGACTACGACGCCGTGCTCGAGGTGCTGATCGATGCCGGCATCCGCAGTCTGGAACTCACGCTCACGACGCCGGGGACGTTCGACCGGATGCCGCAGCTGCTCGCCCAGTTCGGCGAGGTGGCGGATCTCGGCATCGGCACGGTGACGAACGCGGCCGACCTCGCCCGCGCTGTCGACGCCGGTGCGAGCTATCTGGTCACCCCGATCACGTCGTCGGCGTTCGTCGAGCAGGCGACGGATGCCGGTGTGCCGATCGTTCCCGGAGGATTGACGCCGACCGAGCTGTTCGCGTCGTGGTCGGCAGGAGCATCAGCGGTGAAGGTCTTCCCGGCGGGACAGGTCGGCCCCGGGTATCTGAAGGATCTGCGCGGACCGTTCCCCGACATCGAGGTCGTCCCCTCCGGCGGGGTCGATCTGGACGGAGCGGCGGCGTGGCTGGCGGCCGGTGCGGCCGCGGTCAGCGTGGGCGGGCCGCTGCTCGGCGATGCGTTCGCCGGCGGAGACGCGGTGGCGTTGCGCGATCGAGCGCAGGCGTTCGTCGAGGTGTGCGCGCGGTGACCGGTCGTTCCATCGTCACGCTCGGCAGGCCGATGGCGCGTCATACGGCCGCTCGTCGGAGACTAACCGTCTCGCGGCCACAGGTGTCACCGCTGCTGTACGTGGGCTGACCGTTCCGCGGTCATACCGCCTTCCAGCGAGGGAGGAGTTCGTTGCTCGCGTCGCGGGGTGGCCGGATCGTGGGCGAGCAGGATGGCGCGACGGAGGACAGCGCTTCGTTCCATCCTTCAGCCAGGGAAAGTCGTGGGAATGCCGCGCCAGGGTCGGTGCGATCCGTTCGGCGAGCCGCTGCCGCTCGTCGTCGCTGGCATCACGAGCCAGCAGGGTGTAATCGCGTTCTATGTCAGGGGGTTCGCTGTCGATCATGCGGGCGATGTCGTCGAGTGTGCCTTTGTCGAGGAACTGCGAGTCGTGTTGATCGACGTACCTGCCAAGTCCGCGAGTTCCCGTGTACTCCACCCCATACGCTCCCTCTCCTCGGTCCCGCCGTTCCATGATCGAGCGCAGCTCGCGCTCGATCGGCCTCACGCCATCACTGTATGCACGTCGTGGCTTCCGCTGGCACCTCGAGGTCGATCAGGTAGGCGGATGCGATCTCCTCCTCCGACGTCGCACTGACGCAGCGCGGCGTCCGGAACCTCGCGAGCTTGCACTCCGTCCTTGCTCATCACGCTCACCGCGTGACGCCCGTGCCCCGAGGATGCCGCTCCGGAAGCGATCGAAGACGCTCGCCGCGTTGCTCGACCCGAGTGGTACCGTGGCCCCTGGAAAGGGCCTCCGATGACCTCCGAAACGTCTGCAGCTTCAGCGTCTGCCATCAGATTGAATCGACTCAGGGCAGGTGTCCTCGGAGCCAATGACGGCATCGTGTCGGTGGCCGCCGTTGTTGTCGGTGTCGCTGGAGCGACTCCGCAGATCGCGCCCATCATTGCCGCCGGTGTTGCTGCAGTGGTGGGAGGCGCGATCTCCATGGCTCTTGGAGAGTACGTGTCCGTATCGAGTGGACGCGACAGCACGGCTGCGGCGATCGTGCGCGAACGACGTGACCTGGCAGAACAGCCTGATGAGGAACTCCGCGAGCTGACTGCCTACTACGAATCACGAGGCGTCAGCGCCGATACAGCCGAGCGAATCGCGACCGAACTCACCGAAGCCGACGCTTTGACCGCGCACCTCCAGTCAGAATTCAACATCGATCAACGCGACGTGGCGAGCCCTTGGCACGCGGCTTGGGTCTCCGGCCTCGCTTTCACACTCGGGGCATTGCTGCCGATGATCGCGATACTGCTGCCCCCGGAATCGATTCGGATCCCGGTTACTTTCGTGGCCGTACTCGTGGGATTGGGGCTCACTGGGGCCCTGGGCGCTCGCTTCGGGGGAAGCCCGATGCTGCGACCGACGCTGCGGGTGCTTCTCGGTGGCGCGCTGGCACTGGGGATCACTTTTGGGATCGGTACCTTACTGGGCGCTAGTGGCGCGGTCTAGCCGAAAACGATCGTTCAGGGTGCGATCGGGTTCACCCTGGGCGTCCTGAACTGACCCCAGAGCCACGGCGCCGTGGTGATGACGAGGAGTCCGAGCACCACCTGCTGTGATTCACACGTACTGAGGAATGATGAAGATGACCTCTATGGCTTCGTAGATGGCGGCGATCATCAGAAGGATGATCACCAGCGGGTACAGGGTCAGGGTGTCTTTGAATCCGGCTTTGTAGCCGACGACACGGGACGTGAGGTCGAAGTGCCGGGGCTGGAGAACTTTCCGTCCGTGGATCCAGACGGCGAAGGCGGCGATGAGGTAGGCCTGCCCCTCGATGATGAGGGTGATGAGGTGTGGAAGGAACACACCCCAGTTGCCATCAACGGGCGCGAAGAGAATGCCCCACTGAATCACCCGATAGATCGTGAAAGCGATCCCGAAGAACGGCACAACGAGAGAGGGGATCGTGGTGGTCAGCAGGGCGCCGATGAAGAAGTTGACGACGAGGGTGATTCCAGCGGCCCACAGAACATTGCCGCTCTCGTAACCGGCACTGACCGCCGAACCAAGTCCCGGCTGGTCGAGCTCACCCTGTACCCCGTCGATCGCGTCTCCTTGTAGATGCGGGAGGACAGCAGTGATGATCATGGCGACCACGAAGAGGCCGTAGAACACGGCGTTGAAGATGATGAATGTGCGTCTGTGTTCTTTGATGATGGCGAACGCGTTGCGGACGAGGGTCACGGCGGTGCTCCAGGGTTCGAGGGTCGAGTTTCAGTGGGGGAAGCTGCCCGGATGGCCGAGGGTGTTCATCGTCATTTCGATGATCGCTCCTCGCCGGTCCGGGGTCAGATCGTCGCGGACCGCTTGGAGGACTGTCGCGTTGAGTGCTACGGCAGCACCGGCGATTCGAATGAGTCGTTCCTCATTCGGGTATTCGAGGTCCACGGCGAAGGCGAGCAAGATCGCGAGCCCCGCTTGCTCGAGTTCCGGTCGGGGAGCATGCGTGTCGCTGACCAGGGTGGCCGTGAATTCGGAGATTCCGGGCCACCTCTCGGTAAGAGTGACGAGCGTCGCGATGACCACCTGATCGCGCTCGGCGCCCGGGCTGAGACCCTCGACCGAGGAGACCAGTCCCGCTGCTTGGTCCTTGACGGCCAGGAGAACTGCGTCATAGATGGCCTGCTTGCTCGGGAAGTGGTGCAACAAGCCCGCTTTGGTGTAACCAACAGCATCCGCGACCTGTTGCAGCGAGGTGCGCTCGAAGCCATGCCGAGCGAAGAGAGCGGCGGCGCGATCGATGATCTCAGCGTCGATTTCAGTGGTTGTCTGACGAGGCATGACGCGAGCATACATGAAACCAACCATTGTGGTCGATCTTCTACCACAATGGTTGGTGCTGGGCGATGGCACTGACCACGATCGCTCCGGGTGCAGGATCTGTCACATCGTCCGCCGCGATCCCGAGGCGGCGCCGGATGTCCGGAATCAGTAACGATTGCCAATGCAGATGCTTCTCGATGCTGCGAGCACGCAGCGATGGCGTCCCGTACATCAACTTCGAGAGCCTTCTTGCCCGAGATGGTGGCGGCCGGTAACGGATTCCTGATCAACGTTGCCAGTTTGGCCGCCTACACCCCGACCCCGCGGATGGCTGTCTACGGCGCGGCGAAGGCCTTTGTGCTCAGTTTCACCGAGTCGCTCTGGGCCGAGACCCGCGCATCAGGGGTCACCGTGTTTGCTCTCTCGCCGGGCGCGACGAGCACGGAGTTCAACTCCGTCGTCGGCACCGACGACGCCACCTCCGTAGCGCGGATGCGCACCGCCGAAGACGTGGTCGCGACAGCACTCGCGCATCTCGAGCGCCGCAACCCGGGCCCAGCGTGATCGACGGCGCCTCTAACCGGCTCATCGCAACCCTCAGTCGGTTCATCAGCAGACGCGGCACCGCAACGCTGATGCATCGCCTTACCGATCCCGCCCGTCGCGAGCGCGAGGACCCCGTGATCGCCTACACGAACTAAGCGACTCGAAAGAAAGGCCTGTCGCGGTTCATCTCAGATCGATGCGTCGGAGGCGAGCGAAGCATTCAGGAGATCGTTCCGGTGGGCCCGACAGAGTCCTCTGAGGCTCGACGACATCGCGGCCTCGCGTATCTTCGCGGGCATCCGCGCCCGTGTCCACCCCATCCCGCACGCGATATCCCGCGCCTAGGATCGGCCCATGCACACACGCACACTGGGCAATGACACCGTCGGCCGCGTCGAGGTCGGAGCGATCGGGCTCGGCCTGATGACCTTCGACCAGACCGGACACCAGCCTCGCGAGCAGCTGCTCGACACGGTCCGCGCCGCGCTCGACGCGGGCGTCACCCTGTTCGACACAGCGGACGCGTATGGGCCCGGCGAGGAGTTGGGCGCGGACGCCCAGGGTGAGAACGAGAAGCTCATCGCCTCGATCCTCGACGAGCTGGGCGTGCGTGATCGCGTGTTCCTCGCGACCAAGGGCGGCGCGTTCCGCACCGAGGGGAGCAAGTGGGACATCGACGGACGCCCCGAGCACCTGCACCGGGCGGTCGATGCCAGCCTGTCCCGGCTGGGTCTCGAGCAGATCTCGCTGTGGCAGCACCACCGCCCCGACCCGAAGACGGACTATGCCGAGACGATCGGCGCGCTGACCGAGATCGCCGCGAGCGGCAAGGTGCGGATGATCGGGCTCTCGAATGTCGACCCCGGTCAGATCCGGGCCGCCCACGAGGCCCTGGGCGACAGCCTGGTCAGCGTCCAGAACCAGTTCAGCCCCAAGTTCCGCAGCAGCCGCCCCGAGATCGACGTCTGCACCGAGCTGGGCCTGGCCTTCCTGCCCTGGAGTCCGCTCGGCGGGCTGTCGGATGCCAAGGAGCTGGCGGCGCACCACCCCGCCTTCCAGCAGGTGGCCGACGCCCGTGGCGTGAGCGCCCAGCAAGTGGCGCTCGCCTGGGAGCTCGCGCAGTCGCCGGTCGTCATCCCGATCCCGGGTGCCAAGCGGCCGCAGTCGATCCGCGATTCCGCCGCGGCCGCCGACCTCGAACTGACGGCTGATGAGCTGGCCGCGCTCGACCGGGATTGAGCCCGGGCGCGGTGGCGCGCGCGGGCGCGGCGGCCGACCATCACAAGAACGCATAGGCGCAGGTCGTAGCCTCGACTGATGACGAAAGCCCCCGCCTCTCCGCCCGCGGCTTCCGCGAACTCGCCTGTCGGCAACCCCCGCCACCCGCTCTTTCTGCATGCTGCGCTCAATTCCCGACCCGTCGCGCTTGCCTACCGCATCCTCGCGTTCGCGGTCATCCTGACCGGCATCATCCGCTACTCCGACATCCTCACCGGATCACCCGACTGGTCCACGCCGCTGTTCTACACGATGCTGAGCAACCTCCTCTGCCTCGTGTGGATGCTGCTGCTCGTCATCCGCACTACACGGGATCTCCGTCGCTGCGGCCCCGCCGGGACGTCGATCCCGAGCGCCCGGTGGAGCGGCGCTGTCATGATGGCGATCACGGTCACGATGCTCATCTACCTGGTCGTCCTCGTGCCGACCAGGTTCCAGGACGGCGACGCCGACGTGTTCTCCCTCACCGACACTCTCATCCACATCGTCGCGCCCTGCCTGCTGATCGCCGACTGGCTGCTGTTCGTCCCGAAGGGTGCGTTCCGGTGGTCCGACCCGCTCCTGTGGACGCTCATCCCCTACACGTACCTGGCGTTCGCCTTCGGCTTCGGAGCCCTCGGCGGCGAGTTCACGCCCGGCCAGAAGTACCCCTACCCCTTCATGAACATCGACGAGCTCGGCCTCGACGGCGTCGCGATGTGGATCCTCGCGCTGACAGCGGCACTCGTCGCGGTCGGGTTCCTCTACGTCGTCATCGACCGGATGCTGGGACTCGCAGCCCGCCGGATCAGGGTCTGATCACACCACGTCGAGGATGCCACGGTCGAGCGCCTCGCGCGCCACGACCTTGTACCCCTGTTGCTCGAAGAACACCGTCATCCGGTCGGCTTCGATGCTGACCACCGTGCCGGCGCCCCACTCCGCGTGTCGCACGGCGTCGTCCGGGTGCAGGTCGTCGTCATCGCGGCCTTCGGCGATGGACGGTGCCGCGCCGGCATCCGCCGCATCGCATCGATCGCACGCCCCGCAGGCATCCGGGGCGTCCACCCCGAAGTAGTCCAGCAGGGCGATGCGACGGCAGCGCACCGACTCGGCGTACCCGCGCATGACCGCGATGCGCGACTCCCGGATACGCTGCTGCGCGTCGTCCTCCTCGCGGACGTCCGCCACGACCTCATCGCGGGTGCGGCCGGCGACCGCGGCGAAGCCCTTCGCCGTCGAGGTCGCCGCACCCACCGCGACGAGCGAACCGAGGATGCGCGACACCGCGCGGCCCGACAGCCCGGCGACCTCGGCGACGGCCTTCGCGCGCACCCGGCCGTCGGCGTGCGTGAGGGCCGACCAGACGGCCGTGACCTGAGCGGGCTTCGAGTGACCGGCGGCGAAGAACGACCGCAGCGAGAAGTCCTCCGGCCGGTAGTGCAGCACAGCCCGGGCCGGCTTGCCGTCACGCGCCGCGCGGCCGATCTCCTGCGCGTACGCATCGAGCGACTCTGTGACATCGGCGTGCGCGACCAGACGCACGTCGGGCTTGTCGATGCCCATGCCGAACGCCGACGTGGCGGCCACCACGTCGAGCTCGCCGGCGGACCACGCGGCATGCACGGCATCCCTCCTCTTCGTGCTCATGGCGCCGTGATACGCGGCAGCGCGGCGTCCCCGCTTCTCCAGCGCAGCGACGTACTCCTCGGTCTCGCGACGGGTCGCGACATAGAGCAGGGTCGCGCCCGGTTCGGCGGCGACCTCCTCGAGCACGGCGCGACGCTTCGCGCCATCCTCCTCGTAGCGCCGCACGGCGAGGTGGATCTCGGGGCGGTCCATGCCGCGCACCTCGAGGTGCGGATCCCGCATACCGAGACGTTCGATGATGTCGCTGCGCACGGGCGAGGATGCCGTCGCGGTGAGGGCGAGGACCGGCGGATGCCCGAGCGCCGCCACCGCGTCGCCGATGCGCGCGTAGTCCGGGCGGAAGTCATGACCCCACGCGGAGACGCAGTGCGCCTCATCGACGACGAGCAGGCGGACGTCGGCGGCGAGCAGCCGCTGCAGCACCTCGTCGCGCGCGAGCTGCTCGGGCGCGACGAAGGCGTAGACCGGCTGCCCGTTCTCGATGGCCTGCCACGCAGCACGCTCGGCGCGGGCGGACGTGCGGGAATTCAGCGCGACGGCCGCCGGAGCATCCGGTGCGGCATCGATGGAGGCGACCTGGTCGCGCTGCAGGGCGAGGAGCGGCGAGATGACGACGGTGACGCCGCCAAGCTCCAGCCCCGCGATCTGGTAGACCGCGGACTTGCCGGCGCCGGTCGGGAAGACCACGAGCGTGTCACGACCGCCGACCACCGAGGTGATGGCCTCGGCCTGACCCGGCAGCAGCGTGTCCCATCCGAACGCCTCGCGAGCGGTTCGTCGTGTCTCGGCGAGGGTCGGGGTGGTCGTCACGCGGGGAGTCCTTCGGTCGTGCGGGTGTGATGCTGCCACTCAACCCGGACGCCCGATCGACGGCGAGGATCTTGACGCCTCGGCGGCGTGGCGATACAGCGAGGGTGTCTCAGCTGGGCAGCGGCTCCGGGCGGTCGAGACCGATGTACGGTTCGAGCCGACGCTCGAACCGTCACTGTCGGCGCTGGGTAGCAGTCCGTTCGCGCCGTAGACGAACCCGATCGAGCTGTCCGGTCCGCCGTCCTCGAACTGTTCCGCGAAGCGGCCCTCGTGGTCGAGCGAGGAATCGTACATCGAGAACATGATCCACTGCCCGGTCGGCCCCTGCAGCGTTCCCGAGAGGAGCACCATCTCCTCGGGCGTGGAGGCTCCGAAGGTTTCGACGACCTCTTCCTCCGTCATGTAACCTGCCTCGTGATCGAACGACATGTCGGTGTAGCCGTAGCCCGCGGCGACGTCGGCGATGACCGCCAGCACTCGCTCCTTCTCGGTCCACGTGGCGGGAACCGTGGTCGACGACCGGCCGGCCACGTTGAGGACGCGGAGCATCGATTCTCCGCCGTAGTAGTTCTGCGCGGGGAAGTCGTCCTGCCCGCCATTCGTCTCTGGCGCGGGCGCCCACGCCAGACCGAACTCTGCGGTGAGCGCGGCTTCGATCTCTGCCATCAAAGCTCTTCCGGTAGCCTTCCCCTCTTCGAGCGTGGGACCGGCCAGCACGTCCTCCGGGTCGAGTTCGGGGATGCCGGGATAGTCGCGCCAGAACACCTCACGATTGCCGTCTTCACCGGCCTCGACCGTCACCACGCCACGCGCGTCGGAGGCGAGCATGACGGCGAAGGCCGCCACGGGCGCGCCAATCGCGACGACCCCGGCGCCGATCGCGACGACCGCCAGGGCGCGGCGAGGCGTCACGGCGGCCCGCCTTGCGCGCGAGCCTTCGGTCAGTGCCGCGCGCAGGGCGCCGAGCGCCACCTGCGATCGGGGGATGCCGAGCTCCTCCGCGCCGGCGAGGTCGGCGAGCCACTCCTCGCGCCGCTGCGCGCGGAGTGCACGGGGCAGCGTCGCGGCGGCGATCCGGACGAGGGTCTCAGACCCGTTCATCCGGACGTCCCGAAGGCGAGACGCGGTGTCGTCGCGGCGACGGGGCGCCTCGCACGGGCGGCGAGCAGCGAGGCGGCTTCGACGCGTCCCTCGTCGGTCAGCCGGTAGTACCGGCGACGCGGACCGGAATGGTCGGACTCGCCCTCCCATTCGCCGACGAGCCACCCGAGGTCCTCGAGGCGGGAGAGGATCGGATACACCGTGCCCGGGGCGCGTTCCGCTCCCTTCGCGAGCGCGAGCCCCCAGACCGGAGCAGGCGAAGCGACAAGGATGCGCAGCACGTCGAGGGTCGGCTCGGTGACGCGGGTGAGCTTGATCATGCGGCTTATTCTATATATAAAGAACAAGAGCCCAGAGCGGATCTGCGTCAACTAGCCGAGAGCGATCAACCGGTCGAGCAGTTCGGGAGTCAGCGGACGGTCGCTGTACACCCGGCGCTCGACGCCCGAGGTCAGCGGATAGTCCGCGGGGGCGTCGCCCTCCCACACGAGCGACAGCCCCGCGCGCTCGAGGGTGCGCCACGAGGCCGGGTTTCGCGTAAGCGCGCGCCCGGTGACCGGGACACCCGGCTGGGCGACGGCCGCCGCGTCCAGAGCCGCCCTGCCCAGCTCTGCGGCGAATCCGTGACCCCAGGATGCCGGCGTCAGCCGGAACCCGAGATTCCAGGCCGGCACCTCCGGCTGCCGGATCGCGACGCCGCCGAGCCCGATGACCGACCCGGCGGGAAGCTGTCCGAGCGGGGACCGCAGCCGAACCGCCCACCAGCCGAGACCGCGCTCGCGCCACGATCGGGCGTAACCATCGACGAGGCTCTGCGTCTCGGCGAGATCGACATCCACGCCCTCCGGCAGGTGCTCCCAGGTCGCCGGGTCCGACTGGATGCGGAACAGCTCTTCGACCAGCTCGGGCGATGCCGCGTCGAGCGGTGTGAGGATCAGACGCTCGGTCAGCGTTTCGGCAGGCATCCGGGTCAGAATCCTTCCGGCTCCCGCGGCGTGTACGCGCTCTCGAGCTGGGCGAGCTCGGTCGCCTCCAGACGGATGCCGGTCGAGGCGACGGCATCCTCGATGTGCCCCGCGCGGGTGGCGCCGACGATCGGTGCTGTCACGGCCGACTGCTGCGCGACCCAGGCGAGGGCGATCTGCGCACGCGAGACGCCGCGCTCCGCGGCGACCCGGCCGACGGCCTCCACGATCGCCCGGTTCGACTCCTCTTCGCGGCGGTAGAGCGTCGCCCCGAACTCGTCGGTCGCGGTGCGGTTCGTGGTCTCGTCCCAGTCGCGGGTGACGCGGCCGCGCGCGAGGGGCGACCACGGCAGCACCCCGACGCCGGAGTCGAGGCAGTACGGATGCATCTCGCGCTCCTCCTCGCGCTGGAGCAGGTTGTACTGGTCCTGCATCGAGACGAAGGGCGTCCAACCATTCTGCTTCGCGACGCCCTGCGCTTTCGCGAACTGCCAGGTCCACATCGACGAGGCGCCGATGTAGCGCGCCTTGCCGGAGCGCACGACGTCGTGGAGCGCATCCATGGTCTCCTCGATCGGCGTCTCGGGGTCCCAGCGGTGGATCTGGTACAGGTCGACGTAATCCGTGCCGAGGCGGCGCAGGCTCGCGTCGATGCCGGAGAGGATGTGTGAGCGGCTGAGCCCTGCCTGGTTGGCACCCGGCCCCATGCGGCCGTGGGCCTTCGTGGCGATGACGACCTGGTCACGCTGCGCGAAGTCGGCGAGCGCGCGACCGACGAACTCCTCGCTCGTGCCGTCGGAGTAGACGTCGGCCGTGTCGAACGTGGTGATCCCGGCTTCGAGCGCCTGGCGGATGAGCGGACGGCTGGTCTCTTCGTCGAGCGACCAGCGGTGCGTTCCGCGATCCGGGGCGCCGAAGCTCATGCAGCCGAGGACGACCGGCGAGATCCGGAGCCCGCTGTTCCCCAGCCGTACGTTGTCGGTCGTCTCCAGCATCCGTCTTCTCCCTCGGGTTCCTGCGCGGGCAGCGCGTCGTCCCAGCCTTGCACGTTCCCGACCCTGCCGACCTCCTGCCGACCGGCCCCTCTCTGCGCGAGCGGCCCCTCTGTGAGCGCACGCGAGGGGGCCGCTCGGCCACAGAGGGGCCGGTCGGCGAGGTCACACGATCGTCGTAAGCACCCCACCGTCCACCCGCAGGGCGGCGCCGTTGGTCGCCGACGAGAGCGGACTCGCGAGGAACGCCACGAGGTGTGCGATCTCGGCCGGGTGGATGAAGCGCTGCAGAAGCGAAGATTCCCTGACGAGCGACCCCTTGAGCTGCCCCACGTCCATCGACTGCAGAGCGGCGATGTGCTCGACCGTCTGCGCGACGCCGTCCGAGTACGTCGGTCCACCGAGGATCGTGTTCACCGTGACTCCCGTGCCACGCGTCAGCTTGGCGAGACCATTCGCCACGGCGAGCGCGGCCGCCTTCGTCGCGCCGTAGTGGATCATGTCGGCCGGCACGTCGACGGCCGACTCCGTGCCGATGAAGATGATCCGCCCCCAATCGCGCTGGAGCATGCCGTGCAGCAGTCGACGCGACAGCCGCACGCCGGCCATCACGTTGATCTCGAAGTAGCGTGACCACTCCTCGTCAGTGATCTGCGTGAACGGCGCGACATCGAACACCCCGGCGTTGTTCACCAGGATGTCGACCTCGCCGAGCTCGTCCAGCAGCTCACTCACCTGGCCCGGATCCGCCAGATCCGCCGCGATGCCCGAGATATCGGTGCCGGGCGCTTCGGCGCGGAGCCGGACCACAGCCTCGGCGACGCGGGCCTCCGTGCGTCCGTTGATGACGACGCTCGCGCCCTCGAGCGCGCAGGCGAGTGCCACCGCGTAGCCGATTCCCTGCGTGGAACCGCTGACGAAGACGCTCTTGACAGCGAGTTGAAGATTCATGGTACATCCGTTCGGTTTACTTGCCTGAGAAAGTAAAGCGTAGCGCAGGAAGTTTCCTGAGCAAGTGATCGCGTAGGCTGATGCCATGGCTGAACCGGCATCACCCGACGCACTCACCCCCGACGAACTCGAGACCTGGTCAGCGCTCGCGACACTCCTCGAGTGGCTTCCCACCGCCCTCGACACCCAGCTGCAGCGCGACTCTGGCATCAGTCACTTCGAGTACGGCATCCTGTTCCCACTCTCCGAGGCCGACGGGCGCACGCTGCGGATGAGCGAGCTCGCGGGCTACGCGAACAGCACGCTCTCCCGCCTCTCGCGCGCCGTCGCGCGCCTCGAGGCGAAGAGTTGGGTCCGCCGCGCTCCCGACCCCGCCGACGGACGAATCACGCTCGCGACGCTGACCGACGAAGGAGCGGATGCCGCGCGCGCCGCAGCACCCGGGCACGTCGCACTCGTGCGACGGTTGGTCTTCGACGCGCTCTCGCCGACCCAGGCGACGCAGTTGCGCACCGCGAGCCGTCGCATCACCGGCGCGATCCGCGAGCAGGGCGGGTGGATGCCGACGGCGTGAAGCTGCCGCACCCCTCCCCGCACGGCAGGGAGGGGGACTACTCGATCTGCCCGATCGGCTCGCGCTTCTCGGCCTGGAACTGGTCTTCGGCCCGGCCGCGCGCCCAGTAGGCCGAGATCGACAGGGATTCTCGCGGCACCTCGCGCTGTTTCAGCACGGCCCGCACGGCCTTGATCGTTCCGCGCTCACCGTGCGCGAAGACGTGCGGGTGGCCGTCGTCCCAGGGCAGCGCGTCCAAGGCCGCGAGCAGTTCGTCGTCGGTCCGCGTCCACTGCACCGTGATCCCCGCCGGCGGCTCCGGCAGAATGCGGTCCTGCGCGACGGCGACCGAGACGAGAACGTGTCCGCGCGCAGCGGCATCCATCTCCTCGATCGCAGAAGAGATCGCGGGCAGGGCGGTGTGGTCTCCGACGAGCAGGTGCCACGGTGCCGCGCGATCGGGCCGGTAGCCGCCGCCGGCGCCACTGACCACGAGCGTGTCACCGGGCTTGGCCCCGCGGGCCCACGGCCCGGCGATCCCCTCGTCACCGTGGACGACGAAGTCGATCACGAGCCGACGGGCTTCGGGATCGGCGGAGCGGATCGTGTACGTGCGCGGAGTCGGGAGCTTCTCCGGCGCTTCCTCGCGAAGCCGTGCCAGGTCGTAGGGCGGCGTGAGTCCGTGGCGCGAGTCGGCGAACAGGATCTTGACGTATTTGTCGGTGAAGTCGTTGTCGCGGAACGCGTCGTATCCCGCGCCGCCGGCGGTGATCCGGATCAGGTCGGGGCTCACCTGCTCGACCTGCTGCACGGCGAGGATCGCCTGTTCGGGTGCTCGGCGCGGCTGCTCTTGCGTCATCACTTCTCCGGAGTCGGGGCATGCGGGGGTCTCCCCAGTCTGCCCCGCTCTGCGCAGGCACGGGCCGGATCAGGAGTTGGGGATCGCGGTGACCGCGACCGCCCAGCGAGCCGTCATCTCCGCGGATCCGCTGATCACGACCTCATCCGTCGCCCAGACGTCGAGGGTGTTCCGCGTTCCCTGATCTTCGGGGTCGGTCTGACACGGCTGCTCGACCGAGGCGTTGCCGACGATCTCGACGACGACTTCCCCCTCGCCGAGGCAGCGGACGTAGAGCGCCACACGCCCGGTCGGGTTCTCGAAGGGACCGGCCTGAGCGGAGCCGCGCATCTCGACCACGTCGCCGAGCACGGTCTCGCCCTCGGGGATCGCGACGCTCAGCGGGGTCGCCCTCGTCGGCGCGGTCGGTAACGAATCAGGAGAGGGGGTCGGCGCCGCAACAGCCGCGCGCTCCACCGGCGCGCACCCGGCGAGCGCGACAGCCGCGACGACGAGCGCGCCCGCACTCATCGCTCTGCCGCGAGCCATCAGCTTCCGTGCCTTGCGCGCAACTCCGTCAGCCCGTGCACCACCAGTTCGTGGTCATCGGCCGAGGGAAGCCCCGACACCGTCGCGACCGCGACGACTCCGACGCCCGTCACGCGCACGGGCACCGCTCCCCCGGCGACGGCGTACTCCGCCGGATCCAACCACCCCGGCTCGAACATGTCGCGCCCTCCGGCGGCGACGCGGGCCTCGAGGAGCGCCGTGCTCGTTTCGAAGCGGAACGCCGTCGCGGCCTTCCGCCGCGCCCAGTCATCGTTGTCGGCCGTCGCCCCCGGCATCGACGCGTGGAACAGGACGACGGATGCCGTCCGCACGTCGATCGCGACCGGATGCCCCTCTGCCAGTGCACGCTCGGCGATCGAGCTTCCGAGGCGCCAGGCGTCCGCGCGGTCGAAGCGGGGCAGGTCGAGCGCGGAGTGCTCGGCCTCGAGGCGGGTCAGCCATGCGTCATCGGTCATCGTTCTGTGTCCTGTCGGTGGAGGGCGGCTGTTCGCCGGGGATTCAGTTGTCCGAGACGGTGACGGTCTCGCCGCCGCCGAGGTGACGTCGCGCCTGCTCGAGCGATCGGAGGGCCGCGGCCTTGGTCTGAGCGGGCTCGCCGACGGCGAGCACCTCCCCGTTCGCTGCTCTCAGGCGCCAGCAATAGCCGCCGACCACATCGGCGAAGACCTCGAAACGTCCCTTCGGACCGACGGGCGCCTCAGCCAGCACGGCCGCGATGTCGCGATTCGCGATGTCCCCGAGGATGCCGGCGCGCACACCCGCAGTCGCCGCGTCGGTGTGCGACAGCGCCGATAGCACGCTGACGGCGGTGGCGCGATCCTCGTCGGTGACCCACTGCTCCTTGGTGAGCGCCTCGATCAGCATCAGTCCGGTGCGGGCTTCGCGCGCGTCCGCGCTCAGCGCTAGGGCGTGCGCCTGCTCGAACCGCTGGGCCCACTGCTCGCGTGCATCCGTGGCTCTCTGCGCTCGTCGCACGAGGACGAAGCTGATGATCGACCAGATGAGACCACCGCCGGCGACGACCGCGGCGATGATCGCCGCGAGCAGCGTCGCCTCGGAATGGGTCACTCTGTCACCCTACTGTCGGGGGCGGACGACGCGTAGGGGTTCACAGCACGTCGGCGACCGCCTCGAAAGTGCGGTCGGGATCCTCGAGGTGCATGTCGTGATGGATGCCGGCGAGCCGACGGATCTGCCATCCCTCGCGTTCGAGGGCGGTGGCCATCGAGTCCGGCAGCACGGCAGGCGACTCATCGGAGAGCACGATGGTCGAGGGCGCCTCGGGCGGGGCGATCGCGATCGGATGGAAGGCCACCTCACGGAAGACGCCGACCGCCATCTTCGCGTCGAATTGCTGCTGGGCCTTCTTCAGTGCGTCCCGGATGCTCGGGCCATAGGCCGCGCGAATCGCCCGGCTTCGACGCGACTGGAGCAGCCCCATGACGCCGAGCGAAACGGGCGGCAGGGCCCAGAACGCCCGGCCCGCCAGGCCCGAGGTGGGCAGCGTGAGGCCGAACCCGGGGTCCAGATAGATGGCGTGATCCGGATGCAGGCGGGCGACGGCCCGGACCAGCACTGCTCCCCCGAGCGAGTGGCCGACGACGCTGTGCAGACCCCGCGGGAGGGACTCGACGACGTCGTCTGCGAGTTCGGTGAGCGTGTACGACGGTGCGCGGTCGCTCTCACCGTGTCCGCGCAGGTCGAGTGTGGTCACCGTGTAGCGGCCGGTGGCCAGCATCCGGTCGATCAGCGGCTGCCAGGTGGCACTCGCTCCCCCGAGTCCGTGGATGAGTCCGACGTGAAATTCGCCGGAGCCGGTGGTGGTCGAGTGGAGACGCATGGAGTCATTCTCCCCGGTTCATCCGAGACGGACGAAGCTCTTGCGGCTCAGCGATCACGGGTTAGCATGCGGTCATGATCCGCATTCAGAACGTCACGTACCTCGTGCACGACCACGACAAGGCGCTCACGTTCTTCGTCGACGCGCTGGGATTCGTCGTGCGCCAGGACGAGACGTTCGAGAACGGCTGGCGACGCGTCGTCGTCGGCCCCGAAGACGGCGGCACCGGTCTCGTGCTCGCGGTCACCATGGAACTCGACCGGCTGGGCCACCAGGCCGGCGACGACGTCGCGTTCTTCCTCGAGACGGACGACTTCGAGAAGACCTGCGCCCGGCTGTCCGCGCACGGCATCCTTTTTCGGGAGGCTCCACGCCACGAGACGTACGGGACGGTTGCGATCTTCGAGGACCTCTACGGTGCCCCGTGGGATCTCATCCAGCCGCCTCGGGGCTGATCCGGTGAGAATGGTGGCCCAAATGGAGAGGAGAGCGACAGTTCCTAGTGGCCCCCGAAACCGTACAGCGTTCCCGGGTTGAGGAACTGCCGCCCCCAGAGGAGCTTGCGGTCCGCGACCGTCAACTTCCCGTGCTCGACCGCTTCGTCCCAGTCGTCGCGAATGACGCCTTCGATCCGTTCGAGGATGCTCGAGGCACGAGCCTCGGTCAGCCCGTAGAGGCTTCTTGCGGACAGGAGGTCGGCGAAGTTGTTGGTGCGTGACCCGCGCCGGTCGTAGGCGATGGCCTGCGACGCGGTCTCGCCACTTCGCCGCATCGGAGAGAGGTCGTACGCAGGGCTGAGAACCGCCCTCGTCCCGTCCCACAGGGCGGCGTGGTTTCGAAGATGGTCGTCAGAGTTCGAGATCGCCATGTTGAAGGCGATGCGCGTGAAGAGTTCCTCCGCGGTACCCTCTGGAGCTCGGTGAACACGTAAGGAGTCCAAGAAGTCCACGTAGCTTCCGCTGCGCGCCTGCAGCTCGTCGAGGCCGGTCATCGTCAATGCGCTGACGGCGAGCACGCGCTGGCTCCCGGCGATGCGGTCGAATCGCTCGACGAGAAGGACGCTGCGGCCCAGCACCGGTTCCACGCGAGTCGGGGCGACGTCGATACCTACTCGCCCGGCGAGGAACATGCCGGCTGCTTCCGCGCCGACGACCGGAAACTCGTCGTTGGATGCACTGAACTTCGCGATGTACTCGCGGTTGCCGTCGTGGACGATGGCCTTCGGACGTGCACCGCCCATCGCGGTACCGCTCAACAGAGCGCGCTCCAGCTCGTAAGGCAGGTTGCCTCCGGCCTCCACGATGTCAGCGGCGGTGAGAAGGTCGTCCAGTGGTGCTGGCGCCGCGCTGCGGGGTACGTACTGCTCCGTCGACAGCTGAAAGTCGATGGCGCCGAATCGGTTGGACCCCGACTGGAGGAGGTACGTGCGCTCGTCCACGTCGCCGGTATCCGCGTCCCGGCCGCGGTCGCCGGTCACCTGGTACTGCACGACCCGACGCCCCCATGCATCCGGCGAGGCGTCGCGGAGCGCCCCCGGCAAGCCCATCGAACCGGTGGGGCCGTATGTGTCACCCGACAACGGAAGGGTCGGTGAGAGAGAGACTGCGTTGTCTCGTTCCTGATAGAGCCGCCCGTAGTCGAACGAGAACTGGCCGGGAGCATTCTCCCGAAGTCGCCCCGCCGGCACAGGTGTGGTCTCGCCGGGCAACCACACCCAGACGTAGATGTCAGAAGTCGAGACCATCGCTGTTGCCCCCTCGTGGCCGGTCGACGCGGGCAGGCAGCAGAGCGAGGCGCTCTTCGCCCCGGCGGCGTAGGGCGATGAGCTCGCTGGGGTCGTCGACTCCGAACAGTGGCACGCCGACGATCGTCGCGACGTTGAAGACCGTTCCGATGCTGGTGGTGGCGGCGCCTCGCTCGATGGAGTGCACCGTCGTCCTGGATATGCCTGCGGTGCCCGCGAGTTCATCGGCCGTCATGCCACGTGCAGCGCGCGCCATACGGATCTGCTGGCCCAACACCGCAATGGCGTCTTCGGCCGCCCGCGAGGTTCCTACGCGCGTTCGTCCCATGTTCAATAGTTTAGACCTAAGTGCAATTTATGTCTAAAGTATTGAACGTGCTGTGCTTCAGCCGGGACTCGAGTCCCTCCGGCGCACTCCACCCGCCGCCTCGTTCGTGACATCGGCGAGCGCAGGAGCATCGGGCGGCGCGCGGAGCCTCCGCGCCGGTGGGGCCCTGATCATCGAGTCCCCCCTCGCGCCTATAACGACAGAAGGCCAGACCCTTCGGGCCCGGCCTTCTGTCGTTCTGTGGCTGTGTTCGTTTATCCGCGGATGCCTTGAGCCTCAAGGGATCTCGAGCAGTCGATTCCGAGGCGATTCCACGCTAAGCCTCAAGAAATTCCAAAACCTCTGGGATTCTCCAGATCAGCACCACTTTCCGCGAACACTGCTGGGGGTCGCGAACCGTCGCTCATCGACTGTCCCTGCGGCGTCTCAGTTCTGAGATCCGGGCGCCGCCGGGTACCGCTGATTGGCCCGCTCCGATTCAGCGCGTCGAATCGCGTCCCCGGCAACGAACGCCGCCCGCGTCTGAACACCCACGGCTCTCGCGTGTAGCGGAAGGCGCGCCCGGATCTCGCTTCTGACTCGACAGGGCTCCAGGTGCAGGGGAGGTCACCCTCCCTACCCATAGTCTTGAGCAATGGCAGCGTCCAGAGGCAGTATCGGCGGGGCGAGCGATGATGCCGGCACGGAGTACAAGCGAGGGGTGGCCGCTTTCGCCATCGCATACGGCTTGGCGGGAACGACCTTGCCGTTGGACTGCTTCGCGGACGACCCAAGACAAGTCTCAGCTGTCGACGCGGAGACAGATGACCCTGTCGACGACGTCCGGGTCACCTTCGCGTCAGGTCGCGTGGCATACATCCAGGCGAAACACACTCTGAAGACGGGTCGGCCGATAAACGAAGCGGTTTCTCAGTGGGTTTCCGCGGCTCGTCAGGGCGGTTTGGACCGTGAGCGTCACCGACTCGTCATCGCGTCGCAGAACGTCTCCGGGCCGATGAAGGATTTGGGTGACGCGCTCGAACGGCGCCGCTCCGGTCGGTACGCGAAGTTCACCGATGCGGAGCAGCGAGCCGCTTCCGCGCTGGACGCGCTTCTTGACGGGCTCACTGAGCGACAGAAGGCTGACGTTTGGGCCTGCGGAGCAGTGTGGCACCTGCAGGTGAGAGAGGCGGGGAGCTCGAACGCCCAGAACGCCCTGCAGCAGCTCCGCCTCGTGGTGTCCGGGGATAACAACGTCAACGCCCACCACGCATGGACACACCTTCTAGGCTTCGCTGGCCGCGTCTCAGGACTGCGCAGCGGCCACACGATCCGAGATTGGGCCGGACTGCTCACCGGAGCATCGATCCCGCTCAGAACCGACGGTGCGACGCCCGCGGCAAGCGCTGCGCGACGTGTGGCTGCGCTCGCCACATACCGCGACCAGGTCACCCATCGCGGTACCCACATTCAGTTGGAGGCGATGGGTCCCGCGCTTCCGGACCTGCCTCTCGCTGACAGCGACGTGGGGTTGCGGATCGCTGCCGGGCCAGACGGCGAGCGCAACCCATCGGAGCTGCGGTGGGCGTTCATGCTTCGTCATCGTGCAGTGTTGACGGGCCTCCCAGGGTCGGGGAAGTCCACGGCTCTGAAGCAATTAGCTGCGCAGTTTGTCGAAGGTGCTGACATGCCTCTGCCGATCTATGCCTCGCTACGGAACTACCACCCGGCTGTGAACGGAACGGGCCTCCTCGAGCACATTCTCGATGAGGCGACCAGCATCGTGGACTCTGTCAGCCGGACCGAAGTGGCGGCTGAGGTACGCCAACGCATCGCCGAGGATAGCCCCCTCGCTCTAATCCTGGACTCACTAGACGAAACCTATGACCGGCGCTTCGAGGTGGTCAAAGCTCTGGCGGCGCTCACCCGCCAGTTGCCGGGAGGGACCGCGATTCTCCTCGCAACTCGCGACATCGGACACGCGGATGCCCGGTCGCTCGGCTGGTACGACATGCGCCTGCTGCCACCGAAAAGTCTGGACAAGCCCGTCCGTAGCATCCTCACCCTCACCGCGGCGAACCAGGGGATCCCAGAGGACGAGCGTGGGCGCTGGATCGCGGAGCGCGCCGAGTGGGTGGAGGGGATTCTCGCGGATGACTCCGTCCTCGCGGAGACGCCGTTATTCGGATCCCTGCTGGCTCTACTCGCAGGCGTCGGGACAGCGAACTCCCTCCCGACAAGCCGAGGCGCGATTCTGTCTGCTGTGGTTCGTATGTTCATCCTGAAACGAGAGTTGAAGAAGACGGCGGATCTTCTTGACCTTCGACCTGATGAAGCACTTCTGCTCGGAGAGCAGGCGTTCGCGACCGAGGCGCATACCCTGCTGAACAGTCGGGCTACGGCCACAGAAGCTGAGGTCGTCGCGGCCATCGCGAAACGTCTGGAACCGGCGTGGGGGCTACCTCCCGCGAAGAGCGTGGTGATGGCTCAGCGGATCGTCCGGGTCTTCGACGAGGCCGGAGTGTTCGTCATCGACACGAGCGGCTCCATCACGCCGCGTATCTCGCTATTGGCGGAGGTCGGCGACGCGATGATGGCAATTGACTGCCTTGACGGCGACGCCTGGGTATCGCAGCGGATCTCCGCGGAGCAGTATGAGCCGCTCATCCTTGCGCTCACGCTCTCCCCGGATATCGTGCGCATCGCAATGCGCAGCCTCGAGGCCACCCATTCACGCCCGCTCGCTCAGTCCATCGCGACGTCCGTCGCGCACGGAGCCAACCTGGACGCGGAGGCGACCCGGCTGGTGGCGGGTTGCCTGATTTCGCACCTTTCGGAGGCGACGATGGACGGGTGGTCTAGTTGGCGCGCCCTGCGCGCTCTCGACCTGGAACCGGATCAGGTGGACGACCTCCTATATACGTTGACCGCGCTCCCTGCGGGCTATCAACACATTGTTCGCTCCGAGGCTCACCTGTTGTGGGAATCGTCGCTCGCCGACGATGCGGCACTCGACCTGATGCGGATGACGCTCGCCACGGAGACGCTGCCCCTGATGGGGGACGAGCTGCCGTCGGGGCCTGCGTCCAACGCTGGCCTCGTGGACGCGCAGGTTCGAGCCGCGGAGCACATGCTCGTCATCGATCCCGCGACAGCAGACGAGATTGCGGCACGTCTGAATGGCGACGCTCCATTCTTCCTGCATCAGCGTTTGTTGGAGATCCTGGTGGAGCGTGGTAACGCATATGCCCTGGATAAGACGAACGAGATGCGGGACGCTTTCATCGATGCCGTCACAGAGCCGGGGTGGGACCCTGAGGTCAACCGTTGGCCGAACCTTCTCGACATTCTGAGCGAGGCGAGCCCGGTGCCGTTGACGTCCAAGCAGACGCTTGCAACTCCCGAGCTCGCACGCCTGTTCACCCTGCTCAATCTGAATGTCGCCGGGTCCATCACGTTCGTCAACTCCGACCCATCCGAAGTAGGCGCCGCGTTCACCGCAACCGCCAACCTGTTCGGCATCGACCGCGGGGTGCTCTCCGCTGAAGCTGACATCGTCAAGGCACGGGTGGACCGATGGGGGATGGATCCGTTGTTCGCCGTGATGGAAAGCATGGATCCCCACGGCTACCCGGAGTGGGAGTCAGTGGACGCAGTAGCGACCGCGGCTGAGCTGAACAAGCTCCTCCGCTTCCCGCGCGCCCAGGCGGGTTTCGCGGCTTGGGCTCTCCAGCAGGGACCAGCCGATATCGTCCTTGGGCTGCTGGACGTCGCCGTCTCGGAGTTCGAGAGCTCCCCCCGGCACCAGTATCTCGTGGCGAGAGCGTTCGCCCGTGCATCTCCGAATTGGGAGCCCGCGCCATGGGCGGAGCATGCGAACCCGGTTCTTCGGCAGGCAGTCGCCGCAACGCTGCCCGAGGATGATCCACTCCTGCGCACCATGGCCCACCACGACGCGGACCGCCACGTCCAGGCGGCCGCCGTAGCACGGATTGTCAGCGCACCCGCTTCCGATGCGGCCGCGGTACTTGACGGAGTTCTTCGTCAGAAGCCAGTCGGCTGGATGTGTCGGAGCTGCCGGAAGATGAACCCGCCGTCGAGGAGCGTATGCAGCGGTGACAGGTGCTACTTCGCTCCGCCGGACCCTCAGGAGGAGGCGCAAACGGGCCTCGCCCTCCTCAGATAGGCAGCGTGCGCCCTTACGCGAGACGTCAAGACCTGCGATGGCGCGAGTGAACCCGCGACACCCGCACGAGTGGGATTCTCGCGGATACGAGGGCGATGAGGAACGCGACCAGTTTTTCGAGGAGACGCGAGGCGCGCCGCCTCGGTGTCCCTCCCATGATTGGGAGGTGGCACACTTCCACTATCCCCATGGAGAGGAGTGGGAATGCCGGAACGACGGACGTACCCGACGGCCATCACCGTGAATGGCGCCACACACCAGGAGCTGTCCCACGAGCTCGCTGTCCGTTGGACGCTCGGACAGCATGCACGTGTCGGCGGACAGATCCTCCTTCTCATTCCAAACAAGGGCACTTTCCGCAACATGAACACGCTGCTCACCGAACTCGCCAAGCTGGACGCGGTGACCGTCGACACCCTCCGCGGCGGTCTCGCGTGGCGCGGTGGAGCGGTTCTCGCGGCATGGCCGAACCGGGAGTCACTCGCGACCATCGCCGACGACCCACGGGTTAAGGCACTCTGCGTGATCCCGTGGCTCGAGCAGGACACCCGGGCATGGGATATCGCCGCGACACCCGAGCGGCTCGGCGAAACCACCTCACCGGTGGTCACCCCGCTGGACCCTGTGGTCGTCGTCGCGCTGACGCAGCTGACCGGGACGGTCAACCACTCCAACAATCTGGTGGGCGCTCTCGACCATCGTGACGCCGTCGCTGTCCTCCGCCTTCTCCACAAGGGGCGGTACGCGCTGCCTCACGAGGCGGTCTACGAGTGGGCGTTGTCGAACGGTTGGCCCGCTCGAGGGGCGGAGCGTCTGCGGGAGATAGCCGAGAAAATCGATGCCGGTCGCACAGTTCAGATGAGAGGCTCGTCCCCATTGGCGCCTGACACGTTGAAACGGTGGAAGGCCGAATCACTCAAGCCATGACCGCGCTTTCTGGAGGAATCCGATGACCGATAGTCACGAGCCTCGTGAAGGCACGCAGGTCGCGGCCGTCCTGAGCACACTGTTCGGTGCTCAGAAGATCGCTCTGACCGACGCCGACAAGCGCATCGCTACAGTTGCGAACGACTGGCAGGTCGTGGGACCCAACGCTCACATCGCCGAGCTTCACGCCACGCTGAACGGCGTGCAGGAAGGGAGAGCCATCGAGATCTTCGGGCGCGCGGCGTCCGCCGGTGAGCAGCTCGGGTTGGCCCTGACTCTGCGGCTGGATGCCCGGCGCTGGATGGCGAAGCCGAACGACACGGAGGTCCACCTTCCGGTCCGCGCTCTCACCGAGATGCAGGGTTATTACACGCTCTCCGCGGCCGCGGGACTGGCCAATGTCATCTTGCGCATCGGACTGCTGAACTCGGACATCCGCGCACGAATAGAAGAGCGGTGGAAGAACAACGTGGGCTTTCATCCTTTCTCCTCTGACCGCAACGACTGGATTCAGTTCAGCGAGAAGGCCTTCACCACGGTCCGGTATGCAGTCGATGCGGTGGACGCCCCGGAGCTGCAAGCGTCGGCTGAGGCTCTGCTGCAGCTGCGCAAGGACCAACGCTGGGAAGCCCTAGACCTCAGGAGGGCGCTGGACTATCACCAGTGGCGGCCGCAGAGCGTGGTCGGTGGAGTCGCCGCCGAAAGCTTGTGGAGCGCACTCGCGGGTGGGGGACGCACGGCGATCTTCCCCCCTCGCGATAACACCCTCCCGGATTTGAACGACATGTGCGCGGAAAGCGATGCGGCGTTGGAGCTCCTCGCTGCTACGGCAGCCGATGTCCTGATGCGGTTCCCCGCCGCGCTGCGAGAAATGGGGCTCGAGATTTACGTGAATAACGAGGGGCCCGATCCGTCCTGACAAGACTCTTTCTGGGCCGGAGATAAGGACCGTGCGACACCGCGCGTAACCAGCTGAGCTACTCGTAGCTCCGCTGCACGTGCCAGCCGTCCTCGCCTCGGAAGACATCGAACACGAGTGACTGCCCGCCGTCGTCTGTCCCTTGAAAGCGCCATCCGTAGAGTCCGGCGCGATGTTTCACAGGTGCAGTCCAGATCGAGTGGCGCAGACGAGTGGGGGTGTCCGTGACCCTCCACCGTCGACCGGCGAAGACCATCCTGACGGGGATATCGTTGGCCATCCATATCGTCGCAGGTGAGTCAGCGGTCGCGGGTCTCATAGTTCGAGAATAGAACATAGCTTCGAAGGTTGCTAGTCTGTTCCTGGCCGGGGAAAGGATGCCGGCATGGGATCGAGCAAGCGTCTGGCGGCGCATTACGACATGCGTGCGCAGCACCAGGAGATCCTTCGAGCCGCCCGATCCGGACCACTGCAATCGCTCACCGACCGCGAGCTCGCGCTGCGAGAGCAGCCCATCACGATCTACCCGCAGCCATACCGCGTCGTTCAGGCCTGGGTCCGTTTCGGCGCCCGCGCCATCCGCGTCGATGCGAAACTCGCCCGTTCCACCCCGCTCGCCGCCGGAATCGAGTTCCGCGCCGGAGATGAGACCTTCCGCTGCTGGGTATGGGGAAACGCAGTCTCCGCATCCTCGGAAGACTAGCCCTCGATATTCTCCATCATGCCCTGTATACATGGATAATCATTCATCGGAGGCATCGCATGAAAGCGCTCGAGTACCAGCGTCAGATCGTCCTGCCGGATCAGCGCGTCGCCGTCGTCGGCGACATCCACGGCAACTTCAGATGGCTGGACATCGTCGCCAAGGCGACTCAAACGCTCGCCCCTGACGTCACCACCATGCTGCAGCTCGGAGATTGGGCGATGGACTCGGATACGACCGACGAGGCGCTGGATGGCACCGGCATTCAACGGATCTATGTCACGCTCGGTAACCACGAGTCCTGGGACAAGGTCTCGCCGCTGCTCGACGCACATCCGGGCGAAGCCGTTCGGGTCTCGAAGGTCACCTGGCTGTTGCCCAGGCCCGCCCGTCTGACAATCGGGGGCCGTAGTGTGCTGTCGTTGGGCGGCGCCGTATCCGTCGATAAGGCGTGGCGACAGGAAGGCGTCAGTTGGTGGCAGGACGAAGAAATCACGCGGGAGAATGTGGTTGCGGCCATCGCCGGAGGACCCGCGGACCTGATGCTGACTCACGAGTCGCCCGCAGGAACGCCAGTGCGCGCGGTCCGAGAGATCCTGCGCACGAACCCCATGGGCTTCCCTGAAGACGCCCTCCGGGATTCGGCCACATCCCGCGCACGAGTCGCGAAGGTCTGGAACATCGTGTACCCGGAGCTTCTCATCCACGGTCACATGCACACGCCCGGAGGCGGTCAGACTGAGAACGGCCTACGTGTGGCGAGCCTCGGCCAGGACGGACAGCAGGGCAATGTCGGGTTCCTCGACATGGAGACGCTGCGCATCGAAACGCCTACACTCCGTCAGATCCGGGAAGCCGCGGGTCGATGACCGACAAGAACCCGTGGGCCGAGATCATTGGGCCCTGCTACACGCTCGCATCCCTGTCGCGCGCCCTCCGGTGGACGGAGGCCGAGGTGAAGACGGCTGCCGCGTCGCTCACCGTACTCGAACTCCTCACCGACGACGGCGTCCTCCTCTACCCCGCATTCCAGGTTTGGGAGGGGCGCCTGGTTCCGGCACTCGCGCAGGTTCTCCAGGTACTGAGTACCGGCACGAAGGGGCGGTGGACGTGGGCGCAGTGGCTCAACACACGAATCGATGACGAATCCGGGGAGGAGGCCCTAAGCGCCATCGAACAGCTGCGCGCAGGCCAACTCGACGACGTGCTGCTCGATGCCCGTCACACTGCCTGGGCATGGAGCAGTTGAAAAGCGCGCGATGCGCAGGGCGTTGCCCCTGCCGGTAACGTCGCACTCATGAGCAATGCCGACCC
The DNA here is from genome assembly GCF_000967865.1 of Microbacterium sp. SA39. Lineage (GTDB taxonomy): Bacteria > Actinomycetota > Actinomycetes > Actinomycetales > Microbacteriaceae > Microbacterium. The sequence continues at coordinate 109,010 of NZ_JXRU01000039.1, forward strand.
GCAGCCCGAAAATCAGCGGTGGTTGGACGCGGTGCGACGCGCCAAAGAAGCCGGCCTGCTTGAGAACATCATGACCCGCCAGGCATCACCGCCGACTGACGACGAGGACGCGACCGCCGTGATGCGACTCGCGGATCATGTTCGCGACTACGTCTTGCGCGCAGAAGACACGTCGACCCCCTACCTCAAGCTGTGGAGCGACCTGCCGCACCCCGTGCCGAGCGAACTCAGCGACGACGAACTCGCGATCCTTTCGCACCTCGCAACAGAGGCCGAGGACTGGCGCCTTCGCGTTCGGTGCCTGGATATTCTCGCGATCCGTGAGACCGGCGTCGCCCGCGTAAATCGCATGGTGAACATGCTGGTGGTTCTGCGTGACTCGCTTGCCCAGGCTCCGCTAGAGCCATCCGACTTCAGAACGATTGACCGGGCCTTCGCGGTCGCAGGATACGGCAGCAGTGTGCGAGAGGTCTTGTCAGACATCGAGGCACTCCTTGTCCAGCGCGCTATGACTTCGAGCAATCAGCTTGAGCACGTGTGGGTGAGCCAGCATCTCCGCGAGAACAAGCGAGCGCGCGACCGCGCTTCCGAGATCGCAGAATCGTTCGACCTCCGCTTCCAGGAACGTGGCGAACGGCTCGATGGCGAGGAGGCCGCGGAATGGTTCCTGCTCGCCGGAAATACCGCGCGCGCCCACGACCGCCTGCTCGAGGTGATTCTCGGTCTTCAGCGAGATGCGGAGGCCATCCTTGCGGACCGGGATCCCATGACGGCACTCACCGCGTCGCACCTGGCCGAAGTGGCACTGAAAATATTGACACGCATCCCGGTGAAGGTGCGGAATGCCAAAGGCCAGGGTGCCCTCCTCGACCAGCTCGTCGCTTTGCCCCGAGTAGCCGGGAAGATCCTACTGACGCTTGCAACGCCCCACCGAACTCCTCAGCCCGACCTGCAGGCAATCCGCGAGGCGCTCACCGAGAACATCAGCGAAGCCGACCCGAACACCGCTGTGTCCCTGTTCTTGCACCTCATGCCCCTCGCGGACGTGGTCCTCCTCCGAGCAGCAGCCGAGCAGTCAACAGAAAAGCACGGGTTCCTCCGAAGACTTCCACGTGCGAACCTCGAGCGCGACGGTCGCACGTCCGCGGCATCGGATCCGGCCAACGACGCCGATGTCTACGGTGTGCCGGCAACGGTATGGCAGCAGATGATGAACACGTACCGCCTCATGGTGACGTCAGCGGTCGAGCAGGTGCTCCTGCCAGCGTGGATAGAGCTTCGAAACCGACATGCGATAACCCTGACGGACTTCATCCAGATGGCGAACCACAGCGGCCTGATTCCACCAGGGCGCGAGCGTATGGTGGGCCGCGCGCTCTACTACGGCTTCCACGGAGACTTCCTCTCCGCCGCACAACTACTCGCTCCTCAAGTCGAAAATCTGCTCCGCTACCATCTGGCGAACGCGGACGAGCGGACGAGCCGCATCGAGAACTCCGTAGAACACGAGAACGGATTGTCGACGTTGGTCGAGTCCGACAAGATGGACGCGGTGTTCGGAGCCAACGAAGCATTCGAGATCCGCGCGCTTTTCAGCAGCAACGGCGGAGTGAACCTTCGAAACACGTCCGCCCACGGTCTGCTCGCCGATCTCGACGCGTACACGCCGTTCCCGTTCCACGCCTGGTGGCTGGTCTGGAAGCTCGTAGCCACCGAGTTCGGCAACGCCGAACGTGACGCCACCGCGTCAGCGAACCGAGAACCGGCCGACCCTCCGGAGTAGTGCGCCGCGGCAGTTCGTGCCGCTCCCGCAGGGCCGACGTCCACGCGGCGCCGCAGGTGGCCGTGGCGGCGAGTTCACGGTCAAGCTTCACGGTCCGCCGGAGGTAGACCTGACCCCGACAGGGGCCCGACCTGGTCCTCCGAGGGATGCTCTCCGGATAACGTCGGGCGACATGGTCGGATCACGGCCCACATCCCGGGCAGGCAACTCAGCCGCGCTCGCTGGTACCCGTTCAGCGACTCAGGATCCTGCGCAGCGACCCAGGCGAGGATCTCTGCGGTCGCGCCGGGGTCGCCCGCCTGGGGCAGTCGCCCCAGCATGTGGGCGATCCGTCCGACGCTCTGAGCCATCAGGCACCAGACCCGCGGCGGCGAATCCGCGGGTAGCCCCTCAGCCAGGTTGATGGACGCGTAGATGTACTCGAGCGACTCGCGGTCGTAGGGCGTCAGATCAGCTGGTTCGCGGTCGATGAGTGCGAGGAATGAGGCGGGATAGTCTTCCATACCTTGACCCATGCGCGGTGGGACCAGGGAGGAGCGCCGCGCGACTCAAGGCGACGCCTGGACGGAGCGGAGGGCGCTGGCACTGGACGCTTGGGGCTGCCGAAATGAATAAAATAAATACGATTCTGGCCTCGACGACGAGTTCGAACGCGTGGCGCGAGAGCTAGAGTCCCGACTCAGTCATCAACTGCGCGACCGAGATCCCAAGGACTCCGGACAGGCCGACGAGCGTTGCCATTCGAGGGTTGGAGGGGCCTGCCCCCTCCTTGCGCCCGGTAGAGCGTCCTGCTTCGATGAGCTGCAACTGGTTCTTCGTGATGCCTGCCTGATAGGCCAGGGACTCCTGAGACAGCCCGCTGTCATTGCGCAGGCGTCGCAACGCCGCACCCAGCTGCTCGGCCGTCTTCTCGTTCCACATCGCTATCCAGCATGTGGAGCGGACCTGCAAAACCACACCCTATGCACAAGGCCTGTTATACATGCCTATTGCACACGTTCAACGCGGACCGTGCGGCGCGCCGTTAGGTGCTTGCCAGAGATCTGGTATATACGGCCTGCTGTATATGGCCTAGTATTTCCGCTCAGACGACGTTCGCCGAAGGGAGGCCCCGTGTCTTGGCGAGATGACGCGTGTGCTCATCTGCCCGCCCCCTCCTCCCGCCGGGCGATCTGCTCCATGGGCCACGAGCCGATGTACTCCGCAATGTCGGTCGCGATCTTCGGGAAGACGGAGGCCCAGAACGCGAGGTCTGCGAATTGTGCCGCTGTCTCGCCACGGAGCATGCGGCGTTGGCGATCCGGGCTCAGGCCAGGGATAGGGGGCGCGGCCGCCAGGAACTGCGGCAACGTCTGCCCTCTGAGTCGCAGCGCGTCGTGAATCATGTCCGCCAACTTGTGCTGGATCATCGCTGCGCGGTACCGGTGGTCAAGCTTGTCGAACCCCTGCGCCGGGGGCAACGGAGCGCTCACCCGCCCGAACGCTGACGGGACCCCGACTGCAGTGCGGGGCTCGAAGGTCATTCCGGGTGCTCTCGTGCCCATGATGTCGCTCCTCGATACTGCGCGAAAAGTCTGCACATGCCTGTTCAGGTACCAAATTGTTCGCTTCAGTCGACCAATGCTGAATATTCTACGCAAAACGACCGGGGCTTGGGCCGCGCCGTTAATGGGAAGGGAGTGCAGACACCTACCTACCTCAACCGCATCACCAAGTTCGACGACACCACCACCGCGGCGACGCATTCGGAGCTGCTCGCGCAGTTCCTCGGGCGCTTCCGCGGCGAGGGCCACCCCAAGCGCACAGCACGCATCCTGGACCAGCACACGTACGCTCGCCTCAGCAGGGAAGTGGGCGCGCTCGTGACCGAGCGAGAGCTGCCCGGTGTCGTGCCCGGTTCGCCGATGGACGACTTCATCCGCGATTCGGTCACGCTCGCCGCACCTCTCACCCCCTACGCCGCGAAGCTCCTGCTCACTCACACCGCCCGCTACGTTCTCTGGTGTGACGGTCAGGGCTGGCCGCTCGAGGCCAACGTCATCTGGTCCGTGCGCGGCATCGACCTGTACTCCACCACCGCAAACCTGGAACTCCAAGAAGTCACCCGACGGAACTACCGCACGTTCCTCCTCCGCATCAGCGAGGTGCTGATGCCCGAAGAGCACCCGGAGCGTCAGACCCCGCTGTCCACGAGGACGACGGTCGCACCGTACACGGAACGGGAGATGGAGTCGTTCCGTGACTGGGCGGGTGCGCAGAACACCGACCTCAAGCGCGACCGGGCGATGCTCATGCTCACCTTGTGTGCTGGCGCCGGCCTTCGCCCGGGCGAGCTGCCGTTCGTGCACTACGACGACGTCATCGTCGATGACGAGGGCATCCTCATCATGGTCGATGGGCGCGAGGTGCCGCTGCAGGCGGAGTGGGAAGAGTGGATGCTCGTTCTGTTGAAGCGACGCCCCAAGGGCGAGCTTCTGTGGGGTGCGGTCAACGTCCACAACACGTCGCGCCTCGCATCCACGTTCACTGAGCGCTCATTCGGCAAACCGCCTCGTGCTGACCGCCTTCGTCACACCTGGCTCACCCATCACTTCACCATGGCCACCCCGATGAAGGAACTGATGCGAGCGGCTGGCATCACCAAGCTGCAGCACCTGCACCTCCTCCTCGAGCACGTCCAGCCCCGTGACCACGCTGACTATCGCCGCATCCTCCGTGGCGAGGGGCAGCGATGAAGCGTCAGGCTCAGGTCGACGCCGCCCTCGCACAGTTCGACCGTCACATGATTGAGGCGACCGGCTATACCTTCCACGAGTACGCCTATGTCCGTGCCGCCGAGCCCACCTCACTGGCACACATGAAGCTGTACGGCCGCCTCGTCGACGAGTCCGGTGCCGTCGAGTTCCTCGAGCGGTGCCAGGGGGAAGACCGGAAGTCCGCGGCCGGCCGCAAGCCTCAGATGACTTTCCGTGCCGTGCTCATCCTGCTGATGATGCACATCGACGGCGGAGACGCCCGCTACGGCACCATCGCCAAGACGCTGTTCGCACGGACCACGTCGGAGACGCGCGAGTACCTCGGACTGTCGCCATACCTCAGCAGCCCACGTCAGTGGTATCTGCGTTTCCACCGGTCCCTCAACCGCATCCTTGACCTTCTTGAGCCGTGGGAAGTCTCTAAGAAGCACCACATCACCGCCGCCGAGTTCATTCAGGCGAAAGAGTCGTACTCGCAAGAAAAACGCGACCGCGTCGAGGACGTGGTGAACATGCTGCTGCACACCACCATCCGGCGTCTGCCGGCAGAGATTCGTGCCCGCTATAAGGGCAACATCGCCATCGACGCGACGCCTATCTTCCTCGTCGGAGAACCGAACTACATGTGGGGCGCTGAGGGAGCGGACCGACGGAACCTCAACGCGATGAGCACTCGCTACACCCGGGCCGGCAACCACGAGGGCAAGGGCCACGAGGACGACGAGCCGGCGTGGGAGATGGAGACGGTCGTCACCGTCGCCAACAAGCCTGGCGATAACCTCAGCTTCCCCGTCCTCATGTCTGGCGCGTCGTTCCAGCACCCCGGCCGCAACAAGTACGGTCCGCTGCGTGCCGTGAGGCAGCACTGTAAGGAGTTCGGGGAGGACGAGCGCAACCGACTGATGGCGGACCAGGAGTACAACAACTTCAAGCCGCACCGTTTCCAGGTCGAACTTCACAAGCTCGGGTTCCGCGGTGTCTTCAATCACAGCGGAAAGAAGAAGCCGGGCAAGGACGCCACCATCGGGGACGCGATTCTCGTCGACGGGTTTCTGTTCGTGAAGTGGATGCCGCGAAACCTCATCACCTCGACGGGCGACTTCGCCAACGGACGCATCTCGAAGGACCAGCACAAGGCTCACATCGAGGCGCGAAGGCGGTATGCGCTGGTGCCGCACGGCCGGCCCGATAAAGACGGGTATCACCGGTTCACCTACCCGTCTCTCGCAGGTCTGATGCTCTTCGACCCCGCAACAGGGATTCGGCTGAAGCGCGCCCCAAAGCTCGTTGCCAAGTCGCTGACCGTGGGCCCCGACAGCGCCGAGTCTCTTCGCGTCCTCAAGAATCTCTCCGCCGTGCAGTACTACACCGAGGAATGGCACGCCTGGTTCGGACTCCGCAACCGAGCGGAGGAGAACAACCTGTGGTTCAAGAGCGATGCGGCCACCGACATTGGCAACCCGGAGAAGAGGCGCGCCCGCGGCTACGCGTACCACTTCCTCACCGCGGGCATGGCCGCCGCCGTGTCAAACATGCGGCGCATCGTCAGTCACCTGGAGGCTGAAGCCCACACGGTCGTCGACCGCCCCACGCTGCGTGCGCGTCGACGCGTGGACATCGACGGCAAGCCCCTCGAGCGCCGTGACGCTGTCGCCGCCTGACGTCGTCGCCCGCATAGAGCCGGAAAGAAGAACCACCCTGAAGACCATTCACCGCAACGCCACGCCACGAGGTGGGTGACATTGTCGGCTTCGTCGAGTTCAGCTGGGTCGGTCCGCCCCTGAGGTGTCCGAAGAGATGCGGCGAGCCGCGCATGGAGGAGCAGACCCCCCACAATGGAGTAGCCCATGAATTCCGTTCCCCCCGACTCTGCGACGAGCCTCCTCGACGAGGCTGCGCTGCCACTGGTCGCGCTCGCTGAGCTCGCTCGCCGCGAAGCGCACCGTCCGCGGCCGGTGTACCTCGCACACAAGTGGTTCGCCAGGCGGTTCGGCACCGCGATGCGGGCGCTCCTCGTCGGGTCACAGACGTCCACGGAGAAAGAGTTCTGGGCGACGTTCGAAAAGGGCGGCCCACTGACCGGAGCAACCGTCGCCGACCTCTTCATCGGGGGCGGCACCAGTCTCTACGAGGCATCTCGCCTGGGCGCTCACGTCGTGGGAGCGGACATCGACCCAGTGGCATGCGCCGTCACCGAGTTCGAACTGACAGCACACCGCTACCCCAACCCCTGGGACGCGTTCGATGAGGTCAACAACGCGCTCAACGACCAGCAGTCTCTGTACTCGACCGTTGGACCCGATGGTGACGCCCGCATCGGATTGCACTACTTCTGGGTGCAGGAAGTGACCTGTGCGAGATGTGACCTCACGTTCGACGCCCACCCGCACCATCGAGTTGCTCTCGACGGGGACGGCCAGGTCGTCTTCTGCCGGGCCTGCGGTGACATCCACAGAGTCGGCGGGGATGTCACGACTCTCGACTGTGCGTGCGGCGAACGCACGGCTCTTGCGGAGGGCACCGTTCAGCGGGGCGTCGCGACTTGCCCTGCATGCCAGCATTCCGAGGCGCTCATCGAGCACGCCCGGCGCACCGGCGAACGCCCCACGTTCCGCCTGTTCGCCATCGAGTCCATCGCCGCAGGCTCCTCGTCCACCCGGGCGGTTCCGATTCGTGACCGTGTTATCCACCGCCCGAGCGACCTCGACTTCAAGAACCTCGCCACGGCGCAAGCGGACCTTGCCGACGAACGAGCCCTCCTCCCGATGCGCGCCATTCCCCACCTCGGACGCAGCGACAACCGGCTGACCGCCTACGGGTACACGTCCTACACGCAACTGTTCAACAACCGTCAGCTGCTGCACGCCAACCGGCTCCTCGCTGTCATTGGTTCCCTCCCTGAGGAGCATCGGCTGCCGTATGCGCTGGCGTTCTCCAATCACCTCACGTCGAACTGCACCCTCACCCGCTACACCGAACGGTGGCGTCAGGTGACGCCCCTGTTCTCACTCCGGGCTTTCGCTCATTCGACCAGGCCCGTGGAGCTCAACCCTTGGCTGCGCGGCACGGGGCGCGGCACGTTTCCGAACGCCCTCCGAAAGGTCGCGAACGCGATCTCTTACGCCAAGGCTCCCCGCGAGTACTCAAAGACCGGCTTCGTCGATTCGCCGCTTCCGGACGGCGACCGAACAGTCCACATCTACAACGACGACAGCCGCGCTCTCATACAGATCCCCGACGCGAGCGTCGACATCGTGCTCACCGACCCGCCATACCTCGACAACATCGACTACTCGGAACTCGCGGACTTCTTCGTTCCCTGGCTCGCTGCGGCCGGCGCTATCACCGACCCTGGAGGCCCCTCGGCGGCCAGCTTGGCAACTAAGGGCCGCGGCGCAGACCATGCCCCGCTCTTCCAAGCCGGGTTGCGTGACTGTTTCCGCGAAGCCGCACGCATCCTCAAGCCCGGCGGACGCCTGATCTTCACCTTCCAGCACAAGGCCCCCGGCGCCTGGTCTGCATTAGGCGGAGCCCTGAGAGAAACCGGCCTGCGCTACGTCACGGTGTTCCCCCTTCGTGGGGATAGCGAGATGAGCCTTCACCGCCACCAGGGCTCCAGCGTCTGGGACGCCGTGTTCGTGCTGGCGAAGGACGACGCAGAGCCCGTTCGTCGTGACGCCATCCGCTCCTCATCTGTGCTCGACACGGTTCGCGCTGAAGCCAGCCGTTGGGCGAAAACTCTCCAGCTCGCTGATCCGGACACGGCAAACTTGCGGCGGGCGCTGGCCGTCGCCGCGTTCCTGGATGACGACGAACCGACAGATGACGAAGTGATAACCCTCGAGCACGCTGTCGCCGACGTGTCATAGCACGCGCATAGAGTGGAGCCACTCGCGGGGGACGAGCCCTGCGCCGGCCACAAGGTACGACTATGCCTCGCGTTGAGAAGACGACCATTACTCAGTTCGTCGGTTCCGGCTGTGAACGACAGCTTCGACTGTCGATGCACCCTGACAGTGGGACGTTCGTCCAGGAGCGTCAAGCGCTGAACCTCCCGCATCGGCAGGTCCGCCCCGCTCTCCGCGGTATTCAGGACGCCGGTGACGAGTGGGGCCAGGCGAAGGTCTATGACCTGCGGGAAGCCTTCGGCGCCGCCAACCTCTTGGGTGGGTCGTTCACCGTCACCGGGAGCACAACGCAGCCTGGACTGAACTACGCCACCACACCGCTGGAGCCGTTCCTCGTCGCTGGCTTGACCCCTGGGCAGTTCCTCATCGAGACGGAGTTCCGCGCAGACACCCCCACGTTCCGTCTCGCCCATGGACTCGACACCATCACGTTCGCCGAGACGAGCGGGCCCCTGCAGTTCACGCGCGTTCGCCCCGACGTCATCGAGGTACTCGAATCCGGCGACCGCGTCCTCGGAGACAAGGGTGTCGCCGTCAGCGGCGATATCGTCCCGATTGACGCAGCGGATCCACGTCTGGGCCTCAGGATCATCGACGTCAAACTCACCAGTGAGCCGGGGCCGCGATACTTTGCCGAGCTCGCCTATTACGCGCTGACGCTCGCGGCTTTTCTCGAAGACGTCGGCCTGGACGACCGCTACTTTGTGAGCGCCTACCCAGCGATCTGGCCGGGTAGTGAATCAGAATCGGCACTGCACGCGGCGACAGCTGCAGGCGCGACGGCTGCGGACCGCTACGCCGGATTTCACGAGGACCTCGAGACGGTTCCGATGCGGACGTTCCTCGCACAGGTCCGTAGGGTCCTCCACGTCGACATTCCGCATGTACTTGGCGAACGTCTCGCCGATCTTCCATGGTCGGTGACTCCCGCTTGCCAGGGCTGTGAGAACCTCGGCCAGAAGTTCTCAACTACCCCCGGCACCAGTGGTTCTGCGTGGGACGCCCGGCACTGCCTGCCGCAGGCTGAGACGGAGCAGCACCTCTCCCGAATCCCATTCCTCACGAGAGGCGCATTCCAGGTCCTCCGCACCCACGGGACGTCCACCGTCACCGACCTCGCAGGCCTCGACACCACTGACGAGACCTTCGACCTTCACCACCGGTTGCGGGGGCAGCGACAAATCGTCAGCCGACGTGCACAGGCCCTCGCCGGGACGAGCGTCGTACCCCTCGACTCTTCTCTGTACACGACCGCAGCGATCCCCTCCTGGGCGCGCCTTCGCATCTACATCACCGCAGACTTCGATCCGGGCAGCGCCCTCAGTCTCTCCTTCGGCCTCTCCTGGGCATGGATGCAGAGAGGCTGGCAACCTTCCAGCATCTCGCGGACTCGAGTGCACCACACCGACCAGAAGTCCGCCGATGCAGAGTGGGACGCATTGTCCGGCCTGCTCGACGACCTCGCGGCCCTCATCGACGAGTGCACCACTCACGACCGTACGCAGTCGATGCAGGTCTATGTGTGGGACACCGTCACGTTCGAACACATGACGCGAGTCGTCGGACGCCACCTCGCCCGCATCCTCGCCAGCGGTCGCCTGCAGCGGCTGGTATGGCTGTTCCCTCCGGAGGAGGTACTCGACAGCCCTGCTCTGACAGAGGCTCCCGCGGTCAGTATCGTCCGGAACGCGGCGAAAGCCACGCTCGCCGTGGACCTCGCCCATACGTACACATTGCTCGGAGTAGCTCGGAAATTGCAGGACCCGAACAGTCCGTACCCGTACAACGTGCCCATGTTCTGGGAGGATCCGTTTACTGACCAGATACCTCCTGAGCGTGCCCATCAGCTGTGGAACCCCCGGCGAGTGCCCTCCGCACCGACGCCCGCGGAACTCTCTAGCCGGCTATTGCAGACGGTCAAGACGAAGCTGCGCGCACTCAGTGATGTGACCGATGCCCTGACCACTGCGTTCGGTGACCGTATTTCGCGGAAGGCACCGCTGCTGCGCCAGTTGTCGGCACCGACGCTGCAGAACGCGACGAGTCCTCTCGGGGTTCTCCTCGTTGCATACTCAAAACTGGATCGTGCAGTGGCGAAACTGGACCAAGCACAGGTACGTGCACTGCCCACCGATGAGAAGGAAGCGAAGTTCGAGACGGCAGTCATGACGGCGCTGCAAGGACCGGACCGCGACGCGGAGTTGACAAGGCTGGGTCTCCCTCCGCTGCCGAACCGCATGGTGTTCAGGCTCCGTCCGGGGAGCGTCGATGTGAAGGTCAAGCCCGGAGAGTTCCTCTGGGCGGTCGTTCCCGAAATGCTCGCGATGGATCTCGACACCACCATCAACAGCTTCGTGCGCCGGGTCAATAACGCGCAACTGTCCGCCTGGTGGGATGGGATCGATGACTTCCGCACCACTCTCGGAGATGTCCTCGGCGCCACCATCGTCAACATCGACAGGCACGAGGCAACGCTCGTCGCTGACATGGACACCTGGGGCATCCGCACGGAGATCCGACGCCGCCTGGGGCAGGCTCGAGCCTTCGGTGGACATGGGCCACTCACCCTCGAGGCCGTGAACCGAGACTTCTTCGTCAAGCGGCTGGAAGAGGCGACCAAAGCCATCGGCAATCCTCCTGCATCGGGCCGAGATCCTCTCGTCGATTCGGCACTGGGTCGAGCGGTGCGCCCTCGCACGGGGCCAGCTCACCCCGCGGGCGACCTGCTCTGGAACTCGGCGGCGTTGAACGCGACAACTGTGGCCCGTGACATGCAGGCCCTGCGAGCCGCGATGCCGGCCACCTTTACGGGCCTCAATGCATCCCAGAAGAGTGCGTGGGAGAGCGCCCTGTCCCGCCGAGTGACCCTCATCTGGGGACCTCCGGGAACTGGTAAGACCGCGACCGTCCGGTCGATCCTCCAGGGCTTCGCCGCCACTGGGCAGCCACTGCGCGTGGCAATCGCCGCCTTCACCTACACGGCCATCGACACGGTGCTGCAGGGACTTCTTCCTGCGCTCCCGCCGAACGTGCTGGTCAGGCGACTGAGCTCGGGCGCACGAGCGACCCCTGACTGGCTCCCGCCACAGATGGATGTGAGGCGTCGGACCCCCGAGTTCGATGAGCTCATAGATGACCTCGGATCCGGTCAACCAGTGTTCGTTTTCGGAACCACCGAGCAGCTCCATGCCGCCATCGAGACGCGCGATGCCCGCGGGATGCGTGGAACCTTCGACGTCATCATCTTCGATGAAGCCGGCCAGCTCGACGTCGCCCACGCGACCTTGCTGCTCTCCGGCGCCAACGATGGGACCCAGCTCATCGTGGCCGGCGACCACCTGCAGTTGGCGCCCATCCATGCGGCCGAACCTCCCCTGGGCCTGGAGAACAAGGTCGGCTCGATCTACAACTATTTGCTTCACGACCAGGGCGTCCCGCAGGAGCAGCTCCTCGTCAACTACCGGTCCAACACCACACTGGTGGAGCTAGGCAAACTCGCCGGCTACCCGGATGCGCTGCGCGCGGAGCGTCCAGCCCTCCGCATCCAGTATCGAGACGATGTGTCCCTCGAGGACGTTCGCATCGAGCTCGCGCTCAGCGAGGACCTCATAGCCGTCGCAGATCCAGACCGTGTGGCCGTCGCCGTCACCTACCTCGAAGGCGTCTCCGGGCAGTGGAACGACTTCGAAGCGCTGACCATCGCGGACCTCGTCCGTTGGTACCATCGCACCCTCGTCCGCGGCCTGAATACCGCAGACACAAATCCCATTACGGACGAGTACTTCTGGACGGAAGCAATCGGGGTGGTGAGCCTTCACCGCGCTCAGCGCTCCCGCATCATCGAATTGCTCAGGGCGGCGTTCGTCACCGCGACCTCTGACCCGCAGCTCCCCGGATGGATCGAGAGCGCTGTCGACACGGTTGAACGCTTCCAAGGTCAAGAGAGGGACATCATCCTCGCCACTTACGCGGTGGGCGACCCCGACACAGTCGCCGAAGAGGAGGACTTCCTCCACAACCTCAACCGCTTCAACGTCCTCGCGACGCGCGCCCGCGCAAAGCTCATCGTTATGGCGAGCCGCGAGATCATTCAGCACACGAGCAACGACCTCGAGACGATCCGTACGAGCGAGATGCTGAAAGACTTCGTGGACGTCTTCTGCTCGAATGAACTGCTCGTCGACCTTCCGTCACCGGACGGAGATGTGACCACAGAGCTGAGGTGGCGGACGTAGTCTTCCGAAAAGCGCCCGCCATCAGGACGCCCTAGGTCTTGGCGCGCGGGCGAACCCTCGCGCTCACCTCAGTCCGAGTCGATGTCTCCACCCGCGGCCACCCACGCGGCATACTGAGCGTTCTGCTTGGCTCGTCGACGGAACTCCTTCACGAGCAGTACCTGCTTCTCGAGGATCAGCAGATCCCGTTCGGCGATGCCCCAGTTCGCGTCGTTGATGTGACCATCGCGAACCAGAGGGAGATAGCGGTACGCCAGCCGTTCGGCGACTCGAAGCCTCTTGAAGACACCGGTGAGAAGAGCTTCATACTTGGAGTCTCCGGCCAAAAGCTTCGCGCCGCCCGAAACGATGATGCGAGCAGTCGTGTGCTCGATTCGGCCGTTAGGCCCCCGCTCGGTGAACTCCACGTCGGCGGGACCAAGCTCCGCTCCTGACCCGAGCGCACTCAGGAACGACGTCCGAACAAGGTTCACTTCCCCGTTGAGTCTGTTCGTGAGGTGCTGCCGCCCGTTCAGTTCATTGGTTCCCATGCTGGCGATCTTCGTGACCGTCACGGAGTGACCGATGTCCTTCTTCGTTTCCGCCGCGTTCGTCAGCCAGAGGTAAGCCTCACGGTTGAAGGACAGAACGGATGAGGAGGAGATGTTCGCTCCACTGTCGCGTCGCCGGAGGGCCGTAAGCAGCGCATCGAGCGCGGACCCGACGGTCTGGCGTGTCGGATCTTTGATGAGTCGCGGGTCGTTCGTGGACCAGAGCAACAGGTAGCCGGCCGACGTCTTACTGATGAGGACGTCGACACCGTCTTTGAACCATGCCTCGGTCGATCCGGACGTGAGGTTCTCGACGGCGCGCTTCTCCCACCAGACCAAGCGGGCCGCGACACGCTCCGGGACTTGATACGCAGGATCCGCCGCCCACAACTCGGGCACTGCACTACCCTCATCGTCGCTGATGACAGGGCGTTCAAGATCGTCAGTGATCCCGCGCCACCCGCGTGTGCGTGTCGATCCATCAGGTGACGATGCCACGAGTAGGTCGAGAATCTCGTTGAGTTGGAGGGTCGTGGTCAACGTCTGCGGTGTCATATGCACCTGTGTGTTGGCGAACGTAGGCATCCGCTCACCTCCATGTTTCAACGAGGGACACGACTGTCGCGTCCACCTTGATGAGCTTGGCATAGACCCCCGCCAACCGACCGCGGGGTTCCAACTCGTATTGCACCGTCCAGTGTGTCTGAGAGCGTGGAATCACGCCCGCGTTGAGCCGGAACGGTAGATGAGTCCACGTGTGCCCAGGCAAGGGGATACTTGGCTTGAGGGCGAAGGTGATGGAAAAACTCGTACCTATGACGATCTCGCCGGAGTTGACCCTCGCCTGCTCGCCCTCCGACACCACGCTGAGGTCGGAATGAGGGACACTCACTTTGAGATCGCAACCCGACTTCACTGCCCATCTCAACGCGAGCCTTCCGAGACCACGTCCGGACTTGTGCCGGACGGATACTTCGAAGAGGTCGCCGCCGTCGCCCGAGTTGGCTGTCAAGAACTTCGCGATGACCTTCTCGACATCAACCTCGGGCTCACCGATGATCCGCCACACCACCTCAAGGTGCGCTTTCCCGGTTGCGAACACGTAGAGCAACAGTAGAAAGAGAACACCGGCGAACGCGGGCACGGCAAATCGCACCCATGGCCATACATCCGGGAACGTTGCGTCCACCCAGGGAGCAAAGAGAAACGTCAGTGCGCCCACTCCGGCGATCTTGAGCGCGTCGAAAAACGCACCCTTATAGTCCTCTGGCATCAGCTGATGCTGAGGAGCGTTGCCGCGGCAGAAACGAGGGCCGGAATCGGGTCGTCCTCGGTCACCTCGAACCCTCCGTAGCGCTCAACGACGACTCGCGCTCCGTCCTCCGACTCGAGCTCGACAGACATCACGACGTATGGACCACCAGGTCCGTCAAGGAGTTCCTCGGCAGCATCGAGATCGTCCGAGCGCAATGCTTCGACGATGTTCTTGCTCGCTTGCTCTGCGACCTCGGGGTCCATCGGCATGAGCGCCACGTCTCGAAGTTCAACCCGCTTAGGGTCGAGGTGCACGGCTCGGGCTTGGATGGCGAGGTGCAATAAAGCAGTAGAACCCCATCTCGGGACGAAGTTCCCATGCACCTTGTCATCGAAGGCGCGAGGAGCAAGGTGCGAATCGTTGCTCACATACCAAAGCCTTGTGCGCTCGGCGTCTCGCATGAGCTGCATAGCCTGCCATACCATCTCCGACACCTCCTCACTCGCGACCATACTCGATCTTTACCCTACGGCGAATGCATTATTATTATGTCCCTACTATTGTAGGGACATCATGCCGCGTCCACCAGCCTCCATCACGGACCCTCAGAGCGCCCAGAAGGCGGCGCGCCTCGGCGGCTTGCTCGGGGCTGCCCGTCGTTCGGTCGGGATCAGTCAGCAGCGCCTGGCTGAGCAAGCGGGCGTCTCCATCGGATCCGTAGCGAAGCTGGAAGCGGGTCGAAACCCCGAGCCTGGCTTCTTCCTGGTGGCGCGAGTGGTGTCCGCGCTGAGCCACGCGATGTCGGCACCGAAGCGATCTGCGCTGCAGGCGGACGTGCATGCGTTCTTCCAACAGTGAGAGAAGTTGACTCTTCGTGCGGGACCCCACCTCCGAGCGGCAGGACACAAAAAGAGCTGGTCGGAAGCGATATCCGACCAGCTCTTCTGATTTACGAACAAATTGCCCTGTATTTAAGAACAGGGCCTTCTGTGCGCGAGGGGGGACTCGAACCCCCACATCCTTGCGAATACTGGCACCTGAAGCCAGCGCGTCTACCATTCCGCCACTCGCGCGAGTGGTCTCGTTCCGAAGAACTCAACTTCCCGAGGATATCACGCGATTTCGGCCACTTCGCACAGCGGAAACGGGTCGGCGGCGGCGTTCCCCCAGGTCACCTGGCTACGATGTCCCTACCGGTCGGCATGCCAGAGGAGCCCAGTGGGACTACTTGACAGCTTTGAGAAGGGTCTCGAGCGCGCTGTGAACAGCGCCTTCGCGAAGACCTTCCGCAGCGGCATCCAGCCCGTGGAGATCGCTTCGGCGGTCCGTCGTGAAGCCGACACAAAGGCGGCCGTCGTCAGCCGCGATCGCATCATCGCGCCGAACAGCTTCGTGGTGCGCCTCAGCACCGACGACTCCGAGCGCATGCGCAGCCTCGGCAACGCCCTCACGGAAGAACTCCACTCTTTGCTGACGAAGCACGCCAAGTCGCAGGGCTACAGCTTCTCCGGTCCCCTCTCGATCAGCCTCGAGGTCGACGAGAAGGTCGCCACCGGGACCGTGCGGGTCGACTCGGGCACGGTCGAAGGACGCGTCAACTGGCAGGCCGTCATCGACGTCGACGGACGCCGTCACCCGCTCACCCGCGCGCGCACCGTCATCGGGCGCGGATCGGATGCCGACATCACGATCGCGGATGCCGGATCGAGCCGCAAGCACGTCGAGATCCTCTGGGACGGCGAGCGCGCCATGATGCGCGACCTCGGCTCGACCAACGGCACGAAGGTCAACGGCCAGAAGCTTCGCGAAGCCGCCCTCCCCTCCGACACCACGATCACGATCGGCCGCACCGACCTGGTCTTCCACATCGTCCCGGTGTCGACGCCGTCTCGCCCGACCCCCGACGACTCCACTCGCGCGTTCGGAGGATTCGGATGAGCGAACTGATCCTCCTCCTGCTCCGCGTCGGGTTCCTCCTCGTCCTCTGGTTCTTCGTCTTCGGCGTCGTCTACTCGCTCCGTGCCGACCTGTTCGGCGTGAAGGTGCGCAAGCTCCCCGCGGAGGCCGCCGCCGGAACCGCGACCCCCTCCCCCGCAGCGCCCGCCGCGAAGCCGGCATCCGTCCGCCCGGCATCCGCCAAGCCCTCCACGGGACCTGCGACCATCGCCACCGCGAAGCGCCTGGTCATCACGTCGGGCCCGAAGACCGGCCTCGAGCTCCCCCTCGGCGCCGACTCCATGACGATCGGCCGCTCCAGCGAGTCGGCGCTCGTCATCCGCGACGACTACACGTCGAGCCACCACGCCCGCCTCATGCTGCGCGGCGAGAACTGGGCCGTTCAGGACCTCGACTCCACGAACGGCACGTTCGTCGCCGGCCAGCGCGTGACCGGCTCCCCCGTCAACCTCTCCCTCGGCACCCCGATCAAGGTGGGCGCCACGACCTTCGAGCTGCGAGCCTGACCCCGGCATGGTCTTCGAAGGCTCGAGCGTCGCGATCTCCCACACCGGGAAGGTCCGCTCCAACAATCAGGACTCCGGGTACTCCGGAGCGAACCTGTTCGTCGTCGCCGACGGCATGGGCGGCCACGCCGGCGGCGACGTCGCCTCGAGCATCGCGATCCAGCGCCTCGAGCCCCTCGACCAGGCCTACGCTTCGACCGAAGACGCGCAGGCATCTCTCCAGGCCGCCGCGACCACGGCTGCCGGCGACCTCATCCGCGCCGCGAAGGATCGACCGGAACTCGCCGGCCTCGGCACCACGCTCAGCGCCATCATCATGGTCGACGAATACGCGGTGATCGGCCACATCGGCGACTCGCGGATCTACCTGTACCGCGACGACGCGCTGACCCAGATCACCGCCGACCACACCTTCGTGCAGCGACTCGTCGACTCCGGCCGCATCACGCCAGAAGAGGCGCGCTACCATCCCCGGCGCTCCGTGCTCATGCGCGTGCTCAGCGACATGGACTCCGACCCCGAGCTCGACATGTTCGTGATGCACACGCAGCCCGGCGACCGCTGGCTGCTCTGCTCCGACGGTCTCTCCGGCGTCGTCGAGGACCCGCAGATCCTCAAGGCGATGCAGCTGGGCCTAGCCCCCGGACGCACGGCCGACAACCTGCTCAAGCGCGCACTCGACGGCGGTGCCCCCGACAACGTCACGATCGTGCTGGTCGACGTCGGCGGTCAGCATCCGATCCACTCCGGCACGGCGACGGTCGTCGGTTCGGCATCCAACCCGTCCGGTGTGTACGTGCCGCCCGCGCGCCCAACCCGCGGAAACTGGCTCCACCCGGTGCGCCAGGCCGCCAACGAGCCCAGCCACTTCGAGCCGGCCCCCGAGTACCTCGAAGAGCTCATCGAAGAGGATCGCCGCCGTGCGAAGCGCCGTCGCCTCGGCTGGACCGCCGGAGTCCTCCTCGTCCTTGCGATGCTGGGCGTCGCCGCGTTCGCCGCCTACAGCTGGACGCAGACGCGCTACTTCATCGGCGCCGACGATGACAGCGTGGTGATCTTCCAGGGCGTGCAGCAGAACATCGGACCGGTCACGCTGTCGACTCCGCTCGAAGACACCGACATCCTCCTGGCAGACCTGCCGCCGTATCAGCGGGCATCCGTCGAACGCACGATCACGGCGCGCTCCCTCGCGGACGCGATGGCCATCGTCGACCGCCTGCGCGCGGCCGGAGGTGGTGAAGGATGAGCACCGACGTGACCGCCGACACCAGCGTCATCAAGGCCCTCAAGCGCCTCCGGATGCCGCAGACGCAGCGCAACCGCGAGTTCTGGCTGCTGCTCTTCGCCTGCGCCGTCAGCGGCGCCTCCCTCACGCTCGTGCAGCTCGGCGCGCTCGGCGTCATCGACCCGGTCGTGCTGGGGATCGGCGGTGGACTCGCGGTCCTCGCCTTCGCCCTGCACTTCGTGCTGCGGGTCGTGGCATCCGACGCCGACCCGTTCGTGGTGCCGATCGCGACGCTGCTGACCGGACTCGGCATCGCGATGATCTACCGCATCGACATCGCCAAGGCGAACACCGGCTGGGACGCGTACTCCACCAAGCAGCTGGCCTGGACCGCCATCTCGCTCGCCGGCGCCATCACCGTGGTCATCCTGCTGCGCAACTACCGGATCCTGTTCCGGTACACCTACATCTTCGGTCTCGCCGGCATCCTGCTGCTGCTCCTGCCCTTCGTGCCCGGCCTCCGCATCGACGACGCCAACGCGGCCGTCTGGGTCTCGCTCGGCGGTGCGTTCGCGTTCCAGCCCGGCGAGCTCGCCAAGATCTGCCTGGCGATCTTCTTCGCCGGCTACCTCGTGCGCACCCGCGAGAGCCTCACGTCGGTCGGCAAACGCGTGCTCGGCATCACCTGGCCGCGGATGCGCGAGCTCGGCCCCGTGCTCGTCGTCTGGGTCATCTCGCTCGGCATCATCGTGTTCCAGCGCGACCTCGGCACCGGAACCCTCATCTTCGGCATGTTCGTCGCGATGCTGTACG
Source organism: Microbacterium sp. SA39 (assembly GCF_000967865.1). Taxonomy (GTDB): domain Bacteria; phylum Actinomycetota; class Actinomycetes; order Actinomycetales; family Microbacteriaceae; genus Microbacterium. The sequence goes on from NZ_JXRU01000039.1 coordinate 127,977, forward strand.
TCGCGACCGGCAAGACGAGCTGGGTGCTCATCGGTCTCACCCTCGTGGTGGCGGGTGTCGCCCTGGCCACCCAGATCCTCAGCTACGTGCAGGGACGCTTCATCAACTGGCTGTTCCTGTTCGACTCGGAGCAGGTCGATCCGGACGGCGCCGGCTATCAGCCCATGCAGGGCCTGTTCGGCCTCGCTCGCGGCGGCCTCATCGGCACGGGCTGGGGTCAAGGGCGACCCGAGATCACTCCGCTGGCGCACAGCGACTACATCATCACGAGCCTCGGCGAGGAGCTCGGCCTGATCGGCCTGTTCGCGATCCTCTGCCTCTACATGGTGTTCGTCAGTCGCGGCATGCGCATCGGACTCGCCGGTCAGGACGACTTCGGCAAGCTGCTCGCGACCGGTCTCTCGTTCACGATCGCGCTGCAGGTGTTCATCATGGTCGGCGGCGTGACGCGCATCATCCCTCTGACCGGCCTGACCACGCCGTTCCTCGCGGCCGGAGGTTCGTCCCTCGTCGCCAACTGGCTCATCGTGGCGCTGCTGCTGCGCATCTCCGACGGCGTGCGCCGCCAGCCCAGGGTGGTGATCGGCTGACATGACGAAAGAACTCCGCAGACTCAGCATCGTGATGCTGTTCATGTTCATCGCCCTGTTCGCGGCGAGCAGCTGGATCCAGGTGGTCGAGGCCGACAGCCTCGCGCAGAACACCCACAACAAGCGCACGCGTCTCGACAGCTACGAGATCCAGCGCGGATCGATCATCGTCGACGGCGCCGCGATCGCCACCTCGATTCCGAGCGACGACACCTACCAGTTCCAGCGCGTGTACACCGACGCCCCCATGTGGGAGCCGGTCACCGGGTACTTCAACCCCGCACTCGGCTCCGCGACGGGCATCGAGAGGGCCATGAACGCCGATCTCTCCGGCACGGGGTCCAACGCGTTCCTCGCCGAGGTCGAGCGCATCCTCTCCGGGCAGCCGCAGCGCGGCTTCAGCGTGGAGCTGTCGCTGAACACCGCCGCGCAGAAAGCCGCCTACGACGCCCTCCAAGGTCTCGAGGGCGCCGTCGTCGCGATCGATCCCGCGACCGGACGCATCCTCGCCCTGGTCTCGACGCCGGGTTTCGACACGAACCTCCTCGCCTCGCACGATGCGGATGCCGCGAACGCGACCTATGACCAGCTCGCGGACGATCCGGCCAAGCCCCTCTCCAATCGGGCCATCGCCGGCGACCTCAACCCTCCCGGTTCCACGTTCAAGGTCGTCGTCGCCGCGGCCGCGTTCGCAAGCGGGGATTGGACGCCGGACTCGACGCTCCCGAACCCGGCCAGGTATACGCTCCCCGGCTCGTCCAACCAGGTATCCAACGCCTGGGGCGGCACGTGCGGCTCGGGCGACACGGTCACCATCGCCGAGGCGATCCGCCTGAGCTGCAACATCCCGATGGCGGAGCTCGCCGTGGAGCTCGGCGATGACCGCATCCGGGAGATGGCGGAGAAGTTCGGCTTCAACAACAGCTTCTCGACGCCCCTCGAGTCGACGGCATCCAGCTACCCGCGTGGGCTCGACGACGCACAGACCGCGCTCACCGGTTTCGGCCAGGGACAGGTCACTGCGACGCCGCTGCAGATCGCCATGGTGGCCGCGGGCATCGCCAACGACGGGGTCGTCATGAACCCGCAGCTGGTCGACGCGGTGATCGGCAACGACCTCTCGGTGGTCCGATCCTTCGAGCAGAGCGAGTTCGGCCGCGCGATGGAAGCGGGGACGGCCGACCAGATCACGGCAGCCATGGTCGCGAGCGTCTCAAACGGCGCCGCGCAGGGTGCAAGAATAGACGGGATCGACGTGGCGGGTAAGACCGGGACGGCAGAGAACGGAAACAGGCCGCACACGTTGTGGTTCACCGGTTTCGCACCGGCGGACGACCCCGCGGTCGCAGTAGCGGTCGTCGTCGAAGACGGCGGCGGACAAGGGCGGTCCGGAAGTGGCGATACCATCGCCGCTCCGATTGCGAAGAAGGTCATAGAGGCGGTGCTGGGCAGATGAGACCGACGCAGGGTGTGTCGTTCGGTGGTCGCTACGAGCTGTTGTCGCGGATTGCGATCGGCGGCATGGGCGAGGTGTGGGAGGCGACGGATCACGTCATCGGGCGTACCGTCGCGATCAAGATCCTCAAGGACGAGTACATGGGGGACCCCGGGTTCCTCGAGCGGTTCCGTGCTGAGGCGCGGCACGCTGCGCTCGTGAACCATGAGGGCATCGCCAGTGTCTTCGACTACGGCGAGGAGAACGGCAGCGCGTACCTCGTCATGGAGTTGGTGCCCGGTGAGGCGCTGTCGACCGTGCTCGAGCGCGACGGTGCCCTGAGCGCCGACAAGACACTCGACATCGTCGCCCAGACGGCATCCGCTCTGCAGGCGGCGCACGCCGCGGGCCTCGTGCACCGCGACATCAAGCCGGGAAACCTGCTGATCACGCCCGACGGCCGCGTCAAGATCACCGACTTCGGCATCGCCCGCATCGCCGACCAGGTGCCGCTCACGGCGACCGGTCAGGTCATGGGCACGGTGCAGTACCTCTCCCCCGAGCAGGCGTCAGGTCACCCGGCATCCCCGGCGACCGACACCTACTCGCTCGGCATCGTCGCGTACGAGTCCCTGGCGGGCAAGCGTCCGTTCACGGGCGAGTCGCAGGTCGCGATCGCGATGGCGCAGATCAACGAGCAGCCTCCCCCGTTGCCGCCGACCGTTCCGATCCCGGTGCAGAACCTGGTCATGGCCATGATCGCCAAGAAGCCGTCGGATCGCCCGTCGTCGTCGGCGACCGTGGCGCGCGCGGCGCAGGCCCTGCGCCGCGGCGACCTGAACTCGGCCGCCATCGCGGTTCCCGCCATCGCCACCGGCGGCATCGCCGGAGATGACGACGCGACCCGGATGCTGTCGGCAACCGGCACCGAAGGCGCCACGCGCATCCTTCCCACCACCGCGCAGCTCCCCACCGAGGATGCCGTTGAGGAGAAGGAGAAGAAGAAGCGCAGCCCCTGGACGTGGCCGCTCATCGCCCTGATCGCGCTGCTCGTGATCGTGCTGGGCGGCACCATCTGGGCACTGTCGCAGCAGGACGGCGGTGATCCCGAACCGTCGGCTTCGTCGAACACGACCTCGTCCCCGCCGAGCAAGACTCCGACACCGGAACCGACGCCCGAGGAGACGCGGGTCGACGTGACCGCGCTCAATCTCCGGGGCATGGACTGCGCCGGCGCGACGGCCACGCTGACGAACGCCGGTTTCGAGAGCGACATCACCTGCGCCGACGGCGACCCGGCGCCCGCCGACGACCAGGTCGGCCTGGTCTACAACGTCACGCCTTCCGGAAACGTCGTCACGACCACACCGATCGCACTCACGGTCTACGCCGCCCGCGCCGCTCTGCCGACCCCGACCGACGCGCCCACGATCACGGGTGACCCGGTCGCCGGTGGCACGGTCACCATCGCCTGGGGCACCGGCTTCACCTGCCCGAGCGGTTCCACGCTGTCGGGCTATGTCGTGTCGCTTCAGAACGGCACGTTCGAAGGCGGCGGACCCACCTTCCAGCCGACGCAGCGCAATGCGCAGGTGAAGGTGGCGGATGCCCCGGACCAGCAGCTCATCGTGACCTACCAGGGCATGTGCTCCGGCGGCGACCAGCGCACCTCCAACCCGTCACCCCCGCTCTCCGTCACGATCACGGCACCGGCCGAGGACGGCGAGGGGGACGGCGACGGCGGAGCCGCCGGGTAGCCTAGTTCCAGCTCAGTCACTGTCGTTCCAAGGGGGGTCATCCGTGTCCACAGAGCCGCGCGTTATCGCGGGTAGGTACCGCGTCGACGAGCTCATCGGGCACGGCGGCATGGCGAAGGTCTATCGCGGATTCGACCTGACGCTCGGGCGGGCGGTCGCGATCAAGATCCTCGACCCCGACCTCGCCCGCGACACGGCCTTCCGCACGCGGTTCCGCCTCGAGGCTCAGGCCGCCTCTCGTATGGCGCACCCTTCGATCGTGCGGGTGTTCGACGCGGGTGACCCGTCCGCGAGCGACCCCTCGTCGGACGACCCGCCCTACATCGTGATGGAGCTCATCAGCGGCACGCTGTTGAAGGAGATCATCGCGAAGGGGCCGGTCCCCGTCGAAGACGCCGTCCGGTACGTCGACGGCATCCTCGAGGCTCTCGACTACTCGCACCGTGCCGGCGTGGTGCACCGCGACATCAAGCCCGGCAACGTCATGGTCACCGACAAGGGCCAGGTCAAGGTGATGGACTTCGGCATCGCCCGCGCCGTCTCCGACTCCTCGTCAACGGTCGCCGAGACCACGCAGATCATCGGCACCGCCGCCTACTTCTCCCCCGAGCAGGCGAAGGGTGAGCCGGTCGACGCCCGCGCCGACCTGTACTCCACCGGTGTCGTGCTCTACGAGCTGCTCACCGGCCGCCAGCCGTTCCGCGGCGAGTCTCCCGTGGCCGTCGCGTACCAGCACGTGAGCGAGACCCCGGTCCCCCCGACCGAGGTCAACGAGGACGCACCGGGAGCACTCGACCCGATCGTCCTCCGGGCTCTCGCCAAGGATCCGTACCAGCGGTTCCCGGATGCCGCGCACTTCCGCGAGGCACTCGACTCGGCCGTGACGGGCGCCGCTCCGACTCGCAAGCAGCTCGGGGCCCTGACCAGCGAACTCTACGGTCCGAGCCCGCGTCAGGCTCAGGAGACCGCGCGGTCGCTCCGTCAGCTCAGCACCGACACGACGATGGCCCGTACGCAGTCCGGTCCGCCGGTCGCCTGGATCTGGGCGGGTGTCGCCCTTCTCGCGGTGCTGCTCGCGTCGGTCCTGTTCTGGGTCGTGACGATCAGCATGCGCCCACCCGAGGTCCCCAGCACGTCGCGCGTCGTCCCGAACCTCGTGAACGTCTCCTCGGAGCGCGCGCAGGACGACCTCGCGAAGCTCGATCTCACCTCGACCATCGTCATCGAGTCGAGCACCGATATCGCCGAAGGCAACGTGATCCGTACGGATCCGGTGGCCGGGGCCGCGCTCGAAGAGGGCTCGGCGGTCACGCTCTACGTCTCCTCCGGAGAGGACGTCGTGGTCGTCCCGACGCTCGAAGGCATGGCTCTCGGCGACGCCAAGAGAGCGCTGCTGGCTGCGGGGCTCGAACTCGGCACCGTGATCCAACGCAATGACAAGGCGCTCAGGGCCGACACTGTGATGACTGCCAGCGAGAAGGCAGACACCGAAGTCGCCCCGGGGACCGTGATCAATCTGGTCGTCGCCAGCGGAAAGGTGACGCTGACCGACCTCACCGGCTGGACAGTGGATGCCGCCACGACCAACCTCACCGATCTGGGTCTGGTCGCGACGCCCGTGGAGACAGCGGACTGCCCGGCGACGGACCCTGCGACCGTGAACTCCATGTCTGTCGCGCCGGGCGACGTCCCGATCGGTTCCACCGTCGAGCTGCGGTTCTGCACGGCGCCGTAGCGCATCGCGCAACCAGGGTCCCTGAGCCTTCAGCGGGGTCCCTGAGCCTGTCGAAGGGCCGGCCGATTCAGCGGCTCAGCGGATGCAGGCGCTCCGAGCGCGCGACGGCATCCGGGTCCCCGCACATTCCGAGCCAGTTCGCGAGCAGTCGGTACCCGCCTTCGGTGAGCACACTCTCCGGGTGGAACTGCACCCCGAGGATCGGGAGCTCGCGATGCGCGAGGCCCATCACGGTGCCGGTGTCCGTCCATGCCGTCACGGCGACATCCTCCGGAGGAGTGGATGCCGCGGCCGCCAGCGAATGGTAGCGACCGGCTGCGAAGGGCGAGGGGATGCCGGCGAAGAGCGCGGATCCGTCGTGGGTCACCTCCGACACCATGCCGTGCATGAGCTCCGGAGCCTCGGTCACCGGGATGCCGAAGGCCTCGCCGATCACCTGGTGGCCGAGGCACACCCCGAGGAGCGGCATCCGCCTTCGGGTCGCGATGCGCACGGCGTCGAGGGAAGCGCCGGCGTCGGAGGGCGCTCCGGGGCCGGGGGAGAGCAGCAGAGCGTCGAAGTCGGGAAGCAGCTGCTCGAGGTGCGCGGTATCCGTCGCATCCGACTCGATCATCGTCGTGTCGGCACCGAGCTCGTGGAGATAGCCGACCAGAGTGTGAACGAAGCTGTCGTGATTGTCGATGACGAGGACGCGCGTCATTCGACGTCGACCTCGCCCGGGGTGATGAGCGGGCTCACCCAGGGGAACACGTACCAGAACAGCCCATAGAGCACCGCCGCGATGAGGATGACGAGGATGATCACGCGCAGCCACCACGGGCCGGGCAGCAGACGCCAGAGTGCGGAGTACATCAGTCTTCTCCCTCGGAGGCTGACATGGTCAGATCGACGGCGCGGCCGGGGGCGGCGGCGGTTCGGTGAGGGCGGGCGGCGGGCCTTCGGCCCTCGGTTGGAAGCTTTCGAACACCCCGTACGCGATGATGCGCTCGGCAAGCGAATAGAGCGGAGAGCACGCGGTCAGGGTGATGTACTGCTCGCCGGTCTGCTGGTCGGGCATCTGCGGTACGTCGGCGAGCACATCGGTCTGTGTCGGCGTGACGTACTCGAGGGTGCGGAAGCGGTAGGTGTACCAGCCGTCGGGCGTCTCGACGACGATCGCATCGTCGAGTTGGAGCTTGTCGAGTTGGTTGAAGGGCTTTCCCCAGGTCGTGCGGTGCCCGGCCATCGAGAAGTTGCCGGCCTCGCCGGGCATCTTCGAGTCCTTGTAGACGCCGATGCCCTTCTGGTCCAGAGTGCGGGCGCGGCTGGTTCCGCCGTAGATCCCGTAGTTGTATTCGGCTCCGAAGCGGGGAATGCGCATCTGCCCGAACCAGGCGGTGTCTGCGGGCGCCGCTGGAACAGGTGCCTCGTAGACGACGGTGCCGTCTTCGGTCTCGATCAGCGGTGGCGGCTCCGGCGGCTCCGCCTGCGCGAGCTGCTCCGACCGGGCCGCACCTTCGTCGTTCTTCTGCGCGCTGATGATGATGTCGCCGATCCACATCTGCCAGGCGACGAACAGCAGCACGATGACGCCCGCGGTGAGCAGCAGCTCGCCGAGGGCGCTCGCGAACGTCGCGCGGGAGCGCGGGCGCTCGCGTCGCAGGCGTCGCCTCCCAGGCACGACGGATGCAGTCATGGCGCGATCTTATCGCCCGCAGCTGTCCCGGGGGCGAAGCTCTGGGTGAGCGACAGACGTCATGGGTACAATGGCGGAATGGCCCGTGAGCGTAAGACCGAAGAACCCGTCGTCGAGCGTGCCGAAGGCGACGCTGCTCCCAACGCCGTGTGGTTCAAGCCGGTGATGATCGGGTTCATGCTGCTGGGCCTCGTGTGGATCCTCGTGTTCTACATCTCCGGCATGCAGTTCCCGATTCCGGGTCTCGACAACTGGAACCTGGCCATCGGCCTCGGCATCGCCCTGATCGGCTTCCTCATGACCACCCGCTGGCGCTGAGACAGCCTCACACTCTCGGGAGCGCCCCTCGCATTGCGAGGGGCCTTCTTCGTGCCCCCTGCTTGCCCGAGCCGGTTCTGTCGCAAGTTCGTCGGCCACGTGGTCGCGTCCAAAGGTCGCGGGCGGACTCCTGGAGTGAGCATCGGGAGGGGCCCGCGCAGCGGGAAGGAGCCCGCTCTGCGAACGAGGGAGTCCGCCCGCGGCCGGCCCCGCTAGAGACTTATCCACAGACTTGTCCACAGCCTGGGGAGAATTACACGGGTGTTATTCACAGGGGTTGACAACCCTGTTAACAACTCAACTCAAGAGGATCAGCGGCGGTACGAAGGCGACGACGACGCCGAGCACGACCACGAGCCCGGCGAGCAGCACGATCTGCCAGACCCGCCGTTCGCGGCGCCGCGTGCGGGTGAGGATCAGGGCCACGAGAGCGCCGACGATCGCCCCGCCGAGGTGCGCCTGCCAGGCGATGTTGCCGATGAAGAAGCCGAGAGCGAAGTTGATGCCGAGGATCACGAGCAGCCCGGTGACGTTCGCGCCGATGTGCCGTCCGATGATCAACAGCGCCGCCATGAGCCCGAAGATCGCCCCGGATGCGCCGACCGTGGGGCTGCCGGGAGCGAGGAGCGCCACCATCACCGATCCGCCGAATCCGCTGATGAGGTAGAGCGCGAGGAAGCGCGCGCGGCCGAGCATGGGTTCGAGGCTCTGCCCCAGCATCCACAGGGCGAGCATGTTCAGCGCGAGGTGGAAGAACCCGCCGTGCACGAAGAGGACACTGAGCAGCCGCCACGGCTCGAACGGGAACGGGAAGAGAGCGGGATAGAGATACGGGGCGTAGAACGCCAGCGCTTGCTTTATCGGGTCGTTGAGCCCGGGGATGAGCTGCACCAGCCCGATGAATGAGGTCACCGCCAGCAGCACGTAGGTGACCACGGGCCTGCCGCTGCGGACGGCCGTCATCGTGCCGCCGGAGCGGCGCCCGCCCCAGCGCCGTTCGGCGCGCTTCTGAGCGGGCGTGCGGTTCTTGCGCTCGGCGTTCATGCACTCGGGGCAGATCACGCCGACGGGCGCCTGCGTCTGGCACTCCGGGCAGATCGTACGGAGGCAGCGCTGGCAGAGCACGAAGCTCTGCCGATCCGGATGCCGGTAGCAGAAGTTGTCGCGGTTGTCCGCGAACTCAGGCGTGGTCATCCGGATCGGCCGAAGCTGCCGTCAGGCCGCGACGATGTCGATCGACTGCAGCACGACCGGCTCGATGGGGCGGTCGCCCGCGGCGGTCGGAACAGCGGCGATCGCGTCGACGACGGCCTTGGAGGCGTCATCCGCAACCTCGCCGAAGATCGTGTGCTTGCCCTGCAGCCACGGCGTCGGGTCGGTCGTGATGAAGAACTGCGAACCGTTCGTGCCCTCGGGCTTGCCGGTGATGGCGTTGCGGCGGAGGCCGGCGTTGGCCATCGCGAGGATGTAGGGCTCGTTGAAGTTGAGCTCCATGTTGATCTCGTCGTCGAAGTTGTAGCCGGGTCCACCGACGCCCTGACCGAGCGGGTCGCCGCCCTGGATCATGAAGTTCGGGATGATGCGGTGGAAGACGACGTCCTTGTAGAGCGGACCGTCGCCCGGCTTGCCGGTGGCGGGGTGCGTCCACTCCTGGGTGCCGTCGGCGAGGCCGACGAAGTTCTTGACCGTCTTCGGAGCGTGATCGCCGTAGAGGTTGATGACGATGTCACCGTGGTTGGTGTGCAGGGTTGCGACGTGGGAAGCGTGAGCCATGTCCCCATTCTCGCAGAGCTTCCGGTGAGTTCGCCCTTCCCTGGCGCATGCGCGAAGGCGCACGTACGCTAGCGCGCAGCATCCGACTTGGCAAGGGTGCGCAATTTCCCGACTCTCACCCAGTCTCGTCTGGCAAGATGGGGAACCCGCACTGCAATGGACAGGAGAACATCGTGAGCCTCACCCGCAAGCGGAAGAAGCAACTGCGTCGACTGCAGAAGGATGCCACCCAGCTCTGGGAGTCGCAGCAGGAGGTCGTCGGCCACGCCGCAGACGTCGCGCGCGAGGCGAGCCGTCAGCTGGGCAGCCTCGGTCGTGAGCAGGTGCTCCCTGTCGTGCAGGACACCTACAACCGTCGTCTCGCCCCCGTGGTCGATCAGGGCGTGAGGATCGGAAAGCACGTCGTCGATGACAAGGTCGTCCCGATCGTCGGCGGAGTCGTGGGCAGCGCCCTCACCGCCTGGGATTTCGCCAACGCGAAGCGTCACGGCGTCGCCGTCCCGCCGCCTCGCGGCGCATTCGGCAAGAAGCGGAAGACGGGCCCCGGTCTCGGGTCGATCATCGCGATCGTCCTCGGTGCCGCGGCTGCGGTCGGCGTGCTCTACGCCGCGTGGCAGGCCCTGCGCGCGGACGACGAGCTGTGGGTCGCGGACGACCCGCTCTCCGCGCCCGACGCGTGACCTCGTCTGATATCCCCTCCGTCGCCTCGGGTGCCGGAGGGGATCGGCATGCCCGGGTGCGGGATGCCGCTGCGGAGCGCGGCCTGAGCATCGACATCCGGGAGCGGCCGGCCGCGAACAGTCTCTTCGAGGCCGCCGAGCTGCTCGGCATCCATCCGTCGGGAATCGTGAAGACGCTCGTCGTGAAGCGGTCCGACGACACTTATCTCTTCGCGCTGATCCCGGGCGGGCGCTCGATCTCGTGGCCGAAGCTGCGTGCCCTGGTCGGCGTCAACAAGCTGCGCCTGCCCGAACCCGAGCTGGCGCTCGCGGCGACCGGGTACGAGCGCGGCACGATCGTGCCGATCGGCAGCACGACCGACTGGCCGATCTACGCAGACGAGACGATCGTCGGTCAGCGCATCGCGATGGGAGCCGGCGCGCACGGATTCAGCCTGTTCGTCGACGCCGATGACCTGATCGCGGCGTACGGCGCGACTGTCGACGACATCTCCGTGCCGGAGACACCGCGCGCCTGACACGTCGGTCGTTGAGCGAGCGAAGCGAGACGAAACGCAGGGTCAGAGAATGCCGGCCATCCGGAGCGAGATGTCGACGAGCTTCACGCGTTGAAGGTCCGCGACCGCGGCGAGCGTGAACCACCCGGCCATGTCGGTCGAGCCGTCGGTCTCGAAGCGGAGCTTTCCGCCGGTCACCTCGGCGCGGTAGACGATGCGCAGCGTGTGCAGCGGCTCCGCCGCCTTGTGCACGCGGCGACTCGCCGGGATCACCCGGGAGTGGATGCCGAGGAGTTCGCCGACCTTGACCGAATAACCCGTCTCTTCGCGGAGTTCGCGCCGCACGGCATCCTCCGGCGCTTCGCCTGGCTCGAGTCCGCCGCCCGGCATGGTCCACGCGACACGGCGGCCCTCGGTCCAGCGCGCGAGCAGCAGACGGCCGTCGTCATCGGTGACGACCGCGTATGCCGCGACGCGCGTGTCCATGTCCTCACCCTATCCGGGCGGTGGCACACACCCTGACGCTGGACGGCACCGTGACGGAGCGGGATCATGGGCGATGGCCGTGGATATCAGCGACGCACCCCGCATCGAGCACCGCGAAGCGATCCCGACGGTGGGCATTTGTCTCGTCATTCCCTTCCGCGGCATGCTCGGCACCCAGGACCGGTTGCTGGAGGAGCTTCTCGTGGCTCGACGCGCATGTCTGGAGACCGAGGGCCCGTTCTTCCTTCGCCGAATCGGAGCGGTGCTTCGACGCCGATGCGGCATCCGGTTCCTGGTCGGGTCGATTCGAGATCCTCCGCACGGATCCGCGTCTCGAACCCCGCAAGACCAGGTGGACGACCGAGCTGGCCTTCCTTCTCGATGCCCCCGCGTGATCGATCAGGAATCGAGAAGCCCCCTGACCCCGGTATCCGTACTCTGAGGTCATACCAACGGAACACGACGAAGGGAGCCGATCATGGCTGACGACGACACGAGCTTCAGCGCTGAAGAACGCGAGGCGATGAAAGCGGCTGCGGCTGACAAGCGCAAGGCGCGATCGCGGGCGAAGAAGACCCCGGAGGAGGTGCGGGCCGAGGGCGAGGCCGACCTGAAGGAGGCCATCGCCAAGCTGTCGGATGAGAGCGACAAGAAGCTCGCGATGGGACTGCACGAACTGGTCGCCGAGGTGGCGCCGGAGCTCGTGCCACGCACATACTACGGCATGCCGGCGTGGGGCAAGGACGGCAAAGTCCTCTGCTTCTTCCAGCCGGCGAGCAAGTTCAAGGTTCGCTACGGCACGTTCGGTTTCGAGCCGATCTCGAACCTCGACGACGGCACGATGTGGCCGACGGCGTATGCGCTCCTCGAGTTGACATCTGCGAACAGGAAGGTGCTCACCGAGCGGATTCGTCTCGCGGTGAGCTGACGGCGGCCGGTCGCGCTGGAAAGGCCGAGACGCCGTCGGCGCTGCGCAGTAGCGTGGACGCCGTGAGCACTCTGCCGTTCCCCGCCGCCGTGTACGCCGCCCGCCTCGACCGCGCTGTCGCCCTCGCCGCGGATGCCGGTCTCGACGCGATCATCGTCGGTCCCGGGCCCGATCTGCAGTACCTCGTGGGCGTGGAGGGCGACACGATCGAGCGGCTCACCGCGCTGGTGCTCGGACCCGGCCTCGCGACGACGGTCGTGGTGCCGCGCATGGAGCTCGCGAAGGTGCGGTCCACCGCGGTCGGTGAGCTGGGGCTCGCGGTGGCCGACTGGGTCGACGGTGACGCCCCCTACGCACTGGTGTCCGGCGCGGTCGGAACGGTCGCCCGTGTCGGCGTCTCGGACGCTCTCCCCGCCCTGCATGTCATACCGATCGGTGACCGCCTGGGTGTGACGCTCGAGCTCGCGACGCCGGTCCTGCGCGAGGGGCGCATGATCAAGGACGCCACGGAGATCGCCGAACTCCGTCGCGCGGGCGAAGCGATCGATCGCGTGCACCGTCGGGTGCCCGGGTGGCTGCGTGCCGGACGCACCGAGCGCGAGGTGGCCGACGACATCGCGGAAGCGATCGTCGCGGAGGGCCATCGTACGGTCGAGTTCGTCATCGTGGGCTCGGGCCCGAACGGGGCAGATCCTCATCACGAGGTGTCCGACCGCGTGATCGCGGAGGGCGACGTCGTGGTCGTCGACATCGGCGGCGCCGTGCCCAGCGGATACAACTCCGACAGCACTCGCACGTATGTCGTCGGCACGCCTGAGCCCATCGCTGCCGAGCGGATCGAGGTGCTCGTGCGGGCACAGCAGGCAGCTGTCGACGCCGTGCGGCCGGGAGCATCGGCATCCGACGTGGACGCCGCGGCCCGCGGCGTGTTGTCGGGCGCGGGGCTGGGCGAGGCTTTCCTGCATCGCACCGGCCACGGCATCGGGGTGTCGGTGCACGAAGAGCCGTACATCGCTCCCGGCAACGACCTCGTGCTGCGCGAGGGCATGGCCTTCAGCATCGAACCCGGGATCTACTTCACGGCGGAGTGGGGTGCGCGCATCGAGGACATCGTCGTCGTGACTGCCGACGGCTGCGAGCGCCTGAACGTCGCGCCGCACGGACTCACCGCCGTCTGAATATCGGTCTGACGATCCGCCCCTTTCGAATCGCGTGAATGGTCGATGATTCGGCCGACCACCGGCAAGTTGCGCGATTCGAAAACAGAAACGGCACCGCGACTCAGACCAGCGCGGCCGCGCTCCGCAGCTCCTGCTCACGCAGCGCGCGCTCCACACGCTCGACATCGCGCACCGCACCGCGATCGGCGGAGGTCGCCATCGCCGCGTAGGACCGAAGTGCGAGAGACACAGGGCGGGTGCGGTCGACCGGACGGTACCCGGTGCCGTCGACCAGGCGGGCACGACGTTCGTCAAGCTCCGTCTCGCTCACTCGCAGGCTCATCGCGCGCGAGGGGATGTCGATGTCGATGATGTCGCCGTCCTCCACCAGCGCGATCACTCCGCCCGCAGCCGCCTCCGGGGAGACGTGACCGATCGAGAGTCCGGAGGTGCCCCCCGAGAAGCGGCCGTCTGTGATCAGTGCGCAGACCTTGCCGAGTCCGCGTCCCTTCAGGAACGAGGTCGGATGCAGCATCTCCTGCATCCCTGGTCCGCCCTTCGGACCCTCGTAGCGGATGACGACCACGTCGCCCGGCTGCACCTTCTTGCCGAGGATCTTCGCTACCGCCTCCTCCTGCGACTCGCAGACCACCGCCGGACCGGAGAAGACCAGGATCGACGGATCGACGCCGGCCGTCTTCACGACGGCCCCGTCGACCGCGAGGTTGCCGCGGAGCACCGCGAGACCGCCGTCGACCGAGTACGCGTGCTCGACATCGCGGATGCAGCCGGTCGCGGCATCCTCGTCGAGTGCGGCCCAGCGCTCGGACTGCGAGAACGCGCTTGAGGAGCGCACCCCGCCCGGGGCCGCGTACCAGAGGTCCTGCGCGGCATCCGTCGCCGAGCCGCCACGGATGTCCCAGTCGTCGAGCCACGCGGCGAACGACGCGGAATGGATCGTGCTGACGTTCTCGTTGAGCAGACCACCGCGGCGCAGCTCTCCGAGCACGGCGGGGATGCCGCCGGCGCGGTGCACGTCCTCCATGTAGTACATCCGGCCGTGGGCCGGGTTCGGCGCGATCTTCGCGAGACACGGCACGCGACGGGAGACCGCGTCGATCTCGTCGAGTCCGAAATCGATGCCGGCCTCGTGCGCTGCGGCGAGCAGGTGCAGGATCGTGTTGGTCGAGCCGCCCATCGCGATGTCGAGGGCCATGGCGTTCTCGAACGCAGCGAAGCTCGCAACCTCGCGGGGGAGGACCGTCGCGTCGTCCTCGTCGTAGAAGCGGCGCGTGATCTCGACCGCGACCTCACCGGCTCTCTCGTACAGCGTGCGGCGTGCGGTGTGCGTCGCGAGCACCGAGCCGTTGCCGGGGAGCGCGAGCCCGAGGGCCTCGACGAGGCAGTTCATCGAGTTCGCCGTGAACATGCCCGAGCACGAGCCGCAGGTCGGGCACGCGTTCTCTTCGATGCGCTTCAGATCGGCATCCGAGACCGTGTCGTTCGCCGCCTCGGAGATCGCGTCGACCAGGTCGAGCGTGCGCACGGACCCGTCGACCAGCGTGGCGCGGCCGGCCTCCATCGGTCCGCCGGAGACGAACACGGTGGGGATGTTCAGGCGGAGGGCTGCCATCAGCATCCCGGGCGTGATCTTGTCGCAGTTCGAGATGCACACGAGCGCGTCGGCCTGATGCGCGCCTGCCATGTACTCGACCGAGTCGGCGATCAGGTCGCGCGACGGCAGCGAGTACAGCATCCCGCCATGGCCCATCGCGATGCCGTCGTCGACCGCGATCGTGTTGAACTCGCGGGGGATGCCGCCGGCAGCCGAGATTGCATCGGAGACGATGCGGCCGACCGGCTGCAGGTGCGTGTGGCCGGGCACGAACTCGGTGAAGCTGTTCGCCACGGCGATCATCGGCTTGCCGAAGTCAGCGGCGTTCACGCCGGCGGCGCGGAAGAGGGCGCGGGCTCCGGCGGCGTTGCGGCCATGCGTGACGGTGCGGGAGCGAAGAGGGGTGGGCATGATTCCACTCTGGATGCCGGCGCCCGCGCCGGGAAGACGGCGCTGACACTAGTAGTGAGAGCACTAGGTTTGTCGCATGGCCATCGATGAGGAGCAGCGCAAGGAGCTCGGCGCCTTCCTGCGCGCTCGGCGTGAACAGCTCGACCGCGGCGCCTACGGTCTTCCGTCCGCGGGCCGAGGCCGCACGGTCGGCCTGCGCCGCGAGGAGATCTCGTACCTCTCGGGTGTGAGCGTCACCTGGTACACGTGGCTCGAGCAGGGCCGCGACATCAACCCCTCGCGCCAGGTGCTCGACGCCGTCGCCACGGCGCTGCACCTGAGCGTGGCCGAGCACGACTACGTGCTGCGATTGGCCGGCTTCACCCCGACGAGACCGGGTTCCGGCGAGGCTGTCGAGACCGCACCCGCGCACGTGCAGCGGTTCCTCGATGCCCTCGAAGAGCATCCGGCGTATGCGCTCGCGCCCGACTGGGGAGTCGCCGGCTGGAACAACGCCTATGAAGCGCTGTATCCGAACGTCGCGACCACCCCGCCCGAGAAGCGCAACCTGCTGTGGCTCATCTTCACCGATCCGGCCGTGCGCGAGCTGCTCGACGACTGGGACGACACCAGCCGCCGCTTCCTCGCCGAGTTCCGGGCCGAGGCCGGTCCGCGGCTCGGCGATCCGCGGTATCGCGACCTCGTCGGGCGGCTGATGGATGCGAGCCCTGAGTTCCGCGAGCGGTGGGAGAGCCACGACGTTCGCGGGTTCGAGTCGCGCGAGCGCGTGTTCCAGCATCCGACGCTCGGGCGTCTCGTCTTCGAGCACCATCAGCTGCGACCGTCCGACCAGACCGACATCCAGCTCGTCGTGTACACGCCGGCTGATGCCGCGGCCCGTGCGCGATTCTCCCGACGCCGCGAGTGACGACGCCGCATGCCCAGATGGCCGAATAGGCTGACGGAATGCCGCAGATCACACCATTGACTGGCGACGATCACGACGAGTGGCTCGCCCTCTGGCACGGTTATCTCGAGTTCTACGAAGCGCGTCTCGATGCGGCCACGACGTCGGCGACCTTCGAGCGACTCCTCGACGACGAAGACCTTCACGGCGCCCTTCTCCGCGACGACGCGGGTGTCGCCCTCGGTCTGGTCCACTGGTTGACCCACCCCGCGACCTGGTCCACCGACGACGACTGCTACCTCGAAGACCTCTTCGTCGCCCCGGCAGGCCGTGGCCGCGGAGCCGGCAGGACCTTGATCGAGCACGTCCGCGCCTGGGCGTCATCTCGCGGGTGCGCCAAGGTCTACTGGCTCACCGCGGAGAGCAACGCCACGGCTCGAGCACTCTACGATCGAGTCGCGGCACGGTCCGGCATGATCCACTACCAGATACCCCTCGGCTGACGCGGCGGAGAACTGATGAACGCACGGATGCGAGCGATCGTGGGGGCGATCTCCCTGTCGATCGTCCTGTCCGGATGCGCCGGAGTGCCCTCGATCGGCGTCGCCGATGAGCGGACCGGCGGCGTTCCCGAGAGCTTCGAATCCGCCACCGCCGGGAACGACGAACCCGGATTCCTCGAGGGGCCCATCGTCCTCGCGTATGCGGACGGCGGCGTCGACGTGATCACCTGGGGGAGCGGGAGCTGTCCGCCCAGAGCGACATCGGCGGCCAAGGAGGGCACGGAGTTCGTCGTGTCGTTCGAGCATGATGCACAGGGCGCGTGCACGGCGGACATGGCGCCCACGACGCACTCGTTCACGGCGTCGAGCGTCGGCTCGGCCGTTCCCGAGGTGGCGCGGATCAGCTTCCCCGCGTACGACGAGGAGCACGTCGTCGACGTGATCGCGGTCGAGGACTGATCCCGCGGCAGACGCTCGTCAAGGCCCTCGCTGGGCCGAGAGCCACCGCGCAGACTGATCCCATGACGGAGCACACGCCCGGCGGCCACCACATCGTCGTCGACGGACGACGCTGGCGCGCGACGGATCCATCGATCCCCGACACGTTCCGTCAGGAACTCGTCGACGAGCTCATGGCCGCGCGCAGGGCCGTGAAGACTGCCGAGACTGACGCTCGGCGCCGTGTGCATGACGCGAAGACCGCCCTCGGCGAGCGCGGAGAGCCGTGGTGGGACGAGTCGACGGATGCCGGGTTCGCAGACCGCGCCGCGGCGACGATGCGCGCACTCACCCGGAAGCGGGACCCGTCGTCGATCTGTCCGAGTGACGTCGCCCGGACGATCGGAGGCGACTCGTGGCGCTCGCGCATGGACGACGTCCGGCGGGTAGCCGCCGAACTCGCCGAGAAGCGCGAGATCGTGGTGACACAGAAGGGCGAGCCGGTGCGGATCGAAGACGCGCGCGGGCCGGTGCGGATCATCCGCGGTCCCGCGCTGTGAAACTGTGGAGCCTAGGAGATTCGAACTCCTGACATCCTGCTTGCAAAGCAGGCGCTCTACCAACTGAGCTAAGGCCCCGTGAAGGGATATTTTGAATTGAAAGTGTGGGGCCACCAGGACTTGAACCTGGGACCTCTTCATTATCAGTGAAGCGCTCTAACCACCTGAGCTATGGCCCCGTCAACCTCCAAGACTTTACCGGAGAACGGCGGAAAATCCGAATCGAGCGCGAGGCCCTCGCGAGGCCCCGCGCTCGACGGCGATCAGTTGCCGGGGCGGATCGTCACGCTTCCGGCCGACAGCGTCACGTCGATCGCCCGCTGCCCGCTCCCGGACTGCTCGATCTTCGCGTCCAGAGATCCGGCGCTGACGTCCTGCGTGATCGCGTACGACACGTCGGGCACGGTCAGATCGACCGATCCTGCGCTCACGTCGATGGTCGTCTGCGAAGGCGGAGTTCCGGTCAGTTCCACGTCGAGGTTGCCGGCGGAGACCCCGAGGACCGCGTCCTCCACCCCGTCGAGCAGGATGTCGGCGCGCCCGGCGCTCATGTCGACGTCGAGGCTCGTGGCCGAACCCTCGACATTCACCTCTCCAGCGCTGACATCGATGCCGAGGTGCGAGAACGTTCCCTCCACATCGAGGCTTCCGGCGTCGAGCGTCAGGTCTCCCTCGAGCCCGCCGTCG
Organism: Microbacterium sp. SA39; assembly: GCF_000967865.1. Taxonomy (GTDB): domain Bacteria; phylum Actinomycetota; class Actinomycetes; order Actinomycetales; family Microbacteriaceae; genus Microbacterium. The sequence goes on from NZ_JXRU01000039.1 coordinate 146,111, forward strand.
TCGAGGCTCTCCGGGAGCGTCAGCACCGCGAGCTCGTCATCTCCGAACCAGTTGCTGAACCACCAGCCCCAGCGGGACTCCGGGCTGCGGACGATCAGCTCGCCGCCGTCGCGCTCGAAGGTCCACGACGGGCCTCGGCCGTTCGTGATCGAGAGCTCCGCCTCGTCGACGTCGCCGAACTCGATCTGCATGTTGCTGCCGTCCACATCGAGGTCGAGACCGTCGATCCCCTCGACCCCCACCGTCTGCACGGAGTCGGGGAGGCTCGAGCTCCACAGGTCGCCGGATGCGGCGACGGCGGCGGTTCCGCCCGAGCCCAGGAGGGCCAGCCCGCCGAAGATCGCGATCCCGACGGTGATCGCTGTCCGACCGGACCCGTTGGACGCGGCCTCCGGGCGGGGTGCCTCGGCCTGCGGCGCGGAGCCGAGATCCGAGGGCGGGGGAGTCGGTCCCTGTGGCGCGGATGCCGGCTGGGGAGTGAGCGGGGTGTGCCCGCCCGTGAGGTCGTTCTGTTCGTTCGTCATCGTGCCATTCCTGTCGGGCCGGCCGGGGGCACGGGGCCGCCGGTGTTCTCGATGTGCGCGAGGGCGGCGAGTACGCGACGGTTTCCCGATTCGCCTTGCTCGAAGCCCAGCTTCTGGAAGATGGAGGTGATGTGCTTCTCGACACTCGCCTCCGAGAGGAAGAGGAGTCCGGCGATCGCCTGGTTGGACTTCCCCTCCGCGATCAGTGCGAGCACGGTGCGCTCGCGCTCGGTGAGCCGAAGCATCCGATCGTCGCGGTTCCGCCGCGTGAGCAGCTGGGCCACGACCTCCGGATCGAGCACGGTGGCTCCCTCCGAGATGCGCTGCACCGATTGCAGGAACTCGGCCACATCGGCCACACGGTCTTTGAGCAGGTAGCCGAGTGGTCCGCCCTGAGCCGCGATGAGATCGGACGCGTAGCGTTCCTCGACGTACTGCGAGAGCACGAGGATCGCGAGGGACGGATGCGTCTTGCGCAGTCCGAGCGCCGCGCGGATCCCCTCGTCGGTGAATGTCGGCGGGAGCCGGACGTCGAGGATGCAGAGCTCCGGATCCGTCGTCGCGACGGCCTCATCGAGCCCGGAGGTGTCGGGCAGGGCGGCGACCACGCTGTGGCCGGCATCCTCCAGCAGCCGCACGAGACCTTCGCGCAGCAGGACGGAGTCCTCGCAGATCAGGATGCGCATGGCACGTTCACCTCGAGCGAGGTCGGGCCGCCGTGCGGACTCTCGAGGCGGAACGTCCCTCCCGCAGCGAGGATCCGGTTCGCGATGCCGTCGAGACCGCCGCCGGGCTGCACCTGCGCGCCGCCCATGCCGTTGTCTTCGACGCGTGCCCAGAGAGTGTTGCCCTCGCGCAGTCGCACGGTGACCCGCGCTTCGCTGGCCCTCGAGTGCTTCGCCGCGTTGGTGAGCGACTCGGCGATCGAGAAGTACACGGCGGCTTCGGCTTCACGGCTGCACCGTCCGTCCATCCGCACGTCGAGAACCACGGGGATGTGCGACCGTCCCGCCAGGGCGGAGAGCGCCGCATCCAGTCCGCGGTCATCGAGCACCGAGGCGTGGATGCCGCGGGCGAGCTGCCGCAGTTCGGTGATCGCTGCCTTGGTGGAGGTGTGCGCCTCGGCGATCAGCTCTTTCGCGGCATCCGGATCGTTGTCGATCTTCTGCTGCGCGAGGCCCAGCGTCATCCCGACCGAGACCAGTCGCGGCTGGACGCCGTCGTGAAGATCGCGTTCGATGCGAGTGCGCTCGACGTCGGCCGCACGCACGGCGCCTTCCCGCTGCGCGGTCGTCGTGCGGACGCGCTCGGTGAGCTCCGTCTCGCGACTGCGGATCACGATGGCGAGAGAGAGTGTGCGGTGCAGCAGCGCGAGTCCGAGGATGCCGGCTGCGGATGCCACGATGCCGAGGATGCCGACCAGCGGCGCCCACTCGACCGCGATCCCACCTCCGCCGAACGGCCCGATGACCGATCCGGCATCCGTGAGGGGAGCGAAGGAGATGAAGATCGACCAGACCAGGGCCCAGAAGAGGCGGAGCACGATGAATCCGAGGATCGCCGCGATGGCGAAGTTCGCCACAGCGCGCCACATGCGTCCGTCGACGGCCTGTCGGCCGACTGAGCGCAGCCACCCGCCGAAGCCGGGACGGTCGCGCTGACGCAGACGGAGCGGTGCGATCGGCGAGTCGTAGAGCGCGCCGACGCGGGCGATCTCGAACCAGCCGAGGCCGAACAGCGCGTAGACGAGTCCGACCAGCAGCACCAGACCGATGCCGAAGGCGAAGAGCAGGCCGAGGCCGGTGCCGAGGACGCCGGCGAGCATCGTGAAGATGACGCCGCCGATGACCCCGACGGCCGCCAGGTGGAGGATCGTGAGGAAGATGCGCCGCGGCGGCTTCACAGCCGTCGCCTGCGGCGGAGGCGCAGTGTGTGTCGTCATGGTTCCAAGGTAGGCGCGCGTCGTTCGCGCCGACACCGAGGCATCCGGACTCCTGCGTTCGGGTTTTCCGTAGACCGGAGTGGTTTTCGAATCGCGCAACTGGTCGATTTGAGGGCCGCGGATCGACCAGTTGCGCGATTCGAAAGCGGAGCGGAGGGGTCCAGAACGCAGAAGAGGCGGATGCCGAAGCATCCGCCTCTCGAGAACTCAGGTCAGTTCGACATGAAGCCGACGAGCAGTCCGCCGGTCACCTTCACGGCGAGGTTGTAGATACCGGCGATCACGGCGCCGAGCACGGTGAAGACGATGAGGTTCAGGATCGCCACGACCGCGGCGAAGGCCATCACCTGCGGCAGACCCACGACCTCGGACAGCGGGATCGCCCCGTCAGTGAAGCTGCGCACGAACTCATCGGCCGTGGCCATGATGCCGGTCGCCTGCAGCACCAGGAAGATGAGGAAGAACGACACCATCGTGACGACCGCGAGGGCGACCGCTCCGAGGAACGACAGCTTCACGGCCGACCAGAAGTCGACGTACACCAGCCGCAGCCGGACCTGCTTGCCGCCGGTCTTGCGTGTGGATTTCTTCGCCAGCTTGTCGGCTACCGTACTCATTCGTCCGTGCTTTCCTCAGGTGTCTGTGTCTCGGGGGCCGCGGTGTCGGAGTCCGCCTCCGCTTCGTCATCTGCGAGGCCTCGCTCACCGTTGCGGGCGATGGCGAGGATGCGATCAGCATCCGTCGTCCGTGCGAATACGACTCCCATGGTGTCCCTGCCCTTGGCGGGCACCTCGGCCACGGCAGAGCGTACCACCTTGCCGCTGGACAGAACCACCAAGACCTCGTCGTCCTCCGAGACGATCAGACCGCCCGCAAGGGTGCCGCGATCGTCGTTCAGCTTGGCGACCTTGATGCCGGTTCCGCCGCGTCCCTGCACGCGATATTCCTCGACGGCAGTGCGCTTCGCGTAGCCGCCGTCGGTGACCACGAACACGAATTCGCCGGGGGCGGCGAAGGATGCCGACAGCAGGCTGTCGCCGTCGAGCTTGAACTTCATTCCCCGCACACCCGCAGTCGCGCGGCCCATCGGACGAAGCGCCTCATCGGTCGCCTCGAACCGCACGGACATGCCGCGACGGCTGATGAGGAGGATGTCGTCCGAGGCATCGACCAGCAGCGCGCTGACCAGTTCGTCCTCATCGTTCAGACGGATCGCGATGACGCCACCCTGACGGTTGGTGTCGTAGGCGTCGAGACGCGTCTTCTTCACCAGACCCTCGCGGGTCGCCAGCACCAGGTACTCGGCGACGGTGTAGTCGCGGATGTCGAGCACCTGCGCGATGCTCTCATCCGGCTGCAGCGCGAGGAGGTTCGCGACGTGCGTGCCCTTCGCGTCGCGGCCGGCCTCGGGCACCTCGTACGTCTTCGCGCGGTAGACGCGGCCCTTGTCTGTGAAGAACAGCAGCCAGTGATGCGTCGTGGTCACGAAGAAATGCTCGACGATGTCGTCGGCCCGCAGCTGCGCACCCTTGATGCCCTTGCCACCGCGGTGCTGCGAACGGTAGTTGTCGCTGCGCGTGCGCTTGATGTAGCCCTCACGCGTGACGGTGACGACCATCTCCTCCTCGGCGATGAGGTCTTCCATCGAGACGTCGCCGTCGAACCCGTGCAGGATGTGCGTGCGACGCTCGTCGCCGAAGCGATCGACGATCGCCGTGAGCTCTTCGCGGATGATCGTGCGCTGACGACCCTCGTCGGCGAGGATCGCCTTGTAGTCCGTGATGAGTGCTTCGAGCTCCTCCGCCTGCTCGATGATCTTCTGACGCTCGAGGGCGGCGAGACGACGCAGCTGCATCTGCAGGATCGCGTCGGCCTGGATGTCGTCGATGTCGAGGAGCTTCTGCAATCCCTCGTTCGCCTCCTGCGTCGTCTGCGACCGGCGGATCAGCGCGATGACCTCATCGAGCGCGTCGAGCGCCTTCAGGTACGCGCGCAGGATGTGCATCCGCTTCTCGGCCTCGGTGAGCCGGTACTGCGTGCGGCGGACGATCACCTCGATCTGATGCGTGATCCAGTACGAGACGAAGCCGTCGATCGCGAGCGTGCGCGGCACGCCGTCGACGATCGCGAGCATGTTCGCGCCGAAGTTCTCCTGCAGCTGCGTGTGCTTGTACAGGTTGTTCAGCACGACCTTCGCGACCGCGTCGCGCTTGAGCACGACGACGAGACGCTGACCGGTGCGGTCGGACGACTCGTCGCGGATGTCGGCGATGCCGGTGATCTTGCCGTCACGCGCCAGGTCGCCGATCTTCACCGCGACGTTGTCGGGGTTGACCTGGTACGGCAGCTCGGTGATCACGAGGCAGTTGCGACCCTGGATCTCCTCGACGTTGACGACCGCGCGCATCGTGATCGAGCCGCGTCCGGTGCGGTACGCCTCGTGGATGCCCTTGGTGCCGAGGATCTGCGCGCCGGTCGGGAAGTCCGGTCCCGGGATGCGCTGGATCAGTCCGTCGAGCAACTCCTCGCGGCTGATGCCGGGGTTGTCGAGGGCCCAGAGCGCGGCATCCGACACCTCGCGCAGGTTGTGCGGCGGGATGTTGGTCGCCATTCCGACAGCGATGCCGACCGAGCCGTTGACCAGCAGGTTCGGGAAGCGCGCCGGGAGCACCGTCGGCTCCTGCGTCTGCCCGTCGTAGTTGTCCTGGAAGTCGACGGTGTCTTCTTCGATGTCGCGCACCATCTCGAGTGCGAGCGGAGCCATCTTCGTCTCGGTGTACCGAGGGGCGGCCGCACCCATGTTTCCCGGGGAACCGAAGTTGCCCTGGCCGAGAGCCAGCGGATAGCGCAGCGCCCACGGCTGCACCAGACGCACGAGCGCGTCGTAGATGGCGGTGTCACCGTGCGGGTGGTACTGCCCCATGACCTCGCCGACCACGCGGGCGCACTTCGAGAACGACTTGTCCGGGCGGAACCCGCCGTCGTACATGCCGTAGATCACGCGGCGGTGCACGGGCTTGAGGCCGTCGCGCACATCCGGCAGCGCACGACCGACGATCACGGCCATCGCGTAGTCGAGATAGCTGCGCTGCATCTCGGACTGCAGGTCGACCTGGTCGATCTTGCCGTGATCGTGTTCGGGAACGGGGCGTTCTTCGTCAGTCATGTGGTTTCTTCGATTCTTCGGTTGCGTTTCGAGATCGTCATACGGCGTTTCGACTCGCTGCGCTCGCTCAACGACCGGGGCAGCTCGCTTCGCTCGCCGGTTTAAATGTCGAGGAAGCGGACGTCCTTGGCATTGCGCTGGATGAAGCTGCGCCGGGATTCGACGTCTTCACCCATCAGCACGCTGAAGATCTCATCGGCGGCCGCGGCATCCTCGATGGTCACCTGCCGGAGCGTCCGGGTCGAGTGATCCATCGTCGTCTCCCACAGCTCCTTGGCGTTCATCTCGCCGAGACCCTTGTACCGCTGGATGCCGGCGTCCTTCGGGATGCGCTTGCCGTTGTCGAGACCGAACTTCAGCAGAGCGTCACGCTCGGCGTCGCTGAACACGTACTCATGTGCGGAGTTCGACCACTTCAGGCGGTACAGCGGCGGCATCGCCAGGTAGACGAAGCCGGCCTCGATGAGCCCGCGCATGTAGCGGAACAGGAGCGTGAGCAGCAGCGTCGTGATGTGCTGACCGTCGACGTCGGCATCCGCCATCAGCACGATCTTGTGATACCGGGCCTTCTCGATGTCGAAGTCCTCGCCGATCCCCGTGCCGAAGGCCTGGATCATCGCCTGGACCTCGCGGTTGCCGAGGGCCTTGTCAAGACGCGCGCGCTCGACGTTGAGGATCTTTCCTCGCAGCGCCAGGATGGCCTGCGTGTGCGGGTCGCGACCCTGCACCGCCGAGCCGCCGGCCGAGTCACCCTCGACGAGGAAGATCTCGCTGATCGATGGGTCCTTGCTCGTGCAGTCCTTGAGCTTGTCGGGCATCGCGGCCGACTCGAACACGCTCTTGCGTCGAGCGGTCTCGCGCGCCTTGCGGGCGGCGAGACGAGCGGTCGCGGCGTCGATCGCCTTGCGGATCACGTTCTTCGCCTGCGTCGGGTTGCGGTCGAGCCAGTCGCCGAGCTGATCGCCGACGACCTTCTGCACGAACGCCTTCGCCTCGGTGTTGCCGAGTTTGGTTTTGGTCTGACCCTCGAACTGCGGCTCCCCGAGCTTGATGGAGATGACCGCGGTCAGTCCCTCGCGCACGTCGTCGCCGGAGAGGTTGTCGTCTTTCTCCTTGAGGAGGTTGTTCGCGCGGGCGTACTTGTTGACCAGAGTGGTGAGTGCCGCGCGGAAGCCCTCTTCGTGGGTGCCGCCCTCGTGCGTGTTGATCGTGTTCGCGTACGTGAAGACGTTCTCGGTGTACGACGTCGTCCACTGCATCGCGACCTCGAGCGAGATCTTGCGCTCCGAGTCCTCGGACTCGAAGGCGATGATCTCGTCGTTGACGACCTCGGCGTGACGCACCTTGTTCAGGTACTCGACGTAGTCGACCAAACCGCGCTCGTAGAGGAAGACATCGCCGCGCTGCCGCTCGATGCTGGTGCCCTCGTCTTCGATGACCTCGGTGTGGCCGGCGCGCTCGTCGTGCAGCTCGATGCGCAGCCCCTTGTTGAGGAACGCCATCTGTTGGAAGCGGGTGCGCAGGGTCTCGTAGTCGAACTCGACGCCCTCGGTGAAGATCGCAGGATCCGGCCAGAACGTGATGTCGGTGCCGGTCTCGTCGGTTTCCGCGCCGCGCTTCAGCGCCTGCTGCGGGTGCCCGCCGTCGGCGAAGCTGTGGTGCCAGGTGTATCCCTGACGCTTGATGTCGATCTCGAACCGGGTGGAGAGCGCGTTCACGACCGAGGAGCCGACGCCATGCAGACCGCCGGACACCGCGTATCCGCCGCCGCCGAACTTTCCACCGGCGTGGAGAATCGTCAGCACGACCTCGACGGTCGACTTGTTGGGGTCGGAGGAGTGCGGGTCGACCGGGATGCCTCGACCGTTGTCGATGACACGGACGCCGCCGTCTTCGAGAAGCGAGACGATGATCGCGTCGCAGTAGCCGGCGAGGGCCTCATCGACCGAGTTGTCGACGATCTCGTACACGAGGTGGTGCAGACCGCGCGGACCCGTCGAGCCGATGTACATACCGGGGCGCTTGCGGACGGCCTCGAGTCCTTCGAGGATCTGGATCTCGTCTGCGCCGTACTCGCCGGGCTGCTTCGAGGTGGGGGAGATCGGCGAGTGCCCATTGCTGGAGCCGTTCTCGGGGGTTCCTCCGTTGGTCGATTCCGTCTCGTCTGCGGGGGATTCAGGCGTCATCAGAGGGCATTCTCCACATCGATATCACGAACTCCCATTCTATCGGGTTTTCGTCGCAATATGCGGCTCAGCGGCCGCGTGTGGCCCTCTGAGCGTTTCAGACCCCTCGCACGGTGCCCTACCCGTAGGTATCGCGCGGGCCCCGCCCTGGAACCGTTCTGGGACCCCATTTCCAGGAGGGAACGTCCGGTCCGATGAAGCGCAGGTTCTCCACACCGGCATCCGGATATCGTCGGCCGATCTCGGTGAGGATCGTCGCGCGCATGAACTGCAGGTTCTTCGCCCACGCCGTCGAATCGCACTTGACGGTGAGCAGTCCGCGCTCGAGCGAGACCGGCTCGGAGTGCTTCGCGGTGTCGGCGCCGGCGAGATCCGCCCATTGCCGCACGAGATCCTCGCGAGCCAGAGTCGTCTGCCAGCCGGAGTCGCGGCTCAGCCGGTCGAGCACGGCGCCCAGCGATCCAGGGTCGCGCCCGGGGGTGAAGGGCGCGTTCTCGTCGTCGTCGACGATCCTGCGCTTGCGCTTCCATGACGCCGAGCTCGGCTTGAGACCGCGCAGGCGCAGATAGGTCGAGACCGTCTCGGGAACTTCGGATGCCGCGGGGGTCGGGGCGACGTCAGTCATCGGTCTCCCCCTCTCCGCTGGGTGCCTGGGCCTGTCCAGAGGTCCGCTCGTCACTGATCGTGCCGGCGTTGATCCGTACCACATGGGCGTGCAGCACGGCGGGGATATCCTCCTCCACGGCGGCGGTGACCACCACCTGCTCGTACTCCGACGTGAGGGATGCCAGGCGCTGACGGCGATCGGCATCGAGCTCGGCGAAGACGTCGTCGAGGATGAGCACCGGATCGCCCGCCGGAGACTCGCTCCGCAGCAGCTCGGCGGAGGCGAGGCGCAGCGAGAGGGCCACCGACCACGACTCGCCGTGCGAGGCGTAGCCCTTCACCGGCAGATCGCGCACCCGGAGGATCAGATCATCGCGATGCGGACCGGTGAGGGTGAGACCGCGATCGATCTCGTTCGCGCGCTTCGCCGCCAGGGAGGCACGGAACATGTCGGCGATGAGGCGGGTCTCTGCGAGCTTGTCGTACGCGGCGGGGGTGTCGGCATCCGTCGGTTCCGGGCCGTCTTCCTCCGGATCGGCACCCCCCACCGACAGCGCCCACTCGAGCTGCGGACGGTGATCCTCACCGGCGATGGCCGCGTAGGCGTCGGCGACGGGCTGCTGGAGATCGGCGGCCAGACGCTGACGGGCGGTGATGATCTCGGAGCCCAGCGACACGAGCTTGTCGTCCCATACATCCAGCGTGCTGAGACCTTCGCCGCGGATGCCGCGCGCCCGGGCCGACTTCAGCAGGGCGTTGCGTTGCTTGAGCACCCGGTCGTAGTCCGCCAGAACCGCAGCCATGCGTGGTGTGCGCTGGATGAGAAGCTGGTCGGCGAACCGCCGACGCGCAGAAGGATCACCCCGGACGATCTGCAGATCTTCCGGCGCGAACAGGACGACATGCGCATACCGGGGGAGCTCGTTCGCCTTCGACGGCGACCCGTTGATGCGCGCTTTGTTGGAGCCCTGCCGATTCAGCTGCACCTCGACGAGGACCTTGCGCTCCCCATGCGAGAGCCGGGCGCGGATGATCGCGTACTCCTGGCCGTCACGCACCATCGGGGCGTCCGACGAGACGCGGTGCGACCCGAGCGTCGCAAGGAAAACCACAGCCTCGGCGAGATTGGTCTTGCCCTGACCGTTGCGGCCCACGAGCACATTCGGACCGCTGTGAAGGGTGAGTTCGGCGGTCGCGTAATTGCGGAAGTCCACCAAGCTCAGATGTTCCACGATCACGGGGGCCAGCCTACCTTCGGGGTCGGACAGTGTCTGGGTCTTGGTTTCTGTGGGTCGGGAGGCGGGGTGTTCCCTTCGTTCGCAGAGCGGGCTCCTTCCCGCTTCGCGGGCCCCTCCCGATGCTCACGCCGGGAACACCCCGCCTCCCTCGCGTCTCCACGCATCGTTGCGGCCGGCTGAGGTACCGGGAACGTTCGGGGTACGGGGTGGCAGCGGCTCGCTTCGCTCGCCGACTGCCTGAGAGATCGATGCAACCCCGGTCGTTGAGCGAGCGGAGCGAGACGAAACGTCGATCGACGCGAAGACCTGGGTCCCTGAGCCTGTCGAAGGGCCGAGCGAGGACGGCTCCGGGTCAGCGAAGGAGGAGGTTGGGCTGCAGAAGGTACTTGAACGAGTCGAGACCGGCCTTGTCGACAGACGTCTGGCTGGTGATGAGCACCGGGCTGAGCTTGTTCGCGTTGTCACTCGACGTGAACGTCACGCGCACGAACTCGCTCTTCACCGCGCCGAGCGCCTCGATCAGGTACTGCGGGTTGAGCCCCAGAGTAACTTCCTCGCCGCCCGACAGGATCGCGTCGACCGACTCGGACGCACGGGCGTGGTCGCCACCGGACGCATCCATGGTCACGCTGTCCTTCGAGAACGTGAACCGCAGGGGAGCAGCGCGATCCAGCACAAGCGACACGCGTCGCACGGCTTCGACGAGATCTGCGGTGTTGACGACCGCATAGTGATCCGTCTGCTCGGGGAAAAGGCGACGGACCGGCGGGAAGTTGCCCTTGATGAGCAACGACGTCACGGTCTTGTTGCCGGCGGTGAAGGCGATGATCTCGCGCTCACCCGCTCCGGAGAAGGCGATCTGGATGTTGCCGGCGTGCCCGAAGGTCTTTCCGACCTCCACCAGGGTGCGAGCGGGCACGAGTGCGGTTGCCTCGACGGCTTCACCGTCCCACGGCACGTCCCTGATCGAGACGCGATAGCGGTCGGTGGCGACGAGGCTGAGGGTCTGACCCGACACGGCGAGCTGCACACCCGTGAGAACCGGCGTGACGTCATCGCGGGATGCCGCGAAACCGACCTGCGCGATGGCGGTGCCGAAGTCATCGGCCGGAACCACGCCCGAAGAGCCGGACACCTCGGGGATCGACGGATATTCCTCGACGGGCATGGCGGCGAGAGTGAAGCGGGCCGAGCCGCAGGTGACCGTGATCCCACCGTCGTCCTCGACGGCGATCTCGATCGGTGCATTGGGCAGGCGGCTGGCGATGTCGGAGAGCAGACGACCGTGGACGAGGATCGTGCCCGGGGTCTCGACCGTGGCTTCGATGGTCGTGCGAGCGGAGGCTTCGTAGTCGAACGCGGAGAGTGTGAGTCCGGAACCGTCGGCCTCGATCAGGACTCCGGCGAGGATCGGCTGCGGGTTGCGCTGCGGGAGAAGCTTGACGACGAACGACACAGCCTCGCTGAAGACATCGCGGTTGACCTGAAACCTCACGGGTGCTCCCTTGTCATCGATCTGTGACATGTCGTCGTCGGTCCTGCCGGTGCAGGGCTTCCCATGCTAGCCCCACAGTCCGGCGTATCCCTACGACGGAGGGTTTGTCATCCGCCCCGGGTTCTCCCCATCGTCTGGTGATCGGATCGCCCTCTAGAAGTGTTAACTCCTTAACGGTGTTAACCGCTGTGGATTCTGTGGATAACTCGGTGGAAAGCAGACGCGAGTAGGGAACTACACCGCTGTCACTTGTGGAATCCCTGAGGAAACCGCGGGTTATCGGCATCCAGCCCCCTTACCGGCCTTCCGTAGTTATCCACATGTGTCACGGTTGCAGGCCGATTCCTCCCGATGGATTTCACATCCATCCACAAGTTATCCACATGTGCATAGAGGCATCTATCGGATGCCGTTGACGCCGCCACGACGACGGAAAGGGGGACACGGCGCCCGGATCGGCGCCGTGTCCCCCTCTGCCGGAGTGCGTCGCCTCAGCGACGACCGAGCTGCGTGGTGATCTCGGTGACCTGGTTGTAGATCGAGCGGCGCTCTTTCATGAGCTCACTGATCTTCTTGTATGCGTACATGACCGTCGTGTGATCGCGGTTGCCGAACAGCTGTCCGATCTTGGGCAGCGACAGGCTCGTCCGCTCGCGGCAGAGATACATCGCGATCTGCCGGGCAGTGGCGATCTGCTGCGAACGGCTGGAGCCGTACAGGTCGTCCACTGTGAGCTTGAAATAGCCGGCCGTCGCCGTGATGATGTCGGTCGGCGAGATGATGTTGTCCTCGGCCGTGTCGATGATGTCGCGCAGCACAGTCTGGGCGAGGGAGATGTCGAGCGACGAGCGGTTCAGGCTCGCGAAGGCGGAGACCCGGATGAGGGCGCCCTCGAGCTCGCGGATGTTCGATGACACGACGGTGGCGATGTACTCGAGGACCTCGTCCGGGATATGGAGGGCCTCGCTCTGCGCCTTCTTCCGGAGGATCGCGATGCGCGTCTCCAGGTCGGGGGCCTGCACATCGGTGATGAGACCCCACTCGAAGCGGCTGCGCATCCGATCTTCGAACCCGGTCAAGTGCTTCGGAGCGACATCACTGGTGATCACGACCTGCTTGTTGTGGTCATGCAGGGTGTTGAAGGTGTGGAAGAAGGCCTCCTGAGTCTCTGCGCGACCCTGCAGGAACTGGATGTCATCGATGAGAAGGATGTCGACGTCGCGATACCGCGCCTGGAACGCGGCGCCGCGGTTGTTCGCGATCGAGTTGATGAAGTCGTTCGTGAACTCCTCGCTCGAGACGTACCTGACCTTGACGCCGGGGTAGAGCGACTGCGCGTAGTCGCCGATCGCGTGCAGGAGGTGCGTCTTGCCGAGCCCGGAGTCGCCGTAGATGAAGAGCGGGTTGTATGCCTTGGCAGGTGCCTCGGCGACAGCGACTGCTGCGGCATGGGCGAAGCGGTTGGACTGCCCGATGACGAAGTTGTCGAAGGTGTACTTGGGGTTCAGGCGCGACTCGTGGCGCAGTTGGGTCGGCTGTTCCATGGGAGATTCGACCCGGATCTGCTCGTGGCGACCGAAGTCGCCGACGGCGATGGGTGCAGTCGGCTGCTCAGCCAGCTCGTGGTTGACGACCACGCGGTACGAGGTGACCTCTTCGCCGATGTGCGACAGGGCCTCCATGATGGGGAGCCGCAGCCGTTTGTTGATCTGAGCGGCGGTGAGGTCGTTGGGAACTTCGAGATAGAGCGTCGCCGACATCACCCCGGCCGGAACGGCGAGGCTGAGGAACCCCTGCAGCTGGGGAGTCACCCGATCGTCGTCCGCCAGGAGTTCCTGCACCGTGGTCCAGATCGGAACGTCGGGCTGAGCTGGTGAGGACATGACGCTCCGGAGGGGGATCGATGAGGGCTCCGACGTGCCGTGCCCCTGTGGATAACTTCGGTTGCCACGGTAGTCACCAAGCCTGGGAACGGCAACCTGCCCCTGAGAACCCGCGCGCGTGTCATGCCGCCCGCGGGTGACGTGGGTGTGGATAATGGCTGTGCGGTTCGTGCCGGGTGTCCGCGGCCTCAGCGTGCAGATTTGCTCTGCGCGCCGGCAAGACGTACCCTTACTTGGTTGACTTATGCCATTTTTTGGCAGTTCCCCATGTCTCCGGTCGCAGTGAACCCGGTGGCAGTATTCCCGGAGTGATTCCATGACTAAGCGCACTTTCCAGCCCAACAACCGTCGTCGCGCCAAGAAGCACGGCTTCCGTGCTCGCATGCGCACGCGCGCCGGCCGCGGCATCCTCGCTGCTCGCCGTGCGAAGGGCCGCACCGAGCTCTCCGCGTAGTCTGCTGTGCTCGCCCGCCCGTGTCGGCTGACCCGCGGGAGCGACTATCGACTGGTCGTTCGCCGCGGATCACGTTGTGGCGGGTCGCGCGTCATCACGTCGTTGATGTCGACGGGCGAGAGCAGAGCTGCACGGTTCGGATTCATCATCAGCAAGCAGGTGGGCACCGCAGTGGTGCGCAACACCGTGCGTCGGCGTCTCAAAGCCGTCTGTGCGGAGGCGCTTCCCCGCGTTCCCGAGGGCACGGATGTCGTCATCCGTGCCCTTCCTGCGTCTGCGACGGCATCGTTCGCCGAACTCAGCGCAGATGTGAACCGCTGCCTGCTGCGACTGATACCGGTTTCGACGGCGGGTGCGTCGTGACGGCGCTGCCGGCATCGTCCATAGGTTCGGCGCGGATGCAGTCGGGCGACGTCCTTCGCAGCATCCATCTGATCCCCCGCAACATGGTGCTCGGATTCCTCACGGCGTACCGCAAGACGATCTCTCCTCTGTATGGAGATGTCTGTGCGTATTACCCCAGCTGTTCCGCTTACGCTGTAGGTGCGGTGCAGCAGCACGGCGCCGTGCGGGGGACCCTGTTCTCCGCGTGGCGCATCCTCCGCTGCAATCCCTGGACTCGCGGAGGCGTCGACGACGTCCGTCCGCACCAACACTTCCGCTACGACCTGACTGCTCACGGTTTCGTCGTCCCTGCCCGAAAGGACTGAACGGTGGGTCTTGACCTTCTGCTCGCCAGCAACACCCCCAGCGATGCTCCGGCATCGGGCGGGTTCGACCTGATCGGCACGATCCTGTGGCCGCTCAAGTGGGTCGTCGAGATGATCCTCGTCGCCTGGCACTGGCTGCTCACCGCGGTCGGCATGCCCGCGGCATCCGGTCTCACCTGGGTGCTCTCCATCGTCGGGCTCGTCATCGTCGTCCGTGCTGCTCTCATCCCGCTGTTCGTGAAGCAGATCAAGAGTCAGCGAAAGATGATGGAAATCGCTCCTGAACTGCGGAAAGTTCAGGAGAAGTACCGCGGCAAGAAGGATCAGCTGTCTCGCGAGGCGATGAGCCGCGAGACCATGGCCCTGTATAAGAAGCACGGCACCACACCGATGTCGAGCTGTCTTCCGCTGCTGGTGCAGATGCCGATCTTCTTCTCGCTCTTCAGCGTGCTCAGCGATGTGAAGAAGAACGCCATCGACGGTATCGGTGGTGTGGGCCTGCTGAACGCTGAGCTGACGAAGGAGTTCTATGACGCGAAGCTCTTCGGCGTCGCCTCGCTTCACGAGACGCTCGGCGACGCGGTAGATGCCAGCAACACGACGGCGATCATCATCCTCGTCACGCTGGTCGTCCTCATGATCGGCTCGCAGTTCTTCACGCAGCTCCAGATCATCTCGAAGAACCTGTCTCCCGAGGCCAAGACCGGCCAGGCGTACCAGATGCAGAAGATCATGCTCTACGTGCTGCCGCTCGGTTTCATCTTCTCGGGCATCTTCTTCCCCCTCGGCGTGGTCGTCTACTGGTTCGTCTCGAACATGTGGACCATGGGCCAGCAGTTTCTCGTCATCCGTGAGATGCCGACCCCCGGTTCGGAAGCAGCCAAGGCGCGCGAAGAGCGACTCGCGAAGAAGGGCAAGGCGATCGATTCGTCGGGCAAGGTCATCCCGATGTCGGTTTATGAGGCGCAGCAGCAGCGTCTGCTCGAAGAGGCGGAGAAGGCCAAGGCCGAGGCTCCGAAGCGCCAGCAGCCTGTCGGCAAGAAGCGTGCGAAGAAGAAGGGGAGCGGTTCATGAGTGAAGTCGTGACCGAGACCACCGAACCCACGGTGGCTGAGCTCGAGAACGAGGGAGATGTCGCGGCGGACTACCTCGAGGAGCTGCTCGACATCGCGGACATCGACGGAGACCTGAATCTCGATGTGCGGCAGGGACGTGCTTACGTGTCCGTCGAGGCTGAGGGGGATGGCCTCGCGCTGTTGTCCGCGCCAGACACCGTTCAGGCGCTGCAGGAGCTCACCCGCCTCGCCGTGCAGAACCGCACCGGTTCATTCTCGCGCCTGATCCTCGACATCGGCGGGTCGCGAGACACTCGCCGTCGCCAGCTCGAGACGCTGGTGGAGGCGGCCGCGGTCAAGCTCGACGAGGGATCATCGCAGGCGTCGCTCCCGTCGATGTCGAGCTACGAGCGCAAGCTCGTGCATGACATCGCGGCCGACCGTGGGCTCGTATCCGAGTCGTACGGTGAGGGCACGGACCGACACACGGTTCTCCGCCGCCGTTGATGTTTCACGTGAAACATCGACCGGTAGCCGCATGACGACGAGTGCGAAGCGCGCCGGTCTCGAGGTCGAGCCGGAGGCTGCCGCTGCGTTGTTCGGCGACCAGATCGATGTCGCCCGTTCGTTTACGAGCACTCTCGCAGAGCAGGGCGAAGAGCGCGGTCTCATCGGACCGCTCGAGCTTCCGCGCCTGTGGACGCGGCACATTCTGAACAGCGTCATCGCCGCGCCGCTCTTCCACGGTCGAGTCGCCGACATCGGTTCTGGTGCAGGGCTTCCCGGTCTGGTGCTGGCGATCGCTCGTCCCGACGTGCAGTGGACCCTGGTCGAGCCCATGGAGCGCCGGGTCACCTGGCTCAGTGAGCAGGTGGCGGCTCTGGAACTCGCCAACGTCGAGGTCGTACGGTCCCGCGCAGAAGATGTGCGTCCGGCTCAGGGATTCGACGTCGTCACGGCTCGGGCGGTCAGTGCGCTGCGCACTCTTATTCCTCTGACCGCGCCGCTGGTGCGCGACGGGGGAGAGCTTGCGCTGCTCAAGGGCACGAATGCGGCCAACGAGATCGAGGCCGCGCAGAAGCAGGTGAAGAAGTTCCGTCTCTCCGCTGTGCGGGTCGAGGTTCTCGGTGAGGGAATACTCCCGGAGACCACGCGAGTCGTGAGAGCGGTTGTTCGGTAGGACGCGAGGCTCGATGTTTCACGTGAAACATCTGTTGTTTCTGCTCGGTGTCTCCCTGGGGCGGGGTGGGATCACTCCTTTCGTTCACAGAGCGGGCACCCTCCCCGCAAGCGGGGCCGCTCCCGATGCTCACGCCGGGAGTGATCCCGCCCCGCCAGGTTTCGAGGCGCCTTTTAGACACTCTCCTTCAAGCGCAGTGGAGACGATATGGGTGCGGGCAAGAACCTCTGAAGACGGTTCTGTCGGTTGGCTCGTCTCGAACCCAGTGTCACATTCAGGTGGGAGTAGTGGCCCATCGCGACATGTCGGGGTATTTGGTGCTGGCTGGCCAACGTCGACGATGCGTTCCCGAGGGTGCAGTGCATCAACAGATGAGCGGCGGCCGCCAGCGACAAGTAGGCGGACGCCGCGTCGTTTGTCGTCGACATCCTTGAGGCGGCGGGGGCGGGGAGGGGGCGGCTCGGTGATGAAGACAGATGTCCCGGGCCGATGCGCTCCGACGAATAGACACTGAGGCGTTGTCGCGTGCTGGGCGTCAGGCCGGTAGGAAGCTGGGCAGGCGAATCCCTACTGAAGGTGCCGCATTCCGGCGACTGTTTCACGTGAAACATCTCGGTTCCAAGGTGTTTGGCGGTCGTGCTCGCCGAATGGGTCACCTTGTTGGCGTACGCGTCGAAGGAGAGAACCCGCGGTCGATCACGCCGGGGCCAATCAGCACTGCCGGTTGCACCCCATTGGGAGGGGCTGTAGAGGGTGCTGCTCTGTCTCCTCCGGTTCGTGGCGGTCGGGGACAGACGGGTCGGGCGATCAGATGTCCCGGAAGTATGGGTCCTGTCCTAGTCGCCTCGTCAGGAAGGCGGGCATGTTTCACGTGAAACATGCCCAATCGGTCGCAAGAGAGGGGAGCGAGGGAGGTCGTAGCCAGGAGTTCAGCCGTCGCCGACGGCGCCCTTGGCGGATTCGCCCCGGCGGCGGCTTTCCCCGGGGTTTGTGTAGAGCGCCTCCCTGCTGGGGCTGCGCTGACGAAGTGGGGCGGCACATGCCCGTGATTGCATCGTGGTGCGAGCTCTTTCGGCGAGGTCGGGTGGCCCTCGAGTGAGGCGCGGCACATCCAGATGCCGGGGGCGCGTGCCGATCCGCGCGATGAGCACCGGCGCCGAGGGTGTTCCGATGTTCATGCCTGGTCACGGATGCCGCTCCCCGGCGTTGAATGTGGGAATCCGGCCGGGGCCCCAGGTAGCCGAGGGCGGCTGCAAACGATCCGCGCAGACAGATGCGGATGACCGACGCAATGCAGTGACGTTCGGTGACGACTGGAGCTGCCGGCGCTCAACGTGATGTTCCACGTGAAACACTGCAACCCGTTTGTGCGCATCCAGCCATTTCGGCCGAAGCGGCGATGGGGAGCGATACACCCGGCGCCTGCGCGTCGCAGGAAACTCAGGACGTGCCGCGCTTGCGCCTGATCTCAACCGGAGATGATGTTCCACGTGAAACATTGACGTCTCCGAGCGCCGCTTGCCGCCTGCAGGGGGGCACCACCCGACGCTGAGGTGCGACCGGCTCGGTGTGGCTTGGACCGTGTCATAGCGCTCAGTGCCCCGCCAGGTACATGCCAGTCCTCGATTCGGCGACCGTACGCGTCAACTCGAAGCACCTGGCCTCATGTGGATCGAACGGCCGGGCCCCCGGGGTCCGTGGTGGCACGCCCTGCCGACCCCACCAGCATCGCCGATCCTGATTCAACCGCCCACCAGACCTGAACCACTGCAAACGAGATCCTCACGGAAGCGATCGCGGCCCCAGCCTTCAGTCACGAAGTGCCGCGGAGCACACCACCCCCACCGGCCCGTGACCCTCGTAGCTACCTCCTCACAACCTCGGATGGCCCCCGCAGCCCGGACCTGCGGCATCCCAACGTCACTACCTGCGATTAGAGTGGAACGCGGCCCCGAAAGGAGTGGATGTTTCACGTGAAACAATCCGAGAAGGCATCGTCGAACGAGTCGTTCGGGATGGATACACCGCTCGCGCGGGAGCTCGCTGACCTCTCCGTCCGGCGCCGCGCGCTCGAGGGCGCGAAGGTCGAGTTCTCGGGGGAGACCCGCGTCCTCACAGTGTCGAATCAAAAGGGTGGAGTCGGAAAGACGACGTCCGCTGTGAACATCGCATCTGCCCTCGCCGCCCTCGGCGCCCAGGTGCTGGTCATCGACCTCGACCCGCAGGGGAACGCCTCCACGGCGCTCGGCGTGCCGCACAGCGCCGAGATCCCGAGCGTGTACGACGTGCTCATCGAGGACTTCCCCCTCGCGGACATCGTCCAGCAGAGCCCCGAGAATCCTCACCTCTTCTGCGCACCGAGCACCATTCACCTCGCGGGTGCCGAGATCGAGCTCGTCGCGCAGGTCGCGCGAGAGCACCGGCTGCGCCGCGCGCTCGAGGTCTATCTCGAGGCCACTCCGATGGACTTCGTCATCATCGACTGCCCGCCGTCGCTCGGTCTGCTGACTATCAACGCCTTCACAGCGGCATCCGAGGTCTTCATCCCCATCCAGTGCGAGTACTACGCGCTGGAAGGACTGAGTCAGTTGCTCGGCAGCATCCAGATGATCCAGAAGCACCTGAATCCCGAACTGCATCTCTCCACGATCCTGCTCACGATGTTCGACGGACGCACCCGTCTGGCTCAGCAAGTGGCGGACGAGGTGCGCACGCATTTCCCGGACCAAGTGCTCGAGACGGTGATTCCCCGCTCGGTGCGCGTGTCCGAGGCACCGAGTTTCGGCCAGACCGTGATCGCTTACGATGGACAGTCCGCCGGCGCGATCGCCTACCGCGAGGCCGCTGTCGAGATCGCGTCGCGCAAGACGACGCAGAGCAAGGAGAAATGATGGCGAAGCGCACTGGATTGGGTCGGGGCATCGGTGCCCTGATCCCTACGGGGGACCAGGCGGAACGTCCCGTCGACGTGTTCTTCCCCGGCGCGAACCTGCGTCCGAGTGAGGCGCAGCTCAGCACGGTCGAGCGGGAGAAGGAGGAGCTCGCCACCGTTCCCGGCATCCATCTGGTGCAGGTCGACCCGAACCTGATCGTGCCGAACCCTCGACAGCCGCGTACCCACTTCAACCCCGAAGACCTCGCCGAGCTCGTTCACAGCGTGCGAGAGTTCGGAGTCCTGCAGCCGGTCGTGGTGCGGAAGAACTCCGACGGCGAGTACGAGCTCATCATGGGAGAGCGGCGCACGCGTGCCGCACGCGAGGCCGGTCTCGAGACGATCCCGGTGATCGTCCGCGAGACCGCGGACGAGGACCTCCTCCGCGACGCGCTGCTGGAGAACCTCCACCGTTCCGAACTCAACCCGCTGGAAGAGGCATCCGCCTACCAGCAGCTCCTCGAGGACTTCGGCATCACGCAGGAGGAACTCGCGACGAGGATCGGCCGTTCGCGACCGCAGATCAGCAACACCATCCGCCTTCTCAAGCTTCCGGTTCCCGTGCAGCAGCGGGTCGCGGCCGGCGTTCTCACCGCGGGTCACGCCCGCGCGATTCTGAGCCTCGAGTCCCCCGAGGCGATGCAGCGCCTTGCCGACAAGGTCGTGAACGAGGACCTGTCGGTCCGCGCGACCGAGGAAGCCGCGAAGTCGCAGACTGCCGGCGCAGGAAAGTCGCCCAAGCCGACGCCGGGGGCGCGCCGCGCATACCTCGACGAGGTCGCGGGCAAGCTCGGTGACCGCCTGAACACGCGCGTCAAGATCGCTCTGGGAGCGCGCAAAGGCCAGGTCACGATCGATTTCGCATCAATCCAGGATCTCAACCGCATTCTCGAGGAAATCGGTGAACAGGGCTACGGCCGCGGGTGATCCGCCCCACCGCACGCCGACAGGCTTAGACTCGCGTCAACGATGTCGAGGAGGGGCACAATGTCGCGCACACAACCCGGATCAGCAGTTCGAGGCCGCGTCATCGCGGTCAGTATCGCCGCCGCCCTCGGCGGCTTCCTGTTCGGCTTCGACACCGCCGTGATCAACGGTGCGGTCGACGCTCTGGCCGGTACTCAGTCCGGCTTCGACCTCGGCGTGGGACTCAAGGGCTTCGCCGTCTCGTCGGCGCTGATCGGCTGTGCCGTCGGCGCGTGGTTCGCCGGTCCGCTCGCGAACCGCTTCGGACGCATCCCGATCATGGTCGTCGCCGCTGTGCTGTTTCTGTTGTCCTCACTGGGATCCGGCTTCGCCTTCGGTGTCATCGATCTGATCTTCTGGCGCGTCATCGGCGGGCTCGGTGTCGGCGCGGCATCCGTCATCGCACCGGCGTACATCGCCGAGGTCTCACCCGCCAACATCAGGGGACGTCTGGGCTCGCTGCAACAGCTGGCGATCGTCACCGGTATCTTCATCGCGCTGCTGTCCGACGCGATGCTCGCCAACGTCGCCGGGGGAGCGGCAGAGCCGCTCTGGGGACTGGATGCCTGGCGCTGGATGTTCATCGCCGGAGCGGTGCCCTCCATCGTGTACGGCGTGATCTCGATGCGCCTTCCGGAGTCGCCGCGCTACCTCGTCGCGAAGGGTGAGATCGAGAAGGCTTCCGAGGTGCTGACGACAGTGACCGGCGCGGTCGACGTCAAGGCCAAGATCGCGGAGATCACCGGCACGCTCAACACCGAGCGCACCGAGTCGCTGCGGGACCTGCGCGGCAACCGCCTCGGGCTGAAGCCGATCGTCTGGGTCGGCATCCTGCTCTCGGTCTTCCAGCAGTTCGTCGGCATCAACGTGATCTTCTACTACTCCACGACTCTGTGGCAGTCCGTCGGTTTCGGCGAATCCCAAGCTCTGCTCATCACGGTGATCACCTCGGTGACGAACATCGTGGTCACGATCGTCGCGATCCTGCTGGTCGACCGGGTGGGCCGGCGCATCATGCTGCTCGTCGGCTCGGTGGGAATGACGCTGACGCTGGGCTTGATGGCGCTCGCCTTCTCGTTCGGAACGCTGGATGCCGAGGGCGCGGTGACTCTCCCCGATCCGTGGGCGACCGTCGCACTGATCTGCGCCAACGGCTTCGTCGTGTTCTTCGGAGCGACCTGGGGGCCGCTCGTCTGGGTGCTTCTGGGGGAGATGTTCCCGAACTCCATCCGCGCCGGCGCCCTCGCCGTCGCGGCAGCAGCCCAATGGGTGGCGAACTTCTTCATCTCGACGACGTTCCCGGCCTTCTCGGCGATCGGCCTTCCGTTCGCCTACGGTTTCTACGCATTCTTCGCACTCCTGTCGTTCTTCTTCGTGTACTTCAAGGTCGCGGAGACCAAGGGCAAGGAGCTCGAGGACATGCGCGAAGACACGAAGGTCGAGCGCCGGAGGCGTCCGAGTCGGACGTAGGCTGGAAGCATGTCCGAGTCCGTACAGCGCCGCGCCAGCCTGGAAGTGCTGCGTGCCGAAGCGGCGGACGAGCTCGCCGTGCTGATCCAGGAGCGCCTCCTCGGCGGCGAGGACCCGTGGGAGTTCATGGAGGAGCTGCCGAGCGTCGACGAGCTCGTCGTGCACCTGCTCAGGGCCGACAACATCAATGCGAACGACGGTGTGCGCCCCAACGCCGCCCGCCACTATCGTGTGCTGCGTCAGATCGCGCTCGAGTACCCGGAGCTGACGCCCGCGGTGTGGGGCCTGCTCGACGAGAAGCAGCGTCATCGCCGTTGGGATCCGACGGTCGCGTCTTCCTGAGGTCTCCTTTGCGGGGCGGCGGGAGTCGGGGCGTTCCCTTCGTTCGCAGAGCGGGTTCCCTCCCGCTGCGCGGGCCCCTCCCGATGCTCACGCCGGGAACACCCCGACTCCCGCGGTCATGCGGATGTCGGAGTGCCGCGGCTCTTGTTTGTACACGTGTGTCAGCGTCTCGTTTCACTCGACGACTGCGCCATCGCGCGGCATCCGCATGCGAAGTTCTGCGGCCATCTTCACGAATATCGGATGCTTGCACTCAAAGCATCCGCAGTTCATGAACATCTCCGAAAATCGTGCCCCGCGCAGCGGGAGGGAACCCGCTCTGCGAGAGAGGGGAACATCCCGGAGCCCGGGACCACGAGATGAGTACGTTTCGTCTCGCTTCGCTCGCTCAACGACCGACCGGGAGGTCGCTCGCTCAACGACCGAGAGCCGGACACAGAAAGGGCCGCCACCTCCGAAGAGGTGACGGCCCTGACGGGTCTCAGAGGATCAGCCGATGAATGCGGCGAGGTCCTTCTCGAGCGCGAACTTGGGCTTGGCGCCGATGATGGTCGTCTTGACCTCACCGCCGTCGAACACCTTCATCGCCGGGATCGACGTGATCTGGTACTTCATCGCGAGCTCGGGATTCTCGTCGACGTTGAGCTTGAGGATCGTGATCTTGTCGGGGTTGTCGGCCTGGATCTCGTCCAGAACCGGCGCGACCATACGACAAGGGCCACACCACTCAGCCCAGAAGTCCACCAGCACGGGACCGTCGGCCTGCAGAACGTCCTGTTCCCAGGTCGCCTGGCTCGTAGCCTTTGCACTCATCAGAGTTCTCCTTGATTCGAGGTTCGTCAGCTACAACAGCAGACGAGGTGAAACTGTTCCCGCGCCTAGACGGAGGCCGTGAGGATCTCGGCTGCCTCTGCAGCGGGGACCTCGACAGAGGCGTCCTCGAGGTCTGCGAGGAAGTGTTCCGCGTCCAGGGCGGCCACTGTGCCGGTGCCGGCAGCGGTAATGGCCTGCCGGTATGTCGGGTCGATGACGTCGCCGGCGGCGAAGACCCCGGGGACCGACGTGACCGACGAGCGGCCGTCGACCCAGATCGTGCCCTCGGACGTCAGCTTCAGCTTGTCGTGCACGAGGTGTGTGCGCGGGTCGTTGCCGATTGCGATGAAGAGGCCGTCGAGCGCGAGCTCGCTGAGGCTGCCATCGACCGTGTTGCGCAGCTTCACGCCGGAGACGGCGTCGCCACCGAGCACCTCGGCAACCTCGCTGTTCCACACGAACTCGATCTTCTCGTTCGCGAATGCGCGCTCCTGCATGATCTTCGAGGCGCGCAGGGTCTCCTTGCGGTGGATCACGTAGACCTTGTCGGCGAAACGCGTGAGGAAGGTCGCCTCCTCCATGGCCGAGTCGCCGCCGCCGACGACCGCGATCGTCTTCTGGCGGAAGAAGAAACCGTCGCAGGTGGCGCACCACGAGACGCCGTAGCCGGAGAGGCGCTCTTCGCCGTCGATGTGCAGCTTGCGATAGGCGGAACCGGTGGCGTAGATCACGGTCTGCGTCTCGTGGACCGCCCCGCTGCCGAGCGTGACCGTCTTCACCGGGCCGTCGAGCTGGAGCTCGGTCACGTCGTCGTAGAGCACCTCGGTGCCGAACTTCTCGGCCTGCTCCTGGAACTTCGCCATGAGCTCGGGACCCTGGATGCCCTCGGGGAACCCCGGGTAGTTCTCGACCTCGGTGGTGTTCATCAGCTCGCCGCCGACCTCGACGGAGCTCGCGATGAGCAGCGGCTTGAGGTTCGCGCGTGCAGCGTAGATGGCGGCCGTGAATCCGGCGGGGCCGGAACCGATGATGATGACCTGACGCATGTGCTCTCCGTCTGAGAAATTGCGGTGGCGCCGAAAGACGTCCCGAGTTGTTCAACCCATGGTAACCGCGCGGCATTCCCTGTGCCGAGGCCGCGCGGCGCGCTCAGCGGCCCGGAAGGAATCGGCGCACGAGCGAACCGGCGACCTTGAGTTCCGGAGCCCGCATGAGGGCGAGGATCGCGAGGTACACGACGACCACGACGAGGCCGATGATCGCGGTGCCGAGGGCGCCGAGGAGCTGGCCGTCGAGCATCCACCCGTCGATGCCGCCGCAGAGCAGGAAGACGGCCCAGCCCGCCGCGCCCGCGGGTACGGCGGCGATGGAGAACCGACCGAGGGCAGCCATCCAGGAGCGCACCTGGAGACCGCCGATCTTGCGGTGAAGCAGCCAGGCGGCCACCGCGGTCTGCAGGATGCTGGCGATCGACTGACCCAGTGCCACGGTCGCCGCAAGAGCGGCAAGAGGGATGACTCCGCTCTGGAACAGAGCCCACGCACCCAGCGCTGTCGCGGCGATGAGCACGCATTGGAACATCGTGAACCAGAACGGCGTCCGGGTGTCGTCGTAGGCGTAGAACGTCCGCTGCACGATGAACAGGATCGTGAGCGGGATGAGGCTGAGGAGGTAGCAGAGCAGCACGAGGGCTGCGGACTGTGCTGCTGCCTCGGCCGTGACGAATTCGGTGTCCTTCGTGAAGACCCGCGAGGCCGGGATCGCGGCTGCAGCCACGGCAGCGACCGCCGCCGCTATGAAGAACAGCAGCGTCCGGATGCTGCGACCGATGTCGGCACGCACCTCGTCGTCGCGCCCGGCAGCGGCGTGCTCGCTGATCTGCGTGAAGTAGGGGGTTCCGATCGACAGCACGATGACCGAATACGGCAGCATGAAGATCAGCCACGCGTTGGTCGTCACCGTCGCGGAGGCATCGATTCCCGCGGCCTCACTGATGATGAACCCCTGCAGCGTTCCGGCCGCCAGGCTCGCGAAAGCCATCAGGAAGGTCCAGCCGGCAAGCCGCCCGACCGTTCCGAGACCGACGCCACGCCACCGGAAGTCGGGCTTGAGCGCGAGACCCGTGCGTCGCCAGAACACCAGGAGAACGACCGCCTGGAGGGCTATCCCCAGAGTTGCGGTCCCGCCGAGGAGGTTGATCATCGGCGGAGTCCACTCCGCCGCGACGGTCGGAACCGGCGCGAAGAGAGCCCCGAGGGCGAGGAAGCCGGCGATCGAGACGATGTTGTTGACGACGGGAGCCCAGGTGAAGGGTCCGAAGATCCGGCGGGCGTTCAGCGCCTCGCCGAGCAGGGCGTAGAGGCCGTAGAGCAGGATCTGCGGGAGGCACCAGTATGCGAGAGCGGTGGCGAGGGCGAGGATCTCGGGCTTCGCCTGTCCCGCCACGACCTGGACGAGCCAGGGTGCGGATGCCGTGGCGGCGGCTGTGAGGACGACCAGCACGACCGTTCCCAGCGTGAAGAGCTTCGAGATGAAGGCGTTGCCGCCATCGGCATCCGCCGTCGCCTTGACGATCTGCGGCACGATCACCGCAGTGAGGATCCCGACCGAGATGAGGGAGAACACGCTGTTCGGGAGTTGGTTCGCGTACGTGAAGGCATCGGCAGCACCGGAGCTGACCGATCCGAGCACGCCGACGAGCACGATGCTGCGCAGCAGCCCAGTCACGCGCGATACGAGGGTTCCGGCGCCGATGACGGCGCTCGCGCGGCCGAGGCTACTCACCACGTCCGTCCTTCGGTTCCGCGGCTTCGAGGGCGGCGGCGTCGAGGGCGGCGGCGCTCTCAACGTCGGCTGCCTCGGCTGCCTCCCGGCGCTTGCGGCGCACTGTGCGCAGCACGCCGAAGCTGATGAGCAGCACGACCAGGGTGCCGAGAACCCCGAGTCCGATCGTCTCCCAGTCGGCGCGCACGGCGACCCGCATGATCTGGTCGCCCTGGATGAGCACCCCGGTGGGGCTGTGGAGGGCGAGACGGAGGTCGACCTCGCCGCTGCCGACGCGGGCCGAGACGGGCACCTTGACGGTGAGAGTGCTGTTGGCCTGCACGACCGTCTCGACGAGTGGCTTCACTTCGAGCCGGGGGTCGGTCGGCGAGGCCGTCAGCTGGACCGTCACGGGCCAGGGCAGGTCGTTGCGCACTCGGATCGGGAGATCGGCGTTCGCCGAGAGCAGCTGGATCGTGCTCGACGGAGGGATGCTGACGGCGCCGAGCGTCGCGGTGGTGAGAGCGCGGTGTGCTTCGACGCTCGGCGTGAAGGCCTCCGGTGGAGTGCTGACGGCGAGCGTGCGGAGGATCCGGATGCGCTCCGGGCTCAACAGCACCTGCGGATCGGCCAGGATGCTCGAGAAAGCGCCGAGCGCCTGCTCGTCGGCGAGGAGGTTCGCGACATGCTCGACTCCGGTGGTGTCCGGCTCCACGGAGATCGTGGCTGCGGCCGGTGCGGTCTCGCGGAGAGCGCCGAGGTCGAATCCGATCGAGTCGGCCGCCGAGATCGCCTCGCGTAACGCGTCGGGTGCCCTGGTCTCCTCACGCTCGAGCCCGAGCAATAGCGGAGCCCCGGGAGCGCGTGCTTCCGCGAGGAAGATCCGGGCCGCCGACTCGGCGAGCAGGCGCTGGCGAGCGGCGGGGTCGGCCTCGGCTGCGGCATCCGACAGTGCCGCCGAGGCGGCAGCATCGGTGACGAGCAGATCGTGACCGTCGACCTCCGCACGCGCGGCGCTCTGACCGCCGACCGTGGAGGAGGAGACGATCGTGGTCGTGCCCTCGCCGAGATAACCGGCGAAGGCGGCGAGGTCATCGGGAGAGACCGCCGCGCGCGGCCACAGGATGCGCGGGAGCGCGCCGTCGACGGCGGTGAGCTCCTCGTCATCAGGAAGGGGCGGCGCGTCTGATGGAGCCGGCGTCGGCTCCGTCGTTCCGGCGGTCGCGGTCGCCGGTGGGTCGGTGGCCGGCGCCAGCGGGAAATTCGCGGGGTCGAGGAACGGCGCGAACGTGAGCGGCTGGAGCAGTTCGGGAAGCTGGGCCTGCGCCTGAACCGCGGCGTCCGCATCGCCGAACTGCAGGGCGAAGCGGGCGTTCGGAAGCTCATCGAGCCGTGCGAGCCACTCTGTCGCCTGTTCCGGGGCCGCCGTGCCGAGGACGCGGATCGCGGCGGGGATCGACGGGTCGATGGCCAGCACCGCCGTGGTGCCCGCGACGCCGTCGAGCTGAGCGGTGAGGGAACCCTCGGGAGCTGTCAGCGCCGCGAGCTCGTCGGTCGTGAGGAGTGCGCCGTCGGCCGGGGTCGCGGTGATCGGTACGAGCACGCCGACGAGAGAAGCGGATGTCGCCGCCACGACCAGGACGCTCGTCGCCGTGGTGTCGCGAGCGACCTCGTCGTCGGCCGTCGGACCACCGGTGGTCGCGCCCGTCAGCTCCGCGCGCAGGGGGTAGATGCCGGGGGAGAGCTCGCCGATCGTCGTCTCCGGGACGAAGACCGTGGCCGTCGAGGACTCACCGGCGTCGATGGGCTCGGTGCCTTCGGTCCCCAGTGTCGTGAACTCGCCTGCGGCCTCCTCGTCGTCGAACCACGTCGAGACAGCCTCGTCGTCGACCAGGGGGGTGGTGCCGATCTCGACGCGCACGCGTCCGGCAGTGAGCTCCGAGTCCGTGCGATTCCGCACCGAGAGGAGTGCCGACGTCGAAGACCCGGGGGCAATGGTGCCTCGCAGGCCGGCGGAGACGTACAGCTCGACGCTCTGTTCGTCATCGGCCGGCGGGGTCTCTGCCGCACTGACTGCACCCGGCGAGGCGACGCAGGCGAGGGTCAGTGCGATCGCGAAGACGGCGGTCCTGCGCGCGAGCTGCTGCAGGCGCGCACGGAAGCCGGTTTCGGGGGTTTTCACGGACATGAAGGTCTTCCTCGAACGCCCCGGACGGGGGCTGCTCGTGAGTACTGACCTTGTGATTCTAGGAGGCCGGAGGAAGGAGAACCCTGAAGACGCGTAGAGTGACGGCCGTGTCCGAGACCCCCGCACCCGTCCCCGAGGCGCTCGGCAGCGCCGCGCTCGCCGCTGACCTCGACGCTGCGGACTTCCGCTCCGAACCGCTGCGTCGCCTGTGGGGCGAGGAGGCGGACGATGCCCTCGCCCGGGGGATGCGCGAGCCGATCCTGCGTGCGGTCGCGGGCGACTCCGGCGTCCTGGCCACTCTGGGTCGCCTTCTGGTGCTCGGGATCCCGCAGCCGCGAGCCGCCGTCGCCGAGGCGCTTCCGCGGCTCGGGGTGGACGGTCTCGTCGCGCTCGGACTGTCGACAGCGGATGCCGAGATCGTGACGCCCGCGGCCCTCCTTCGACCGCAGTCGTTCGTCGACGCCGAGGGGGTCGGGGAGTGGTGGATCGCCAGCGACCTCGACGAGGTCGCTCTCGACGGTGCTCTGCCCGCGGATCACGTGCTGGGAGTTGGTGGAGCATCGCGCACGCTCGCCGAGACGATCGTGCCGATCGAGGTCGATCGCGCGCTGGACCTCGGCACCGGCTGCGGCATCCAGGCCCTGCTGGTCGCGCGCCGCGCGCGCACGGTCATCGCGACGGACATCTCCTCGAGGGCACTGGCCTACGCCGAGCTCAACGCGCGCCTCAACGGAGTGAGCAACATCGAGTTCCGGCAGGGGAGCATGTTCGAGCCCGTCGCGGGGGAGGCGTTCGACCTGATCGTCTCCAACCCTCCGTTCGTGATCACGCCGCGCGTCGACGGCGTGCCCGCGTACGAGTACCGCGACGGCGGGCTGGTCGGTGATGCGCTGGTGGAGCAGTTCGTGCGCACCGCCCCGGCGTTCCTCACGAGCGGCGGCATCGCCCAGCTTCTCGGCAACTGGGAGTCCCGGGGCGGAGTTGCCGGACTCGCGCGCCTCGACGCGTGGGTTCCCGGAGATCTCGACCTCTGGGTGATCGAACGGGAGCAGCTGACTCCCCTCGGCTACGCGGAGCTGTGGATCCGCGACGGCGGCACCACACCGCGAGACCCCGGGTTCACACCGCTGCTCACCGCCTGGCTCGACGACTTCGCCGCGCGCGGAGTCACCTCGGTCGGCTTCGGATATGTGCTGATTCGGCGCCCTTCGACGGGCTCAGGCGCTCCCACAGGCTCAGGCCCCTCGACGGGCTCAGGGACCCAAGCAGCGGGGTGCACACCGGTCCGGCGCAAGGAGAGGGTGTCGCAGCCCGTGTCGAACGTGGGAGCCGCGCTCGCCACCGGCCTGGCCGCGCACGATCTGCTGGCGGGTGGAGTGCCCGCGACCCTCGTGACGGCGGCCGATGTCACCGAGGCGCGGCACCTGCTGCCGGGCAACGACGACCCGAGCGTGATCGAGCTGCATCAGGGAGGCGGTTTCGCTCGCACGTTGAATGTCGACCCGGCGCTCGCCGCGTTCGTCGGGGCGTGCGACGGCGAGCTCACCGTGGGTCAGATCGTCGCGGCGCTGGCCGACCTCTTCGAGGTGCCCCTGGCCGATCTCTGGACCGAGCTCGAACCGCGCATCCGGGCGCTCGTCTTCGACGGCTTCCTCGTGCCGGGGGAATAGCCCACGGCATCCATTCGTTCGAATACATCATGAAGGCTTTCGGATTCCTCTCCTTCGGGCACTACGCAGATGTGCCCGGCTCGGCGACCCGCACGGCGGGCGACATGCTGAAGCAGACGATCGAGATCGCCGAGGGCGCAGACGAGATCGGCGTCAACGGCGCCTCGGTGCGTGTGCACCACTGGGCGCGGCAGGCCGCGTCTCCGATGCCGCTGCTGTCAGCCATGGCCGCACGGACCCAGCGCATCGAGGTCGGCACCGGCGTGATCGACATGCGCTACGAGAACCCGCTGCAGTTCGCAGAGGAGGCCGCGGCCCTCGACCTCATCGCCGACGGACGGATCGCTCTCGGCGTGAGCCGTGGTTCACCCGAGACGGCCCTCCGTGGATACGAGACCTTCGGCTACGTCGATGAAGAGGATCCCGAGCGCGGCAGCGTGCTGGCCCGCGAGAAGTTCGACATCTTCCTCCGCGCGATCGACGGCGAGCGGATCGCCCCCGGTGACCCGCGGATGGTCGGCGAAGGGCGCTACCTCGCGATCGAACCGCAGTCGCCCACGCTGCGCGATCACATCTGGTGGGGCTCCGGCTCGCGCGCCACGGCGGAGGAGACCGGCCGCAAGGGCCTGAACATGATGAGCTCGACCCTCATCACCGAGGCCACGGGGCAGCCGTTCCACGAGCTGCAGCGCGAGCAGATCGACCTGTTCCGCTCGGCGTACAAGGCCGCCGGGCACACGGGTGCTCCCCGCGTCTCGGTCAGTCGCAGCGTCTTCCCGCTGATCTCCGACATGGACCGGGCGTACTTCGGGCTGCGCAGCGAGGAGAACGGCGACCAGATCGGCGTGATCGATGGATTCCGTTCCACGTTCGGCAAGACCTACGCGGCCGAACCCGATGTGCTGATCGAGCAGCTGAAGAACGACGAGGCCGTGATGTCGGCCGACACCCTGCTGCTGACCATCCCGAACCAGCTCGGACCGGCCTACAACCTGCACGTGCTCGAGTCGTTCGCGACGCACGTCGCACCGGCGCTCGGCTGGAAGTCCAACACGGAGGGCCCCGTTCAGGGCGACGCGATCTGATCCTCAGGACGGCGGATGCCGCCTCGCTCCCGCCGTCATCGGGATCGAGACGACCCTTCGGAGAACGCTTCGCAGGGGACCGATATACCGGTACTCTGGCCGCATGCGTGCGCGTCGGAGCGGGATTCTTGCAGGAGCGATCGCCATGGTGGCCGTGCTCATCGGCACCATTCCGGCGGCCGCGGCGACGACCAGCTCATGGGCGACCTGGCAGCCCCTCGCCGGTTCCGCAGGCGCGTACACGACCACCGTGCAAGTCGCCGCGCAGCCCGAGCTCACCGCCACCATGACCAGCGACTCCCGCGGTGGCGGCGTGGCCGTGATCTCCGGAGCGTCGACCTGGCTGTCCGAGGGCACGCCCATCGGCGCGAAGTACGGCTCCAGCCGCAACCAGCCGTACCTCAACCTGCGGCCGAAGGCCGACAACGCGACGGGCCCTTCGACGACGACCTACTCCTTCGCCAGCCCCACACCCACGTCGGGCTGGGCCTTCGCTCTCGGCGACATCGATGCGGATGCCGTGCGCATCCAGGCCATCGGACCCGATGGACAGGCTCTCGACGCCGCAGCCCTCGGCTTCCAGGGCGGCTTCAACTACTGTGCTCCCGGGGTCGCCGGCAAGCCCTCGTGCACCGGCGTCGCCACCGACGTGCCCGCGTGGGATCCGGCCGCGCTCACGCTCACCGGAAACGCCGCGGCCGCCGACACGAGCGGGTCGGCCGCGTGGTTCGAGCCGGCGGCGCCGATCAGCTCGCTCACCTTCTTCTTCACGCGTCGCTCGGGCTTCCCCGTTTACCAGACCTGGGATGCCGTCGCCGACTTCACTGTGCGTGACATCATTCCGGTCGCGGTGTCCGGCCAGGTACTGGATGACGACGGCGCCCCGGTTGCGGGCGTGACCGTGACCATCGACGGACAGACGACCACGACCGACGCGGATGGCCGTTATCTGTTCGATCAGGTGTCGGTCGGCACGCACACCGCCACGATCACGCCCCCTGACGGCTACACGCTCGTCACTTCACCGCCACCGTTCACCGTCCCCGTCGGCAGCGAAGACCCGATCGACAACGTCGATTTCCAGGTCGCCGAGAGCCCGAGCCTGAGCGGAACGGTCCGTGCGAACGGGGCCGGCGTCTCGGGCGTGACGGTCACCGCGACGGGTCCGGGCGCGTCGGTGATCACCGCCGTGACCGACGGGAGCGGCGGCTACGTCTTTCCGCGCCTGCCCGCGGGTGACTACGACGTCACCATCACCACACCCGGAGGCTACGTCGCGACGACGCCCGTGACGAGGAACGAGCAGGTCGCCGCAGCCGACGTCGAGAACGTCGACTTCGAGCTCGCCCGCCTGGGCGCCTTCGACGGCACGGTGCGCACGGACGGCGGAGCACCCGCCGCCGGGGTCGTCATCGACGTCGTCGGCCCTGCCGGTTCGGTACAGCTGACCACGGATGCCGACGGCGTCTTCGGTCTCGGCTCGCTTCTGCCGGGCACCTACACGCTCACGGTCGTGCCGCCGACCGGAAGCACCGTGGTCGGCGCCGCCACCCGGATGGTCGTGATCACCGCCGCCGGAGAAGCCGTCGTCGAGCAGGACTTCACGCTCGCCGCGGTCGTGGTGCCGCCGCCTCCGTCGCCTGATCCGTCACCTGATCCGTCTCCCGGAGGCGGCAGCGGAGGCGGCGCCGGCGCCGGCGGCGGCAGTCTTCCCGGGACGGGTCTCGGACCGGAGACACTTGCCTGGGCTGCTGGTGGGGCGCTCGTGCTGCTGCTCGGGGCGACGCTGACGATCGTGGCTCGGCGCCGTTCGACCCGGGAGTGACTTCAGGACGGAGTCAGCTGCCCTTCGGCGGTCCGAACAGCTCCTCGCCGTGCTTGTGCAGCAGGCGATAGGCGTCGGCGAACGTCTGCGGCTCGGGCTCGTCGGCCTTGCCAAAGCGTGAGATGAGGAGGCCGAGGAGTCCGCGTGCCGGCGGCGTGAGCGGCTTCAGGTGCTCCTTCTTGTCGGGGTGCGGCTTCGCCTGCTCGGGGTTCGGCGGCGAGTAGGCCGGTTTCGTGACGGGCCAGTCGGCCGGATGCCGCGGCTGCGTCAGGTTGACGACGTTCAGCAGGTTGTTCGCCGTCGCGTCGCGGTCGTTGAGCGGTTCGAGCCCGTGGATGCGGGACAGAGTCGCCGTCACCGAACCGTGGTGCATCTCGTCGTGGATGATCGTGTTGCGCTTCGTGTAGGCCGAGACGGCGATCGCCGGCACCCGGCATCCGAGCCGGTCGAAGCTGAAGCCCATCTCGCCGGCCTCGGTCTCGGTCATCGGCTTGGTGGCTGCGGGCGGCGGCACGTGGTCGTAGCATCCGCCGTGCTCGTCGAACGTGATCAGCAGCAGGGTGTTGACGGCATTGGAGCCGTCGGCGGTGGCGCTCGTCCGCACGGCGTCGTAGATGTCATGGATCAGCTTCTCGCCCGCGCGCACGTCGGAGATCGCGCTGTCGTACACCTCCTCGCCGTCGGCCTCGCTGCCGCGCGGCGAGCCGAAGGGCGGGTGGAAGTCGTTGTGGTTGTAGACCATCCGGGGCTCGATGAACGCGTAGGCCGGAAGGGTGCCGTTCTCGGCATCCTCGTAGAAGTCCTCCATGGTGCCGAAGTGCTCGGTGCGCCAGTACTTCTCGAGCACCGGGGCATGCAGCATCCCGGTGAACGACACCATCTGCAGCTTGTCGATGTAGATCTTCCAGCTGATCTTCTTGTCTTCCAGGCGGTTGAACACGGTCGGCGCCGCCGGGGCGTCTATCCACTTGTCGTAGCCGCCTCCCGCCTGGTTCGTCACGAAGCCGTGCGAGGTCGAGGCATGGAAGAACGAGCGGTTGCAGAAGGTCTGTGACGGGACAGCCGCGTGCCAGTGGTCGAACACCGCGAACTCGGTCGCCAGCGTCGACAGCACGGGGAGCATCTCGGGCGAGAACGAACCCATGATGTGGCGCGCCTCGACGGTGGTCGGCCGCTCTCCCTTGCGCAGACGCCGGAAGTTGATGATGTAGTCCTCGAGGAAGCCCGACATCGTCGCCTTCTCGCCGTGGACCGGCATGTTGTACGGCGCGGTCATCTGATCTTCGAACAGGTCGGCGTTGGTCTTCGGCTCCACGGTGCCGAAGATCTGCGTGTTGACGTGGGGTAGGCCTCTCCCGGGTCCGGGTTCGGGTGGCTCATGATCGTGTCGGTCTCGCCGATGTAGACGTGCGCGTCGATGGTCTCGCCCTCGGCTGACGTGTTGCTGTGCTTCCCGAACGCCAGACCCTCGAAGGTCTCGCCCTCGGGGAGGTCGTCCTGCGAGTAGAGGTAGCCGAGCATGTTGTCGAAGGAGCGGTTCTCGCCCATCACGACGACCATGTGGTCGAATCCGGGGGCGCTGCGCGGGGTGAGTGCAGCGAAGTGATCCGGGTCCGAGGCGAAGCCGTCGCGCTGATTCGCCGCGATCGTCGCGCCGATGGCCGCGCCTCCGGCCCCGCCCACGACGGCCCCGGCTAGTGCGGCTCCGCCCATCTTCAGGAACCCTCGTCGAGAGGGGACGGGCGTGGGGGGAGAGTCGTCTTCGATCACGAGGCCGATCCTATGGGGATGCCGGCGCGGGGGGAACGGGTGTGCGGATGCCGCTGCCGCCGACTTCTGCGGCCATTGCCACGTTCTGCGGCCTCGATGGCCCTGTGGGGCCGCAGAAGTTGGCATCGGCCGCAGAAGTGGTGCGTTCCTCGCGCCTCGTGCGGCAGGATGCTCGCCGCACCCGCCTCGCTCGGCGGTCTGACGCGTGAGCGGGTGAGCGTATCTCGCGACCCGGCCGCTAGCGTGAGTTCATGACCTACGCCGGTGACTCCTCGATCGATGCCCGCGTGCGAGAGGTGGTCGCGGACTACGGCCGTCGCCAGACGCGGCTCTTCCTCACCTTTGCCCTCGTCGAGGGAGTGGTTCTGGCGGTGCTTGTCGCGATCGTCTACGGCCTGCAGCTGATCGATCCTGAGATCGGCATCTGGTACATCGTCGCGGTCGCGCTCGCCGGAGGCTTCCTGCTCAGCATGCTTCTGCTGCGGCTGATGCAGGCACGCACCCGCGCCATCGCGCAGGCCAAGGGCGAGAACCCGCTGTTCTGACCTTCCCAGCGCGAATCAGACCGACCGTTCGAGCGGGTGGTTCGCCAGCTTGCCGACCACGCCACCGGCGACGAGTCGATGCGCTGCGGTGTGCGGTTTGCGCTCCGCCTGATCCACGACACCGTCGCCGAACTCCTGCGCGAGCTGCAGACGCGGATACTCCGCCACCACCTCCTCGATGAAGGGGGCCGGAAGCGCGTCGGGCCTGGCACCCGAGATGTCGAGTCCGGTGCCGATCTCGAGCAGATAGCCCTCGACATCCATCGCGGGATCCACCGAGGGCCAGTTGTGCCGGACGATGACCTCGAGTGCACGGTGACTGCGGCCCGCGTCCCATCCGGCACCCGTCGCGAGGGCCACGGCGACATGCCCGCCCGCCTCCTCGTACGACAGGTGCACGTTGTCGAATTCGGGCACGATCCCGATGTCGTGCAGCATCGTCGACACGTACAGCAGCTCGTGGTCGATGTCCCCGCGGTCCTCGACGATCGCGAAGGCCTCGGCCCACAGCCACGACCGCAGCACGTGGTTGAGGATCGACTCGGAGTGATACTGCTCCGCCAGGGCGCGCGCCGCGCGGGCCACGGGAGTGGCAGGAGGCGTGAACTCGTTCAGCTGCATGATGGCTCAGACTACCTCCGGGACACCGCGCCGGTACGCTGGAACCCATGCTCAATATGGCTGACGGCCTCGCCCGTCTCGGTGCGCTCGCCGAGAACCCGGTCGTCCGCACCCTCGCCACGGCGTTCTCGGATGCGGGTCTCGATCTCGCCGTCGTCGGCGGTCCTGTGCGCGACGCCCTGCTCGGTCGCGAGACGCACGACCTCGACTTCACGACCAACGCGTCGCCCGACCAGATCCTCGCGATCGTCAAGCCGATCTCGACCGCGCAGTGGGACATCGGCCGTGCGTTCGGCACGATCGGCGCCCGGGTGCAGGGCGAGCAGGTCGAGATCACGACCTACCGCGCCGACAGCTACGACGGGGTCACCCGCAAGCCGACCGTCGAGTTCGGCGATTCGATCGAGGGCGACCTCGTGCGCCGCGACTTCACCGTCAACGCGATGGCCCTGCAGGTCCCTTCCGTCAAGCTCGTCGACCCGACCGGCGGGGTCGAAGACCTCCTCGCCGGCATCCTGCGGACTCCCGCCGATCCGCAGGTCTCGTTCGGCGACGACCCGCTCCGGATGCTGCGCGCGGCACGCTTCAGCGCCCAGCTCGGCTTCCGCGTGGACGACGACACGTTCGACGCGGTCACGCAGCTGCGGAAGACGATCGAGATCGTGAGTCCCGAGCGCATCCAGTCCGAGCTCGTGCGCCTCATGCAGTCGGATGACCCTGTCCGCGGCATCCGCGTGCTGGTCGAGACCGACCTGATCGACGAGTTCCTCCCGGAGGTCAGCGCGCTGCGGCTCGAAGTCGACGAGCACCACCATCACAAAGACGTCTACGAGCACTCGCTCACGGTGCTCCGGCAGACGATCGAGCTCGAGCACTCCCGGCATCCTGGTGCCGCCCCCGACGTGCCGCTGCGCATCGCCGCCCTGCTCCACGACATCGGCAAGCCCCGCACCCGCAAGCTCGAGGACGGGGGAGTGGTCACCTTCCACCACCACGACATCGTCGGTGCGCGCATGGCGCGCAAGCGCCTGCAGGCCCTGCGGTTCGACACCGAGACGACGGATGCCGTCGCCACCCTCATCGAACTGCACCTGCGGTTCTTCGGCTACGCCGAAGGCACGTGGACGGATGCCGCGGTGCGCCGCTACGTGCGCGACGCGGGCGATCGGCTCGAGCGGCTGCACATCCTCACCCGCGCCGACGTCACCACGCGCAACAAGCGCAAGGCCGGCCGCCTCGCCAGCGCTTACGACGACATCGAGTCGCGCATCGCGGCGCTGCGCGAGCAGGAGGAGCTCGACTCCATCCGCCCGGAGCTCGACGGCAACCGCATCCAGAAGGTGCTCGGCATCAAGCCCGGGCGTGAGGTGGGGGAGGCCTACCGCTTCCTGCTGGAGCTGCGCCTCGATGAGGGCGTGCTCGGGGCGGATGCCGCGGAGCAGCGGCTTCGCGACTGGTGGGCCGCGAGGGGCTGACTGGGGGCGCGTTCAGCGCAGCTCGGGAACCACGATCTCGACCTCGTCGGCGACGAGATCGAAGTCCTTCACGTTGAAGGTCATCAGCTTCGCGCCGAGCGAGTTCGCGTGTCCCGCGAGCATGATGTCAGTACTCCGCGCGTGGGAGGCCCGCTGGGTCGACACGCGCGCGGCGAGTCGCGCGTAGGAGTCGGCCGCAGGCTGATCGAACGACAACCATGGCGTGGGGAAGATCGCGTTCAGTCGCGCCAGTTCCATCGATCGTCGACGTCTCATCCGGGGATCGCGTGCGCGCTCGATGCCGAAACGAAGCTCTGCGTAGGTGAGAGCGCTGAGGACGACGTCCTCCGTCGGCGGGCGGACCTCGTCGATTCGGATGAGCACGTTCGTATCAAGCAGAAGCATTGCGCTCCCATGGATCCTCTATTCGATAGTCGAAGAGCGGATCTTCGCGCTCGGCACGCAGCTCTTCCGCCCACTCCGCGGCAACCCGCGTCTGCTCGGCGGTCGGGGGGTTGGCCGCAATGCGAGCCATGACCTCCTCTCCGGGAACCGACCAGCGCAGGGGTGGAAGTCGCCTCGCCAGATCCGCTTCGACGCCGCTCGCATCATTGTTCTGCACGAGGTTCATCAGTGCCTCGCGAGCTTCCGCCTCCATGGAGCGGGAGTTCCGCCGCGCGCGCTCCTTCAGAGCCGCGACGACCTCGTCGCTCAGATTCCGGATCGTCACCGTTGCCATCTCGCGTCTCCTCTGACAGCACAATGCTAGCAACGGCTGACGCGCCAGGACAGGGCTTCCGACCAGCTGTCGCGATCGTATTCCGGCATACCGCGCGCTACCGGCCGCCGCCCGGCGTCGGGCCCGCCGTACCGGCGGAGACGCCGAGCGCGGGCAACACCACGAAATCGATGAGCTCCGTCACCGCCTCCACCTCCAGCGCGCGCTGCCGAAGCATCACGCTCCCGAAGGCCGCGGTCGGCACGATGCCGGCGATGAGCGCGACAGGAACGTCGGCCGATACCTCGCCGCGTTCGATCCAGCGCCCGATCACCGCGATCAGCGCGACCACCGGAGGCTCGCCGATCGTCCGGTACGCCACCTCGCGCAATTCCGGGTCGCGGCCGAGCTCGCTCAGCAGGCTCGCGAGCACTCGTCCGGAACGTTCGTCCGACCGGGCGAAGTGCAGGGCCGCAGCGACCAGGTCCTCGCGCAGCGATCCGGTGTCGGGCGTCTCCGTGGTGATGTGGAGCGCGCGCACCGCCGCGACGACGAGGTCGACCTTGGACTCCCACCGCCGGTAGATCGCGGACTTGCCGCACTGGGCGCGCTTCGCGACCGCGGCGATCGTCGTGCCGGCGAACCCGGACTCGACGAGCAGCTCCTGCGTCGCGGTGAGGATCGCGCGCTCCACCTCGGGGTCGCGGGGGCGACCGGATGCCCTCGAGTCCTCGCCCTTGTCCATGAGCACTCATTGTACCTTCCGGGACTCAGTGGTACCGTAACCGAATAACGGGACCAATCGGAACCGTATTCCCCTCTACCGCTCCGGGAGCAGCCATGACCGCATCACCCCTCGCCGGACGCGTCGCCTCACGGCCGCGTCTTCGCACCGCCGCGATCCTCGTCGCCGCCGTGATCATCGCCATCGCAGTGAACACGGTCATAGCCGCCGTCGCGGTAGCGGCGGGCGCGCCATCGACGTACGGCCCCCTCACGTTCCCCGCCTATGCGCTCTTCACGACACTCGGCATCGCCGCGGGATGGGCCGGTTGGGTGCTGATCCACCGTCGCGCCCGCGACCCGCGCCGCGCCCTCCGGGTGCTCGTGCCGGTTCTCACGCTGCTCTCCTTCGTCCCCGACGTGCTGCTGCTCGCCTTCCGCTTCATCCCCGGGACGACGACGGCCGGGGTCATCGCCCTCATGCTGATGCACCTCGTGGTCGTCGCGGTCGCCGTGCCCGCGTACGCGCTGGCGATGCGATCGAGGAACGAGGCGCCGGGCGCCTGAGCACCACGTCTGAGCCCCGTTGTACGGTGGAGTCCCCCCGCGATCGTCGTGTGGGGAAATCGACGAGAGGGCATCGGGCATGAGGACATTGGTCATCGGAGCGACCGGCAGCATCGGCGGAGTCGTCGCATCGACACTCGAGAGCCGCGGTCACGAGGTCATCCGCGCGTCCCGCAACTCCGAGCCCTCCGTCGACGTCACCGACCCCGCGTCCATCCGCGAGCTGTTCGCCTCCGTCGGCGAGGTCGACGCCGTCGTGGTGGCGGTCGGCTCGGTCGGATTCAAGCCGCTCACCGAGCTCAGCCGCGACGACTACGTCGCCGCCTTCACGAAGAAGACGCTCGCGCAGATCGAGGTCCTGACTCAGGCGCTTTCCCACGTGCGCGACGGCGGATCCATCACCCTGACCAGTGGAGTGCTGGCACGCGAGCCCATCGCGACCGGCGCGGCAGCGGCCATGGCCAACGGCGCGCTCGAATCGTTCGTGATCACCGCCGCCACGGAATCCCCGCGCGGCATCCGCATCAACGCGGTCTCGCCGGACGTGCTGGAGAACTCGCCCGGATATCACTCCGCGTTCCCGGGGCACCGTCCCGTCACCGACGCGGAGGTGGGCGAAGCCTACGTCCGCGCCGTCGAGGGCATCATCCGAGGCCGCATCCTCGCGGTGTGACCACCGCCGAACGCCGTCCGGGTAGGCTCGGCTCGATGAGTCTCTCCGCCCCCCGCCCCCACCGTCTGGCTGACTGTGGAGATCGTTGACGGCGTCGCCGCGGTGGGCGAGGTCATCGGCTGGGTCGGTCTCATCGTCGGCATCCCGCTGCTCCTGATCGGTCTGCTGGTGCGTGCCCTCGAGAGCTCGCGCGTCCGCGTCGAGATCACCGTCCTCGAAGACCTGGAGGATCGGCCCATCGCCGTCTGGTCGACCGCGGATCGCACCTGCACACGACCGCTGTCGCCGGGAGAGGCGCGTCACCTCGCCGAGATGCCGGAGCCGGTCGGCTACGTTTCCGTCAACGATGCCGAGGACATGCGCCTCGAGGCCCGGTCGCCGTTCGAGCGCGCGTGCACGACGATCTCGATCGTGATGCTCAGCGCGGCCGCTCTCGGCTTCGCGACCTCCCTGCTACCGATCTTCTGGGGTTAGAGCACTCCGACGACGGCTGCCGCATCCGGCGGCACGACGAGCGAAGCGGCATCCGCCCTGATCTCCGCGGTCGATACGAGCACCGTCCCGTCCGCCGCGATCTCGAACTCCGCCGGCGCCTCTGACAGATTGACGAGCACCGAAAGCGCGCCGCGCTCGATCCGATAGATGCGGTGCTGCGGCGAGCCGTCGGACTCGCGCACGGTGACCGAGGTTCGAGACGAATCCGGATCGGTCAGCTCGGGGCGATCACGGCGCAGGGCGGCGAGCTCCTGGTACAGCGCCAGGAGTCGCGCGTGCTCGGGCTGTTCGAGCTCGTCCCACACGAGGTGCGAGCGCTCGAAGGTCTCCGGGTCCTGCGGGTCGGGCACCGCATCCGTGTCCCAGTCCATCCGCGCGAACTCGGCCTTGCGACCCTCCGACACCGCGCGACCGAGATCGGCTTCCGGATGCGAGGTGAAGAACTGCCACGGCGTCGACGCGCCCCACTCCTCGCCCATGAAGAGCATCGGCGTGCCGGGAGCGGTGAGTGTCAGCACTGCGGCGACCGCGAGTCGATCGGTCGACAACGTCGCGGAGAGGCGGTCGCCCACCGCTCGGTTGCCGATCTGGTCGTGATCCTGCGCGAACGTGACGAGACGCCAGGAGGGAACGTCCGCCGGGATCGGCGCCCCGTGCGCGCGACCACGGAAGGAGGAGTACGTGCCGTCGTGGAAGAAGCCGCCCTCCGAGACCTTGGTGACGGCATCCTTCGCAGCGAAGTCCGCGTAGTACCCGACGGTCTCGCCGGTGAGAGCGACGTGCACCGCATGGTGCCAGTCGTCCGACCACTGGGCCGTCAGCCCGTAGCCGCCCCGGTCGCGGGGAAGGATCATCGTCGGATCGTTCAGGTCGGACTCGGCGATGAGGGTGAGCGGCCGACCGACCTGCTCCGACAGGGCATCGGTGCGCTCCGCGAGCTCCTGGAGGATGTGGACCGGCTGCTCGTCGTGCAGGGCGTGCACGGCATCGAGCCGCAGGCCGTCGACATGGAAGTCGCGCAGCCACATCAGCGCATTCTCGACGATGTAGTCGCGCACCGCGGGCTCATCGAGGTTCACCGAATCGCCCCAGGTGTTGCGCTCACCGTCACGCAGGTAGGGACCGAACTCCGGAAGGTAATTGCCGCTCGGTCCCAGGTGGTTGTACACCACGTCCTGGATCACCGCGAGCCCGTGCGCATGCGCGGCATCCACGAATCGCTGGTACGCCTGGGGACCGCCGTAGCCCTCGTGCACGGCGTACCAGAGCACTCCGTCGTATCCCCAGTTCCACTGCCCGTTGAATGCGTTGACCGGCAGCAGCTCGACGTGCGTCGCTCCGAGATCCACGAGGTGGTCGAGGCGCGCGATCGCGGAATCGAGTGTGCCCTCGGGCGTGAAGGTGCCGAGATGCAGCTCGTAGATGAGGCCGCCGGCGAGCTCCCGACCGGACCACGATCCATCGCTCCAGGCGAAGGCACCCGCATCGAAGGCCGCGGAGGCGGCGTGCACCCCGTCAGGCTGCCTGCGCGACCGCGGATCCGGCCGCAGCTGGTCGCTGTCATCGATCAGGAAGCCGTACCGGTCGCCGTCGGCGAGAGCGAGGTCGGTGCTCCACCACCCTGATTTCCCGGCATCCAGCTCCCTCTCCTCGAGGGTCGCGCCGTCGGCATCGAGCCGCTGTACCCGCATCCGCCGCGCGCGCGGCGCCCACACCTCGGTCATGTTCCGTTCCCTCTCTCAGCGGGCGAGTTCGATCAGCGCCACGGGGTAGGTGGCGAACAGGTCGGCCAGTCGCACTGCTCCCGGCTCGATACGTCGCCCGGTGAGCACATCGGTTCCGGGGATGTCGGGTCGCATCATGACGGTGTCGCCCCAGCCGCCACGCCGGGCGAGACCGACGGGCAGGCGTGTCGCCACCGCCGTCGCGCCGCCGCGATGCACGGCGACTGCGTGATCCGCCGCCTCGCCCTCGATCACGGCCGGACGGTAGAAGCGGAACAGCTCGGGATGGTCGCGCCGCAGGCGCAGGGCACGCGAGGTGACGAGCAGCTTGGCGCGACCGGAGTCGTCGATCGGAGGAAGGATGCCGCGACCGGCCTCGGCGTCGAGCTCGCGCAGCAGGCGGGCTCGTGCAGCGAAGTCGACCGGGCGCCGGTTGTCCGGGTCGACGAGCGAGAAGTCCCACAGCTCCGAGCCCTGGTACACGTCCGGCACGCCCGGGCCGGTGAGCTGCAGCAGCTTCGCCGACAGGGAGTTGGAGCGTCCGGCATCCAGGATCTCCGCCACGAAGCGCTCGACGATCGGCCGGGCCTCGCCGTCGATCGAGCTCGCGATCGCCGCGAGTCCTTCCTCGAAGCCGGCATCCGGGTGCTGCCAGGTGGTGCCCTCGGAGGCTTCGCGGGCGGCCTTCGTCGCATACGCGAGCAGGCGCTCCGAGGAGAGCGGCCAGGCGCCGACGGCCGCCTGCCAGATCAGGGCATCGAGCGGACCGTGGCCCGTGGTGGCGACCGCGCGCAGTTCACCGAGAACCTCGGCCCAGCGCTCCGGGATCTCGGAGAGCACGGCGAGCCGCGCCCGCACGTCTTCCGACCGCTTCGTGTCGTGCGTCGAGAGGGTCGTCATCGAGTGCGGCCAGCCCGCCAGCCGCGCGCGCTGCGCGTCGTGGAACTCGTCCACCGAGAGGGAGGCGATCGACGGATCAGCACCGACCTCGGTCAGCGAGCCGAGGTGCGTGTACCGGTAGAACGCGGTGTCCTCGACGCCCTTGGCCATGACGGCGCCGCTCGTCTGCTGGAAGCGCTGCGCGACCTCTGTTCGGGGATCCGCGAGCAGCGGCTCGAGTTCGGTGAAGGCGACGGCGAGGTCGGGCCGGCGACGGCGGGCTTCCGCGAAGGCGTGCCGCAGGTGCACGACCCCTTCCGGCAGGTACGAGCGGTAGACCGGGAAGCAGGCGAGCAGCTCCGCGAGCGCCTCATCGGCCTGCACGATGCCGTGCGGCAGCGTGCGCACCAGGCGCCGCACTTCCGAGCCGAGCAGCTCGTGGGCGATCATCAGCTTCGTATCGTGGATGAGGTCGGGCCAGCTCTGCGCGTCGGGCAGTC
Organism: Microbacterium sp. SA39; assembly: GCF_000967865.1. Lineage (GTDB taxonomy): Bacteria > Actinomycetota > Actinomycetes > Actinomycetales > Microbacteriaceae > Microbacterium. The sequence continues at coordinate 189,294 of NZ_JXRU01000039.1, forward strand.
CCGAGTCCGCGCGCAGTCGCGCATCGAGCCCGGTCAGCGCCTCGACCCCCTCGCGATCGACGAACACGCGATCGAGCTCGGCGAGGGCGTCGTATCCCGTCGTCCCGTCAGTCCGCCAGTACGCGGGGAGGGCCTCGCCCGGCTCGAGGATCTTCTCGACGAGCGTGTAGGCACGCCCGGTCGCGTCGGCCAGCTGCTCGAGGTACCCGGCCGGGTCGGCAAGCCCGTCGGGATGATCCACGCGGATGCCGTCGGCCAGACCGTCGCGCACCCAGCGGGCGATCTCGCGGTGCGACTCGGCGAAGACGTCGGGCAGTTCGACGCGGATGCCGGCGAGCTCGACCACCGCGAAGAACCGGCGGTAGTTGAGCGCCGTGTTCTGGTCTTCCCAGAACCGCAGCTCGTAGTGCTGTGCGGCGAGCAACGCGTCCAGGTCGTCGGCGTGCTCACCCGACCCGGGAGCGAGCGGCAGGACGTGGTCGTAGTACGTCAGGATGCCATCCGGCGCGTCGTCGGCCGGGGTCGTGTCGACCGCGAGGTCGCCGTTCGCGATCGCCTCCTCGGGCGATGCGCCGAGGATCGGCAGCAGCAGCCTGCCCCCGCCGGCCGGCCAATCGATGTCGAACGCGACCGCGTGCCGGGAGCCGCGACCCAGCCGGAGGACGTCCCACCACCACGGATTCAGCCGCGGCACCGCCACGCCGACGTGATTCGGCACGGTGTCGACCAGGATGCCGAGCCCCGCCGCGCGCGCGGCTCCCGCGAACTGCTCGAGGCCCGCGGCACCCCCGCGGTCGGGGTCCACTCGGGAGTGGTCGACGACGTCATAGCCGTGATTCGACCCCGGCACGGCCGCGAGGAGCGGCGACAGGTACGCCCAGTCGGCGCCGAGGTCGGCGAGGTACTCGGTGACCCCCGCGGCCTCACCGAGCGTGAAGCCGTCGCTGATCTGCAGCCGGTAGGTCGAGATCGGTCGTCGCGTCATGAGGTCGCCTGTTCTGCTTTCGGCGCGGGGGCCACCCCGTCCGCCTGATCGTTCTGCATGCGCAGCGACGCATCCACCGAGTCATCGGTCGACGCTTCCACGCCGACGACTTCCTGCAGCACGAGGAGCGACTTGGCTTCGATCGTCAGCTCCGTGCCCGCCGCGTGGTCGGAGCCGTCCGCCAGCTCGCCTGCGGTGTCGACCGCGACGTGCCAATGCTCGCCGTGGCGTGCATCCGGAAGCGACACGTCGACCGGCTGGTCTCCGCTGTTGAAGTACACGATGAAGTTCACATCGGTGACGGCGTGCCCGCGGATGTCCTTCTCGCGGATGCCCTGGCCGTTGAGGAACATGCCCACGAGCCGTCCGAACCCGGAATCCCAGTCGGACGGTTTCATCGGGCTTCCATCGGGGCGAAGCCACACGACATCGGCGATGCGGTCGTCGTCGATGTCGACGGGGCGTCCGTTGAAGAACCGGCTGCGCCGGAACGTCGGATGCCGTCGCCGCAGCCGAGCCACGGCCGCGGTGAACTCGACGAGCGGCAGGTCGGCGGCCTCCCAGTCGACCCAGGTCGTCTCGTTGTCCTGCGCGTAGCCGTTGTTGTTGCCGCGCTGCGTGCGACCCAGTTCATCGCCGTGGGAGATCATCGGCACGCCCTGCGAGAGGAGCAGGGTGGCGAGGAAGTTGCGCTGCTGGCGCGCTCGTCGCCGGTTCACCGCCTCATCGTCGGTCGGACCCTCGACACCCATGTTGTCGGAGCGGTTGTGCGATTCGCCGTCGTTGTTGTCCTCGCCGTTCGCCTCGTTGTGCTTCTCGTTGTAGGAGACGAGGTCGCGCAGCGTGAAGCCGTCGTGCGCGGTGACGAAGTTGATCGAAGCGACGGGACGGCGTCCCGAGTGCTCGTACAGATCGGCCGAGCCGGTCAGGCGCGAGGCGAACTCGCCGAGCGCCTGCGGCTCACCGCGCCAGAAGTCGCGCACGGTGTCGCGGTACTTGCCGTTCCACTCGGTCCACTGCGGCGGGAAGTTGCCGACCTGGTATCCGCCGGGTCCGACGTCCCACGGCTCGGCGATCAGCTTCACCTGCGAGACGATCGGATCCTGCTGCACGAGCTCGAAGAACGTCGCGAGCCGGTCGACGTCGTAGAACTCGCGGGCGAGCGTGGACGCGAGGTCGAACCGGAAACCGTCGACGTGCATCTCGGTCACCCAGTACCGCAGCGAGTCCATGATGAGCTGCAGCGCATGCGGGCTGCCGGCGTTGAGGCTGTTCCCCGTGCCGGTGTAGTCGGTGTAGTAGCGCCGATCCTCTTCGAGGCGGTAGTACGCCTCGTTGTCGATGCCGCGCATCGACAGGGTCGGTCCCATGTGATTGCCCTCGGCGGTGTGGTTGTAGACCACGTCGAGGATGACCTCGATGCCGGCCGCGTGAAGCGCCCGCACCATGGCGCGGAACTCCTGCACCTGCTGCCCGTGCTCGCCGCTCGACGAGTAGCCGCTGTGCGGGGCGAAGAAGCCGAGGGTGTTGTAGCCCCAATAGTTGGAGAGGTCCTTCTCCTGCAGCACCGAGTCGTCGATGAACTGGTGCACCGGCATCAGCTCGAGAGCGGTGACGCCGAGGCGGGTGAGGTGCTCGATGATCGCGGGGTGGGCGATGCCGGCGTAGGTGCCGCGCAGCTCCTCCGGGATCTCGGGGTGCCGCTCGGTGAGCCCCTTCACGTGCGCCTCGTAAATCACGGTCTGTGCGTAGGGCGTCTTCGGCAGGCGGTCGCCCGCCCACTCGAAGAACGGATTGACGACGACGCCCTTGACCATGGATGCCGCGGAGTCGTCATCGTTGCGGGAATCCGGGTCGCCGAAGACGTAGCCGAACTGCGCCTGTCCCCACTCGATGTCGCCGGCGACCGCCTTCGCGTAAGGGTCGAGCAGAAGCTTGTTCGCGTTGAACCGCTTGCCGTTCTCGGGGTCGAAGGGACCGTGCACGCGGTAGCCGTACAGCTGCCCCGGCTGCACCGATGGCAGGTAGCCGTGCCAGACGAAGGCGTCGACTTCGGTCAGCGGCACGCGCTCCTCGTTGCCGTCGTCGTCGAACAGGCACAACTCCACCTGTTCTGCGCCTTCGCTGAACAACGCGAAGTTCGTTCCCTGTCCGTCGAAGGTCGCTCCGAGCGGGTATGCCGATCCAGGCCAGATCTCAAGACTCATGGAGCGAGCTTAGGCCGACGAGACACGGCGGCTCGCTCTGCGACGGTCTCGACCGCGCGCTCGAAGTCGAGGACCTGAGCGATTTCCTCGGCCATCGCGTAGGGGTGACCCAGGTAGCAGACGAAGACGGGAGAGACGACCTCGACGTAGCCGATCGGGCCGTCCAGGCTCACGACGTAGCGATCGAAATCGGCCAGCTCTGCTCGCGGCTGTACAGGTCGGCTCGTTGCGGCCGAGGCTTCCGATCCGGGACCCTCGCGCGTCTCGGAGCCAGTGGGGACGGGGGTTCTGACGGACATGCGACCTCCTGACTCGGTGTTGTTCCCCTCACCGTACGAGTGCGCAGAGAATCGGGAAACGGTATTGCCAGGGCGTGAGAAAGCCGGTAAAGAGCAACCGATATACCGGTATCGCGCGCGGCATCCGGCTCCTACACTGAGGGAAACATGCATCCTCTTCGACGATCGGAGACCGCTGTGACCGCGCTGTGGCAGGTTTCACGCGAATCGCTCCCGCCGGCGTCGCGCGTGCTCATCGAGCGCGCGCGGGAGGAGATGCTGGCCGGCAATCTCGACGACCGACGCCTGCAAGAGGTCCGACCCCTGGTCCGGGAATCCTGGGAGCGGTCGTGGCGGGGCAGCGTCGGGCCCGAGGGCGCCCCTCCTCTCGATCTGTTCAGTGACGAACTCGACGAGTATCGGCTCGCGCACCCACTGGCCTCGAGCATGGACATGATCCGCGCGCTGCTGCTGCCTGACACGGAAGAGGACTCCGGCGTGATCATCGCGATCGGCGACAAGGCCGGTCGGCTGCTGTGGATCGAGGGCGACCGGCAGCTGCGTTCGCGCACCGACGACATGGGTTTCGTCGCGGGGGCGAATTGGTCGGAGGATGCCGTCGGCACGACCGCACCCGGAACCGCGCTCGCCCTGGGACAGACGGTGCAGATTCACGGAGCCGAGCACTACAACCGGTTGGTGCACCCCTGGTCATGCACGGCCGCTCCGGTGCGCGACCCCGAGACGCGGCGAGTCTTGGGCGTGATCGACATCACCGGCGGCCCGGAGGTGGTCACGACCCAGGCGCGTCTGCTGGTCGACGCGACCGCGCGCGCCGTCGAGTCCGAGCTGATGGTCACGCGGCTGCGGGAGCGCAACGACGTGCCGCTGTCCCCCTCCTCGCCGGTGAAGTCCCGCCCGCTGAAGACCGCTCGCGCGACGCTTCACGTGCTCGGTCGTGACCGGGCGCGTCTGGAGACGGAGTCCGAGCGCGAGGAGTCGATGATCGAGCTCAGCGCCCGGCACGCCGCCATCCTGCTGATGCTCGCCGTGCACCGTCAGGGCCTCTCCGCCGAACGGCTCTGCGAGCTGGTGTACGGCCCCGGTGTGTCGCCCGACACGCTGCGGCCCGAGATGGTGCGGCTGCGCAAGGTGCTCGAGCGCACGGCCCCCGACCTCGTGCCCGAGTCCCGACCGTACCGGTTGCCCGTCGCGCTCGAGACGGATGCCCACGACGTGCTGTCACTGCTCGACCGGGGCGCCCACCGCGTCGCGTTGACGGCGTATCGGGGTGCCGTCCTGCCCGAGTCGACGTCGCCGGGTGTCGAGGAGTTCCGCGACTCCGTCCGCGGAGCGCTCCGCGAGGTCATGCTCTCCGAGGCGAGCCTCGATGTGCTGCTCGCCTACGCCGAGATCCCCGAGGGGCAGGGCGATGCCGAGGTGCTGCGCCTCGCGCTGGAGATGCTCCCCGCACGGTCACCCAAGCGCGCGGCGCTGGTCGCCCGGATCGAGCGCCTCGACCGCGGCTGAGCTCCTTCTGGCTTTCGAATCGCGCAAGTGGTCGGTTATTTGGCCGAGAACCGACAAATCGCGCGATTCGAAAGTCAGAGAGGTGGCCCATCCCATGCGTGCGCATAGACGCAACGGTTTGCAACCTCTGCCGGTATACCATTCACGTATGCGCCGAGCAGCGTCAGTCCCCAGCTGACCGCGGGCGCGGACGGCGTCAGCCGTCATGCGGAGGGAGAGTCGATCTTCTTTCGATCCCGAGGGGGGATGGGGTGGGAGTTCGGTCCCCAGCCGACACCCACCCCCACACTCTCCCCGTCTCTGCGCGTCGAGATCTGCGGCACGGCTCAGTTGAGCCGGCTGAAGACCCAGAAGACCACGAAGCAGATCATGACCACGATCGGCAGCCAGGCGCCGCCGCGCTTGAGACGGCGCCCCTGCGGTGCCACACCCGGCGGAGGGGTGAGCAGCCCGACGGGCGGGGCGAAAGGCAGCTGTGCACCCGCGGGTGGAACGAGGGCGGATGCCGTCGCCGCGGCATCCGGGCTCTCGATGAGCAGCCGCTCGTCACGCCATCGCGCCCACTGATCGAACTTCGTCAGCAGCGCGCCCACCGCGCCGAACAGCCACGCCCAGGTGGCGGGATCGAGGGTCGAGACCTTGCGCTGCGTGTAGAGGAACAGCCAGTCGTCGACGATCTCGACGTCGAGCTGGGCGGCGTTGTCGATGAACCGCGCCATGATGTCGGGCGTGAACAGGTAGAGCGCGTCGCGTTCGTAGCCCTCAGGGCAGTAGAGCGTGAAATAACGGTCGAAGTCGCCCTCGAGCGAGAGGCGCTGCTCTTTCTGGAACGACGCCGGCAGGTTCGACCCGAAGCCGTTGTTGCCCTGCGCGTCGAGCACGATGTTCGGCAGCGGCACGTCGAGCTTCACCGCCACGTAGCCCCACCGGTAGGTGGTCGAGTTCTTCCCCGACTGCACGGTGTACTGATAGTTGCCGAACTCCACGAACCTCGGCCGGGTTCCGCGGATCAGGTCGGTCGACTGCCGCGAGCGGCCCAGGCTGAAGATCATGCCGGGCAGTGGGGGATCGGTCACCTTCGGCTCGTAGGTCATGCCGTTCGCCTGCGCGAAGCGGCTCAGCCGATAGCGCGTCGCCTGGGCACCCCGCACCCCGACCAGGATCATGATGATGACGCCGACGATCACGAGCCCGATCAGCACGAGCGGGATGGCTGCCCCGACGGGCGAGCCGGTGGCAGCGGCCAGGCTCACGATCACGGTCACGATGATCGGCAGCACCACGACGCCGGCGAGGCCGGCCGCCACGATGCCGATGATCGTCGACGCCGAGGTGGTCGTCGTCTGCCGCGCGCGGAGCTCGGCGGTGAATGCCCGCACGGCCACGGCATCGACCGGTTCGGTCAGCGGGCGGGGGTCGAAGGTGATCGGCGGCTGGGGTGAGGTCACCGGTTCACCTGATCGGCGTCCCAGGTGAGGTCGGCGCCCTCCGGGATCTGCAGCGCCTCGAGACGGTCGTCGGCGCAGATCTCCCGGATCAGCTCGTCCGAGCCCGCGACGATCGTGGAGTCGAAGTCGACCTCCGACACCAGCACCCACGCCCGATCCTCGGGCCAGAGGATGCTGGGGCTGTGGGCCTGCGGAAGGAATCCGTGTTCGGCCCGGTCGTTCCCTGAGCCCGTCGAAGGGTCCCGCCAGGGCACCTGCCGCACCCAATCGGGGTCGGCGAAGGCGCGCGGCGGTGCGGAGAACAGCACGTGGTTGCGATCCGGAAGCTCCAGACGTGGCCCCTCGGAGATCTCGCGCGACAGGATGCCGTCCTGCCAGGTCGGCTTGCGGAACACGTTGTTGAACGGATCGTGCGTGCTGCGGTTCAACATCTCCTGGTGGTTCGGGTCGTCGGTGAAGGTGAGGAACGCACGTGACGGCGCCTCGCCGAAGAAGCCGAGCAGACCGCCGTAGCCCTCCCAGACAGCTGCGAATCCGGCATCCGGCGTGCTTGTATGCGCCGCGAGATGCTCGGCGATCGCGGAGAGCAGGACCGCGTCGAGCTCGCCCTCGATCGGTGCGCTGAACTCGCGGCCGTCGGGAGAGATGCGGGTTCGCCAGTCGGTGTCCGTGGGGGTGCGGACGAGCCGCTGCCACTGCGCGAACGGATGCAACGTGGTGCCGAACGCCTCAGCCGTCTCGGCCCAGGTCGCTCGCTCATCGACGAAGAGCTCGGTGAGGCGCTGCCGCTCGGCATCCGGCATCCGGTCCCACTCATCGTGCGTGGGCACGTGACGATCGGGCAGGGAGCGGACGAGTGCGGGATGGAACACCCGCGCGTACGCCGGGTAACCGTGCGGGACAGCCACGTGCATCGTCGTCGGGCTCGCATCGAGGTGCTCGCGCAGCCAGGCACCGACGTCGGGGTTCGCCATCCACTCCATGCGACCACGGTACCCGCGGTCGTCGGGATGTGTCCCTCCTATGCTGTCGATGTGATGTCCGATGTCGTTGTCCGCCAGCCGGGTGTCGGGTGGGCGTCCGCCCGCATCGCTGTGGGGACTATGGTCATCGCGGTCCTCGCCTACGGATACGTCCTGCGGCTCGCGGCGGATGACAGCAACCCGTTCGACTACTTCGGCTACTTCACCAACCAGACGAGCCTGATCGCCGCCCTGGTCCTGATCGCGACCGGCGTCTTCGGCATCCTCGGACGTTCAGCGCCGTCCTGGCTGACCATGATGCGGGGAATCGCCACCGCCTATCTGCTCGTCGTCGCGATCGTCTACAACGTCCTCGTGCCCGGCACGGGCACGGCCCCGCCGTGGATGAGTGTGCTTCTTCACGCGGTGTTCCCCGTCGCGGTCGCGCTGGATTGGCTGCTGGTCGGCGATCGTCCAGGCCTGCCGTGGCGTCAGCTGTGGATGGTGCTGCCGTACCCCGTTGCCTGGCTGATCGTGGTCCTCGTCCGCGGCGCGACGGACGGGTGGGTGCCGTACGGATTCCTGCTGCCGGAACGGGGAGTCGCGTCACTGCGCGTGCACATCGCGTGGCTGCTCGCGGCGATCGTGATTGCAGGAGCGCTGGTGTGGGTGGCGAGCAGGTGGGGCGGAATCCGGCGGGGACGACGGCATCCCGCCTGATCATCTGCGCGGGCCGGCGCTCAGGCTGTCGGCGCGGGTGGCCGGTAGGCGTCGCGGCGATGCGCGATTCTCACGACCAGAAGAGTGCCTGCTTCCTCATTCAGGCTGAAGAAAACTCGGTAGTCGCCGCGTCGCGCGGATCGGAGACCCTCAAAATCGCGCTGCAGCGGCTTGCTCATGCGAAGTGGATTCTCCGGAAGCGTGCGGGTGATGAACTCGATGACCGCCTGTGCGATCCTCACCGGCAGCCGATCCAACCCGCGCAGGGCGGCGTCGGAGAACCGGACGTCCCAGGTCATAGAGGTCGAAGACCGTAGCGAGCTCGCACGTCCTCGGCACTGTGAGTCTCGCCGGCATCGAGCTGGCGGCGGGCATCGGCGACATCTTCATGGATGCCGGGCTGCGACAGCCAGAACAGCGTCTCATGCAGCGACTCGAGGGCATCCTTGCTGATCAGGACTGCGGCCGCGTGGCCGTGACGGGTGATCTCGATCATCTCGTGCTCGCGCTCCACCTGATCGACCAGGCCGGAGAGCTTGTCCTTGGCTTCACTCAGGGAGACAGTGTGCACGCACACAGATTAGCCTGATTTCAGGCCGATGGGTAGCCATAATACTGGCCTACGGTGCGAGCGCGCCTCACGGCTCCCGCATAATCGAGGGGTGACTGCCACTGCGACGATCCCCTCCCTCGACGGCCGCCGATTCCGGATGGTGTCGTCGACGACCTCGGCGGTCGACCCCGAATCGCCCAGCGTCTTCAAGTACTTCGAGCGTGACGGCGCGATCTGGGGCGGGTACGAGGGCGACACCGTCACGTTCGGCAAGTTCGTCGGCACGCGCACGGCCGACACGATCTGGGTGTCGTTCGTGCACGTTCTCGTCGCAGACGGCACCGTGGTGACAGGAGACGGCGAGAGCGAGCTCGAGCTCACCGAAGACGGGCGCGTCCGCCTCGTCGAGCACTACGAGATGCACGGGCTCCCGCAGCTCAGCGTGTGCGAGGAGATCGTCTGACGCGCGTTTCGTCTCGCTGGCGCTCGCTCAACGACCGGAGCGAGCCGAAGACCCGCTCAACGACCGGTCGTTGCGTTTCGTCTCGCTGGCGCTCGCTCAACGACCGGAGCATGGTCAACGGGGCGGGAGCGCGTCGCGGCCGGGCGAGGCCGGCGTCCAGCGCGTCATCCCGAGCGGGACCTCGACGCTGCGCTCCGGCAGATCGCCGGGGAGCAGGTACGGGCGGCGGATGACCTCGTCGAGCACCACGACGCTGACGACGGTCCGCACCTCGGGCAGCTGAGCGATCACACCGGTCGAGAACTCGTGCACACCGCTGACGTCGACCGCACGGATCAGCAGCATCGCGTCGTGTTCGCCCGTCGTGATGGCGCACCACTCGACATCCGGCATCTCCAGCACACGGTCTCGGAAAGACGCCCAAGCCTGGGGCAGCACGGTGACGAAGACGAGCGCACCGATCGAGAGTCCGGCCTTGGCCTGATCGACCCGAGCGCTGAACCCGGTGATGACGCCGTCGTGCATGAGGGATTCGACGCGCGTGTACGCATTCGCCCTCGAGATGCCCACCTTGTCGGCGAGCGCGGCGATCGAGACGCGACCGTTATCACGCAGCACATCGAGGATTCTGTATGCGGTCTCGTCCAAAGGGGCAGCACTTCGTCCAGAATGCTTCGACGGTTCGGCATCCTTGCTGGACATATTGCTCCCTTGGCGCATCATTCTGGACAGAGCATGTCGGTGCGACCCGTACTCTCTGGACACATCGTCGCATATGATGCGAATCTGATCACCGGTCGTCCACATCTGGGTCGACCACACCCGAATGTACTCCTCGCCTCTGGAGGCTCTCATGTCGTCACGTCGCAGCACGTCAGTCATCGCGATCGGAGCCACAGCTCTCCTCGCGCTCGCCGGTTGCTCCGGGGGCAACTCCGCCAACAACGGCGACCAGTCCGGAGGTGCCGACTCGCTCGTCATCGACACCGCGTTCTCGATCGAGACGGCCGACCCCGGTCACACCTACGACCCGACCGGCAACATGATCGCGAAGGCCCTGTACGAGACGCTCGTCGACTTCGAGGGCTCCGACGTCTCCACGCCTGTCCCGGGTCTCGCGTCGTGGGAGCAGAACGAGGCGGCGACCGAGTTCACGTTCACGCTCGAGGGCGACCGCGTCTTCTCCGACGGCTCCCTGGTCGAGGCGAAGGACGTCGTCTTCACCCTCCAGCGCATCCAGGGCATGACCGAGGCGAAGCCGAACTTCCTCCTCGGCGGCCTCACCATCACCGAGGTCGACGACAAGACGATCTCGTTCGTCTCCGAGACTCCGCTGCTGCAGCTGCCCGCGATTCTCGCGAACCCGGCTCTCGGCATCGTGAACGCGGATGTCGTGATGGAGAACGGCGGCACGACCGACGGCTCCGACACCGCCCAGGAGTTCCTCGACGGCGAGTCGGCCGGCTCCGGCCCGTTCATCCTCGACACCCTCGACCTCAGCTCGCAGGTGGTGCTGACCAAGAACGACGAGTACAACGGCGACGAGGAATCGGAGTACTCCCGCGTCGTCGTGCGCAACGTCTCGGAGAGCGCCACGCAGCTCGCCAACCTCAAGGGCGGCGACTCGATGGTCGCAATGGACCTGAACGGCGACCAGGTCGCCGGCCTCGGCGACGACCTCACGGTCGAATCGGTCCCGTCGGGCCAGACGATCTTCCTGCTGCTCAACCAGTCGGATGCCGTCGCCGGCGAGCTCGCGAACGTCAAGCTCGCCGAGGCGATCCGCTACGCCCTCGACTACGACGCCCTGCTCGAGCTCGCAGGTGCCGGCGCCGTGCAGGCGACCGGCGTGATCCCGCCCGGATTCGAAGGCGCGCTCGAGACGGGCGTGGAGCAGGACCTCGACAAGGCCGAGGCAGCCCTCGCAGAAGCCGGCTACACGGGTCAGACCCTGAAGCTGCAGTTCCCGAACGACTACCCGGTCGGCGGCGTGGAGTTCACCCCGCTCGCCGAGCGCGTCCAGGCGCAGCTCGAAGAGGCCGGCATCACGGTCGAACTCGCCCCGGCACCGTTCGCCACCGAACTCGACGCCTACGTCGCAGGCACCGAGGGCTTCGGCCTGTGGTTCTGGGGTCCGGACTACGCGGACTCCGCGAACTTCCTCCCCTTCGCCCCGGGTCTGAAGGTCGGACTCCGCTCCGGCTGGGCAGCCGAGGCCAACCCCGAGATCGCCGGGATCGCCGCGGGCGCGGCCAGCGCGACCGATGAGGCCGTGCGTGCCGAGGCGTTCACCGCGTTCGCCGAGGCCATGCAGGCCGAGGGACCTTTCGTCCCGCTGATCGTGCCCGGCCGCAACATCGCGACCGCGGGCGACGTCGAAGGCGCGGTGTACAACTCCGTCTGGGAGATGGACATCGCCGAGATCGCCCCGGCCGGCTGAGCGGGGCCTCCATGACGACGGTGGCGGTGCAGAGCCAGGCGCAGCGGCGCAGATCGCCCCTGGTCGGGTACCTGCTGCGCCGGGCCGGCACCTCTCTGCTCCTGCTGGTGGGCGTGACCATCGTCACGTTCACGCTCACCAACCTGGTGCCGGGAGACCCGGTCTCGGCGGCGCTCGGCGAGGGCGCCTCGCAGAACCCGGAGACCCGCGAGGCGTTCATCAAAGCGCAGGGACTCGATCAGCCGCTGTTCGTGCAGTACTTCATCTACATGGGGAACCTGCTCCGCGGGAACCTCGGCACGTCGCTGGTGACCGGGCGCCCGGTCACCAGCGACCTCGCCACGGCGGTGCCCGCGACCATCGAGATCGCGATCGGTGCCATCATCCTGAGCCTCGCGGTCAGCATCGTGCTCGGAACGCTCGCCGCCTACCGCCGCGGACTCGTCACCGATCAGGTGATCCGCGTGGTCACGCTGATCGGACTGAGCGTGCCGACGTTCTGGCTGGCACTGGTCAGCTTCTACGTCTTCTTCCTCGAGCTGCGCATCGCGCCGGGCTCGGGACGCATCTCCCCGTCGATCACCCCGCCGCCCCGGGTGACCGGCCTCTACACGGTCGACTACCTCCTCAACGGCGACGCTGTCGGCTTCTTCGATGCGCTCGCTCACCTCGCTCTTCCCGTGCTCGTCCTGTCGCTCGTCACGATCGGCCTGCTGACCCGGTTCATCCGCACCTCGGTGCTCGAGGTGCTGGGCAGTGACTACGTGCGCGCCGCGCGGTCCAAGGGACTCCCGGCGATGCGCGTCATCCTCGACTACGTGCTGCGCGGCGCCTCGCTCCCGATCCTCACGATCGTCGGCGTCGCCTTCGGTTCGCTGCTCTCCGGCACCGTCCTCGTCGAGTCGGTGTTCGCCTGGCCGGGCCTCGGCACGTACGCCTACAACTCGGCGGCCAACCTCGACCTTCCCGGCATCATGGGCGTCGGTCTCGTCGTGGGCGTCATCTACCTCCTCATCAACTTCGTCGTCGATCTGCTGTACGGCGTCCTCGACCCGAGAGTGAGGATCGCATGAGCCGCATCGCCGCAGCATCCCCGGCCGGGCGCTTCCGCTTCCGCTGGCCGCGTGCCTGGCGCACGCCCCTCGGCATCATCGGCACGGTCATCGCCGGCGCCTGGATCATCGTCGCCTTCACAGCCCAGTGGTGGGTGCCCTACGGCCCGAACGCCCAGGTGCTCCCGCGCCTGCAGCCGCCGGGGATCGACACTCTTCTCGGCACCGACGGCAACGGCCGCGACATCTTCTCCCGTCTGATGACCGGTGCGACCGTGAGCCTGCCCCTGGCCCTCATGCTCGTGATCGCGGCCATGATCATCGGCACCGTGGTCGGCGCGCTCGCCGGGTACTTCGGCGGATGGCTCGATGAGACGCTCATGCGCATCACCGACCTGTTCATGGCGTTCCCGACCGTGATCCTCGCGATGGTCGTCGCGGCATCCCTCGGCCCGTCGCTCTTCAACGCGGTCATCGCGGCGATCGTCGTGTCGTGGCCGCAGTACTCGCGCGTCACGCGCAGCATCGTGCTGAGCCTGCGCGGCCAGAACTACGTGATCGCCGGACGCCTGCTCGGCCACTCGCCGGTGCGCACGCTGTTCGTCGACATCCTTCCGAACATCGCCGGCCCCGTGCTGGTGCTCGCGACGCTCGACATCGGCGCGGCGATCCTGCTCCTCTCCGGTCTCTCCTTCCTCGGTCTCGGCGCGCAGCCCCCGACGGCGGAGTGGGGCTCGATGATCTCGGGCGCGATGCAGAACTTCGACGCCTGGTGGCTCGGGGTTTTCCCCGGGCTCGCGATCCTGACGGTCGTGCTGGCGTTCAACTTCCTCGGCGACGCGATGCGCGACGTGCTCGACCCGACCGCAGAGGTCGTGCACGAGAAGAAGGATGAGCACCAGGCGTCCGCGGGGGTGCTGGCATGAGCGCCCGCGCCGTCGCGACGCGCGACGCCACCCTCAGCATCCGCGATCTCACGATCGACATCGGACGTCCGCTCGTCCGCGGCGTCTCGCTCGAACTCCTGCCCGGTCGCATCCACGGCCTTGCCGGCGAATCGGGGTCGGGCAAGACGCTGACCTCGCTCGCGGTACTCGGGCTGCTCCCGCGTCAGGCGCGGACCGGCGGCTCGATCACGCTCGCGGGGGAGGAGCTCCTCGGCCTCGGCCGCCGCGCGCTCAACCGCGTGCGGGGGAAGCGCATCGCGATGATCTTCCAGGACCCGTCGGCATCCCTGCATCCGCAGCTCCCGATCGGGCGTCAGCTCACGGATCACATGCGCGTGCACCTGGGGCTCAAGGGGCCGGCCGCCCGGGAGCGCGCCGTCGAGCTGCTCCAGACCGTGCAGGTGCCGAACCCGGCGGAAGCGCTCAAGCGCTACCCGCACCAGTTCTCCGGCGGACAGCGCCAGCGCATCGCGATCGCCTGTGCCCTGGCGTGCGACCCCGAAGTGCTCCTGGCCGATGAGCCCACCACGGCGCTCGACGTGACCGTGCAGGCCGGCATCCTCCAATTGCTGCGCGATCTCGCGATCGAGCGGAATCTCGCCGTGCTGCTGGTCACGCACGATCTCGGCGTCATGAGCGCGATCGCCGACGAGGTCGCCGTGATGAAGGACGGGCGCATCGTCGAGCTCGCGGACCGCGAGACGCTGTTCCGCGATCCGCAGCACGAGTACACGCGGACGTTGCTCGCCGCGCTGCCGGGGTCGAAGATCGCGGATGCCGAGAGCGCGGATGCCGCGCCGGCGGATGCCGCGGACGAAGGGGATGCACATGAGTGAGGTCGCCGTCCTCGACGCCCGCGACGTGGTCGTGCGGTACCCGGGCAACCCGCCCGTGGTCGCCGTGAACGAGGTGTCGCTGCGGGTCGCGCCCGGTGAGACCGTGGCGCTCGTCGGCGAGTCCGGCAGCGGAAAGTCGAGCTTCGCCCGCGCCGTCGTCGGCATCGAGAAGGCCGCAGCGGGCACCGTGCTCTTCCGTGATGCGCCCGTGTCGCCGCTCGGCATCCGTCGTCGTGCGACGGCGCTCACCGGCATCCAGATGGTGTTCCAGGACCCGTCGACGTCGTTGAATCCGCGGCGGCGGGTCGGCGACCAGATCGCCGATGGCATCGCGACCGCGCGTGCACGCGGCGCCGAGGGTTCGACGGTCGCCGAGTGGCTCGAGCGCGTCGGCCTGCCCGCAGAGATGGCGTCGCGCTTCCCGCATCAGTTCTCCGGTGGGCAGAAGCAGCGCATCGCGATCGCCCGTGCGCTCGCCGCCCGCCCGTCGCTCCTGGTGGCGGATGAGCCGATCTCAGCGCTCGACGCGTCGACCCAGACGAGCGTCGCCGCCCTCATGCGCGACCTCGTGGCGGAGTCGGGGGCCGGGATGCTGTTCATCTCGCACGACCTCGCCGTGGTCCGCCGCATCGCCGACCGCACGTTCGTGATGTTCGCCGGGCGCGTGCTGGAGTCGGGGCCGACCGATCAGGTGTGGTCGGCGCCGCAGCATCCGTACACCCGGGCGCTGCTCGCCGCGATTCCGGAGCCGGACGGAGCCGGACGCATCCCGGTCGCGCCGTCGGTGGGCGACCGCGAGGTCTGGGCGGAGATCCCGGCTGTCCTGAACTGACCGGAGGTGCTGCCACCTTCGGTCGGCCCATGCGGCTAGCTGTTCTTCCCCGGGACGTTGTGAACGTTTGACGTAGCGAAGACCTCCGGGAGGATGTGGGTACCACCCTCACTTCGTTCACCGGAGGTCTTCGTGACTCACGCTAATGCTCCCTTGACGCCGGAAGGGCGTCGTCGTCTTGCTTCGTTGATTGTTGATGACGGTTGGTCGGTGCGCGTCGCTGCGCAGCGGTTCCAGTGTTCGCCGGCGACGGCGTCGCGGTGGTCGCGCCGCTATCGGGCTGGGCTGCCGCTGACGGACCGCAGCTCTCGGCCGGTATCGTCGCCGACGCGGCTGTCGTTGCGCGCTGAGCGGCGTGTGATCGCTCTGCGGTTCACGCGTCGCTGGGGTCCGCATCGCATTGCCTGGCATCTGGGCATTCCGCGCTCGACGGTCGGCCGGGTCCTGACGCGCTATCGGATGCCGTTGCTGGAGCACCTGGACCAGTCCACCGGCCTGCCGATCCGCAAGCCCAAGCCCATCCGCTACGAAATGAGCCGCCCGGGCGAGCTCGTCCACGTCGATATCAAGAAGCTCGGTGTGATCCCCGACGGCGGCGGTTGGCGCATGCACGGCCGCGGCTCCACGCAAGATCGTCAAGCCGGTGTTGCCCGTGATCGGGCCGCCCGCCGGGGCGCGTCATCATCACGCGGCTACGTGTTCCTGCATCACGCCGTCGATGATCACTCCAGGCTCGCCTATTCGGAACGGCTCGAAGATGAGCGCGGCGAGACCGCAGCCGGCTTCTGCATTCGTGCTCGCGCGTTCTTCGCCGAGCACGGCAGCACCGTCACCGCGGTCATGACCGACAATGGCGCCTGCTATCGCTCGCACATATTCGCCGCAGCACTCGGCGCCAACGTCAAGCACCTTCGAACTCGCCCGTTCCGACCGCAATCCAACGGCAAGGTTGAACGCTTCAACCGCACCCCTGGTTCCTCAGCCCGCGTTCACAACCTCCCGGGGAAGAATATCTAGGCGTACATTCCGGCTGTTCTGAACTGAGGCGGTACGTCAGTCCGAGCCGCGCGTTGTCCCCCGAACGGCCTACACCGGCGGCGGTGGCGACGCGAGATCATGTCTTCATGAGCGAACTGACGCCTGAGACGACCAGGACTCGAACCGACACGCTGTGGCGCATCATCATCATCGGAATCTTCGTGATTGCACTGGCCGTGGCGATCGGACTCCCACTCCTCAACGGCAATTGGCGGTCCTCGTTCGCGGCCGCCCCGGTCTTCGCGTTCGGGATCCTGATCGCTGCCATCCGCTCGATCCGTCACTGACGCTTCGCGGAGGCAGGAGCGGGTGCCCTCCATGGAGCGCGCAGCGGCCTCGGGCTCATGGCGCGTCTTCACTGCGGAGAGGCGGGCAGTTCCGGCTCTGGCCATGCCGATTCAGGGAGCAGATCGCGTTAGCGGTGCCGTCCTGCCGCGGCTGAGCAAGACGGTGGTCCCCAAGTTGAACGGATCTATCTGCCTGATGAACTCGCGGCAACGGCCGCACGGGGCGAGGCCTGTCGCTCTCCGAACACCTCTCAAACGCGATCGAACCTCACAACACGGGAACCCTCGAACACCTGCGCCGTCCTCAGCCGAAAGAACGAACCACCTCCGAGACGTCGGCTGGCCTGTGCTCTGTCCGCGCTCGGTCGTATCCTCGGTGCATGGCTGACTCGATCATTAGCGTTGCGGCGGTTGTGGGCGGCATCCTGGCCTTCTGGATCATCGCTCACCCGATGGGCCGCACCACGAGAAAGGGCGACGCCGGCCGTTCGGCTCTGTTCGCCGGGGCGGTGGCGATCGCCGTTGCGGTGTTCCTGCCGATCGTCGCCGGGAGCCAGATTCGGTCCGTCCTGGGCGTCAACGAATGGGCTATCGCGTTCGCCGGGATCGTCGGCGCAAGCCTGGAAAACTTCCCTCCTATGGCACATTGCGCTGGTCGGCGGCGGCGTTGTAGTCTATCTGCTCGCTTTGCTGATCGGTCAGGCTGTTTTTTGACAGGCTGTGCGGCCGACGGCATGATCTTTCTGCCGCCGACCGCACAACAAACTAGGGGTTGCACTGAGTGACGGGGTTTCCCTGTAGTGACCAGTGAATGTTGGGGCGATAAGACTCCATATTGTAGGTCTTTCCTCCCGACAAGTAACCGTAAGCCACGTGACAGACTAACTGATTGTCGATCGTTGCTGTGACCTTGCTTGCCAGAGTACCCAGCTTGGCCTTTAACTCAGCGACGTGCGCCGCGTGGGTATTGATACCTCGGTAGAACTCACCCCAGGATGTCGGTGTCGCGTTGACGATGTAAGCGGATCCACTCTGGTTGGTGACCCACGCCGCCGCGACCAAGGCGCGTCCAGCCCAGGGGTCAGCCACTACCGGGTAGGCGTCAGCAGGCACGTCATCTAGCTCGACTCGCTGAACGAGGTCTCGGCCGATGATCTCGAACTGGGTTGGTACCGCGGTTCCGTATGAAACCCGGGCCCATGGCGTCGCAATGCCACCATGATAGTTCCCCTCGTCGTCCTGGAAGATGATGGACCCGTCGTTCTGCAGGATGGGAGCGGCACCGGCAGGCACGTCCAGGTCAAACGAGAATTCTTCCTTGCCTGGTGCCTAAATTACGATCGCGATCAATGCGCTGGCGTCTTGCATAAGCACCGGCTGAAACTCGGTTGTTATGGTGTCGGCCGGCGCTGTCAGTGAGAAACTGCCTGTTGGGGAGTCTACGATTATGCTTCGCTCATCGACTGACGCATCAACTTCCCCTTCTCGTGATGACGTTCACCCTTGCGTCGGAGTAAGCAAGGGGGATCTTGACGTCGCCTGTCTGGTGCTCGAACCAGAGTGACGGCCAGGTGCCGGAGTCCGACTCCTGCTCCAAGTAGTTCGGGCGATGCACCCCGGCAAGGACGCCGGCTACGGAGCGCATCAGCTGCGTGCCTGATCCGGCTGCCGGCCTCGTAATCGTGACGAGCACCTTCTGGCCAATGAAGGGGACCATGCGCTCGGGCGAGAACTGGGCCACGGTCATTTGTGTGGGGTTGGGCATGTGGCTCCTCCGTCGTCTTGTGGCGATTAGCCGGCGAGCTTTTGCACGCGCTGGAAGCTAACACCGAGCACGGACGCCGCGGCTTCCAGAGGGTAACCCTGCTCGCGCAACGCCTGGACTGCTTCACGGCGCAGCTGCGCGCCGCGGGCGCGGGCTCGGTTGCCCTCCTCCTCGGCCCGATCGCTCTCGCGAATCATCTGCACGATGTTGTCGGGCGCGTCCACGGCCACGGCCACCTCTACCTCTGCGGGCTCGACGTCGAGCCAGGCTGAGGCGAGATCTCGGGCCGCCTTCGAGACGCCGCGGAACGTCGTTGCGGAGCCCGTGGCAACGATCGTCGCACCGCTGGGACTGGTTGACGTGAGTTCGGGGATCTCGATCGTCCATGTCCCGTCATCGTCGCGGAACGCGCGTGCGCTGAGCTTGTGCATCGTCATACCTCCTCGAGTTCTACCCGCTCGAAGCGAGCAGCGACCTTCTCGGCCACCCGCTCTGCTCTGGCGCGGTTCTGATACGTCGCGGTCTGCGACTGGTCGAACGTGACGCCGTATCGCGTCCGCAGGTCGATGCCGGTTTCACTACGGAGATAGCCGGTTTCACCTTTGTGCGTGACGAGAATTCGCGTGCTCATGCGGCCCTCTCAGTTCCAGTTGTTCGGGGTGTTCGGGAATGCGGTCTGCACCTGGCGGACAATCCCCGCCTTCACGCTGTCACCGTGAACGGGGATTGAGACCGTCTGGGTCCGATCCTCGGACTGCCAGATATGGTGACTCCCCCGCGTCCGGGTGTTCTCCCACCCTTGCGAGCGTAGGAATCGGCTCACGTCCCGGTACTTCTGCGGCTTCGTCATGATTATATTCTACCCCCCATTGCATTATCAACACAACCCCGCATTGAACTTTTTTGCCGCCGCGGCTTCACTCGGCTGCCTTGCCGTTGTTGTTACCGGTGCGCCCCCCTGAGCCGGTCGTCTCCGCGCGGCGGTGGGCGGTGATCGCCGCATCGAGCCTGCGGATCTCGGCGGCATACAGCGCGGCCGTGGCATCGGGAACCGTGGTGACTGACCACCCGATCGAACTGACTTGGTCGAGCGTGAGCCCGAAGCTCTCTGCAACCACCTTGAAGCGCTTGTTGTGATAGCGGCCCTGGCGGCTGGTGTCCTGGATGCCGCGTGCAGCTGCGGCCGCGTGCCCCGCCTCGTGCAGAAGGGTGCCAATCGTGCCCACTCCCCCGCGCGCGAGCCCTTCGCCACCGATGAACAGTTCGTGGATCGCGTCTTCGCCGCGTAGCCAACGATCAGCGGCAAAGTGACCAATCTTCATGCCCCGGGCGCTGGTGCCGGATGCGAGGGTTGCGACGACCTCGGGGACGTCGCTGTGTCGGCGCTGGATCGCCTTCCATGTCTGCTTGATCGCCTTTACAAGAGGGCTGCTGACGTTCTCCATCACTTCACCCCCGCAGCTGCAATGCGATCGATGCAGTCGGGGCGGAAGCCGTTCCAGTGGTCGTGTTCGTCAACCACGACGATCGGGGCCTGCGTGTAGGTGGGGTCGAGATTCTTCACGTACAGATCGCGCAGCCCGGAGATGATGTCGTCACGATCGAGGGAATCGGTCATCAGACGCTGGCCAGGGTGTCACGCCAGACGAGAACGCCTCGATCGAGAAATTCGGCCGGCACATCCGCGACTGTCGGGATCGGATCGGCAGGATCCACGTCCAGGGTGCGTCGTTGCGGCAGTCTGCGGCTCGGAGCGTCGACCCAGGCGGGAGAAGGCAGCCCTTCTTGGCGAAGCCGAAGGTCCACGAGCGCGGCGATCGCAGCATCCCACGCAGCATCGCCCGTGGGCTCTGGCTCGGCGAGCCCGAGGATGCCGCGAACCAGCCCGTGTTCGGAGAGGAGGTTGTCACTGAGCTGGATGAGCTCGCGGAGCGCACTCTGCTTGTCGCCTGCTCGCAGATGGCCCCTGACCGCCGAGGCGATCGTCGCGGCATCATCTCTGCGTGTGGGTGCCGAGTACAACCGATGACCGCTGGCCGCGAGCAGCCGCCCGATCGTTCCGAACTCGACCTCGGCACCTGCTTCGTAACGCGATACGCGGCCCTGATCGATGTCGACGCGCTCCGCGAGCTGAGCCTGAGTCAAGCCGCGACTCTTGCGAGCGGCACGCACGAGGACCGCGCTGGCGTTCACAGGACACCTCCTCAGCAATATGTGTTTGGGAACATATTACCGCAGAGGCGAGGTCTACAGGGTCGCCGCGTGATCCGGGACGAGTTCGTGCTTGTCGATCGGCGGACGGGGCTTCTCCGCGGCCGCAGGACGATCCGGGAAGTCGACCTTCTCCGGTTCGAGCCGCTTGTACGGAATCTGGCTGAGCAGGTGGCTGATGGTGTTGATCCGGGACGCGCGCTTGTCGTCGCTGTCGATCGACCACCACGGCGCGTGTTCGCGGTCGGTGACGTCGAACATCGCGTCTTTCGCCTGGGAGTAGTCCTCCCACCGGGTGATGGAGAGCAGGTCCGTTTCGGAGAGCTTCCACCGTCGCATGGGGTCGTTCAGCCGCGACCGGAACCGCTTCTCCTGCTCGGTGTCGGACACCGAGTACCAGTACTTCAGCAGGATGATGCCGTCGTCGACGAGCATCTGCTCGACCACGGGAACCTGCGCGAGGAAGCGGTCGTACTCCTCATCCGTGCAGTAGCCCATCACCTTCTCGACTCCGGCGCGGTTGTACCAGGAACGGTCCATCAGCACGATCTCACCCTTGGTGGGGAGTCGCTCGATGTATCGCTGGAAGTACCACTGGCCCTTCTCCTTCTCGGTGGGTTGGGGAAGCGCGACCACACGGGCGTGCCGAGGGTTGAGGTACTGCATCACGCGTTTGATCGCGCCACCCTTTCCGGCGGCATCGCGGCCCTCGAAGATGACCAGCACGCGCGCGTCGGCCGCTATGACCCACTGCTGCATGGTGACGAGTTCGATCTGAAGGCGCCGCAGCTCCTTCTCGTACTTCGCCTTGTCCATCCGCGCGCGCTTGCGCTTCTTGTGAGCCATGGTGTTCTCTCAGTCGTCGGCGGGAACACGCACGGTGAGTGCGCCGGGTTCGATCCAGGCGTCGAAGGCGACGGCCTTGCCGAAGCCGTCGCCGTCCAGCTCGATCTGCTCCGGGCGGGACAGACGGGCGGTGAAGCGGGTGCCGGTCTCGTAGCGCAGGTCGTCGTCGTCGCGATGCTCCCCGGCCACCGCCCGCCCGGCTCGGGTGCGTCGAAGGACCCCGTTCGTCCAGACGACCTTCCACCACACGCGAAGCCAGCCGGCCACGCCACCCGGGCGCATCAGCATCACGTCGAACAGGCCGTCGTCGACGACGGCGTCCGGTAGCAGCAGGATGTTCGCCGGAAGCGAGCCGCAGTTGCCGAGGATGACCGTGTGCAGCGTCTCGCGCTGGGTCTCTCCCTCGTCCAGGCGGTACCGCATCCGCAGTTCGTTCGGGTCGCGCAGCGAGGTGACGATCGCCTTCAGGTAGGCAGCCCATCCGGCTTTGGCCTTGAGATCCTCGTCGGTGTTGTCGATCATCTTCGCGTCGATGCCCATGCCGGCCATGACCACGAACACATGCCGGGATCGCGTGCGGTCCTCGCGTTCGATGTCGATCACGCCGAGGTCAACCTTTCGATCGACGCCGGTGAACGCGGACCGCACCGACCCGGGCATGTCGTCGAGCGTGAGGTCGAGGTTGCGAGCCAGCAGGTTGCCGGTGCCGGACGGGAGCAGGGCGACGGTGGTGCCGGAACCGCGGACCGCCTCCGCCACCGCGCGCACGGTGCCGTCGCCGCCGGCGGCGATGATCAGATCAGCGCCATCGTCCAGCGCCTGCCGGGTGACGCCCTGACCGACGTCGTCGACCGATGTCTCGTACCAGGTCGGCTCGGCCCACCCCGCGGCCTCCGCTTCGGCGATCACGGCGGCTCGCAGCGCGTCGAGGTCCACCTTCACGGGGTTGTAAATGACGGCAGCGGTCTGCCGGGATGTTTCGATTGTCACGAGTGGTGCCCTCGGTCGTCGTTGATCGGATGAGCAGCAGGATGCTCTGAACTCACGCCCTTGTCCAGTGGTCCGGCGGTATCCGTCACCCGCCGGTAGCCGCCATCATGAGCTTCGACGGCGCCGCCCTCGACGAAGGCGTCGATCCAGCCGCCCATCGGCCACTCGCCCCAGCGCGCCGCGAACAGGGCGCCGTTGCGCAGGATGTCGCCGAGATGACGCCACGGCGGAGAGCCGGCAGGATGCCACTGGTGGTACGCGTGCGCGCCGCCGACCCACTGCAGTCCGATGCCGCGCGCGCGGGCGCGTCGGCCGAGGTCGGTGTCTTCCGCACCGTAGCCCTCGTACACCTCGTCGAAGCCGCCGAGTCGCGTCCAGGTCGCGGGGGTCACCGCGAACGAGAGTGACCAGAACAGGTCGAACTCGGCATCCATCGCCCGCACCACGGTGCCCTCCGGCGGGAGAGGGCGCGCGGGATGGGGCCGGGTCATCGCCCCCAGATCGCCGAGGGAGGACGGGCGCTGCACGCTCTCGAGGTAGGTCACCGGCCCGCAGAGCAGGTCGTCGGGGTGCGTTCGTGCGGCGGCGACGTACTTCTCCAGCAGCTCGGCCCCGGGCAGGCAGTCGACGTCGAGGAAGACGAGCAGGTCGGCGCCGTGCTCCATCGCGAGGCGCGCGGCCGCGTTGCGCGCGGCGCCGACGCGCATGCCGTTCCGTCCGGGCGGCACGTGCACGGTCGGAATAGCCGGGGGAGAAGGCGGCGCCTCTTCGTCGAGCCAGGCCTCAATGCGCACGACCTCGACCTCGGGCGTCTGCACCTCGCGCAGCAGAAGACGCTGGCGGTGCAGATGGGCGAGTCGGTTC
This sequence comes from Microbacterium sp. SA39, assembly GCF_000967865.1. GTDB lineage: Bacteria > Actinomycetota > Actinomycetes > Actinomycetales > Microbacteriaceae > Microbacterium. The sequence goes on from NZ_JXRU01000039.1 coordinate 212,548, forward strand.
TCGGATGCCGGTGTGATGACGGCCACGCGGGTCATGACACCAGCTCCTCGATCGCGGCTGCGGCGCGGGCCGCCGCACCTCGCACCTGCCATCCGTCCCATCGAGGCGGAGTCTCGGCCGCACGGCGGACGAGTTCGACCAGCTTTTCGGGTGAGACATCGGCCGACGCGGTCTGCGCGTACCCCTGCGCGGCCAGCACGCGGGCGGTGGCCTCCTGCTCTTCGAACGGACGGTCCTGCGCGATGACGACGGCCCGGGCATCCGCAGCGGCGAGGTCGGCGATGCCGTTCTGACCGGCAGCACTCACCACCACGGTGGCGCGGCACAGCAGCGGCCACACGTCGTCGACGCGATCGTTCTCTCCGGCACCGGCCGACTCGACGATCCAGCCGTCCGCCTGCAGCAGCGCCGTCGTCTCCTGCAGCCGAGGCGCGTCGAGAGTCCGGCTGAGGAACAGTACGCGGCGAGCATCCGGATCGCCATCGAGGGCCGCGTCGCGCGCGTGACCGTCATATCGCGACACCGCCCCCACGCGGCGTACGCGGTCCTCTCGATCGGCGAGTTCCGCCGTCTCGATCGTGCCCGCGGCCCACGGAGCGAGGATGCGGTCGGCGAGGTCGTACCCGAGACGGTGGGGCGCGTCGGTCCGCTCGCCCGGCTGCGCGAGCACGATGGTGGGAACTCCGAGCAGACGCGCGAGGATCGCGACCTCGACGCTGACATCGACCACGAACGCCTCGACGGGGTTGTGCGCGATCCACTCCGCGATCGCCGCCAGACGTGCCTGATGCCCGGGGTGCCCGATCGGCGCCCAGTGCAGCGCGCCATGGGCGGTGACGTCGCCGAACTCATGCGCGTCGCGGAGCACACCGTCGGAACCGGTGACCGGTTCCGCGTCCGACGGCAGTCGCACCCAGATCGTGCCCGCGCCGAGTCCGGACGGCCGGGGCAGGCTCGAGAACACCGTCACCTCGCTGTCGAGATGCGGATGGATCGCCTGCATCCGTGTCGCGTGTCCCCAGCCGTGGTGGTGCACGTACCAGCCGATCACGCTCGCACCGCCTCGACGAGGTCGGATGCCGTGGTCACGCCGTGCGCCGACACGGTGAGCACGCGCTCGATCTCGCGGTGCTGTCGATCGAGCGAGTAGCGGGCGACGGCGGCCGCACGCACGCGAGCCCGGGAGGACCAGGCGCCGGAATCCTCGGCAAGGGAGGAGGCCGCGCGCGCCAGAGCGCCGACGTCACCCGCGGGGACGATCGCCGTGCCGGGCATGCCGGCGAGCACCTCGCTCGTTCCGCCGGAGTCGAAGGCGGCGACGGGCGTTCCGGTCATCAGGGCCTCGGCCATCACGAGACCGAAGGGCTCCGACCACACCGGGGTCACCAGGGCGACCGACGCCGCACCGACGAGATCGCAGAGCTGGGTGTGGTGCAGCGCGCCGACGTAGTCGATGCCGTCGCCGAGAAGCGGCTCCACTTCGCGCGCGAAATAGGCGGCATCGCCGATGCGGCCCGCGAGCTTCAGTCGCGCACCGGCACGACGGGCGGCGAGGATGGCGAGGTGAGGCGCCTTCTCGGGCACGATCCGCCCGAACCACACCCAGCCGCCGCCTCCCGCACCCAGGCTCCACTGCGTCGTGTCGACGCCGTTGGGGAAGACGAACGCGTCCACTCCCTCGGCCGACCAGGCACGTGCGGTGTACTGGCTGACGGCGAGGAAGCGATGCGGCGACGAGCCGTCGAGCGCGTTCGCAGCGATCACGAGGTCGGACAGCGGCGGGGTGTGCAGGGTCGTCACGACGGGGATGCCGATGTCGCGGCTCCACAGGATCGGATCGCCGTGCAGGCTGTGGTTGTCCACGACGTCGACCCGGGTCGCGGGAACGTCGAGGAAGTCGCGTACCCGATCGAACGCCGCCGACAGCAGCCGGCGGTGCCCCTCGGGGAAGTCGGTGTCGGAGGCGTCGCGGGTGCGATGCCAGTGAGGCCGCGGCAGATGGAGAGCGGCGTCGGAACCGAGGAAGTCCGATCCCTCGGCGGCGCAGAGCTGCACGTCGTGTCCGTGCTCGCGCAGCCAGCGCACCCGATTCCAGACCACCGTCTCGAGGCCTCCGGCGTGCGGCTGCCGGAGGGCATGCCGCTCGGGTGCGACGACCAGGATCCGCAGCCGCGGCGACCCGCTCACGCGCGGACCTCGGCGCACACGGCGGCGTACACATCGGCATGCGCCGCGCGCACTGCTTCGCGTTCCGCCGCCCGTGCGTTACGGCGTTCCTCGACCACACCGGCACGCTCCGACGGGCGTGGTGTCCCCGCGGTGAGCTGCACGGCGTCGGCGAGCGTCTGCGCGTCGTCGAGGTCGATCGCGGTGAAATCGTCAGGATGCTGGGCGCCGATGTGCCCCACGTCCGTGCCGGCGACCCGGACCCCCAGGTCGTAGCAGAGCTCCACCCAGCCCGAATGGGTGCCGTGGTGATAGGGCAGCACGAAGAGATCGATGCCGCCCAGCCACTCCTCGATCTCGGCGTCTGTCAGATGCGGAGTGCGCCGTACCCGGACGGCCGGATGCCTCTCGGCAGTCGCGAGTACTCGGGCTGCCGCCTCTTCGTCGCGCACGCGCTCGTTCATCAGCACGTCGAACTGCACCGGGATTCCGGCCTCGACGAGCAGTGCGGCAGCGCCCACGGCAGCGTGGATCGCGTGTTCAGCCGCGATGTTCGGGCGCAGATCTCGCAGATGGATGCCGACGCGGATGGCCTCAGCATCCCCGCGCCCGGTCGCGACGACGCGCTCGAGGAGCGTGGGGTGCGCCAGCACCTGGCTCTCACGACCCCAGCGCTGCCGGATCTCCGCAGAAGCGCCTTCCGTCAACGTGAGCAGTCGGTCGGCGGCGGGGACGATCACATCGAGGAGCGCACGATACGGCTGCTGGTCGACGAGCTGCGGGTTCTCCAGGTCGTGCACGGTGTACACCACCGGGCGCCCGACCCGCCGAGCGGCATCCAGCGCACCCTGCAGTTCATCGGGCGAGAACGACTCGAGTCCGAAGTGCACGTGCAGCACGTCGTAATCCGCCTCGTGCGCGACGAGCCACTCCGCCGTCAGGGCCACCGGCGGCCACCACTGGTCGGCGGGCGCCCCGGGTACCGGAGGATCGGGCAGCACATGCACCCGTCGAGGATCGGTGATGGCGCGCACATAGGGGTGGGCGGCGGGAATCGAGGCGACGCGGATCGGGTCGAGTTCGGTGCGGATGCGGTTCTCCTGAGCGTGACTGAGTGCACGGATGCGCGTGCCACGATGCTGGAGCCGCTGCGATGCAAGGGGGAAGGACGAGAAGATTCAGAGGTATACGTTCATAGGATGAGCCATAGCCGCGATTCCAGCACGGGCGTTGCGCCGGACGCCTCGGCGGTGCTAGCGCGACAGCGGCACTACTCGGAGTTCTTCGGGCACGCGCCCCTGCCCCCGCGATTCGGGGTGATCCTCGGGAACTGCCAGGCCGAGTCGCTGCGTCTTGTGATCGACTCTCCCGAACACCGCTTCGTAAGGGTACCTCCCGTTTTCGAGATGGATGCCGCGGAGACCGCCCGCCTGCACGAGGTCGTCCGCTCGGCCGACATCGTGGTGAGCCAGCCGATCCGTGACGACTATCGCGACCTGCCGCTGGGAACCCGCCAGATCGCCGCCGTCACCGAGGCCCGGATGCTGACCGTGCCGCCCGTGCGCTTCGGAGGGCTGCATCCCTTCCAGGCCGCGATCCGCGTGCCCGGCATCGAGGGCGATCCGCCCCTCGTGGCGTACCACGACGTCCGTACGCTCGCGGCTGCCGCCGGCATCCCCGTCGTCGCCGCGCTGCATCCAGAGGCGGTGCGCGCCGTCGGACAGTCCTCGATCGACACCCTGCGCGTCCGTGAGCAGAACGCCGATGTGCCCGTGTCCGACCTTTTCGACGAGGTCACCGCCGACCACGCGCGAACGATCAATCACCCGGGGAACGCGGTGTGGCTGCCACTCGGCGCCCGGGTGCTCGAGATGCTCGGCTTCGCGGGAGAGCGGCCCGACCCGGGGCGCCCCCTGCTCGCTGCGGTGCAGGCGCCGCTCGCGCCCGAGGTCGTCGACGCCTGGTCGCTGCCGGACGAGCCGCGTGCGCACTGGATCGTCGAGCGCGCCGTGATCGACGATGCCGAGGTGCGTGCCGCACACACCGAGTGGTACGCCGCCCACCCCGCTTTCGTGGATGCCGCCGTGGACCGTCTCGCTCCGCTCCTGGCCGTCTGGCGGGCGGCATGAGCGCCCCGCTGCTGCTCGTGCACCCCGGCACGCACGGCGTCGCGATGTACGCGCGCGAGGTGGCCGCCGCGGTGCGGGCGAGACGGCCGGCGCTGCGAGTCGTCGAGCCGGCCGAGCTCGAGACGACAGCTCTCCAGACGATCGACGACGCCACTCCGGTGCACGCGCATTTCACGGACCGACTGTGGGGCGACTCCCCCGAGGAGGCGGCACGGGTGTTCGCCGCGCTCGCCGCGCGCCGGCCGGTCAGCGTCACGCTGCACGACCTTCCGCAGGCGTCCGACGGCGAGCGGAACCTGCCTCGGCGGCGGGCCGCGTACGCGCTCGTGGCCGCGGCAGCGCGAGGTGTGGTGGTCAACAGCGAGCACGAGCACTCGCTGCTCGTCGAAGAGGATGTGTGGTCGGGCCCGGTCACGAGCATTCCCCTCCCCGTCGCGCTGCAGGATGCCGGAGAGCGGTCGCAGCCCGACGGCTCCGTCGGCGTGCTCGGCTTCTTCTACCCCGGCAAGGGGCACGATGAGGCGGCGCTGGCGGCCTCCGCCGCCGGAATCACTCGGATGACGGTGCTCGGCCGCGCCTCGGACGGTCATGCCGCCGACCTCGAGGCCTTCGTGCGCCGCGCCGCTGACCTCGGCGTGAGCGTGGACGTGACCGGATGGCTCGAGGATGACGAGATCGCCCGCCGCGGCCGCGCGGTGTCGGTGCCCGTCATCGCGCACCGGCACATCTCGGCATCCGGCTCCCTCGCCTCCTGGATCAACTGGGGCCGGCGACCGGTGGCGGTGCGCAACCGCTACATCGACGAGATGGCGGCGCTGCGACCGGGAACGCTCCTGACGGGCGACGAGCCCGACCTCGCCGCCGCGGTGCGCGAGGCCCACGCGCGGCCCGAGACGACGTGGCACGGTCTCACGCGACTGCCGATGTCGTGGACCGAGGTGGCCGAGGCGTACCTCCAGTGGTGGGACGGGCTGGACCGGTGACGCGGCATCCGTGGGTCGTCGGCAACCGCTGGGACGAGCTCGACGGGGTGGAGCCGGATGCGCTCCCACGCGTCTCGGTGATCGTCGCGCACTACGACCAGCCGTCCGAACTCGCCCGCACGCTGCACGCCCTGGCTGCCCAGGACTATCCCCGGGAGCTGCTCGAGATCGTCGTCGCCGACGACGGCTCCCCGGGCGTAGTCGCGGTTCCGGAGGGCGTGATCGTCGCCCGGCAGGACGACCTCGGCTTCCGCCTCGCCGCGGTGCGCAACCTCGGTGTCCGTTCGAGCAGCGGGGACGTGCTGTGCTTCCTCGACGCCGACACGGCCCCGGAACCCGGGTACGTCCGAGCGCTCACCCGGCTCCCCGCCCTCCTTCCCGAGGCGTTGACCGTCGGTCGCCGTCGGCACGCCGACTTCAGCGGCATCCGTCCCGACGCGCCCGTCATCGACGCGGCATCCGGACGCGAGCTGCCCGAGCCGGCGTGGCTGGCGGAGGAGTATGCGCGCAGCCGCAATCTGCGCGACGCCGACGACCGCTCCTACCGCTTCGTCATCGGCGCGGTCATGGCCTGCTCGCGGCGGCTGTTCGACGAGACCGGCGGTTTCGACGAGTCCTTCACCACCTACGGCGGTGAGGACTGGGAGTGGGCGCACCGACTGTGGCAGGCGGGCGCCGTGCTCGCCCACGTGCCGGATGCCGTGGCGTGGCACGACGGACCGGAGTGGTCGGAGCGCGACGGCTCGGGGCTCGAGCGTGCGAACGCGCAGACCCTGCGGCTCACGACGTCGATCCCCGTCGCGGGGTCCGCGCCGAGAGGGCTGTGGTCGGACGCGCCCGACCTCGTCGTGCGCCTGACCGGTGCGCACACTCCGGCGGCCCTGTTCATCGCCGTGGACTCGCTGCTCGCGGCCTTTCCGCGGGCACGCGTGGTGCTGCATGCCGGTGCGACGGCGCCCGCGGACGACCCGCGCATCGTGGTCGGCTCGGGTCTCGCGGATGGGGCCGGACTGGATGCTCGGGTGGTCTGGGAGATCGAACGCCCGATCGTGGTGCTCGATGCGTCGTGGATCACGGAGTGCGTCGCCGGGCTCGGCGCGGGCGATGTCGGCACCGTCGCGCTGCGTGCTGCCGACGGCTCCGCCCTGGGTGTGCTGCGCTCGCGACGCGCCGTGCGCCGGGCCGACCGCTGGGGCACGGCGGAGGGTTTCGAGGTCGCGCGGCTCGAGGCCCCCGGCATCCGCCTTCTTCGTGCCGATCCCCGGGTCGAGGCATGGGTCGGCGGGTGGGGCGGACCCGACCAGTTCGGCTGAGCCGCCACGTCGGAACTGCGGTGCCGGAAACACTGCGGGCCGAGGCAGAAGCCCCGGCCCGCAGTGTTCAGTTCTGGATCAGATCGGGGCGACGATGTCCTGCGCGACGTCCCACTCGGTGATCTCCATCTTGACCTCGACGGTCTGACCGCCGGCAGAGGCGGTGCTGGTCGATGCGAGGTTGACGTAGTCGGATGTGACCTCGAAGACCACGTCGACAGCGGTGCCCTGCTGCTCGACCTGTCCGCTCACGAGGAAGACCTTCTGGCCGAGGCGCTCGCCCGTGCCGGTGATCGTGAAGTCGCCGGAGATCGCGGCGGCGGCAGCGGCCGGGTCGATCGAGGAGATGTTCTGGGCGCTCGTGCTGAGCGCGGCGACGATCGGGTCGCTGGATGCCGGATCGGCAGCCTGCCACTCGCTCGTCGACGACTTCACCCAGACGTCGTCGCCGATCACGACGACCGATCCGACGGGGGAGATCGACTCGAGGGCCTTCTCCGACGGGTTGAACCGCGACGTCGAGTCGATGCCCATGACGCCGGTCTTCGCCGCGTATCCCGCAGTGTCGGTCATGGCCTCAGAGATGCAGGCTCCGAGTGCGGATCCGTCGACGGTCGCGCCTTCGGCCAGCTCAGGGCAGTCCGACGTGGGTGCTTCGGCTTCCTGGGATGCTTCAGCGCTGGGCTTCGCGTCGGCCGGCTTGTCGGAGCCACCGCCCGCGCATCCCGTGAGCAGAACTGAGGCGGCGAGAATGACGCCGACCCCCCATTTGTTGACGCGCATGGCGTCCCCCCTTCGGTCGTATACCCCGATGGCGATCACCGGGGTACGCCTCAAGCATGCCAAAGATGACCGCGATCTTTCGACCCTGCGTGAGGGCAGCGCTCCCCATCACGGCATCCGCGTTCGCGATGAGCCCGCCGTTCCGTTAGACTGTGAAGGTTGTCTGCCTTCTGGCGGGCACAATCACACACCCTCCTGCTTCCGCGAGATACGCGGAAGCCGCACTAGTCCGAAGGAGGTGGGTAAGTGACGCACCAGTACGAACTCATGGTCATTCTGACCCCCGAGATCGACGAGCGCCAGGTCGCACCTACGCTCGACAAGTTCCTGAAGGTCATCACCAACGATGGTGGCTCGATCGACAAGGTCGACATCTGGGGTAAGCGCCGTCTGGCCTACGAGATCCAGAAGAAGAACGAGGGCATCTACGCCGTCGTCAATTTCACCGCTACCAGCGAGGCCACGCAGGAGCTCGACCGTCAGCTGAAGCTGAACGAGCAGATCATGCGCACCAAGGTCCTCCGCTCGGAAGAGGCTCAGGCGATGGCTGCATTCGAAGCCAAGCGCACCGAAGAGAAGGCTGCCCGCAAGGCCGCCAAGGCCGCCAAGGCTGCGAAGGCCTAAGCGCCATGGCTGGCGAAACCGTCATCACCGTGGTGGGAAACCTCACGGCCGACCCCGAGCTGCGCTACACGCAGAACGGGCTGCCGGTGGCGAACTTCACCATCGCATCGACGCCTCGGAACTTCGACCGTGCCGCGAACGAGTGGAAGGACGGCGATGCGCTGTTCCTCCGTGCGTCCGTCTGGCGCGAGTTCGCCGAGCACGTGGCGGGTTCTCTGACGAAGGGCATGCGCGTCATCGCGCAGGGCCGTCTTCGTCAGCGCTCCTACCAGGACCGCGAGGGCAACCAGCGCACCGCGATCGAGCTGGAGGTCGACGAGATCGGCCCCTCGCTCCGGTACGCGACCGCGCAGGTCACCCGTGCGGCGTCGACCGGCGGTGCCGGTGGTGCCGGCGGTGCCGGTGGCGGGCAGGCCCGTCCCGCACAGCAGGTGTCGGAAGAGCCGTGGTCCACGCCCGGTTCCTCGACCAGCGCGGACGCCTGGAGCACTCCGGGCAGCTTCGGCGACGACACTCCCTTCTGAACGACCGGTCGTTGAGCGAGGGCGCCAGCCCGAGACGAAACGCACGGAACTGGAAACTTCGGATGCTCCGGCATCCGCTCATCATTAAGGAAAACCAATGGCTGGAAAGTCGAGCGGCGACCGCCGCAAGCCGCGGAAGGGTGGCAAGCCCACCGCTCCCGCGAAGTCCATCCGGGTCGGTCTCATCGATTACAAGGATGTCGCCACCCTCCGCAAGTTCGTCTCGGAGCGCGGCAAGATCCGCGCCCGTCGTATCACCGGTGTCTCGGTGCAGGAGCAGCGTCTGATCGCCACGGCGATCAAGAACGCGCGCGAAATGGCGCTCCTGCCCTACGCTGGCGCCGGCCGGTAAGGGGTATCGAGATGGCAAAGCTGATTCTCACGAACGAGGTCGCCGGGCTGGGTAGCGCCGGAGACGTCGTCGAGGTCAAGAACGGGTACGCCCGCAACTTCCTCATCCCGCAGGGTTTCGCCACGTCGTGGACCCGCGGTGGCGAAAAGCAGGTCGCTTCGATCCAGGCCGCGCGTCAGGCACGCGCGATCCACGATCGTGACGACGCTGTCGCACTCAAGACCGCTCTCGAGGGCACCAAGGTCCGTCTCGCCGTCAAGGCGGGCGCATCGGGTCGCCTGTTCGGTTCGGTCAAGACCGAGCACGTCGCCGACGCTGTCGCGGCCGCCGGTATCGGTGCGATCGACAAGCGCAAGGTGCACATCACCTCGCCGATCAAGTCGACGGGTGACCACGAGGCCACCGTTCGTCTGCACGACGACGTGACCGCGGTCATCACGCTGCAGGTCGTCGCCGCCAAGTAATTCCCGATGGGTCACTGAGCCCGTCGACGTGCGCCCTCTGTCCTCCGGGACAGGGGGCGTTCGGCGTTTCCCGGGTGCGGGGTTGCTGGCAACTTCTGCGGCCATTGGCAACTTCTGCGGCCAGGATCGGCACACAAGGCCGCAGAACGCGCGATCGGCCGCAGAACTTGAGCGCCTGAGGGCATGACGGATGCCCCGCGGTGGGGCCGCGGGGCATCCGCGCGTCGACGTCACGCAGGTGCGAATGGCACATGGCACGTCGACGCACCGGCGGTGCGGGGCCTCCTCCCCGAGGACGACCGCACCGCCGGCGCCTGGGCTACGCCGTCAGACGACGGCGGAGGAGGCCTCCTGCTCCGAGGAGGAGCAGGAGTGCGGCGAGTGCGATCAGACCGGATGCCGGGGAGCCGCCGGTCATGGCGAGTCCTTCCGCTCCGCCTGCGGCGGCCGACGCGGATGCCGTCGCTGCGCCGGATGCCGGGCCCGCTGCGGGGTTGGTTCCCGCGTCGGTCCCAGGATCCGTTCCGGGGTCGGTTCCGGGGTCGGTTCCAGGGTCAGTCCCCGGGTCCGTACCCGGGTCCGTACCCGGGTCCGTACCGGGGTCGGTTCCGGGGTCCGTGCCGGGGTCAGTCCCAGGATCCGTTCCCGGACCGGTGCCCGGGCCCGTCACCGTGCTCTCGCCGATCACCGCGATGGCGTTGCCGCCGATGGTGATCGGGACGGTGATCGGCGCAGCGACCTGGGTGCCCCCGAGGAGGCCCCCGATGCCGGAGGTGCTGATCCCGCCGATGGCCGGAGCCACCGGCGCCGGAGCGGTGCCCGAACCGCCGGTCACCGCGCTGGTGCCGACGACCGAGATGGCGTTACCGACGACCGAGACCGGTGCCGTGACCGGGGCGACGACCTGGGTGCCGCCGGCCACACCGTCCGAGCCGGACGTGTCCGCGCTCGTCGGAGCGCCGGCCTGACCACCGGATGCCGGGGCACCCGACGAGCCGCTGACCGTGCTCTCACCGCCGACCGCGATCGCATTGCCGACCGCGGTGATCGGAGCCGTGACGGGAGCCAGGACCTGCGTCCCACCGAGGACCGAGTCGTCTCCTGAGGTCGATCCCTGCGTTCCGGTCCCGGTTCCCGTGGTGGGGGTGCCGGTCTTGGACCCGGTCACCTCGCTTTCACCGAGGACGGAGATGGCGTTGCCGCCGACCGTGATCGGTGCGGTGACCGGTGCGACGACCTGGGTGCCGCCGGCGACGGCATCCGTCCCGTCGGTCTCAGCCGCGATCGGCGCGGCCGTTCCGGGAGCCGGTGCTGCGGCTCCCTGCGGCGACCCGCCGGTCGAGCTTTCACCGAGCACCGAGACGGCATTGCCGGACACGGTGATCGGCGCATCGACCTGCAGCACCCCCTGCGTGCCGGAGAGCACGCCGTCGATGCCGCTGGTCGTCACGGACGGCACTCCGGCGGGGGGAGTCGAGGCCTGGGGAGCCCCGCTCTGGGGATCCGCCGCCGGAGTGCTGGTCGAAGAGGTGCCGAGAACGCTCACCGCGTTGTCGGTCACCGTGACGGGCGCGGTGACGGTCACCACGGCCTGGGAACCGGATGCCCCACCGGAGTCGCCGCTCGTCTCCGCAACGGGTGCGGGAGGCGGCGGCGGTGCCGATGGCGCGGGTGCCGGGGCGGGTGCCGGAGCCGGCGCGGGCGCCGGAGCGGGTGCCTGCGCGGTGGAGGTGCCGAGCACCGAGATCGCGTTGTCCACGACCGTGGTCGGCGCGGTGACCACGGCCACCGCTTGCGTGCCGGAGAGAAGACTGTCGTCTCCGGATGTCTCGGCGGCATTCGCGGCCGTCGCGCCGAACAGGGTGACCCCGCCGGCGATGAGCGTGCCCCAGAGGACCCGCTTGAGGGAAGTGCGCATGATGTTTCTCCTGACTGGACTGGGGGAGTCTGAATGGTGCGGGCGAAGTGCGCGCGCAGCACTGCATCTGCCGACCCCGGAGGGCACGGCGCGACCGTCAGTCAGTCAGGAGAGTTGTCGGTGTCGGCGACCGGCGACCCCGGAAGGGCGTCGTCGGATGGGCCGGTGACCCGGTCCCAGGCACGGAGCGGGTCTACGCCGACGTCGCCGAGGCGGGCGAAGGCGCTGCTGGCACCTCCGCCGGGACCGGCGGAGGAAGTCGGGGAGACCGGAGCGCCCGGTGGGGCGCCGGAGGGCGCGTCGGAGCTCGCCCCCGGAGCCCCGCGCTCGCCGATCACGACCGTGGGAATGCTGGCGGGGGCCACGGGCTGAGTGGCGAGCGCGGGGACGGTGGCGTAGACGGATGAACCGGATGCTGTCGCGGAGAGTTGCGTGAGAGAGCTCGATGATCCGGGATCGCTCGACCCGCCCGCGACCGGGAGTACGGTTCCCGGCAGTGCGGGGTCGGGCAGCGCGGGGTCGATACCGTCCACGATCGGCGGGACCGTCGCGTCGACGACCCCGCCGATCACTCCGGTCACGTCGTCGACCACGTCGACGACGGAGTCCACGAGGTCGCGGGTGCCGAGATCCTCGACGACTTCGCCGACGATCGGGAGACCGGTGACGGCATCCATGATCGGGTCGACGACGTGCGAGGCGGGAGAATCGATCAGCAGGTCGGTGCCCGTCTCGACCACGGCCTGCACGGTCGGCGCCACGGCCTGCACGACGGGTGCGGCGACCGGCACCTGTGCGACGGCCTGCGTGACCGGCTTTGCGACGGCGGCGACAACCGGGGGAGCCGCCTGCTGCACCGGCGCGGTCACGGCCTGCACGACGGGTGCGGCGACCTGGGTGACGACGGGGGCGACCACCTGGTTGACGACGGGTGCGGCGACGGCTGTCACGGTCTCTTCGACCGTCGAGGTGAGGCCGTCCAACGGCCCATTCGCCTCATCGGCGTAGGCGCTGCCCCCACCGGTGAGCACCGTGAGTGCGGCCCAAGCCAGCGCGCCGAAGCCACCCCAGATGACGACGGCGGGAACGCCGCGTCGGGTGGCCCGAGCGTCCACGTCAACCTCCCCCTCTGAAGGCAACGCATATCGACACAGTCAGTGCCGATGCGCTGACGATACTCGCGCTTCTGCGCGTTGTCCAGGGCTATTTCGCGCAGCCGCGAGGACACATCCTGCGATGACGCGCCCGGTGAAATCTCGGCTTGACTTTCCCCAAGTTCTACACATGTCCCCACAGGATGGGGAAACCTTCAATCATGCATTGAAGCCCGTTTCCATCCACAGGCTGGGGAATCAGGAAACACCTGATCAACGCACTTAACAGAACCGATATTCGATCCCATCCACCGGGTTATCCACACCGGTTCTACACAGACACTCCGAGTTTGTCCGCACGCTCTCCACAGGGTTATCCACAGGCCGTGTTGCACCCGGTTCTCGGCGCTCGTACCGTGGTCGAGCGACCGAATGTCGGGGGCTCCTGATTCGCTGTGCACGGCGGCCGGAACGGCCCGACACACAGCCCGTCCCTCGAGGCGGCGCATTCGGAAAACGTCGCATCGAAGGGAACAGCGTGTCGATCGCGGACATCTCAGAGGAGCGCCTGGGAGGGCATCGCCCGCCCGAGCGCACGCCTCCGCACGACCTCCTCGCCGAGCAGAGCGCCCTGGGCGGAATGCTCCTGTCGAAGGATGCCGTCGCCGATGTGATCGAGACGCTCAAGGGCGCCGACTTCTACATTCCCAAGCACGAGCTCATCTTCGAGGCGATTCTCTCGCTGTACTCGCACGGCGAGCCGACCGACGTCGTCGCCGTCACCGACGAGCTCATCAAGACCGGGGAGCTGGGCAAGGCCGGCGGCGCCGACTATCTGCACACCCTCACCTCGATCGTGCCGACGGCTGCCAACGCCGGCTACTACGCGAGCATCGTCAACGAGCGCGCGATCCTGCGGCGCCTGGTCGACGCCGGCACGCGCATCGTGCAACTCGGCTACGCGGGTGAGGGCGACGCGACCGACATCGTCAACAACGCCCAGGCCGAGATCTACTCGGTCACCGGCACCGAGACCGCCGAAGACTACGTCCCGCTCACCACGGCCGTCGACGCGGCGATCGAGGAGATCGAGGCCGCGAACGGCCGCGACGGCTCGATGACCGGCATCCCGACCGGGTTCAAAGAACTCGACGAGCTCACGAACGGGCTCCACGGCGGCCAGATGATCGTCGTCGCCGCCCGACCCGCCATGGGTAAGTCGACACTCGCGCTCGACTTCGCGCGCGCGGCATCCATCGGTCACGACTTCCCCTCGATCTTCTTCTCGCTCGAGATGGGCAAGAGCGAGATCGCGATGCGTCTGCTCAGCGCCGAGGGCGGCATCCCGCTGCAGAACATGCGAAAGGGAACGCTCGACCCGCGCGACTGGACCACCGTCGCCGCGACCCGCGGTCGCATCAACGACGCCCCGCTCTACATCGACGACAGCCCCAACATGACGCTTGTCGAGATCCGCGCGAAATGCCGTCGGCTCAAGCAGCGTGAGGGTCTGCGCATGGTCATCATCGACTACCTGCAGCTGATGACCTCGGGCAAGCGCGTCGAGTCGCGTCAGCAGGAGGTCTCCGAGTTCTCGCGAAGCCTCAAGCTCATCGCCAAGGAGCTGCAGGTCCCGGTCATCGCGCTGTCGCAACTGAACCGTGGTCCGGAGCAGCGGCAGGACAAGAAACCCGCGATCAGCGACCTGCGTGAGTCCGGCTCGATCGAGCAGGATGCCGACATGGTCATCCTGCTGCACCGCGAGTCCGTCTACGACAAGGATGTGCGTCCTGGCGAGGCCGACCTCATCGTCGCCAAGCACCGTAACGGTCCGACCGCGACGATCACGGTCGCGTTCCAGGGTCACTACTCGCGCTTCATGGACATGGCTCCGGGCGGCGACTTCAACTGAATTGTCGGTTCCGTCTGAAGATGGCGGTCGGCATTCATTGTCGAGCCTGAACAGTAGTGATCAGCATCAGTCACCTTTCGCTGGGTGCCATCAGGTGGATACTGGGCTGACCATCACAGGGCGGTGATGGTGACGGCACCTACGGAGGGAGCATCTGATGAGTGCGAGAAATTCATCCCAGTCCATCATGCGGCGCAAGCCCATCGACTACATGGAGGACGAGAGCAAGAACGGCGGGCTCTTCAAGTCGCTGGGTCTGTGGCAGCTCACGGCGATCGGCGTCGGCGGCATCATCGGCGTCGGCATCTTCTCCCTCGCAGGGCTGGTGGCGGCAGGCAGCGAAGACACCCCGGGAGCAGGACCCGCTGTACTCATCTCCTTCTTGATCGCCGGCCTGGCATCGGCGGCCGCCGCTCTCTCCTACGCCGAGTTCGCCGGCATGATCCCCCGGGCGGGGTCCGCGTACACGTACGGCTACGTCGCCCTCGGCGAGGTCATCGGCTGGTTCATCGGCTGGGACCTGCTGCTCGAGTACATCGCCATCGTCGCCGTCGTGGCCATCGGTATCTCCGGTTACTTCGACGCCTTCCTCTCCGGGGTGGGCATCCACATGCCGGCGTGGATGACGTCCACGGCCGACGAGGGCGAAGGGGGAATCGTCAACATCCCCGCCATCGCCGTCTGCCTGCTCGTGACGTGGATCCTGTCCCGCGGAACCAAGGCGTTCGGGCGCTTCGAGCTCATCGCGGTCGCGATCAAGGTGCTCCTGATCCTGTTCATCATCGGTCTGGGCGTCTTCTACATCGATGCGAACAACTTCAACCCCTTCATGCCCAACGGCTTCGGCCCTGTGCTCGCCGGCTCCGCCACCGTGTTCTTCGCGGTGTTCGGCTACGACGCCATGAGCACTGCCGCCGAGGAGGCGAAGGACGGCAAGAAGCACATGCCGAAGGCCATCATCCTGTCGCTGGTCATCGCGATGCTGCTCTACGTCGCTGCCACGCTCGTGCTGACGGGCATGCAGAACTGGGAGGAGATCGACCCCACGGCCGGGTTCGCGTCCGCGTTCGCGAGCGTCGGGCTGCCCGTGATCGCCACCATCATCTCCGTCTTCGCCGTCCTGTCCATCCTCACCGTGATGCTCACCTTCCTCCTCGGCGTCACCCGTGTGTGGTTCTCGATGAGCCGGGATGGGCTGCTCCCGGGGTGGTTCGCCAAGACCGACCGAAAAGGCACCCCGCAGCGCGTCACCTGGATCGCCGGCGTCGCCTCTGCGCTCCTCGCGGGCGTGTTCCCGATCAAGGCAGTCGCAGACCTCACCAACATCGGCATCCTCGCCGCGTTCGTCGTGGTCTGCCTGGCGGTCATCATCTTCCGTTACAAGCGCCCGGACGCCCCGCGAGCCTTCAAGCTCCCGTTCATGCCGCTGGTTCCCGCGTTCGGCGTGCTGGCCTCCGGCTTCCTCATGCTGCAACTGCACTGGGAGACCTGGGTCCGCTTCGGCTGCTGGCTCATCATCGGCCTCATCATCTACTTCGCATACGGCCGCAGGCACTCCCTGATGAACCCGAACAGTCCGCGCCACGCCGAGAAGCAGGCAACGCAGACACCGAAGATCGATTGAGTGCCGGCTCCGCTCGCTGGGATGGTTGTCAGGCCCTCCTTCGACGCCTGCGGGTTCGTGCCCACGAACGCGGGGCTCATCGAACTTCGCTGACGGACGTGTGAGTGGATGGTCACTCGCAGCGTGTATAAAGGCGCCATGATGCCTACGGACTGGACGCGCACGCTCAGCGCTGCGACAACGATCGCCGTGACGGCAGCTCTGCTCGCCGGATGTGCTGCGCCCCCGGAGGCCGCGCCGGAACCCACGGGCAGCCCAGGCGTCGAGGTCGGTCCCGAGATCGCGGATGCCGTGGCAGGGGTCATCGGCGCCGGCGCCGTCGCCGTCGTCGTGGACGTACGGAATGGCGACGAGGCTGTGCAATGGACGGAAGGGGTGGCCGACCTCGATGAGGAGCGCAGCGCCGAGGCGGACGATCCGGTGCGCATCGCGAGCATCTCGAAGACCGTCCTCGCCGTCGTCATCCTGCAGCTCGTCGAAGAGGGGGAGATCTCGCTCGACACCACCGTCGAAGAAGTGCTCCCGGGTCTCCTCGCGTCCGCGCCCGGCGATGTGACGATCGGTCAACTGCTGGCTCACACGAGCGGGCTGCCCGACTACATCCCTGTCCTCGCCCCCGACGTGCAGGCGGTCATCGACGGACGGGAGAAGACGTACGAGCCCGAGGAACTGGTCGCGATCGCTCAGCAGCAGCCGTGGCATGCCGCGCCGGGAACAGCTTTCCACTACACCAACGCGGGATACACGGTGCTCGGCCTCATCGCCGAGGAGGTCACCGGCGATACCGTCCCGGACCTGATGTCCGCGCGGGTGTTCGAGCCCGCCGGCATGGACGAGACCGCCCATCCGGACGGCAGCGCGATGCCCGACCGTGCTCTTCGGGGGTATATGAGCGTCGACGGTGAACACGTCGACATGACCGAGTTCGAGCCGTCCTTCTGGTCGTACGGAGCCTCTCTCATCTCCACCGTCGGGGACGTGGGGGTCTTCAACGCTGCTCTCCAGGGTGGGGAGCTGTTGGAGGAGGAGACGCTGGCGCAGATGCGTGCGGTCGGGGCCGAGGGATATGGTCTGGGCGTGCTCGCCGGGGGCGACGCCTGCGGCACCGAACCGGCAGGGCCTGTCTACGGTCAGCGTGGCAACGGGTTCGGATACAACTCGATCACCCTCGCCAGCGCCGACGGTGAACGTGTCGTGACGGTGGCGTACACCGGGGGCTCGTTCGATCCGGCGACAGACCCGATCTTCCGGGCCGTGAACGACGTCCTGATCGCCGGCCTCGCCCACACGTGTCCGTAGGGTGAGGAACGGGGGGCGGTGAACCATCGGCGCGGTAGGTCGGTTCGAGCGCACGTTCGCCGGCGTCCAGGTGCGCAGGGATCTCCGCATGCGTCATCGTGTGACGCGCCGGCGCACCCGTCGCCCGTGGTTCGCGGGTCCGGTCGGCTCGGAACGTGCGCCACGCGTCCCGCTCGACATCGAACGCGACGAGGTACCAGCGCCCCTGTGCGTCGACGAGCCGGCGGGGCTAGACACGGCGAGGAGGCGTGCGGTGGGTCCGACCATGTTGTCATCATCTGGTCGAACCAGGACAGGATCAGACCTAGTTCGCCTCTAACGTCGATCCCATCAGCGAGAACGAGCAGATGGGAAGCATCATGAACGACACGACGAACACCACTCCCTCGGGGTACACGAGCGTCGCTCCGTGGGTCGTCACCAGCGACACCGGGGGCCTACTCGACTTCATCACGCACGTGCTGGACGGTGAAGAGCTGGCGCGCGTGGCCACGAAGGACGGTTCCATCGGACACGGCGAGATACGGGTAGGAGACACGGTCGTCCTCGCTTTCGATCAGCGTCCGGAATGGCCCGCCATGCCGAGTCTTCTCCGTGTGTGGGTCCCGGATGCCGACGACACCTTCGCGAAGGCGGTCGCCTCCGGTGCCACGGTCGTCACCGAACTGAGCGACAGCGCCTTCGGCCAGCGCGGCGGACGGATCAAGGACCCGTTCGGGAACATCTGGTGGGTGGTGAGTCACGTCGAGGACGTGCCCGAGGACGTCATGTGGCAGCGGCTGCAGGAACCCGCATATGCCGAGCAGATGCGCATCGCACAGGAGACCCTCGACGCCGAACTCAGCGGCCGCAGCCACCGACGCAGCAGCGCCCCCACTCCCTGAGCACCGGGGGTGGACAGCCACTCGTGGCGATCGATCCCACGTACCTCGGTGATACCGCGGATGAGCGTTCAGGTCAGGCACCTCGGAGGCGCGCTGATGCAACTACTTCGCGACGAGCGTCGTCGCGAAACTGTACATGTCGGGGCGGTAGCAGTGGTGGCCGACTTCGAAGGCCTTTCCCGACGCGTCATACGCGACGCGTTCCATGGTCAGCACCGGACCACCCTTGTCGATGTCGAGGAGAGCGCTCTCGTCGCCGTGCGCCCGTCGTGCCCCGATCCGCTGGTTCGCGACCCGGATCGTCACGCCCCGGGAGCGCAGGATCTGGTACAGGCCCTTGGTCTCCAGTTGCTCGGTGGTGATGTCGGCGAATTCGGCCGGCAGATAGTTGGCGAGGACGGCCACGGGCACCCCGTCCGTGGATCGCTGGCGTCGCAGATAAACGATCTCCGATCCGACGGGAACGCTGAGCGCCGCCGCGGTCTCGGCGTCGGCGGGTCGAGTGTCGTGCTCGAGCACGCGCGTGCCCGGTTCGTGATGGGAGCTCTGCAGGTCTTCGTAGAGGCTCGTCAGCTCGACCTGTCGCGTCACCTGCCCCTGCACGACCTGCGTGCCGATCCCGCGTCGGCGGACGAGGAGACCCTTGTCGACGAGTTCCTCCATCGCGCGACGGATCGTCGGCCGCGAAAGCCCCAGGCGCTTGGCGATGGCGATCTCGTTCTCGAGTCGGGCGCCGGGAGGAATCTCACCTGAGCGGATGGCTCGCTCCAGGGCGGAGGACACCTGGAAGTAGAGCGGGACGGGTCCGGTTCTGTCGAGTGTCGCCAGCAGGGCATCGAGTTGCACCACGTCGTCTGTCATGCGTCCGATCCATCCTCGCTGTATTGACCCGACAATCTAACATGCGTGTTTCCATGTTCGGAAGTTCATCACTCGGGCTGTTGCGCTCGACAACCCTTGTGCTATTGTCAGGACAAATGATCCGACGATGCGGGTGCTCTTCGAGACGCCGCAGAGAGTTGTACACCGGAGTATGACCGAGAACACTTTCCCTCTCGACGTGCTGGCGTTCGGCCGGCTCGGCGTCGACATCTATCCGCTCCAGTCCGGCGTGGGTCTGGAAGACGTCACCACGTTCGGCAAGTACCTCGGCGGCAGCGCCGCCAACGTCTCCGTCGCCGCAGCACGCTACGGCCGCTCGACGGCCCTCGTCTCAGGCGTCGGCGACGATCCGTTCGGGCGCTATCTCCTGCGCGAACTGCGACGGCTCGGAGTCGACCCCCGCTACGTGTTCGTCGATGAGACGCTGCAGACCCCGGTGACGT
This sequence comes from Microbacterium sp. SA39, assembly GCF_000967865.1. Classification (GTDB taxonomy): domain Bacteria; phylum Actinomycetota; class Actinomycetes; order Actinomycetales; family Microbacteriaceae; genus Microbacterium. The sequence continues at coordinate 231,942 of NZ_JXRU01000039.1, forward strand.
TCTGCGAGATCTTCCCGCCCGATGACTTCCCGCTGTACTTCTACCGCGAGCCCAAGGCGCCCGACCTCAACATCTCTCCCGACGCCCTCGACCTCGACGCCATCCGCACCGCCCGGATCCTGTGGTTCACGACCACGGGCCTCAGCCAGGAGCCGAGCCGCGCCGCGCACCACGCCGCGTTGCAGACCCGCACCGAGGGGACGACCGTGTTCGACCTGGACTACCGGCCGATGTTCTGGGCGGAGCCTGCGGACGCGCGTGCGCAGGTCGAGCGCGCACTCGAGTTCGCGAGCGTCGCCGTGGGCAACCGCGAGGAATGCGAGATCGCGGTCGGCGAGACCGAGCCGCGGCGAGCTGCGGATGCCCTTCTCGAGCGCGGAGTCGAACTCGCCATCGTCAAACAGGGCCCGAAAGGTGTGCTCGCGAAGACCCGCAGTGAGACCGTCGAAGTTCCTCCGCACGTGGTCGACGTGGTCAACGGCCTCGGCGCCGGCGACGCATTCGGTGGCGCGCTGTGCCATGGACTCCTCGCGGGATGGGGCCTCGAGCGCATCCTGCGCTTCGCCAACGTCGCGGGAGCGATCGTGGCGGGGCGACTGGAGTGCTCGACCGCTATGCCGACCGAAGACGAAGTCACCGCTCTGATCGAGGCAGGAGAGCGCTGATGGCTCCTTCCTTCCTCGCTCCGGAGGACTTCGACCGCCTTCGTGCCGTGCGCGCCTCGGCACCCCACACGATCGGACAGGCGCTGACCGGGCGCCGTCGCCGCGACGTGCTGCGCGGTGATGGGCGCCTGTTCATCGTGGCCGCCGATCATCCCGCTCGCGGCGCCCTGGCCGTGGGTGCGGACCCGACCGCCATGGCGGATCGCTATGACCTGCTCGACCGGCTCGCGCTCGCACTGAGCCGACCCGGTGTCGACGGTGTGCTCGGCACCCCGGACATCATCGACGACCTCGCGGCTCTCGGCCTGCTCGACGACAAGATCGTCGTCGGCTCGATGAACCGAGGCGGCCTGCGCGGCGCATCGTTCGAGATGGACGACCGCATGACGGCATACGACGTGCCCGGGATGGTGGCGGCGGGCATCGACGTCGCGAAGACCCTGCTGAGGGTCAACCTCGATGACACCGGCACCTCGGCGACCCTCGTCGCGATGGCCGACGCCGTCAGCCGGTCCGCGGCCGCAAAGCTCCCCATCATGCTCGAGCCGTTCCTCAGCCGATGGGTCGACGGCCGCATAGTGAACGACCTGTCGACGGATGCCGTCATCCTGTCGATCGCGATCGCCTCCGGGCTCGGATCGTCGAGCGCCTACACCTGGATGAAACTCCCCGTCGTCGACGACATGGAGCGCGTCATGGCCGCGACGACCATGCCCACCCTGCTCCTCGGCGGCGACTCCGGTGCCGATCCCGACGAGACCTTCGCCACGTGGGAGGACGCCCTCTCGCTCCCCGGGGTGCGCGGTCTGACCGTCGGCCGAACTCTGCTGTATCCACCCGACGGGAACGTCGCCGCAGCTGTGGACATCGCTGCCGGCCTCGTCCACCCGATCCTCTGACACCGAAGGAATGAACCATGAGCACGACGCAGACCGCACCCGTCGGTGACGGCTCCGACTCCGGCATCCGCATTCTCACGCACTGGATCGACGGTGCCGAGCATGCTTCCACCAGCGGACGGACGGCCCCCGTGTACAACCCGGCGACCGGTGCCGTCCGGGCGCAGGTCGCGCTGGCGGACCAGGCCGAGATCGACCACGCCATCGCGTCCGCGCAGCGCGGCTACGACGTCTGGAGCGGCTACTCGATCGCGAAGCGGCAGACGGTGCTCTTCGCCTTCCGCGAGCTCCTCAACGCCCGCAAGCAGGAACTCGCCGAGATCATCACCGCCGAGCACGGCAAGGTGGTCTCCGACGCGATGGGCGAGATCCTGCGAGGACAGGAGGTCGTGGAACTCGCCACCGGCTTCCCGCATCTGATCAAGGGCGCTTTCAGCGAGAACGCGTCGACCGGCATCGACGTGTACTCGCTCAAGCAGCCGCTGGGCGTCGTGGGTGTCATCTCACCGTTCAACTTTCCCGCGATGGTCCCGATGTGGTTCTTCCCGATCGCCATCGCCGCCGGCAACGCGGTCATCCTCAAGCCCTCCGAGAAGGACCCGTCCGCCGCGCTCTGGCTCGCGCAGCTCTGGAAGGAAGCCGGTCTGCCGGACGGCGTCTTCACAGTGCTCCAGGGAGACAAGCTCGCCGTGGACGGCCTGCTCACGAGCCCGGTCGTGCAGTCGATCTCGTTCGTCGGATCCACGCCCATCGCCCAGTACATCTACGAGACCGCCTCGAAGCACGGCAAGCGGGTACAGGCTCTCGGCGGCGCGAAGAACCACATGCTCGTCCTCCCCGACGCCGACCTCGACCTGGTCGCCGACCAGGCCGTCAACGCCGGCTACGGTGCGGCGGGCGAGCGGTGCATGGCGATCTCGGTCGTCCTGGCCGTCGAGCCGGTCGCCGACGGGCTCATCGAGAAGATCACCGAGCGCATCGGGCGCCTCCGGATCGGCAACGGCGCGGGCGACGAGAACGGGGAGCCCGACATGGGTCCGCTGATCACCGACGCGCACCGCGACAAGGTCTCCTCGTATGTCGACATCGCCGAGGCGGATGGCGCGAAGATCGTCGTGGACGGCCGCGGTCTCGCGGTGGACGGGCATGCGGACGGGTTCTGGTTCGGCCCCACCCTCATCGACGACATCCCGACGACTTCACGTGCTTATCAGGAGGAGATCTTCGGACCCGTCCTGTCCGTCGTACGCGTGCAGTCGTACGACGAAGGCCTCGACCTGATCAACTCGGGACAGTTCGGCAACGGCACCGCGATCTTCACCAACGACGGCGGAGCCGCCCGTCGCTTCCAGAACGAGGTGCAGGTCGGCATGATCGGCATCAACGTGCCGATTCCGGTCCCGGTCGCGTATCACTCGTTCGGCGGCTGGAAGCAGTCCCTCTTCGGCGACGCGAAGGCCTACGGTGTGCATGGGTTCGACTTCTTCACGCGCGAGAAGGCCGTCACGGCTCGCTGGATCGACCCCGCCACGCGCAACGACTCCACGCACGGCGGCCTGAACCTCGGATTCCCCCAGAACGACTGATGACACCCGGTATGAGCACCACGAACCAGCGCTGGTTCCACCGGCGGGGCGCGCTCACCCACGACGGCTGGGAGAGCATCGTCGACGAGCAGACCCCCGGCTGGGAGCACACCGGCATCCGCGTGGCCGAGATCACATCGGGTGACTCTCTGTACCTGTCGGACAGGGGTGTCGAGCGCATCGTCATCCCTCTCGCGGGTTCGTTCGACATCGTCCACACCGCGGCCGGATCGACGACCTCGACGCATCTCGTCGGGCGTGCCTCCGTCTTCGAGGGTCCGACAGATGTGCTCTACCTGTCCGCCGACTCCACGGCGCAGCTGACGGGAGAGGGCCGGGTCGCCGTCGCGACGTCGCCGACCACCGTCGTGAGGCCGAGCCGCCACATCACCGCAGCCGAGACACCCGTCGAGCTGCGGGGCGCCGGAGCATCCAGTCGTCAGGTGCACAACTTCGGCACCCCGCAGGCGCTCGACGCCGCGCGCCTCATCGTGTGCGAGGTCATCACTCCCGCCGAGAACTGGTCGTCGTATCCGCCGCACAAGCACGACGAGCACGTGCCGGGCCGCGAGTCGCGCCTCGAGGAGATCTACTACTTCGAAGCCGCTCCCGCGGCGGGCTCGGGTGCCACGCAAACAGCGGCGTTCGGGATGTTCAGCGCGTACTCCTCGCCCGCCGGCGAGATCGACATCAACGCGATGGTGCGCTCCGGAGACATCGCGCTCGTGCCCTACGGCTACCACGGCCCCGCCGTGGCGGCACCGGGCTACGACCTGTACTACCTCAACGTGATGGCCGGCCCGGATCCCGAACGCGAATGGCTCATCAGCGACGACCCTGCGCACGCGTGGGTGCGCGACACCTGGAGAGGGCAGCAGGTCGATGTCCGCCTGCCCTTCGGCGACGATACAGAAGGACGGCAGTGATGGCGACGACGAAGCGGATGACGGTCAGTCAGGCTCTCGTGGAGTTCCTCGGACACCAGTGGACGGTCGACGGCGACATCCGCGAACGCACGATCCCCGGCATGTTCGGCATCTTCGGCCACGGCAACGTCGCGGGCATCGGCCAAGCGCTCAAGCAGGTGAACGTCGAGCAGCCCGACCTCATGCCCTACTACCAGGCACGCAATGAGCAGGCGATGGTGCATCAGTCGGTCGGGTTCGCCCGCATGCACCGTCGTCGCGCGACACTCGCGTCGGCGGCATCCGTCGGGCCGGGCGCCACGAACATGCTGACCGGTGCCGCGCTGGCGACCACCAACCGCCTGCCGGCGCTGCTGCTGCCCAGCGACACGTTCGCGACGCGGGTGGCCGACCCGGTGCTGCAGCAGCTCGAGCAGCCATGGGACACCGGGCTCACCGTCAACGACGCCTTCCGTCCGCTCTCTAAGTTCTTCGACCGCGTCCAGCGCCCCGAGCAGCTCTACTCGATCGCGCTCGCCGCGATGCGGGTGCTCACCGATCCAGCAGAGACCGGTGCCGTCACGATCGCGCTTCCCGAAGACGTCCAGGCCGAGGCCGTCGATGTGCCCCTCGAGTTCCTGCAGGACCGCGAATGGCACATCCGTCGTCCGCTTCCCGAGCACGCACCGCTCGCCCGCGCGGTCGCCGCGATCCGCGCCGCGAAGAAGCCGATCATCGTCGCCGGCGGGGGCGTGATCTATTCGGGCGCCGAAGATCACCTGCGTCTTCTGGCCGAAGCGACCGGGATCCCCGTCGCCACAACGCAGGCGGGCGGGGGAACGCTCAACTGGGATCATCCGCAGAACCTCGGCGGCATCGGGGCCACCGGAACGCTCGCCGCCAACCGGCTCGCCGCCGAGGCCGACATCATCATCGGCATCGGCACCCGGTACAGCGACTTCACCACCGCATCGCGCACGGCATTCCAGAACCCCGACGTGGCATTCGTCAACATCAACGTCGCATCGTTCGACGCCTACAAGCACGGCTCGCAGCTCCCCCTCATCGCGGATGCCAGGGAGGCGCTCGCTGCGCTGTCGACCGAGCTCCAGGGGTATCGGGTCCCGAGCGAGCACGCCGAGCACGTCGCACGGGAGAAGAAGGGGTGGGACGCGCTCGTCGACGACGCCTTCACCCCCCGCGGACGCGCTCTTCCGGGGCAGCCCGAGATCATCGGCGCCATCCAGGGCGCGAGCGCCGCGAGAGACGTCATCGTGCAGGCTGCGGGCTCGCTTCCGGGCGACCTGCACAAACTGTGGCGAGTGCGGGATCCCCTCGGCTACCACGTCGAGTACGCGTTCTCCTGCATGGGTTATGAGATCGCCGGGGGGCTCGGCGCGAAGCGGGGACTGCTCGCCGACGGCGACGACCGAGACGTCATCGTCATGGTCGGCGACGGGTCCTACCTCATGCTCAACACCGAGCTCGTGACCGCGGTCGCCGAGGGCATCAATCTGATCGTCATCCTGATCCAGAACCACGGGTACGCCTCGATCGGGCATCTGTCCGAGACCGTGGGATCGGAGCGCTTCGGCACGATGTACCGCGAGTACGACCCTGACGAGCGCAATTTCCAAGGGGAGCGGAAGCTCCCCGTCGATCTCGCCATGAATGCTCGCAGCTATGGCCTCGACGTCATCGAGATCGCTGCCGGCCCGGATGCGGTCACCGACCTCGCGGCTGCGGTCACGGCGGCGAAGGCCTCCGACAGGGCCACCGTCATCCACATCGAGAGCGATCCCCGCGTCTACGCGCCCGGGGGAGAGGGCTGGTGGGATGTGCCGGTCCCCGAGGTGTCGAGCCTCCCGTCGAGCCAGCGGGCGCGCACGGAGTACGAGCGGCTGCGCATCACGCAGCGGCCGCTGCTGGGACAGGAGTCGGGCGAATGAAGGCGACAGTCGCAGGGGCGCCGGTGAGCTTCGGCGTGTTCGAGATGACCCCGGAGGGCGCCGAGACGATCCAGCCGGACGACATGCTCGAGATCCTCGCCGCAGCGGGCTACCGGGGCGTCGATCTCGGCCCGCTGGGGTACTTCGGTCGCGGGGAGCAGCTCCGCACCCGGCTGAAGGGTCACGGCCTCGATCTCGCCGGCGGATGGGTGCAGCTTCCCTTTTCGGACGACGAGGCATTCGAGGCGGCGCTCCCCGATCTGCACGATGCTCTGCGCGTGTTCTCCGAGGCGGCCGAGGACGGCCCCTCCCGCCTTCCGCTTCCGACGCTCGCCGACGACGGCTCGGCGGCCCGACGGGCGTCTCCTGGCCGCGGCGGCGAGGTGGATCGCCTCACCGACGTCGCATGGGGGCGGCTGATCGCCAACACCGAGCGCGCCGCCGCACTGGTCCGCGCCGCCGGGCTCGAGCCCACGTTCCATCATCACGCCGGAACCTTCGTCGAATCGCCCGATGAGATCGATCGATTCCTGGCGAACGTCGACATCGATCTGACGCTCGACACCGGGCACCTGTTCATCGCGGGGGGCGATCCGCTCGAGGCGGTGTCGCGCTGGGGCGACCGGATCAATCATCTGCATCTCAAGGATGTGGACCTCTCCGAACTGCGACGCGTCCTCGCTGCCGGCGGCGGCATGCCGGAGGTGTGGTCGTCCGGCGCCTTCGTCGCGTTCGGCCAGGGAGACATCGATCTCACCGCGGTGATGGACGCGGTCGAGCGCCGTGGCTTCGACGGGTGGATCGTCGTGGAGCAGGACGTGCTGAACGGGCCCGACATCTCCGTCGCCGACTTCCGTGCCGCGCGCGCCGCCGACCAGGTCCGCAACCGCGAGGTTCTGAACACCTGGGCCTGACCTCCCTTCCATCCATCCACCACCGAGAGCACGACAAGGAACACCGATGACTCACACACCCCTCCGCTTCGGCCTGATCGGGACCGGTCGCATCGGCCAGGTCCACGCCGCGAGCATCGCCGCTGATCCGGAGGCGATGCTCAGCTGGGTGGCCGATCCCTTCGTCGATGGCGCCCGGGCCGTGGCCGAGACCTACGGGGGCACGGCGACAGACAATGCCGACGAGATCTTCGCCTCGGGCGGGGTCGATGCCGTCCTGGTCGCTTCGCCGACGCCGACGCACGTCGACCTGATCGCGCAGGCGGTGGATGCCGGCATCCCCGTGCTCTGCGAGAAGCCGATCGATCTCGACATCGCGCGCGTCGACGCGTTGCGGCCCAAGGTGGCCGCCGCCGGTGTACCGGTGGCGCTGGGGTTCAATCGCCGCTTCGACCCGTCGTTCGCCAGCGCCCGGGCTCGGGTCGCTGCGGGTGAGATCGGTGCGCTGGAGCAGCTGACGATCATCAGCCGCGACCCGTCGGCTCCGCCCGCGGCGTACGTGGCCGTGTCCGGGGGGATCTTCCGCGACATGACGATCCACGACTTCGACATGGCGCGCTTCTTCCTGCCCGAGATCGTGGAGGTGTCGGCGGTCGGCACCACGACGTTCGACGACGGAGCCCGGGAGCACGGGGACTTCGACACCGCCGTGACGACGCTGCGCGCGGCATCCGGCGCGATCGTCACGATCGTCAACTCGCGACACAGCTCGGTCGGGTACGACCAGCGCATCGAGGCCTTCGGCGGACGAGGGGTGCTGCACGTCGCCAACGCCCCCTCGAGCCTGGTGAGCCTGTCCACCGCCGACGCGGTCGAGGCGAAGCCCCCGTACGAGCAGTTCTTCCTCGAGCGATACGCCGTGGCCTATGCGGCCGAACTGCGCGAGTTCATCAAGCTCGCCCGCGGCGGAGCCTCCACGAGTCCCACGTTCGAGGACGGCCGCGCGGCACTCGTACTCGCCGACGCAGCCCAGCGTTCGGCCACCGAGCGTGTCGTCGTGCCCGTGTCGCTCGGCTGATCGGGAGGCGCTGATGACGACACCAGGAACGTTCCGACTGGCTGCATCGGCCGAGATGCTCTTCACAGAGCTCCCCTTCGAGGACCGGGTACGCAGGCTGCATGACCTCGACTTCGAGGTGGAGATCTGGGACTGGAGCACGAAGGACCTGCCCGCCCTGGCAGCGACCGGAGCGGTCTTCTCCTCGATGACGGGCTACCTCCGCGGCGACCTCATCACCGAGGACGGGATCGCGCAACTGCTCGACACGGCCGAGGAATCGCTACGGATGGCGGATGTCATCGACTCGCCGCGGCTGAATCTGCACGGCACCGGCTTGGACCCGAACGGCCTACCGATGCATCCGCGCGAGAGCGTGAGCGATTCCGACTGGGGCCTCGCGACCCACACGCTCGCACGGCTGGCCGAACTCGGCGCCCGTGCGGGCCGTGTCTTCACGCTGGAGAATCTGAACACCGCAGTCGATCATCCGGGGACGCCCTTCGCCCGCGCGGCCGACACTCTCGCACTCGTCCGATCCGTCGACTCGCCGGCACTGCGCCTCAATCTCGACCTCTATCACGCACAGATCGGGGAGGGGAACCTCATCGAACTCGTGCGGGAGGCGCTGCCGTGGATCGGCGAGATCCAGGTCGCCGACGTGCCGGGGCGGTGCGAGCCCGGCACCGGTGAGATCCGCTACGAGGCGGTCGCCGCCGCGCTGCGTGATCTCGGGTACGACGGCGTGGTGGGTCTGGAGGCATGGGCGTCGTCCGACCCGGAGGATGCGCTCCGCGCCTTCCGCGCGGCCTTCGCCGGCTGATCGGTCAGGGGAGGCTGGGCGGGCGATGGGGATCGCCCGCCCCTTCCGTCAGGCGTCGTAGGTGGTCGTGCCCTCGACGGCGGCGACCGGAGTCCACGAGCCGGACGCGGCGCTGCGCACCGCCGCATCGACGATCTCGGATGCCGACCAAGCGTCGGCAGCGGAGGGCGCGAGCTGACGCGCCTCCACGACCGATCGCAGGAACAGCGACGCCTCGATCGTCTTCAGGTCGTCGAAGCCCATGCTCGTCCCGGCGCCGGGCTGGAAGTTCGCGAAATCGCCGTACCCCGGTCCGACCATGATCGTGCGGTAACCGGAGGTGTCGTCGGCGAGTTGCAGCTCGTTGAGTCGCTGGAAGTCCCAGCGCAGCGACCCCTTGGTGCCGTAGACCTCGAGCCGGTATTCCGCGCGGGGACCGATCGCGACGCGGCTCGATTCGAGCACGCCGACCGCTCCCGAGTCGAAGCGGGCGAGGACCGCGGCATAATCCTCGTTCTCGACGTCCCCCGTGGGGCCGCCGCTCGCCCCCTTGCTGAAGTGGCTGGCCGCGCCCGACGCGGGCAGCGGGCGGACGCGTATGAAGGTCTCGGTCAGTCCGCTGACTGACGAGATCCGTCCGACGATGTACTGCGCCAGGTCGGCGCCGTGTGAGAGCAGATCGCCCAGCACGCCGGTCCCGGCGCGGTCGCGCTGGAATCGCCAGGTGAGGGCACCGTCAGGGTCGGCCGAGTAGTCGGCGATGAGCGCGATGCGCACGTTGGTGATCGTCCCCAGTGCCCCTTCGCTCACGAGCTTCCTCGCATGCGCGACCGCCGGGGCATGACGGTAGTTGAACCCCACCGCCGTCATCAGTCCGGCTGCCGCCGCTTCTCTGGCTATCTCGCTCGACTCGCGCACACTCCGGCCCATCGGCTTCTCGATCCAGAACGGCTTGCCGGCCGCGATGGCGGCCATGGCGATCTCGTGGTGGAGGAAGTTCGGCGAGCAGATGGAGACCACATCGACGTCGTCCCGATCGAGCACCTGCTGATAGTCGGATACCGCCTCGCGGTAGCCGATGACGTCGGTCGCATGCGCGCGGCTGTGCGGATCGGTATCGGCTGCGACGACGAGTTCGGTCGTCACCGGCAGATCGGGATAGTGCCGGGGTGCTGCCAGATACGCGCGGGAATGGAGGCGCCCCATCCATCCGACGGAGATGAGCCCCACACCGATGTGCGCCCTGCTGGTCATGGCTGTCCTTTCAGCGGAGATGTGTGCCCACTCTACGCATTGACAGAATGTCTTGACAAACATTCATCGTCGATGTCAGAATCTCCCCGACACCGACGTCACAGGATGCGATCAGTCGATGTCGACTGCGTTCCTCACCGAAAGGGAAATCACATGAACAAGCGCCTCCTCGGCGGCCTGGCACTGGTGGCCTCGGCAGTCCTGCTGCTGTCCGCCTGCTCGGGCACCGGTCAGGAAACCACCGACGGCGACGGAGGTGGAGGCGCCGACACCGAGTCGAAGGGCTTCACCTACGCGGTCGTGACGCACTCCGCCCCCGGCGACTCCTTCTGGGATCGCGTGAAGTCGGGCGCAGAGCAGGCCGGCAGCGACTACGGGGTCGACGTGACCTACAACTCCGACCCCGATCCGGCCAAGCAGTCGCAGCTCATCGACAACGCGATCGCGCAGGGAGTCGACGGGATCGTCGTCTCGATGGCCAACCCGGACGGCGTCAAGGACAGTGTGGAGCGCGCGGTCGAGGCAGGCATCGCGGTCGTGACGATCAACTCCGGTCTCGAGAAGTTCAAGGAGTTCGGGGCGATCACCCACATCGGGCAGAGCGAGTCGATCGCTGGCGCGGCCGTCGGCGAACGGCTCGGCGAGGAAGGCGCGACCAAGGCGCTCTGCGTCATCCAGGAAGCCGGCAACATCGGCCTGGAAGAGCGATGCGCCGCGGCGACCGAGGCCTTCAGCGGGTCGATGGAGAACCTCCAGGTCGACGGCACCAACGACGCCGAGGTAAAGGCGACGATCAAGTCGAAGCTCCAGGCTGATCCCTCGATCGACGCCGTCCTCACCCTCGGCGGCCAGTACGCGATCGACGCCGTCGGCGCCGTGGAGGAGTCCGGCAGCGCGGCGAAGGTCGCGACCTTCGATCTCTCCGAGGACGTCGTCAGTGCCATCGAGGCCGACAGCATCCTGTTCGCGGTCGACCAGCAGCCCTACGTACAGGGCTTCCTGGGTGTCACCGCGCTCTACCTGAAGAGCCTGAACGGCAACGACATCGGCGGCGGTCAGCCGGTCTACTCCGGTCCCGCGTTCGTCACGAAGGACAACGCGGCCGAGGTCGCCGAGTTCGCGAAGAACGGCACGCGCTGACCCACCCCGCGGAGCCGGAGGGCACACCTCCGGCTCCTGCTCGAGAAAGGAGCCGACGATGACCACGACGGACATAGTGACGATCGCGACGCGACCGCGAATGGAGCGTCAGCCGGTGCGACGGCTGCTGGCCCGCCCGGAGATCGGGGCACTCGTCGCCGCGCTGGCGGTGATGATCTTCTTCTCCGTGTACACGGACACGTTCATGACCATGGCGGGTGCCGGTGTCTGGCTCGAATCGGCCTCGACGTTCGGCATCATGGCGGTCGCAGTCGCTCTACTCATGATCGGCGGCGAGTTCGATCTGTCGGCGGGCGTGATGACGGGATTCACCGCTCTCATCGTCGGAGTCCTGACCACGCACTATGGCGTGAACATCTGGGTCGCCGCCGTGATCTCGCTCGCTGCAGCGCTCGCGATCGGTGCGCTGAACGGGATCCTCGTGATGAAGACGGGCTTGCCCAGCTTCATCATCACCCTCGGCACGTTCTTCGTCCTCGCCGGCATCGACCTGGCCGTCACGAAGCTCATCACGGGACAGGTCGCCATCCAGGGGATGACCAAGGTGCCGTTCTACGACACGATCCAGCCCGTGTTCGGGTCTTCGATGCAGATCGGCGGCGGCACGTTCTACATCTCCGTGCTGTGGTGGTTCCTCGTCGCGGCACTCGCGACCTGGGTGCTGCTGCGCACCCGCTCCGGCAACTGGATCTTCGCCGTCGGCGGTGCGCTGAACTCGTCGCGCCAGGTGGGCGTTCCGGTGCTCAAGACCAAGATCGGCCTGTTCATGGTGACGGCAGGAGCCGCCTGGCTCGTCGGAATGATCTCGCTGTTCCGCACCTCGACGGTGCAGGCCAACACGGGTGTGGGTCAGGAATTCATCTACATCATCTGCGCCGTCGTCGGAGGCTGCCTGATGACCGGTGGCTTCGGGTCGGCGATCGGCGCCGCACTCGGCGCCCTCATCTACGGGATGGTCTTCCAGGGCATCACGTTCGCGCAGTGGGACACGAACTGGCTTCGCACCTTCCTGGGCGCGATGCTCCTGCTCGCCGTCTTCCTGAACCATTGGGTGCGTCTTCGAGCCGGAGGGACGAAATGAGCACGACCACAGCGACCGCGATCCCCGTGGTCGAGGTCCGCGACGTCGGCAAGAGCTACGGGGCGATCAACGCGCTCAGCGGCGTCTCGACGACGGTGAACGCCGGCCAGGTGACCTGCGTCCTCGGCGACAACGGCGCGGGGAAATCGACATTCATCAAGATGCTCGCCGGTGCTCACACGCCGAGCGAAGGAGAGATGCTCCTGGATGGCGAACCCGTCACCTTCTCTTCACCGAGAGCGGCGCTGGATGCCGGAATCGCCACGGTGTATCAGGATCTCGCCGTCGTTCCGCTGATGCCCGTGTGGCGCAACTTCTTCCTCGGCTCCGAGCTCACGAAGGGGCGGGGTCCCCTCCGCCGCCTCGACGTGAAGCGGATGAAAGAGGTCACCTACACCGAGCTCGCGAACATGGGCATCGACCTGCGTGACGTGGATCAGCCGATCGGAACACTCTCCGGCGGGGAGCGCCAGTGCGTCGCGATCGCCCGCGCGGTGCACTTCGGCGCCCGCGTGCTAATCCTCGACGAGCCGACGGCCGCGCTCGGAGTCAAGCAGTCCGGTGTCGTTCTGAAGTACATCGCGCGGTCGCGCGACCGGGGGCTCGGCGTGGTGTTCATCACGCACAACCCGCACCACGCCTTCCCTGTGGGAGACCGATTCCTGCTGCTGAACCGCGGCACGAGCCTGGGTAACTACGAGAAGTCGGAGATCGACCTCGCGGAACTCACCAGCCTCATGGCCGGCGGCGCCGAACTGGACTCCCTGGCCCACGAGCTCGAACAGACTCTCGGCCCGGACTCTTCGCTCGTGCGGGAGATCGAGAAGGAGGCCGACAGCCTTCCCGGTGTTCTGCGGGATCCGTCCGACACGCGCGTCGACTGACCGACCCCGGCGAAGCCCAGCGTCAACGTGACGCTGGGCTTCGCTGTCGTGTCTCCGCCCTCCGGGCACGACAAGCGTCGCTATCGTCGATCCTGGCTGCTTCCGCATCAATGTGCAACTAGTTACAGAAAGTGCTTGGAAACCGCTATCCGCTCGGCTACCGTCGTTCTTGCCGACGAGAGTCCGGCACGAATCAAGGGAGATCACATGCACAACGCAAAGACGCGGACGGCACGCAGCCGCTTCCTTCTGGTGACCGCCGGTGTCGCGACCTCTGCTCTCGCGCTCGTCGGCTGCGCCGGTGGGGGCGGAGACGGCGACGCGGCAGCGGCGCCGGGCGAGAAGACCACCATCAGGTTCCTCTACGCGACCGGCGACGAGACCTGGAACGCCGTCGTCGACGAGGTCGTCACCGCCTTCAACGAACAGAGCGACACCACCGAGGTCAAGCTCGATCCTCTGCCCGCCGGCTCCGACTACGCGACCGCACTCAAGACGGTGGATGCCACGGGCAACTGGCCGGCGGTCGTCGACATGCGCGACACCCTGACCTACGTCGATGCCGGCAAGCTCGCCGGCATCCCCGAGGAGGTCACCGAACTCCTCGAGCCGGATGCCTTCGCCGCCGCCGAAGACGGCGAGGTGTACACCGTGCCGTACAGCGCGCTGAACGGCGAGCTCGGCATGAACATCGTCTACAACAAGACCTACTTCAAGGAGCACAAGCTCGAGGTCCCCGAGACCTACGACGACTTCATCGACCTGCTCGAGGAGATCAATTCCAACGGCGACGTTCCTCTCGCCACCGCCGCCGCCGAGGTGTGGCCCGCCGACCAGCTGTGGAAGCCGCTCGCCGCGCCCGTGTTCGCCGAGTACAGCGACGAGGGCGGCTTCTGGAACGCTGCGGCGGAGGGCCAGGCCTCGGTGGCCGACCTCAAGGCTCCGCTGGAAGAGCTCAAGATGATCATGGACGAGTACGTGCTCGAAGGGTGGCAGTCCACCGCGGATGCCCAGACCACGACCCTTCTCGTCAACGACCAGGCGGTCATGGCCACCTCGTCGGCGGGGCTCGGCCGCCTCATGGACATCAACAAGGTCGATCCGGAGTTCGACGCGGGGCTGTTCATCATTCCCGACGAGGACGGCAAGATCAACGTCCTCAAGAACAGCGTCGTCGGAGACACCGCCGGCGGCCTCGCCATCTCCGCGCAGGCGGCGGAGGACGAGGACGAGTACGCCTCGGCGGTCGAGTTCCTCACCTACTTCTACTCGGTCGACGCGGCGAACCTGATGGAGGCGAGCGGCTGGATCTCGCCCAACATCGTCGAATCCAACAAGGTCGAGCGCAACGACACCATCCCCGGTGCCGAGGACTTCTTCGGGCTGCTCGAGAACCCGAACCTCGTCTGGTACGAGAACGCCCCCACGCTCAGCACCTTCAGCTCGGTCAACACCTTCTTCCGGCAGTCGCGCATCGAGATGCAGGACGGCCAGACCACGATCGACGAGACGATCGCGAAAGTGCAAGCCGAACTCGAGGCGCAGGTCGCCGCAGCCGGCTGAGTCCGACGCCGAGGGCGCGGCCCCGACCGTGCCCTCGGCATCCCGGCGAGCGTTGATCGATCAAGGAGAGAACATGAGTGCACACACCGAGGTCCGCGTGCGGCCCCGATTCGGACGAGGGCGCTTGGCCATGCTGGGCTTCGTCCTCCCGGCCCTGGTGATCTATCTCCTGATGGTGATCGTCCCCTCGCTGCAGACCGTGCAGCTCAGCCTCACCGACTGGGACGGGATCAGCGACGACTACTCCTACGTCGGCATCCAGAACTACGAGGACATCGTCGCGAGCAGCCGCTTCTGGAACGCCGTGCGCAACACCCTGGTCCTGGGGCTCGGCTCGGCGCTGATCATCAACGTCATCTCGCTGGTCGTCGCCCTCATGCTCGACAAGCTCAACCACGCGCAGGGGTTCTTCCGGACGGCCGTTTACCTCCCGGCGCTGGTCAGCGCCTTCATCATGGCGACGATCTGGAAGTACCTGCTGAACTTCAACTTCGGCTCCGTCAATACCGTGCTCCGCGACATGGGCATGCCCGAGTGGGCCCGCGACTGGCTGGGCGACAGCAGCATCGTGATCTGGGTGATCCTCTTCATCACGTGCTTCACGCTCGGTGGGAACACCACCCTGATCTATCTCGCGAACCTGCAGTCCGTGCCGCAGGAGCTGGTCGAGGCCGCGCGGATCGACGGTGCGAGCGGCGCGAAGGTCTTCTGGAACGTGACCTGGCCGATGATCGCCGGCGCGGTCACGGTCAACATGACGCTCGCGATGATCGCCGGATGGGTGATCTTCGATCAGGTGCTCGTGCTGACGTCCGGCGGACCGGGCTTCGTGAGCGAGACCATGGCGTTCTTCATCTACAAGGTCGGCTTCGGGGAATACCGGGCCGGGTTCGGGTCGGCGGCTGCCGTCGTGCTCTTCATCGTGGTGATCGTGAGCACCGTCGCCGCGAACGCCTACATGCGCAAGAGGGAGATCCAGGCATGACCGAGACGATGACCCAGGTCACCATGAAGATCGAACCGGAGCAGCGCCCGTCAGGGCTCGCCCGCATCCCCCGCCCTCGGCGTCAGCGCCGGGAGAAGAAGAAGTGGTCCATCGGCGAGATCGTCGTGATGGTGGTGCTCAGCATCCTGGTGCTGATCGTCGCGTCGCCGGTGATCTACGCGCTGCTGAACTCCTTCCGCTCGTACGCCGAGATCACGAAGGATCCGATGGGCATGCCCACATCCTTCGCGTTCGACAACTACGTCGCCCTGTTCGAGCAGACCGACTTCCTCGAGGCCGTGCTGAACACCCTCATAATCACGGTCGGCACGGTGCTGATGCTGGTCATCATCGTGCCGATGGCGGCCTACGGCATCGAGAGGATCGGCGGTCGCACGTCGCGCTTCCTGTACGTGCTGTTCATCGCCGGACTCATGATCCCGTTCCAGGTGCGCATGATCCCGCTGGTCAAGGGGTTCGACGACGTCGGCCTCTACAGCACCCTGCTCTCGGTGATCCTGGTGCATCTCGGCGGGGCGGCGAGCTTCGGCATCCTGCTCTACTGCAGCTTCATCAAGGGCATCCCGATCGAGGTCGAAGAGGCGGCTCACGTCGACGGCGCAGGGCGCCTGCGCACGTTCTGGCTGATCGTCTTCCCGATGCTGCTGCCGGTGACCTCGGCCTTCGTCATCATCCAGTCGCTCGGCCTGTGGAACGACTTCTTCATTCCGCTGGTGTTCCTGGACTCGTCGTCGGCGGGAACCATCAACGTCGCGATCAACCGCATGGTGGGTCTGCTGACGTCGCAGTGGCAGCTGATCTACACGGGTGCGATCCTCGCGATCGTCCCCTCGGTGGCGATCTTCGCCGCGTTCCAGCGCTACTTCATCAAGGGCATGTCGGTCGGGGCGGTCAAGGGATGACGACCGTGACCACTTCACGCCTCGGCCGGCTCCTCGGCTACGACGGCATCATCGCGACGCTGCTGCTCGGAGCGTTCCGCTACTTCCTCGTCTCGCTCTCGTTCGTCGCGTGCCTCGTGCCCCTGCTGGCCTTTCAGGCGCTGGTCGGCTGGCAGGCGACGCATCTCGCACTCTGGGCCGCAGCCGCCGCGGCCCTGACCGTCGTGCCCGGGCTGCATGGTCTGATGCGGGCAGCCGCCGCGCTGCTCGACTCGGAGCCGCACGTCGCCCGGGTCTTCTGGAGCGGGCTCGCCGATGCCGTTCGGCATCGCTGGGGATCGGCACTGGTGCTGAGCGCCGCGGTTCTGGTGCTGGGCTACGACGTGGCACTGCTCGGAGCGGATGCCGGTGTGCTGCTGGGCGCCGTCGCCGTGGCGGCCGTCGCCGCGGCGATCGTGGTGTCGTCGACGTTCCTGTCGGACTCGCCGCTCCGAGGGGCTGCGTACGCTCTCGCCGCGACTCGGATCGTGCTGCAGCGCCCTCATCTCCCACTCGTGTGGCTGCTGCTCGCCGTGCTCGCGACTCTCGCCACGTCTCTTCCGGTGATCGGTGCGGTGGCCTGGTTGTCGGCACCGGCGCTCGCCGCGGTGTGCGCCACGATCTGCAACCGGACGCTCGGCTTCGCGGGTGCGCGAGAGCGGGTCGGCGCATGATCGCGCGGATCGGCGGACTGACGATCGGGTGGGGTGATGATGCCCCGGCGACTCTGGCCGTCGCCGACGGGCATCCGGCCGCACTCGTCGAGATCTTCACGGCAGCCGAGCAGCGTGCGCGCACCAGCCAGGCCTACGTGCGCTCGGCCCTCGGTGCGCGCCTGCGCCTCGAACGAGCGGATGCCGCACCCGACGCGGTCACCCTCGTGCAGCGCGACCCGGACACGGGCCTCGAGGTCACGACCGTGCTCGCCCTCTCGGGTGCCGCGGTGCGGGTGCAGCACACTCTCCGCGGCACGAGCGCGCAGCCGGTCGTGCTCACCGCCGTCAGCTCGGTCACGATCGGCCTCGGCGTGGGGCCGCACGGGGGTCGGGAGTACGACCTGCTGACCGCGCGCAGCGAATGGCTCGCGGAGAACCGCTGGCACCGCCGTCCGCTGACCGACGAGCTGCCGCCGCTCTCCCTCCCCATCCACGCGCAGGACGGGCGCGGCCATGCCACGCTGACGAGCCACGGCGCCTGGTCGACGGGGGAGCACCTTCCCGTCGGCGCCCTGGTGCACCGGGACGGCGCGGCCGTCGCGTGGCAGATCGAGAGCGGCGCCGGCTGGCACGTCGACCTCAGCCAGGGTCTCGACGGTCTGACCCTGTCGCTGCTCGGTCCCACCGATCTCGAGCACCAGTTCGCCCACGAGTTGCGTCAGGGCGACGAGTTCGTCACGGTGCCCGTCGCGCTCGCCGCCTCCGTGCGAGGCTTCGACGCCGCGATCGCCGACCTCACGTCGCACCGCCGCGCGATCCGGCGCGTCGACGGCCCCGAGCTGCCGATCGTCTACAACGACTTCATGAACACGCTCATGGGGCAGCCCTCTTCCGAGGCGCTGCGCCCGCTGATCCGGGCGGCGGCCGAGGCCGGCGCCGAGGTCTTCTGCATCGACGCCGGCTGGTTCGCCGACCCGGCGATCGGGGACTGGTGGGACAGGGTCGGCGAGTGGCAGGAGGCCCCGAGCCGCTTCGACGACGCCGGCCTCCGCGGCATCATCGACGAGATCCACGCGAAGGGCATGCGCTCCGGTCTCTGGCTCGAGCCCGAGGTCGTCGGCGTGAACAGCCCCGTCGCACAGACGCTGCCCGAGGAGGCGTTCTTCCGGCGTCTCGGCGCGCGCGTACGCGAGCACGACCGCTACCACCTCGACTTCCGGCATCCGGCAGCCCGCGCGCACCTCGACGAGACGGTCGACCGGATCGTGCGGGACTACGGCGTGAGCTTCCTCAAGCTCGATTACAACATCAACCCCGGCGCCGGCACCGAATGGCAGGCGACGGCAGCCGGAGACGGTCTGCTCGGTCACGTCCGCGCTCTGGGCGACTGGCTCGACGAGGTGCAGGTGCGGCATCCGGGGTTGCTGATCGAGAACTGCTCCTCCGGCGCCATGCGCGCCGACTACGCGCTGCTGTCGCGCACGCACCTGCAGTCCACCAGCGACCAGCAGGACTTCCGGCTGTACCCGCCGATCTCGGCATCCGCCCCGGCATCCATCGCCCCCGAGCAGGCGGGCAACTGGGCGTATCCGGCGGTCGGGATGACGGATGCCGAGACGGCGTTCACGCTCGTCTCCGGTCTCAGCGGACGCCTCTACCTCTCGGGCTTCCTGGGTGAGCTGCGTGCCTCTCAGCGCGCACTCGTCGGCGAAGCTGTCGAGCTGCACAAGACCCTCCGCTCGGACCTCGCCGTGAGCGTGCCGTTCTGGCCGCTCGGTCTGCCCGGCTGGGACGACGATCTCGTCTGCCTCGGGCTGCGCGGCGAAGCGCAGACCCTGCTGTTCCTGTGGGACCGCGCCGAGGAGCCGCGTTCGTTCACGATCCCCGGCGTGCGGAGCGCCGAGACCCTGTTCCCGGCATCCGCGTCCGAGGTCTGGAAGATCGAGAGCGGCGACGACGGCATCCGGATCGACACCGTCGAGGGACTCGGCGCGCGTGTGCTCCGGGTCAGCGAGGCGCGAGCATGAGCGGCACGATCCGCACCGGCGAGCTGTTCACCGACGACCGCGGACGCGTCGCACAGCTGCACGGCATCGGCATCCGGCAGGTGGGCAGCCACTGGTACGCCTGGGGCGAGGACAAGACGGCCGGCGACCGGTTCACGGCCGTGGCCTGTTACCGCTCGACCGATCTCGCGGACTGGGAGTATGTCGGCGACGCGCTCGCCGCGGGGTCGGGAGACCTCGCCGCGGATCGCATCGTCGAGCGTCCGAAGGCGCTGCAGCGCCCCGACGGCCGCTGGGTGCTGATCGTGCACATCGACAGCGCCGACTACTCCGACGCCCGGGTCGGCTATGCCATCGCCGACGAGCCGGAGGGCCCGTACGAGTACCTCGGCAGTGAACGCCCCCTCGGGAACCTCAGTCGCGACATCGGGGTCTACCAGGAGGATGGCGTGGGCTACCTGCTGTCCGAGGATCGCGACAACGGTCTGCACATCTATCGGCTGCGACCCGACTTCTGCGGCGTCGAAGCTGTGGTCGCGACGCTGCGCCAGCAGGATCGCCCCGAGATCGGATACGAGTCGCCCACCCTCATCCGCCACGACGGCGTGTACTACCTGTTCGGGTCGGATCTCACCGGGTGGGACCTCAACGACAACAAGTACGCCACCGCACCGGCACTCGAGGGCCCCTGGTCGCCGTGGCAGGATGTCGCTCCGGTCGGCAGCCGCACGTTCGACTCGCAGGTGAGCGTCGTGCTGCCCGTCGAGGGCGCGCACGTGTACATCGGCGATCGCTGGGATCGGGAAGACCTGGCATCCTCCGCGCCGATCTGGCTGCCCCTGCGCGTCGAGGAGGGTCGCGCCGAACTGATCTGGCGCGACGACTGGAGCATCGAGGAGCTGAAGCTGTGAACCCCCGTCCCCGCGCGATCATCGCGATGAACCCGCCGACTCTCGCCGAGAACCTCTTCGGCCCGCACCGGGAACGGCTGCGCGACCTGGTCGACGTCAGCGCCGAGGTGCTCACGGAGTTCGACAGCAGAGCGGCCGCCCGGCTCATCGAAGACGTCGAGATCCTTCTCGCCGGCTGGGGCTGCCCGCGCGTCGACCAGGACCTCCTTGACCGGATGCCGAACCTGCGCGCGGTCGTGTTCGCCGGCGGAGCGGCGAGCGCCGTGCTCGACACGGGGGAGGCCACCAGACGCGGCATCGTCTTCACGAACGCCGGAGAGGGCAACGCCCAGGCCGTCGCCGAGTACACCGCGGCCACGATCGTGCTCGCCGGCAAGCGCGCACGCTACGCCGAGCAGCTCTATCGCGAGGGCCGGAAGCCCGTCGATCGCGAGGCCGTGCTGCTCGACAGCGGCAACTTCGGACGCACCGTCGGGCTGATCGGGGCCTCTCGCATCGGCCGTCGCGTCGCGCAGCTGCTGCAGTCGACCGATCTGCGCGTGCTGATCTACGACCCCTATGCCACGGCCGAGGAGGCTGTATCCCTCGGCGGTGTGAAGGTGGATCTCGACGATCTGCTCGCGGCATCCGACATCGTCTCGCTGCACGCACCGGCGACGGCGGAGACCGACCACATGATCGGCGCTCACGAGCTGGACGTCATGCGCGACGGCGCGGTGCTGATCAACACGGCCCGCGGCTCGCTGATCGACCACGACGCCCTGCGCGGCCATCTGCGGGCAGGGCGGATCGACGCGATCCTCGATGTGACCGAGCCCGAGCCGCTCGCGGCGGATGACGAGCTGTGGAGCCTGCCGAACGTCACGCTGACCCCGCACATCGCGGGCGCGACGGGCAACGAGCTGCATCGTCTGGGCCGCGACGTCGTGGACGAGGTGGCACGCTACGTCGCCGGCCATGCCTTCGTCGGATTCGAGCGTGTGCCGGGGGTCGTGTGATGAGCGTCATCCGCAACCCGATCCTGCGCGGATTCAACCCCGACCCGTCGATCCTGCGGGTGGGCGACGACTACTTCATCGCCACCAGCACGTTCGAGTTCCACCCGGCCGTGCGCATCCACCACTCGACCGATCTCGTGAACTGGACCGTGCGCGGACATGCGCTGGACGAGGGGTTCGATCTTCGCGGCATCCCCGACTCGGGGGGCGTGTGGGCGCCGAGCCTCTCGCACTCCGACGGACTGTTCTGGCTCGCGTACTCGATCGTGCGCTCGATGGACGGCGATGACAAGGACATCGACAACTACCTCGTCACCGCCGAGAGCATCGACGGCCCGTGGAGCGAGCCGGTGCATCTGGGCTCTCGAGGCTTCGACTTCTCGTTCTTCCACGACTCCGACGGCACGCACTGGGTGGTCGGGGTGCAGTGGGACCAGCGCCCCGAGCATCCGTCGTTCGGCGGTCTCGTGCTCGAGCAGTACCTGCCCGACGAGAAGCGCACGTCGGGAGGGGCCAGGGTCATCCATCAGGAGCCGACTCTCGTCGAGGGTCCGAACCTCTATCGCGTCGGCGACTGGTACCACCTGCTGATCGCCGCGGGTGGCACCGGCTGGAACCATGCCATCACGGTCGCGCGGTCACGCGACCGCTTCGGACCGTATGAGCGCGACGCCCAGCCGTTCGTGCTGACCAGCCGGGACGACCCGGGCCTCCCGCTCCAGAAGGCGGGGCACGGCGAGCTCGTGCAGACGCCGGACGGCGAGTGGATGCTGGTGCACCTCGCGAGTCGACCGACCCTGCACCTCGGCGAGCGGTACAGCACCCTCGGCCGCGAGACCTGCCTGCAGCAGGTGGAGTTCGTCGACGGCTGGCTCCGCCTCGCGCAGGGCGGCCATCACGCCGCGGTGGAGGTCGAGGTCGCCGGCGACGCTCCGGAGCGCGCGGCGTCGCACGGGTTCGTCGAGCGCTTCGACGCCCCGCGGCTCGACGCGCGACGCTGGTCGACGCTGCGCGCACCTCTCGACCCCGCCACCGCCGACCTGGCCGCGAGGCCCGGATGGTTGCGGCTGCGCGGCGGTCACTCGCCGGCATCCGTCTTCGATCAGTCGATGATCGTCACGAGGGTCGAAGAGCATCGGGCATCCTTCGACGTCACTCTCGATGCCGCGCCGACCAGCCCGCGCGAGCTCGCCGGGCTCATCGCCTGGTACGACCGCAACGGCTGGATCTGGCTGCAGCTCGGGTCGGATGCCGAAAACGGCCGCCACGTGCGGGTCGTGAGCCGCGACGGCTCGCAGACCACGCGCTCGGCGCCGGTCGCTGTGCCCGAGGGCGCGGTGCGGATGCGCGCTGTGCTCGACGGACCCGACCTCCGGTTCGCCCTGGCCGCGGTGGACGACGACGTCTGGACCGAGGTCCCGGGTGCGTATCCGGCCTGGACGCTCTCCGACGACCACGGCGAGCGGCTCCGCTTCACGGGCCTGTTCTTCGGCATCCGTGCGGACGATCTCGACGGCCGCAGCTGGTCGGCCGACTTCGCTGATGTATCGCTGCAGCTCACACGGAAGAGAGATCGATGAAGATCCGACGACGCAGTATCCGACGCACGATCGGTGCACTGACCGCGGGCGTGATCGCGCTGAGCGGTGCGCTCCTCGCCGCACCGCCCGCGACCGCCGCATCGAAGCCCGCGCCCCCGGCCGCTGGCGCGCCGCTCGCAGCCGCCATGCAGGCCCCGCTGCCCGAGATCGTGCCGACGGTCAGCGACGCCGGTTTCGCGCACCCGGGCATCGGCTTCACGGCCGACAACCTCGAGAACA
The DNA here is from genome assembly GCF_000967865.1 of Microbacterium sp. SA39. Taxonomy (GTDB): domain Bacteria; phylum Actinomycetota; class Actinomycetes; order Actinomycetales; family Microbacteriaceae; genus Microbacterium. The sequence continues at coordinate 254,958 of NZ_JXRU01000039.1, forward strand.
TGCGCACGCAGGTGCGAGCCGGCGTCGACCCATGGGCGAGCTACTACGACGCGATGGTCGACACCCGCTACGCATCGCTCGACTTCCGCGCCGAGAACGCGCAGCCGGGCACCGATACGCCGAAGAACGATGCGTACGCGAGCGCGGCGATGCGCACGAGCGCGCTGAAAGACGGCATCGGCGCCATGACCCAGGCCCTTCAGTACGCGGTCACGGGCGACGAGCAGTACCGGGCGAACGCGCTGCACGTGATTCGCACCTGGAGCGGCCTGGACCCCGCGAAGTACGCGTACTTCCCCGACGCCCACATCCACACCGGGGTGCCGCTGTACTACATGCTCATCGCGGCCGAGCTCATCCGCAGCACGGACCCGGTGAACGACACGCTCGACGGCTACGACCTCCGCTGGACGGATGCCGACGAGCAGCGCATCGAGGACAACCTCGTCCGCCCCGTGCTCGAGACCTTCCTGTCCTCGAAGAACCGGCTGTGGAACCAGCACCTGTACGGCGTGATCGGCATGATCTCGCCCGCGATCTTCCTCGATGATGCCGACCTCTATGCCGAGCGCGTCGAGTGGTTCACGGTCAACGCCGGCTACGAGAGCGAGCACGACCTGTACGGCGGCAACGTCAACGGATCGCTCGCCCAGCTGTTCCGCGAGATCCCGGCCGACGACCCCGCCAACACCACAGGCGCCCCGTTCGTGCAGCACATGGAGATGCTGCGCGATCAGGCCCACGGCCAGGGCGACGTCGACATCTTCATCGCGCTCGCCCGCATCGTCGACGCGCAGGGCACGAAGCTCGATCCCGTCGACGGCACGGTGTCGGATGCGGAAGACGCCGTCTCGCCGTACGGGTTCCTCGACAACCGCATACTCGAGGGCGCCGACACGTTCTACGCCTTCATGATGGGCGAGGAGGTGCCGTTCGTGCCCGCGAATGAGGGCGGTGCGCTGTCGCAGGCCTACCGCGGCCGACTGCAGGATCCGCTCAGCGAGGCGTACCTGCAGTACCGCTACGTCGCCGACGTCGATGTCGACGAGGCCGCACCGTACGTCGCCGAGCTTTACGAGCAGAGGGACGGTCCGCTCTACTACTACGGCAGCGGAGTGCAGAACTTCTGGAACGATCGGGGCTCGGACTACACCGGAGCGGAGTACTGGGTCGCCTTCCCCGAAGAGCTCGCGGAGGTCGACGACACGGTGGCACCGCTCGCACCGAGCGCCGAGCTGTCGGTGCGCACGTTCGGGTCGCCGCTCGGCGACGGCGCCGTGCGCGACGAAGCGGACGGCACGTCGTTCATCCGTCTCGATGCGGATGCCGACGACGCCCGCCTCGCGATCCGACGAGCGATCTGGGGCGATCGCGCCTCGCAGTCGCTGGTCGGGGTCAAGGTCCGCAGCGACGGCTCTGCCCGATTGGAGGCATCGCGTACGGCGGCCGAGGCTCCGTTCGCCGAGATCGTCGTGCCCGACACGGGCGGGGAGTGGCGCTACGTCTGGTTCGATCTGGCGCTGGCGAAGACTCCCGGGGCCGTGGGAGAGAACATCCTCTTCCTGCGGGCGACCGGTTCGGACGCGAAGGTCGACGTCGCCGGGCTTCTGGCGCAGGCGAACGGTGTGCTGACGCCGCCGGTGTTCGCGGATACGCCGTCGCTCGATGCGGTGCTGGTCGCAGGCGAGCCGTGGACACGCCAGATCCAGACGACGGATGCCGCGGGCGAGACCGTCACCCTCGCGCTGCAGGGTGCGCCGTCCGGCGCGGCGCTGAACAACGCCGAGCTCAGCTGGTCGCCCGGGCAGTCGGGTGAGTCGGAGATGACCGTCGTGGCATCCGACGGCACGACGGTGACGGCGCTGCCGGTGACCATCACGGTCGCGGAGAGCCGTGAGGCGGCGATCGACGAACTCGTCGGGCGCGCCGGAGAGGGCGCGGAGTACACCTCGGTGAGCTGGGGTCGCTTCGAGGAAGCGCGCGCCGCCGCGGTCGACGGGGCCGGGACGGCGGATGCGCCCGCCTTCGCGACGCTTCTCAGGAGCCTCGGCGACGCGGTCTCGGGCCTCGTCGCGCTCAGCCCGGAGCTGCCGGACGGCACGCTCGACTACCGCTCGCTCGTGATTGCTCCACCCCTCACGGCGGCGCAACTGACCGCGATCACCGACGGAGACAACCAGACGACCTGGGGCGACCAGCGCGTGCCGAGCATCGTGTTCGACTTCGGTGCGAGCTTCCGCGTGAGCGCGGAGCGGTTCGGCTTCCAGGCGCGAGACACCTTCACCAACCGCGCCGAGGGCACGAACGTCTACGGCTCGGAGGACGGAGTGACCTGGACGCTGCTCACCGAGAATCCGAACACGGGCACGGATGCCGCGATCGAGTGGATCCCGGTGCGCAGCGAGGTGCGCGACTCGACGTTCCGGTTCCTCAAGCTTCAGGTCGATGAGCCGGGCGTTCCCTCGGATCCTGCGTACCCGGGGATCTGGAGCATCGCCGATCTGCGCATCGACGGCACGCGCAGCGAGGCCGTCGGAACGATGGATACCGTCGCCATCGGCTCCGGCGACGCGGTCGCCGGGCGGGTGGTCGCGGGCGACACCGTCGAGCTGACGATCACCGGTCCCGCAGGCAACACCGATGTCGCCGTCACCGTGGCGGGTCTCCCCGCGACCGTCTCGTCGCCATCCGCGGGGAAGTGGACCGCCACCGCGACCCTCCCCGCGGGTGCGGCACCGGCGGGCCGCATCGGCTTCACGCTCGACTTCGCCACGGCCGACGGCCGTGCAGCCGACACCATCCACGCCACGACCGATGGGTCCAAGCTGTTCCTGTCGAGTGACAGCGGGCGCATCGACTCGGCGTTCCGCGATGCCACGGTGCTGCGACCGGACGGCGTCGCCGATGCCGCCTGGACCCAGTACACCGCTCGGATGCTGGACGGGAATGCCGCGACCCACTCCGACACCCGGCTGAACTCGGGCCTCTACGGGAACATGTGGGACTTCGGTCCGGACACGACGGTCTCGCTGACCGCGGCCGAGCTGCTCGTGCGGCAGGACGGCTTCGGCACGTCGCGCATCGCGGACATGCGGCTGGAGGGGTCGAACGACCTGGCCACCTGGACGCGGCTCACCCCGCAGGCGCCGGCGAAGACGCTCGACTGGCAGGCCTGGACCGTGCAGGACGACACCGCTTATCGATACATCCGCCTCGTCAACGGTCAGATCCTGAACGTCGCCGAGCTGATCCTGTTCGGGGCGGTGACGACGGCGTCGGCGGTTCCCGCGTGGGATCCGACCGCGGTCTATGATGCCGGCGACCAGGTCTCGTACGGCGACTCGATCTACACCGCGCAGTGGTGGACGAGCACCGTCGCACCGGACAGCTCGTCGACCGGCTCGTGGATGGAGCAGGGTGCGCTCGTACCGGATGCCGGTGACGGTGTGCGGGCCTGGACTTCGTCGTTCGTGTACACCGGCGGCGAGGTCGTGGCTCTTGACGGCCGTACGTTCCGCGCGAAGTGGTGGACCCGGAATCAGGAGCCGCGGAGTGCGAACGGGCCCTGGCAGGACCTCGGCGCGTACTGACGGGTGCGGGGCTGCTCAGGCGCGGGCGGGGCCGGTGGACCCGCGCACGATCAACCGGCTCGGCAGCACGACCGGGCCGTCGTACGGCTCGCCGACCGCGATGCGGCCGGCGAGTTCGCCCACGTCGTGGAAGGGGGCGCGGATCGTCGTGAGCGATGGTGTCAGGTCGGCGACGAGCTGCATGTCGTCGAAGCCCACGACCGAGATCTGCGCGGGGATGGCGATGCCTCGGGCGTTCAGGGCTCGGCAGACGCCGACGGCCATGATGTCGGTCTGGCAGACGATGGCCGTGACCTCGGGATGCTCCTGGAGGAACGCGATGGTCGTCGCCGCCGCGGCATCCGATTCGTTGCTGCTCTGCGCGGCCAGCGCGGGGTCGTAGGCGATCCCGGCATCCGCGAGTCCGGCCTGATAGCCGAGGAAGCGCTGGTGCGGAGTGGTCATCTCGTCGAGCGAGCCGAGGAAGGCGATGCGGCGGTGCCCGAGCTCCACGAGGTGCTCGACTCCGCTGCGCACACCCCCGAGGTGGTCGTAGTCGATCGACGCGATGTGCGGATGGTGGGGGAGTGCTGCGCGACCGCAGAGGATCAGCTGCGCGCCGACACGTGCGAGCGTCGCAGAGTATCGCTGGGCCCGCTCGTCGAACTCCTCCGTCGCGGGTGTGGAGCCGACGAGGAGCACGGCCGCCACGCGCTGCTCGCTGAGCGTCTCGATCAGTGCCGCCTCGCGGTCGGCGTCTCCGCCGGTCGTGCACATCGTGAACAGGTGGCCGTTCGCCGTGGCGATGTCTTCGGCGCCGCCGGCCATGGTGGCGAACGTCGGACCGACCATCATGCTGGAAACGAAGGCGATGCTGCGCCGGCCGACGCCCATCATCGATCGGGCCAGGCCGTTCACCACGTAACCGAGCTCCTCCGCGGCGGCGAGCACCCTGGCATGGCTCGCAGACTTGCCCGCGGCGCGGCCGGCGAGGACCCGGGAGGCGGTGGCGCGCGAGACCTCCGCCCGTCGCGCGACATCGGCGAGGGTCGCACCCCCGCCTCTCTCCGGCCCGGGCGTCGCCGAGCGACGGGCAGGCGGGATGCTGTCGATCGAGGTGGTCACAACGGCAATCTACCGTGACGTGTGGTCGGAGGCGCGGTCCGACGCAACTAGTTGCGCAACCGAGGAAGTACGCGCTGGCTGCAGGGGCTGCTCGACCTGGACGCGCCGGTGCGCGACTATGTCCCGGCATTCTCGCTGGGCGACGCGGCCGCGGCCGCCGCGATCACCACCCGCCAGCTCCTCAGCCACGTGAGCGGATTCGAGGGCGACCTGTTCATCGACACCGGGGCCGCCGACGACTGCGTCGAGAAGTACCTCGAGGTGATCGCCGACACCCCGCAGCTGTTCGCACCCGGTGAGCGCTTCTCGTACAACAACGCCGCGTTCGTCGTGCTCGGCCGCATCGTCGAGGTGCTGCGCGAGAAGCCGTTCCACCGCGCGCTGCACGAGCACCTGGCCGATCCGCTGGGCCTCACCCATGTCGCGACCGACGCGTCGGAGGCGATCATGTTCCGTGCCGCTCTCGGCCACCTCCCGGCGGAGGACGGCGGCGAGCCGGTGCCCGCACCGGTGTGGAGCCTGGTGCGCTCGAACGCTCCTGCCGGCGCGATGCTGGCGATGACCGCGCGCGACCTCGTCACCTACGCGCGCATGCACATCGATGGCGGCATCGCTCCCGACGGAACACGGATGCTGTCGCCCGAGAGCGTCGCCGCGATGCAGACGCGGCAGGTCGAGGTGCCCGACTTCGGACTCATGGGCAGCGCCTGGGGTCTCGGCTGGTCGCTCTACGACTGGGCGGGCGGGCCGGTGATCGGCCACGACGGCGGCACCATCGGGCAGAGCGCGTTCCTGCGGATCGTGCCGGAGGCGGGCGTCGCCGTCGCGATTCTCACGAACGGCGGCACTCCGATCTCCCTGTACCTCCGGCTGATGACGAAGATCCTCGACGAGCTCGCCGGCGTCACGGTCCCGTCGCTGCCCGTGCCGCCGTGAGCTCCGGTCGAGGTGAATCTCGAGCGCATCCTCGGCACCTACTCCTCGTCGGTCTCGGACTCGACCGTGCGCCTCGATGACGAGGGCCGGATCTGGGTCGACCGCACCATGAAGGGCATCTTCGCCGAACTCGGCCCGGCACCGGAACCCGTCGAACTGGTCGGCTGGGCGGATGACAGCCTGATCCCGGTGGAGCCGACGCACGGCGTGCACCTGCCGCTCGCCTTCGTCGGCGACGACGGAACCGGTCGTGCCCTCTACCTGCACACCGGCCGTGCGGACCGCCGGGTCGACGCCTGAGCGCGGCGCGTCGACGGATGCTCGGGCCGAGAGGGGACCTACGTCCATAGCGCGCGCGGACGGCATCTGCCATGGTCGACGGTAAGCGGTGCGTCATGCTCCGCGGGTCGGCCGAGAGGAGGAGGACCGCCTTGCGTCACCACGACCATCGAGCCCGGAGATCCGGTCGCGTCCTGCGGGGCGTAGCCATCGCAGTCGGCATCCTCGTCGCTGTCGGGTGCGCGGGCCCCGCGACCGTGGATCCTGCACCCTCGGCGACATCAGAGGTCGTTCGACCGGAGGCTCCGGAGGGAGACCTGCCCGAAGCGCTGCAGTCCCGACTGCAGCAAGCGCTCGACGAGACGATGGCCGGGTACGACGTGCCCGGGGCCGCCGTCGGCGTGTGGATCCCCGGTGAGGGGTCGTGGACGAGTGCGACCGGCATCGCCGATGTCGAGGCGGGCGCGCCGGTCGATTCAGACATGGCGTGGCCTCTGCGCAGCGTCACGAAGTCCTACACCGTCACCCTGCTGCTGCAGCTCGTCGACGAGGGAGAGGCGAGCCTCGATGACACCATCGGACAGTACGTCGACGGGGTCACCGCGGGCGACGAGATCACGCTGCGGCAGCTTGCGGAGATGTCCAGCGGCAACGCGGATTACACCGACGACGACTTCATCGCGGCGTTCATCGAAGACCCCGAGACCGTCTTCACGCTCGACGAGCTGAACGGCTTCATGCTCGGCAAGCCTGCGCAGTTCGCTCCCGGCAGCGAGAAGGTCTACACGAACGCCAACACCAACCTGCTCGGCGCTGTCATCGAGAAGGTGACCGGTCAGGATTTCGCCGACGTCCTCGACGAGCGCATCCTCGCGCCTCTCGGACAGACCGGCACACGGTACATCGTGGATGCGGCCACATGGAGGGAGCCGCACGCCGTGGGCTACGCGCCGGACGAGGGGACCCTTGCACCGCAACCCGAGAACCAGTCCATCTTCGGCCCGGCGGGGTCTATGGTCAGCACTCTCGATGACGCTCTCGTGTGGGGGCAGACGCTCGGCACCGGTGTGCTCCTGGAGCCCGCGACCCAGAAGGAGCGCCAGGAGGGGGCACCCCTCGATGCCGGCCCGCCCTACGACATCTACGCCCTCGGCATCGGCGAGACGGACGGATGGTGGGGACACAACGGCGAAGGGCTCGGTTTCACGGCCGCCGTCTTCCATCATCCCGAATCGGGCGCGACCGTGGCGGCGTTCATGAACGCGTCGAACCTCGCCGACAGGGCCCACCCGGCAGATCAGATGTTCCGCGCAGTCGCCCGGATTCTCGCCGCGGAAGCAGATCGATGACGGGTGCCGGCATCCGTCACGCCCGTCACCCGGTCGCTCAGTTGCCGAGGCCGTCGAGCGCCCAGTGGTAGCGCAGGCGGAGGCCGCGCTCCATGCTCGCCAGGGCCGCGCCGACGCCGAGGGTGATGTTGAGCCAGAGGGGGAGATGAATAGGCGAGACGAACGTGCCGAAGCGCTCCGCGATCGGTGGGATCTCGGAGATCACCTGCGCCAGTTGAGGCACATTCACTGCCACACCGATGATCAGGAAGACGATCGCGGTCCCCGCGATCCACCGGCTCGCGACCGGATGCGAATGATCGAGTCGGAGGCGGCGGCCGATCGCCGATCTCGGATGCGGGGTGAGGAGGTGCTCGGAGCGGTCGGGCGTGACGTAGTGCATCCGCCGGAGACCGTAGGTACCCGCCGCCACCTGGATCACGCCACCCTCGACGGCGAACTTCGCCGGCAGCTTCGACACGACGGCATGCGCCCCGTCGCGGTAGAGGTGGGCACGAGGGTCGCCGTCGTCGTCGGTCCGCACGTCCACCGCGTACATCGCATCCGGCGCGCCCGGCCGCGGCACCGTCAGCGCGAACAGCTTCCGCCCTGTCACCAGGTGCCACCACCGGAATGGCTCGAGTGGACGCCCGTCCCCGCGCTTCTGGCGGCGGGGCATCGTGCCGTCGTCGGCATCTCCGAGCATGCCGAGCGCGTCGGCATCGTCTTCGTCGAACACGGACATGCTTCTATGAGAAGCCCTGTTCCTGGAACATGGTCAATGAGCGCTCAGCCGTGCAACTGCTCCCGGAGGGCGTCGATGTCCCAGACGTTGGACATCTGGGTGAACCTGCCGTCGCTGATTCGGTAGACGGTCACCTCGTCGATCTCGATCGCCTTGCCGGTCGGGGCGACCCCGAGCCATTCCTTCGCGGGCGTCCCTCGGGTGATGGCGTGACTGCCGACGGTGTCGCCCGAGACGGTGAGCTTCAGCACCTCGACCTGATAGTCGGGCATCGCGTCGGTGATGCTCGCGAACGCGGCCACACCCTGCTCGCGGGTCACGGTCTGACCGTGCGAGAGGATCTCGTCGGCCATGAACTCGCCGATCTGGTCCCATCGGTGCGCGTTGATCGCGTCGACGTACCGGCCGTAGAACTCACGGATGTCGAAATCGGACATGACTTCTTCCTTTCCTGCCCGTCGTGCGGGCTCGATCTGCCTGCGGGTTCGCGGGCAGGACCATCGTGCCTCCCCGGGGGAGGACTCCGGATCATTCAGAATCCGCACTTACTTACCGATCGTCCGGGCGCCGCGAAGAGCGGCTCAGGCGCTCACCGCCTGCCGAGCCGTGCTCCGGAACTGGGCCGGCGAGGAACCGACCACACGACGGAACGCGGTGCTGAACGCGCTCTCGGAGAGATAGCCCGTCGACCAGGCGAGATCGGAGATCGGCATCGTGTCGCGTGCGAGCGCATCGCGAGCGAGGCTCATCCGCCACTGGGTGACGTACGCGAGTGGTGGAACCCCGACATGGCTCTTGAAGGAATGCGCGAAGGTCGACCGGGACATGTGACTGATGTCGGCCAATTCCTTGAGGGTCCATGGGTACGCCACGTCGGCGTGGACGGCACGCAGCGCCGCACCGATGCCGTCTTCGTTGAGTGCGCTCAACCAGCCCGTCGGCCGTTCGGTCTGCCCGGCATGGACCCGCAGCATGTGCACGAGCAGCACCTGTGCGAGGTGATTCTCGACGAGCGGACCACCGGCGGCGCCGACGCCGACCTCATTGGCGAGGATGTCGATCAGTTGCGCGAGTCGGGCGCCGCGGGGGTCCGACGCGTGCACGATCACGAGCGGCGGCAGCAGGTCGATGAGCAGCGACGCGTTGTCCTCGTCGAACGCGATGTGCCCGACGCAGAGGTAGAGGTCCTCGTGAGTGTCCGGCCCCAGGCGCACCACGTCGTCGTCGACACCCGCTGCCCAGACATCCTCTACGGCGCGCGGATCGGCATCGGGTGAGCTGGCCAGCCGGTAGGCCGGCGGGTTGCCGAGCAGGAAGGTGTCTCCCTGCTCGAGTCGGACAGGTTCGTGCCCTTCGAGGATCAGCCAGCAGGAGCCGGTGACGAGACCGCCGATGCGCACGTGGGGGAACGTTCCGAAAGGCAGTGCCCACTCGCCGGAGGCACGCAGGCTCGGACCGATGACGGTCCGAGGGCGCAACAGTCCGATCGCGTCGGCGACCGGGTCACCGTATCCGAGCATCATGTCCTCCTGGACGATCGGTAAAGAGATCAGGATTTCCAACGAGCGATCGTACTCCCGCACGAATCAGGATGGATTCGTCAGGCAGGAACAAGGGCAAGGGAGAAGGCGTCATGGGTCAGTTCGAGGGCAAGACGGCAGTGATCACCGGCGGCAGTAGCGGGATCGGTCTCGCCACAGCCCGACAGTTGGCGAGCGGGGGAGCGCATGTGTTCCTCACGGGTCGACGTGAGACGGAGCTGGCAGCCGCGGTCGAGGCGGTCGGCGCCGATCGGGCGACCGGCGTGGTCGGCGACGTCTCGGACCTCGCCGCTCTCGACACGCTGTACGCAGCCGTCCGGGAGCGTCGCGACGGCATCGACGTGCTCGTCGCCAATGCGGCTGTCGGATCGTTCGCGACACTGGAGCAGACCACGGAGGAGCACTTCGACCAGACGTTCGCGGTCAACACGCGGGGGCTTCTGTTCACCGTCCAGAAGGCGTTGCCGCTTCTCAACGAGGGCGCGTCGATCGTGCTCATCGGTTCCACCGCCGCCGACCGCGGAATGGAGGCCTTCGGCGCCTACGCGGCATCGAAGGCGGCGGTCCGCTCGTTCGCGCGAACGTGGTCGACAGAGCTCAAGGGCCGCGGCATCCGGGTGAATGTCGTCTCGCCGGCGTGGATCGAGACGCCGGGCGGCACCGCCGCCTTCGGCGACGAGGAGACCGCGCGCGCCATGAAGGATCACGTCGCCGCGACCGTACCGAAGGGACGCATGGGGCATCCCGACGAGGCGGCCGCTGTCGTGGCCTTCCTCGCCTCGGAGCAGAGCAGCTACGTCGTCGGCTCGAACCTTTACGTCGACGGCGGCACGAACCAGGTCTGAGCGATCAGTCGGAGACATGACCGAGGACGGCCTCCGCGATCGGCGTGCGACCTGCGTCGACCTCGAGGATGCGGCGGCGGATGCCGGGCTGATGCACGATCTCGGCCAGGGTCGCGGCGACATCGTGGCGGGTGATGCTGTCATGGATCTGGGCGGGGCCGAGAGAGATCCGGCCCCGCCCCGGTTCGTCCGTGAGCAGGGACGGCCGGAGGATCACCCAGTCCAGGTCGGTGCGGGTGAGCGCGACCTCGGCCCGTTTCTTCACGGCGAAGTAGTACTCCACGTCGTCTTCGAGATCGCGTTCGCGCCAGGACTCCGGCATGACCGAGACGAGGACGAACCGGCGTACTCCGGCGATCCGCGCGGCCTCGGATGCTCGCCGCACGCCCTCGCCGTCGATCGCGGTCGTGACGTCGCGCGCGCCGCCGTTCGACCCGGCGCTGTAGACGATGACGTCCTGCTCGGTGAACGCGTCGACGAGGCCATCGATCGTCATGACGGACAGGTCGCCGAAAATGCTGCGGATGCCGCGATCGGTCAGACCCTGCTGCTGCTCCGGGCCGCGGACGAGACCGGTCACCTCGTCGCCGCGTTCGACGAGCATGTCCGCCAGCAGGCCTCCCACAGCGCCGGTCGCGCCGAGGATGAGCGTGCTCAGGCGAGTCATGAGCGGGCCTCGGCGTAGGTCGACACCCGCTCGGTCGGCGTGTAGTCGCCGAGCAGTTCGCGCACGCGGGGCACGACCTCGCGTCCGAAGAGCTCGATCGACCTGTTCCCGTGCTCCCACGGCAGGGGAGCCAGCGCGTACTTGAAGTCGAACCGGCTGAGGTTGAGCGTGCGCACGCAGTCGGCGATCTTCGTGGCCACCGTCTCGGGCGAGCCGATCATCAGGGCTCCTTCTTCGACCTCGTGCATGTACGACTCGAGCGTCGGCGGACGCGAGCCCCGTTCCCCGGCGGCGCGGGTCATCGTGGTCTCCCACGCGGGCCAGAACGCCTCGGCGGCCTGTTCGTCCGTCGGCGCGATGTGCCCGATGGCGTGCTGTCCCACCGGGAGCTGCTCGTGCCCGAACTGCGCGAGGGCCCGGTAGTACAGCTCCACATGACCGGCGAACCGCTGGGGTCTCCCGCCGATGATCGCGATCATGAGCGGTAGGCCGTGGCGAGCAGCCCGCACGACCGAATCGGGACTGCCACCGACGCCGACCCACGTCGGCAGTGAGCCGCCCTCGACACGCGGGTAGAGGGTCTGCGCCTCGAGCGCTGCGCGGGTGGTGCCCTCCCACGTGACCGGATGCTCGCGCATCAGCTTGACCCAGAGGTCGAGGTTCTGCTCGAAGAGGTTCTCATAGTCGGTGAGGTCGAACCCGAACAGCGGGAAGGAGTCGATGGTCGAGGCGCGTCCGACGACCAGCTCGGCCCGTCCGCCCGACACTGCGTCGAGCGTGGAGTACTGGTGGAACACGCGCACCGGATCCTGCGTCGAGAGCACGGTCACGCTCGTGCCCAGCAGGATGCGCGACGTCTTCCCGGCGATGGCGGCGAGGATCACGGGAGGGGCGGAGTCCAGCATGTCGGATCGGTAGTGCTCGCCGACACTGAAGAAGTCGAGACCCACCTCCTCGGCGAGGACACCCTGGTCCACCGTGCGGCGAAGCGTTTCGGCGTCGCTGAGCACCCGACCCGAGAGGTCGGACATCGCATCCGCGAAACTGTCGACCCCGAACTGCACAGGCATCATCGCCATGTCGTTCTCCTTCCTGGCGGCCGGACCGTTCTCCGGCTCAACGTCAGTCGACACCATGTCGCAGCAACACGGTCAAGCACCGTCGTTCGAGAACCCGCGCAGGATCGCGCCGATCTCTGATCGTGAACGCTGAAGTCGTTCGATGTTCTCAGCGAGCTCGGCGTCGATCGCTCCGAGCGCAGCCTCGGTCGAATCCGGGCAGCTGGCCTGTTCGATCCGATCGAGCGGCACGCCCATGTCGCGCAGTCGGCGGATGAGGATCAGGCGGGTGAGATGCCGCACCTCGTACTGCTTGTAGCCGTTGCTCGTGCGGTCGGGCTCATCCAGGATTCCGACGCGATGGTAGTGACGAACGGCGTTCAGGGTCGTCCCGGCGAGTTCGGCGAGCTCTCGAGTGCTCCACGCCATATGCTGCCGTCCCTCCCCGGACGCGCCGTCCGACCGCGCTCACGTCAGTACCATCTGAAACCGTGTTCCCGGAACGCAGTCAACTCCTCGCCTTCGAACCAGACCCGCATCACTCGGCCGGGCCGGGCAGTGGCGGGAGATCGAGATGTGCGCGGAGCGCGGCGGTGGTCTGGTCGATGCGGGCGAGCTGCTCGTCGGTGAACGCATCGACGAAGTAGGTCTTCACGGCCTGCAGGTGGGGGATGGTGCTCGCTCGGAAGGTTCGAGCGCCCTCCTCGGTCAGGGTGACGTGCGACCCGCGGGCGTCGTCTACGCACGGCTCACGTCGGATGAGCCCGCGCTTCTCCATGCGACCGAGTTGGCCGGATACGCGGCTGCGCTCCCACTCCATGCGAGCGGCGAGTTCGGAGGAGCGGAGCGACTTCCCCTCGGCGTCGCTGAGCTCAAGCAGCACTTTGTAGTCGCCTTCGGACAGCCGGGAGTCTGTGTGGAGCTTCGCCTGCACCCGAGCGCGCAGTATCTCGACGGTCTGGATGTACGAACGCCAGACGGCGAACTGCTCGCTCGTGGGAAGCTCACTGCGTCGAGGTGCGCCCATCGACCTCCCCCTTCGGGAATTAATTGACACGTGAATCACTTCTGGAATGATGTAGATGTCAATTAGACACCCATGGGAGAGAACAGTGAACAGCGAACCTTCGACCATCGAGTTCGGCATCGACACCTTCGGCGATCTACCACGGGATGACCGCGGCGATGTGTTGTCTCCCGCTGCGGCCATCCGCGCCGTCGTCGACGAGGCGATCCTGGCCGATGAGACCGGCATCGACGCGATCACCGTCGGCGAGCACCACCGGCCCGAGTACTCGATCTCCAGCCCAGAGACCGTGCTCGCCGGCATCGCGACCGCGACGAAGCGCATCCGTCTGGGATCCGGCGTGACCGTGCTGTCGTCGGACGACCCGGTGCGCGTCTTCCAGCGGTTCGCGACGGTCGACGCGCTGTCGAACGGACGCGCCGAGGTCATCCTGGGCCGCGGTTCGTTCACCGAGTCGTTCCCGCTCTTCGGGTACGACCTGAAGGACTACGAGCTGCTGTTCGAGGAGAAGATCGACCTTTTCCATCGCCTCCTCGACGAGAAGCCCGTCACCTGGGAGGGCACGACCCGCGCCGCGCTCCGCGACGCCGACGTGCATCCCAAGACGGAATCCGGGCGGTTGAAGACGTGGGTGGGTGTCGGCGGATCGCCGCAGTCCGTGCTGCGGACCGCCCACTACGGCTTCAACCTCATGCTGGCGATCATCGGCGGGAAGCCGGAGAGGTTCGCCCCGTACGTCGACCTGTACCGGAAGGCCGCGGAACAGCTGGGTCAGCCCGCCCTTCCGGTGGGGATGCATTCGCCCGGCTTCGTCGCCGCGACCGACGAGGAAGCGAAGGAACTGTTCTACCCCGGCTACCGGGTGATCCGCGACCGCATCGGCGCGGACCGCGGATGGCCGCCGATCCGCCGGGAGGAGTTCGACTCCGAGGTCGTCGACGGGTCGATGTACGTGGGCTCGGTCGAGACGGTGGCGCAGAAGATCGCACGGTCGATCCGCACCCTCGACGTCGGCCGCTTCGACATGATCTACTCCGCAGCAGGCACGGTTTCGGCATCCGCACGGTTGCGATCGGTCGAGCTGTACGGCACGCAGGTCATCCCTCGAGTGCGCGAGCTGCTCGCCGAGAAACGGGTGCCGGAGGTCGTGCGATGACCCGCGCTGCACAGACCATCGGCATCCTCGGCGCCGGCAAGGTCGGCACGGAGCTGGCTCGCCTGGCGCTCGCCGCAGGTCACCGGGTGCTCATCGCCGGCTCGGGCGACCCGGCGAAGATCGCGCTGACGACGGAGGTCCTCACCCCCGGGGCGACCGCGGTGAGCGCCGCTGACGCCGTGCGGGGTTCCGACGTCGTGATCCTCGCCCTGCCGCTGAGCAAGTACTGGTCCCTGCCGGTGACCGAGCTCGTGGGCACGCTCGTCATCGATGCGATGAACCACTGGTGGGAGGTCGATGGCCCACGCGATTCGGTGCTGGAGCAGGGAGTGTCGTCGAGCGAGGCCGTGCAGCAGTTCCTGCTCGGTGCGCGGGTTGTGAAGGCGTTCAACCACATGGGTTATCACGACCTGGAGGACGAGGCCCGTGGACCGGAAGAGGCAGGTCGCAAGGCCATCGCCCTCGCCGGGGATTCCCCCGACGACGTCGAGACCGTCGCGGAGCTCATCGACCGATGGGGCTTCGACCCGCTCGTCATCGGCGCGCTCTCCGCTGGGGCGCGGCTCGAGCCGGGGGAACCGGCCTTCGGAGCGAACGTCTCGATCGATGAACTCAGTGTGCTGACCGGTGTTGCCGACGACGTCGAGCAGGAGGTCGCATGAGCGCCCTGATCCCGGCATCCGATCACCTGGCCGATGGCACCGCGATGGGTGCGGTGACGCTGCTCGTGGGGGACCTCGACGGCATGACGAAGTTCTACCGAGACGTCGTCACGCTGCAGGTGCTCGGCGCCGAGGGAGACACCGTCACCCTCGGCCGCGCCGGCCGACCCATCGTCGTACTCGAGCACACCCCGGCGCTGCGTCACGCACCGCAGGGCTCGGCCGGACTCTTCCACACAGCGATCCTGTTCGAGTCGCAGACGGCGCTCGCCGCCGCCGTGTACTCGGTTGCGAGTAAGGCGGCCCAGACGTTCTCCGGCAGTGCCGACCACCTCGTGAGCCAGGCGTTCTACTTCACCGACCCCGAGGGCAACGGCGTCGAACTGTACTGGGATCGCCTGCGCACCGAGTGGTCGTGGACGCACGGCAAGGTCGAGATGGGCTCGCTGTTCCTCGACCCGAACGCGTTCCTCCGCGAGCATCTCACCGAGGAGGCCGCGGCCGGCGGCACGGCTCAGGAGGCGGCATCCGTCGGACACGTGCACCTGTCGGTCGGCGACGTCGACACGGCGCGAGCGTTCTACGTGGGCGCGCTGGGCTTCGATGAGACGGCCGACTACCAGGGGTCCGCGCTGTTCGTGAGCGCCGGCGGATATCACCATCACATGGCGATGAACGTGTGGAACTCGCGAGGGGCGGGCCCACGGATGTCGGCGCTCGGCCTGGGCCGCGTCGACCTCGAGCTGCCGAGCACGGATGACCTGGGCGAGCTGGGGGAGCGGCTGCGCCACCACGGGATCGCGGTGCGCGACGACGGGGCGACGCTCGCCTTCGATGACCCGTGGAAGAACGCCGTCCTGGCGCGGTCCTCGGCCTGATTCGAGAGCACGAGGCTCGGCGAGGACGTCGGTGCGTGCGTCTTGACTGTGTTCCACCGACATGTGGGCTGACACCATGACGACAAGCAACGCTCCCACCGACCGAGACGACCTGCCGGTCGCTTCCGGTACCCTTCCCGATCGTCCCTTCGGCGTCCATTTCCGCATGGCGCGGTGGAAGTCGATCATCGTCCTCATCGCGATCCCGGTGACGCTTCTCCTCGTCCAGATCATCGTCTTCCAAGGGGTCGTCGCGATCGAAGGGCCGGCTGACCCGAACCGGCCCTCTCTCACCCCCCTCTCTATCGCCGCGACGGGCATCAGCACCGCGATCACCGCTGTACTGATGACGATGCTGGTGGCCGCCATGGCCAAGGTGTCGTGGCGGGCGGTGTTCCGCCACCGCCGAGCCTTCGATTGGCGCCGAGTCGGCATCTATCTCCTCGGGTCCGCCGTCCTCGTGGGGCTGGTGACCCTGGTCACCTCGCTGGTCGCGCCCAGCTCGATGGGACGCGGCGCGTTCGCCGTCGGAGCGACGACGATCGCCATCATCCTCGTCAGCCTCGTCGGCGTTCCCCTGCAGTCCGCAGGGGAGGAGATCGCCTTCCGTGGCGTGCTCATCCCGGCCGCCGGCTCCTGGTTCCGCAGCACCCGCCTCGCCGTCATCTTCGGCATCCTCGTCTCCGGTGTGCTGTTCACCGCCGTTCACGTGACGCTGGATCCGTGGCTCGTCAGCTATCTCTTCGTCTTCTCCGCCTGCACGACCGTCATGGGTCTGCTCAGCGGGGGTCTGGAGGCGGCCATGGCGTTCCATGTCGCGAACAATCTGCTCGTCGGCATCGTGAACGCCCTGTTCGCCGGAGGCGAGTCGGCGACGATCGACCGGGGAGTGGGCGCCGGTCCTGGCGCCGCGGTCCTCATCCTGATGGTGATGAACGTCGCGGTGGTGGTCATGGTCTGGCTTGTCGAGCGCGCCAAGAAGAAGCGACAGCACGCGTGAGCGACGTCGGCCGAGGGGAGGTCTCCGCATGATCGGCTCCCTGGTATCGGACTATCTGACGGATGCGGTGCAGCATGTGCCGATGCGGGCTCCATCGACGTCGTGCCGCGGCTGCTTCTCGCATCCGCCAGCGACGATCGCCTGACAGCTCGCATGTGATCGTCACTGCAGACGCCGCGAACCGTGGGAGCCGATCGATGGCCGGTTCACGTGCGGCCCACGTGAACCGGCCGCTTCGTCAGGGGGTTGTACCGTCGTGCACAGATCCCGGCGTCAGGGCGGTTCCGCTGCGGCGAGTGCGGATGGCCACGACGATGACAGCCCCGATGATGAGCGGTACGGGTATGAGGACGCTCGCGTCGATCGCGCCGGCGGACCGGTCGGTCGCGACCGTCGGATCGATCTGCAGGGCGGCATCGATCACGAACTGCGTCGTGTTGAACACCGCGTGCAGCACGACGGCGATCTCCAGCCCACCGGTCCGCCAGGTGATCCAGGCGGTGCCGACGGCGAAGACGAGATACCAGACGTTCAGCAGGCCGCTGGTGGAGACGTGGACCAGCGCGAAGAGCACGCTGGAGACGATGATGCCGAGCACGAGTCCGAGACGGGCGTTGCGTGTCCAGCTGCCGACGACGCGGAGGATGAGTCCGCGGAAGCCGTACTCCTCACCCGCGGCCTGGAACGGGGTCAGAGCGAGGGCGGTGGCGACGAGGAGGAGCAGCTCGTGCCATGCCCAGGTGGTCTGCGGGAACGGGGCCCAGTAGTAGACGATCTGCACCACCACGGTCACGGGGAGCAGGATCATCAGGGCACGGCCGAAGACATCGAAGCGGAAGTGCCCCAGAACCGACGACAGAGACCCGCCTCGCACCCCGTAGAGCCAGCGCTGGATGAGCATGCTCCACGGGATCAGCAGCGCGACGGAGAACGCGCCGACCGCGTTGAGCAGCGGGGTGTATCCGGCCCGGGACTCTGTCCCGATCGCTGTATCGATCAGGACGGCGACGATTCCGAGCCCGAAGATGAATGCCTGCATGCCGCCGATGAGGAGGACGAGCGCGAGGATGCCGCGCCCGATGCGGCGTTTGTCGCTGACGAGTACACGGTGATACTCGACGGCCGTGTTGGTCTGTGCCATGGCGTTGTCGCTCTCTGTTTCAGTGGGGAAGGATTCTTGCGGAGTGGGCAGTCGTCCGCCGGACTCGACAGTTCATCGTTCGGCGCGCACGGCCTGGCTGACGAGTGCCAGATCCGCTCGTCGCGGTACGCGGAACTTCCCTCCCTCCGCGAGGTAGGCCTCGCCGTGCGTGCGCAGGTAGGCGGCGAAGAGCGGACACACGGGAACGACGACGATGTTCTCTTCGATCGCGTCTCCCAGAGCAGTGCGAATCAGCTGAGTTGCCAGACCGCGCCCGCTGAATTCGGGGTCGACTTCGGTGTGGAAGAAGACGCGAACGGCCTCGTCGGACACGGGCTCCAGGAAGTCCGCGCGGCCGGCAGGCGAGGAGACGGAGGCGAGGCGGATCGAGTACGACCGAATCGGGGCGCCGTCGACCAACTCGATGAATACTTTCGATCCTGTGGCGTCGGTGAGTTCGCGGGTCATGAGGGTCTCTCGTCTTCTCGACGTCGTTCTCGACGTTCTTGATGCGGCGCCGCCGAAGGATATGTGCGCCTCGAGATCACTAAAGACTGTGTTCCCACGACCTAGTCAATCCCCGAGATGAACGTGGTGGCGGCCGGGTTGACCCGGTCCCTGGGACATGGTGTCGACTGCACGGAGCGAGCATTCCGCTCGAAGCCATCGCCCCCCGGGAGACCACCATGAGCAGCATCCGCATCGGCATCATCCTCGGCAGCACCCGACCAGGACGCAACGGCGAGGCCGTGGCCCGCTGGGTCCTCGACCGCGCCGAGACCCGCGACGCCGCCTACGAACTCATCGACCTCGCCGACTTCCCGCTGCCGCATCTCGACGAGGCGCTCCCGCCGGCCATGGGACAGTACGCCAACGCGCACACCAAGGAGTGGGCACAGAAGATCGCCCAGTACGACGGCTACATCTTCGTCACCCCCGAGTACAACCATTCGATCTCCGGCGTGCTGAAGAACGCGATCGACTACCTCTACGGAGAGTGGAACAACAAGGCCGCCGCCTTCGTCAGCTACGGCAGCGTCGGAGGCGCCCGAGCGATCGAGCACCTCCGCGCGATCGCCAGCGAACTGCAGATCGCCCACGTGCGTCAGCAGCTCAGCTTCTCCCTCGTCACCGACTTCGAGAACTACTCCGTGTTCACCCCGGCACCGCATCACGATGCCGGGGCGAGCACGCTGTTCGACCAGCTCGAGGCTTGGACGACCGCGCTGAAGCCTCTGCGCACGTCCTGAGTCGCTTCGCCGTCCGGGATCATCTCTGAGTCAGGCGACGACGTCGAAGAGCGACGGCGCATCGCCGGGTCGACTTCGGTGCTCGACGGGTGCATCTCGCAGGGACGAGGAGACGCGACGGAGCACATCGCTTTGGGCGGCGTTGTAGAACTCGTTCACGGACGCGCCGATCGTCCTCCGGGCTTCTTCCCGAGCGAGGTCCGGGGATCGGAATTCTTCCGACGACCAGAGAACTTCAGCCCACCGCCAGTTCGAGGTCTCAGCGGCCATCCGGCGTACGAGGAGCTGCCGGGTGGCCTCCTCCGCGTCGAACGACAACCCGTCGAATTCCCGCCTCAGAGCGGGGGGTTCTTCGGCGACCATCTCTCTGAGCCGGAACGATCCGCTCGCGCTGTACACGCGGGCGCAGATGTGGATGAGTGCGAGGTCGGACTCGGAGAGCTGCGCCGCCACCGTCTCGAAGCCTCGAGGCGCGTCGATGGGAGCGCGAACGTCCAGTATCGCGGCGATGTCGGACCGCGCGCGGCACAGGCGCTCGATCTCGGCTGCGACAGCGGCGTCCACCTGCCGAAGCTCCGCCCGTAACCCGGTGCTATCGCTACGGGCGGCCGCGAGCTTCGAGAGAGGTACCCCCAGCTCGGCGATGCGACGCACCTGCAGGAGCTGGACGAGATGGGTGACCTGGTATTGCTTGTAGCCGTTGCGGTTGCGCTCGGGTGTATCCAGAAGGCCGAGCGAGTGATAGTGCCGAACGGTGTTGAGGGTCGTTCCGGCCAGGTCTGCGAGTTCGCGCGTACTCCATGCGACCGTGTCTGCTGATCGTCCGCCAGCGGAGGCCGTTCCTCGTGTGGCTGCCATGTCAGACAGGTTCGCCCCACCGTGTACTGACTCGCGTCGGCGGAAGTTGCCTATTCTTGTCCGCGGCGGAGCCCTGGCATCGGACGGGGTGCCGGTGCCCGGGTACCCTGTTGCAAGGACAGGCATCCGACGGACTCGGCTGGAGCAGAACCTGACGAAGCTCTTGGGACGTCGCGCGGAGCGCGAGGTCATCGACGACCTGCTGAGCTCGGCGAGGAACGCAGGCAGCGGGTCACTTGTCGTGCGCGGCGAAGCCGGAATCGGGAAAAGCGCGCTGCTGGGCTACGCCCGCATGTCGGCCGTGGCTCTGGAATTCCGGGTAGAGAGCTGCATCGGGGTCGAGTCGGAGACGCCATTCGCCTTCGCGGGGCTGCACCAGCTCTGCGAGCCGATGCTCGATCGCGTCGGGGCGCTCCCAGCGCCACAGCAGGCCGCCCTCGAGGTGGCATTGGGCCTTCGCGAGGGCGACGCCCCGGATCATTTCCTCATCGGACTCGCCACCTTGAACCTCCTGACCGAGGTCGCCGAGGAAACCCCCCTGCTCTGCCTCGTCGACGACGCGCAGTGGCTCGACCAGGCATCAGCCGGTGTGCTCGCGTTCGTTGTCCGGCGCTTGAAGGCGGAACGCATCGCCGTCGTCTTCGCGCTGCGCGATGTCGCTGCCGGCGAGATCCACGCCTTCACCGATCTCGAAGCAGAGTTGCGTCTCGAGGGCCTCGTCGACAGCGACGCGCGGATGCTGTTGGACGAGGGAGTCCACGCGACACTCGACGACGCCGTGCGCGATCGGATTCTCGCCGAGGCTCGCGGGAACCCCCTCGCGCTGCTCGAGCTGCCGCGAAACATCAGATCGGCGGAATGGGCCGGCGGGTTCGAGTCGCCGGGCGTCGCCGGCGTTCCGCGACGCGTGGAGGAGACGTTCCAACGCCGATCGGCGGGCCTGACGGCCGATGCGCAGACGCTGCTTCTGGTGGCCGCGGCCGATCCGACCGGAGACGCCCGACTACTTCGGCGGGCGCTCGACCTGCTCGGTACCGATCAGTCGGCCGGCGAAGAGGTCGAGGCCTCGGGGCTCCTGGAGATCGGCGCACGCGTGTCGTTTCGTCATCCGCTCGTGCGTTCAGCGGTGTACCGGGCAGCCGCCCCGGCGAAGAGGCGCCGCATCCACGCAGCGCTGGCGGCCGCGACCGACCAGCGGATAGACCCCGACCGTCACGCCTGGCATCGTGCCGAGGCAGTGGCGGACGTGGATGAGGGCGCCGCGACCGAGCTCGAGCTCTCGGCCGCGCGCACGCTTGCGCGAGCCGGAGCGGCGGCTGCGGCTGTGTTCCTGCAACGCGCCGCGGAGATCTCCCCTGGTCCCGACGCCCGGGCGAGGCGGGCTCTCGAGGCGGCGCACGCCAAGCATGACGCGGGGGCGTTCGACGCGGCTCTCGATCTGGCGGCAGTCGCCGAGACGGGCCCGCTCGACGATCTGCAACGCGCTCGGCTCGAGCTGCTCCGGGCACGATTGGCATTCCACCGCACGGAGGGGGGCGACGCGCCGGGGATGCTGCTGGACGCGGCCCGCACCCTCGCCCCGCTGGACGCCTCGCTCTCGCGGGAGACGTACCTGCACGCACTGGACGCGGCGATGATCATCGGCGGGTCCGGCGAGAAGCGCGGGGTGAAGGAAGTCGCCACGGCTGCGCTCGCCGCACCGCGGCCACCCGGTCGGCCCCTGCCGGCGGATGAGCTGCTCGACGCGCTCGTGCTCGTGTTCACCGAAGGATATGCCGCAGGTGTTCCCGCAGTACGCCGCTCTGTCGAGGCGTTTCGCGACCGCGGCTTCGACGGCGAAGCGATCGGCCAGATGGGAAGTCGCCGATGGATGTGGTCGGCCGCCCGAGCAGCGGCCGCGATCTTCGACGACGGGATCGTGCGCGTGCTCGCCGAACGCAACGTCCGCCTCGCCAGAGAAGCCGGCGCCCTGACCACGCTCCCTGGGGCGCTCGCGGCCCTGTCCGCCACCCTGGCGCTCTGCGGTGACCTTCGGCAGGCGGCGGAACGGGCAGAGGAGGGCGCCGCCATCTCGCGCGCGACGGGAGCCGTGGCGCAGCCTTACGCGCGCCTCATCGTCGCCGCGTGGCGCGGACAGGAGGCGGAGACCAGACGTCTCTACGCCGAGTGCGGCCAGAGGACGCGAACGAGAAACGGCGGCACATTGACCGCGACCGCCAACTACGCATTGGCGGTCCTGCACAACGGCCGAGGGAACTACCCCGCCGCGGTGGAGGCCGCCGCACGGGCCACGCGGACCCATGAGTTCTCGAACAGCGGCATCAGTTTTCCCGAGCTCGTGGAAGCAGCCGTACGCGCGGACGAGCGGAAGCTCGCCGAGTCGGCGCTGGAAGAGTTCTGCGCGCGCGCGGAGGCGAGCGATACCCCCTGGGCACTCGGACTGGCCGCCCGCTCTCGTGCGCTGGTCGCCACCGACGACAGTGCCGAGGGCCACTATCGGGCATCGATCGAACAGCTGTCCGCCTCCGGCGTGAGAGGCGACCTCTTCCGATCTCACCTCGTCTTCGGGGAGTGGTTGCGGCGGAGTGGACGACGCCAGGATGCTCGCGAGCAGCTCCGGATCGCGCACGACTCGCTGACCGCGATGGGTGCCGATGCCTTCGCCGCCCGGGCCGCCCGCGAACTGCTCGCCACCGGAGAGAACCCGCGAAGAGGCTCGGATCGGCCCACTGACGCGCTGACCGCCCACGAACTGCAGATAGCCCGTATGGTGGCCACCGGGGCGACATCCCGCGAGGTCGGCACGGAACTCTTCCTCAGCAAACGAACGATCGACGCACACCTGCGCAGTATCTTCCGGAAGCTGGGCATCACCTCTCGCCGACAGCTGAAGAACCTCCTGCCCCCGTAGATCGACATCCCCGCTCTTGACTGTGTTGTGAGAACACGGGGTTCACTGACAGGCGAGCCGGTCCGCTGGCGCGAGGAAGGTGTCTCTGATGATCGATAGGAGTTCGGATGACGGCGCGACGATGCCGCGATTCGAGGGGATCCGGGCGCTGTTCATCAATGCGACCCTGAAGCGGTCGCCCGAGCCCAGCCACACGGATGGGCTGATCCGCATCAGCAGCCAGATCATGCGCGATCACGGCGCGGAGGTCGAAGTGGTGCGCGCGATCGATCGCGATATCGCGACCGGGGTGTGGCCGGACATGACCGAGCACGGCTGGGATGTCGACGAGTGGCCCGAACTCTCCCGGAAGGTGCTCGCCTCCGACATCCTGGTCCTCGCCGGTCCGATCTGGCTGGGCGACAACAGCTCGGTGATGAAGCGGGTGATCGAGCGTCTGTACGGCGGCTCCGCACAGCTCAACGACGCGGGCCAGTACGCGTACTACGGCCGGGTCGCGGGTTGCCTCATCACGGGCAACGAGGACGGGGTCAAGCACTGCGCCATGAACGTGCTGTACAGCCTGCAGCACCTGGGCTACACCATCCCGCCGCAAGCCGACGCCGGCTGGATCGGCGAGGCCGGACCCGGACCGGGGTATCTCGATCCGGGGTCGGGCGGCCCGGAGAACGACTTCACGAACCGCAACACGACGTTCATGACGTACAACCTGCTGCACCTCGCGGCCATGCTCAAGGGCGCCGGAGGTGTTCCCGCCTACGGCAACCGCCGCAGTGAGTGGGCGGCGGGTTGCTCCCCGCACCAGCTCAACCCCGAGTACCGCTGAGCGGGACGGAGAGAACATGAGCACGGACACGACCTCGGAGGCCACAGGCTGGCCGCGTCTGAGGGTGGATGACTGGACGGCGACTCGCGACACGCTGCACATGTGGACGCAGATCGTCGGCAAGGTGCGGCTCGCGCACGCACCGCTGGTGAACCACTGGTGGCAGGTGACGCTGTACGTCACTCCTCGCGGGCTGAGCACGGGCAGCATCCCGGCCGGTCGTCGGCTCTTCGATCTCGAGTTCGACTTCATCGACCATCGACTCCGGATTCGCAGCAGTGACGGCGGATCACGGAACATCCGACTGGAGGCGGTGCCGGTCGCGGGATTCCACGACCGGGTCCTGCGCGCTCTGAGCGAGTTGGGCATCGACGCGGAGATCTCCTCGGGGCCCAACGAGGTGGAATCCGCGATCCCGTTCGCGCAGGACACCGAGCACGCGTCCTACGACCCGGCGGCGGCTCGCCTGTTCTGGGAGCAGCTGATGCAGGCGCACCGGACCATGGAGGAGTTCCGGTCGCATTTCGTCGGCAAGGTCAGCCCCGTCCACTTCTTCTGGGGGTCGATGGACCTCGCCTGCACCCGTTTCTCTGGCAGGGATGCGCCGGAGCACCCCGGCGGCGCTCCCAACGTCGGCGACTGGGTGATGGTGGAGGGGTACTCGAAGGAGCTCTTCAGTTGCGGATTCTGGCCCGGCGGCGGAGAGCAGGGCGCGTTCTACGCGTATGCGTATCCGGAACCGGAGGGGTTCGCGGAGCATCCGATCGGCGTGGACGGCGCCTACTACAGCGTCGAGAACGGTCAGTTCCTGCTGCCCTACGAGATGGTGGCCGACGCCGAGGATCCCGATGGGGCGGTGCTCGAGTTCCTGCACGGCGCGTACCGGGCCGCCGCCGAACACGGCGGCTGGGACAGGGACATGCTCGAAGACGATCCGAGCCGATGGGACCACGTCCGCCGCACCAGGTCACCGCCGGCTCCTTCGCGCGATCGATCACCGTACGAATCACTGACGAAGGAACGACCCTCGGTGGAGCGGACCCACCTCGAGCGGCTCGAAGACATGACGGAAGGTCATCGTGACGACTGAGTATGAGGGTGCGGTGATCGCGGGGCACATCCCCGGTGGCGACCCCGCGGTCCTGCGACATGCGAGCGCGCTCGCGGTGGCGACGGGCGTGCCGCTCATCGTCGCCCACATCGACACGAGCCGGGTGATCGACGCGCCGGATCCGGACGGCGCCGCTCCGGGCGAGGCGGTCAGCGAAGCATTGCGGCGCGGCCGAAGAGATCTTGCCGTCGTCCAGGCCGAGGCCGACGTGGCTCTGACGGACTCGCCGGCGCGCTGGACGGTTCTCCAGCACGTGGGCGACCCCGCGATGGCACTGCACGATCTCGCCGAGCGGACACACGCATCGATGTTCGTGATCGGCACCCGCCGGGACGAGATCGGCGCGGCCGTTCGCGAATTCCTCAACGGTTCGGTCGCTCTCCGACTCGCCCGCCACCAGTCGCGCCCCGTCGTCATCGTCCCCACCGGGGTCGTCCATCCCTGGCGGAGCCGCACCCTGACGTGACAGATCGCGGCGCTGCAGCGCTCAGCGCCTGCTGTCGACTCGACCGATGGGCTCGATGCCGTCGATGAATGCGGCGCGGGCAGCGGGCCAGCTGCTCTCGTCGACGTGCAGCGCGGTTCGGAGGTAGGCGGTGCTGAGTCGCTGGATGACGGCGACTCGCTGCGGGTCTTCATCCGTCGTCTCCGCGACCTCGTAGCCGACGATCCCGCCGAGTCCGTGCTCGGCACCGAAGAAGGTGAGGAGGTCGGTGGCGCCCGGGCTGTGCGTGTAGGCGTCGGTGAACCAGTCGGGTCCGCGGCTCGACATCTTCGACTGGTCGTGGTCGCCGGCCACGACCAGGGTCGGTGTGGTGAGCTCGGCGAACGACGGACGCATGAACGGGAAGTTCGCCTGCGCGAACGGGTGCAGATCGTCGCCTGCGAGACCGGTCGCCGCGAAGAGGATCCCCGCACTCACGCGGCTGTCGGACATGTCGTCACCGACCTCTCCTGCCTCGTCGAGGATCCGCGCACCGAGCAGGGCCTGCGCGGTCTGCCCGCCCCAGGAGTGGCCGGTGACGGCGACGCGACTGCGGTCCATCCGGCCGGCGAGGCCCGGGACGGCCGCTTCGATGGCATCGAGCTGGTCGAGGATGCGGGTGAGATCTGCGATCCGCTCCGTCCAGATCGAGGGGAACACCGGATGGTCGAACCCGAACCCGTTCCGTCGGGAGTCGAGGTGGGTC
The DNA here is from genome assembly GCF_000967865.1 of Microbacterium sp. SA39. Taxonomy (GTDB): domain Bacteria; phylum Actinomycetota; class Actinomycetes; order Actinomycetales; family Microbacteriaceae; genus Microbacterium. The sequence continues at coordinate 281,061 of NZ_JXRU01000039.1, forward strand.
GGCTGGATGACGACGAATCCGCGGGAGGCCCAGAATGCCGTGAGCGGGGCGTAGCCGTCGAGGTTCCAGCCGTTGCCGTGCGAGAAGAGCACGACCGGGAGGTCGGTGCCGGATGCCGGGGCGGACACGCGTACCTGGAGCGGCACGGGGCGGCCGGGGGCGGACAGCTCGACGGGGGCGACGGACACCACGGGTGCACCCTCGCCGACGATGGCGTCGAGGGTGTGCGCGAGGGAGGAACTCATGAGATGCCTTTCCGGCTGGCTGGTCTGCGATACTGATATCGGAACAACGATCCATAACATTACGGAACAGTGATCCGTAATGCAAGCCGATGGTGCGCGCAGAAAGAGAGTTCATGTCGGACGATCAGATCGGGGACGCCGGGCGGCAGGTGGGTCGCCCGCGCCGTGACGCTCAGCTGCTGCTCGACGCTGCAGCGTCCGTCTTCGTGGAATCGGGCGTCGACGCGCCCGTTCGCGAGATCGCGGCTCGAGCCGGCGTCGGGGTCGGCACGATCTACCGGCACTTTCCGACACGGCCAGATCTCGTGGTCGCCGTGTATCGGCACCAGGTGGAGGCGTGCGCCGATGCCGGCCCCCGGTTGCTGGCAGAGAGTGCGACGCCGGAGACGGCGCTGCGTGCCTGGGTCGCCCTGTTCGTCGACTTCCTGGTCACCAAGCACGGGCTCGCCGGTGCGCTGCAGGGCACGACCGCGGACGCGCGTGCCCTGCACACCTACTTCGTCGAGCGTCTGGTTCCGGTCTGTGGCTCACTTCTCGAGGCGGCCCTCGGGCCGGAGCGTGCGGCGGGCTCGGCCGATGGCTACAACGTGCTCAAGGGCATCGGAAATCTCTGCATCGGCGCAGGCTCCGACCCTCGTTACGACGCGGGTGCCCTCGTGCAGCTGCTCATCTCAGGAGTGCTCGCTTCGGGAGCTGACGACCCCACCGCCTGATCTGAAGCCGGGAGCATCCCGGTCTACCGATTGCCCACCGTGACGCCGGCCGCTCGCAGCTCGACGAGATAGGCGCTGTCGGAGGGATGGAGGTAGTACGCCTCGGATTGCGCGTCGCCGGAGGCCGATCTGCGGACGAGAGATCCACCGGCACCGATCACGGCGTCCATGGCCTCGGTGGTCAGGGGCATCCCGGGGTTGTGGAGGAGCCACTCCTGCGCGGACTTGCTGCAGCGTTGAAACCAGTGCTGACCGTCGTTGTTCGTCATGAGGTCACTTCACATCATGTTGCTGCCACATGGTCAAGCGTTCGTGTCGGGGCGAGCGAAGCACCCGCCCCGGGTCGCAGAAGGGGTTGACCCTGTGGCAGCAACACGGTGTTCCATGGCTGCATCCTGCCTCGCGCGGCCCTTTGAAGGAGAACTCATGACCGAGATCACAGTCGTCCTCGTCCACGGCGCTTTCGCCGAATCGTCGAGCTGGAGCGGCGTGATCAGCGCCCTGCAGATGCGCGGTGTCCCGGCGTTCGCGACGCCGAATCCCCTGCGAAGCGTGACGACGGATGCCGCGAACGTGCGCAGCGCCGTCGAGTCGGTCGACGGGCCCGTCCTCCTGGTCGGTCACTCCTACGGAGGCGCCGTGATCACCGAAGCCGCCGTGGGGAGCGAGGCGGTGAAGGGCCTCGTCTATGTCGCGGCGTTCGCTCCCGACCAGGGGGAGACGGCGCTCGGACTGACCGGGCAGTTCGAGGGCAGCACCCTCGGCGATACCGTTCGCGCCTATCCGCTCGAAGACGGCACCAACGACCTCATCGTCGACCGCGAACTGTTCCCGAACCAGTTCGCGGCCGACGTGGACATCGCGGATGCTCGGATCGCCGCGGCGACGCAGCGCCCCATCCGCGACTTCGCACTCGGCGAGGCTCAGCCGTCGACGACCCCGGCCTGGAAGACGCTGCCGTCGTGGTTCATCTTCGGCACCGGAGACAAGAACATCCCTGCCGAGGGGCTGCGGTTCATGGCCGATCGGGCGGGTTCGAAGAAGACCGTCGAGATCGACGGGGCTTCGCACTCGGTCATGGTCTCGAACCCGGAAGCCGTCGCCGACCTCATCGGCGAGGCGATCGCCGAACTGGGCTGAGCGGGCTTGCAGCATGAAGATCCTCAGCCTCGTCCTCAACGCCGTGATCCTTCTCTCCGCGATGCTGTTCCTCGCGTACGTCGGATACCACTACTTCGACTTCGGTCTGTTCAAGACGCTCCCCTCGGGAGTGTCCGGATTCTTCCTCAGCGCCGGCGCTCTGCAGTACGTGGCGCTCGGCCTGCTCATCGCGGCGGCGATCGGGAAGATCCTCCTCAGCCGCGCCCTGAAGCGGCGGGATGCCGGAACCGGGCCTGACGGCGCGGTTCTCAGGTGATGCGCAGGGCAGCCAGGACGGCGCGCAGGTGCGCGTCTCAGAGCAGCAGCTGCCCGAGCGGACCCACCAGGTAGCGCAGCGAGTACGCCTCCCAGACGGCGCCGATGATCAGCAGCACGAGCGCCGGGAGCGCGAGCAGGCCCAGCTGGCGGAGGCCACGCAGATAACCCTGGCGCCGGTTCTTCGCCTGCGCGGTGCGCGGGGACAGCCAGTACTTGCCGATCAGGAACGCGCCGAGCAGGAAGAGGATGTACGCCTGCAGCTCGATCAGGAAGGTCAGGGAGTGCGGGATCATGGCGACCCATCCCGCGGGCGTGGTCTGGACGAGGGTAATGCCCGTCGTCACTGCCCAGTGCCCGAAGAACGCGAGGCCGGCGAACGGGACGATCAGCGACGGCAGCACGATCGTCAGGGCGCTCAGGCGGAAGATGTTCACGACGAGGATCATCAGGGCGAACAGCGGGGGAGTGTTGAAGAGCCAGCGCACCAGCTCGCCGGTGCCGTTCGCTTCCAGCCCGGCCGCCTCGGCGGCGACGAGGTCGGGGAAGATGAGGCCGATCACGAACCCGATGACGGCGAGCCCATAGGCCGCCGCGTTGAGGATCAGGTAGACGCGCATGTTCTCGCGCACGACCCGGAAGGGTCGTCGCCAGAACGGCACGCGTGCGGAAGGCTCGGTGGATATCTGCGGAGTGGTCATGTTTCCATCGCACTCCATCGCGGTTCGCGGGAGTAGTGCGCCGGTGTCATGAGAACAAGTGACACCGTGTCATATCGTCCGCTCGATCAGGCGGCGCGGTCGGATGCTGCGGTGATGATGACCTCCAGGCGATCGCGCACGTCGATGAGCTCGTCGATGCGCGACACGATGCGCCGATGCTCGTCTTCCAACATCCGTCGCTGGTCGACGTCCGTCGTGCCGCTGTCGATGCACGGGAGCATCTCGGCGATCCGCTTGCTCGACAGCCCTGCGGCGTACATGATCTGGAAGAAAGCCACGCGCTGGACCGCCGCCTCGTCGTATTCGCGCTGACCGCCGGGCGTGCGCTCGCTGTGCAGCAGGCCCTGCTCCTCGTAGTAGCGCAGGGCGCGCACGCTCACGCCGGCTCGCGCCGCCAATTCGCCGATTCTCATGACTCGCTCCTCGCTCACTTGCGACTCGGGACTTGCACCTGACGTCAACGTCAGGTCTTACGGTATCACCATGACCACGAATCACACGTCTTCCTCACCCATCGTCGGATCCGTCGCCCTTGTGACGGGCGCCAACCGTGGCCTCGGCCGCATCCTCGTCCAGCAGCTGCTCGAGCGCGGTGCGGCGAAGGTCTATGCCGGCGCGCGCAACCCCGAGAGCATCGACCTCCCCGGCGTGATCCCCATCCAACTCGACGTGACGGATGCTGCACAGATCGCAGCCGCGGCCGCGGCGGCACCCGACGTGACCATGCTCATCAACAACGCCGGCATCAACCGGCCGGGAACCCTGATGCACAGCCCGCTGGCCGACCTGGAGGCCGAGATGGATACCAACAGCCGCGGCATCCTGCACATGGTGCGGGCGTTCGCCCCCGGTCTCGCCGCCGGCGGGGGAGGCACGATCGTCAACGTGCTCTCCGCGCAGTCGTGGTTCGCGCACCCGGGCACGAACGGATACCACGCGAGCAAGGCCGCGGCCTGGGCCCTCACCAACGGCTTCCGGCTCGAGCTCGCCGAGCAGGGCACTCGGGTCGTGGCCGCTCATGCCGGGGCGTTCGACACGGACTTCTCGGCAGGATACGACGGACCCAAGGAAGACCCGGCGGACATCGCCACCGCAATCCTCGACGGCACGGAGCGCGGCGACATCGAGGTGCTCGCCGACGACTGGACGCGCGGAGTGAAGGCTTCCCTCGACAAGGATCCGTCGCCGTTCTACGCCCAGCTCGGCTTCGCGATCGCCTGAAGAAAGACGAACAACATGCGCGCTGCACGTTTCCACACCTACGGAGATCCCGACGTCCTGATCGTCGACGAGGCTCCCGAACCGCATGCCGGCCCGAACTCGGTGCGTATCGCCGTGCGAGCGGTGAGCGTCAACCCGATCGACTACCTGCTGCGGGCGGGTGCCCTGCAGGCGTTTCTTCCGCTGCCGCTGCCGGCGATCCCCGGTCGCGATGCAGTCGGCGTGATCGACGAGATCGGCCATGGAGTGACGACCGCCCGCGTCGGCGATCTCGTCTTCGGGCTCGGTGGGGTGAGCGACACCACGGCGGAGTTCGCGGTGCTGACGGCCTGGAGTGCCGTGCCCCCAGAATGGACCGTCGAGCAGGCGGCTGCCGCAGGGCTCGCCTCCGTCACCGCGGCCGGAGCGGTCGACGCGCTCGGTGACCTCGACGGCCGGACGATCCTGATCGAGGGAGCATCCGGTGCAGTCGGCAGTGCGGCGGCGCAGTTCGCGCTCGCCGCCGGCGCACGGGTGATCGGCACGGCCCGACCGGAGAACCACGAGCACCTCACCGCTCTCGGAGTCGTCCCGACCACGTACGGTCCTGGCCTCGCCGATCGTGTCGCCGCGATCGCGCCGGAAGGCGTGCGTGCGGCGGTGCACGCCGCGCCTTCGCCGTCGCTTCCCGATCTGCTGGCGATCGTGGGGGATGCGGCGCGCGTCGTGACCGTCGCCGACAAGGGCGCGGCCTCGAAGTTCGGCATCCGTGCCGTGGATGCTGCCAACGATTCGGCCCTTCTCGAACGCGCAGCCGACCTCGGCCGCCGCGGGCTCTTCTCGCCGCGGGTCGATCAGGTGCTTCCGCTCGCGTCCATCGCGAAGGCGCACGAGCTGGCCGCCGGCGGAGTCGGCAAAGTCGTGGTCAGCGTGCCCTGAGTTCGACGGGCTGAGCACTCGCGGGTCAGGCCCTGCGGGCGCGCAGCCAGTCGCGGATGATGCGCACGACGTCGTCGAGGTTCGATTCGAGCAGGAAGTGCCCGGCGTCGAGGAGTTCAATACGCGCGTCGGGTGAGTCCCGCCGGAAGGCCTCAGCGCCGGCCGCGGCGAAGATCTCGTCGTTGCGGCCCCAGACGGCGAGCACGGGCACCCGACTGGCGCGCAGCCACTCCTGCAGCGCAGGGTAGAGCGCCCGATTGGTCGCGTAGTCGCCGAAGAGGTGCAGCTGCGCGCGGTCGACTCCCGGTCGGGCAAGGAGCGCGAGGTCGTGCTCCCACGCATCGGGATCGACGAGGGTCGGGTCGGGCACGCCGTGCAGGTACTGCCACTCGACGGCATCCCTCTCCAAGGCCGGGCGCAGTGCCCTTTCGTTCTCGTCGGACGGATCCTCGTGATACGCCCAGATCGGCGTCCAGAACTCCGGGACGAATCCCTCCTCGTAGGCGTTGCCGTTCTGCGAGATGACTCCCTCGACGGCATCCGGATCGGCCAGCGCGAGGCGCCAGGCGATGGGTGCGCCGTAATCCTGCACGTACACGGTGTACCGCGTGACGCCGAGTTCGCGGAGGAAACCGCGCGTCACCTCCGTCAGGGCATCGAACGTGTAGGGGAACTCGTCGACCGACGGCGCCGCCGAACGGCCGAAGCCGATGTGATCCGGCGTGATCACCCGATGCGTGTCGCCCAGGGCCGGGATCAGGTGCCGGAACATGTGCGAGCTGGTCGGGTAGCCGTGCAGGAGCAGCAGCACCGGGGCGTCGGCGGGTCCTGCCTCGCGATAGAAGACCTCGTGCCCGTCGACGAGCACGGTACGGTGGTGGACAGCGGGCATGGGGAGTCCGTTCTCTCGGTCGGTCGTTCGGTCGTTCTCATCGAAGACCCTGTGCCTGCCACACGGTCAAGGCCGCACCCGACGTCAGTCGAAGATGATCCCCGCGGACGTGAGGCGTTCGGCGAACGAGGCTCCCAGGGCGATGGAAGGAGGAACCACTCCACCGCGCAACGGAACCGGTGCGGCCGGGTCCGCCATGTTCAACGCGATCTCAGCCGCAGAAGTGACGGTGATCCTGTTCGCCGGATCGCCGGCTCCCGAGACGTGGACGACGGTCTCCGAACCTCGCGCATCCATTCCATGCAGATCGAGTCGATAGAAGCCCTGAGCGATCTGCTCCTCGCTCGGTCCGTTTCCGGGCGGGACGAGGCGGCTCAAGAGTGCTCGTCCCCGGCGGAACTTCAATAGAGCGGCGATCACCGCGAGCCCTGCCTGAAGCTGAACAGCCGGGAACAGGCCCGCCCACCCGTCGAAAGCCAGATGCTCCTGGACGGTCACGTCCTGTCCGCGGAGCGATGATGCGAGCCTGATCGCCCGAGTGTCCGAAACCCCCATCGGCGACGGAACCAGCCACGCGCGCAACCGGCGATCGAACGTCATCCCGCGGGGATCCTTCTCGCCCGGCCGTGGCGTTCTCCCTTCCGGGCCGAGCAGGAGAGGGTCTCGTTCTTCCGCGTCGTCGCCGTTCTCGCTCGCCTCGATCATGCTGGCCACCGTGCCGCCGTTGAACATGCCTCCACGGATGCGGACGATGAGCGACGCAGTGTGCAGGAGACCGCCGAGACGCTGATCCGCGACAGCTGCCGCGATGTCCGCCGGAGTGGAGCTCACTCCGCCGAAAGGGACGATCGCCACGCCCTTCCGGGTCGCGACCGCGTGATGTCGATCGATAAGTTCGCGGATCCGACTGACCTCGCCGCTGATGTCGATGTAGTGGGTTCCCTCATCGACGCACGCATCGACCAGGGGATCGCCGAATTGTCGGAACGGCCCCGCCATGTTCAGGACGACACGTGTCCGTGCGGCCAGAGCAGTCAACTGTGCGGGGTCGGTCGCATCAGCGACCACGACGGCTGCGCCCGTCTCGAGTTGCGCGAGTCGCTCGGCATTCCGCCCGGCCACAGCCCACCGCAGTCCCGCCGGGGCGTGGTCTCGGATGTACTCCGCCGCGCGGCGACCCGTGAATCCGGTCGCTCCGAACACCACGAGATCGAACTCTCTGTTCACACTGCTCTCCATCTTGAATCGTCGATCAGCGGGAACTCCGCACCCGAGGTCGGCTCAGGCCGACTGAACTTCGGGGATTCGGCGGAGACGCTGGATCTCTGCCGAATCCGCCGCGACGGCGATGCGGCGGAGCACGTCGCGCTGTGCCGAGTTGAAGAGCTCGACGACGATTTCGGCGAGCGCGGCCCGCGTCTCCTGACTGTTCGCACGGCGGTGACCGGTGCCGGCGACCAGCCACGGGCGGTCCGTGGAGCGCCAGTTGGCACCGTCCGATCCCAGGAGGGACGCGACCCGGCGCCGGTCGGCCTCCGAGGCGTCGGGAAGCAGGGCCGTGAACGCTTTCCGGCCTTCCGCGCACTCGTCTGCCACCATCTGCTTCAGTCGCGACACCGAGGCCTCGTCGTGCAGCCGGGTGAGGATCTGGATGAGGGACCGGTCGGGCTCCGAAAGATCGGCGGCGATGGCCTCGAAGCCTCGAGGTGTGTCGACGGGTGCCCGCACACTGAGCAGGGCGGCGATGTCGGACCGTGCGCGCTGCAGGCGCTCCATCTCGGCCACGACCCGCTCATCCAGCTCTCGCAACTCATCGTGCGAGGCGATCCCGTGCCCCGCGGCGACATCGACGTGGGCGAGCGGAACCCCGAGCTCCACGACCCGCCGCAGCTGGATGAGGCGCACGAGATGGTGCACCCGGTACTCCTTATAGCCGTTGTATCGTCGCTCCGGTGCCGTCAGAAGGCCCAGCGAATGATAGTGCCGGATGGTGTTGACCGTCGTGCCCGCCAGATCTGCGAGCTCCCGCGTGCTCCACGTCACTTCTTCGTCTCCTGGTGTCGGTCCTGCGGTTTCGGCCCATGCCGTCTCTGCCGTGTCGCCAGACTCCCAGCGCGGTGCGTGTGCTCGCGTCGGTGTCTTTCACCTAATCGCGTCCCGCAGTACCCTGTGGTGGGGACACACCCACCCCCATCCGGCGGGAGCAGACCTGACGAATCTCCTAGGGCGCCGCGCGGAACGCGATGTCGTCGAAGCACTGCTGGCCGAGGCGAAGGTCGGGCGCAGCGGGTCTCTCGTGGTGCGCGGGGAAGCCGGCATCGGCAAGACGGCGCTGCTGGATCATGCGCGCGAGCACGCGTTCACCGAAGGTTTCCGCGTCGAGCGCTGCACGGGTGTCGAAGCCGAGACCCCGTTCGCGTTCGCGGGACTGCATCAGCTCTGCGCGCCGCTGCTCGACCGGATGAGCGCCCTCCCTCAGCCGCAGGAGTCGGCGCTCAACGTCGCGTTCGGGCTGCGCGGCGGAACGGTTCCGGACTACTTCCTGGTCGGGTTGGCGACGCTGAATCTGCTCACCGAAGCCGCGGAGGCGCAGCCTCTTCTGTGCCTCATCGATGACGCGCAGTGGCTGGACCATGCGTCTGCGCAGGTTCTGGCGTTCGTGACCCGTCGGATCACGGCGGAGCGTATCGCCTTCCTTTTCGCGCGACGCGAGGTCGGGGATGGCCAGATCGACGTGTTCGTCGATCTGGCGCCGGAACTGCGGCTGACGGGCCTCGGCGAGACCGACGCTCTCCTTCTGCTCGCCGAGGAGTTCCGTACGCCCTTCGATGAAGGTATTCGCGAGCGGATCCTCGCCGAAGCGGGCGGTAACCCGCTCGCACTGCTCGAGCTGCCGCGCAGCTTCAAAGGCTGGGCCGGCGGATTCGAGCCACCCGACGCGCTCAGCGTTCCGCGGCGCATCGAGGAGACCTTCCGGCAGCGTTCGGCCGGGCTGGCGGAGGGCGCCCAGATGCTGCTCCTCCTCGCCGCCGCAGACCCGACCGGCGATGCTCCGCTGCTGTGGCGCGCAGTCGAGAACGTCGGATTGGACAGGGAGGATGCCGCGCCGGCCGAGGCATCCGGCCTGGTCGAGATCCGCGCGCGCGTGCAGTTCCGGCATCCGCTCGTACGCTCCGCCGTCTATCGCGCGGCCACGCCGGCGGAGCGACGCCGGGCGCACGAGGCGCTGGCCGCTGCGACGGATCGACACGTCGATCCCGATAGGCGCGCGTGGCACCGGTCGCAGTCCGTGCTGGGGACTGACGAGGACGCGGCGCTGGAGCTGGAGCACTCGGCCGCGCGAACGCTGGCCCGCGGCGGTGCGGCCGCTGCGGCCGTCTTCCTGCAGCGGGCGGCGGAGCTGACGCCGGCGCCCGTCGACCGCGCCAGACGGGCGCTCGAGGCTGCGCACGCCAGACACGACGCCGGGGAGTTCGCGGCCGCTCTGGAGCTCGCGACGATGGCATCCGCCGGTCCGCTCGACGACCTGCAGCGCGCGCGCGTCGAGCTGCTCCGCGCGCGGCTCGCCTTCCACCGCACGGAGGGGAGCGACGCACCGGGCATGCTGCTCGACGCGGCCGAGACGTTGGCGCCGCTGGACGCCTCGCTGTCGCGCGAGACCTACCTGCACGCCCTGGACGCGGCGATGATCATCGGGGGAACGGCCGAGAAGCGCGGCGCAGCAGTTGTGGCGCGTGCGGCTCTCGCGGCACCCGCGCCGCCTGGGCCACCGCTGCCGGCCGACGATCTGCTCGACGCACTCATCGTCACGTTCACCGAGGGGTACGCGGCCGGCGCTCCTGCGATGCATCGTGCGCTCGAGGCCTTCCGAGACCACGGCTTCGACGGCGAAGCCGTGGGACAGATGGGAAGCCGTCGATGGATGTGGCTGGCCACGCGGAGCGCCGCCGGGCTCTTCGACGCAGAGGCGGCCCGGATCCTGGCGGTCCGCAACGTGCGACTGGCACGCGAGCTGGGTGCGCTGACGACCCTTCCGGGGGCTCTCGCCGCGCACACTGCGATGCTGGTGCTCGGCGGCGAGCTCACACAGGCGGAAGAAGCGGCTGCCGAGGGAGCGGCCATCACGACGGCGACGGGTGCGATCCCTCAGCCTTTCGGCCAACTCTTCCTGGCTGCATGGTGCGGACGCGAGGACGAGACCCTTCGGCTGCACGCGACGCGCACGCAGGGCTCGGCGCCGCGGACGGAGGGGGCGGCGGTCGCGACGGCGCACTATGCGCTGGCGGTGCTGCACAACGGGCTGGGCAACTACCCTGCGGCGGTCGCCGCTGCGGTGCGGGCGCGTCAGACCGATGAGATCTCGAACAGCAGCATCACGCTGCCGGAGCTGGTCGAGGCCGCCGTCCGGGCGGATGAGCGCGCCATCGCCGAGACCGCACTCGCGGAGCTCTGCATGCGGGCCGACGCGAGCGGTACCGACTGGGCACTCGGACTCGCGGCGCGCTCGCGCGCGCTCGTCAGTGCCGACGAGGCCGCCGAGGGGCACTACCGGGAAGCGCTCGAAAGGCTGCGGGCATCCGGGATGAACGGTCATCTCGCCCGCACCCATCTCGTGTTCGGGGAGTGGCTGCGCCGAGAGGGTCGCCGTCAGGATGCTCGCGAGCAGCTCCGCATCGCCCACGATTCGCTCGCCTCCATGGGGGCGGAGGCCTTCGCCGCCCGCGCCGCCCGCGAGCTTCGCGCCACGGGCGAGAACCCCCGGAAGAGGTCGGCCCACCCGGCCGGTTCCCTCACCGCCCACGAGCTGCAGATCGCCCGCCTGGTGGCGACGGGAGCGACGTCGAAGGAAGTCGGTGCGCAGCTCTTCCTCAGCCCGCGCACGATCGAAGCGCATCTGCGCAGCATCTTCCCCAAGCTCGGCATCACCTCGCGCCGACAGCTGAAGGATTTGCTTCCCGACTAGGTCAGGAGAGTGATCAGCATCCGACGGAACTCGGCCTGATCACGAGCGTCGAGCCGGCCCATCATCGTGGCGAACTCCACCGCGAGAGCATCCAGCGCGGCGGCACGAACCTCGCGCCCCTTCTCGGTGGTCGTGAGCCGGTGTCGCCGGAGGTCATCCTCATCGATCTCCCGTCGCACGAGCCCTTTCGCCACCAGGTTCCGCAGATACATCGTGACGCTGGCCTTGGGCAGCATGAGCTGAGCGGCGAGTTCGGCGGGGTACCTGCTCGCATCGACCTCATCGAGGACGAAGAACTCCTTCGTCTCGATGCCCACGTCCTCGAACTGCGGGGCGGCGGCGTTGAGCACCCGGGTGAGCAGACGCTGGTTCAGCTTCCAGAGCTCAGCGCCGTCATCGTCGATCGCTTCGGGCATCGAACCCCCAGGAAAATGGTACAGTTTCGTACTAGTTCGATTCTGTACAAACGGACGCTCGAATCAGTTCGAGCAGAGTCATCCTATGAGGAAGGAACTCCGTCATGCAGCGCATCTCCATACCCCGAGGCCCGATCTCTCTCGCCGCCCACCTCCATCTGCCGGACGGGTTCGACGAATCCACCCGGCATCCCGCGATCGTCCTCGCCACGCCCGGCAGCAGCGTGAAGGAGCAGATCGGCGCCAACTACGCCTCGCGACTCGCGGCGAAGGGATTCATCGCGCTCACCTTCGACCCAGCCCATCAAGGCCAGAGCGGAGGCGAGCCCCGCGACCTGGAGGACCCGTACCGCCGCGGGGAGGACATCTCGTACGCCATCGACGCGCTCGTCACGGTCGCGGGGGTCGATCCTGACCGCATCGGAGCCCTCGGCATCTGTGCGGGCGGTGGATACGCCGTGCACACTGCCCGCACCGACCACCGCATCAAGGCGCTCGGCACCGTCGTGGCCGGTGACATCGGCGCCTCCTTCCGCAGCTTCGCGCAGAACGGCGTCGCGGCCGAGCTCGATGCTCTTGCCGCCGCCCGCACCCGGGAAGCCGTCAGCGGAGAGCTCGACCGGGTCGCCTGGCTGCCCGAGACCGTCGAGGAGGCGGTGGCGGCCGGGATGACCGACATCGACACGGCTCAGGGGATCACCTACTACCGCACTCCGCGCGGCGGGAACGAGCACTCGACGAATCGCCGGCTCGCGCGCGGCGACTCCGTTCTTCTGGGATTCGACGCCTTCCACCTCGTCGATCCGCTGCTGACCCAGCCGCTCCAGGTCGTCATCGCGGGCCGCAAGGGGAACACGGGTCAATACGAGGCGGGGATGAAGCTGTGGTCGCTCGCGCCGAACCCGGTGGATCTGCTCGTGATCAAGGGGGCTGGACACTACGAGATGTACGACGAGCCGCGGTACGTCGATCAGGCCGTCGGGCGGCTCGCCGCGTTCTATGGCGAGTATCTCTGACCGCGTCAATCGGTGTTCTGGATTTCTAAGTACAAAACAGTGATAACGTCGAGGGATGGGCAGACCACGCGCATTCGAAGAGCTCGCCGTGCTCGATGCATCCACCGCGCAGTTCCGCGTGCACGGGTTCGCCGACACGTCGACCGAGCAGCTCTGCGCCGCAGCCGGCGTCAGTCGCAGCAGTCTGTACAACGCCTTCGTGTCGAAGGACGAGCTGTTCGTGCGGTCGCTCGAGCGCCACATCGCGCGCACGCTGCAGGAGCAGTCGGGCATTTTGACGGATGCGGAGCTCTCGGGCGAGCGAAGGCTGGCGGCGCTGCTCGACTCCGTTCTCGACGAGGAAGCCGAGGCGCGGGAGCGCGGGCACGCCGCGGGCTGCATGATCGTGGCCACGCGGATGTCTCCTGACATCGGCGAGCATGATCCCCGCGTCGCGGAGATGCTGCGTCGCTATCAGGAGGACCAGGTCGCGCTCCTCGCCGTCGCGGTCGAGGACGGGATGGCCGACGAATCGCTGCGGTCGGATCTCTCTTCGTCGGATGCTGCGCTCCTGGTCGTCTCCGCGATCTCCGGGATCAGGGTGCTCTCGCAGTCGGGGAGCCCGGTCGCGACGTTGAGGGCCATCGCGGCACTTCATCTCGATTCACTGAAGTACACCGCATTCGCAGGGAAGGAATGACCATGAGGATCCGCAAGCTGGGGTGGGCGGGCGTCGAGATCGAACACGACGGTCAGATCCTCGTCATCGATCTCCTCGAGGAGAAGGCGCCGCTCGGCGAAGCGCTGACGCTCGATCAACCGCTCCCGCCGCCCTCGCGTACCGGCGAGATCGATCTGGCGCTGGTCAGTCATCTCCACGGGGATCACACCGATCCTGCGGCGCTTCAGCGGGCGCTGCGCCCGGGGGCTCGGGTATTCCGGCCGGTCGCCGGCAGAGGGCCGTTCGCGCAGGAGCCGAGCGCGCTGCACATGGAGGACTCGTTGCGATCGCACGGCCTCCGAACCGAACAGGTCGAAGAGTGGGACAGTCGCACCGTCGGGGCTTTCCGTGTGACGGCGGTGCCGGCAGTCGACGCGTTGGGTGATCCCCAGGTGTCCTGGGTCGTCGAGGCCGGCGGCGTCCGCGTCTTCCATGGGGGCGACACGATGTTCCACGGCTTCTGGTGGGGCATCCGGGACTTCGTCGGTCGCATCGATGTCGCACTGCTCCCCATCAACGGTCCCGTCCTGGAAGGCGTACCAGGGCACTCTCCGTCGAGTCCGGTCCCCGCCGTGCTGCTCCCCGAGCAGGCGGCCATCGCCGCCCAGATCCTCGGCGCTCACACGGCGATGCCCATCCACTACGGCCTCGACCGGCCGCCGCTCTACGCTCAGACGCCGGACGCCGTCGGCCGGTTCGAGCGAAGCGCCCGCGAGCGGGGGATCACTCCCGTCGTGCGTCAGCCCGGGGGGCACGTCACCGTCGCGTGACGTCGCTCAGCGGGATCGCCTCCATGGCGTTGGCGGCGACGGACTGCAGAGTCTCGAGGCTCGCGCCGGCGTGACCGAGGACCTCCATCCCGCGAGTCACGGCGACGAAGTAGGTCGCGAGGGATTCCAGGTCGCAGTCGGCGGCGATGTGGCCGCTGTCGCGGGCCTCAGCAAGGCAGTCCCGATACTCCGTCTCGAGTCGTCGAAGCGCCTCGCCGGCGGCTGCGGCGACCTCGTCATCGCGATCGCCCAGCTCGACGGTCGCCTTCGTGAAGAGGGAGTCGATGGGTCCCGACGAGCTGAAGAGCAGGGCGAGGGCGAAGAGCTGCCCGCGAACGCGGTCGAGTGGCGTCTTCGTCGAGACGGCCAGGCTCTCGCGGGCGCGATCAACTATGTGCGTCGTGCTGGCAGCGAGCGCGCGCAGGAACAGCTCCCGCTTCCCGCCGAACGAGTTGTACAGGCTCTGCTTTCCCAGACCAGTGGCCTTCGTCAGATCCTCGATCGTCGTGCCGCCGTACCCCTTGGCGACGAAGGCGCTCGCCGCAGCGAGGACGACGTCCTCCTCGACGAATTTCCGTGGGCGCGCCATCTCTCGAGATTACCGCCGCGGCAGCGTGCAGGGCACGGACGAACGGGTCACGCGGTGACGGTCACGCCCCCGGGAGGGGAGCCGTCGGCGTGCGCGGCGATCTCGTAGCGCTGTCCCTGATGGTCGAGGATCCGCACGGACGTCATCACTTCGTTCAGTGCTTCGCGGAAGGGGGCGGAATCGTGATGGATCGTGATCGCCTCCTCGTCCTCCCATCCCTCCGAGAGGTGGAACGTGTTCGGGTCGAGGATGTCGGCGGCGAACACGTAGAAGACGCAACCGGGCTGTGCGGCCGTGTACGGGATGTGGTCGGCGACGGCGTCGATGAACTTCTGCCGATCGTCGGGATGCACCCGGTAATAGGCGTTGAACGTCACGCCTGTCTTGTCTTCGCGATTCTTCACAGCTGTCGTTTCCATTCTCGCCTCCGTGGTTCCGTAGTTCTTGACTATATAGTCAAGAATGATCTAGTGTCGAGATCATCGACACAGGCGGTCGATTCGATTCACTGACGAGGAGGGCCACTCCAATGAGCACGATCAGATTCGAGCAGCGGGGCGATGTGGGAAGCCTCGTGCTCGCCAACCCGCCGCGCAACGAGCTGGGACGACAGTTCGCCGACGACCTCCTCGACGCCGTGCATGAAGCGAGCGTCAGCAGCATCCGCGCGCTGATCATCCGCGCAGAGGGTGCGGACTTCGGCGCCGGCGGTGATGTCCCCGAGTGGCCGGGGAAGGATGCGAGTTGGTTCCGTACCTTCATCGCCGAGGTGAATCAGGCCTACGCAGCGATCGAGGCTCTGCGCATTCCCACGATCAGCGCCGTCCGCGGCGCCGTCGTCAGCGGACACTACGAACTCGCCCTGCGCGCCGACCTCATCGTCGCCAGCGAGACGGCCACCTTCACGTGGGTCGAGGCGGGTACGGGCTTCACTCCGCTGGCCGGCGGCCTGCAGCGCCTCGCCGAGCGGGTGGGCCGGGGCCGAGCCGCCGCCCATGTTCTGCTGGCGGAAACGATCGATGCGGTCGAGGCTGAACGCATCGGGCTCGTGTACCGGGTCGTTGCGGACGGAGAGCTCGACTCGACCGCGGACGGACTCGGCGCGGAACTCGCGCGCGGCGCGACCCGAGGCTACGCCGCCACGCGGGCTCTGCTGAAAGCGTGGTCCAGCGGAGGAGTCGTCGGCGCTGACGCGCTGATGCTCGATCTCTCGATGGATCTGTACGACTCCGTCGACACGCAGAACGCGATCGACGAGATCGCTCGAACGGCGACGAACGGCGAGGACTACGTCCATCCGCCGTTCGTCGGCAGGTGATCGGTTCACTGCGCATCCCGCTTCGGCGCAGCCGTCAGGCGCGTCCAGGCCTTCGCGGCCATGAGGCCGATGCATCCGATCAGCGCGCTGATCACCAGGGCATCGGTCACACGGCCCCGCACCAGGACGTCGGCCACGATCAGCAGCGAGACCACGAACGCGCCGACGCACAGGAACAGGAAGACCGCGGTCTGCAGCCGCTCCGAGCGCGCCGAGCGCGCTGTGCGCGCCAGCGCGATGCGCGTGTCGAGGAAGAGGGCGATCATCAGCACAGGGACGACCTGCACCGTGATCTCGTAGAGGGCGGTATGCATGGCTTCATCGCACACCCTGTCCCCACCACGGGGTCAAGCGTCGTCGGTTCCTTCGATCAGTGCGTGCGCGATCACGCTGGCGCGGCCCATGACATCGAGCTGGGCCGGGTTGTACAGGGCGGACACCGATTCGACGAACGTGTCACGCGTCGCGTTCGGACTCTTGGTGAGGTGCGCCTTCGGGTCGCTGAGCCAGGGGTAGTCGTGGAGGTGCCGAGCGAGCGTGCGGCCGTAGGACTCGGCGAGCCTCGACCGGGTCGCCTCGTCGGCGTCGGCAGACAGGGAATCGAACTCCACGCTCGCGCCCTCCGGCTCCTGGGCGAGCATCTCTCGGATGTCGGCCATCGCCTCCTCGTCGTAGAGCTGGGCGTAGATGAGCATGAGAGAACGTTCCGACGTCGACATCTTCTTCGCCAGGCGCTCGAAGCCCGACGGCACATCCGTGAGCGATGCCCCCTCGCGGATCGCCCTGATCTCGGCGCGCGCGCGTTGCAGCCGCTCGATGCTCAGCCCGAGATCGGCGTCGACTGCGTGGAGTGCGTCCATCGCCGCCCCGCCCTCGTCACCGACGACATCGATGCGGTCGAGTGGCACGCCCAGGTCTCGCAGACGACGGATCTGCAGCAGTCGGACGAGATGTCGCACGGTGTACTGCTTGTAGCCGTTGGACGTGCGTTCCGGCAGTTCCAGCAGGCCTTCGCGGTGGTAGTGGCGGACGGTGTTGACGGTCGTCCCGGCGAGGTCGGCGATCTCTCGTGTACTCCAGGTCATGTGCAGATCCAACACCCTGTCGTCGCCACAGGGTCAAGACCGGGGCTCGCCCACGTCAGCTTCGCCGGCCGATCGTCAGCGCCCGCGTTCCTCGGCGATGGAGTTGGCCCCGTCGATCGTGATGAGCTGTCCGGAGATGTACGACGCGCCCTCTCCGGCGAGGAACGCGATCACGTACGCGACCTCCGCAGCGGTGCCGGACCGACCGACGGGCGCGGCCTTGCCCATGCGGCGTTCTCTCTCGGAGGCGGAAGCCGTGTCGATCCAGCCCGGAGCGACGGCGTTCACCGTGACGCCCGCCGCCGCGAGGTCGATCGCCATCGAGCGTGTCAGTCCGACGATGCCCGCCTTCGCCGCGTGATACGCCGTGTCGCCCGGGTACGCCGCAACGGGTCCCGAGACCGACGACACGTTGACGATGCGGCCGTAACCGGACGACTCCATGGGCCCCGCGACCGCACGCGTCATCAGGAATGTCGTTGTCAAGTTGCGATCGAGCGACGCATGCCAGTGGCCGAGGAACCCGCCTCCGCGGTTGAGCGAGGCGGCGGAGTCGGACACCGCGGTCATTCCCGCGTTGTTGATGAGGATGTCCACGTCGCCGAAAGCGTCTGTCGCGCACGCGACCACCGCGTCGACTCCCGTCTGAGCGGTGAGGTCTGCGACAACCCCTCCTCTCGTTCGCTCGTCGCGGCCTGCGGGAGTACCGGTACGACCACGGAACACCCTGTGGTGAGCACCGAGTCAATCGCGAAACAGGACCGTGGCGTTATCCTCGCGGATAATGGCATTCACGCCACTGGTACACATTCATCCCGCTGGCCACACTGGATCCATGCCTCACCGTCGCGGCTCATCATCCGCCCCGACTCGGAAGGACCAGAGATGACCGATCAGATGAGAGCCGTCGTGCTCACCCGCTTCGGAGGAGCCGACGCCTTCGAGTTGCAAGATGTCCCCGTGCCGCAGGTCGGACCGCGCCAAGTGCGGGTCCGCGTCCATGCGACAGCCGTGAACCCCCTCGACCTCCAGATCAGGCGGGGGGACTATCCCGACCACGTGCCCCTGCCCGCGATCACCGGCCACGACATCTCCGGTGTGATCGAGGAAGTCGGCTCCGACGTCACCGAGTTCGGTGTCGGCGACGAGGTGTACTACACGCCTCAGATCTTCGGCGGCGCGGGTTCGTACGCAGAGCAGCACGTCGCCGACGTCGACCTCGTCGGCCGGAAGCCGGCGAACATCAGCCACCTCGAGGCGGCGAGCCTGACGCTCGTCGGCGGAACGGTATGGGAGGCACTCGTGACGCGTGCGCAGCTCACCGTCGGCGAGACCATCCTGATCCACGGCGGAGCGGGCGGTGTCGGCTCGATCGCCATCCAGGTCGCGAAGGCCATCGGCGCGCGGGTCATCACCACCGCGCGGGCCGCTGATCTGGACTTCGTGCGCTCTCTCGGCGCGGACGTCGCACTCGACTACGCCGCGACGAACTACGTCGATGCGGTCGCCGACATCACCCAGGGGCAGGGTGTGAACGTGGTCCTCGACACGATCGGCGGCGACGCCCTCACCCGAAGCCCCCTCGCACTCGCCGATTATGGACGGGTCGTGACCATCGTCGACATCGCGCAGCCGCAGAATCTCATCGAGGCGTGGGGGGTGAACGCCGCCTATCACTTCATCTTCACGCGGCAGAATCGCGGGAAGCTGGATGCGCTGACCGCCCTCGTCGAGCGGGGACTCGTGAAGCCCGTCGTCGGTGCGATCCTCCCTCTCGATCGCGTGGGTGAGGCCCACGAGCTCTTGGAGAACAGGCGGTCGTACGTGCTCCACGGCAAGGTCGCGATCGATGTGGCCGGGACGACCGTCGCGCTTCCCGAGCGCATCACGGCACACGACGGGGTGGCCGCGCAGGCCTGAGCTGGCGCGTCACCTCCGCGGGGTCAGCTCCGTCCCGCGAAGGTGGCGCGATACTCGGAGGGCGACGTGTCGAGCAACCGGCGGAAGTGCAGTCGGAGGTTCGCCCCGGTGCCCAGGCCCACCTGGTCCGCGATCTGGTCAACGGGCATCCGGGTGCTCTCGAGGAGCTCCCGGGCGGTGTCCACTCGAGCGCGAAGAATCCACTGCAGAGGAGTCGTACCGGTCTCTTCGGCGAACCGTCGCAGGAACGTGCGCGCCGACATCCGTGCGTGCGCGGCGAGTTCGGCGATCGTGACCGGCTCGGCGAGTTGCGTCAGCGCCCATTCCCTGGTCGCCGCGAGCGTCTCGCCCTGAGAGGCGTCCACGGCTTTCGGAAGGTACTGGGCCTGACCCCCTGAGCGAAAGGGCGCCGTGACGAGGCCTCGCGCGATCTCGTTCGCCGGGCCGACACCCAGATCGGAGCGGACGATGTGCAGACAGAGGTCGAGGCCCGCGGCCGCCCCCGCGGAGGTGAGCACCGATCCCTCATCGACGAAGAGCACGTTCGGCTCCACGGAGATCTGCGGATGCCGCTTCGCGAGCTTCTCCGCCGCATCCCAGTGCGTCGTCGCACGCAGGCCGTCGAGCAGACCGGCATCCGCCAGAGCGAAGGCGCCGTAGCAGATGGATGCGATGCGGACACCATGGGACGCTGCGCTGCGGAGGGCGTCGCACACCTCCGCGGGGATCGGTCTCCCAGAGGGCGCGTAGCCGGGGACGATGATCGTGTCGGCATCCGCCAGCGCTTCGAGCCCATGCGGGACCGCATATCCGAAGCCGCCGTTCGATGGGACGGTTCCCGCGACGACGCCGCAGGCGGACACCTCGTACGGGAAGCCGGTGTCAGGGTGGAACACCTCTGCGGGGATGCCGACGTCGAGAGGGAGCGCGCCCTCGAGCACGAGGACGACCACCTTGTGCGGGTTCGGCATGACCGACCTCCTGATCCGAGCCGGTGAGGACACCACCGTGGCATCATCCTTGCACACATATCGATTACCGCCACCGGGGGGTGTGGCTGGCGCTGACGCTTTTGACTCTGCCCCCAGAACAGGGTTTTCACTGAGGTATGAACTTCAACCTGAGGAGGCCAGCGTGACCAACCGTCCGCACCGCACACTGCCCGACATATCCGCCGAGAGGACGGAGACCGAGAGACTGCCCGGCTGGCCGGAGATCGTCGCAGGTCTCGGCGCAGCCGCCGCCGTGATGGGCGCCCTCGTCCTCCTCGCGCCCTTCCTTCCGACCGATCCCGTGGCCTACGGACTCACCCTGGCAGCATGGTCGGCGGCCGTCGGGTTCGTCGGGTTCGGCGTCGCCTTCGCCATCCGCATCCGCTCCCTTGCCGTCTTCGGCGTGCGCCGCACGACCTGGCGGTGGCTTCTCATCGGAGTGGGTGCGGGAATCGTGGCATTCCTGCTGAAGGGTGCGGTCAATGCGGGTCTCATCGCACTCGGTTTCGGCGCAGACGCGCAGGTGCCGTTCCAGCAGGCCGGAAACGGGGGAGTGGTCGCTCTGATCGTGACCTTCGTGTGCCTGTCCTTCCTCGTGCCCTTCGGGGAGGAGCTCCTGTTCCGCGGCGTGCTCATGCGGGGCCTGCTTCGTTACGGTGCGGTGGTGGCGGTTCTCGGCAGCTCCGTCGTGTTCGCCCTCTTCCACGGGATCAACCTCGCTCTGCCTACTGCCATCGTGGTCGGGATCATCGCGGCCGAGGTCGCCCGACGATCGGGATCGATCTGGCCGGCCGTCGCAGTGCACGTCGTCAACAACCTGGCTCTGCCGGTGTTCGTGCTGTTCCTCGGCCTCGGATCGGGGGTCTGAGATGAACTCGCACCCCACCGGCATCCGCCGACTCCTCTCGGCAGCGATCGCATCCTTCGCCGCCGTCGTGCTCGTCTCCTGCGCACCCTCGGGTGCGCCCGAGCCGACCTCCGCCTCCCCGACAAGCACCGTCCCCGCGACGTCGACGCCTGCCCCGGTGGACCCCGCCCGATTCACCGCGCTGGAGGAGCGCTTCGATGTGGTGGTCGGCGTCTACGCGATCGACACGGGCAGCGGCAGGACCGTCGAGTACCGCCCGGACGACCGCTTCGGTTTCGCCTCGACGATCAAGGCGATCGCCGCCGGACTCGTGTTCTCGACGACCACGGACGAGCAGCTGGACGCACCCATCGCCGTGACCTCGGACGACCTCGTGCCGTACTCGCCGGTCATCGAACAGCGCGTCGGCGGAACCGTGTCCCTCCTCGAAGCGGCGGACGCCGCGGTGCGGTTCAGTGACAACGCGGCGGCCAACCTGCTCTTCCGCCACCTCGGTGGCCCGGAAGCGATGGAAACCATGCTCCGCGACGTCGGTGACACGACGACGAACGCCGACCGGATCGAACCGGAGTTGAACGACGTCTCTCCGGGGGACGATCGAGACACCAGCACTCCGCGGGCCATGGCGACCACGCTCGCCGACCTCGCGCTCGGCGACGCGCTCGACGTCGATGACGAGGCCCGGCTCATCGACCTGCTGCAGCGGAACACCACCGGTGACGCGCTCATTCGCGCCGCGGCCCCGGAGGGCTGGACGATCGGCGACAAGACGGGCTCTGCGGCATTCGGAACGAGGAACGACATCGCGATCGCCTGGCCGCCCGGTGACCGAGAACCGATCGTCATCGCCATCCTGACGCGCGGTCATGACGTCGACGCGGAACCGATCGACGAGGTGCTCGCCGAGGCTGCCGCGCTCGTGTTCGACTCTCTCTCGAGCCGCTGACAATCGATCAGCTCGAGCCACGCAGAACGAAGGCGGCGCCGGACGAGGGTTTCTCGTCCGGCGCCGCCTTCGACGTCTCCTCGCGGTCAGGCGGTGCGACGTCGGCGCTCCCGCAGCCAGACCATCGTCAGTGCGGCGAGGCTCGCGGCCGCCGGTATGAGAAGCGCGAGGCCCCCGGCAGCTCCTTCCGATCGCTCGACGGCGACCGCGCCGCCTCCGGCGAACAGGGCGTTGATCGTGGTGACGACCAGATTGTTGGCCGTGTGGAAGGCGATCGCAGCCTCGAGCCCTCGCGTGAGGAGTCCCATCACGGCTGTCGCGACCGAGAACACGAGGTAATACGCGAAGAGCATCGGGTCCGTCGATCCATGCAGGAACGCGAACATCAGGCTGGAGATCACCAGGCCCGTGAGGAAGGCGGGCTTCACGGAGCGGAACCAGGATCCCGCCGCCGGAAGCACGGCACCGCGGAGGATGATCTCCTCGCCGGCCGTCTGGATCGGCGTCGAGAGGATGACGACGACGAGGATGCCGACCGTCGTGCTCGTGATGCTCAGGGTCGTCCACCCGACGGCCGCCGCGGCGGTGAGGCCGACCAGCGCGAAGGCGATTCCGACGATCGCAAGCGACCCGAGGAAGTACATCAGCAGGCGACGCCGATCGAACCGGCGGGGTGCGCTGAAGACGAATCGCCAGGGTACCTTCGCGAAGCGCCCGACCAGCACGAGTGCCACGAGTGCCGTGACACCCGTGCCGAGGTTGGCGCCCAGGAGCTTCAACGGAGAGAGGTCCTGCGCGAACGGGTCGCGGCCCTCGGCGAGACCTGCCAGCAGATAGAACGCCAGCTGGGTGACGACCAGAGTCAGGGGCAGAGTGACGATCACGATGATCGACTTCCACCACGCCATCCGGTAGTGGATTCCAAAAGGGCGACTGCCGTCGAGAGGCGACATCGCAGGACCGGGTCGCACCTCTCCGGCGGCGCGTGGCTCGGTCAGGGGTGAGGGGTCGTGATGATCGCCGGTGAGTGCACTCATTGTCGTCTTTCTCTCTTCGTCGGGCGCTTCGATCAGGGCAGAACGGCTGTCGCCTCGATCTCGACCAGCAGCTCGGGCGTCCAGAGCGCCTGCACGCCGATCACGGTGATCGGCGGCAGCGGCGTGGCGAAGCCATCGGATGCCTGCGCCCGCGCCAAGCCGTCGAAGAGCGGCTCCGCCATCTCCTGCGTCCAGCCCACGACGTAGATCGTGAGCCGAGCGACGTCGGCGACGGAGCCGCCGGCACCGGCGACTCCGACGGCGACATTCTGCAGCGCGGTGTGGACCTGACCCGCCAGGTCGGTGGAGGTCACCTCCCCGGACCGCCTGACGGATGCCTGCCCGGCAAGCAGCACCAATCGTGTTCCGATCGCGCTGGCGACCGGGGAGTACTCCTCCTGCTCGAGGAGACCTTCGGGGTGGCTGAGGTGCACGGTCATCAGATGCCTTTCGTCGGGTGGTGATGCTTCATTGAAGGCCTTGTGGCGACAACACGGTCGACCGTCACTGGTTCACCGCGCACGTCAGTTCCGGAGCGTTCTCCGGAAGCTCGAGATCGAGGAGGTAGGTGGCCGCGATAGCGTCTGCGCAGGCGCTCACCCCCTTGCCGATCACCGTGTGCCCCTCGCCCTCCACCGTCAGGAGCGTGCTTCCGAGCGTCTTCGCGAGGTCGACGGCGCCCCCATACGGCGTGGCCGCATCGCCCGTCAGCGAGATGACCAATGTCGACGGAAGGCCTTCGATGTCCTGTGCGTAGGGGATGCCCAGCTCGCCCGTGACCGGGAAGTCCGCGCACTTGTCGCGCGTGGACTCGTCGGCCGCCGTGCCCGAATCCATGATCGGCGCCTGCGCAAAGGTGTCTTCGCGCAGCTGGGCGAGTTCGTCCGCGTCGAGCAGGTCTTCATCGACGCAGTTGATCGCGATCGAGGCGTCGGTCATGTTCGAGCTCTGCCCCTCGTCGGAGATGCCGGCGATGCCGGTCGCCAGCTGCAGCAGCTGATCGCCGCGACCCTGCTGCACCTCACGCAGCCCCTCGATCGCCAGCGGCCAGAGGTCAGGGCTGTAGAAGCTGGCAAGCACGCCCCCCAGCCCGGCATCGAAGTTCAGTTCGGTGTCGCCCGCCGGCACGGGGTTGTCGACGAGAGGCTGAAGGATGCCCTGGAGGGCTGCGGTCCAGCCGCTCGGATCGGTCCCGAGGGGGCAGTCTGCCTGTGTGGCGCAGAACGCGGCGAGGTCTTCGAACGAGCCCTGGAATCCGCCATAGGACGCGAGCAGCCGCTCCTGCGAGCCGAGGCTCGGGTCGAACGCGCCGTCGAGGATCATGGTCCGGACGTTCTCGGGGAACTCCTCGGCGTAGATCGCGCCCAGCCGGGTGCCGTAGCTCTGGCCGAGGAAGTTCAGCTTGTCCTCTCCGAGCACCGCGCGCAGCACATCCATGTCTTTCGCAGTGGTGCGGGTGCCCACGTTCGCGAGGGCCTCCATCCCGCCGGAGCCCTCCGCGCAACGGTCGGCCAGTTCCTTCGTGTCATCCTCGGTCAGCGTCGGGATCGGGGAGCCGATCCTCGCGAGCAGGTCCGCACCCTCGGCGGAGCCGTCGGTGAGCTTGCAGTCGATCGCGGGTTCTGTCGCCCCGACACCGCGGGGATCGAAGCCGATCAGGTCGAAGCTCTCGGTGACCGCGCTCTCCGTCATCAGCGAGGATGCGCCGATCGTGCCGAGCAGGCCGGCACCGCCGGGGCCGCCGGGGTTGAAGAAGAGCGAGCCCTGAGACTCGCCCCGTGCAGGTACCCGCACCACGGCGACCGACGCTGTGTCACCGGCGGGATCCGCGTAGTCCAGCGGCACCTGCATCCGCGCGCATTCCGCCTCTGGAGCGAGTGGGAAGTACTTCTCATCCTGGGCTGTGATCGCGTAGTCGGAGCAGTCCTCCCACGCGAGCTCCTGGGTGTGGAACTCCTCGAGTGCCGGGATCTGCGTGCTGCGCGGGTCATCCGCCGGCACTCCGCCCGGTGCTGTGCAAGCCGTGAGCACCGCCGCGAGTGCTGCGACGATCGCGACGCCGGGGGCCGCGCGCCACCCTCCGCGCGCTCGACGCTTCGCCCGGACGGATTCTGGTGAGGATCTGTTGCTCGATCGTTTCATGCTCAGCAGGGAACACCGTGTTCCCGCGACAGGGTCAAAGCCGGTGGGCGAGATCCGCTCGCGAGATCGCTGATCTTGACTCTGTGCTGACAACAGGGAGTTGACTGCGCCGATACTGGTATCGCGACATGCGAGTGAGAGACATCCGCCGAGAAGGAGTCACATGCGACCGTACGTGGACAAGGTCATGCCGGACGCGTGGAAGGCGGCTGTTGCATTCTCGTCGGCGATACGCGAGGCGGCGGCGCGAGGGGGCCTCTCGGCGCAGGAGTCCGAGCTCATCAAGGTGCGGGCATCTCAGATCAATGCGTGCGCCTTCTGTCTGGATCTGCACTGTCGCGAGGCGCGGCAGTCCGGCATCCCTCAGCAGAAGCTCGACATGCTCCCCGCGTGGCGGGAGAGCTCACTCTTCGACGAGCGCGAGAAGGCGATCCTCGCGGTGGCCGAAGCCGCCACGGTGCTTCCCCTGACGGAGGAGTCCACCGCGGATCTGTCCGGTGCGCTGTCCGTTCTGGGAGATCCGACCTTCGTGGCAGCCGAATGGGTCGCGGTGACGATCAACGCCTTCAACCGCATCTCCATACTCAGCGAGCACCCGGTGCGTCCGCGAGATGTCGAGGGCGCCGTCATCCGAGGCTGAACCCGCGCGAGGGTCACCAGGGTCAAGACGGTCATCGCTCGCTGGGACTTGACCCTGTGCTCACCACACGGTGTCTCCTGAAGCGAAAGGACTCGGCTGCGACGCGGAGTCGGCGAACATTCCGGACAGAGAGATGAACATGCGATATCGAAGGATCTTCGGTGCCCTGACCGCCGCGGTGCTCATCGCCGGAAGCGGTGTCGTGGCCGGTTCGCCGGCGCGCACCTCGGTGCCGACTTCCGACGTGCGTGCCGCACTCGCCGAGACGATGGAGCTCGACGGGTGGCCCGCAGCCCTCGTCGCCGTCCGAGACGACCGCGACCGCGTGAAGACGCTGGCGGCCGGCGTGCTCGAGCTGGGCAAGACGAAGAAGGCGCGCGCCGGAGATCAGGTGCGCATCGGCAGCAACACGAAGACATTCACCGCCGTCATCGTGATGCAACTCGTCGACGAAGGTCTCGTCTCGCTCGATGAGCCGGTGGAGACGTATCTTCCCGGCGTCATCCGACACCCGGAAGTGACGGGTGCAGACATCACCGTTCGCCAGCTGCTGCAGCACACCAGCGGCCTCCCCGACATGTCGAATGACATCGGGCAGAATCTCATCCCCTGGCAGCATCGCTACATCTCGCCTCGGGCGTCGCTGGATCTCGCGTTCACGAACCCCGTCGAGAACGCACCGGGAGCGGCGCTGAGCTACAGCAATGCGAACTTCATCCTCGCCGGTCTCCTCGTCGAGGCCGTCGCCGGTCGGCCGTTCGCAGAAGAGCTCGAACGACGTCTCCTCGAGCCCCTCGGATTGGACGACACCTACTTCCCGGAGCAGGGCGAGGAGGAGATCCGAGGGAAGCACCCGCGCAGCTACATCCCGCTCGCGGATCCGCCGATCGACTACACCGACTTCGATCCTTCGTGGGCGCACGCGGCCGGCGCGATGGTCTCGACTGCCGAGGACATGACCACGTTCTTCTCGGCGCTCGCCGAGGGAGAGCTCCTTCCCGCGCCTCTTCTCGCCGAGATGCAGCAGACGATCCCGGCGGACTCGATCTGGCCGGGAGCGGCCTACGGCCTCGGCCTCATCGCCTTCGAGCTGAGCTGCGGGGTGACCGCCTGGGGGCACGGGGGTGACGCGCCGGGCACCGTGAGCCGGGTCGCCGCCACGGAAGACGGCCGTGCGGCCGCGATCGTCGTCACCAAGAACGGAAGAAAGGCCGAGTCGGAACAGCGTCTGCGAGACCTGATCGACACCGCCATCTGCGAGCTGTGAGCGGCAGAATGGAGTAGTCGACAACGGAGGGCGAGGGGCGTCATGGGATGGAGCACGAGAGAGGTCGCCGACCTCGCCGGAACAACCGTGAACACGGTACGGCACTACCATCGGGTCGGCTTGCTCGAGCAGCCCCAGCGGTCGTCGAACGGTTACAAGAGCTACGAGGTGCGGCACCTCGTGGAGCTCCTGCGGATCCGGCGTCTGCGCGAACTCGGGGTCCCGGTCGATCAGATCGACCGCGTGGCCGCGGGCGACGATCGTGCGGCCGCCGCGCTCGAAGACATCGATGCCGAACTCGCCGCTACGATCGAGCGACTTCAGGAGGCACGAGCACAGATCCGCACGATCGCCGACGGAGCGACGACCGCCGACATGCCTCCGGGTTTCGAGAACATGGGTTCGCGTCTCACAGCCACCGACCGGTCTCTGATGCTCATCTACGCGCAGGTCTACGACGATGAGGCCATGCGCGACATCCGGGCGATGCTCGAGTCCGATCCCGAAGACGTGCGGCTCGATTTCGACGCCCTTCCTCCGGATGCCGAAGAGGAGACGCGGAGCGCTCTGGCCGTGAGGTATGCGGTGGGGCTGGCTCATGATTTCCAGGCATACCCGTGGTTGCGAGATCCCCTCGCCCACCATAAGAGAAGGCCGCAGCTCACCTGGGAGATGGTCGCGGAATCGGTCGCCGCTCTCTACAACCCCGCCCAGCTCGATGTGATCGCCCGCGGCACCGCCATCGCGCTGGCGACGGTCGAAGCATCCGAGTGAGCGCCGTCAGGCTCGGACGGTGTCGGTGAGCTTGACCTCGTTCTCGGCACAGGGTGTTCCCTGAACCATGTGCTGAGCTTCGGCGCCGAGACGGGAGAACCACCATGTCCGAGTCCGCCGTGCGCCTCATGCACCTCACGAAGACCTACCCCAACGGCCCCGAGCCGGTCGCAGCGCTCCAGGGCATCTCGCTCGACATCGAGCCCGGCGCGTTCACCGCGATCATGGGTCCGTCGGGCTCGGGCAAGTCGACGTTCCTGAACCTCGCCGCCGGGCTCGACACCCCGACCAGCGGCCAGGTGATCATCGGCGGCACGGACATCACCGAGCTGTCACCGGATGCCGTCACACGTTTTCGCCGCCGCCACATCGGCTTCGTCTTCCAGGCATACAACCTCATCAGCCATCTCACTGTCGGTGAGAACATCCAATTGCCGATGCTGCTGGACGGACGGCGACCCGATGAGCGGTGGCAGCAGGACTTGATCGACTCGGTGGGGCTCGACGGGATGGCCGATCGCCTTCCGAGTGAGCTGTCCGGAGGCCAGGCCCAGCGTGTGGCGATCGCCCGCGCGCTCATCACCCGGCCTACGGTCGTCTTCGCCGACGAGCCGACCGGCGCGCTCGATCGCCGGACCGGAGACCTGGTGCTCGGCGTGCTGCGCGATGCCGCCCGTCGGCTCTCCCAGACGCTGGTGCTCGTCACCCACGACCCGCACGTCGCGGCGACCGCGGATGACGTGCTGTTCCTCGCCGACGGGAGGCTGGCCGGCGAGCTCATCGCCCACCACCAGCCAGATCGCTGCTCGCCTCGTCGAGTTGGGTCGCTGAGGCCATGTGGTCATTCGCCCGCGCGGCGATACGCGCTCACAGGTCCAGTTTCGTCGGCAGCTTTCTCATCGTCCTGTTCGCGGCCGCACTGCTGTCGGCGAATGGCGTGCTCATGGAGACCGGCATCCGCGTCGACGCGCCGCTGCTGGTCACCGTGGCGGGCTCGTTCGCAGGCACCGCCATCCTGGTGGTCGTGCTCGTGGACGCCTCGACGTTCTCTTCCGCCCTGCGCCAGCGCAGCGCGGAATTCGCTCTCCTCCGCGCCGTGGGAGCCACCCCCGCCCAGGTGCGCTCGATGGTGAACGCCGAAGTCGTGCTCGTCTTCGCCGTCGCAGCTCCGCTGGGCGCCATCCCCGGCCTGTTCGCGGCCAGCCTGCTGATGCCGGTGCTCGTATCCGGTGGCATCGTGCCGGCCGGGACTGCGCTGACCCTTTCGCCCTTGCCGCTGGTCGGCGCCCTGCTCCTGCTGTTCCCGACGGCGCTGCTCGCCGCACGGCTTGCTGCGCGTAGGATCACCCGCGTCAGCGCGACCGCTGCCGTTCGCGGTTCCGGCGCGGAGTCGTCGCAGCTGTCGCTCGCACGGCGCATCACAGCAGCGAGCCTGTTCCTGGCGGGCATCGTCATCGCCGGCACTCCGTTCTTCGTTCCTGGCACCCTCGGGAGTGCCACAGGGGCGACATCGGCGTTCCTTCTCATCAGCGCCGCGGCCCTCGCCGGGCCGGCACTGATCGGGGGAATCGCCAGGCGTGCGGCCCGGGCGACGCGGTCGTCGAGCAACGCGCCGGGGATGCTCGCGCTCGTCAACACCCGCGGATTCTCGCGCAGGCTCACGACGGCCATCATTCCGCTGGCCCTGTTCCTTTCGCTGGGGACCGTGCAGACGGGCGTCAACGGAAGCCTCGTCGATGCGGCAGGCATGCAGCTGCGCGACGGGTTGGGATCCGATCTGATCATCACCTCGCCTGACGGTGTCAGCCCCGAGCAGGAAGCGTCGGTTGCCGCCGCCCCGGGTATCGACGCCGTGGTCGCAAGTTCGACGGTGGTCGCAGAGGTGAATGTCGACAGCGAGGATCTCGAGGGATTGCCGTGGGAGCAGGCGGGCATCCGCACCATCGATGGCAGCACGACGGGGATGATCGACGTGGGGGTGACCGCGGGATCGCTCGACGATCTCACGGGTGAGGCGACGATCGCCGTCAGCAGTGACTTCCTGATCGGCACCGGAATGACTGTCGGCGACACCGCGGGTCTGCGATACGCGGGCTCACCCGAGACGACCGCGACCATCGTCGCGGTCTACGACCGCGGTCTCGCGTTCGGCGATTTCGTGATCGACGAGTCCGCAGTGCCCGAGGCGGTCAGGCCGACAGCCGCAGAGGTGCTTTTCGCGAGGGGCTCGGCGGACCTGACGTCCCTGGGATTGCAGACGGTGTCAGTGGATGACTACGTGGAAGCCGCCGTGACCGGCGCAGCATCTCAGCAGCAGCTCTCGGCGATCCTGCTGTTCGTGCTCCTCTTCTTCGTCGCCATCGCCGCGGCCAACACGCTCGGGATGATCACGGGGGCGCGCAGGCCGGAGTTCGCCCTTCTGCGACGAGTCGGTGCCACACGCAGTCAGCTCACCTCGATGGTGGCGATCGAGTCGCTGTTCGTGACGGTCACGGCCCTCGTCATCGGCACGCTCTCGGTGCTTCCCGCGTTGATCGGAGTCGCCTACGGCATGCTCGGCAGCATCACACCGGCGATCGACTGGCCGGTCTACGCAGCGCTGGCGGCAGTCATCGTGATCATCGCGACAACGGCCATGGTGGTCCCCGCCCGAAGTCGAATGCCTCGATGATCGGCGCAGACGTCCCACTCGGTGATACTCCACGCCCTCCGGGAGCGCCGCGAGGTGGCGGGAGCCGGGTGCTGCAGTCGTCATGACTTTCGTTTCAGATCGGATGTCCGGGCGTCGTTCAGTGGCGCAGCGGGTTGCCGGCGCGGACTGTTGCGGTAAGTCAAATGTCGCAGGAGGGCTTCGAACGGTCCTCGCCGCCCGGTGCGGTCGAGGGCGTAGGCGATGACGACGGTGATCACCCAGGTGACGACGGCGAGACCGGCGGCGGTGGCGGCGCCCAGCTTTCCGCCGAGGTCTAGCAGCGATGGTTCGGTGAAGGTCACCCAGACCAGTGACTGGGCGATGTAGAAGGTCATCGAGCGTCGGCCGCACGCGACCAGTGCGGTCGTGATCAGGCCCCGACGGTCCTGCAATCGGTAGGCGACGAGCGCGATCAGGGCCAGGAACGCGAGCCCGCCGGCGATCCCCGTGCCTGCGAACAGCGCCAGCGCGGCGGCGTCGATGCCGGGGTTCCCGGGGGTCCACAGCCCCAGAGCCTGGAGCGCGACCGGCTGCGCGCCGAGCGCCGACACGGGGAACCCGATGAGGACGAAACGGCGCAGCAGCGGCCGGAAGCGGTCGGGTTCTTCCAGCAGCCGCATCCGCGCGGCCAGGACCCCGATCAGGACGGAGGGTGCCATCGAGACGGCGGCGATCGGCAGAACCGCCAGCGCCGAGGAGCGCAGGAGCGCGCTGTCGAACAGCGTGGGCCCGACAGCCAACGGCGAATTCGAGGGGGTGACGAGCTGGAGCAGCGCCGCGGCCGCGACCCCGAACACCAGGGTGATCGCCATGACGGTCCACAGCCGCCTGGTGGACCAGGAGATGACCCCGGCGAACATCACGGCGAACGCGCCGTACGCGCCGATGATGTCTCCGCTGTACAGCAGGATGACGTGCGCGGCCCCGAACACGATCAGCCAGACTCCGCGCCGGCGGATGAGTTGCCTGGCCTGCTTCGGGTCGCCCTCGGGACCCATGTATCGGCGGGTCATCTGGACGAGGCCGTAGCCGAAGAGGATTCCGAACAGCGGGGCGGCGCGTCCGTCCACGAAGGTCGTCAGGAGCCATTGGACGGCGACGTCGAACGTGCTGCCACCGGCGGGGGTGGTGAGCGAGTTGCCCCCGGCGTGCAGTTGGCGGGAGTGGGCCAGCGCGATGAGCAG
Source organism: Microbacterium sp. SA39 (assembly GCF_000967865.1). GTDB lineage: Bacteria > Actinomycetota > Actinomycetes > Actinomycetales > Microbacteriaceae > Microbacterium. Next base: position 312,507 of record NZ_JXRU01000039.1, read on the forward strand.
CAGCATCACGCCCCGCGCCAGGTCCGGTGCGAGAAGGCGCTGGGACGGGCGCGTCGGGGCGATCGGCCCTGCGCCGGCCTGAGGAGGTGCGGACACGGAGATCCTTTCGGCAGGTGCAAGCTGCGTCAGACGGGGATGGTCTTCCAGTCTTCGCGGCGCCGACAGGGCGACAGTAGTGTCAGATGTCATCGGGTGACATGACAGCGATGCGCGACAATTCGGGCGCGCCGAACTCGAGAAGGCACTCTACGCGGACCTCCGACTTGATCCGGTCCCGACCACACGCTGTCAAATGCCGTATGAGCATCCGTAGGGAATCAAGTAACGCCGGGCCGCCGAGACGCTTCGGGCTGATGCAGGCTACGGCCGATGGTGTGGTGCTGGGCAACAGGTGGAAGACCCACCTCCTGCTCAGCCGCGACGGGATCAGTCGACGTCTCGGCGTAGGCGCACTCGAGGCATTCGCCTGGGAAGAGATCGAGGGGATCACGCTTCACGTCCCGACATCACGGTTCCGGTTTCCCGGCGTTGCCGCCCGGGCGATCAGCGTGCCCGTGCGGCTGTTGAACCTCGAGATGTGGGATCTGGAACCGCCCTCCGGTGCGGTCGACGTCACAGCCGGTGGCGAACAGTACCGTCTCGACATCGACCGTCACCACTTCGGCGGGTACTGGCACCTGCAGATCATCGCAACCCAGCAGATGCTCGACCGCCTTCTCGCTGACCCCGGAATGCGTGAGCTGCTGGACGACCCCGGTCGGATGCTCGATTCGGTCGCCCGAATGACCAGATAACAGGAGAGCGTGGAACCTCTCCAGAGACCAGCCCTCTGGCCGGCCTCTGTGACAGGGCTCACAGCGCGCAGCGTGCCCCTTCATCCGGCAGTTCGAGGTCGACGAGGTAGTCGGCGACGACCCCGTCGACGCACTCGTTGCGGGAGGCGAATGAGCCGTGCTGGTTTCCATCGATCGTGAGCAACCGCGCGTCGAGGGTCTCGGCCAGGCTGATCCCACCTTCGTGGGGCGTCACGGGGTCTCCGGTGACGGAGGTCACGAGCACCTCAGGAAGGCCCTCGACGCCCGTGGCGTAGGGGAAGCCGAGGGTCGGCTCGGTTGGCCAGAATTCGCATCCGTCCTGCGTCGCGGGGGTGATTCCCGGGTCGAGGAACGGCACTGATTCGTTGAGCTGATTGCCGAGAGCGGTCATCTCGTCTGCCGTGAGCCGTTCTTCGTCGAGGCAGTTGATGGCGAAGAGGGCTTCGTAGTCGTTCGCGTACTCTCCGCTCTCCGTTCGACCGTAATATCCGTCGCGGAGTGCGAGAAGGGCGTCGGGCCGACCCGCTTGCAGCTCGGTCAGCCCCGCGATGACAGCCGGCCAGCTGGCTTCCGCGTACAGTCCGGAGATGATGCCCTCGCCCGCGGCGAGGAAGCCGACCTCTCGGCCGTCCGTGGACAGCAGGGGCTCATCGACGAGCGGTCGGAGAAGATTCTGCGCAGCGATGGTGGCTTGCGCGGGGTCGGTTCCGAGGGGGCACGCCGCCTGCGTCGCGCAGAAGTCAGCGAACCGCTGGAACGAGGCCTGCAGTCCCGCGCTGAGCTGGACCCTGCGATCAGCCGTGTTCTTGAGGGGGTCGACGGCGCCGTCGAGAACGAGGGCCCGCACGTTCTGGGGGAACATCTCCGCATACACCGCCCCGAGTCGGGTGCCGTAGCTCGCGCCCGCGTAGGTGAGCTTCTCGTCACCGAGCGCCGCGCGGAGAACGTCCATGTCGCGAGCGACATCCCGGGTCCCGAGGTGAGCGAGCATCTCCGCACCTCCCGACCCGTCCGCGCACTTCTCGACGATCGCGCGCGCAGACTCCTCCGTCCACGCTCCGAGTGCGGCCAACGGTTCATCGGCATCGCGCTCCTCATCCGTGTAGCAGTCGACGGCCGGCTCGGTCAGTCCGACGCCGCGCGGATCGAAGCCGACGATGTCGAAGCGCTCCGTCACGGGACCACCCGCCCACAGAGCAGCGATCAGCGGCGAGAAGGTCGTCGCCTGCACCCCGGGCCCACCCGGATTCAAGACGACAGAGCCGATGCGGTCCTCGCCGGTTGCGGCGTTGCGCGTGACGGCGATGTCGATCGTCTGTCCGTCGAGGTCCTCATAGTCCATCGGGACCTCGAGCGTGGCGCATTCCGTCTTCTCGGCGACCTCGATGATCTCCGGGACCGGCGGCTGCGATCCCACGATGCTCGGGTCGCACGCCCCGAACTCGAGGTCCTGCTCCATGAAATTCTCAAGCCCGGACGCGTCCGCCGCGCCCTCGTCCGGGCTCGTGCCACTGCATCCGGCGATCAGCAGCACGGACGTGACAGCCACCACCCCCACCAGAGACCTCGTCGCTCGTCGCCGTTCGCCGTTTCTCCATCGGGCACGCATGTGGTCCTCCTCCGTCGTCCGCTCGCGCTCTTCCGCACGAAGCACCTCGACATCGATCACAACTCGTGTCCCCGGCACACGGTCAAACGGGCACACCGACTCCGGTGATTTCAGTCGGACTTCTCCTGACCGATGGTCGCGTCCACCCAGAACAGCTCGGGCTGCTGCCGATCCTGATAGAGCCTCCAGTACTGGTCGGCGATTCGGTCGGGATCCGAGTCGGGGCCGCCCTTTCCGATCCAGGCGGCGAGGGCGATGTGAGCGACGTAGACGCCTTCCGCACGGAGGGCCTCGTGGAGGTTGAGCACCCAGTTCCGCAGCGCTCCGGAAGCTGCGGCGATGTTCCCGAAGGGCGGATGCTGGACGGGGCCGGAGCTGGCACCGGTCGTGACGAGGATCGTCCCGCTTCCGCGCCGGCGCATCTGCGGGAGAACCCCTTGGATCGCGGTGATCCCACCGAACAGGTAGTACTGCAGCTGAGGTGAGACGTCGGCCACGGTCATCTCCGTCGAGGCGACGGGAGCCAGCTCGGCGGCGTTCGCACCGGGCTTGGGAGAGTACTCGAGCACGTCGATCGGGCCGAGGTCCCGTTCGATCAGTCCCAGCGCCGCCGTGAGCGACGCGGGTTCGGTGACGTCGGCCGAATGGCCCTGCGCGACGATACCGTCGCGGGCCAGAAGGGCGACCAGCACATCGTGCCCTGCCTGATCTCGCGAGACGAGCGCGATGGTGAAACCTTCGCGTCCGAATCGGCGAGCCAGGGACAGGCCGAGACCGGGGCCTGCTCCGATGATGGCGAGTAGTGGCATATCTGTTCCTTCGGTCGATGTCGAGTGCATGACCGTGTTGCGGGGACCGGGTCAACTCGGAGCTACAGCGAGGCTCGGAAGCTCCGGCGCACCTCTTCGACGAACAGCTGCGGCTGCTCCCATGCTGCGAAATGGCCGCCTCTGGGCATCTCGTTGTAGTAGGCGAGAGTCGGGTACCGCTCTTCGACCCATCGACGGCTCGTGCGGCAGATGTCGCGAGGGAATCGGCTGTATCCGACCGGTATCCGTACGGGCAGGTCTTCGAAGGTGCGCATGCTCTGCCAGTAGATGCGGGCTGACGACGCCGGGGTTCCCGTGAGCCAGTAGAGGGTGATGTTGACGAGCATCTCGTCGCGCGAGAGAAGCGTCTCCGGGTCGCCGTCGTGGTCGGTCTCGCGCGAGATGGCGAGGATCGATCGGGATCAGTCGCTGCTGCTGGCGCGGGTGGCCGGCGAGGAGGCGATGATCGACCTGACCCGCATCTACGAGCGCCTGACGGCCCCGGATGTCGTCGGTGAGCTGACGGCCGCCATGGACGCCCTCGGCGCACTCCCCGCCGCGGCGACGCACGAGGAGATCCGGTCGGTCGGCCACCGCTTGGGGGCGGTGCTCGCGCCCTTCGTGAACGAGATCGCAGCTCCCGTCCCGCCGTTCGATTCCCGCGCCGTCGGCCTCCTTCTCGGCGCGCATTCGGATGCCGTTCTCAACGTGGCACAGCGAAGGGCACTGGTCCTCCTCGAAGAGCAGCTCACCGGCACCGACGGATGAGGCCTTCCCGCCTCACAGCCGGGGAAGCACGGTCGCCGCGATCACCGTGTTCATGATGACGGCATTCATGGTGCGGACCACCGCGCTCGATGCGGCGGCGGCACCCCAATCCCCGTTCTCCATCGCCTTGGCGCGCGTGTAGACATCGCTGCCCCAGGGGATCTCCGCGTGGAACTGGGGAAGCGTTCCGCTCGCCGAGAGCAGGGCGATGCTCGCCGCGGTCCGGGCGCTGGGCTCTTCGCCGTCGATGAGCGCGGCCCGTACGTTGCGGATCAGTCCGGCCCGGCGATCGCTCGCCAGCGTGATCTTCGTCGTCGGGATGAATCCGAGGACCTTGCCCTCCGTGCGGTGCAGGTCGCCGCGAGCGACGACCCGGTCGAGGACCGGTTCACGCAGAAGAGGGCCGGAGCCGGCGAGCACGGTCTGCACGTCTTGCGCCTTCTTCGACATCGATGTCAGTGCCGGTTCGAGGATCGGATCGGGGGCTTCGCCCGCACCGGCCGCCCGCACTCGGGTGAACAGGCCGTGCTCCTCCGCCTGGACCCGGCCGGCGAGGGCGAGGTCGGCGAGCACCGCCCCACCGAGCACGTAGAAGAGGATGTTCTCCCCCGCGATGGTGCCGGAGTCGGGCTGGAAGAGCAGAAGCAGCGTGTCTTCGACGATGAGAGGCTCTTCTGACATCAGTTCTTCGCGCATGCGTTCAGTCAAGACCCTGTTCCCAGGACCGGGTCAAGGTCGGGTGTGCCTCGGAGCCGAACATTTGACTCTGTCCTGGGCACAGGGTCTTGACTGCATTCAGAGCGACCGGTGACCCTCCGGTCGCGGCATCCGACACGAGGAACGAACAACCGATGGACAACCCCTATCCCTGGCTTCAGGACTTCATCAACCAGGTTCCCGACCTTCTTCAGCCCGTGATGGTCGCGCTGGTCGCGTTCATCCCCTACATCGAGGGGGAGGGTGCCGCCGCATTCGGCATCATCGCCGGCATCAACCCTGTCGTCGCGGCCCTTGCGGCCATGGCGGGCAACTTCCTCTGCGTGCTCGGCGTCGTGCTGCTCGGATCCCGCATCCGTGGCGGTGTCGTCGCACGACGCGCGGCTCGATCGGCCGCGTCGGCACCCGCATCAGCCGGCACGACCACACCGGCCGATTCGAGCGCCGCCTCGTCGTCGACGGGCACCACTGCATCGACGGTCGCCACCGATGCTGCGGCGGCCGATGGCGAAGAAGACGAAACGACGCGAGGGAGCAAGGGGCGCACGAAGCTGCGGCGCTGGCTCGTCAAGTTCGGCGTTCCCGGCGCCAGCATCCTGGCTCCTCTCGCTTTGCCGACGATGCTCACCGCGGCCTTCTTCGTCGCATCCGGCGTGCGCAAAGAGTGGGTTCTGCTCTGGCAGCTCGTCGCGATCGTGCTGTGGACAGGCGCTACAGCTGCCGCAGCGGCGGGTGTCCTGGCGCTGCTGGGCTGGTGAGACGACGCCTCATCGCGAGGCGGCGGCCGAATCGCTCGGAGTGATCGATCGAACAGGAGAAGCGATGACCGAAGTGATGGCACGGGTCGAGGATCTCGAGATCGGCCGAGCGGATTTCGCGATTCGAGGGGCATCCTTCGAACTGCGTCGCGGAGAGGTCGTCGGCCTCGTCGGCCTCAACGGAGCGGGCAAGACGACGATCATCCGCGCTCTGCTCGGGCTCGAGATCCCGGATGCAGGCCGGGCGGAGCTGTTCGGGCAGCCATCGGGTTCGGTTGAAGGGCTGGCCCGCGTCGGGGTCGCGTTCGACCGGCCGGCGGCGATGCCCGATTGGAGCGTCGACTCCCTCGGCCGACGTCTCTCGCCGTTCTATCCCGGCTGGGACGAGCAGCGCTTCGTCGCCTCGCGCGATCGACTCGGCGTGCCCACCGCGCGACGCATCGACCATCTCTCGCGCGGCCAGGGCGTCAAGCTCGCTCTCGCCGTCGCGCTGGCGCAGTCGCCCGAGCTGCTGATCCTCGACGAGCCGTCGAGCGGGCTCGATCCTGCAGCGCGACGCGAGGTGACTGCGCTCATCCGGGAGTTCATGCAGGATCCGCAGCACGGAGTGCTCTTCTCCACGCACATCACCGCCGACCTCGACGATCTCGCCGACACCCTCGTGGTCATCGCCGACGGTCGCGTCGCGCAGAGCGGCCCGCTCTCCGACGTCGTGCGCTCCTTCGCCGTGGTCCGCGGCAACGGGACACCGCCTCCGTCGGGCCTGATCGGCCTGAAGCGAGCGGATGACGGATGGGTCGCGCTCGCGCGCTCCCACGATTCCGCAGGTCTCGGCCCGGAGGTCGTCGTAGACGAGGCGAGCATCGACGACCTCATCATCCACCTCGACGACGACGCGGGAGCGCGGATCTCGTGACCTTCGTCTTCGCCCGGTTCGACCTTCAGACCTGGACCCTGCACAGGCAGGCACTGCTGCCCCTGGCGTTCATCGCGGTGATCGCTGTCATCCTTCCGGTGCCGGGAATCGCGATCATCGGTGCCTCCCTGGTCACCTCGCTCGTGCTGTCGACGGCCTTCCTCGGCGACGAACGGGGGCGGCTCGACACTCTCTACGGCATCCTCCCGGTCTCGCGTCGTTCCGTCGTCATCGGCCGCACGCTGTCGCTTCTCGCCTACTACCTGCTGGCCGCGCTGATCGCGACGGTCGTGACGTTCGTGGTCGCGGCGGTCCGGAGCGAAGCGATCTCCTTCGACCTGCTCCTGCTGCTGCACGCGGTCGCTCTGGCGATCGTGGGCCTGTCGTTCTCCCTGCAGCTGCCCGTGTTCTTCCGCATCGGGTACGCCCGGGCTCGATACATGGCATACGCTCCCTCGGCGACACTGGCCGCCATCGCGTGGCTGGCGCAGGCTACGGGCGCGCTGGACGGCCTGTCGGACTTCGAGAGCTTTCCGGTCTCCACCATCGGCGTGATCGCCGCAGGGGTCGGAATCATCGGCATCGCGATCGGCGCGGCCGCCGCCGCGGCCGCCTACCGCCGACGTTCGCTGTGAGGACAAACGTCGTACCGCATTTTCCGGTGCATGGAAGGATATCCGGATGATCATCGCGCCTCTCGACGACCTCGTCCGCGGCATCGCCGGGGCGGAACAGACACCTCGGGGGTTGGCGGTGCATCGACTGCCCGAGTGGGTGCGTCGGCAGTTCCCCGATCCTCAGCTGCTCGCGATGGAGAAGCAGCCCTCCGGCGTCCGTCTCGAGTTCGAGACCGCGGCGACACGAGTCGAACTCGTCTCGCATCCCTCCCGCGTCGTCTACCGTGACGTGGAGCGTCCGCGAGGTCGGATCGACGCTTTCGTCGACGGTGCGCTGCATGTCCGGGATGAGCTCGGCGGCGGCGACGTGGTGGAGGTCGATCTGCAGACGGGTTCTTCGACCGTGCGCACGGGCGAGCACCACGTCACGGTGCTGACGGGCCTCTCTCCACAGAGCAAGCGCGTCGCGCTGTGGTTGCCGCACAACGAGGTGATCGAGCTGATCGAACTGCGCTCCGATGCGCCCGTGCGGGCTGTGCGCGATGACCGCCCGCTGTGGGTGCACCACGGGAGCTCGATCAGTCAAGGCTCCAACGCGCTCTCGCCGAGCGAGATATGGCCGGTGGCGGTCGCTCGACAGGCGGACGTCGACCTGCGCAACCTCGGCTTCGGCGGCAGCGCGCTCGTCGACCCGTTCCTGGCCCGGGTGATCCGCGACGCACCGGCGGATGCGATCAGCGTGAAGCTGGGCATCAACGTGGTGAACCTCGACGCGATGCGACTGCGGGCGTTCGTGCCGGCCGTGCACGGGTTCATCGACACCATCCGCGACGGACATCCAGAGACGCCGCTCCTCATCGTCTCGCCGATCCACTGCGGCATCCACGAGGCCACTCCCGGCCCCGCTGCGATAGACCCCGAGACGCTCGACACCGGAAAGATGAAGTTCATCGCGACCGGGGCGCCGGGCGACACCTTGCAGGGACGGCTCACTCTCGAGGTGATCCGCGACGCGCTCAGGTCGATCGTCGAGGCGCGGTCGAGTGATGCGAACCTGCACTACCTCGACGGACTCGAGCTGTTCGGCGCGGCGGATGCCGACGAGCTGCCCTTCGCGGACGCGCTGCACCCGGACGCCGAGGCGCACCGGCTCATCGCGCGCCGCTTCGCGGAGAGGGTGTTCGTCGTCGACGGAGTGTTCGGGGAGGTCGGCACAGTGGGCTGACGGCTCAGGGCAGCGCGTTCAGCGCCATCTGCGCGATAGCCATCAACGCAGCCGATGAGGCGCCGTCGCGTGCGCGGGATGACATGCCGCTGTGCGCCGCCATGACGTAGCTCGCGACCTGTTCGGCGTCGGTGCCCTCCGGTGCGTCACCATCTTGCACGGCCTGTTGGACCCGTCGCGCGAGTCGCTCCCGCAAGGCCGCTCGTTGTGCAGCGAGTCTCGGCTCGCTCGCCAGGAAGCATCCGGGAGGCGTGCCCTCATCGGTGTGCGCCGCGGCGGTCAGGACGAGTATCTCGGTGACCGCTTCCCGCAGAGTCGGTAGCGCGAGGGCCTTCTCGAACTGTGCGGTGATCGTATCGACGTAGAGCTTCCCCGCAGCGGCGAAGAGTTCGTCCTTGTCCCCGAACGCGGCATAGAGGCTCGGCGGCGTGATTCCCATCGACTCGGTCAGCTTCGCGATGGTCGTCGCCTCGTACCCCTCGCGCCAGAACTGCTCCATGGCGACGATCAACGCCGTCTCGGGATCGAAGGATCTGGGTCTGCCTGCCATGATGTCCATCATTCTATAGCGGACGCTAGTGATCTGCTAGCGTGGGTATTTCCTAATGATCACTACAGAAAGAGTCACATGCTGATTGCAGACGCAGTCGTCCTGGTCACCGGCGCGAACCGGGGCATCGGAGCGGAGTTCGTGCGACAGCTGCGGGAACGCGGCGCCGCCAAGATCTACGCGACCGCCCGCGACGTCGACCCCATCGACGTCGACGGCGTTCACGCCCTTCCGCTCGACATCACAGATGAAGGCCAGGTGAGGGCCGTGGCAGCTCAGGCTCGCGATGTCACACTGCTCATCAACAACGCCGGTGTCGCGTCGGGGACCGATCTTCTCGGAGGAGATCTCGCCACGATCCGCGACGATCTCGAGACGAACCTCTTCGGTCCCCTCCACCTCACCCGTGCGTTCGCGCCGATCCTCGTCGCCAACGGCGGTGGCGCGATCCTCAACGTCCTTTCGGCGGCCGCCTGGTTCTCCTCGCCCGGCGCCACGTCGTACGCGATGACGAAAGCTGCGGCATGGAGCCTCACCGACGCCACGCGCGTACAACTCGCGTCCCAGGGCACACAGGTCGCCGGACTGCTGATGGCCCTCGTCGAGACCGACATGAGTGCCGGGATCGACGCGCCCAAGAGCTCACCGGCATCCATCGTGACCGCCGCGTTGGACGGCATCGAAGCCGGCGCGATCGAGATCCTCGCCGACGAGATCACCGTCGGACTGAAGGGACAGATGCACCTCGACCCCACCGCGCGCTACGGGGCGATGATCACCGGCTGAGCTACGAGGGCTGGACACACCTGCGGCGCCGCGGCCCGAGGGCTGGACACACCTGCGGCGCCGCAGGAACGGGGCGGGTGCGGGCTACGACGTGAAGGCCGCCGGGCGCTGAGATTCGACGGCGGGAGTCGTCATCGGTCCGGTATGGCGAGTGCGGAACCAGACGACCACGAGCGTCGCGATGACCACCAGGCAGGGTCCGATCAGAGCGATGCCGCTCGAGGGGTCCGCAACCGAACGGTCGAGCCCCGCAGTGAGATCTCCGCTCATTCCGACAGCGAAGACGAAGCTCAGCGTGTTGAAGGCGGCATGGAGGACGACCGCGATCTCGATGCCTCCTGAACGCCAGGTGATCAGCGCGGAGGACACGGCCAGAACGGAATACCAGATGTAAAGGTACGGATCGAACGAGAGGTGGAACGCGGCGAAGACGAGCGCCGAGACGACGACCCCGAGGATGAGCGAGGTCCGCGGTCCGCGACCCCAGCTTCCGGCCACCCGGAAGATCAGACCGCGCACGCCGTACTCCTCGCCGGCGGCCTGCAGCGGGCTGAGGAGCAGAGTCGCGGCGAGCAGCCAGAGAAGGTCGCTCTGCAGCCAGACCACGGACTCCGTGGGGAGGATGACGTTGCTGACGACGTTGAGCACCACGAACAGCGGCGCGATGATGAACAGCGTGCGGGTGAAGAGCCGGAACCGGAAACGTGAGAACACCGAGTGCAACGACGCGCCGGGCACACGGTACAGCCCGTGCTGCACGAGCATGCTCCACGGGATGAGCAGCGCGGTGGCGAAGCATCCGAACGCGTGCATGGTCGGAGTGAGGAGGCCTCGTCCTTCGCCGGACTGCGGGACGCCGAGCATCCCGTCCACCATTCGGGCGAGAACGGCGAAACCGAGGATCGCCGCCCACATGCCGCCGACGACCAGCACGATCGCGAGGATGCCGCGACCGATGCGGCGCTTGTCGTCGGCGAGAACGCGATGGTATTCGACCCCGGGCGGCACGATCTTCATACCTTCGGGAGACTTGTCGGGACGGGGTGTGCTCTCGTTGACGACGAGATGCGGATTGTTGAGGTGCATGATTCCAGCCTCTTCAGCGCCGAGGCGCGACAGTAGTGTCAGAAGTCACCGGGTGATGACACGGCTCCGATGGGGGCGATCCTGTGTCGTGAGGCTCAGAGCCAGCCCCGCTCGAGGGCGACGTGAGCGGCGCGGTAGCGCGTCGAGGTTCCCGTCTTCTGCATCGCGCTCGACAGGTAGTTCCGCACCGTTCCGGGGGCGAGATGCAGGCTGCGCGCGATCTCCTTCACCGAATGTCCGCTGTACGCCCCGCGCAACACGTCTGCCTCTCGTTCGGTGAGGGGAGAGTCATCGACGACGGAAGCCTCCAGCACATCGCGGCCGATCCACCGCCCACCCGCCGCCACCTCGCGGATCACGACCGCGATCTCCTCCGGCTCGGCGTTCTTGCTGAGGAAGCCGTTGATGCCCAGTTTGAGCGCGCGCCGAAGCACTCCCGGGCGGGCGTGCCTGGTGAGCATGAGAACAGCCTGGCCGGGGATCTGCTCCCTGATGCGCGCGACGGCATCGAGTCCGTCCAACTCCGGCATCTCGAGATCGATGACCAAAACGTCGGGCCCATATCGGAGCGTAGCCGTGACCGCCTCGGCACCGTTCGCGGCTTCGGCGACGATCTCGATCGTCCCGTGCAAGGGCAGCAGCGTGGCAAGAGCAGAGCGCAGCAGGTGCTCATCGTCGACGAGGACCACACGGATGAGACCGTCGGCGGTCATGACGTCACCTCGCCGAGCTGCTCGGGTGCGAGATCCGCGCGCACGACGAAACGGTTCGGCCCGCGCATCACGGTCATCACGCCACCCGCCGCCCCGACGCGCTCCCGCAATCTCGCCAGTCCTCTCTCCGGATCGCCGTCGGTCTCAGCCACGCCATCGTTCCCGATCTCCACCGAGGTTGCTGTGGCCGCGATGCTGACGACCGTGGGCCGCGCGTGACGCAGAAGATTGGTCGTCGCTTCACGCAGCACATGGGCGAGGATCGGCGGCGCCGGTGCATCGCCCGAGAGGTCGACATCCGCGTGGACGGAGATGCCGGCCGACTCGCAGAGGCGCTGGGCGTTCTCGATCTCCACGGCGAGGTTCAGCTCATACCGGTCGAATGTCATGGCGCGTGTCTCGGAGATGGTCTCACGAGCCAGGCGGCGAATCTCCAGGAGCTCGGATTCCGCCCGCTCCGGGTCGTCCCGCACCATCCGATACGCCACCGCGGACTTCAGCTTGATCACATGGAGCGACTGGCCCTGGATGTCGTGCAGGTCGTTCACGAACCGGGCACGCTCACGCGCGACCACCAGCTGGGTCTCGATCTCTTTCAGGCGTTCGAATCGTCGGCCGATCAGCCACGCCCGTTCGCTCACGAGGATCACCGCCGCGACGAAGAGGACACCGAGGAACGGCAGGAGCAGGTAGATCGCCGCCCGTTCACCCGTGAGGGGATGGAAGAGGAACGCCACCGCGCCGATCGAGGTCACAGCGAGAGCGAAGACCACGATCCAGAGGAAGCGGCGTCTGACCCTCGCGAGCATCAGTGCTCCGACGAGCGCGAGCGGGAAGAATCCCAGCGGATTCGTCATCAGCAGCGCACCGGCGATCCACCCCATCGTGGTGCCGACGACCGCCAAGACCGATCGAGGCGGATACCCGTCCAGATTCCACTCGCGCAGCACGCCCAGCACCAGCACGAAGCTGACGCCGACGACGAGCCCTTCCCACCAGCTCTGGGTCGTCAGGGCTACCCCGAGCAGGGTCAGCGGGGCGATGGTCAGCACCGCGGTCACCATCGCCTGACGCCGCATGGGCGCCGTCATCGGGTCTTCGCTCTCGATCGGTTCCTCGGTCGTCACGTCGTCCGTCGCGCCTGTCTCTTGATGGCGCGCCCGATGAGGGCCTTCCCGATCACAGCCGCGACCAGGATCGCGAGCGCCACGTACTGGAGCGCGCCGTTCTGGATGAAGAAGCTCGTGATGCCCTCGGGCAGCGATACGAGCAGACCGATGTCGTAGTAGTAGTACGTGACGTACGACGAGAAGACGGTGATCGCGAGCACGATGACCACGTTCGACAGGATGTCCAGAGTTTTCATGCTTCCAGCCTCGCGACCCGGCCTCACTCGGTGTAGTGGCGAGCGTCATCAGGTCTTGTGACACTCGTCACTACCGACGATGGTTGCCTTCGCGCTGCGTCGGACCGAAAGACGCGGTAGGCCCGCGCTGGTTCGATTCAAGACTCTGTTCCAGCCACAGGGTCAAGGGTCGGATCGGCCGGTGAGAGATCGCGGATCTCAGAGCCAGCCCCGTGCCCGGGCGTTCCGCGCAGCATCCTGCCGCGATGCCGTGTGGGTCTTCTGCATCGCGCTCGAAAGGTAGTTTCGCACCGTGCCGGGAGCCAGGTGCAGCCGCGCGGCGATCTCCTTGACCGAGTACCCTTCCCGCGTCTCGCGGAGTGCGTCGAGTTCGCGCTCGGTGAGGGGCGAGTCATCGATGACCGAGGCTTCGAGGATGTCGTGATCGATCCACCGGCCGCCCTCGTGCAGGCGACGGATGACGTCGCCGATCAGCTCCGGGTCCGCCGACTTGCTCATGAAACCGCGCACGCCGGCTTTGAGTGCTCGCCGCAGAACGCCGGGCCGGGCGTGCCGCGTCAGCATGAGGATCTTCTGCTCCGGAGCATCGCGCAGGATCGCCTCGACAGCGTGGAGGCCGTCGGTCTCGGGCATCTCGAGGTCGATGACGAGAACGTCCGGTCGCTCGCGCAGCACCGCCGCCACGGCCTCGGCCCCATCGGCCGCCTCGCCGACGACGGTGATCGCGCCATCGAGGGCGAGGAGCGCCCCGAGCGCGTAGCGGAGGAGCTGCTCGTCGTCGGCGAGGACGATCCGGATGCTGTCGCCGTCGGTCATCTTCGCTCTCCTTCGTCGGCTCTCGCTTCTTCGAGGGCAGCGGAGCGGGGAGCCATCCGTGCGCTGACGGTGAAGATCTCCGCCTGCTGCACGAAGTCGAGCTCGCCGCCGGCATCCGTGATCCGGCGCGCGAGTCGAGCGAGACCCCGCGGGTGGATCTCGCCGCCGGCGGGGACGCCGTCGTTCGAGATCTCGACTCCGCCGGGACTCGCCAAGATGGTGACCCAGGTGGGATCCGCATGGCGGAGGAGGTTGGTCGTCGCCTCCCGGAGCGTGTGGGCGAGGAGCGGGTGCGGCTCGACATCGCCGCCGAGATCGGAGCGGATGCTGACCCGCATGCCGGATGCCTCGGCGAGCGCCCGGGTGTTCTCCAGCTCGGCGACCAGATCGATCTCGTACCGCGCGTACGTGAGTTCGCGGGTCTTGGCGATCGTGTCGTCGACCAGTTGTCGGATCTCCGCGAGTTCGGCATTCGCCCGCACGGGATCATGGTTCAGGAGGCGTTGGGCGAGAGCGGCCTTGAGCTTGACGACGTGCAGCGACTGGCCCTGGATGTCGTGAAGGTCGCCCGCGAAGCGCGCCCGCTCCTCGGCGACCGCGAGCGCCGACTCGATCTCCTTCGCGCGTTCCGCCTCCCGCACCAGTCTCCACGCGAGCTCTCCGACGAAGACGACGGCGGCGATGTACAGGGTTCCGAACGCGGGGACGATGATGAACTGGACCACCAGTGCGGAGGTGAGGGGGTTCGTCAGCAAGGACGCCGCGCCGAGAGCCGCCACGCCTGCCGCCAGAAGCATCACCGCCGAGACGCGATGCTTCCTGACCTTCATGACCAGGAGAGCGCCGACGAGCGCGACGGGCATGAAGCTGATCGGGCTGTTCGCCGAGAACGCGCCATAGAGATAGGCCGCGCCGGCGAAGACGAAGAGGAACACCGCGCGAGGGGTGTACCCGTCGAGACGCCACTCCTTGATGAGCGTCGTCGTGAAGAGAAGCGTGAGGGCGAGGAAGAGTGCCTCCCCCCAGGAGGTGCTCGTCAGGACGACGCCGATCACCGACAGCGGCGCGATGGCCAGGATCACCGACCCCATCACGATGCGGCGCATGCGCGGAATCGCGGGCGCCTTCGTCGATCCGTCGCTGTCGATGACTACCCCTTCTCCGTCGGATGCTGCTGTCTGATGGCCTTCCTCACCGGAACCTTCGCGATGAGCGCGCCGACGACGAGCGCCAGAGCCACATACTGCAACACCGGACGGTCCAAGAAGAATCCCGTGATCCCCGCTGGAAGCGTGGTGAAGAGTCCGTAGTCCCACAGCAGCCCGAGGTACGCGAGGAACACCGCCGCAGAGAACGCGACCGTGGCGTTGAGGAAGAGATCGAATGCCTTCATACCTCGATCCTTCGCGCCGGCCGGCTCGCCTGGTAGTGACACCGTGTCACCGCTCCTCGAGACAGGAGCGCGTCGCCGTCCAGGCCTGACCGACCCCGTTCGAGTGCCGAGCGCAGGTCGACGATACAGATGCAGGTCGAAACAGGCCTATCCGACCTGCAAGTGTGATCCGGACCTGCAATCGGAGATCAGGTTTGATCAGCGCCGCACGCCGACGTACACCGTGTTCGACGACACTCCTCCGGTGAGGCGGTTGTCGAAGTCGACGACGTGCGCGCGGGCGTCGTCGAAGACCGCGGCGAGCGTCGTCATGAAGTCGTCGTCGGGCGGATCGTCCGACCACAGCGCGAACACGCCCTGGTCGGCGAGATGCCGTGCGAGGGCGGTGAGGCCGGCCTCGGTGTAGAGGTCGGCGTGCGTCGGATCGAGCGTGTGGCGCGGCGAGTGGTCGACGTCGAGCAGGATCGCATCGTGCCGACGGGCGGGCGCTGTGCGCATGACGGCGAAGAAGTCGTCGTGGGTGAGCGTCGTCCGGTCGTCGCGCACGAGCGTCGCCGACACCGGCAGCAGCTCGCGCTCGTGCCACCCGATCACGGCGGGAAGCGCGTCGATGACCTCGAGGCGTGCCACGCGCTCATCGCCGAGCGCCGTCACCGCGGTGTACCCGAGTCCGAGTCCGCCGACGAGCACCCTGAGCTGATCCCCGGTCGACGCGGCGAGGCCGAGGGTCGCGAGCTCTTCCTCGGCCACTGTGAACAGGCTCGACATCAGGTACTCGTCCTGGAGCTTCACCTCGTAGATCATCTCGCCGGTCGAGGGGTCTTCGCGGCGGCGGAGCATGAGCTCGCCCATCCGCGTCTCCTGCCAGTCGAGCTCTTCGAAACGTGCGATCATTCGGCGCCTCTCTCGGCGGGTCGCACCGGGGCGTCAGCCGCCGATGTAGCTCATCTCGATGCGCGGCCGCGCCGCGCGGAGCTCGGGGGTGAGGCTGGAGCGGATCTCGGAGTACCGGTCGTCGCGCGCGCCCCAGATCGACGACATGGCCGCTGCGAGCTCGTCGTCGCCGGCTCCGCTGCGCAGGATGCTGCGCAGGTCGTGGCCCTCGGTCGCGAAGAGGCAGGTGAAGAGTCGGCCCTCGGTCGAGATGCGGGCGCGGTTGCAGGTGCCGCAGAAGGTGTTGGTGACCGAGGAGATCACGCCGATCTCACCGGTGCCATCGGCATATCGCCAGCGCTGGGCCGTCTCGCCGGTGGCAGCGGCACCGACCGGCTCGAGCGGGAACAGTGCGCCGATCCGCTTGACGATCTCGGCAGACGACACGACCTCGTCGAGCGACCAGCCGTTCGACGTGCCGACGTCCATGTACTCGATGAATCGCAGCGTGTAGGGCGTGCCCTTGAACCGGGTGGCCATGGCCTCGATCTCGCCGTCGTTCAGACCGCGCTTGACGACCATGTTCAGCTTGATCGGACCGATTCCCACGGCGTGCGCGGCATCGATCCCGTCGAGCACGCGCGACACGGGGAAGCGCACGTCGTTCATGCGCTGGAACAGCTCGTCGTCGAGGGAGTCGACCGAGACGGTGAGGCGATCGAGTCCGGCATCCTTCAGTGCCTGCGCCTTCACGGCCAGCGCCGAGCCGTTCGTCGTCAACGCGAGCTCGAGGCGCTTGCCGTCGGGGGTCCGCAGCGCGGCGAGCCGCGCGATGAGCTCTTCGATGCCGCGGCGAAGCAGGGGCTCTCCGCCGGTGAGTCGCAGCTTGCGCACGCCGTGCGCGGCGGCGACCCGGGCGATCCGCTCGATCTCCTCGAAGCTGAGGAGTTCGTCCTTCTCGAGGAAGGCGTAGTCCTTGCCGAAGACGGCGCGAGGCATGCAGTACACGCAGCGGAAGTTGCAGCGATCGGTGACCGAGATGCGAAGATCTCGGAGCGGCCGGTCCAGGGTGTCGAGCAGTCCGCCGCTCGACGGCAGCCGGAAGGCGCCGGTCGGCGAGGGGCCGTCGGCGGGAGCTGGTGTGATCGACATCCCCCACCCCTTTCTCGCGTGAGGCAAACGTAACACCCGCGGATGTGCGGGGAGCCTGCTCCAGCCATTCTCGCATCGTGGAAGTGTAATTCCGAAAAGGGTGGACGAACCAGGATATCGCTGTTAGTGTCAGAGGGCCCCGGAGCCCCACGAGGATCCGAGCCAGGGGCGTACGACACAGCACGCGGATCGATGAGGATCCCGCACGGGTAGCCCGTGGAAAGCCTCGTCAGGTCCGCGCAGAAAGCAAGGAAGCTCTCCCACCATGGACACCATCGGTATCACTACGTCTGCTGACACGACGCACGCCGACGCCCAGCCCACGCCGGCTGAGTACCTCGCACGTGCAGTGGACCTCGCGACCGAGAACGTGCGGAACGAAGGCGGCCCGTTCGGGGCCATCGTCGTCTCGGCCGACGGACGCGTCTTCGAAGGCGTCAACCGCGTCACCGCGAACCTCGACCCCTCGGCGCACGCCGAGGTCACCGCCATCCGCGCCGCCTGCCAGGGTCTCGGCGCCTTCGACCTCACCGGCGCCGTGCTCTACAGCAGCTGCGAGCCGTGCCCGATGTGCCTCGCCACGTCGCTCTGGGCCCGCGTCGAGCGGGTGTACTTCGCCGCCGACCGTGACGACGCTGCGGATGCCGGCTTCGACGACGCCCTCTTCTACCGCTACTTCGAGGGCGGCCCCGAGGACCGTTTCCTCATGCCGGTCGCTCAGGAGACCCTCGCCCCCGCCCACCGCGTCGCCCCCTTCACCGAGTGGAACCAGACCTCCACTCGCACCGACTACTGACCGGAGCCGACGATGACCTCCTACCCCTCCACGCAGGGCGCCTCCGAAGACGAGAGCACGGGCCGCGTCCCGCTGCCGCCGCTGCCGACCGGTGCGACGACGACCGTCGACGCCGAGCCCAAGAACGCCCTCGACCGCTTCTTCGAGATCACGCAGCGCGGCTCGACCGTGCCGCGCGAGATCCGCGGCGGCATCGTCACCTTCGTGACGATGGCCTACATCGTGATCCTGAACCCGCTGATCCTCGGCGGCACCGAGGATGTCGCGGGCCAGGCCCTCCAGCAGGCGCAGATCGGCGCGGCCACCGGTCTCACCGCGGGCGTCATGACGATCCTGTTCGGCCTGATCGCCCGGCTCCCGTTCGCGCTCGCGGCCGGTCTCGGCATCAACTCGTTCCTCGCGGTGTCGGTCGTCGGTCAGGTGACCTGGCCCGAGGCCATGGGTCTCGTGGTGATCAACGGGCTGCTGATCGTGCTCTTCGGAGCCACCGGCATCCGGACCGCCATCTTCAACGCCGTGCCGCAGCCGCTCAAGGCCGCGATCACCGTCGGCATCGGGCTCTTCATCGCGTTCATCGGCTTCGTCGACTCGGGCTTCGTGAACCGCACGCCCGGCGGCCCGCCGGTGCAGCTGGGCGACGGAGGCTCGATCACCTCCGTTCCGACTCTGATCTTCCTCTTCGGCCTCGTGCTCATCGGCGTGCTGGTGGCGCGCAAGGTGCCCGGCGGCATCCTGATCGGCATCGTCGTCGCGACGATCGTCGCGATCATCGCGCAGGCGTTCCTCAAGCTCGGGCCGAGCTTCGAGGACCCGAACGGCTGGCACATGACCATCCCCGAGCTCCCCACCTCGCTGGTCACGATCCCCGACTTCGGCCTGATCGGGCAGTTCGATCTGCTCGGATCGTTCGGACGGATCGGGATGCTGGCCGCCACGATGCTCGTGTTCACCCTCGTGTTCTCGAACTTCTTCGACGCCATGGGCACCATGACCGGTCTCGCGAAGAACGCCGGTCTCGCCTACAAGGACGGCACCTTCCCGCGTCTGCGCTCGGCGTTCGTCGTCGAGGGCCTCGGAGCCGTCGCCGGTGGTGCGACGTCGACCTCGTCGAACACGGTGTTCGTCGACAGTGCCTCGGGCATCGGCGAGGGCGCCCGCACCGGGCTGTCGTCGGTCGTCGTCGGCGTGCTCTTCCTGCTGTCGATGTTCCTCACGCCCCTCACCGGGGTCGTGCCGATCGAGGTCGGATCATCGGCTCTGGTCGTGGTGGGCGCGATGATGATGTCGCAGATCAAGGAGATCAAGTTCACCAACTTCGCCGTCGCGCTCCCGGCGTTCCTCACGATCGTCACGATGCCCCTGACGTACTCGATCGCCAACGGCATCGGGGTCGGCTTCATCTCGTGGGCCCTGATCAACGCCTTCTCGGGGCGTGCCCGCAAGGTGCACTGGCTGATGTGGGTCGTCGCGGCCGGCTTCATGCTCTACTTCGTGCGCGGCCCGATCGAGACGATGCTCGTCGGGTAGCCTTCGTCCGCTCGGCCGATTCGCGCCCCGGTGCCCTCCTGGATGGAGGATGCCGGGGCGCGTCGGTGTTTTCGAATCGCGCAAATGGTCGATCCCGAGGCGCGGCATGACCCATTTGCGCGATTCGAAAGTGCCAGAGGGGCGACGGTCGGATCAGCCGCGGCCGATGAACGGCATGCCCGCGGCGGTGACGGTGAGCTGCGGCACGCTGACGTCGAGGGGCAGCCGAGCGAGGTGCACGACCAGGTCGGCGACGTGCTGCACGTCCATGGTCGGCTCGAGAAGGCGCGAGCCGTCGGCCTGCAGGGCCCGTCTCCGACCAGCGCGCCGATCAACTCGGTGCGGGCGTTGCCGATGTCGAGCTGCGTCGCGGTGATCCGATGCGCGCGGCCGTCGAGCTCGATCGACTTCGTGAGCCCGGCGATCGCGTGCTTCGTGGTCGTATAGGCGACCGAGAGCGGTCGCGGGGTCTGCGCCGAGATCGAGCCGTTGTCGATGATGCGCCCACCGATCGGTGACTGCGACCGCATCTGCCGGAACGCGGCACCGGCGCACAGAACAGCGCCCGTGAGGTTCACGGCGAGGGTCGCATCCCAGTCGGCGGGGTCGAGGTCGCCGACGTCGGCCGTCGGGCCGAAGACCCCGGCGTTGTTGACGAAGACATCGAGCCGTCCGAATCGCGCGACGTGGCGGGCGACGAGGTCGTTCACCTGCGCGGCATCCGTGACGTCGGTCTCGACGATATGGGCGTCCGGATGCTGCGCCGCAGGCTCGTCCCCGAACGCGGCCGTCTCGTGCAGAGGTGCACTCCGGCGCCCGGCGAGGGTGACCCCGAAGCCGTCGACGAGCAGGGCACGGGCCACCGCGCGGCCGATGCCGCTGCCGGCGCCCGTGACGATGGCGCTGGCGCGAGCAGGTGTGGCGCTCACTCGGCTTCGTCTTCCGACGCAGCATGCTCTTCGGGCTCGACCGGCGCCGCCTCGTCGATCAGCTGCAGGATGCGCGCGGCGACGCTGACCGCGATGACCGCCGGCTGCTTGCCCGTGACCTCGGGGATGCCGATCGGTGTCGTCACGCGATCGAGCGCGGCATCCGTCTGGCCGAGCTCTCTCAGCTTCTTCTGAAACCGCACCCATTTGGACGACGAGCCGATTAGCCCGATCGACCCGATGCCCTCGGTCCGCAGCGACTGGTCGACGACCGCGAGGTCCTCGACGTGATCGTGCGTCATCACGAGGACGTGCGCGCCGGGCGGGAGGCCGGTGAGCGCCGACTCCGGCACCCGCGCGTGCGTGATGTGCACGCGGGCGACGGCATCCGCGAAGGCACCGCTCTGCCCGGGCACGCCGAGGCGCTCCGGCGAGATCATCTCGGAGCGGGAGTCGATCAGGTGCAGCTCGACCTCGTGCCGGGCGAGGATGCGGGCGAGCTCGAGCCCGACGTGCCCGACCCCGAACACGGCGACGGCCGGCACGACCCGCATCGGCTCCAGCATCATCGTGACCTCTCCTCCGCAGCACTGCACACCGTACTCGGTCGTCGCCTTGTCGCTGAGGGTCAGGGTGAGCAGCTGCGGCTCGGCCGCTCCCGCGGCGAGCATCTCGCGGGCACGCTGGATGGCGGTGGCCTCGAGATTGCCGCCCCCGACCGTGCCGAAGACTTCCTCGGGGGCGACGACCATCTTCGCGCCGCCGTTGCGCGGCGCGTGACCCCGCACGATCGCCAGGGTCACGACGACAGCGGGGGTCCGCCGTTCGCGGAACTCCTGCAGAGCATCGAGCCAGTCCATGAGATGTCGGGTATGAGTCAGCCGGCGGTCGCGAGCTCGCGAGCGGCGACGTCCGCGTCGGCCTCGGCATCCGCTTCGCCCTCCGCAGCCGACTGCGCATCGCGCACCGCCCAGAACACCGCCTCGGGCGTCGCGGGAGAGCCGAGCACGACCGAGTGACCCACCGGGCCGAACGCACCGACCGCATCGCGGATCGCCTCGCGGGCGCTGAAGGCGAGCATGAACGGCGGCTCGCCGACGGCCTTCGAGCCGTAGACCGCGCCGTCCTCGCGGGCATCCGCGAACAGACGGACGTTGAACTCCTCCGGCATCTCCGAGAAGCTCGGCAGCTTGTAGGTCGAGGCCGACTGTGTCTGCAGGCGCCCGCGGTGCGGGCCGTCGGTCGCATCCCAGCGCATCTCCTCGAGCGTGAGCCAGCCGACGCCCTGCACGTACGCGCCCTCGATCTGCCCGATGTCGAGCATGGGCGAGAGCGAGTCGCCGACGTCGTGCACGATGTCGACCCGGCGCACGCGATAGGCCCCGGTGAACCCGTCGACCTCGACCTCGGTCGCCGCAGCGCCGTACGAGAAGTACTTGAAGGGGGAGCCCTGCATGATCTCCGGGTTCCAGTGCAGACCTTCGGTGCGGTAGTACCCGGCGGCGAACAGCTGCACGCGCTGCAGATAGGCCGCGTTGGCGACCTCGGCGAACGCCAGCTGCAGGTCGGGCTTGCCGAGACCGGTGACGATGCCGCCGGAGAAGTGCACATCGCGCTCGTCGACGCCGAGAAGCCGGCCGGCGACCTTCGCCATCCGTTCCCGGATCTGCTCGCACGCGTTCTTGACCGCGCCGCCGTTGAGGTCGGTGCCCGAGGATGCCGCGGTGGCCGAGGTGTTCGGCACCTTGTCGGTGCGGGTCGGCGCGAGGCGCACCTGGTGCAGTTCGAGTCCGAGCGCGGTCGCGGCTACCTGCAGCATCTTGGTGTGCAGGCCCTGGCCCATCTCGGTGCCACCGTGGTTGATCAGCACCGATCCGTCCTTGTAGACGTGCACGAGGGCGCCCGCCTGGTTGAAGGCGGCGAAGTTGAACGAGATGCCGAACTTGATCGGCGTCATCGACAGGGCGCGCTTCAGATCGGGGCTGGTCGCATTGAACGCCTCGATCTCGGCGCGGCGCGCCACGACATCCGCCTCGTCGCGCAGCTGATCCCAGATGGTGCCCATCCGGCCGGCATCCTTCACCAGCTGGCCGTAGGGCGTGCTCTGACCGGGCTGGTAGAAGTTCTGCTGCCGCAGCACGAGCGGATCGATGCCGATCGCGGGTGCGACGCGGCCGAGGATGTCTTCGATGAGGAAGACACCCTGCGGCCCGCCGAACCCGCGGAACGCGGTGTTCGAGGCCTTGTTCGTCTTCGCGATGCGCCCGTGCGCGTGCACGTTCGGAATCCAGTAGGCGTTGTCGAGGTGGCAGAGCGCGCGCCCGAGCACCGGCTCCGACAGATCGAGGCTCCAGCCGCCGTCGCAGGTGAGCGTCGCGTCGAGACCCTGCAGGTAGCCGTTCTGATCGATCCCGACCTTCCAGCTGATGTGGAACGGGTGACGCTTGCCGGTCATCGTGATGTCCTGCGTGCGGTTGAGGCGCAGGCGCACCGGGCGTCCGGTGAGCTTCGCGCCCAACGCGGCGATGGCCGCGAACCCGTGCGGCTGCATCTCCTTGCCGCCGAACGCGCCGCCCATCCGCAGCGACTGGACCGTCACCTCGTTGGAATGGATGCCGAGGACGTGGGCGATGATCTCCTGCGTCTCGGACGGATGCTGCGTCGAGCACTGCACGAAGTACTGCCCCTCCGAGTCGCGGATCGCGAGCGAGGCGTGGGTCTCGAGGTAGAAGTGCTCCTGTCCGCCGAACTCCGTGACGCCCTCGAACACGTGGGCGGCGGAGGCGAGGGCGGATGCCGCGTCGCCGCGCTCGACCGTGCGGGCGATGCCCTGGTACGACTCGGCGTCGATGGCATCCTGCACCGTGATGAGCGACGGGAGCGGCTCGTACTCGACGGCCACCGCGGCGGCACCGAGGCGCGCAGCCTCCTGCGTCTCGCCGAGCACCCAGACGAGCGCGTGCCCGTAGAAGCAGGATTCGCTGGGGAACAGCGGCTCATCGTGCTTGATGCCGGCGTCGTTGATGCCGGGGACGTCGTCGGCCGTCAGCACACGGACGACACCGGGCACCTCATATGCACCGGACACGTCGATCGTGACCTTGGCGTGCGCGTTCGTGGACTGCACCGGCCAGGCCGTGAGCACGCCGTGGGTGTGCGCGGCGAGGTCGTCGGTGTACATCGCAGCGCCGGTGACATGGAGAGCGGCGCTCTCGTGAGCGGCAGGGAGGCCGACGACGGGGTGGGCGGGACGATCGGCGAGAGCACTCATGCCGACACCTCCTTCGACTCGATGACGGTCGTGCTGTAGAGCTTGAGCAGGGCGGTGTTGAGCATGAGCGAGCGGTAGTCGGCGCTCGCGCGGTGGTCCGACATCGGGGTGGCCTCGGCGCGCATCTGCTCTGCGGCCGCGCGGACCGTGGCCACGTTCCACGGCTGTCCGATCAGTGCCGCCTCGGCGGCGTAGGCGCGCAGCGGGGTGGCGGCGACACCGCCCAGGCCGATGCGGGCGGACGTGACGATGCCGTCCTCGATGTCGAGGGCGAACGCGATGGCGACGCTGGAGATGTCGTCGAAGCGGCGCTTGGAGATCTTGTGGAAGGCGGTGACCTTCGCGAGCGGACGCGGGATGCGCACCGCGCGGATCAGCTCGCCCGGCTCGCGCACCGACTGGCGGTAACCGGTGAA
This sequence comes from Microbacterium sp. SA39, assembly GCF_000967865.1. Taxonomy (GTDB): domain Bacteria; phylum Actinomycetota; class Actinomycetes; order Actinomycetales; family Microbacteriaceae; genus Microbacterium. Next base: position 336,415 of record NZ_JXRU01000039.1, read on the forward strand.
GTACTCCGACAGCGCGACCTCGCGCTCGCCGGAGGTCGACACCAGCACGACGCTCGCGCCCAGTGCCAGCAGCGCCGGCGGGGTGTCGCCGATGGGGGAGCCGGTGCCGAGGTTGCCGCCGAAGGTGCCGCGGTTGCGGATGAGGCGGGAGGCGAACTGCGGGAAGAGCTGGGCCAGCAGCGGCACCGCGCCGTCGAGGCGGGTCTCGACCTCGGACAGCGGCAGGGCCGCGCCGATCTCGATGACGTCGTCGGACACGGTGAGGGTGCGGAGCTCTTCGAGCTGCTCGATCGCGACGACGAAGGGGGCGCGGCTGCCGCGGATGTTCACCTCGACGCCCCAGTCGGTGGATCCTGCGACGACGAGAGCATCCGGTTCGTCCTGCAGCAGCTGCAGCGCCTCGGTCAGCGTGGCCGGTCGCACGAAGCGGCGACCGTCGACGACGGCATCCGTCGGCACCGGCTCGGGGGCCGGCTCGTGGAGACGCTGATGGAGGGGATCGTCGCTCTCGGGGCTGCTGAGCGCGTAGGCGGCATCGCGGATCGGCCGGTACCCCGTGCAGCGGCAGAGGTTGCCGCTCAGTGCGTGCAGGTCGAAGCCGTTGGGGCCGTGCTCGGCGTCGTGCCCGGGGATGCCGTCGTCGTGTCCGGTGCCGCCCTCGTCGGGGGTGGTCTCGGCGGGCGTGCGCTCGCTGCGGTAGTACTCGCCGGCCATGCTGCAGGCGAAGCCCGGGGTGCAGTACCCGCACTGGGATCCGCCGGCCTCGGCCAGTTTCTCCTGCACCGGATGCAGGTTGTCGGGGCTGCCGAGCCCCTCCGAGGTGACGATCTCCTGGCCGTTCAGGGCGTAGACCGGCACGAGGCAGGCGTTCACCGGAGTCCAGGCGGTGCCGCCATCGGGAGTGGGGGTGGCGAGCAGCATGGCGCATGCGCCGCACTCGCCTTCCGCGCAGCCTTCCTTGCTGCCCGACAGCCCGGTGTCGCGCAGCCAGTCCAGCGCGGTGGTGTGCGCGGGCGTGCCGGCGAGAGCACGGGTCTTTCCATTGACGTTGACAGCGATGTCATTCATGGGAGATCTCCTCAGTCCCGCCGGTGCTCTGAGGAGCGGATGCCGGGACTGGTCCTATCGTGCGAGTCTATGCATCCGGATGGCGACCTTGCACTGTGCCGGTTGGTTCCATCAAGCGGAAACATAATTCTGACCCTTGGAAAGGGTATGCCGGACCGTGGCTCGCGGTCAAGTGGAGCGCGCCGAGTTCTGCGGCCATTCCGAACTTCTGCGGCCCGATCTCACGACTGAGGCCGCAGAAGTTTCGCATGGCCGCAGAAGTTGCCGGCCCGGGATCAGGTGGCGTTCGCGACGGCCGAGATCTCGCCGACGATCTCGGCCAGCACCGGTATCGCGCGCTCGACGAACCCGTCGTCCACGCGAGCGATCGGCAGTGACACCGAGACGGCGGTCGGCACGGGCATGCCGGGCACGGCCATCGCGTAGCAGCGCACGCCGATCTCCTGCTCTCCGTCGTCGATCGCGTAGCCGCGCTCGCGCGTGAGGGCGAGGTCGGCGAGCAGCGCGTCGAGGGAGTCGAGTGAGCGTTCGGTCGCCGCGGGCGTGCCGGTGCGGGCGATGATGTCGCGCACGGCGTCGTCGCTGAGCTGCGCGAGGATCGCCTTCCCGACGCCGGTGGCGTGCAGGTAGGAGCGACGGCCGACCTCGGTGAACATCCGCATGGCGTGCGGCGATGGTGCCTGCGACACGTAGATGACGCGGTCACCGTCGATCGTGGCGAGGTTCGCCGTCTCGCCGAGGCGCGAGACGAGGTCCTTCAACTGCGGCATCGCGATCTGGCCGAACTTGCGGTTGGCCACCTCGCCGAGGCGCACGAGCCGCGGGCCCAGTGCATAGCGGCGGTTCGCAAGCTGGCGGGCGTACCCCAGTGAGACGAGAGTGCGGAGCAGGCGGTGGATCGTCGGAAGCGGGAGATCGGCGGATGTCGCCAGCTCGCTCAGCGTCACATCGCCGCCGGCATCGGCGATGAGTTCCAACAGGTCGAAGACTCGGGCGACGGACTTGACGCCGTCGGACGCTCCTGCAGGCATTCGAGAACCTCTCGTGCGCGGTGAAGTATCCGCATGGTGGAAATGATCTGTCGATCAGGCTATCCCATCGCCACTCCGAGCTCTTGAGTTTCCACGATGCGGAGGATATTCTCCACAGAGCGAACAATGCTGACGAAGGAGCGCGTCGTGGCGCTCCATGAAGGAGAAGCGGTCGCATGACCATCCAGATCACCCGGGAAGCCCGCATCGACGGTGCCGACGACATCCTGACCCCCGAGGCCCTCGCCTTCGTCGAGGAGCTCCATCGCCGTTTCGACCCGCGTCGTCGCGAGCTGCTCGACGCGCGACGCGAGCGGCGCGACGAGATCGCGCGTACCGGTCGCATCGACTTCCTGCCCTCGACCGCGCGCGTGCGTCAGTCCGAGTGGCAGGTCGCCCCCGCTCCGCCCGCCCTGCTCGACCGTCGCGTCGAGATCACCGGCCCCGCCGCCCCGCCGAAGATGGCGATCAACGCGCTGAACTCGCAGGCGCAGGTGTGGCTCGCCGACCTCGAAGACGCGAGCAGCCCCACCTGGGAGAACGTCGTCGGCGGAGTGAAGAACCTGCGCGACGCCGCCCGCGGCATCCTCTCCTACACATCTCCCGCCGGGAAGCCGTACGCGCTCCGCACCGATGTGCACCGGCCCACCGTCGTCACCCGCCCACGCGGCTGGCACCTGCCGGAGCGTCACGTGATCGTCGACGGCGAGGAGGGCAGCGGAGCGCTGGTCGACTTCGGGCTGCACTTCTTCCACACCGCCCGCCAGCTCATCGCCAACGGCCACGGTCCGTACTACTACCTGCCCAAGATGGAGAGCCACCTCGAGGCGCGCCTCTGGAACGACATCTTCGTGCACGCGCAGAACGCCCTCGGCATCCCTCAGGGCACGGTTCGCGCCACGGTGCTCATCGAGACGATCCTCGCGGCCTTCGAGATGGACGAGATCCTCTACGAGCTGCGCGACCACGCCTCGGGCCTGAACGCCGGACGCTGGGACTACCTGTTCAGCATGATCAAGGTCTTCCGCGATCAGGGCGAGGCGTTCGTGCTGCCCGACCGTGCGGATGTCGCGATGACCGCGCCGTTCATGCGCGCCTACACCGAGCTGCTCGTGCAGACCTGTCACCGTCGGGGTGCCTTCGCGATGGGCGGCATGGCCGCGTTCGTGCCGAACCGCAACGACCTCGAGGCGACGAAGGCCGCGTTCGAGAAGGTGCGCGCCGACAAGACGCGTGAGGCGAACGACGGCTTCGACGGCTCGTGGGTCGCGCATCCCGACCTCGTGCCGATCTGCCGCGAGGTTTTCGACGGCGTGCTCGGCGATCGCCCGAACCAGCTCGACCGTCAGCGCCCCGAGGTGTCGGTCACCGCGGACGACCTGCTCGACGTGGCATCCGCTCCCGGCAACGTCACCGAGGTCGGCCTGCGGTCGAACCTCTCCGTCGCCGTGACGTACACCGCGGTCTGGCTCTCCGGCAACGGCGCGGTCGCGATCAACAACCTCATGGAGGATGCCGCGACGGCGGAGATCTCGCGCTCGCAGGTCTGGCAGCAGCTGCACAACCGGGTGCAGCTGGCCGACTCGGGGGAGCGGGTCACCGCCGAGCTGGTCGAGCGGCTGCTCACCGAGGAGGTCGACAAGCTCCGCGCGAGCGTCGACGCCGACACCTTTGCCGCCTACTACGCGCCTGCTTCCCGCCTCGTGAAGGCGATCTGCCTCGACGAGGAGTACGTCGACTTCCTCACCCTGCCGGCCTACGACCACCTCACCGCAACCGTGCCGGCGGGAGCCGCGACATGAGCGGCGTCTTCACCGACGCGGACCGGTCGCGGATCGCCGGCCGTCTCGTCGCGACCGACGAGCTGCTGCGCTCGGCCTACCCGGGCGACGACGGCACGCGGCAGCCCGTGCACACGGTCTACGTCCCCGCCGACCGCTTCACGCCTGACCTCGCCGCGCAGTGGGGCGCCCAGGCGCTCGCCGCGGTGGCGGATGCCGGCGGCATGGAGTCGCTCGCCGCGAAGGTCGGGATCGACCCCGCTCTGGTCTCCCTCGTCTCCGAGCGCGTCGAGTCGAAGCTCCTCGCCGAGCCGATCGAAGATCTGCGCCTCGACTTCGAGGACGGCTACGGCGATCGCGGCGACAGCGAGGATGCGGATGCCGTGCACGCTGCGGAGCAGGTCTCGGCCGCGGTCGCCGCCGGCGCGGCGCCGCCGTTCATCGGCATCCGCTTCAAATGCTTCGAAAGTGCGACCCGCGAGCGCGCACTGCGCACGCTCGACCTGTTCGTCGGCGCCCTGATCGATGCGGGTGGCCTGCCCGACGGGCTCGTGCTGACGCTCCCGAAGGTGTCGACCGTCGCGCAGGTCGAGGCGATGGCGGATGCCGCCGCGACCCTCGAACGCGCGCACGGCCTCGCCGAAGGGCGCATCCGCTTCGAGGTGCAGGTCGAGACGCCGCAGCTCGTGCTCGGGGCCGACGGGCGCTCGCCGCTGGCTCAGCTGCCGCTCGCGGCACCCGGTCGCATCTCGGGTCTGCACTACGGCACCTACGACTACAGCGCCTCGCTCGGCATCGCCGCGGGGCAGCAGTCGATGGAGCATCCGGTCGCCGATCTCGCGAAGGAGATCATGCAGCTCGCGGTCGCCGGCACCGGCATCCGCCTGTCCGACGGCTCGACGAACATCCTGCCCCTGGGAGATCGCGAGGCCGAGGCCTGGGCGCTGCACGCCCGACTCGTGCGCCGCTCGCTCGAGCGCGGCTACTACCAGGGCTGGGACCTGCACGCCCACCAGCTGCCGACGCGGTATCTCGCCACGTACGCGTTCTATCTCGAGGGCTTCCCGGCCGCGGCATCCCGGCTGCGGGCGTACCTCGAGCAGTCGTCCGGCGCGGTGCTCGACGAGCCGGCGACCGCGCGGGCGCTGGCGTGGTTCGTGCTGCGCGGCGTGCAGTGCGGGGCCATCGGCGACGCCGAGGTCGCGGCCGACATCGGCGTCGGTGTCGGCGACCTCATCGCTCTCGCTCATCCGCGGCTCGCCTTCGCCTGACGCACTCACCACTCGACCCCAGGAGAATCATGGGCTACTACACACCTGCCTATTACACACCGGCCGGCGGACTGCCCGGCCAGAGCGCACTGCTCACCGACCGCGCGATCGTGAAAGAGGCGTACACCGTGATCCCCAAGGGGGTCATGCGCGACATCGTGACCAGCAATCTGCCCGGGTTCACGAAGACGCGCTCCTGGATCATCGCCCGGCCCATCGCAGGCTTCGCGACGACGTTCTCGCAGCTCATCGTCGAGATCCAGCCGGGCGGCGGCGCCGAGCGCCCCGAGCCCGAGGCGGGCGTCGAGGGCGTGATCTTCGTCACCACCGGCGAGCTCACCGTGACGATCGCGGGGGAGCGCCACGTTCTCGCGGCCGGCGGCTACGCGTTCCTCGCGCCGGGCGAGACCTGGTCGCTTCGGAACGACGGGACGGATGCCGCGGGCTTCCACTGGGTGCGCAAGCTCTACGAGCGAGTGGAGGGCATCGCCGTGCCGCAATCGTTCGTCACGAGCGACCAGGAGGTGGTGCCGCGCGAGATGCCCGACACCGACGGAGCCTGGGCGACCACCCGCTTCGTCGACCCGGACGACCTTGGGCACGACATGCACGTGAACATCGTGACCTTCCAGCCGGGCGGGTCCATCCCCTTCGCCGAGACGCACGTCATGGAGCACGGACTCTTCGTGCTCGAGGGCAAGGCCGTCTATCGGCTCAACGACGACTGGGTCGAGGTGGAGGCGGGCGACTTCATGTGGCTGCGCGCGTTCTGCCCGCAGGCCTGCTACGCCGGGGGGCCCGGGCCGTTCCGGTACCTGCTGTACAAGGACGTGAACCGGCAGGTGATGCTCGGGCCGGGCATCTGAGCCCGCCGCAGTCCAACGGTGTCGGAGCAACCTTCGAATTGTGAACAGTTTGTAACAGAATCGGCAATCGCGTGAATGATCTCATACGTTTCATCCACCAGGGTTTGTTCTCACAGCACGTCGAACCCCGTCCACGATCCGCCACCCGTCTGGAGCTCCCTTGTATCTGCCCCGCCGCACGATCACGGCCGCCGCGCTCTCGGTCGCCCTCATCGCTTCCTTGGCCGCCTGCTCGCCGGCTGCGCCTGCCGACGACGGCAGCACGATCACTTTCGCCGTCAGCCACCCCCTGGGCGAGTTGAACCCTCGCGTCATGGCCGGCGACTTCCCCGCCCAGGACCTCATCTTCGAGCCCTTGATCCGCTACGGACAGGACGGCGATCTCGTGCCTGCGCTCGCCACGTCGTGGGAGACATCGGAAGACGGTCTGACCACGGTGTTCACCCTCCGCGATGACGTCACCTTCACCGATGGCGAGGCGTTCAACGCCGAGGCGGCGAAATGGAACTTCGATCAGTGGGTCGGTAAGCCCGAGTACCTGTCGATCGGTTCCAGTCAGCGGATCAGCTCCGTCGAAGCGACAGGCGAGTTCGAGCTGACGCTCACCCTGTCCGAGCCGTACAGCGCGTTGCTCCAGGAACTCACGCTGGTGCGGCCTGTGCGGTTCGCGAGTCCCGCGTCCATCGACGCGGCGGGAACGTTCCTCGGACCGATCGGTACCGGCCCCTACGTGATCGACCGGAACGACAATCAGGGTGGCTCGTTCACCCCGAACGCCGACTACTGGGACGGCACGCCGAAGTACGAAGAGCTGGAGTTCCAGATCATCGACGACTCCGCGAGCCGAGCCCTGGCGCTCCGTTCCGGCGATGTCGACGTCATCGGCGGAGACTGGCTCGCTCCGATCTCGCCGATCGAAGCGGACCAGCTGAAGGATGCGAACAATGTCCAACTCGTGACCGGCGACGGGTTCAACACGCTGTTGCTCGGCTTCAACTTCCTGGACGGCCCCGGCAGCGATCCCGCGGTGCGCGAAGCCGTGTCGGGTGCGCTCGACACCGAGGTCTTCGCCGACGTCTACTACCGTGGCTACGCGAAAGCCGCCGATGCGCTGTACCCGCCCAACATCGCGAACGCCCCGAGCGCGCCGCAGGGCGTCGCGTTCGACGCCGAAGCCGCGGGCGCTGTCCTGGACGAGGCCGGATGGAAGCTCAGCGGCGACACCCGTACCAAGGACGGCGAGCCGCTCGAGCTCAACATGGTGGTCAGCGACTCGGTGTTCCCGGGTGCGCGGCTGCTGTCGCAGCAGGTGCAGGCCTCACTCCAGACCATCGGTGTCACCGTCACGATCGAGACGGTGGACACGACGACGTATGCCGATCGGATCAGCCGAGGTGACTACGACCTCGCGTTCTACCAGACGTACGGAGCCCCGTACGACCCGCTGACGACGCTGACCTTCATGTTCCTCTCCACAGGCGACCGAGTCGATGGGCGGGTCTTCCAGAGCGACGCGGTGGATGCCGGCATCGTCGAAGCCCAGCGGGCCGTGACCGACGGCCAAGCCACGGCGGCGTACGATTCGATCTACACGGCGATGGCCGACGAATACGGGTTCGTGCCGCTGGTGTGGCCGAGCCGGATCTGGGCGGCCAGCGACTCTATCGAGGACTTCACGCTCGCGCCGACCGAGTACGGACTGCCGATCCAGATCCTGCTGGCGGATTGATCCGCGTGTTCCGCCGTATTCTCGGGGCGCTCGGCGTCCTGGTCATCGCATCGTTCCTGAGCTTCAGCCTCATCAGCCTCGCGCCGGGCGACCTCGCTCAGTCTGTCGCCAAGCAACGGACCGGTTCTGTCGGCAGCCCGGAACTCGTCGAGCAGATCCGTGAGGAGTACGGACTCAACGATCCGTTCTTCGAGCAGTACTGGCGATGGGTGTCGGGCGCGGTCCGAGGCGACCTCGGACGCTCGATCGAGACGAACGTGCCCATCGCCCAGGACGTCGGCGAGCGAGCGCTGACGACCCTCACCTTGACCGGAGGCGCCCTCGGGTTCGGAATCATCCTCGGCGTGTCGCTCGCCCTCATCGCTGCGATGCGCCCGGGCGGAGCCATCGACCGGATCCTTCGGTTCGTCGGCCTGTTCGCCGTCTCGATCCCGGCGTTCGCGTTGGCGCTGATCCTGATCCTGTACTTCTCACTCCAACTGGGGGTGTTGCCGGTGTCCGGGACCGACGACGGGTTCAAGTCATGGGTTCTTCCGTGCCTGGTACTCGGTCTGGCGCCAGCCGGAGCGATCTCCCGAGTCCTGCGCACCGCCCTCGGAGACGAGATGCGGCAGGCCTATGTGACCACCGCATTCAGTCGTGGTTACAGCCTCCCGCGGGTCGTCCTCCGCGAGGCGCTTCCGGCCACGCTCACCGGCCTGCTCGCCGTGATCGGCGTGCAGTTCGGTCTGGTCTTCATCAACACGGTCGTCATCGAGGCGATCTTCGGCCTGACCGGCCTCGGGCAGTACTTCGCGCACGCCGCCCAGTTCCGTGACGTGCCGGTGGTCCAGTCCTCACTCTTCCTCTTCGCTCTCGTCTTCGTGGTGCAGAGCCTCATCGTCGACGGTCTTCAGGCGCTGGTCGACCCCCGCGTCCGCCGAGAAAGCAGCACCGTATGAACGCCCTCCGCCGCTTCCGTCTCACCTTCCCGGTCGGTGTCGCGATCGTCCTCGTGGCCGTGGCGCTCTTCGCGGGGCTGCTGGCCCCGTACGACCCGCTGGCGGTGAACCCGCTCCGTGCCCTCGAAGGGCCGAGCGCCGAGTACCTGCTCGGCACCGACGCACTGGGTCGGGATCAGCTGAGCAGACTCCTCGTCGCAGCCCAGACCACGATCCTCGCTGTGGGCTCCGTCGTGCTCATCGGTGCGATCTTCGGAATGACGGTGGGTGTGATCGCCGGGTACTTCGGCGGCGTCGTCGACGAGATCCTGATGCGCATCGTGGACGCGTTCCTGTGGATTCCGACCCTCCTCGCCAGCCTCACCCTCCTCGGAACGCTCGGTCCCGGGTACGGCAATCTGCTGCTCGCGATGGCGATCGCGACCTGGGCGCCCTACGCGCGATTGAGTCGAGGTCAGATCATCGTCGCCCGACGCCAGGGGTACATCGAAGCGCTCCGGGTCATGGGGGCGTCGCCGGCGAGGATCATCATCCGCCATCTGATCCCGGCTGCCCGCGGCCCGGTGGTGGTCTTCGCCAGCACCGATGCAGGTGCCTTGACCCTCGTGCTCGCCACGCTCAGCTTCCTCGGTCTCGGTGTCCAGCCGCCGACACCGGAGTGGGGGCAGATGATGACGGAGGCGCGTCCCTACCTCGAGTCGCTGCCCCTGCTCGGAATCATGCCGACCGTCTGCATCACGGTGCTCGTCGTCGTGCTCAACCTGGCGGGCGAGTCCATCGCCAACAACCAGGGTGCCGGGGCATCGACCCCCTCAGCGTGGCGTGTCCGTCTCCTCGGGTGGCGTGTCCCGCGGGAGGCACCGGTCGACACCGACCCGACTGCTACCCCCCGCGCCACCGAACGGATCGGAACCCGATGACGACTCAAGACGACCAGGCGATCCTCGATGTCCGAGACCTCCGCGTCTCCTTCACGACGGCGGCCGGCGAGGTCGAGGCCGTTCACGGAATCGACTTCAGCGTTCGTCGTGGCGAGGTGCTCGCGATCGTCGGCGAAAGCGGGTCGGGCAAGACCGTGAGCATGATGTCGATCCTGCAGCTGCTGCCCCCGGGTACCCGGTATTCGGTCACGGGCTCGGCTCAGTTCGACGGTCTGGAACTGATCGGCGTCGACGTCGCCGCTCTCAACCAGATCCGCGGACGCAAGGTGGCGGTGGTGTTCCAAGACGCTCTCGGCGCGTTCAACCCGGTGCGCCGGGTCGGGCCTCAGATCGCGGAGATGGCGCACCGCGGTGGCAACGTCGAACGCCGCGACGCGAAGCAGCGCGCGATCGAGCTCCTGCAGCTCGTCGGCATGTCCGAGCCGGAGCGACGCTACAGTCAGTTCCCGCACGAGCTGTCGGGCGGCATGAGGCAACGAGCACTCATCGCCGTGGCGCTCGCCGCCGAACCGGACCTGTTGATCGCCGACGAGCCGACGACGGCACTCGACGTCACGGTGCAGGCGCAGATCATCGAGCTCTTGGCCGGACTGGTGTCACGACTGCAGATGTCGACGATCGTGATCAGCCACGACCTCGGAGTCGTCGCCGGGATCGCGGATCGAGTCGCCGTGATGTATCGCGGCGAGATCGTCGAGACCGGCGACGTCGAGGACGTGCTGTTACGGCCTCAGCACCAATACACACGGCGCCTGCTTTCCGCACTCGAAGGCGAAGTCGACGAGTCTGGACGCTTGGACGAAGAGGCGCACAACGAAGAGGAGACGGTGCGATGACCTCACCACTGCTGGACATCGAACAACTCGTCGTTCGCTATCGCGGGCGCCGACTGGGCAAGAACGGCCTCACGGCAGTCGACCGCGTCGGCCTGACGGTGGGTGCGGGGGAGGTCGTGGCGCTGGTCGGCGAGTCGGGATGCGGCAAATCCACGCTCGCTCGCGCCGTCGTTCAGCTCGAGCGACCCGAATCGGGCACCATCCGCTTCGACGGACGCGACGTCACGGCCCTTCGCGGCCAGGCCAAGCGGGAATATCGCCGCTCGGTGTCGTACGTCTTCCAGGACCCGCTGTCGTCTCTCAGCCCGCGACAGACTGTCGGTGAGGCGATCGAGGAGCCGATGATCGTGCACCGCATCGGCACGCGCCAAGAGCGTCGAAAGCGCGTAGGGGACCTGCTCTCCCTGGTCGGCGCTCCGGACAGTTGGTTCGATCGGCGCCCGGCGTCGCTGAGTGGTGGACAACGCCAGCGGGTCGCCATCGCACGTTCACTCGCTCTCTCCCCCCAGCTTCTCGTCTGCGACGAGCCGCTCACTGCGCTCGACGTCTCGACCGCAGCTCAGATCGCGAAGGTGTTCACCGACCTGCAGCGCGAGCTCAGTCTCGCCTATCTCTTCATCGGTCACGACCTCGGAGTGGTGCGACGTCTGGCCGACCGCGTGGCGGTCATGCATCTCGGGCAGATCGTGGAGGTCGGCGCGTCGGATCGCGTGCTCGGCTCTCCCGCGCATCCGTACACGCGGGCGCTCGTGGACTCCATCCCGGTGCCCGATCCTGCGATCCAGCGCCAGCGGGTCAAGCTCGTCTTGCGCGGCGAGGTGCCGAGTCCGCTCGACCCGCCGAGCGGCTGCCGGTTCCGGACGAGGTGTCCGCACGCCTTCGAGCGCTGCGCCACCGAAGAGCCGGCCCTGCGAGAGGTGCCACCGCCCGGAACGCGATCGGCTTGCCATCTGTGGGATCGAGCAGACGCGGCCGAGGTGATCTCGAGTCCGGACCGCGCACAACGGGCACCCGCGGCCTGAGATGCAGGCGCTGTCGCTGGTCGACGAACTGCATCGCCGGGCGGAGGCCGTACGCCTGACACCCGCGCACCGTCGGATACTGTCGTATCTCGTCGCGCACGCGCACGAGGCACTCTTCCTTTCGACTCAGGAGCTCGCCTCGGCGGTCGGGGTGAGCCAGCCGTCGGTCACCCGTCTCGCCAGGGCACTCGGATTCGGCGGATACGCGGGTCTTCGTGAGGCCATGCAGGAGTGGACCCGCGATCCGGACGTCGGTGACCAGCGCGGCAAAGCAGGACGCATCATCAATCTGGAAAGCGCTCAGGTCGCCTCCCTCGGCGATCAGGTCGCCTCGCAGGTCATCGACGGCCTCGGTGCGGATCTGATGGGCTCCCCGCAGATCGTGATCGCCGGTTGGCGTGCCAGCAAGTATCTGCAGCACTATCTCGCCTACTTCGCACGAAAGATCCATACTTCGGTCGTCGAGATCGGCGACGACGACCTCGATGTGCTCGCTCGCGCACGACGCGCGGGCGCGACGCATGTGATCTTCCTCGTAATGCCGCGCTATCCGCGGGCGGCCATCGGTGCCATCCAGGTCGCGCAACGGCTCGGGTATTCGTGCGTCATCATCACGGATGCACTGTTCACGCCACCGGCGCCCACCGGGCCGAGCGACGTCGTCGTGAGGCTTCCGGTCGGCTCCGGAACGGTATTCGACGCCCATCCGGCGGTACTGGTCTTCCTCTCCTTGCTCCTCGAGTCGATGTGCGACAGCGATGTACGCGGAGTCGACAGCCTGCTCGAATCGCTCGAGGACGATGCCGAGCAACTCGAGACCTACTGGAGCTGAGCGGCGCGCAGGAATCGTCAGGCCGCTGAGGTCGACCGGCGATCGCCGACGTCGGCGAGGGCCGCACAGCCCCCGGCATCCGCTGTCAGCCCGATCCCGTTGCGTTCCTCGCCTTCCGCACGGCCGACGGTCTGTCGCCGAGCGACGGTTGACGGCGCCCGAAAGCTCACCTACACTTTCATCAAGTAGAAAACAACTTCCGCAATACGGAAACAACGGCGTGAAAGCGAGTGAACGATGACGTACACGGTGAACTGCTCGATCCTCCTCACCGAGCTGCCGCTCCTCGAGCGCCCGGCCGCGGCGAAGGCCGCCGGCTTCGACGCCGTCGAGTTCTGGTGGCCGTTCTCGACCTCGGTCCCGCTCGACAGCGAGGTCGATGCGTTCATCGCCGCCGTCCGTGACGCCGGCGTGCGCCTGACCGGACTGAACTTCAACGCGGGTGACATGCCCGGCGGTGACCGTGGACTCCTCTCCTGGCCCGCCCGCGGCTCGGAGTTCCGCGACAACCTGGCCGTCGTCGCCGGCATCGGCGACATCCTCGGCACGAAGGGCTTCAACGCCCTCTACGGCAACCGCATCGACGGCGTCGACCCGCGGGCACAGGATGCCGTCGCCGTCGAGAACCTCGCCGCGGCGTCCGCCGCCGTCGCGCCGATCGGCGGCACCGTACTCGTCGAACCGGTGAGCGGCGCCGACCGGTACCCGCTGCGGACCGCCGCCGACGCCCTCGACGTGATCGACCACGTCCGCACCGCGACGGGTGCCCGCAACCTCGCCCTGCTGGCGGACTTCTACCACCTGTCCGTCAACGGCGACGACGTGCCCGCTGTCATCGAACAGCACGCCGCCTCGTTCGGCCACATCCAGATCGCGGACAACCCCGGCCGCGGTGCCCCCGGAACTGGAACCCTGCCGATCGAGGCCTGGGTCGCCCGCAGCCAGGAGCTCGGCTACTCCGGCTACATCGGCCTCGAATACAAGGCGCCCATCGAGACCGCGTTCGCGTGGGCAGCCGAGAGCGTCAGCGCGACCCGCTGACGCCGTCCCCCACCCCGACTCCCGGCAGCTGCCCGCTGCCGCCACCCCGTACAGAAGGAATCATCATGAGCAGCATCGCCGTCATCGGTCTCGGAATCATGGGTCTTCCCATGGCCAAGAACCTCCTCAAGGCCGGACACACGGTCACCGGCTACAACCTCACGCAGGAGCGCATCGACGAACTCGTCGCCGCCGGCGGACAGGGCGCGAACGGGATCGCCGAGGCGGTCACGGACGCCGACGTCATCATCACCATGGTCCCGGACTCGCCGGATGTCGCCGCTGCGGTCCGCGGCGAGGACGGCATCTTCGCCCACGCCCGCAAGGGTGCGCTGTGGATCGACGCGTCCAGCATCCGTCCCGACGTCGCGAAGGAGCTCGCCGACGAGGCCGCCGCCCACGGACTGCGCGCGGTCGACGCCCCTGTCTCGGGCGGAGAGCAGGGCGCCATCGACGCTGTGCTGTCGATCATGGTCGGCGGCACCGCGGAGGACTTCGCCGATGCACTGACCGTGCTCGAGTCGGTCGGCAAGACCATCGTCCACGTCGGCCCCGCGGGCGCCGGCCAGACGGTCAAGGCCGCCAACCAGCTCATCGTCGCGGTCAACATCCAGGCTCTCGCCGAGGCGATCATCTTCCTCGAGGCCTTCGGCGTCGACACCGATGCCGCGCTCACGGTTCTCGGCGGCGGTCTCGCCGGTTCCAAGGTGCTCCAGCAGAAGGGCCAGAAGATGCTCGATCGCGACTTCGCGCCCGGCTTCCGCCTCGCCCTGCACAACAAGGACATGGGCATCATCACCGCGGCCGCACGACAGGCCGGCATCACGATTCCCCTCGGCGCCCACGTGGCCCAGCTCGTCGGCTCGGCCGTGCAGCAGGGCGACGGCGGCCTCGACCACTCCGGCCTCTTCAAGCTGACCGCCGCGTCGGCCGGCCGCAGCTGACCCTCCGGGCTCAGCGACCCGATTTTCTAGGAGACTCTCATGACTCGTATGCGTGCGGTCGATGCCGCCGTGGCCATCCTGGTGAAGGAGGGCGCCACCGAGGCGTTCGGCCTTCCGGGAGCTGCCATCAACCCGTTCTACTCCGCGATGCGCGCCAACGGCGGCATCCGGCACACCCTCGCCCGTCACGTCGAGGGCGCCAGCCACATGGCCGACGGCTACACCCGCTCGGCCGACGGCAACATCGGCGTCTGCATCGGCACCTCCGGTCCCGCCGGAACCGACATGATCACCGGGCTGTACGCCGCGTGGGCTGACTCGCTGCCGATCCTCTGCATCACCGGTCAGGCGCCGGTGGCGAAGCTGCACAAGGAGGACTTCCAGGCCGTCGACATCGAGACCATCGCGAAGCCGCTGACGAAGATGGCGATGACGGTGCTCGAGGCCGCGCAGGTTCCCGGTGCCTTCCAGAAGGCGTTCCAGCTGATGCGCGAGGGGCGTCCGGGTCCGGTTCTGATCGACCTGCCGATCGACGTGCAGCAGACCGAGATCGAGTTCGACATCGACACCTACGAGCCGCTGCCGATCGCGAAGCCGATCACCTCGCGCCGTCAGGCCGAGAAGGCGATCGACATGCTCACCGCGAGTGCGCGTCCGCTGATCGTCGCCGGTGGCGGCATCATCAACGCCGGAGCATCCGCTCAGCTCGTCGAGCTGGCCGAGGTGCTGAACGTTCCCGTGATCCCGACCCTGATGGGCTGGGGCACGATCCCCGACGACCACGAGCTGAACGCGGGCATGGCGGGCCTGCAGACCTCGCACCGCTACGGCAACGCGACGCTGCTCGCATCCGACTTCGTGATCGGCATCGGCAACCGTTGGGCGAACCGCCACACCGGCACCGTCGACAAGTACACGGCGGGTCGCACCTTCGTGCACGTCGACATCGAGCCCACGCAGATCGGCCGCGTGTTCGCGCCCGATCTCGGGATCGTGTCGGATGCCGGTGCGGCACTCGACGCGTTCCTCGAGGTCGCCCGTGAGCGGCGGGCCGCCGGCACCCTGCCGGACTACTCGGACTGGGCAGCGGAGAGTCGCGAGCGCAAGGCGACCCTGCAGCGCAAGACGCACTACGACGACGTGCCGATGAAGCCGCAGCGCGTGTACGAGGAGATGAACCGCGCCTTCGGCGAGGACGTCACCTACGTCACGACGATCGGCCTGTCGCAGATCGCCGGAGCCCAGTTGCTGCACGTGTACGGTCCGCGCAAGTGGATCAACGCGGCGCAGGCCGGGCCCCTCGGCTGGACCGGTCCTGCGGCCCTCGGTGTCGTTCGCGGCAAGCCGGGCGAGACGGTCGTCGCGCTCTCGGGCGACTACGACTTCCAGTTCATGGTCGAGGAGCTCGCGGTGGGTGCGCAGCACAAGCTGCCGTACATTCACGTCGTGGTCAACAACAGCTACCTCGGCCTGATCCGTCAGGCGCAGCGCGGGTTCGAGATGGACTTCGAGGTGTCGCTCGCGTTCGAGAACGTGAACTCGCCCGAGACCAACGGCTACGGCGTCGATCACATCAAGGTGGCCGAGGGTCTCGGCTGCAAGGCGATCCGCGTGGAGCGTCCGGAAGACCTTGCCGCCGCCTTCGCCGAGGCGAAGGCGCTGACCGAGGAGTTCCAGGTGCCCGTGGTCGTCGAGGCGATCCTCGAGCGCGTCACGAATATCCCGATGGGGACCGAGCTCGAGAACGTCAACGAGTTCGGCGAGCTCGCCCTCACGCCGGAGGACGCTCCGACCGCGATCGTCTCCCTCGCCAGGGTCTGACATGCGTCTGATCGTTGCCCCTGACAAGTTCAAGGGGTCGCTCACGGCTCCCGAGGTGGCCGACAGGTTCGCCTCGGGGGCCCGCCGCGCCGACCCCTCGATCGAGGTCATCGCGATCCCCGTCGCCGACGGTGGGGAAGGCACGCTCGATGCCGCGCTCGCCGCGGGCTACGAGTCGCGCTCCGCCTCGGTGGCGGGACCGACCGGGGTGACGATCGAGGCCGCGTTCGCCGTGCGCGACGGTGAGGCCGTGATCGAGATGGCCCGTGCCTCCGGGCTCGATCTGCTCCCGGAGGGGCGGAAGGATCCCCTCGGTGCGACGAGCCTCGGCACGGGTCAGCTCATCAGCGCCGCGCTGAATGCCGGATGCCGGCGGATCGTCGTCGGCATCGGTGGGAGTGCGTGCACAGACGGCGGGGCGGGTCTGCTGGTGGGTCTCGGAGCGCGTCTGCTGGATGAGTCGGACGTAGAGCTTCCGCTCGGCGGCGCCCTGACCGCGCTCGCGCGGGTGGATCTGAGTGGTCTCGATGATCGACTGACGGATGCCGAGATCATCCTCGCCAGCGATGTCGACAACCCGCTGGTGGGACGTCGCGGGGCCGCGGTGGTGTTCGGCCCGCAGAAGGGCGCATCGCCCGCCGATGTCGCCGAGTTGGATGCCGGGCTCGGGCGTCTCGTCACGGTGTTGGATGCCGCGGACGGACTGCCCGTCACCGCATCGACGGCCGCTGCCGCCGAGGGAGCGGGGGCCGCCGGTGGTGTGGGTTTCGCCGCCATCGCCCTCGGCGCCACCCGCCTACCCGGTATCGACGTGGTCCTCGAATTCACCGGTCTCGCCGACCGGCTGCACGGCGCCGATGCGGTGATCACGGGCGAGGGCAGCCTGGACGAGCAGAGCCTGATGGGCAAGACGCCGATCGGCGTGGCCCGTTCGGCCGCGGTCGCCGCGGTGCCGGTCTACGCGGTCTGCGGTCGCACCACCCTCTCGCCGACGCAGATCGCCGAGGCCGGATTCGCCGGCGTGCGGGCTCTGTCGGAGATCGAGCCCGATCCGGCGCGCAGCATCGAGAACGCGGGGGAGCTGCTGGAGCAGCTCGCCGAGGATCTGGTCCGGTCGCTCACGACGGCGTCGCCCGAGGACCGCTTCGACCTGGTGCTGCGCGGCCGCGCGCTCGTCGACGGTTCCTTCGCCGATGTCGAGATCGGCGTGCGGGAAGGCCTGATCGCCCGGATCGCGCCGCAGGGCCTCGGCCTCGACGCGCAGCAGATCGTCGAGCTCGCCGCCGACGAGGTGCTGCTGCCCGGACTCGTCGACACCCACGTGCACGTCAACGAGCCCGGTCGCACCGAGTGGGAGGGCTTCGAGTCCGCCACCCGGGCCGCGGCCGCCGGCGGTGTGACCACGATCGTCGACATGCCGCTCAACAGCATCCCTCCCACGGTCTCGGTCGAAGCCCTCGCGGTGAAGCGCGCGGTCGCCGAGGGGCGCGTCTTCGTCGACGTGGGCTTCTGGGGCGGCGTCATCCCGGGCAACATCGACGAGCTCGCGCCCCTGCACGACGAGGGCGTGTACGGCTTCAAGTGCTTCCTGCTGCCGTCCGGCGTCGACGAGTTCCCCGACGTCTCGGTCGACGAGATGCGCGAGGCCATGGGCGTGCTCGCCGAACTCGACTCGCTGCTGGTCGTGCACGCCGAAGACGCGCACATCATCGAGGACTCGATCCAGCCAGGCAGCCGCGAGTACGCGCCGTTCCTCGCCTCGCGTCCGCGCTCGGCGGAGGATGCCGCGATCGCCGAGGTCATCCGCGGCGCCGCCGACACCGGGGTGCGCGCCCACGTGCTGCACCTCTCGAACGCCGACTCGCTCGGCCGCATCGCCGCGGCGCGTGCCGACGGGGTCGACCTGACCGTCGAGACCTGCCCGCACTACCTGACGCTCGCGGCCGAGGACATCCCCGACGGCAGCACCGCATTCAAGTGCTGCCCGCCGATCCGCGAAGAGGACAACCGCGACGAGCTGTGGGGCGGTCTCGCCGCCGGCACGATCGATTTCGTCGTCTCGGACCACTCGCCGTCGACGCCCGAGCTCAAGTTCGCCGGAGACGGCGACTTCTCGGTCGCCTGGGGCGGGATCGCCTCGCTGCAGCTGGGACTGCCCCTGATCTGGACCGAGGGGCGGCGGCGCGGGCTCACGCTCGAGCACGTCGTGTCGCTCATGTCGGAGAAGCCCGCGGCCCGCGTCGGCCTCGAGGGCAAGGGCCGGATCGCAGACGGCTTCGCCGCGGACTTCGCGGTCTTCGCCCCGGAACAGACATTCCGAGTGGATGCCGCGGCTCTCGCACACCGGCATCCGATCACCCCCTACGACGGTCGCGAACTCAGCGGCGTCGTGCGCACGACCTACCTCGCCGGCGTGCCGGTGACGGCGGATGTGCCGCGCGGACGCCTGCTGCGTCGCAGCCGCGTCGAGATTGGAGCACGCACATGATCAATTCGTCCGAGGAGCTCGAGGTCGGCCAGGAGGCGCCCGACTTCACCCTGACCGATGCGACGGGCGCCACCCGCACGCTCTCCGAGCTGCGCGGCACTCCCGCGATCGTCTACTTCTACCCGGCCGCGTTCACTCCCGGCTGCACGACCGAGGCGTGCGACTTCCGCGACAACCTCGGTGCGTTCCAGAGTGCCGGTTACGTCGTGCTGGGCATCTCGCCCGATCCGGCATCCCGTCTCGCCGAATTCGCCGACGCCGAGCAGCTGAGTTTCCCGCTGCTGTCGGACGAGGATGCCGCCACGGCGAAGGCCTGGGGCGCGTGGGGTCAGAAGACGGTCAACGGGCGCACGTTCGACGGGGTGATCCGCAGCACGATCGTCGTCGATGCCGAGGGTGTCGTGTCCGCCGTGGAGTACAACGTCGACCCGAACGGACACGTCGCGCGTCTCCGCGAGGCGCTCGCGGTCGGATCGGGAGGGTCAGAGTGATGCTGCTCGAAGAGTTCAACCGGGCCGACCGCGATGAGGCCGTCGCGGCTCTCCGCCCCTGCGTCGATGTCGGCCGCTGGTACGAGGGACTCGTCGATCGCCGGCCGTTCCCCTCGATCGAGGCGCTCGTGACGCAGGCGACCGTGGTCGCCGAGCCGTTCACTCCCCGCGAGATCGCGTCCGCGCTGGCGCACCACCCGCGCATCGGTGAGCGGTCGCAGGGCGACAGCCGCGAATCGACGCTGTCGCGCTCGGAGCAGGCGGGGGTCGATCCCTCGGATGCTGAGATCCAGGAAGCGCTCCGCGCCGGGAACATCGCCTACGAGGAACGATTCGGGCGGGTCTTCCTGATCCGTGCCGCCGGGCGCAGCGCCGCCGAGATCCTGGCGAGCCTGCAGGAGCGCCTGCAGAACGACCCCGAGGTCGAAGACCTCGTCGTGGCAGAGCAGCTGAGCGAGATCGCACTGCTCCGACTGAGAGGAACCGTGACCGCATGACCACCGTCTCGCACATCACCACGCATGTGCTCGATACCGTCCGGGGGCTGCCGGCTCCGGGCGTGGCCGTCGAGCTCTTCGCCCTCCGCGAGGGGGAGTGGGAGCCGATCGCGGATGCCGTGACGGATGCCGACGGCCGAGCGAAGCAGCTCGGGCCGGAGGCGCTTCCGTCGGGCTCATACCGGCTCCGCTTCGACACCGGCGCCTACTTCGCCGCGACTGACACCCCGACCTTTTTCCCCGAAGTCCTGCTCGCGTTCGTCGTCGATGACGAGGCTCGGCACTATCACGTGCCGCTGCTGTTGAGCCCCTTCGCCTATTCGACCTACCGAGGAAGCTAGAGAGATCATGACCGACATCCTGACCCGCACCGAGGCGGCGACGACCCCGACCGACCGCATCGTGCTCGGTGCCAACCAGTACGGCAAGGCCGAAGTCCGCGTCGTCAAGGTGACCCGTGACAGCGACCGTCACGAGATCGAAGACCTGAACGTCAGCTCGCAGCTGCGCGGAGACTTCGCGGCCGCGCACCTCGCCGGAGACAACGCCCACGTCGTGCCGACCGACACTCAGAAGAACACGGTGTTCGCCTTCGCGCGTGACGGCATCGGCTCCCCCGAGAAGTTCCTGCTGCGTCTGGCCGACCACTTCACCGGCAGCTTCGAGTGGGTCGACGGCGGCCGCTGGTCGGCGGAGAGCTACGAGTGGGAGCGCATCCCGGTCGCGGGCGCGGGCCACGACCACTCGTTCGTGCGCAAGGGTCAGGAGACCCGCACCGCGGTCGTGCTGGCCGAGGGCGCAGATCGCCACGTCATCTCGGGCCTCACGGGGCTCACGGTGCTGAAGACCACGCAGTCCGGCTTCGTCGGCTACCCGCGCGACCGCTACACCTCGCTGCAGGAGACCACCGACCGCATCCTCGCGACCGAGGTCACGGCGCGGTGGCGCTATGCGCAGGGCGTGGTGCTGGACGACCTCGACTTCACCGCCGTCTACGACGATGTGAAGCGCCTGCTGCTCGAGGAGTTCACGCGCCGCTACTCGGCCGCCCTGCAGACCACCCTGTTCGACATGGGCCGTGTCGTGCTCGAGGCGTATCCCGAGATCGCCGAGATCCGGATGTCGATGCCGAACAAGCACCACTTCGTCGTCGACCTGGCGCCGTTCGAGCTCGACAACCCGAACGAGGTCTTCTTCGCGTCGGACCGCTCGTACGGTCTGATCGAGGCAGCTGTGACTCGCGAGGGGCAAGCAGACGCGCCCCAGGCGTGGGAGGCGGCGACCGCGTTCTGCTGAGCGGAGCACGCGACCGGAGGAATGCGGGTGGGGTGGGCAGCGATGCCGACCCCACCCGCTTCTCGTACGATCAGCGCGCAGACATTCGGCGAATCTGCGCGGCGTAGTCGTCGAGCACCTCGAAGATGCCGTGGTGCTGCCAGACGCGCCCGCGGCTCTTGCCCGTCGTCTCGGTCAGGACCCCACGGTCGACGAGCACGTCGAGCGCACGAAGAGCGGCCATCTCCCCGAATCCGAGCTCGTTCATCAGATACCTCGTGTTCACGGCGGGCTGGCCGACAAGGGTCGGCAGAAGCTTCCATGCGGCAGCGTCGGAGCGGATCCCTTTCATCTTCGAGCGGGATTCCGCGAGTTGCGCGGCGAGGTCGTCGACAAGCTTCGTGCCGGTGGTCGCAGCGATGCGGCTCGCCATCGCGAACTCGCGGATGATCGGACCGGCGTCCCCCTCGCGGAAGGAGGACAGTGCACCGAAATATCTGTCGACATCGACGAGAAGGCCGGCCGAGATCGGCACTGCGGTCGAGCCGACGAGCCCTTTGTTGCGAAGGATCGACTGAGCGAGGGCGCGTCCGGTTCGGCCGTTCCCATCGGGGAACGGGTGGATGGTCTCGAACTGCGCGTGCGCGACGGCGACCTGAACGAGCACCGGCAGGTCCTGGCGTCGGATGAGTGCGACGAGGTCGGCAATGGCATCGGGGATACGGTCGTGGTGCGGAGCGACGAAGTCGGCCGTCCGGGGCCCGGCATCCCCGGGCCCGATCCACACCTGCTCGGACCGGAACCGGCCAGCATCGACCGGATCGAAACCGCGCTGATGAAGCATCAGCGCCCGGTGTGTGGCGAGAATCGAGTCAGCGCTGATGGCATCGGCCAACTGCAGTGCAGCTTCCATGGCACGGACGTTGCCGATGACGGTCAGTGCGTTCGCCTTGTCGCTCTCGTCGATCTCGGCCAGGGCGAGCTGCTTCGCGGATGTGGTCAGATGCTCGATCTGTGAGCTCGACGCTGACTCTGTGCGCAGCAGGATCGCTGTCATCGGCCCCAATGCTGGGTTGCCGCTGCCGAGAGTGCGCTGCGCATGCTGGTCGAACGCGACCAACTGTCGAGTCGCATCCTCCACATCCGTGGAATCTTCGCTTGATAGGCGAGGAGCCCAAGCCGCTATCGAGGGCGTGATCGCCGCTTCATAGGATCCGGTCTGCCGCTCGACCTCGGCGCGGGAGTGCATCTGCGGCGCGCGAGGCGTCCAGTCGAAGGTCTCGAGCGCGACCGGTTCGACCGGGATGGTGTTGCCGACAGGTGTGGGCATGAACTCATCTTACCAACACTTAGTCCGTTATCTGTTGGTAACAGATCGGAGTTCCCGCACTTCCGGCGCCGAGGCGCGATCACCGCGCCTGACCGAGCAGCGTCTTGGCGACCTTCCGCGCCGTAGGGAACGGATTCGCGAACGTCTCCATCCCGACGGTCACGATCGCGCCTTCGTAGAGCAGCATCAGGGCGCGCGCCATCTCACGCGGGTCGTCGATACCGGCCTCGCGGCAGAGCTCCTCGAAGAGGTCGAGCAGCCACACCTTCTGGCGCGACACCTCGGGGAAGACGGGGTGGCCGTCGTGGCCGTCGCCGATCTCGGCGCGCGCGTTGATCGCACTGCATCCCTTGGAGCTGTTGTCGCCGGCCCAGGACTCGGAGGCGTCGAAGATCGTCAGGATCCGCTCGACGCCCGGCTCCGCAGAGAGCGCAAGCCGCTCGGCCACGAAGCCGCGCCAGCGCGCATCGCGGTGCTGGAGGTACGCGACGACCAGCGCCTCCTTCGAGCCGAACCGGTCGTAGAGCGTCTTCTTGGTGACCCCGGCCGCCTCGGCGATGGTGTCGACGCCGACCGCGTGGATGCCGCGTTCGTAGAAGAGCTCGGATGCCGCATCGAGCACACGGCGCGCGCCGGGAGTGAGGGGAGCGAGCTCGGGAACGGGCCGGGTCATGCGCCGAGTATACCAACCTGTATAGTCAAGACCATGAGTAAACAGATCGGTATACTCGGCACAGCGCTCACCGTGGCGGCCGCCGTCGCATTCGTGGTCACCTGGAGCTCGGGGTTCCTCATCGCCGCGATCGCGACCGTCGATGTCGAACCTTTGACACTGCTCGTCTGGCGGTTCGTGCCGCTCACGGCGATCCTGCTGATCGTCTTCGCCGCCTCGGGTGCCGCTCGCGAGGTGACGGCATCCGATCTGCGGAGGCAGGCGACCATCGGGCTGTTCTCGCAGTTCGGCTACTGCACCGCCGTCTATGCCGCGCTCGCCGCAGGCATCGCCACAGGCACGGTCGCTCTGATCGACGCCGTGCAGCCGCTCGTGATCGCGATGCTCGTCGGCCCGCTCCTCGGCCTCAGGGTGCGCGGCATGCAGTGGGTCGGCCTGATCGTGGGGGCCCTCGGCGTCGTGTTCGTCGTGCAGTCGCAGTTCGGCCAGTCCGATGCGCATCCGCTGGTCTACCTGCTGCTCGCGGTCGCGATGGCGTGCCTCATCGTCGGCACGATCATCCAGCGTCGCTCGACCGCACCCACCCGCGTGCTGACGACGCTGACCGTGCATGCGACGGTCACAGCGGTGGCCCTCGTGGTGCTCGCCGCCGCGACCGGCACCCTGGCGCCGCCGGCGTCGGCGTCGTTCTGGATCGCGACAGCGCTCGCCGCAGTCTTCCCGACGCTCTCCGCCTACGGCCTGTACTGGTGGCTGCTGCGCCGGATCGGCATCACGGCGCTCAACGCGCTGCTGTTCCTCATCGCCCCGTTCACGGCGGTCGCCGGAGCGCTGCTCCTCGGCGAGAGCGTCACGATCGTGACGGTCCTAGGCTTCCTGCTCTGCGGCGTGGGCGTGGGAATGGTCCTCGTGTCCGAGGCGCGCGCCGCCCGGGTGCAGGACAACGCGGCGAGCGACCGCACCGAGGCCGACCAGGTCAGAGGCGCAGAACTCCCTCGGCGACGATGATCCCCGAGCCCGAGATCGTCACGACGGATCCCTCGACCCGCAGCCCGAGGCGGCTCGGACGTCCGAGCACAGTCCCCTGCTCCACGGTGATCGACGTGCCCTCGGCCGCGAGGCCGTCCCGCACGAGAAGGGCGGCGAGGGGTCCGGCTGCCGTCCCGGTCGCCGGATCCTCCGCGATCCCGACCGTCGGATTGAAGAAGCGCGCGTAAGCATCGACACCGGATGCCGGGTCGGCATCCGTCGTGTAGACGTAGCAGCCCTCGGCGCCGACCTCGGCGAGGAAGGAGCGGAGCGCTGCCGTATCGGGCTGAGCCGCATCGACGGCTTCCCTGTTCTGCGCGGGAACCAGCAGATGCTCGGCACCGGTCGAGACGACCTCCGCCGCGCGATCGCTGAGGGCGGTCGCATCGAGCCCCAGGGCGCGGGCGAGAGCGCCGCCGGCATCCGCGCCGACCGCCGTCAGGAAACGCGGCTCCGACTGCTGCATCGTGACGACGACACCGCCCGATTCGTCGCGAGTGACGGCGACGGGCAGCAGCTCGTCGCCGATCTGTTGCACGTACTGCTCGCGGCCCTCGTCGAGTCGATTCGAGAGGGCCAGCCACAGCCACGCGCCCATCGCGTTGTGTCCCGCGCCCAGCACTTCGAACCCACCAGGCGTGAACGACCGGAGCCGGTGGTCGGCCCCCGTTATGGACGGGGGCACCAGGAACGTCGTCTCCGACTGGTTGAACTCCCGCGCGATGGCCTGCATCGTCTCGGTCGACAGGGCGTCGGCATCCGGAACGAGCGCGAGCGGATTCCCCGTCAGGGGAGTGGCTGCGAAGACGTCCACCCAGAAGAAGGGCACGTTCATGAAGTGATCCTCCGGCTTCCTGGACAAGGGCTTCAGCGTAGCAACACACGGAGGTGGCCAGAGAAACTAACTAACAAAATGTGTGTAAGTACTTGTGCCGATGATCTTCGCGACTTATCGTTGGCCAGGTCAGGTCCTGAGATCCGCATGATCCGGGCCTCCGTCAGCTCATTACAACGAAGTGAGGATCTGCAATGAAGAAGACCCGCTATCTGTCCTGTGCCGCTCTTGCGGCGACCGCTGCGATCGTTCTCGCCGGTTGCGCCGGGGGAGCGGCAGGCGACGCCGACGCCGCCCCCGCCGACTCCGGCGAGGTCACCTGGTGGGGCTGGACGCCCGACACTCCCGTCGCCGAGCGCTACATCGCCGCGTTCAACGAGGAGTACCCCGACATCACGGTGACCTACCGCAACTTCGAGAACGTCGACTTCCGCAACACGATCGTCTCGGCGCTCGAGTCGGGCAAGGGTCCGGATGTCTTCGACCTCTCGGCCGCGGGTGGCACGCCCGACACGTGGGGTCCCTACGCGATCGATCTCGCTCCGCTCGCCGAGGAGACTCTCGGCGACGACTGGGAGTCGTCGTTCGCCGGCGGGTATGCCGAACAGCTCAGGGACTCCGAGGGCACGCAGGTGTCGCTCCCGCTGGGAGGGATGTCGGCCGGCTTCCTCTGGTACAACGAGGACATCTTCGACGGGGCCGGCGCCGAGGTTCCCACCGACTACGACTCCTGGGTCGACGCCTGCGCGAAGATCTCCGCGATCGGCAAGACCTGCTTCACGATGGGTGCCGGGGGCGAGGACACATTCCCGAGCGAGATGTTCCACGCGATCGCCAACTCGGTCGATCCCGACTTCTTCATCAAGGCCGCCACCGGCGAGGCGAAGTGGGACGACCCGCAGGGCGTGGAGATCCTGCAGATCATCGCCGACATGCGCGATGACGGCATCATCGAGTCGAACGCCCTCGACGGGCCGCAGTATCCACTCGCCAACGAGGCATTCATGCGCGGCGACGCGGCGATGGTGCAGATGGGCTTCTGGTACACCCAGTACGCCGGCGCCGAGTCGTGCGCCGCGTCGATGGAGGCCGCCGGTGTCGCCGACCCCACCTGCTTCGTGCAGCTGCCTGCGGAGTTCCCCGACGTGGCAGGCAAGGGCAACGGCTCGGAGCCTTTCGGTGAGGTCGACTACGGCCTCGCGATCAACTCCGACTCGCCCAACATCGCCGCAGCCAAGACCTTCGTGCGCTGGATGACCATGAGCGAGGACGGCCAGCAGAACGTCGCGAACGCGATCGACCTGCTCCCGGCTCTCCAGGGCGTCGAGCCCGACTGGTCGGCCATCACCCTCGTCGACAACGAGGTGCAACAGCCGGCGATCGAGCAGCTGATCACCGACAGCACGGCCTCGACGCAGTCGCGTCAGCTGTTGACGACCGAGACGACCCTGGACGCCATCGTCATCGCGATCCAGCAGATACTCGACCCGACGGTGAAGATGTCGATCGAGGAGATCGCCGCGCAGATGCAGGCCACGGCCGAGCCGAGCTCCGTCGGCGACGAGTGAGCGCGGACCGGCATCCGATCGAGTGAGAGAGACTCCGATGACATCGACCGATGAGCTGCGGCTCAACACGGCGAGTCCCGACATCCGCAAGAGGGGAGGGGTGACGGGCCGCAAGCGCCCGAACCTCCTCCCCGGCGGGTTCCGCTGGATCCTCCCGGGGCTCATCGTCTCGGTGGGTCTGATCTACTACAGCATCGTCTACTCCGGCTACCTGTCGTTCTTCGACTGGGGTGGCGGGCGACAGAGGATGACGCCGGTGGGTGCGGAGAACTACGTCGACGCCTTCACAGACCCGGTCTTCTGGACGGCCATCCGCAACACCGTGGTCTACTTCGTGGTCGTCTTCGCCGTGCAGGTCATCGGGGGAGTGATGTTCGCCGCAGCCCTGCACTCGAGGGTGTTCCTCGCGAACGTCTACAAGGTGATCATCGTCATCCCGGTCGTCGTGGCTCCGGCGACGCTCGCCCCCGCGCACATCCAGGTGTGGCAGTCGAACGGCACGGTGAACTCCCTGCTCGAATCCCTCGGTCTCGGCTTCCTCCCCCAGTCCTGGATAGGCCAGTCCACGACGTCGCTCCTGGTCGTGATCCTGGTCGGATGCTGGGGCTCGATCGGCTTCGGCTTCATCCTCTATTACGGGGCGATGACGCAGGTGGACCCCGAGATGCTGGAGGCTGGCCGGATGGACGGCGCCGGAAACTTCCGAGTGCTGTTCTCCCTCGTCCTGCCCAGCGTGCGCCCCATCACGATCTCGCTGGCGATCCTCAACCTCATCACCGCGCTGAAGCTGTTCGACAACGTCTGGCTCATCACGCAGGGTGGGCCGGCGAACTCCTCGGCCTTCCTCGGCACGATGATCTACTCCGAGACCGCGAGCTCCGACCGCAACCTCGGCTACGCCTCGGCGCTGTCGATCATCCTGCTCGTGATCGCTGTCGTGACATCCGTCATCATCCAGCTGCGCTCGCGAGAGCGGCAGGAGAAGATCAGGAAGGAAGTGGTCGCCGATGTTTGAGACGCGCTCGGTCACGGCTCGTGTCGTGTTGCAGGTTCTGCTGACGATCGCGGTGATCCCCTTCGTGATCCCGATCTGGACGATGGTGGCGAAGTCGTTCGAGGGGTCGGGGTGGGGCAACTATGCTGCCGTGGTCTCGGTTCCCGGCTTCTTCCGATTCTTCGCCAACTCGGCCTTCATCGCGGCCGTGTCGATCGTCATCGTCTACGTCGCCACGATGATGGCCGCCTTCGGGTTCTCCAAGCTGCGCATCCGCAACAAGGAGCTGTTCTTCTGGCTCATGATGGCGGCACTCACCCTGCCAGAGGTCGTGCTCATCGCGCCGCTCTACTCGACCGCGGTGGCTCTAGGCCTGCTCGGCACCTTCTGGTCGGTGATCCTGCCGATGGCGGCCCTGCAGATTCCGTTCACGGTGCTGATCGCCCGCGGCTACATCGACGGCATCCCCGACACGCTGTTCGAGGCGGCGCGGCTCGACGGCGCGAGCACCTGGCGCATGTTCCGCTCTGTGCTCCTGCCGCTCGCCCGGCCGATCGCGGTCACGCTCGTCGTGCTCGTGCTCATCAACTCGTGGAACGCCTATCTGCTGCCGAAGGTGTTCCTGATCAACGACGACATGGGCGTGGTCACGCTTCTTCCCGAGTTCTTCCGCCGCCAGTACAACGACGACATTCCCAAGGTGCTCGCCGCCGCCGTCGTCACCGCCATCCCCACGATCGTCGCCTACGTCGCGCTTCAGAAGCAGTTCGAGCGGGGTATGGCGGCGGGTGCCATCAAGTAGGCGGGACATAGGATGAACGCCATCACCACGCAACGAGGAGGGGACCGAATGACGGGCATCGGTCTCGCTATTCCGGCCGGCAGCGCCGATGATCATTTCGTCGCTGCGCTCGTCCATTCGCTCGCCGAACCGCTCATCGCCGAAGGCCTGGGGCTGTTCACCCGTGTCGTCCACGACAACGCGTCGGAGGAGCGGATGTACCGTCACTGGGCGGAATCCGAGGGTATCGCCGGCGTCGCGTTGCTCGGGGCCGGGCGGCACGACCCCCGGGCCGGTCTTCTCGACATGCTCGGCCTTCCCTTCGTCGCGGTGGTGGATGCCGGCGACTCGGGTGACTTCTCCTCCATCGTGGTCGACGTCGCCGCGTCTGTGACCGTGGTCGCCGATTTCCTCCAAGGCCGCGGCCACGATCGGGTCGTCTACATCGTCGGACCCACAGACTCCTTCACGGCGCGTTCGCGGGCAGCGGTCGCCTCCGAGCGTTTCGAGGTCGTGAACACCGATCGGGCGTCGGATGCCGCCGTCATCGCGGCACTGAGCGTGGTCGAGAAGGAGCCGGCGACGCTGTTGTTCGACAGCGACGTGCACGCCGCCGCTGTGCTCGCGGCCTTCTCGGCTCGTGGCATCCGCGTGCCCGATGACGTCGCGATCGTGTCGTGGACCGACTCCTCGTTGTGTCGGAGCACGAGCCCGTCGATCACCGCGGTCAACCGACGAGGAAGCGAGATCGGCGCCCTGCTGGGGGCCCGGATGCTGAAAGCCGTCGACGGGGCTCCCGCCGGCTCGGATGACGCCCCGCATCCGTTCGTCGTCCTCCGGGAGAGCACGTGAGCGTCGCACGGCGGCTGGGCCCGTCGTCGGAGAACACCCGCAGCGCGGTGCTCGACCTCATCCGCTCCAGCGGCATCGTGAGCCGCATCGAGCTGGCGGACATGTCCGGTCTGACGGCGACGTCGATCACGCGCATCATCAAGTCGCTGATCGACGAAGGACTCATCGTCGAGACAGGTTTCGGTGACTCCACGGGCGGCAAGCGCCCGAGTCTCATCGAGCTCAACCTGCCGTCACGGTTCGCTGTCGGAGTGTCGCTCGATGACGCGCGCCTCACCTATGTGGTGACCGACCTCGGCGGCAACGTCGTCGGGCAGGTCGTGACGCCCGGCATCCGGCAGGCCGCGCCGAGCGTCGTGCTCGCCCGCATGGCGGAGGAGCTCGATCAGCTGTTCCAGGACCTCGACATCCCGGTCGCGGGCGTCGTGGGCGTCGGCGTCGCGGGCGCCGGTCTCGACATCCGCGGCGGCGCGGAGCGCCTGTCGCTCACCGTGGACGACTGGGAGTCCTTCGCCGTCCAGGAGGCCCTCGAGTCGCAGATCGGTCTGCCGGTCGTGCGCGACAACGATGCATCGTGTGCCGCATTGGGTCAATTCTGGGCGGGGCGGATGCCGGCGACGCAGGACTTCGCGACGCTCTACATGTCGAACGGCTTCGGCCTGGGGTTGATGGCCAACGGCAACCTCAGCCGCGGCTCCTCGTCGAACGTCGGCG
Source organism: Microbacterium sp. SA39 (assembly GCF_000967865.1). GTDB lineage: Bacteria > Actinomycetota > Actinomycetes > Actinomycetales > Microbacteriaceae > Microbacterium. The sequence goes on from NZ_JXRU01000039.1 coordinate 366,066, forward strand.
AGATCGGTCACATGGTGCTCGACATCGACGGTCCGCCGTGCTGGTGCGGTTCGCGCGGCTGCCTCGAGATGCTCGCGGCACCGCGTGCCGTCGTCGCTCAGGCGCTGGGCGATCCGGAGCTCGCGGCCGCGCTGTCGATCACGGGTGGTGAGCGCAATCTGCGCCATGACTTCGATCAGATCGCCCGCGCCGCCGCTCGAGGAGAGGCGGGGTGTCTCGCTCTGATCGAGCGCTCGGCACGATACGTGGCCGCGGCGATGCTGTCGGTGGTGAATCTGCTCGACCTTGACCGGATCTATCTCGCCGGCCCCGGTTTCGCAGACGCCGGTGCCATCTACGTCCGGCACATCCGCGAGCACATCGCATCGCATGCGCGCACGCGTGACCTGCACGGCGTCTCGGTCGAACTGTCCGACCCCGGACTCGACGCGGCCGCGGTCGGCGCCGCATCCCTCGCCCTGCAGCACGTGCTCACCCCGCACGCGCGACTCGACCGTCCCGTCGCGGGAGCCTCTGCCCAGACCTGACGCCGGCCCATCGGGCACTTCCTCCCTTCTCCCTCTGTCGAACTAACTGCCTTAAAGGCACAAAGCTGTTTCCACCGGGCTCCGGCCCCGAAGAAAGGACTGGCCATGGCCATCACCTCCGTTCTGATCAACGTCACCGACGTCGCGCGCTCGGTCGACTTCTACACCCGCCACCTCGGCGTCGAAGCGCGCGAGGTCACCGAGGAGGGCGCCGTCTTGGACGCCGTCACCGCCACCATCAAGCTCGTGAAGATCGAGGCCCCGGCGGAGACCTCCTGGATCGCCGACGACCTGCAGGCCGGGTTCCGCCACATCGGCTTCAAGGTCTCCGACCTTCAGGCGCGCGTCGCCGCGCTTCAGGCCGCCGGCGTGCCCTTCCAGCTCGAGCCGATCCACGCCGAGGGCGACGTGTGGATCACCTTCTTCTACGACCCCGACGGCACCCTGGTCGAGCTCGTGGAGGGAGCGCTGCAGTACCACGAGGTGTACGACCGGGATGCTGTCGACCAGGATTGGGGACTCGGCGACCCCGACCGCCCCCGGTTCGACCATGTCGCCGAGACCGTCGCCGATGCGCACGCCGCGCACGAGTACTTCGGCGAGCTCGGGTACACGCTCATGGGCGGCATCCACCAGCCCAGCGACACCCGCGGCTTCGAGATCACCTACCTGCGGTCGGGTGACAGCTCGCTCGAGATCTTCGAGTTCGGCAAGGTCGAGGTCGAGTTGCGCGAGCCGCAGCTCACTGCTCCTGGTTTCCTCGCCGTCGAGCTGGAGGGTGCGGCGCCAGCTGCGGCGAAGGCCGTCGGATCCGCGCACGGCCACCGCCTCTACGTCGACGCCGACCAGCTCGTCCAGGCGATCGGCGAGGACTGAGCATGCGCTGGAGCCTGAACCCGCTCGGCTCGACCGGGCTCGCGGTCAGTCCGATCACGCTCGGCGGCGGTCCCCTGGGCAGCATGCCGGAGAACTTCGGCTACGAGGTGACGGAGGATGCCGCGGTCGCTCTCGTGAAGACCGTGCTCGACAGCGACATCCGCACCATCGACACCTCCAACGGATACTCGGGGGGCGAGAGCGAGAGGCGGATCGGACGCGGGATCACGGAATACGGCGGGGTGCCGGACGACGTGCTCGTGATCACGAAGGTGGATGCCGCGGGCTCCGACTACAGTGGCGAGCGAGTGCGCCGATCGCTCGCCGAGAGCAGCGAGCGCCTCGGCGTCGCGCCGCTGCCGCTGGTGCATCTGCACGACCCCGAGTTCCACGACTTCGCCGAGATGACGAAGCCGGGAGGAGCGGTCGACGCACTGGTCGACGCACGCGCCAGCGGCGACATCGGTCACATCGGTCTCGCGGGCGGTGACGTCCACGAGCTGGCCCGCTACCTCGAACTGGGGGTGTTCGAGGTGCTCCTCGTGCACAACCGGTGGACGTTGGTCGACCGCAGCGCCGGTCCCCTTCTCGATCGAGCCCGGGAGCTCGGCGTGGCGACCGTCAATGCCGCCGTTCTCGGCGGAGGCATCCTCGCCGATATGACGGGAACGCGAACGGACTACGGCTACCGTTCCGCACCGCCGGAGACGCTCCGCGGGATCTCCGCGATGCGCGACGCCTGCCGCCGATGGGACACTGACCTCGCGACCGCGGCGATCCGCTTCTCGACCCGCGACCCGCGCTTCGCCACTACGATCGTCGGCATCAGCAAGCCCGCTCGTATCGAGACCACGATCCAGGCTGCGACGGCCGACCTTCCCGAGGCCTTCTGGGACGAGCTCGAAGCGCTCCTCCCTGCGCCCGAGCACTGGCTCGACGCGGCATCCGCCCGCTGACCTCCCATCCTGCGCATCCCTCGAACTGAAAGAGAGACCCTGATGCCCCTCGTCCGCGTTGACATCCATGAACCGCTCGCGGCTCTCCGCCCGCAGATGAGCGAGGCGATCCACAGTGCGCTCGTCGACGGCTGGGAGATGCCTGCCGATGACCTGTTCCAGATCTTCCAGGTGCATCAGCCGGGCGATCTGTTCTACAGCCGTACGTTCCCCGACGCCGACCGCACGGACGTCGTCTTCGTGCAGATCCTGGCTTACACCGGCTACAGTCCGGAGGTCAAACAGCGCGGTGCAGAGTTGATCGCCGACCGGCTCGCAGCGCTCGGCATCAAACGCGACGACATCCTCATCGCGCTGTCCGAGAACGGCGACGGCGACTGGCTCGCTCCGTCGAAGGAGGCCTGACGTGCAGCGCGTGGACTTCCCGGCATCCTTCGTGTGGGGGACGGCGACCGCGTCGTACCAGATCGAGGGGGCCGCGAACGAAGACGGGCGGCTGCCGAGTATCTGGGACGCGTTCAGCCGCACGCCGGGGGCGATCGTGGGCAGTGACACGGGCGACATCGCCGACGATCACTACCACCGGTTCGGCGAGGATGTCGCGCTCATGGCCGACCTCGGCGTCGACGCGTACCGGTTCTCGATAGCGTGGCCGCGCGTGCAGCCGACGGGGTCCGGTGCCGTCAACCACGCGGGAATCGACTTCTACCGCCGTCTCTCCGACGCCCTGCTCGAACGCGGCATCACGCCTTGGGCGACCCTCTACCACTGGGATCTGCCCCAGCAGCTGGAGGATCGCGGCGGCTGGCTCGAGCGCGACACCGCCCACCGCTTCGCCGAGTATTCAGCGCTCGCGGTCGATGGGCTGGGCGACCTGGTCTCGAATTGGATCACCTTGAACGAGCCCTGGTGCTCGGCGTTCCTCGGGTACGCGAGCGGTCATCACGCGCCGGGGCGGCATGAGGGGTCACAGTCAGCGCACGCCGCGCATCATCTGTTGCTCGGTCATGGTCTCGCGATGCAGGAGATCCGTGCGCGCCGGCCCGAGGCGAAGGCGGGTATCACGCTGAACCTGTACTCGGTGCGCGCCGCGAGCGAGTCGGACGCAGACCTCGAGGCAGCCCGGCGCATCGATGGGCTCAGCAATCGTCTGTTCCTCGACCCGGTGCTCCGGGGCGTCTACCCTCAGGATGTGGTCGACGACCTGGGCGAGACGCGGTGGTTCGCCGAGAACGTGACCTCTGAGGACCTCGCGGTCATCGCCGCTCCGAACGACTTCCTCGGCATCAACTTCTACAGCCGTCATACCGTCGCGGCTGAGGCGAAGGAATCCGTGGCGGTGTCGACGGATGCCGCCGGCGCGGCGGCGACCGCGACGGCGCCCAGCGCGTACCCCGGCAGCGAGAGCGTGGTGTTCGTCGGGAGCGGCGCACCCCGTACCCAGATGGGCTGGGAGATCCATCCCGACGCGATGCTCGATGTGCTGGAGATGGCGAACGAGCGTGCACCGGAGCTCCCGCTGTACATCACCGAGAACGGGTCGGCCTACGAGGACGTCGTCTCGGGAGACGGTCGCATCCACGATGTGGAGCGCACCGACTACTTGCGCGATCACGTCGCCGCGTGCCGTGAGGCGGTCGCGCGCGGTCTGCCCCTCGGCGGGTACTTCGCGTGGACGTTGATGGACAACTTCGAATGGTCCTGGGGATACAGCCGACGCTTCGGCATCGTGCACGTCGACTACGACACGCAGGTGCGCACCCCGAAAGACAGCGCTCTCTGGTTCTCGACCTTCTTGGGCGGTGCGTTGGGGCGCTCACCGGCGTTCAGCTCGTCGGCATCGCGCTCACCCGAGGCGTGACGAGAGGTCTCCGGCGAGGTGACCGATCTCGCGCGCGGTCTCGCCGAGGCGTGACTGATCAGCGTCGAGGTCCGTCAGCGCCTCTTCTGGAGCGTCGTGTTTGCGGGCGATCCGCAGGTTCGAACGGAGGTTGATGATCGCGCCGGACAGACCGGCGCGAAGCGCCTCGACGGCCACCGCGAGATCGGCCAGCAGGTTCGGGTTGCCGATCTCGGCGAGCAGGCGAAGTTCAGGGAGCAACCGGATTCCGATGGCACCGAGCCGTGTGGACGATTCGGCCGCATCGAGCGCCGCATCCCGCACTCGACGATCGCGGTCCGGGTCGTCTGCCGGCAGTCCGAGTGCTGCCCCGAAGGTCGCGGACAAGACGCCGTCCGACTGGACGGCGGCCAGCACCTCTTCTCGGGTGCGGGCGAGTCGGCGGCCACATTCCTCCGCGCGCGGATCGTCGGGGGTGTACTCGGCGACCATGCGCAGCAGGGATGCCGCGATCCCCAGCATCACGCCGGATGCCGAGCCCCCACCGGGAGCTCCGTTCGGCTGAGCGAGCTCGGCCAGCCACCCGTCGAGCGGTGTGGATGTCGGCACGTCGGCGTCATGGTCCATGGGCGCAACACTAACCCGGCGTCGCGCGGTCCGCGCCTGAGTCAGACGAACATGACGCGGCGTGGGGTGCTGTCTTCGTAGGTGTGTCCGAGAGGGCTGCGCCAGGTGATGGTGCCGTCTGGGCGTTGGCGTGCGGTCCAGCGGTGCGCGTCGGGGACATCGGGGTGCTTGAGGGTGTGGTGTGACCGGCAGAGGTGGGCGAGGTTGTCGACCCGCGTCTGACCACCTCGGGCATGGTCGTAGGTGTGGTCGACGTCGCAGCGGTGCACGGGCATCCGGCATCCGGGGAATCGGCAGTGCTGGTCTCGGGCGCGCAGGAACCGTCGCATCCCCTCCGTCGGCGTGTAGGTGTCGGTCTCCCGCACCATCCCGTCCGGGTCGAGGAACAGTCGGCTCCACCCCGTGTTGCGCCCGGCGAGCTCTCGGGCGATGCCGGGGTGGATCGGGCCGTACCCGTCGAGCTCCGCGGGTCGATCATCCGCACCGGCGAGCGTGGAAGCCGCGATCGTGACCTGCACTCGGCCCTGGACGTTGTCGAGACCGTCGCCGTGGGCCGCACTGGGGTCGGCGGTGAGCAGCAGATCGGCGAACAGATCCGCTTGCACCTGATCCCACGTCCGGGTATCTGCGGGGATGTGCTCGACGTCGTCCTCCGGGTCCAGGGCGAACGTGTCACCACTGCAGATCACTCCGTCGCCGGAGACGACGTAGGGGTCGACGAAGGCATCCTCATAGGGATCGAAGTTCGTAGGGATCGAAGTTCGGGTCGTCCGGGGCGAAGTCGTCCACGGTGAGCCCCTCGCCGGACTCGTCGAACGCCCACGGGTCGAGCACCGGTTCCCGATCATCGCGCGTGTTCATGACCTGGCGGGCCATTCGGTTCAACCGGTCGGCGATCGCGTTGGCTGCCCACTCCGGGAGCACCGCGGTCAGCAGGGCGAGCCCGTCGCCGACGGAGCGGACCTTCACGCAGCGTTCCGCAGCTGCCCTCTTGTGCCGGTCGGTGACCGTCTCCCCGACCAGGGCCGCGGCGACCTGCTTCGCATGCGCCCTCGTGCGCGCCGCGGTCTCGCGTTCGGCGAACACCAGCACCGCGGTCTCGTAGAGGCCCATCACGTCGGGGTCGACCTTCTTGTTGCGGATCGCTTCCGACACGATCGCACTGGCTCGCACGATCTCCCGCACATGCCCGACACTCACCCGCCCGGCCGCGAACGCCGCCCGCACCTCCGGCAACGCCGTCGACACCACCAGGGCATCGGCGAACGCGTACTCGACAGACCCCGTCGGGATCCGCGACGCGGCGGCGAACTCCGCCACCATCGACCGGTGGATCGCATCTCGGTGGAACCCGTTCCCCGCGACATCCGACTCGTGGAAGCAGATCTGCTCGACCAGCACCTCCATCGCCTCGGCCTCGAGGACCGCGATCTGGCGCTTCTTCTCCACCCACGTCTCCAGCACGCGACGCCGCTCCTCCAGATCGAGGTCGAGATCGGTGCGCTGGGCCATACCTCCATATTAGAACATATGTACTAATATGGCAGTATCCTAGCTTGCCTCGTCACAGAACCCGGCGCACGAGCGCCAACGGCAGTTCGGCCGAGAGCTCAGCGCGGGTGCTCCCTCAGTTCCGCGGCAGCACGGTCGCCGCGATGACGGCATTCGCGATGACCGCGTTCGTCGTGCGGGCGACTGCGGAGGATGCCGCGGCGGCACCCCAGTCACCCCGCTCGAGTTCCTTGCCGCGGGTGTAGACGTCACCGTTGCACGGGATCTCCGCGTGGAACTGCGGCAGCGTGCCGCTCGCGGAGAGCAGCGCGATGCTCGCCGCGGTGCGCGGGTCGGGCGTCTCGCCGTCGATGAGGGCGGCGCGCACCCGCTCGATCAGCGACGCCCGCCGCTCTCGCGGCTTTTCCGCCAGGTACGACCACGCCGGGTCGAGCAGGACATCTGGCATGGCACCGTCGCCGATCGCCTCGACGCGTGTCCAGAGGGCGCGCTTCTCGGCTTCGGCCCGCCCGATGAGGGCGAGGTCGGTGAGCACTGCGCCGCCGAGCACGTAGAAGAGGATGTTCTCGCCCGCGATCGACCCGGAATCGGCTGGAAGAGCAAAAGCAGCACATCTTCGATGAGCAGCGGATCCCGCGACATCCGCGCGGCATCGGTAGTGCTTCCCGCCTCCGCTGCGGACTGGGGTTCGAGGTCATCGGACATGCGATTCTCCTTCGTCGGGCGTTCCGTCGGGTGTTGCGTCGTCTGTCGGCGCGGAGGCGGTCTCCGCTCCCGCCGCAAGAATGGTCGCGCGTGCCAGGACGTGAAGCTGCGCCTCGTTGTACAGCTCCCTGACCGTCTCGATGAACGTCTCCTGCGTCACCCGCATGCCCTTGGAAAGGTGCTCGGCGGGCTGCATCAGCCAGGGGTAGTCGGAGATGTGCTGCGCGAGCTGCGGGGCGAGGGCGACGGCGATGCGCTCGCGGGTGGCCTCGTCGGCGTCGGCCGGGAGGGCATCGAACTCATCGTTCATGTCGTCGGGCTCGTCCTGGACCATCTTCTTGACATCCGACATGGCCGACTCGTCGTACAGCTGCGAGTAGACCAGCATGAGTGACCGGTTGGGTCCGGACAGCTTTCCTGCGACGTCTTCGAACCCGGCCGGCACGTCGGTCGCCGTCGCCCCCTCGAGGATGGCCCGGATCTGTGCGCGCGCACGCTGCTGGCGATCGATGCTCGCTGCGAGGTCGGCATCGATCGCGAGCAGTGCCTGGCTGGAGTTCGCGCCGCTCTCGAACCCGACGGCCTCGATCTGCGCGTGGCGTTGTCAGTCTTGATCGGGCTTGACCCCTGTTCTGAGAACACAGTCTTGACTGCGTCTGAAGGCGGATGCCGACTCCCGGCGCCCGACATCGAGTGAGAAGAGACATGGACAACCCGTACCCCTGACTGCAGGACTTCATCGATCAGGTCCCCGACATCCTTCAGCCGTTGATGGTCGCGGCGGTCGCGGCCATCCCCTACATCGAGGGCGAGGGAGCAGCTGCGTTCGGCATCATCGCCGGCATCAACCCGATCGTCGCGGCGATCGCCGCGATGGCGGGGAACATCCTGTGCGTGATCGCGGTGGTGCTGCTCAGTTCGCGCGTTCGCGGCAGCATCGTGACGCGGCGCGCCGCGCGCGCCGAGTCTCAGCGGGCGACTGCCGCCGTCGGCTCGGGTTCGACCGCGTCGTCCCTGACGACCGTGACGGGCGACAGAGACCTCGGCGAGTCGTCCGGCGACGCAGGCTCGACCTCGACGCACAAGTCCAAAGGCCGGGAAAAGCTCGGACGCTGGCTGGTGCGGTTCGGTGTTCCCGGTGCGAGCCTCATCGCGCCCCTCGCTCTACCGACCATGCTCACGGCCGCGTTCTTCGTCGCATCCGGTGTGCGCAAAGAGTGGGTCATCCTCTGGCAGGTCATCGCGATCGTGCTGTGGACGGGCGCCGTCGCTGCCGCCGCGACCGGCGCCCTCGCACTCCTGGGCTGGTGATCGACTTACACTGTAAAAACACACGGGGCGTAAATGGGGGGAACCATGCGCGGATCAGACGAGTCTCACGGGCTCGATCGCCGGAGCCTCCTGCGAGGCACCGCGTGGAGCCTGCCCGTGATCGCCGCCGCCGTCGCCACGCCTATGGCCGCGGCCTCCACGCAGGACGGCGGCACGCTGTTTCTCACCGGCAACGCCTTCGCGGATGCCGGAATCTTCCTGGCTGGCACCAACTACAACGGCGCGACCTCGACGGTCGGCTACCCGATCAACTCGCTCCGGATCACGATCTTCCTTCCGGAGATCGACGGGATCGCGGACACGCTGGTGAACGCTTCAGCCAACTGGACGGCGTTCCGTGAGCGCAACGTCGTCACCCTGATGAACCGGATAGCACTGCCTGCCGGAGCGGAATCGGGCGACATCGGCAACGTGCAGATCACCGGGCCGTTCCCGGCCGGGAGCACTTACACGATCACCGTGGCGCCCGACACGGTCGAGACCGTCCTCGTCGGCAACCTGCAGTTCAACGGCACCTTCTAGCAGCAGGCAGTCAGGGCCGGACCCGCACCGTGCGTCCCTCGAAGGTCACGAGATCGCCGTCGTGCAGCTGTCGGCCCCGGCGGCGGTCGACCTCGCCGTTGACCATGACGTAGCCGTCGATCACGACCTCCTTGGCGTCGCCGCCGGAGTCGAGGAGTCCCGAGTACTTCAGGAACTGTCCGAGGCGGATCATCTCGCCGCCGATGGAGACGTCGTCAGGATCCGTGTTCGTCATCTCTGAATCGTATCCGCCGGACCGCTTCTCAGGCGTCGACGAAGCGGCGAACCGGCGGCAGCGGATGTCGCTGGTTCGGGGAGCCGTCACAGACCCTCTGCGTCGCGATGGACTTCGGTTCCCTCGATTGAACTGTCGGCAGCCGCGGACGAGATGCCGGATTCACCCCGCTGGAGAACCTCCGAGATGTGCGCACCGAGGATGCGGGGCAGGTCGAACGGAGTGAATACTTCTTCCAGCATGGATTGATACTGCAAACCGTCCCAGAGAGCGATGAGCCAGATTGCTTCAAATCGAGCATCTAGGTCGAGTCCGCGGTCCGAGGCTGTACGGGCGAACAGGTTCTCGAAGTAGGCGATGGTGCGGACGAACCTTTCCTGAAAATATCTGTGGACCGGATGCTTCGGCGAAACTGCCTCCGTGGATAGCACGGCGTACAACCCGATCAGTCCGCTTTCCACCTCAGCGTCACGAGTCGCCTCTGCTCCGATGGCGAGCAGTTCCTCCGCGGGATCGAGGAGGACGCCCGCGCGCCTGGCGACCAGCGCGTTATCGCGTTGCCGCATCACTTCAGCGAAGAGTTCGGTCTTGCTGGAGAAGTGGTGCCGAAGTGTGGAAGGCGCCACATTGACCCGCTCCGAGATCTCCTTCATCGTGGTTCCTCCGAACCCGTTCTCGGCGAATATCGCTATGGCGTCCGACACGATCGCTTCACGCCGACGATGCCCGGGTTCGTATCCGGTGCGATCCAAGAGGAGGGTGTCAAGCGCTAAGGCGGGCGGCCGGATGTTCGGCGTCACGGATTTGAATTCATCACCTCTCTCGATCCCGCGTGCGAAGAGAGCGGGAGGATTCATTTCGGGGAGGTAACGACTCATCACTGAAAATCCCTCCCAGACGGCCACCTGAAGTCGCACGTCGTCGGAGACCGAGCCTTCATCGGTCGCTGAACTCGGCCGAGAGACGAGTTCAGGTCCGATCGGTGAGGTCGAGAGGAGACGTTGATGATGTGCCATCGCCGCGGCGCGATCGGGCCCGGTCATCGCGCGAGAAAGGAGAATCGCCGACAGCGCCGCGTATCCGTCGACCTGATCCCACAGCCGTTCCGCCACGCCACTCGACAGGGCCTCCGATCCCATGGCAAGGCTGGTCTCATCGGCGAAAACGAGAGCGACCGCGTCCAGCAACGCTTCCTTCGAGGCGAAGTGCTTCAAGAGACCAGGGCGCGATATCCCGACTCGATCCGCGATGTTCTGGACCGACACCGACAGCACATCATCCTCCGCGAAGGCGCGTCGGCCTTCGTGCAGGATGCTCTGCCGGGTCCGCCAAGCAGCGTCGGCTCTGGTCTCTTGCGCGCTCCTCACGCTCACCATCCTGTCACGAGCGTGAAACATGATAGTTACATTCGACTCTATTTTCAGTTACTAACGCGTCTATATTCAGTTACAGTAAGCACCACACCTTCCGTCTGAAAATCTGAGGAGCACACCGTGACAGAGCAGTCCACGCCACCCCCCACTCGGTCCCTACCTGTGGGCCCCGTCTCCGCGGCCTATCTGCCCACCCTGGGTCTGGCGAACTTCGGCATCTACCTGGCTGTTCTGACACCGGTCTTCGTTTCACTCGCGTTCAAACTGAATCACGTCACGTCGAGCCGCGAGGAATCCCTCGGGGCGCTCAGCCTGGTGATGGGTGTCGGAAGCCTCTTCGCGATCATCTTCAACCCGCTCGTGGGGCGGCTCTCAGATCGCACGATGTCCCGGTTCGGGATGCGCCGCCCGTGGCTGATCGGGGGAACAGCGATCGGGTTCGGAGCCCTCGTCGTGATCGGTCTCGCCCCCAACGTCTGGGTGGTGCTCGCCGGGTGGTGCCTCGTTCAGGCATCCCTCAACGGTGCTCTCTCCGCACTCAACGCCACCATCGCCGACAGGGTCCCCGTCTGGCGCCGTGGTCTGGCATCCGGGATCATCGGCATCACGACCTCGCTGGGGATTCTCGGCGGAACGTTCGCGGTCAACTTCCTGGATTCCGACCTCACTCGATTCGCGGTGCCCGGCGCGATCGGATTGGCCTTCACCGTCCTCTTCGCTCTTCTGCTGAAGGACAGTGTTCGTCTGGTCCGCCCTGCCGATCGGTACGGCTTCAAGGAGTTCATCGGCTCCTTCGCGTTCAACCCCCGCAAGAACCCCGACTTCGGCTGGACGTGGCTCACAACGTTCTTGGTGATGTTCGGGTACGCCGGGGTCGCGACCTTCCTCCCGCTGTATCTCACCGACGACTTCGGCCTCTCCGAGAGCGACGCGATCACGGTCATCCTCATCGCCAACCTCGCCGCCGTCGGAGCACAAGCGATCTCAGGACCGCTCGCGGGGTACCTCTCGGACCGGTTCAACCGCCGAAAGCCGTTCGTGCTCGCCGCCGGACTCATCATGGTTGCAGGCCTCGTGGTCCTCGCCTTCGCACCCGACGTGAGCACCGTGATCCTCGGACAGGGCCTGATCGGATTCGGCATCGGCTCCTTCCTCTCGGTCTCTCTGGCCCTGGCGACACAGGTGCTGCCCGACGTCGAGGACACCGCGAAGGACCTCGGCGTGATCAACATCGCCAACGCCTTGCCGCAGTCCATCGCGCCCGCTATCGCCCCCGCTGTCATCGGGTTCGGCGCCACCACCGCGATCGGCGGCTACTCACTCTTCTACCTGCTGGGTGCCGCGGCCGCTCTCGCGGGCGCCTTCGTCGTCTACCGCGTGAAAGGAACCAAGTGATGCAGCGTCTCTGGAATCAGGAACATACCGAGGTCGACAGGAGCTACTTCGATACGGGCCGGAGCGTTGCGGAGCGAGTGGAGATTCTGCTCAGGCAGATGACCCTCGAGGAGAAGGCGGGCCTGTTCTTCCACACGATGATCACGATGGGCCCGGACGGGGATCTCTCCGATGGCGACAGGGAGTTCGATCTCCCCTCCAACAGCGAGTACGTGGTTGGCCGCCACATGAATCACTTCAATCTGCTCACCGGCGGCACCCCGGAGGCCATGGCGGCATGGAACAACAACATCCAGCGGTTGGCGGCGGGAACCCGACTCGGCATCCCTGTGACGATCTCGACTGATCCGCGTAACTCCTACAGCGACAACCCTCTGGCCGGCCTCCTGGCCGGTTCGTTCTCCGTCTGGCCGGAGGCTCTCGGCCTGGCGGCGACCCAAGACCCGGAACTGGTGGAGCAGTTCGCCGACATCGCCCGGCAGGAGTACATGGCCGTAGGCATCCGAGTGGCACTGCACCCGCAGGTCGACCTCGCGACGGAGCCGCGATGGGCGCGGCAGTTGGATACGTTCGGTGAAGATGCCGAGCTGACCAGCCGGCTCGTGACCTCATACATCCGCGGCTTCCAGGGGACCGAGCTCGGCACGAACTCGGTCGCCACCATGACCAAGCACTTCCCCGGAGGCGGTCCGCAAAAGGACGGTGAGGATCCGCACTTCGCCTACGGCCGCGAGCAGGTCTACCCGGGAGGGATGTTCGACCATCATCTCAAGCCGTTCATCGCCGCGATCGCCGCGGGGACGACGCAGATGATGCCGTACTACGGCATGCCGGTGGGAACCGAGCACGAAGAGGTCGGCTTCGGCTTCAACAAGTCCGTGATCACCACGCTGCTGCGGGAGAAGCTCGGGTTCGACGGCATCGTCTGCACCGACTGGGGGCTTCTCACCGACGCCGTCGTCGACGACGAACCGTTCCCCGCGCGCGCCTGGGGCGTCGAGCACCTGACTCCGCCCGAGCGAATGCGGAAAGCCATCGATGCCGGCGTCGATCAACTCGGCGGCGAAGCCACTCCCGACGTGCTTGTGGAGCTGGTCAGAGCCGGCGAGATCACGGAGGATCGGCTCGACGAATCAGCCCGCAGGCTTCTTCGCGAGAAGTTCACCCTCGGACTGTTCGACGATCCCTACGTGGACGAAGCTCGCGCAGCCCGGGTCGTCGGAGCACCCGAGTTTCTGGAGGCCGGTCTACGGGCGCAACGCGCATCGCTGACGTTGCTCACCAATCGCGAGACGGCAGCCGGTCCGATCCTTCCGCTGGCCTCCGGGCTCCGGCTCTACGTCGAGGGAATCAACGCGGCCGTCGCCTCGCAGTACGGCATCGTTGTCGACGAGCCCTCTGACGCAGACGTCGCCATCCTGCGCATCCACGCCCCGTTCGAGAAACGCTCCACGTCGTTCGAGAACTACTTCCATGCCGGATCGCTCGAGTTCTCCGCCGACCTGATCGATCACATCGATCGCGTCGCCGTCCACGTGCCCACCATCGTCGACGTCTTTCTCGACCGGCCCGCCATCCTCAGCCCGATCGTCGACTCGGCAGCTGCCGTCATCGCGAATTTCGGAGCGGCCCCCACCGCGCTCCTCGACGTCCTCACCGGCCACGATGCCCCCAGGGGCCGACTGCCCTTCGACATCCCGTCCAGCATGGAGGCGGTCGTCTCATCTCGTCCCGACGTGCCTTTCGACACCGTCGATCCGCTATTCGCGTTCGGCCATGGACTCACCTTCCCGGCCCGTCGCACCACCCCGGCCTGATCACACCAACCCCAACCCCGCCACCGAGACCGACCAAGGAGACCACATTGCTCACGCTCGAATCCGCCGCTCGTCGCTTCAGCGAGAAGTTCGCGACATCTGCGCGGCTCACCGCGGAAGGACGGGCGGTGATCCCCGGCGGATACAGCCGCACATCCTTCAACTTCGGCCCGCACGCCGTGTTCGTCGAGAGCGGCCACGGTGCCTACATCGACACGGTCGACGGTCACCGACTCCTGGACCTGAACAACAACTTCACCGTCAACATCCTGGGTCACGGCAACCAGGCGATCAGCGATGCGCTCGTCACGGCCATACCCTCGGGGACGTCGTTCGGCAACCCGGTCGCGGAGGAAGCGGAACTGGCGCGGATCCTCATCGACCGCGTCGCCTCGATCGACATGGTGCAGTTCTCGTGTTCAGCGTCAGAGTCCGTGATGAGTGCCGTTCGCGTTGCGCGCGCATTCACGGGAAGAACCCTGATCGCGAAGTTCGAAGGGGGCTACCACGGCTTCACCGACCCGGTCAGCGTGTCCGCCCACCCGCACGGCGGAGAGGAATACGGGTCCGACAGCAACCCCCGCCCGGTCGCCGACAGTGAAGGCATCCCCGCCGCGGTCGTCGAGCACGTGGTCATGCTCACGCAGAACGACGACGCAGGAACCGAACGGATCCTCCGCGATCACGCCGACGAACTCGCCTGCGTCATCGTCGAACTCGAAAGCGGCGCAGGCGGCCACGTCGTCCTGCGCGAGGACTTCGTCCAGATGCTACGTCGTGTCACCGCGGAACTCGGCATCCTGCTCGTCATCGACGAGACGATGACCCTGCGGGCCTCGTTCCACGGCATGCAGAACACATACGGTATCGATGCGGACATCACCGTGATGGGAAAGATCATCGGCGGCGGGCTACCGCTCGGGGCAATCGGTGGCCGCGCAGACATCATGAGAGTGCTTGCCGACGGCCGCGTGCCGATCTCCGGGACGCACCACGGGCACCGGCTCGCGCTGATTGCCGGCATCGCGTGCATGACCGCACTCGACGAAGTGGCGTACGACCGTCTCAACTCCATGGCCGCACGCATCCTGTCCGAGGTGGGTGAGTGGACCGCCGCACGGAAAAGCCCGTTCACGATCTTCGGGAGCGGCTACTCGTCTCTCGCCTATGCGTATTGCGTGCAGCCAGGGATGACCGTGCAGACCCAACGCGATCACTGGCGCAACGTCGATGCCGAGAAGACACAGACATTCTCGCTCGAACTTGCGAATCGAGGCTTCTTCCCCGTCGCCCGTGGTGAGTTCTCGCTGTCGCTGGCGATGACCGACGACGACATCGCGTCTTACATCGAGACGGTGAAGGAGATCATCATCGACATCGAGGCCTGAATCCGGCCACACCGCCGGCGCGAGTTCACCGTGAGCAGGCGGCCTTGGAGGGCGTCAACGGCCCGACCACCCGCGACGCCGACCGCCTACTGGCCGAGGCGGGCGTGCTCGTCGTGCCCGACATCGCACCCGGGAGGGTGATCCGTCGCGTTCGGACGGACCGTGGAGGAGGGGGTGGGTGAGACGCAGAGGGGTCTCACCCACCCGGCCACCTGGTGAGGGACCAGGCGGCTGAGGATCGACGGCGCCGGCCCCCCGGCCGACACAGTCGAACTCCCAGCAGATCACAGCGGCATCCACAGTCCTCCGAATGAGTGTGAACGCGACGTCCGTACGCTACGCACGGCGCTCGCGCAGTCGGTGCGGCGCGTCTTCTCACTGCTTCACCAGGACAGGAACCACCGCACGACTCCGCACGACCCGAGCAACCGTACGACTCAGAACGAACGCGGCCACCGCGTCCCGCTGCGCTGGAAGACTGCCGCCGTCGTGCTCGCGTTCTTCGTCACAGCATATGTAGCCTCGAATGTGCTGCGGCCTGACGATTCTCCGGAGTGGTTCGGACGCCTCATCATCGGCGCCTTCGCCCTCGCTCTTCTGGCGGCGGTGTACTTCCTCGGCTGGACGAGGACGATCTTCGTCAAGCCCGACCGCGTGGCGTGGGCGTGGGGCGCCCCGTCGTGCTGATCGCGGTCGTGACCCTCGCGTGCCTGGGGTTTTCGGCCGAGGTGATGGTGAGCCTCGGTGCGGTGGCCCTGTTGGGCAAGGTCTTGTTCGCTCTCGCGGTCGGCCTGGTCGAGGACCTCATGTTCCGTGGTGTGCTGCTGTCGGGCCTGCGCGGCTCACGAGTTCCCGAGTTGGCGGTCATGCTGATCACGTCCGCGGCTTTCGGGCTCATGCATCTCGTGGGCGTCATCGGCGGTGAGCCGCTCGACTCGACACTCCTTCAGGCGTTCACCGCGTCGCTGATGGGCGCCACGCTCTACCTCGCGCTGCGGGTGTCCGGCACGCTCCTGGTGCCGATCCTTCTCCACGCACTCTGGGACCTCGCGCTCGACCTCGACGTGAGCGCCCTCCCTCTGGCAGGAACGCTGCATGTGGTCGGCTTCCTGCTCTTCAACCTCGGGGCCTTCGTCGCCATCGCGCTGGTCATCGTGGGAGCGGTGCGCGCTCGCCGCAGCCGTGTTGCCGCAGGCGGACCCGTCGTCGCGAACTGACGACGGGTCCACCGGTGACTCACTCGTCGGTGTCGGTGCCCACGACGGCGAACTCGGGAGTGAAGGAGATGTCGATCGAGCGGTTGTCCGAGGTGAGGACCGACGCGTCGTAGGGCGTGACGTCGTCGCTGTCGACGTCGAGGTCGGTGATCATCCCGTCGGCCTCGGCGAGCGCGGCCTCGACGAGCGAGCGGATCGCGTCGTCATCGAGCGCCGATGCGGAACCGGTGTCGTCACCCTCCGCGGCCTCCGTCGCGACGACCGTGGCGGCGAGCTGGTCGTCGACACGGACCTCGGTCTCGTCGCCGGCATCCGTGGTCAGCTGCACCTCCCACGCGCCGTCGCGCTTGGCGTCGATCGAGGTGACCTCGCCGTCTGCTGCGCCTCGCGCCGCCTGCGCGATCTCGATGAGCTCATCGGCCGAGTCGCTGCCGATGCCGGTCGCAGCATTCGAGGAGTCGCCCCGGGCGTCATCGTCTGCGCGGTCATCCTGCGCCGAGTCGTTCCGGTCATCGTCCTGGTGCGAGCCGTCCGACATCGACGGGTGGTCGTCGTCTTCGCCGAGCTCGTCGGCGATCGCCGCACCGACGGCGACGCCGCCTCCGAGGAGCACGACGGCGGCGGCGATACCGCCACCGATGAGGAGTGCGCGCTTCCGACGGGGCTTCGCTTCGCCAGGAGCGGATGCCGCAGGCGCAGCCATCGGCTGCTCAGCGGGCGCGGCATCGCGGGCAGCAGCATCCGCTGTCGGGGTGACGGGCGTCGTCGGCTGGTCGGGAGTCTGGTCGGGGGTGGGTGTCTTGTCGTCCATGTGACGATGCTCCCGCGCGGGCACTGAAGCCTTCCTGAAGCGACCTGAAGACCGTTTCAGGAAGGCCCGCGGAGGGGGAGGAGAACGGCGGGTGAGTTCGAGGGGTCCTCACCCGCCAGCCGCCTTGTCGGGGAGACGACGGCTCGGCTCTCCGGTCTCCCAACCAGGAGAACCGGGCACCAGTCGACCATGAGCGCGTTCACAGGTCACGGCTCATGTGACGGGTCGTCGCATCGCCTCGTGATCACCATTCCCACTGGATGGTGATCATCCCGGGGCCGAAATCGAACTCGGCATGCATCACACTCGACGCGCGAGGGACGAGGCTGTAGGTGCGAGATCGTCCCTCCGCCTCGACCAGCGCCCAGCATCGACGGGGAGGATGCGACGGGTCGAATGCGATGTGCACGATGATCTCTGCTTGTCGGCGGGGAGCCACAGTCGTGATCGCATACTCGGGGATCATCTCCGTCGGGCGGAGGGACTCCCGCTCCGTCAGTACGAGTTCGCCCTGGCGAAGCGGAGCGTGCAGCCGAAGCGTGGCTCGCAGCAGCTCCAGTTCCGGGTCGATGGACACGTCGACGAGGTCGCAT
Source organism: Microbacterium sp. SA39 (assembly GCF_000967865.1). Classification (GTDB taxonomy): domain Bacteria; phylum Actinomycetota; class Actinomycetes; order Actinomycetales; family Microbacteriaceae; genus Microbacterium. The sequence goes on from NZ_JXRU01000039.1 coordinate 383,792, forward strand.
CCGAGTGTGCCGCGCACCTGCGGTGGAGCGACATCGGGAAAGATCGAACCGTAGAAGATGACGGCGTCACGTGCTCCATCTCGCCGCCCCTGCCAGAGCGTCCGGTTGACGGTGCGACGGATGCGGCTGTCCTGGTCGACGAAAACTCTGACCGCACCGGAGCGCTCGAAGAGCTCTGGCGTGGGCTCAGCCGTGAAATCGCTGGGCGGCAGCTCGAACACCGTGGCGAATGGGCGATGCCGGTCCGGACCGACCCGCCGAGGAGAGGCGAGCGCATCCGTGAGGTGACCCCGCTCGACCTGCAGAATCTGCTCGAGTTCTCGGATCGCTTCGATCGACGACTCTCGTTCCGGTCCTCGGGCTCCCGTGCGCCACATCGACAGCGTCGACGTGCCGATGTGGAAACCCTGCTCCTCGAGGCGCTGCTGGAGCTCGCGGAGCGAAAGTCCTCGGCGGCCGATAGCCACCGACAACAGGGCGTCGAAGGTAGCGGCGCCGACCCCCTGCGGCTCGCGGCCGACCCCGGGCGATCCATCATCCATGCCGGTTCTCCTCTGCGATTACGCCGATTCTGCATGACACGGGAGAGCGCCGACATAACAAGTCATCATGTGTCGCGGCGATTCACATCCGCGCCGAGATGTGAACGACAGCGTGATCTGCTGGGGAGGCGTTCCTGCCTGAGACCTGTCGAAGCGGACCGCATCGCCTCACCCGACGAGCGATACGCATCACCCACCCACCCACGATCGGTCTGCCATGAATACGACTCCGCATGCTCGCCACCGACGGCGTTCTCGCGTCGCCTCGATCCTCATTGTCAGTACCCTGTTCATGGCCGGCGCCGCGCTGCCCGCCGCGGCGGAATCGCCGGAGTTCGGACCGAGTGTGCAGGACGGCACGATCGGCTCGAACAAGGATGCGGGGTCGCTCAACGAGTGTCCCGCCGACCAGGCGCTGGTCGGCGTTCGGGTCGAGGACCGCACGAATGCCCCCGGCGACGTCGCCGGCGGCATCATCAACGACTTCGACCTCCTCTGCGGCACGATCGAGGTGAACTCGCCCAGCGCGATCACCGTCGCGCAGAGTCCGAGCTACCTCGATTTCCCGTCGTACGTCAATGGTGACGGCGTGTTCCACGTCGCCACCTGTCCCGCGAACATGGTCGTGACGCAGATGGGCGGGCACTTCTTCCAGGGCCAAGGATTCCCCTGGGCCTCGACGATTCAGATCTCCTGCCAGCCGCTGCGGTTCGATGCGCAGGGACGCATCCGCGTGGACACCACCGCGACGCCCGTCGCGCTCCTGGCAGGCGACAACGAGAACCTCAACGCGCCGGCCGGATTCAACGGACCCTTCTGCGGAGCCGACGACACGCAGATCGTGCGGGGGTACCGCCCGCAGTTCGGCGGAGAGGGCTATGACGGGATCAACGTCTCCTGCGCGAGCCTGGCATCCGACTTCGGCGACGCTCCCGCGCAGTACCCCGCCGCCGGATTCGAGATCAACGGCGCGACGTTCGTCGGAGAGTCCGTCGATGCGGAGCCTGCTGAGCAGCCGTCCGCCGATGCGAGCGCCGACGGCGTCTCCGACGACGGAGTGACCTTCCCGACCATCATCGGCGGCGTGACGCCTTCCGCCCCCGTCAACGTCGAGGTCACGAACTTCGCTCCGGTTCCCGCCACGCTCACCGGCTGGATCGACTTCGATCAGGACGGCGTCTTCGAAGCGGGCGAGCAGGTCACCGCTCCTGTCGCCGCTGGTTTCACGGGACCTGTCGTCCTCACCTTCGGCGACGTCGCCGCCCGGACGACCGCCGCCGGGGGAACGACCACGGCTCGCTTCACGCTCGTCGTCAACGGTGTCGCGGGAGAGGTGGAAGATCATCAGGTCATCATCACCCCACAGGCTCCGGCACTGACGATCGTGAAGGCGTCGACGACGACCGCGGCGTCTGCCGCCGGGCAGGAGATCGACTACACCTTCGCCGTCACCAACACGGGGAACGTGACGATCTCGAACATCGAGATCACGGACGCGCAGCTGGACGCTCCGGCCGTGTGCGACGACGTCGTGCTGGATCCGGGTGCGGCGACCGACTGCACCGGGCTTCACACGGTGACCCAGGCCGAGATCGACGGCGGCGACGTGATCGAGAACATCGCGACGGCGACGGGCACGCCGCCGGGCAGCACGACGCCCATCCCGCCGACGACGTCGAACCCGGTGATCATCCCCACCGTGCAGACCCCGGCACTGACGATCGTAAAGGCGTCGACGACCACGGCAGCATCCGCCGCCGGGCAGCAGATCGATTACACGTTGAGCGCCACGAACACCGGCAACGTGACCATCTCGAACGTTGCGGTCTCCGACGCACAGCTGGATACTCCGGCCGTGTGCGACGAGGTCGTGCTCGCTCCCGGCGCGGTGACGGAGTGCACAGGGGTGCACACCGTGACCCAGGCCGAGATCGAAGGCGGCGAGATCGTGAACACGGCGACGGTGACGGGCACGCCTCCCGGCAGCACCACGCCGATCCCGCCCGCGACCTCGAACCCGGTCATCATTCCGACGGCCCAGACTCCTGCGCTGACGATAGACAAGTCCGCGTCGTCGTCGTCCGTCCAGCAGGGGGCCACGATCACCTATCTGTTCGTCGCGCGAAACACCGGCAATGTCACGGTCTCGAATGTCACGATCACGGATCCGCTGCCGGGCCTGAGCGCTCTGGACTGCTCGACTCCGGCGCCCGTGACCCTGGCCGTCGGTGAGACCCTCACCTGCACGGCCAACTACGTCACAACGGCCGCGGACGGCCGCGCCGGGTCGGTGCTGAACACCGCGACGGTCTCCGGTGACGATCCGTCGGGGCAGCCGGTCGGAGCCAGCGACCGCGTCGACGTGACCGTCATCCCGCAGGCCGCCGAGGCGGCGGGGCTTGCGAACACGGGTTCCGAGTCGACGCTTCCGTTCGCGGCCTTCGGAGTCCTGCTCCTGCTCGTCGGTACTCTGATCGTCGTCCGTCGACGCGTCGCAGCGATCTGACCTGGCGGTTCAGCCCCGGATCCTGCTGATCCGGGGCTGAACGCTGTCAGCGGTCGTGCCGGCCGATCGGTCGTGCCCGCGAGTCCTCTCGGTCAGGCGGTCAGCGGCAGTGTGACGACGAACCGCGCACCACCCCAGCGCGAGTCATCGACGCTGATCGAGCCACCTTCGGCCGTGGCGATGCCCCGGGCGATCGCCAGCCCCAGCCCGCTGCCGCCGGCATCGCGGCTACGGGCCTCATCGAGGCGGACGAAGCGTTCGAAGATCCGCTCCCGCTCCTCGACGGGCACGCCACCGCCGTCGTCCTCGATCGTGACGAAGACATACCCGTCGCGCGGAGTGACGCCGATCGCGATGCGTCTGCGGGAATGGCGGACGGCATTGTCGGCGAGATTGCGCAGCAGCTGACCGAGGAGGCGCGGGTCGCCGGAGACGCGGGCGGCCCGGATGCCGGAACCGTCGACCTCGACGCCCGCGGCGCGGAGCCTGCGTACTTCGCCGAGGGCGATGTCGTCGAGGTCGACCGGTTCGTCATGCGGGGCGACCCCTTCATCGAGCCGCGCGAGCAGCAGCAGCGCCTCGACGATACCCTGCAGGCGCAGACCCTCGTCCGACACGACCTCAGCCAGCTCGGCGATGCTGGTCACCGCCGGATGCGCCTGCGCGAGTTCGGCATGCTGGCGGATCGTGGCCAGCGGGGAGCGCAGCTCGTGCGAGGCGTCCGAGACGAATCGCCGCTGCGCCGTCGCCGCGGCATCCAATCGGTCGAGCATGCCGTTCATCGTCGTCGCGAGCGCTGCGATCTCGTCGCCGGAGTCGGGAACCGCGAGCCGCTGGTGCAGACGCTCAGCGGTGATGCCGTCGACCTCCTGACGGATGCGGGTGACCGGGCGAAGAGCGCGGCCGGTCACGAGCCACGTCGTTCCGGCGACGAGCAGCAGCACGAGCGGCACCGCGACCGCCAGCAGAGTCGCGACCGTCGACAGGGTCTCGGCGTCGTCCTCGACAGACGTGGCCAGGACGATGGTCTCGTCTCCGTCGAGGTCATCCGACACGACGAGCATCGGTTCGCCGTCGATCGTCACCGTCCGCGCCTCGTCGGCGAGCGGGAGTGCGGTCGAGCCGAGCGCCTCGCGCGCGTCTTCACTCGCGGAGCGCACCGCGCCGTCGGAGTCGATGATCTGCACGAAGTCGTCCTCGAGCGACTCGATGTCTCTGTCGTCGGGGCCGGCGTTCCGCCCTCCTGGCCCGTCCACACGATCACCGAGCTCCTCGAGCCGCTGCTCGGCCGCACGCTGAGAGCTGTCGTGCACGCTCAAGCTCAGCACGGCATGGAACGACAGGGCACCGACGATGAGGGCGATCGCCACGACGAGCGTCGCGCCGAGGGTCGTCCGGCCGCGGACCGATCGCCACCAGCCGCTAGCCACCGTCGGCCGCCAATCGGTAGCCGGCGCCGCGGATCGTCTCGATCGCCTCGCGCCCGAACGGCTTGTCGAGCTTGCGGCGAAGGTGGCCGACGTAGACCTCGACGATGTTCGGGTCGCCGTCGAAGTCGTCGTCCCAGACACCCTCGATCAGGGACCGTTTGGTGACGACCTGCCCGCGGTGCCGCATCAGGTACTCGAGCACCGAGAACTCACGGGCCGTGAGCGTCACCGGCGTATCGCCGCGCCAGACACGGTGCGCGGCGGGGTCGAGTCGCAGGTCCCCGGCCTCGAGAACAGCCGGCCGCGCCACCGCTCCGCGACGCACGAGAGCACGGAGGCGCGCGACGAGGATCGCGAACGAGAACGGCTTCGTGACGTAGTCGTCGGCGCCGGTCTCGAGCGCTTCGACCTGATCCCACTCGCCGTCCTTGGCGGTGAGCATCAGCACCGGCGTCCAGTTCTCCTCGGCGCGCAGCGCCTCGCACACCTTCCATCCGCTCATCCCGGGCATCATCAGGTCGAGCACGATGGCGTCGTACCGCGTCTCGCGCGCCCGCCAGAGTCCATCGACGCCATTGTGCGCGACGTCGACCGCGAAGCCTTCCGCCTCGAGGCCGCGTCGCACCCCGTCGGCCAGGCGCACCTCGTCGTCGACTACCAGGATCCGCATTCCTCCAGTGTGGCCGCTCGACGCTGAACCGTGGCTGAAGCGCACTCGGCGCCTGTCTATCGCTCCGACAACGCCCGGAGTACCGTCGTGGACATGGCGAAGGGGATGGAGAACCCTGAGATCGCCCCCGATGCGTCGCCTTCCGGCGCGTTCGCGGAGGCGCTGCGAGCGGGGATGCAACGTCGAGGACTCTCTCTGCGGAGCCTGCAGCGGCGTCTCCGGGATCGCGGTCATGAGGTCAGCGTGGCGACGCTCTCGCTGTGGCAGTCCGGCGGGCGAAAGCCCTCGGCGGAGACCGCGTTCGATGTCGTCCGCGAGATCGAGTCGTTGCTGGACCTGCATGAAGACGCGCTCACCGGCACCCTGACGCGCAATCGTCGCGTGGCGCAGGACCGCAATGTCCCTTTCGCGGACTTCGTCGGACTCGAGCACAACGAGGTGACCGACGAGAGCGGTGCCCGACAGCTGTCCGAGCGCTCGGCGACGATCATCTCCCACGTGGATGCCGACGGCCGATTGGTTCGGAACGTCATCCGCAACGTGTGGCAGGCGCGGGTCGACGGCGCGCGGGAGGTCGCCGTGTTCCTCACGATCGAACCCGAGGAGGTGTCGCCACCCGTCGTCCGCGGAGTCCTCGGATGCGACCTCGTCGACATCGTCGACGACATGGAGCAGCGAATCATCCGCCCCACCCTGCGACTGCACGCGCCCCTCGATCGGGGAGATCTCGTGCTCACCGAGTGGGAGTCGGTGGATCATAAGTACGCGCATGAGGCAGCGAGCTTTATCCAGGGTCTGGTCGCTGTGCGGCCCGAAGCCGAGGTGGGCGTCTTCGTCTACTTCGACCCTGCATACCTGCCGCGTCGGTGCACGGCCACGGTGGAGACGGACGGCGGGCAGCGCGTGTTCCCGGTGAAGGTCGTGGCGAACTCGGCCTCTCACGTCGAGTTCGACTTCGGTCCCGGCATGATCACCATCGAGTGGGAGTGGTAGTCACGCTGGGTGGGAGGAATTACGAAACCGCTTGACGCGATCTCGGCTCGAATCCTAGCCTCGTAGGCAGAGATAACAGAACCCTGTTACATAATTGCCCGAGGAGACACGATGACGTTCTCACAGCGAATCAGACGAGGGGTGGGCATCGCGATCGCGGCATTGCTTGTCGCCCCGTTGGCGGTGATCGTCGCGGCCGCACCCGCGGTCGCCGCCGAGCCCCTGCGACGAGAGGTCTCGCAGCAGAAGCCCCTGTTCATCACAAACTTCTACCAGGGCGGGGAGGGGCCGGACCAGACCGACGTCGTGACGGATCTCTGGGGCAAGATTCCGACCGACCTGCGAGAGAACACCGTAGTCATGTTCATTGCGGGACAGTCCCTGAAGAACATCCCCGCAACGACCGACTGGATCACCGCTCAGGCGAACGCTGCCCAGGCTGCGAGCATCCCCTTCTTCGTGCAGGCACTCAACGGCGAGACCCCGGCTGCCGAGCGGATTCCGGTTCCGTTCTTCCGCACACTGGCCGAGACGCACACCATGATGCAGGGCGTGAACGGCGCCGAGCTGTACAACTCTGCATCCTTCACCGGCAGCAACCACTCGGGCTACCTGGCGGAACTCGTGCAGATGTCGGTCGATGAAGGCCTGCATTTCGTCTGGACCGACACGAACATCTTCGGTACCGGCGGCACCATGATCCAGTGGCTGCAGGAGAACGCGAGCCTGCTCAACGTCATTCGCGCGAACCCCCAGAACGTCATCTTCATGAACAAGGAGTCCTACGGCGACACCGACACCGACGCGCTGAACCTCGGCATGTGGCTCTCGGGCTCCATCGGCAACTGGGGCTCCTCGTCGGACTGGTGGCACTGGGGACTGAACGGCTACGGACGCCTCTGGTCCTCGGGCAGCCAGACCTGGAAGGACATCCTGCAGTACCCCGAGTCGATGACCGTGCAGTCGATGCTGAAGGTCGTGTCGCAGGGCGGGACCGCGTTCAAGACCGAGGCGCAGTGGTTCACCAACGTCACCGACGGCGAACGCCTCGCCGGGTACGAGTACGCGATCATCCCGTTCCTGCGCGACCTGAAGTCCGGCGCGATCAAGATCCCCTCGAAGCAGGAGGTGCTCGATCAGAACAAGATGGTCTACAAGGGCAGCGTCTACGACCAGTCGACCATGTGGGACACGTCGACCTCGAACATCTTCCCCCGCACCGGCCGGTACGGGATCATCCCGATGGTGCCGAACACGATCCCGAACACGAGCCTGACGATGTTCGAGGACATCGCCACGTCGGGACAGAGCCAGGCATGGTTCGACGCCAGGTATCCGCAGGAGGTGTTCTCCAGCAACACCTACCTGACCCGTAACACCAGCACCTGGTATTGGATGAACTACGCCGAGAATCGGCAGATGACAGCCAAGTCGTCCTTCAAGCCGAAGAGCTCGCCGGCGACCTCCATCCAGGTCGAGGCGCCCAACCACACGTTCGCGGTGATGACGGAGTCCGCGAACAAGGTCGATGTGATTCTCAACAACTACCGGGTGAACAAGGACAACGTGCGCACCGAGACGATCTACGGGAAGGCCCCGGGCTCCGACTTCGACAAGTGGCAGACCTACCGCTACATCAAGGACTACACGAGCGTGAAGCTCGATGCGTCGGGCAACCCGGTGAAGGATGCCGCGGGCAACGTGCAGACGGCGTCCGATCTCACCCTGAACGACCGCTCGGCGCGTGACATCCGCACCTCGACCTTCACGGTGAGTGGCACCTGGCAAGGCGGGCAGCCGTCGATCACCTTCGCATCCGACACCACGGCCACCCGGCCGTACACGCAGACGCAGTCGTGGAACGCTGCGACCAAGACGCTCACCGTGTCGATCGTTCACAACGGCCTCGTGAAGTTCAGCATCCGCACCGACGGGCCCGGCCTGCCGCCGGCGACGAACCTCGCGCTGAACAAGGCGGCCACGCAGAGCTCACAGTGGTCCGGGGCGGCGACGGCCGCCCGTGCCGTCGACGGGAACACCGACGGCAACTTCGCGAGCGGCTCCGTGTCGCACACCGACGCCAACGGGCAGGCGAACCCCTGGTGGCAGGTCGACCTCGGTTCCGTGCAGTCGATCGGCGACATCGAGGTGCACAACCGTACCGACTGCTGCAGCGACCGCCTCGCCGGATACAAGGTCGAGGTGCTCGATGCTGCGGGCTCCGTGGTGTGGTCGCAGACGAGAACGGGTCACCCGAACCCCTCGGAGACCGTCTCCACGGGAGGCGTGAGCGGTCGCTTCGTGAAGATCAGCCTCGCCGGGGCGTCGCGCATCCTCTCGCTCGCCGAGGTGATCGTGCGTCAGGCGTCCAGCCTGAACCTGGCCTACAACAAGGCCGCGACTCAGAGCTCCACCTACACGGGAGGAGATGGCACCGGGCCGGCGTCGAGGGCTGTCGACGGCAACACCGACGGGGTCTTCGTCAACGGGTCCGTGTCGCACACCAACACCGAATCCAACCCGTGGTGGCAGGTCGACCTGGGCGCGTCCGTCCCGATCAACCAGATCGAGATCTGGAACCGTGCGGAGGCCGCCGACCGTCTCGCCGGGTACAAGGTCGAGGTGCTCAACGCGAGCAACGTCGTCGTGTGGTCGAGCACGCAGGTCGGGTATCCGACGCCGAACGAGACCCTCAGCACCGGCGGCGTCACCGGACGGTACGTGAAGGTCACCGTGCCCGGAACGGGCAAGATCCTGCAGCTCGCCGAAGTCAGGGTGCGCTAGCAGGCGGAGAGAACCATCTGCGGTCCGGAGCTCCCCTCGCGCTCCGGGCCGCAGATGCGCGTGCACGTAAGAATCTCGGAGAAAGGTGCCCGATGAGCGGCCCGGAAATCATCCATCACCTTCGTCGCGGCGGCGTCAGCGTCGTCGTCACCCTCAGCCAGGGGCGTCTGCCGCGCATCCTTCATTGGGGAGCCGACCTGGGCGACGTTCGCAGGGACGAACTCGAGGCGATGGAGCGGACGGCGCTGCCGCCCCTGGGCGACACCGTCATCTACGCACCGCAACCCGTGCCGATGCTGCCGCAGCTCGCCGAGGCCTGGCTGGGTGAACCGGGGCTGGTGGGGAGTCGCGAGGGAGCGGCGTGGGCGCCGCTGTTCCGCCGTGCTCGCGCACGACGGGAGGATTCCTCGACGACCGACCGGCTCGTGGTTCTCGCGGAAGACCCCGAGAGCGATCTGGAGATCGAGCTCGAGGTCGAACTGCACGAGGCGGGGCTGCTCCGCACGCGGGCGACGCTGCGAAACCTCGGCGGCGCGTATCGCGTGGATCGCCTCGGCCTCGCGCTTCCCGTGCCGTCGCATGCCGATGAACTCTTCGACCTCGCGGGGCGTTGGACGAGGGAGCGCTCGCCGCAGCGCCGCCCGTTCGACATCGGCGCCTGGGTGCGCGAAGCACGGGGAGGCAAGCCCGGGTTCGAGGCCCCGACGCTCACCGTTGCAGGCGAGCACGGGTTCGACTTCCGCCGCGGTGAGGTGTGGGGCATCCACCTCGGATGGAGCGGCAATCAGCGCCTCGTCGCGGAACGCACGTCTGGCGGATCACGGATGCTGAGCGGCGGCGAACTGCTGTACCCCGACGAGCTCGTGCTGGGTCCGGGTGACGAGGTCGTGTCGCCGTGGCTGTACGGCTCCTGGGGCGTCGGTCTCGATGCTCTCGCCGCGCGCTTCCACGGCTTCCTGCGTGCACGACCGAATCCCCCCGCGCAGCCGCGCCCGATCCTTCTGAACACCTGGGAGGCGGTGTACTTCGACCACGATGAAGCGCGGTTGATCGCTGCAGCCGAGCGCGCTGCTGCGCTGGGGATGGAGCGCTTCGTCCTCGATGACGGCTGGTTCGGGGCGCGCAGACACGATCGTGCCGGTCTCGGGGACTGGGTGGTGTCACCCGAGGTCTGGCCGCGCGGGCTCGACCCGCTTGCTGACCGCGTGCACGAGCTGGGGATGGCGTTCGGGCTGTGGTTCGAACCGGAGATGGTCAACCTCGACTCCGATCTGGTCCGCGCTCACCCGGATTGGGTCTTCGACGCGGGGCACGGGGTCGGAATCCCGTCACGCCATCAGCACGTGCTCGACCTCGGACACGAGGGCGCCTTCGACCTCGTGCTGAGTCAGATGAGTGCGTTGATCGAGCAGCTGGGCATCGACTTCATCAAGTGGGACCACAACCGCTCGCTGCTCGATGCGGGCCACACGCCGACGGGAAGAGCGGGTCATCGGGCGCAGACTCTGGCCCTCTACCGCCTGCTGGACGAACTCCGCGCGCGCTTCCCGCGCCTCGAGATCGAGGCGTGCGCCAGCGGGGGAGGGCGGATCGATCTCGGGATGATCGAGCGCGTCGATCGGGTCTGGGCGTCCGACTGCAGTGATCCTCATGAGCGGGTGGACATCAACCGCTGGACATCGCTGCTCCTGCCGCCCGAGCTCATCGGCACGCACATCGGCGAGGCGCATGCGTACTCGACGGGCCGGACCGCGACCCTGGGTTTCCGCGCCGCCGTCGCGAGCATGTGGCAACTCGGCGTCGAAGCCGAACTGGGCTCACTGGACGATGACGAGAGGGCGGAACTGGCGGACTGGATCGCCTTTCACCGCGAGCACCGACCGCTGCTCCACAGCGGGCGCGTGGTGCACGCCGACGCGGCCGGCGGCGCGGCCCTCCTCGACGGTGTCGTCGGCGACGCCGGTGCCGTGTATCTCTATCTCGTGCGGGAGCGGCCTGCGGACTGGCCCGTGGGCCGACTGCGCCTCCCAGGCCTGGATGCGGATCGCAGATATCGCGTGCGCCTCGGGCGTCCGCTGGCCGCGCACCAGACGCCGCCGTGGGCACGAGCCGAGTGCGTCCTCTCGGGGCAAGTTCTTCAGACCGTCGGTATCGAGGCGCCCGGTGTCGATGTCGATGATCCCGTCATCATCTCCGCAGAACTCGTTTACGAAACCACTTGACAGTTATAAGCAACCCTATTTATAAATAGGGTGACGGATTTGCAGGCGGCGACATGGAGGTCGGTATGGCGCACTCGACGGCAGCGACGGCGGAGCAGCTTCTCGACCTTCGTCGCGCGAACAGCGCACGCTGCGCCGAGGTCATCCGCGCGACAGGTCAGATGACCATCGCGCAGATCGCCGAGGTCACGCGCCTCTCGCGGCCCACCGTCACCGCTCGCCTCCAGGATCTGCAGGACGCGGGACTCGTCGTCGAGATCTCGGCGGATGCGCCCCAGGGGGCTGGCCGCCCTGCCACGCGGTACGCCTTCGTCGCGGATGCTGGAATCGTCGCGGGTCTCGAGCTCGGCAAGCACGTCGAGCGGCTGATCTTCACGGATCTGCTCGGACGCGAGCTCTGGCACGGACAGCGCCCGGTCACGATCCACCACGCCGACGATCGGCTGGCGGATGCCGCGGCCTGGGTTCGTACCTCAGCCGAGAGCCTCGGCAAGAAGCTGGTCCGCGTCGGCGTGGCGGTTCCCGGCGCGATGGATCCCGCCGGGATCTTCGTCGAGAGCGCGGCGTTCACGGAATGGCGGGGACGGGCTGTGCCCCCGATCGTCCGCGCTGCATTCCCGGTACCCGTCGACGTGCTCCACGACGTCGCCAGCGCCATGCTCGCCGAACAGCGGATGGGCGCTGCGGTCGATGTCTCCACATTCGTCGTGCCGATCCTGTGGCATCGCGTCAGCGCCGGGATCGTCGTCTCCGGGCGCGTCCACGGCGGGACCACCGGCCGTGCCGGGAACCTGCATCAGCGATCCGATCTCCGCGCGGCGGACGCCTACGCCGCCGATGACCTGGAATGGCCGTCCGATCCAGAGGTCTCCTCGCTGGTCGCCGCCGAGGCCGCGGGCGATACCGCGGCAGCATCCTCCCTCGATCGCTTCAGCGCACTCGCCGCAGATCAGATCGCGATGCTGCAGCTCGTGATCGACCCCGAGATCATCGTCCTGCACGGACCTCTCGCCATCCATGACGCTCTCGTCACGCGGGTCGTCGAGCGCCTGGAAGATTCCCTTCCCGTCGTCGCCCCCGTCGTCGTCAGTGAGTTCGGTCAGTTCGGCACCGTGATCGGCGCCGCACTCACCGCGCTCGACGGAGCCGCCGAAGACCTCATCGGTCCCGGTATGGCGCCCCACCTTCTCGATCGCACCCTGTTGTCTCCCGCGATCGGTGGCCACGCACCCGCTCGGGTCTGATTGGCCTATCCCCCCGGCGCACCCGCACCGGGGACCCTCACTCGCACCAAGGAAGAACCATGTCAAAGAAGACTGTGCGCATCATCGCGCTCACGGCAGCGGCATCCTCGCTGGCCATCGCCCTCGCCGGCTGCTCCGGTGCTCCCGAAACCCCGAGTGACGGCGGCGGCAAGCCGCTCGTCTACCTCGTCCCCAGCAGTTGGGCGAACTACCAGGGACTGCAGGAGAACATCGACGCCTACACCGAGAAGACCGGCGTCGAGGTCGAGGTGCAGGGCGTGCCCGACGAACAGTACGACCAGAACGTCCGCGCGAAGATCTCCTCGGGCGGCGGTGTCGACATCTTCGCCGGACTGAACGAGGAGAAGGACCCGGGCTCGTTCATGACCGAGATTTCCGACCCCGATTTCCAGGACCGGATGTCAGCCTCGGTGTTCGAGTCGATGCTGGCGACCGACGGCAAGCTCTACGGCGTTCCCGCCGCGGACGGACTCAGCACCTTCGGCGTCTTCTACAACAAGGACGTCTTCGAGACGGCCGGCGTCACCGAAACGCCCGAGACGCTCGAGGACCTCACCGCCGCGTTCACCGCAGTCAAGGAGTCGGGCGTGACGCCGCTGTTCCTCTCTGGTAAGGATGGCTGGACGCTGCTGCAGCACCGGAACGCCGTGAACGCCGACTTCATCGGTGACAACGCCGAGCTGCCGCAGCAGCTGGCAGCGAACGAGGGCACGTGGACCGAGATCCCGGGCTTCGAGCAGCAGTACCAGAACCTCGCCGACTGGGCGAAGGGCGGCCTCACGAACGCCGACGTCCTGACCGCGAGCTACGAGCAGAGCACGGCGGCAGTCGCGGACGGCACCGCCGGTGCGATCATCAACGGCAGCTGGGTCATCGGCGAGATCCGCGCGGCGAACCCGGAAGGGAACTTCGGATTCTTCGCCCTGCCGAACCCGGAGGGCACCACGCAGATCGCGCTGAGCCAGCCGAACATCATGCACATCGCGAAGGACAGCGCCCAGCCGGAAGCGGCGCGCGAGCTCCTCGAGTTCCTGATCGAACCGGCACAGGTGGAGAACTTCCTGGCGAGCACGCCGGGCGTCCCGGCCTTCACCGATGTGACCGTGGGCGAGCCCGACCCGATCATGAGCGACATCCAGATCTGGGTCGACGACGAGAAGACCGGCGCCGCGTTCGACACGGCGGCGCGTTTCCCGACCCCGCAGGACGACATCATCGCGGCGTACCAGGAGCTGCTGGCCGGACGGATCGACGTGGCCGAGTTCGGCACGCGTCTCGACACGGCCTGGCAGGCAGCCGGCAAGACCGCCGGACTCGAAGGGTTCTGAGCCGAAGGGCTCGGGGAAGAGGAAGAAGATGAAGAACGCACTGACGGCACGCGTGTATCCGAGGACGTTCCTCGTGCCGGCCATCGTGGTCTTCACGATCTTCTTCCTCTTCCCTGCACTGCTCGGGCTGGTCCTGGCATTCACCGATGCCTCGACCCTCTCGCGCACGCAGGAGTTCATCGGTCTCGGCAACTTCGAGCTGCTCTACGTCGACAACCTGCCCGCGTTCCTCAACTCGGTCGGACTGCAGTTCCTGTACGCGGTGATCGTGACGGTGCTGAAAACGGTGGCCGGGGTCGCCCTGGCCTTTCTCCTCGACCGCGCGTTCCGGGGCAATCACGGCCTTCGCGCACTCGTGTACCTGCCGATGATGCTCTCCACGATCGTCGTCGGCTCCACCTTCTATTTCCTCCTCGCCAACGACGGCCCGGTGAATCAGGCGCTCCGCGGCGTCGGTCTCGGATTCCTTGCGCAGGACTGGTTCGGCAGCTTCGACCTGGCGCTGTACACCGTCGGGGTGGTCGAGACCTGGATGGGGGTCGGCTGGACGATGGTGATCGTCCTCGCAGCCCTCCAAGCCGTGCCGAAGGACCTGATCGAGGCGGCGGAGCTCGACGGGGTCTCCGCCTGGCAGATGACGCGCTACCTGAAGATCCCGTTCATCATGCACGCGATCACGTTGACGGCGCTGCTGTCGTTCGTCGCAGGCATGAAGGCGTTCGACATCATCATCGCCACCACGGGCGGAGGGCCGGGCACGGCGACGAGCGTGCTGACCATCTTCAACATGAAAGCGCTGAGCACCTCCAACCTGGGCTACGCCTCGGCGGTGAGCTTCACCCAGTTCATGCTGGTGACGCTGATCGCGCTGCTGCTCAACGCCGTCATCAACCGCAGCACGAAGGTGAAGGACCTGTGAAGACTCCGGCCATTCCCCGCATCCTGACGTATCTCGCCGCCGCGGCGGTGCTGTTCGTCTATCTGGCTCCGCTGCTGCTGATCCTGCTGAACTCGGTGAAGTCCTCCGCCGAGGCTGCGACCTTCACCTTCGCGCTTCCGGAGACCTGGATGTTCTCCAACTACGCGACGGTGCTCGGCGATCCGGCGATCGCCCGTGCCCTGATGAACAGCATCATCGTCGCCGGAGGTGTGACGGTCGGAACCATCGCCGTCTGCTCGCTGGCGGCCTATGTGATCGCGCGGCGCACCGACTGGTTCAGCAGGGGCGTGTACGCCTACCTGCTGGTGGGGCTCATCGCCCCGTTCGCGGTGATCCCGGCCATCCGGCTGCTGCAGCTCGTCGGGCTGTCGAACACGCACCTCGGACTGATCCTCGTCGACGTGGCGTCGCAGATCCCCTTCACGACGCTGCTGCTCGTCGGCTTCATCCGTCAGATCCCGCGCGAGATCGACGAGGCGGCTCTCATCGATGGTGCGGGCCCGATCACCATCTTCTTCCGCATCATCTTCCCGCTCATGCGACCCGTCACGCTCACAGTGATGGTCCTCGTGGTCACGTTCGCCTGGAACGAGTTCCAGAACGTGCTGTTCCTCACCAACTCCGACGTCTGGACCCTTCCGATGACGATCTTCAACTTCCAGAGCCTGCATTCGTTCGACTACGCGCTGGTCTCCGCGAACCTCGTGGTGACCGCGCTGCCCATGGTCGTCGTCTTCCTGCTCGCCCAGCGCTACATCATGTCCGGGATCATGGCCGGCGCGGTGAAGAGCTGATGTCTGTTCCTGCGATTGAAAGGCCCTCCATGACCGACCGCTTCGCCCGATCCGCCTGGTTCCGGGAAGCCCGTTTCGGCCTGTTCATCCACTTCGGCGGGTACACCGTCATCCAGGACGAGGCATGGTGGCGCTCGATGGAGCGCGTCTCGATCGAGGACTATCAGCCCGCCATCGACGGCTTCCGGCCCGCGAACTTCGATCCGGAGAAATGGGCGGAAGACGCGGCCGCGGCCGGGATGAAGTACGCCGTGATGGTGGCCAAGCACCATGAGGGCTTCTGCCTCTTCGACTCGAAGCTCACCGACTACACCTCGATGCACAATGGATTCGGGCGCGATCTCGTACGCGAGTTCCTCGACGCGTTCCGCGCCCGCGGCATCAAGGTCGGCCTGTACTACTCGCTGCTCGACTGGCATCACCCCGACTATCCGGCGTACGAGGACGAGCACCACCCGCACCGCGGCGATCCCGATTGGGCCGACCACAAGCCCGACTTCCCCCGCTACCTGGAGTACATGCACGCCCAGGTGGAGGAGCTGATGACCGGCTACGGCGAGCTCGACATCCTCTGGTTCGACTTCTCCTACGGCTCCATGGTCGGCGAGACGTGGAAGGCCGACGCGCTGCTCGAGATGGTGCGGCGGCATCAGCCCGGCATCCTCATCAACAACCGTCTGGAGACCAGCGGCGGGGGCTTCGGCTCACTCGTCGAAGACGATCCCAGCGATTGGGCAGGGGACTGGGTCTCCCCCGAGCAGCTGATCCCGGCCGAGGGCATCCGCAACGTCCACGGCGACCCGGTGCCCTGGGAGGCGAACTTCACCCACAACAACAACTGGGGGTACTTCCGGGGCGACACGGCCTTCAAGTCGACGCGCACGATCGTGCGCAAACTCGTCGAGGTCGTCAGCAAGGGCGGCAACATGCTGCTCAACGTGGGTCCGCAGCCCGACGGCACGTTCCCGGAGGAGTCCGTGCGGACGCTGCACGAGGTGGGCGGATGGATGGATCGCAACGGCGAGAGCATCTACGGAGCCGGCATCGCCGACATCCCGAAGCCGGAGTGGGGCTACTACACGCGGAGCGGCGACACGCTGTACGCGCATGTCTTCGAGGGCCCGATCGGCCCTCTCGCGCTGACGGGAGTGGACAAGGATCGCGTCCGCTCGGCACGCCTGCTCGCGACAGGCGAGGCGATGGAGCCGGTGAGCTTCTGGCTCACCGATCCGTATCCGGACACGGTGTTCCTCTCTTTCGGCGAGAATCCGCAGTTCACCTATCCGCTCGCGGACGACGTCGACACCGTCATCGCGATCGAGCTCGTCCCCTCTGAGCCCGACGGGTCGTGACGTATCGTCTCGATGTCGCCGATCGCGAGCAGCGGTCGTCGGCACCTCTGCCGTGGGCGGGCGACACCAGGGACGGCATGTCGCTGTCGGTGAGCAGGCGCGGGTGGCGACGCGACGGGCGCCCGTGGTTCCCGCTCAGCGGCGAGTACCACTATGCGCGCTCGCCGCGTCATCGATGGCGCGACGAGCTGGTCAAGATGAAGGCGGCCGGCCTCGACGTCGTGGCGACCTACGTGCTCTGGAATCATCACGAGCCCGCGCCGGACGAATGGCGCTGGAACGGAGACGAGGACCTGCGCGCTTTCGTCGAGGAGTGCGCACGGGCAGGTCTGCTGGTCTGGTTGCGGATCGGCCCGCACTGCAATGCGGAGGCGACGAACGGCGGTCTTCCCGACTTCGCACTCCCCGGCAGTCGGTCGGACGATCCGGACTACCTGGCGCGAGTCGAACGCTACTGGGCTCGCCTGGGCCAGGAGGTCGATGGACTCCTCTTCGCCGACGGTGGGCCGGTGATCGCCGTCCAGCTCGAGAACGAGTTCGATGAGGGCGACCCCGCGCACATCGCCACGCTGCACGCGCTCGCCCGGCGCTGCGGACTGGATGCGCCGTTCTTCTCCGTCACGGCGAACACGCGCTTCGATCGCTCGTCGCCCGTGCTGCCGCTGCTGGGCGGATACGCGTATCGCGGGTGGGAACCCGGCGGCGGTTCGGAGGCGGTCAGCGGCTACTCCTTCGGCACCGACGAGTGGCAGGCCACGACGGACCTGGGCCGCATCTACTACGCCGCCGAGGAGTACCCGCGCGGCTACATCGAGATGGGCACCGGAAGCCCGATGCGCGGCTGCGACCGGTTCCTGGTGGATCCCGACGACGTGGTCGCTCAGGCCCACGATGCCCTCGGCCGCGGGGCATCGATGCTCGGCTACTACATGTTCCACGGCGGCACGCAGCAGCCGGGACTGCACGGCGACTGGTCGCTGAGCTACGACTTCCAGGCGCCGATCGGCGAGTTCGGCATGCTGCGACCCAGCTGGTCGCGGTACCGGCGTCTGCACAGCCTGATCAAAGCGTTCACCCCGGAGCTGGACGCGGCCGGAGTCGTGCGCGACCCGCATGCCCGGCACGATCCCGTCGACACCTCGCGACTTCGACACATCGGCAGGTTCGACGAGCGGGGCAGCGGATTCTGGTTCGTGAACAACCGTCAGCGCAACGTCGAGATGCCGCAGCGGGACGACGTGCAGACCGAGGTCGTGACGAAGTCGGACGCGCTGAGGGTTCCCGACCGGCCGATGAGCGTGCCGCCCGGAGCATTCGCGGCGTTCCCCGTGCGTCTCCTCGTCGGTGAGGCGCAGATCCTCTGGGCGACGCTGCAGCCGCTCACGCGGATGCAGATCGACGGAGTCGACACGGTCGTGCTCTGGCGACCCTCCTGGAGTACCGGCGAGCTGGCCACGCGGGATGCCGTCGAGATCGACGACGGGCACGACGTGGTCCGCCGCGACGCAGGCGAGGGGATCACTGTGCGCTCCTCGCCGGGACCGTGGAGCGCGCGTATCGGAGGAGGCCGAGTCGTCGTGGTCGATGAGGCCGACTCCCTCGCCGCCTCGCCGCTGCGGTTCGGCGGTGCCGACCGACTGGTCTTCAGCCGCGACGGCGATCTGGTCGACCAGGACTCTCTGACGTGGCTCGCGTCGCCGAAGACGGAACTCGTCGTCGATGTCATCCCGGGCGACCTCGTGGCCCCGGGTGGTCAGTGGACCAAGGGTGGGACGTCGCCGATACCCGGCGCGGCCCGATGGGTCACGACCGTGCCTCCTGCAACGGTCGAGCCGCCCGACCTCGTCGGCATCGGCGGGGAGCGCTGGCTCTTCGACCTGGACGATCACTCCTTCGACGGCGTCGCCGAGGCGCAGTTGATCGTGGACTACGTCGGGGCGTCCGCGTCGCTGCGCGCAGACGACGAGATCATCGCAGAGGACCTGTTCCACGGAGAGCCCTGGGTGATCGATCTCGCGCACGTGGTGAAGCGGCATCCCGGGCGGCTCATGCTGCACATCGAACCGTGGGACGACGGCATCCGCGGAGTCGAAAGACCGGACGGGCCCGATGGGCTTCGGCGAGGGGACTTCCGCCCGCTGGTGCGGGTGGGCTGGGAGACGAGAGAAGGATGACAGCCATGGATGAAGATCTGCGTATCGGCATCGTCGGGTTCGGCCTGCGCTCGATCCTATGGCGCGACATCCATCGCCCGGACGGGGGTGCCGGACTGGTTCGACCTCGACAACTGGCCGCCCCTCAGTCAGACCGGCCCCGATCCGGTCGTCGACGTCGAGGACATCTCGCAGATGAACATGGTGCTCGAGAACGGCGTGCTCGCGTCGTACCAGCAGTGTCATTTCACGCCCGACTACTGGCGGAACTACACGGTCATCGGCACGGAGGGCCGCCTCGAGAACTTCGGCGACGAGGTGGGTGCCCGCGTGCACGTGTGGAACCGTCGGCATGATGGATACGCCGAACCCGACGAGGTGCACATCGTGCCGGAACCGCCGGCGGGGGCGCTGCACGGTGGCGCCGACCGCCTTCTCATCGACGAGTTCCTGCGCTTCGTGCGGCAGGGCGGCATGACGGAGACGTCTCCGCTGGCCGCGCGCGATGCCGCGGCCGCTGACTCACCGCCCGCGACGGTACCGCCCAGGAAGAAGGAGCCAGCATGGCCAGTGTGATCACAGACGCTCGTGCATTCCTCGTCGATGTCGCCGTGGAAACCGAACGCACGGATGCCGTGCAGAGTTTCGTGTCGCAGGAGACGATCTTCGTCGACCTCGCCACGAGCGACGGACTACACGGCCTCGGCTACTCCTACACGATCGGGACAGGGGGTCGCGCGGTGCTGTCGATGCTGCGCGACCACCTGCTACCGATCCTGATCGGACAGGAGGCCGACCGGATCGAGGCGGTCTGGTACCGCCTCTTCGCCTCCACCCGCGCGACGACGACGGGAGCGATCACGTCACTCGCCCTTGCGGCGGTCGACACGGCGCTGTGGGACGTCGCGTCGCGACGGGCCGCGCTGCCATTGTGGCGGTTGGCGGGCGGGTTTCGGCGCGAAATTCCGCTGTACGACACCGAGGGGGGATGGCTGCATCTCGGCGTCGAAGAGCTCGTGAAAGGAGCGCTGGCCTCGCAGCGCGCGGGCCTCAAGGGTGTCAAGGTGAAGATCGGCAAGCCGAACGGACAGGAGGACCGAGAACGCCTCGCGGCTGTCCGCGAGGCCGTAGGTTCGCACTTCGACATCATGGTCGACGCCAACCAGTCGATGACGAGCGCGGAAGCGATCCGTCGCGCGCGCCTGTTCGACGGACTCGACCTCGGGTGGATCGAGGAGCCGCTGCCCGCCGACGACATCGAAGGTCACGCGCGGCTTGCTGCCTCCACCAGCACCCCGATCGCGGTAGGGGAATCGATGTACTCGATCGCGCAGTTCCGCGAGTACCTCGATCGAGGTGCCGCGGGCATCGTGCTGGTGGACGCCGCCCGGGTCGGGGGCATCACGCCTTGGCTCAAGGTGGCGCACCTTGCCGAGTCGTTCAACGTGCACGTCTGCCCGCACTTCCTCATGGAACTGCACGTGAGTCTGGTGGCCGCGGTTCCCAACGGCCGCTACGTCGAACACATCCCACAACTGCGCGCGATCACGAAGACCGGCATGATCATCGAAGACGGTCGTGCGCTCGCGCCGGAGTCCCTCGGGCTCGGGATCGACTGGAACCGCGACGCCATGGACGACAGGACCGTGCTCTGACGTCTCGCAGGAGCCAGCGATGACGGTCGTCCGCACACTGAGCCGAACACGGGAGGAATCATGCGCGTCGCCCTGCACTCGATGATCATCGGCGGTGCCGTCGAAGGTTACGTGACCCACCACGCGGACATCCCCGAGGAGCTTCGCGTCCTGTTCAGGGAGGCCGGCATCGCGGACTGGACCATATGGCGGTCGGGGCTGCACCTGTTCCATCTGGTCGAGTGCGACGATTTCGCGCACGCCATGAGCATCGTGCAGCCGCACCCGGCTAACGAGCGATGGCAGCGCAATATCGGCAGGTTCGTCGACGGCTTCTTCGGCCCTGACGGCGAAGTGGCGTTCTCCCCGATCGAACGGGTCTGGTCGATGAAAGGACAGCTGTCAGGCTCCGAGTGATCCCTGGATACGGCGGATGACGGTGCCGCGCGCCCCGGAGGCGAGGAGCCCGGGGCCGAGGGGGCCGGCCGTGTCTGCGCCCAGCAGGGGTAGTCGGCGGAGAGCGGCAGCTGCATTCGGCGCGAGGTGCTCGAGCTGCCAGCGCACCTCGACCTCGACGGCGCCGGAATCATCCGGATGTGCGAGCCCGACTGCTGTGGCTGCATACGCCGCCGCTCCGAGCGCATGCGCTCCCATGTGCGCGACGCCGGCGGCTTGAGCGGCAGCCCTGGCCGCAGCGACGCCGGCAGGCGTGTGCGCGCTCGCCGCCGCCCGTCCCGCGACGAACCGCCGACGGATCTCGCCCGCCGCCGTGAGCTCCCCGCTCGCAAAGGCCCGCGCACGGGCGATCGCGTCTCGAGCGCGGTCATCGCCCGGCGCCTCGGCTTCGAACAGGGGCAGCACCCGCTCCGCGCAGTCCGCCGCCCAGACGGCGACGAATCGGCGATCCGCATCGCTGAGCGCCTGCGGCGAGCCGGTCACTGCGCCGTCTCCGCCCGCCGGGCGGCCCTCTTCCGCGCGGCCTCGTGTGCCTCGCGGAGCAGGGCGAGCGCGGCATCCGTCGTCTTCTCCGCGGGTTCGATCACGCAGACCCACCCGGCGTCGCCGTAGAGCGGATGCCGGTGGAAGACGTCGGCCTCCCGCGAATCGGTGTCCGCCGTCTCGATGATCTGCGTCATGTCCATGATTCAATGATGAGGTTCACCCGCTTATGTGGACTTTCTGGGCGAGAAGCGAGAGGATGCCGTGGTCAACCCTCAAGTCACCTCCCTCACGACTGCTCAGATCGGGAGCCACGTCGGCTACTCGACGCAGCAGGTGCGGGACCTCGAGCGCCTCCACGTCATCCCTCCCGCCGAGCGCGGAGCCAACGGCTACCGCCGCTATCAGCAGCGGCATCTGAAGGCGCTTCGGGCCTACCGCGCGATGGCGGCGGCCATCGGGCCGGTCCCCGCCCGTCGGCTCCTGCCGGAACTGCTCGACGGCACGGTCGAGGATGCGGCGGAGCGGATCGACGACCTTCACGCGTCTCTGGCGCGTGAGCGATCGAGGGTCAGGGAGGCGCTGCGCGGTCTCGACGTCGCGGTCGCCGAATCCGCTGACGTGCTCGGCGACGACGACGCGATGTCGATCGGCGAGCTCGCGCAGGCACTCGACGTGCGCACCTCGGCCCTACGTCACTGGGAGCGGGAGGGTCTCCTGCATCCACTCCGCGCGACGGCATCCGCGGTCCGTTCGTATGGGGCGAGAGCCGTGACCGAGGCGCGGATCGTCGCCGCGTTGCGCGGCGGCGGATACGGCATCCCACCGATCGCCCGCATCCTCGAACAGCTCGGCGGTCAGACGCTGACCGCCGACGCCCGACGGATCCTGGCGGACCGGCTCGACGACCTCACCCGGCGGAGCGTCGCACTCCTCGGGGCCGCTGGCCACCTGCACGAGCTCCTCCGTGACCGGGAGGCCGCGGGTATCCGTAGGCTGGACCCATGACGAAGAACATCTGGACCATCCTCGGCGTGATCCTCGCGGTCGTGATCGCATGGTGGCTGGTGAGTGCGGTGTTCTCCGTGCTCTGGTTCATCGCCAAGCTCGCGATCGTCGCGGTCGTCGCCGTCGTCGTGTTCCTCGTGATCCGCAGCGTGTTCACCCGCGCCGACGACTGAGTCCTGGGGCTGAGCCCCCTGAGACCGGCCGTTCCGGTCGCAATTACTGCCGTCACCTCACCCGCGGAACGGCAGGAACTGCGACCGGAACACCGGCAAGCGACAGGAACTGCGACCGGAACACCGGCGCAGCCGACGGCTACACGCGTGCCGGCGCCCCCACCCGGTACTTCGCGGCGCGATGCGTGTCCTGCACGCGGTCGCCCTTGCCCTGGAGCTTGTGGCGGAGCGTACCCGGCGTGTACTCCTCCGGGTACAGGCCGCGTTCGCGGAGCACCGGGATCACGTGGTCGATCACGTCCTGCCAGGTGCCGGGGGTGATCGCGTAGGCGAGGTTGAACCCGTCGATGTCGGTCTCATCGACCCACGACTGCAGCTCGTCGGCGATCTCCTCGCCGGAACCGACCACCGTGGGGCCGAGGCCGCCGATCGCGTTGTGCCGGCCGAAGTCGCCCACGGTCCATTCGCGGCCGAGATCCGCTTCTTCCTTGAGGTGCTGCAGCACCGACTGGATGGCGTTCGACTCGACGTTGCCGACTGGCTCGTCCTCGCGGTACTGCGACAGGTCGACGCCCATCCAGCCCGACATGAAGGTCAGCGCGCCCTCGGGGCTCGCGTAGGTGAGGTACTCCGCGTGCTTCGCGGCAGCCTCCTCGCTCGTCGCCGCGGTGATCACCGTGAGCAGCGTGTAGATGCGCGCGTCGTATCGGTCGCGGCCGGCGGCTTCGAGAGCGTCGCGGATGCGCTTGACGGTACCCGCCAGCACCTCCTTCGAGGGGGCGGCGACGAAGATGGCCTCCGCGTTCTCGGCGGCGAAACGCACTCCGCGAGGGCTCGCTCCGGCCTGATAGATCACCGGGGTGCGCTGCGGTGAGGGCTCGGAGATGTGGATGCCGGGAACGCTGAAGTGCTTCCCCTCATGCCCGATGGGGTGCACCTTCGTGTGGTCGGTGAAGACACCGCTCTCGCGGTCCTCGATGACGGCGTCGTCTTCCCACGACCCCTCCCACAGCTTGTAGAGCACCTCGACGTACTCGTCGGCGTGGTCGTAGCGGTCGTCGTGGGCGAGCTGATCCTCTTGGCCCATGTTCCGTGCGGCGCTGGGCAGGTAGCCGGTCACGACGTTCCAGCCGATGCGGCCCTGGGTGAGATGGTCGAGGGTGCTCAGTCGGCGGGCGAACGGATACGGATGCTCGAACGCGGTGCCGGCCGTGATGCCGAAGCCGAGGTGCTCGGTGACCGCGGCCATCGCGCTCACCAGCAGGATCGGGTCGTTGACCGGCACCTGCGCACCGTTGCGGATCGCGGCCTCGTTGGTGCCGCCGTACACGTCGTAGGTGCCGAGCACGTCGGCGATGAAGATGCCGTCGAAGGTCGCGCTCTCCAGCAGCTTCGCGAGATCCGTCCAGTACGAGATCGTGTTGTACTGGCGGGAACGATCGTCCGGATGCCGCCACAGACCGGACGACTGGTGGGCGACGCAGTTCATGTCGAAGGCGTTGAAGCGGATCTGACGAGTCATGCAACCCATGAAACGGGAGGATGCCGCACCTGACCAGTGCCGCCGACACGGTCGGACATATTCGCGCCGGGTACAGATGTCGGATGAAACGCCACTTGTCGGGCAGATTCGGCAAATCGGTCCGACATCTGGCGTGTCGCCCGACAGGTGTACCGCTGAGCACCCGCGGATGCCACGACCTCAGCCGCGTTCAGCCGCCCGGGGGCTCGGATCCGGCGGGATGATCTCGACCGGGCGCGCCGCCAGCACCTGCGCGCGCCACCAGATGACGAAGCCCGTCGCGGTGAACATGCCGTAGAAGACGTACATGAGCCCGGTCGCGTAATAGCCCGACCCGAAGAGCAGCGGCACCCCGACGATGTCGACCGCGATCCAGATCAGCCAGAACTCGGTCCAGCCCTTCGCCATGCCGTACGTGGCGAGCAGCGAGCCGACGAAGGTCCAGGCGTCGGCCCACACCGGCTCCCAGGACCCGAGCGCGCGGAACAGCGGCGTCAGGGCGACCGTGCCGACGATCATCCCGAGCACCAGTCCGATGCGCGCTCCGGTCGGCGCCCAGCGCGGAGTCACGCGCCCGCCCTCGGCGTTCCGCCAGCGCACCCAGCCGTAGATGGCGACCGCGATGAACATCACCTGACGCCCGGCCTGGCCGAGCAGATGCGGCAGGGACTGGTCGGGGCTGAGGACCGAACCGAGGAAGACCGTGAGCAGCAGCACGTTGCCGACGATGCCGACCGGCCACGCCCAGATCTTGCGTCGCATGCCGCCGATCGCGCTCGCGAGGCCGAAGGCGTTGCCCACGACCTCCCGGATCAGCAGGGTCTGCCCGCCGGGCAGGATCCATTGCGAGTTGAAGGCCTCGGCGAGCCAGCGCAGCAGATCCATCGGGCTCAGGAAGCCGCAGCGGGCGCGTCGGGCGTCGCGCGGTCGTCCAGCACGAGCTGAAGCATGCTGAGGTCGAGCCAGCGCCCGAACTTCGCCCCGACCTGCGGCATCCGTCCGACCTCGCTGAACCCGAGCCGCTCGTGGAGCACGATCGATGCGACGTTCCCGCTCTCGATCCCGCCGATCATGACATGGATGCCGGCGCCGCGCGCCCTCACGATCAGCTCGGTCATCAGGGTCTTCCCGATGCCTCTTCCGCGCTGGTCGCCGCGCACATAGACCGAGTGCTCGACCGTGTGCCGGTAACCGCTGTGCGGCCGCCACTGCGCATACGACGCGTAGCCGACCACGCCGGTTTCGTCGACCGCGACGATGACCGGGTAGCCCTTGGCGGTGCGATCGGCGAGCCAGACCGTGCGATCGTCGACATCGACGGCATCCTCGTTCCAGATCGCGGTCGTGTGCACGACGGCGTGGTTGTGGATGGCGGTGATCGTCTCGAGATCGGTGGTCTCGGCATCCCTGATCTGCACGGTACTCATCGGCGGGGTGTCTCTCGTCTTCTGCGCTTCGGGTGCGCATCGACGACGCTAGCAGGATGCCGGAGGGCGGGGCTCTAGCGCGGCGCCTTCGTGGCCAGCGCATCGCGCACGAGGATGGCGCGACGCATGTCGACCATGATCGGGTCGAAGAACCGCTCCCGGTACCGGGCCTCGCTCACGGCCGAGAACACGAACGGCAGAGTGGCGATCAGCGAGAGCAGCATCGCCGCCTTCAGCAGGTTCACGGTGATCGGCAATGTCGCACCGGCGACCATGAGCGGCTCCACCGCGAGCGGCTGAGACTCGCGGCCCGGGCCGAGCCAGATCTCGATCACACCCGCCGGGATGGCGATGCTGCCGATCACGATGAGCAGCGCCGCGAGCAGCAGGGCGAAGAACAGCGCCTGCACGAGTTGAGCGAAGGTCATCGCGAGCAGGATGTTGAAGCGCTGCGGCGCGCGCAGCGGCTGATGCGCCGCTGGTGCCTCGCGGTGCTCGGCAGGCGTGCCGACGAGCAGCGCCCGTCGCTGCACCTCGGTCGGAGTCTGCGCCTCGTCGTCGATCTCCGAAGCGCTGACCCGCATCACGACGATGCCGGCCAGGATCGCGACGACCAGGCCGACCAGCGCGATCGAGCCCCAGTTCAGAGCGGATGCCATCTGCCAGACCTCCGCGGAGAAGAACGCGAAGACCACGAGCATCAGGATCACCGGAAGCGCGATCGACGCCATGTGCCCGATCGCCGAGGCGTTGCGCACGGCGAGACGCGACGCCCACGAGATGAGCGCGCCGCCGCCCATCCCGGTCACGAGGATGCACAGCGCGAGGATCAGCAGCGCCGTCAACACCGGCCCGACCGTCGCGCGCGAGTTGTCGGAGTAGCCATCCGCGATGATCCCGCCGACACAGACGACGATCAGCACGAGTGCGACCAGCGTGCCGATCCCGACCGAGAGGCGGCGTAGGATGGCGCGGACGAGGAAGTAGCCGCCCCACGTGACGGCCGCCGCGACCGCGAGGACGACCGCGACGAGCAGGGTCAGCAGCGCGGCCTCGCCCGAGGTCGAATCGTCCGCAACGTCGACCGCCACCTGGATTCCACTTCCGAGCGGGTACACCACGATCGCCACCCAGACGATGAGCGGAGCGACGCGGCGCGGCAGGTCGGTGAACCAGCGGCGCAGCGGCACGAAGGTCGGGAGCCCCTGCTCGCGGAACCAGCGATCGGCGTCTCGCCGCGCGTTCCGGCTCTTCGGGGTGGCGGCCATGGTATCGAGGCTGCGCGTCAGACGTGCACGTCGGCGGGGGATTCCTCGCCCTCGTGGAAGCTCGGCTTCTTGCCCAGCATCCGTCCGATCCCGAGGATGATGCCGACGATGAGCAGGCCGAGGGCCAGGCCGGCGATCGCAGAGATGATCGTGTTGACGACCCAGACGATGACGGCGCCGGCCGGCTCGAGCGCCTTATCCACGGCGTGCAGGGCGTCGATGGGGAAGTGCCAGCCCACCTCGCCGAGATTCAGCAGCACCAGGTGGCCGCCGACCCAGAGCATCGCGACGGTGCCGAGGATGCTGATGAAGCGGAACACCGCAGGCATCGAGCGGACGATCCGGGTGCCGGTGTGGCGCACGCGCTGTACCGAGTTCTTCGCCATCTTGAGGCCGATGTCGTCGATCTTCACCAGCAGAGCGACGGCGCCGTAGACGACGACCGTCATCATCAGGGCGATCACGGCCAGGATCGCCAGAGTCGTCCAGATGTCGAGCCCCTTCTCGAGGCTCGCGAGCGAGATGAGCATGATCTCGGTCGAGAGGATCAGGTCGGTGCGCACCGCGCCGAGGACCAGCTTCTTCTCGTCGCGAGCGCCTTCATCGGCTTCGCCGTGCTGCACCCCGAACCATTCGAGCACCTTCTCCGCACCTTCGAAGCAGAGGTACGCGCCGCCGAGGATCAGCAGATACGGGAGCACCCACGGCGCGAACGCGGTGAGCAGGAGAGCTGCCGGGATGATGATGAGGAACTTGTTGGCGAGCGAACCCAGCGCGATCTTGCCGACCACGGGGAGCTCGCGCGCCGGCGTGATGCCCTGCACGTACTGCGGCGTGACCGCGGCGTCGTCGATCACGACACCGGCCGCCTTCGCCGATGCTTTCATCGCAGCGCTCAGAATGTCGTCGACGACGGCGAGCAGACCTACCGACATGTGTTCCCCCAGGGTGAGTGGCTCAGGGGAGTAACTCTATCGAGTCGGCGGAAACTCACAGCCCGCTCCCAGTCCCGCGGGACCAAAACAGGCCCGGCATCCGTTCTCCTCTTATGACGGCGCAGCCAGCGACGTCGGACAAGGAGTCGGATCATGTCGAATGAGTACACCAGGACCCCCGAGGCGGTCAGCGCCCTGACGCACCTCCAGTACGAGGTCACGCAGCAGGACGCGACGGAGCCGCCGTTCCGCAACGCCTACTGGAACACCCACGACGACGGCATCTACGTCGACGTCGTCTCGGGCGAGCCGCTGTTCTCGTCCGCCGACAAGTTCGACAGCGGCACCGGATGGCCGAGCTTCACCAAGCCCATCGATGCGGATGCCGTGACCACGCGCACCGATCGCAAGCTGTTCATGAAGCGCACCGAAGCCCGCTCGGCCGCAGCCGACAGTCACCTGGGTCACGTCTTCGATGACGGGCCGCGCGACGCGGGAGGATTGCGTTACTGCATGAACTCCGCCGCTCTGCGGTTCATCCCCGCTGACAGGCTCGAGGAAGAGGGGTACGGTCGCTACAGCCACCTCTTCGACACCACCGCCACTGATACTTCTGAGGAGCAGTCATGACCGACACCGGAACCATCACCCGCACCCCCGGCACCGAGACGGCCGTCCTCGCCGGCGGTTGTTTCTGGGGCATGGAAGACCTGATCCGCCGCCAGCCCGGCGTGCTCGACACGCGCGTCGGCTACACGGGCGGGTCGAACGCCCACGCCACCTACCGCAACCACCCCGGTCACGCCGAGGCCGTCGAGATCGTCTTCGACCCCACGAAGACCACGTACCGCGACATCCTCGCGTTCTTCTTCCAGATCCACGACCCGTCCACCAAGGACCGTCAGGGCAACGACCGCGGCTCGAGCTACCGCTCGGCGATCTTCCCGCTCACTCCCGAGCAGGAGACCGTCGCGCGCGACACGATCGCCGACGTCGACGCCTCGGGTCTCTGGCCGGGCAAGGCCGTGACCACGATCGAGCCCGAGGGTCCGTTCTGGCAGGCCGAGGAAGAGCACCAGGACTACCTGCTCAAGTACCCGAACGGCTACACGTGCCACTTCCCGCGTGCGGGTTGGGTGCTGCCGAAGCGCGAGAGCGCCGCGGTCTGACGCCGCTCGGGCCCTGAGCTTGTCGAATGGCCCTTCGTCCCTCGGGGCGGAGGGCCTTCGTCGTGCCTGGGGCTGACCAGGCCCCCGGCGTGCGTCCGGGCTCGGCGCCGAAGGTGCTTCGCGCGCCGCGGGGGGAGGCGAACGCAGCGTGGGGAGGAGCGGATGCTGCGGATCCTCAGCCCTACGCAGGTTCTCAGCCCGACCATGAGCCGCGTTGCGACGAGAGGCCGGCTCAGCCTTCCGCGAGGAAGGCCAGCGCCGCTTCCTTGAAGTCGCGGGAGCCCGGCGCATTGAAGTGGTTCCTGCCCGGGATCTCGAAGAAGGTTCCGTCCGAAGCGGCGGATGCCAGGGCCCGCGAGCCCCCGATGATCCCGTCCTTCGAACCGGTCGCGAAGAGGATCGGCCGAGTCGGAGCATCCGCGGGGTCCGGGTCGATCGTGCCCGATGCCCGCATTCCCTCGGCGAGAGCGACGAGCGCCTGCAGGTCGTTGCCCGGCACGCGCTCGGTCAGCGCGATGTAGTTCTGCGTGGTCTGGTCGGCGACCTGCGTTCCATCGGCGATGTACGCGCGCACCTGGTCGAGGTTCAGCCGGGCGAGGGGGATGCCGTCCGGTACGCCGCCGAGCACCGCCCGCCCGATGCGCTGCGGCAGGTCGCGCACGACCTCCCAGCCGACGCGGGCGCCGAGCGAATAGCCGACGTAGAACGCATCGTCGACGAGATACGCGTCCATGACCGCTTCGACGTCTGTCACGAGCGTGCGGATGCCGTAATCCTCGGGCTGATGCGGCTTCTGACTGTGGCCGTGGCCGCGCTGGTCGAGTGCGAGCACCCGGTACCCGGCCTTCGTGAGCTCGCGCACCCAGCCGGTGAGCACCCAGTTGTCGCGAGCGTTCGACGCGAAGCCGTGCACCGTGACGACGACCGGGGCGTCGAGCTCGCCCCAGGTATACGTCGCGAGCCGGGTGCCGTCGGCCGCGTACACCTGCTGCGGCTCGGGCATGCTGGTCAGGTCGGAGAGAGGAACGGCCACGGCATCCATTCTGGCCCCACCGGATAGGGTCGGGGCGTGAAGCTCCTCCCCGGCCCCCGCGTCGACCTCGGCGAAGGCGCACTCGCGTTCCCGCATCCCCCCACCGTCTGTCTGCGTGCCGACGGCTCCGCGCTCGCGGTGGTGGCGCAGCGGGCAGAGGACGGTTGGGGCACCGAGGTCGTGCACGTCGACGATTCCGGCGAGCGGGCGAGAGTGCTGCTCCCGGAGGGAGAGTTCGGCGCCCAGCCCGTGATCCTCGACCTGGGTGCTCAGGGCGTCGTCGTGCTGGCCGACGACCGCACCGCGGTGTTCTGCGATGACGAGCTGGGGTCGCCTCGCGTCGTCGAGGTCGTCGATGGGCCGGATGCCGCGGATCGCGGAGAGGGACTCACCGCGGGTGGGATCGCTCGTGCCGCGGCTGACGGCGGCTTCCTCGTGGTGCTCACCGATCCGGTCACCTTCCAGAACGCCCGCACGATCGCGAGGCTGCTGATCGACGGCGATTCCGCGACGTGGACGAGCGTCGAGCTGCTCGCCGGTGCCGACTTCCCGATGGCGGGCGGACGCACCAGCACCGCCCCGGGCGGCGCGAAGGCCCCGATCGTCGGTGACGTGCTCGAGGCCCGCGGCATCCGCTTCGTGGGTGTCGAGGGAAGCGACACCATGAGCCTGAACAGGTACGGCTCCGACTTCTTCACCGTCGCCGAGCTCGATTCCGGCGGACGAGTCGCTCGGCGCGTCTACGAGGAGAGCGGCTGGAAGAAGCGAGCCGGCAAACACGGCATCCGTTCGCGATTCACGTCGGACGAGACGTCAGCGATCCTCACCCCCGTCTTCTCGACCGGCGACTGGAAAGGGCGGCAGCGGATGCTGTCACTCGACGACGGCGCGCTCGACGAGGTACCGCGGATTCGCGGCGCGGCAGAGTTCGCGCTCGTCGACGTGCGCGACGACCGCGCATTGCTCGCGTCATCGGATGAGCTGCTGTTCGCCAGGGTGGTCGGCTGAGGAGCGCGTCACATCGTCTACCCGGACGAATTGGCGCCAGACCCCGCTCGTTGAGCGAGGGAGCGAAGCGAGGGAGACGAAACGCCCCGACGGAAGCGCGACCTGAGGTCACGACATCCGACGAGGCGTCTCGTCTCGCCTACGGTTCGCTCACCGAACGAGTCCGAGGCGTTTCGTCTCGCTTCGCTCGCTCAACCACCGGGGACTGACTCAGACCGTGCGGCGCAGGGCCTCGCCGAGGGCGGCATCCACGTTCGTCCAGTACTGGAAGAAGCGCTCGCGGATCTCGTCGATGGTGATGCCGCGGCCCTGACCCGTGAGGGTCTCGAGGAAACGGGCGCGCTGCTCGTCGTCGAAGACCGTGCGGTACAGGGTTCCGGCCTGACCGAAGTCGTCGTCGTCGAGGTGCAGGGTCGCGGCGGCGCGCATCAGCTCGCCGTCGGTCTCCCAGCTCGCCTCGACACCGGCGACCGGGTCGGCCTCGGGTCCGCCGGCAGCGCCGAAGGAGTTCGGCGTGTAGGTGCGGTGCTCGGCCGGGTTCGGCGTGAACTGCATCTGGCCCTCGTGCATGTAGTTGCGCACCTCGGCCGCGTGCGGCTGGTTCACCGGCAGCTGGTTGTAGTTCGCACCGATGCGGTAGCGCTGCGCGTCGGAGTACGCGAAGACGCGGGCCATCAGCATCTTGTCGGGCGAGATGCCCGTGCCGGGAACCTGGTTGCCGGGCGAGAACGCGGCCTGCTCGATCTCGGCGAAGAAGTTCTGCGGGTTGCGGTTCAGCGTGAACGTGCCGACCTTGATGCGCGGGTAGTCCTTCTTCGACCAGGTCTTCGTCAGGTCGAACGGGTTGAAGCGGTAGGCCTTGGCCTCCTCGTACGGCATGATCTGCACGTACACGTCCCAGGAGGGGAAGTCGCCGGTGTTGATCGCGTCGAACAGGTCGCGGCGGTAGAAGTCGGCATCCGATCCGGCCAGCTGCTCGGCCTCGGCGGCGCCCATAGCCTCGACGCCCTGGTTCGACATGAAGTGGTACTGCACCCAGAAGCGCTCGCCGGCGGCGTTCACCCACTGGTAGGTGTGCGATCCGTAGCCGTTCATGTGGCGCCAGCTGCGCGGGAGCCCGCGGTCGCCCATCAGGTAGGTGACCTGGTGAGCGGTCTCGGGGGAGAGCGTCCAGAAGTCCCACTGCATGTCGGCGTTGCGCAGACCCGAGTCGCCGAGTCGCTTCTGCGAGTGGATGAAGTCGGGGAACTTCATGGCGTCGCGCAGGAAGAAGGTCGGGGTGTTGTTGCCGACGATGTCGAGGTTGCCCTCGGTCGTGTAGAAGCGGAGCGCGAAGCCGCGCACGTCGCGCCAGGTGTCGGGCGAGCCCTGCTCACCGGCGACGGACGAGAAGCGCAGCAGCGTCTCGCTGGTCGCGCCGGGCTGGAAGGCTGCGGCACGGGTGTACGCCGAGACGTCTTCGGTGACGACGAACTCGCCGAACGCGCCGCCGCCCTTGGCGTGCGGGTTGCGCTCCGGCACGCGCTCCCGGTTGAAGGAGGCGAGCTTCTCGACGAGGTAGCGGTCATGCAGGACCGTGGGGCCGTCGGCGCCGACGGTGAGCGAGTGGGCGTCGCTCGGTGCCGGGGTGCCGGTCTGGGTCGTGGTGGCGGGCTTCGCCGAATCGTACGGATTCGTCATTTTCTCTCTCCTTCTGCGCGCAGGTGCGACGAGTACCCCTGCCCGGGTGGGCAGGCGGGCGCGTCCTACTACTGCGCGACGTTCTGGCATCCGGGGCACAGGCCCCAGAAGGTCACTTCGGCTGTCTGGACGGTGAATCCCCCGGCCGAGGACGGGGTGAGGCACGGCGCCTCGCCGACCACGCAGTCCACATCGCCGACCGCACCGCAGGAGGTGCAGACGACGTGGTGGTGGTTGTCGCCGATGCGCCGCTCGTAGAGGGCCGCGGAGCCTGCCGGTTCGATCCGGCGCACGAGGCCCGCCGTGGTCAGGTCCGCGAGGATGTTGTGCACCGACTGGATCGACGTCGTCGGAAGCACGTCGAACACGGTGCGGTAGAGCCGCTCCGCATCCGAATGAGCCATGGAATCCAGCGCCTCGAGAACGGCGACGCGGCCCGCCGTCGCCCTCAGACCGGCGTCATGCAACACCGTGTCGAGGTCCGTATCCATGTCTTCGACCCTACACGTTATTTTGAGTGATTCAAAAGAAGGATGCCGGAATATCGGGTGAACATCAGGATTCCGAGGGCTCCAGGGGCAGCTCGCGGCCGTAGTTCCAGGAGAGGATGGCCGGCTGCTCGCGATAGAAGCTCAGCACCGAGACCGAGCCGGCATCCAGGCTGATCTGTGCGCCGAAGCGCGGAGCCTGGCGCAGATAGACGGCGGTGAGGATGCGCAGGAAATGACCGTGCGCGACGAGCGCCACGTCGCCCTCGGCCATCGCGGGCAGCACCCGCGTGAGCACCCGCGAGGCGCGCGCCGCGACTTCCTCCACCGTCTCGCCGGGCGTGTCGCCGCGGACGACTCCATGGGTGAAGGCGCTCCAGTTGTAGCCGAGCTCTGCGCGGATCTCCTTGGTCGTGCGCCCCTCGTACCCGCCGTAGTCCCATTCGACGAGCAGCGGATCGACCTCGGCGTGCAGTCCCGCGAGTTCGGCGGTGCGCCGGGCGCGCTGCAGGGGCGAGGTCAGCACCAGCGAGAAGTCGTAGTCGGTGACGAGCTCGCCGGCGCCACGGGCCAGATCCTCGCCGCGCGTAGTGAGCGGAACATCCGTCAATCCGGTGTGCAGACCGGCGCGCGACCACTCCGTCTCGCCGTGGCGCAGGAGCACGAGCTTCCCGGTGGGATTGTCGGGCGCGGGATGATCGGGCAGCGGATCGTTCATGGTCACATCGCCACCGTAGTCTCGACTCCGCTGAGGGCGGGCCTTCGATAGTTAGCCCTGGCCCTTGCTGGCAGCTGCTGTAGTGTCCCGTTCGAATTCCTTCCAGGCTTCATCCGGAGAGAGCTCGCCTCGCACCCAGCGAGGCAACACTCCAGTCGCCGAGGTGAAGGCTGCTGTCTCCTTATCGTTGAGTTCTTTCGTTGAGGTCACGGCGTGTGACAGCACGAGCCCTCGCCTCGCGATCGTGCCGATCAACGCCTCTTCGGGCGTAAGCCACATTTCGAACTTTGCGACCGCTGCGGCGAGTTCAGCCACCTCTTCGGACGATGTGGAGGCGCGGAATCGGTTCCTGATCGCGAGAGAGATCAAGCTCGGAATAATCTCTCGGAGGGCATCGGTACGGGCGTTCTCCCGGCTCTGCTTCGCCTCGGCGCGGGCCCGCAAGATCGGTGCGATGACGGAGCTGACGATCGTTCCGATCATCGCCAGCGAGCCGACGATGATCGCTCCCCACAAAGTGATGTTGGCGGCCTGGATCGCGGCTTCAGCGTCGTTCATGCTCCGAACTCTAGCGGCGGCTAGACCGTAACTCCTTTCGAGCGATTCATCTCGTCTCGGCCGGAACATCTTCTGTCAGAAGCGCAAGCTGGGACCAAGGAACGCACTCGCCGTACTCGCCCCCCGATCGTGAACATGTGCGCTGATCGGGTGGTCGCTAAGCGGGCGATCGTGCAGCCCTCCCGCGCACGCGCGCCTTCCCGCGCCGCCTGTCCGCGCTACGAGCGTCGGAAGCTCTCCATGGGCGTCATCGACCGCCGTTAAGAAGGGGACCGCGGCTTCGTCGGCTTCCAAGGTCTCTCTGGTCGTGCAGTCGGCGCAGGTTCGGGTCCAATCTGCTTCACCCCAGGCGTGTGCATGGCAGCAGACGAAACGATCTCGCTGAGTGCAGAAAACAACATGGAAGCGTTCGCAGCGTCGATCGTGTCTTGGCCTACGTTCTCGAGCTCGTCCGATTCGAAGACGATTACTCCTACGGCACGATGATCTACCTCGATGCGAAGGGCCGCAATGCTAACGCTGTGCATTCGGAGGCTGGCAGCCTCCTCCGCCGAGTAGCCGTGTTTGCTGACGAGTCGACGTTCCCACTGCTTGCGGGTCGTCGGAAGGTTGACTGCGATCGACCCGATCTCCCAGGCGTCGCCGATAGCTCCCTGCCCCACCGGATACTTGGACCTACCGCGAAGTCGATACTCCGGATGGAGCGCATGCCGAGCAAGATTGATGAAGCTGCCGTTGTGAAAGAAGTAGGCAGACACTCGGTCACTGTTGCTATCCGCGTTGCAGTGCTCTGCGATCTTCCGAAGTAGAACCTCCATCGTGTCGGCGATCACCCTTGACTTCGCGTCGGCGTCATCGCTCATATTCTGCTTGTCGATCGCCGCCCTCTGCTCTGTTTCTCGCAACCGTTTGGCGAGAGACATATACGTCGGCCGCTGGATAAAGATTTGAGCGAGTAGAGCCGCAACAAGGAGCCCAAGCGCGCAGTAGAAGGCCCAGATCCCTTCGGTCCAGGCCTTGTCGACGTCGTACGAGCCCCAGATAATCGAGAAGAAAGTGGCGAGAACCCCAAGTGTCTGCGGCGACCATCCCTTGATCAGTCGCCACAGCCACGTGAGTGCGCTGATGGCGCGATCGTCAGACGTCATGCCGGCGTGAGTGCCGATTCTTCACGTACCGAGGCAAGGGGCGGCATCTGATCCTGCGCGACCTGCTTGAGCACACTCTCTAGGAGTTCATGAGCTGTTTCGTTGATGTAGCGAGGCGCCATGCCCTCGAAGCGCAAGCCGACTTCGATCTCTCCGGCACCAGCATTCACGGCCACGAAGTAGCCAGTAACAGCCGCAACGTCGCCAGTAGCTTCGTAGACGGCGTGGTCAAGCCGCTCCGCGACCTCTCCGAGTCTTTCCGGTGCGAGCATCGGGAAACTGATCGACGTGGTCAGCGCGAAGCTACGTTCGTCTTTATCCAACGCTTTCACCCCCATGAAGGCTTGGTTTCCTTAGTCCACACTATAGACACCCTCAGACATGATCACCGGGTGATCGTGAAGCCCTCCCCGCGCACGCGCACCTTCCCGCCCTGCGCAGCCTGTCCGCGCTGCGAGCCGTCGGCCTCGTACGCCCGGCCCGCGCCAGGAGCGAGCGGCGAGACGCGCTGATCCTTCCGTGCGCCGTTGGCGTAGAGCACCGCGGAGCCGGTCTTGGTCGCGTACACCGCGGTCGCGACGCGCGGCTGGATCACGAGCGCGTCCAGGCGCACGTCACCGCGGCTCGTGCAGCGCACGACCAGGGGCCCGTCGGGCAGGTCGCCGCCGAGCAGCTGGGGAACCAGCATCCCGTCGGCTTCGGTGAGGCCTCGATCGCCGGTCCCGCCCGCAGGCGTGCGCGTGCTCCACACCGTCTTGCGGCCGGCGAAGACCTCCCACGTCGCCTGGCCGGCATCCGCCGCCTGCCGCCAGATCAGGCCATGCAGGATGCCGCCGGCCTCGGTCACATCGAACTCGGCCCACTCGCCGGGGGCCAGGCGCACGAAGGATCCGCCCGAGAGATTGCCCTCGCCGATCCAGGCACCGCCGTCCGGCTTCACGACGACTGCGCCGGGCGACAGGCGCGCGGCTTCCGCCTCGAGAACACGAAGCCCCGAGAACGAGCGCAGGCCCGTGATCGAGGTCGCGACCTCGGCGACATCGCGGTTCGCGTCGAGCAGCTGCATCGTGAGGAGGCCGTGGATCGTCGACTCGGCCCCCGAGTTCCGGTTCACGCGGCCGTCGGTCTCCACGCCGTCGAACGTGACACCTGTCGCCGGGTCGTACACCGGGATGCCGGCGGTGTTGGCTCCGAAGAACCAGCCGGCGGCCAGCCCCGCGAGCACGCGCAGCCCTTCGCCGCCGACCGCAGCCGCGGCGAGGGCACCGGCCACGCGGCCGTGCGCACCGTACGCGATCTGCGCCTCGGCCGGAATCGGCGCCCACGCGTTGTGCGGCCCGCCGGAGGCGAGCACCTGGGGCGTGAACCTTCCGGCATCCGCGATCGCCGCGGCCGACCAGTCCCGTCGACGCAGCAGAGCACCGCCGCGCGCGAGCGCCTCGGGAGCTGCCGCACCCCAGGCGTGCCAGAACCCGAGCGACCCGGTCCACGGCAGCACCGCACCGAACGGCCAGCCCTGCGACGGGTCGGTGGCCATCGCGGCCACGCCCTCGCCGTAGGTCTGGAGCGCCTGGCGGCTGCGGGCATCTCCGGCGTCGGTCGCGGCGGCGAGGCCCAGCATGGCCTCGGCCGTGGCATCCGCTCCTCCGGCGATCGGCCACGCCGGCAGCCTTCGCCCGTCGCTCAGCACCCACTGGCCGGCGCGGGACAGCGATTCCTTTGCCAGGGCGTCGAGGCAGAGATGCAGGCGGGCGAGCAGGAAGGCCGCGAAATCGGGGTCCGCATCGCGGAACGCGGCGTAGCCCTCGCCGAACGCCCAGACCGAGCGCGCGAGCCAGTACGACTCGGCGGAGTCGGAGGGATCGGGCAGCTCGACCGGGATCGCGCTCGGGTTGAGCGTGCCGTCCTCCTGCTGCCAGAGCACGACCCGACCGGCGTTCGGACCGCTCGTGGTCTGCAGGAACGCCAGCGAACGCAGCACGTCCCGCGCCTCGTCGGCCGCCTGGGCGTCACCAGTCGCCCTCCACTCGCGCAGGAGCACGATCGCTGCCCGGGCGATGTCGTCGGCGTTGTACGCGCCCTGCGTCCAGTAGCCGGTCACCGCGTCGCGGGTGCCGCCGCCGACCGGGCGGAAGCCGCCTGCGCCGTCGGTGTCGGCATACGTCCAGGGCGCGCGCACGAGGGGGCGCGCGCCGATGCCGTAGGTCGTGTGGGTGGTGCTCGCGACCACCGGTACGTCGGCGAGCAGGAACCGCAGGTGCGCGAGGTTCGTCAGGCGCGCTCCGCGAGCGGCCGCGAGGGGAAGCCCGGGAGTGCCCGGAAACGGGGCGGCTGCCCCGAACGCGGCATCCGTCGGGAGGAGGGCGAGAGCGGATGCCGTCGCCGCAATGGTCAGGAACGAGCGTCGTGAGGTGTCCATGTCGTCACTCCCCGGAATTCGAAGAGGAATGCGCGGCATCGCGCAGCGCGCGGCCCCAGGGCTCCGCCGGATCGTGGATGGCGACGGCGAGGGTCGTGTCGGACTGCCCGTAGTACGCGAACCACTTCTCCTGGAACTTCACGAGCCCCTCCACGAAGGTCACGTTCGAGATGAGACCGTGCAGGTCCTCGAAGGTCTGCGGCCGCAGCCACGGCTCCTGCAGGCGCGCGATGACCTTGGTCGGCTCATCCGGATCGATCGCGATCTGTCCGCAGCGGTAGTCGACGTCGACCGAGCCGTCGTCGTGCACGACCCGGGTCGCGCCGTTCGTCAGGAAGAGCAGCAGCCCGTTGTCGGTGACGACCGGCGAGGTGCCGATCTCGACGAGCGCCTCGTCCCAGGTGCCGGGGGTCGGCGAGTACATCGGCTCGGTGTCGGCAGTGCCGGGCGTCCAGTGGATGAGGTCATCGCTGGTCGCCCAGTAGATCGCGCCCTCGCCGAAGTACATCCACCACTTGCCGTGCATCTGCTGCGGCACGATGACTCCGGCCTTCGACCAGTTGAAGCCGCGAGGATCCATGGTCTTGAACGTGTCGAAGTCGTCGAACAGGGGACCGTGCTTGGTCCAAGTGCGCAGGTCCGTCGAGGTCGCCAAGCACAGCTGCGCGCTACGGCGATCCCAGCCCGTGTACGTGAGGTAGTACGTGCCGTCGATGAGCGCGATGCGCGGGTCTTCACAGCCGTAGGTCTCGTAATCCTCGGAGGGCGAGAGGATCGGCGCGTCCTCGCGGGTGAAGTTCACGCCGTCGCTCGAGCGGGCGAGGCCGATGTGGGAGATGATGTCGTCGGCGTGCGCCCGATAGAGCAGCACGACCTCGTCGCCGTCGACGATCGCCGCGGGGTTGTAGAGGTTCGCCGATTCCCAGCTGTCGCCGCGCGGGCGCAGGATCGGGTTGCCCTCGTAGGGAGTGAACGGTCCGAGGGGGAAGGATGCTCCGGTGAACATGGAAGCCCTTTCTGGTGAGGCAGCTATGGGTCAGCCCTTGACGGCTGCACCGAGGTCGGTGGCGCGGAAGAACCGCTGGAAGACGATGAACAGGATGACGACGGGGAAGGCCAGCGCGGTCGCGCCCGCGAGAATCGCCCCGTTCGGGTTCGCCGTGGACTGCGCGACGTTCGAGATGTAATTCGCGAGCGACACCGCGAGCGGTTGCAGCGTGGCATCCTTCGTGATCAGGAACGGCCAGAGGAACTCGTTCCACGGTCCGATGAACGTGACGAGGATGACGGTCACCAGCACGGGTTTGATCAGCGGTATCGCGACCGACGTGAGCAGGCGGATCTCACCGGCGCCGTCGATGCGCGCGGCCTCGAAGATCTCGACCGGCAGCGCCTTGAAGAACTGCACGAAGATGAACACCGCCGTCGTGTTGATCGCGAACGGCAGGATCATGCCGAGGTACGAGTCGCCGAGACCGTAGCTGCGTGTGATCTGCACGTACAGCGGTATCATCAGCAGCTGGAACGGCACCATCTGCACGAGCAGCATGAGCACCCAGACGACTCCGCGACCGCGGAAGTCGAGCCGGGCGATCGCGTACCCGGCCAGCAGGCCGAAGACGACGGTGCCGAGCAGGACGCCGGCCGTGAAGATCAGCGAGTTCAGCAGCGAGCCGACCAGGTCGATGCGCGAGTCGATCGCGACGAAGTTGTCGACCGTCCAGCCGCTCGTCGGGAAGAGCTCGTTCGGAGCGTTCGTCGGACTCTCCTGGAAAGCCCCGACGATCATGAAGTAGAACGGGAAGGCGAACCCGATGGCCGCGACCGTCAGCAGTATGACGCTGATGATGCGTGGAGCCTTGCTTCTGCGTTTCATCATCGCTCCCTGGTCGCTCGGTTGGCCGCGAGCGACAGCATCCCGACGAGGATCACGAGGATCATGCCGATGGCTGCCGCGGTATCGGGGTTCTGCTGCTGGATGCCCAGCTGGTAGATGAGCAGCACCGGAGTCGACGAAGCCCCATCCGGACCGCCGCCGTTCGTGAGCAGGTACGGCTCGGTGAAGAGGTTCGCGCCGGTGATGATCGACAGGATCAGCACGAGTGTCGTGGCGCTGCGCACGCCGGGGACCGTGACGTGCAGGAAGCGCTTGAAGGCGCCCGCTCCATCGGTCTCGGCCGATTCATACAGCTCCTTCGGCACGTTCTGCAGCGCCGCGAGATACAGCAGGATGTAGAAACCCAGCTGCTTCCACGTCACGTACAGCGCGATCATCGGCATCGCGAGAGCGCTGTTCACGAGCCACGACGGCTCAGGGGCGAGCGGCCCGAGGATCGAGTTGATCAGGCCGTTGCCCGAGAACAGCAGCATCCACACGCCGACGAGCGAGACGCTTGCCGTCAGGTACGGCACGTAGAACGCCACGCGATACGCGGCCACCCAGCGGATGCCGGTGTTCAGGGCCGCCGCGAGCACGAGGGACAGCACCGCGGTCAGCGGCACGTTGATCACCAGGAAGACGAGCGTGTTGCGGAAGGATTCGAGCACCCGCGGATCGGTGAGCACGGTGACGAAGTTGTCGAAGCCCACGAACGGACGGTCGGGTTCCGTGCCCGGCGCGGTGAAGAAGTAGTCGTGGAAGGCGATGTAGACGGCGAACGCGAGCGGGTAGGCGAAGATCGCGATCACGAACACGAAATACGGCAGCGTGAAGAGGCCGCCGATCGGTTGCGCACCCAGCCATCGGGTGCGCAACCGCCGGTTGTCGGTCATCGGATCACTCGGCGACGAGCTCGTCGATCTCGGTCGACGCGTTCTTCAGGAAGTCGTCGATCGAGTCCTTGCCGAAGATCACCGCGGGGGAGTAAGCGTCGCGGAACGCCTGCCAGGCCTCCACCGAGTTCGGGATGCTGGGCACATCGGCCGTGGCCTCGGCCTGCTCCGCGAACGCGACGTAGTTCGGGTTCGCGTCGAAGTAGTCCGCGAAGCTCTCGGTCAGGTCGGTGCGCATCGGCATCTGGCCCGTGGCCTCGAGGAACTGGCCGTCGCTCTCGACGCTGGTGGAGAACTTCAGGAACTCCCACGCCGTCCCCTGGTTCTCGCAGGCGGTGAACATCGAGACGCTCTTGGAGTCGGCGAAGGTCGTCGGGGTCTCGCGCCCGTCGCTGGTCGGCACCGGCATGAATCCTACGTCGACGGTCTCGGCGTAGGACGGGATGGCCCAGGGGCCGGCGAGCTGCATCGCGGTGGTGCCCGACGACATCGCGTCGTCGGTAGCCGCCTCGTTCGGCGCCAGCTTCTCCTCGTAGATGGTCGCCCAGAACTCGGCGACCGTGCGGCCGGCATCCGAATCGACCGTGGCCTTGCCGTCTTCGACGAGCATGGTGCCGTCGGTCTCGGCGAGATACAGCGGATAGAAGTCGAACCACGGCTGGTAGAACTCGCTGGTCGGCGCCGGCCAGATCGCGCTCTGCACGCCGGAGTCCACGATCTTGCGGGAGCCCTCGAGGAACGCGTCGTAGGTGTTCATCTGCGGGTTCTCCGGGTCGATGCCGGCCGCGGTGAAGAGTGCCTTGTTGTACATGACCATGACGGGGTTCGACTTCCAGGGCAGCTGGTAGTAGCTGCCATCGGTCGAGTACGACTCGACGTCGCCGCCTCGCTCGGTGATGTAGTCGCTGCCGCCCTCCATCGTGCTGAGGTCGACCAGTCCGCCCTGCTTGACCCAGCCCGAGACGGCCGCCGGAGCGACGTTGTACACGAGGCACGGCGCAGTGCCCGCGGTGATCGCTGCGGTGATGGCCTCTTCCGACGAGGATCCCGCGGGGATCTCCTGTGCGGTGACCTTCTCATCGGGATGCTCGGCGTTCCAGGCTTCGACGACGGCCTTGCCCCACTCCACCTCCTGCTCGTTGTTCGAGAGCCAGATGTCGATCGGGCCGGTGGCGTCGGCTCCGCCGCCCCCGCCGGACGAGCATCCGGTGACGACCAGCGCGACCGCGCCGATGAGTGCTGCTGCTCGGATCTTCTTCATGGTGTCCTCCTCGACACAGGGGCTGACTGTCTGGTGGGTTATGCGGATGCCGACCGCGCTGCGGTGCTGTCGCGGAAGTGCACGACGTTGCAGTCGACGACCTCGGTGCGTGGGTCGGCGCCGAAGATGTCGGCGCGGAGCAGGCGGGCCGCCGCGCGGCCGCGGGCCGCGGGATCGGATGAGACGCTGGTCAACGCGGGGGAGAGGTGCGCCGACAGGTGGTCGTCGTCGAAGCCCGAGATCGCGAGATCGCGCGGAATCGAGAGGCCCTGCGAGCGGGCGAACGAGAGACCGGCGATCGCCATGGTGTCGTTCGAGTACAGGATGGCGGTGGGGCGGTCCGGGAGCGCCAGGAGCTCTTCGGTGCGATCGCGGCCGCTCGCCGCGGTGAAGTCGCCCTCGCGGAGCAGTTCGTCGGACCCGATGTCGGCGACAAAGGCATCCGCGCGAGCGCGGGAGTGCACGTAGTCGAGCGGGCCGGAGACGTGGGCGATGCGCTCGTGGCCGGCAGCACGGAGGTGCGCGATGAGCTCCCGAACCGGGGCGGCGTCGTCGGTGCGGACGCACGAGAACGAGGTCGGCTGGTCGTAAGCGCCGACCAGCACCGTGGGCAGGGCGAGTTCGGTCAGGAGCGGCACGCGCCAGTCGTCGGCGCGGAGGTCGAGCAGGAGTGCGCCGTCGGCGCGGCCGTGGCTGAGCGTGCGGTACGCCCGCTCCTCGGCATCCTGATCCGTGACGACCTGCAGGAGCAGAGCGGTCTCGGTCTCGGCGAGCACCGACTCGACACCGGCGATGAACGCGGGGAAGAACGAGTCGTTCGCGATGACCTCGGGGTCGCGCGCCAAGACGACGGCGATCGCGTTGGCACGGCTCGTCGCGAGGGCGCGTGCGCTCTGGCTCGGCACCCAGTTGAGCTTCTCGGCCGCGGCCAGAACCTTCGCGCGGGTCTCTTCGGAGGTCGGGCGGTTGCCGCTGAGCGCGTGCGAGACCGTGGCCTTCGTGACGCCGGCTTCGCGGGCGACATCGGCGATCGTCGTGCGGCTCATGCCACCTCCTCGTGGTTTCGCACCGGCGCTCTGTAGGGCGGTTGAACCGGTTTGCACGAGTGTAAACCGGTTTGCAGAGGCCTGTCAACGGGTCTCCGCTCTTTCGAATCGCGCAAATGGCGGGTAGTCGGCGGGATTATCGACCAGTTGCGCGATTCGAAACGCAGGCCATGCGGCGGGCTCAGCCTGCGGCATCCCACCAGTCGAGGACGCGCGTGCCGACCAGAGTCAGCCACTTCGACGGCTCGCCCTCCGGCACGTCGACCGCGAACCAGGTGCGTCCGGCGAGAGGCTCGCCCTGCAGCCAGGTGCCGTCGGGCTGCCGAGCATCGCGGATCAGCGCGACGGCGTCGGCGAGGCGCGGATCGGGCGCCGTGCCCTCGAGCAGCGACGCCTCGCGGAAGTGATCGAGTGCGGTCAGGGCGCTGTAGCGGTGGCGCGGCGGATAGGTGAACTGCCCGACGAAGTCGCCCACGAGCTCTCCGGTCGACTCGCGGTACATCAGCCGTCGACGCAGCAGATACTCCTCGCCGCCGTGCCGGGCTTCGCGCAGCGAGGCGTCGCCGGTGATGCGCTCGAAGGTCAGCATCCCGCGCAGTGCATTGAGCGTGGAGTGGAACGACGACCGCGTCGAATCGCCCTCCTCCGCCTCGCAGTTCCACCCGCCGTCCTCGAGGCGGTGCTCGACGAACCACCGGGCGAGGTCGGTCATATCGACGCAGAGCCACGCCCCGGTGGCCAGCGTGAACGCGTTGATGCACACGTCGACCTCGCCACCCCAGTACGGCAGATCGTCGTACTCCCAGCGGCTGTTCGCCGCGAGCTTCTCCGCGGTGCCGCTCAGCACCGCGGCATCCAGGCCCCACTCGCGCAGCTCTTTCAGCGACCAGGTCGTCGCGACCCACGGCTGCCCTGGCTGCTCCGCCTCGGCGCTGCCGAAGTAGCCGGCGGGGAAGTACGAGCCGCCGGCCCACTGGCCGTCGGCATCCTCCTCGGCGAGCATCGCCGCACCGAAGCCCTCGGTCGCGACGTGGGAACGGGTCGCCTCCCAGACCTCGGGCGCAGCCCCGATCAGATCGCGCTCGACCTGCCAGCGCAGAGCGGGATCGCTGTCGAGGAGCCAGTCGCGGAGCG
Organism: Microbacterium sp. SA39; assembly: GCF_000967865.1. GTDB lineage: Bacteria > Actinomycetota > Actinomycetes > Actinomycetales > Microbacteriaceae > Microbacterium. The sequence continues at coordinate 428,111 of NZ_JXRU01000039.1, forward strand.
TCGTCGAGATCGCCATGCCCGCACGCTACCCGAGGCCCGGGAAGGGGGAAAGAGGGTGTCAGACGAAGCGCGAGGTCTGGGTCAGGCGGGTGCGGATGTCGAACAGCTCGTTGCCGCCGATGACCCGCGCGCCGGGAAGACCGCGCCGCAGCAGGCCGGGCAGCGCGCTGCGACGGATCACCACGACGGGAAGACCGCGGATGCTGCCGAGCGGCGTCGCCGCCTGAGACAGGTCATCGTCGGGAAGCGCGACGATCGCGCCGCTGAAACGCACGCGGGCGGCACGGGCGACCGCGTTGATCTGAGAGAGCAGAGTCGTGACGGGCGCGCGGTGCCCGAGGCTCGGACCGGTGATCTCGCCGCGACGGAAACCGACCGTGCCGCCGAAGTCCGCCGACATCACGCCGTAGAGGCCGGACGGGCCGAGGATCACGTGGTCGAGTCGTTCCGCGGCATCCGTCACTTCTTTCTCGGCGGATGCCGCCACGGCGATGCCGTGCCACAGCGTGAAGCCCATGCCCAGGCCGGATGCCGCGGCCGCCGTGCCCTCTTCGGCGAGGGCGTCGGCGAGCAGGCGCTTGAGCTCGCGGGGTGCCGCGCGCACGAGCGACGGCGCGTACGGATCCGCGATCTCCTCGCCCGCCCAGTCCTGCAGGAGGGCCACGTACCGAGCACGCCGCCACGCACCGGGCTCGCCGTAGGTCTTGGGTCGCGGACGAGTGTCGGTGCGAGCGCTCGGGGCGCGCCATCCGCCCCACTCGGTCTCGATGCCGATGCCGTGACTGCGGTCATAGGCCGCGCGGCCTTCCGGCGTGCCGACCAGCTCCCACGCGCGCTGCACGCGGATGAACACGGCCGCATCGCCGCCGGTGTCGGGGTGGGTCTGCCGCAATCGGAGGCGATATGCACGCCGCAGCTCGTCGTCGTCGGTGGTCGAGGCGACGCCGAGCACCTCGTACGCCGACGCCGAGAGCGGACTGTCGAACATCGCGCTCCTTCCGCCGTCGCAGCATCCAGGCTATTGCCTCGCCGCCGCCCAGCGTTCCGGTCGCAGTTCCGGCCGCCTCGGCTCGTTCCGGTCGCAGTTCGTGCCGCCTCCACGGCCGGGAGGCGACGCCATCTGCGACCTGAGCGTCGCCGCCGCCCGCTCAGCGGTCGACGTAACCCATCTGCTGCGGGTTGTACCGGTCGCCGGCGACGCCGACGCGGTCGGCCAGTCGGTCGAGGTCGGCGACGTCGTCCGCCGAGAGCGCCACGGCCGTCGATCCCGCATTCTCGGCGATCCGCGCGGTTCGCCTCGTGCCGGGAATCGGCACGATCCAGGGCGAGCGGGCGAGGAGCCACGCGAGTGCGATCTGCCCGGGGGAGGCATCCTTCGCCGCGGCGAGGCCGGCGACGTGCTCGACGAGCGCCTGATTCGCCGCGCGGTTCTCCTCGCTGAAGCGCGGGATCGTCCCGCGGATGTCGCCCTCGGCGAAGGTCGTGCTCCGGTCGACCGTGCCCGTGAGGAATCCCTTTCCCAGCGGACTGAACGGCACGAACCCGATCCCCAGTTCGCCGAGCACCGGGAGGACGTCCGCTTCCGGATCGCGCGTCCACAGCGAGTACTCGCTCTGCAGCGCGGTGACCGGCTGCACGGCGTGGGCCCGGCGGATGGTGGATGCCGATGCCTCGGACAACCCGAAATGGCGCACCTTGCCCTCCGCGATCAGTTCGGCCACGGTGCCGGCGACATCTTCGATGGGGACTGCGGGGTCGACGCGGTGCTGGTAGAAGAGGTCGAGCACGTCCGTGCGCAGGCGCCGCAACGACTCCTCGGCGACGCGGCGGATCTGCTCCGGCCGGCTGTCGAGCCCCACGCTCTTCCCGTCTTCGATGCGCCAGCCGAACTTCGTGGCGATGACGACCTGATCGCGGACCGGTGCGAGCGCCTCGCCGACGAGTTCCTCGTTCACGTAGGGTCCGTACACCTCGGCCGTGTCGAAGAACGTGACGCCGTGGTCGAGAGCCGACCGCAGCACGCCGATCATCTCGTCGCGGCTTCCCGGGTTGGGTCCGTAGCTCTGCGACATCCCCATGCAGCCGAGGCCGACCGCCGAGACCTCGAGGCCCTGTCCGAGTGTGCGTGTCTGCATGGATGCTCCCTTGGTCGGGCCGCGGTGCGAATCCGCGGGTTGTGGAATCGACGCTACGCGCGGACTCGTCCGTGAGGGAGGGCCTGACAGTACCCCTCGAGCTGATCGTCGCCGAATCGGGATCCCCCTCACCGAATCGATTCGATAAACTGGAGCCTCCCCCGATCATCCCCCAGTTCTGCGAGCCGCTTCTTCATGGCCACTCCCCTCACCACGGGTCGCCCGTGGCGTGTCATCCTCGCCTTCTCGATCCCGCTCCTGATCGGCAACGTCGTTCAGCAGCTCTACCACTTCGCCGACGCGATCGTCGTCGGGCGTCACCTCGGCGTGAACGCGCTCGCGGCCGTCGGCGCGACCGGTCCGCTGCTGTTCCTGCTGCTCGGCTTCGCCTGGGGTCTGACCAGCGGCTTCGCCATCCCGATCGCGCAGGCCTTCGGCGCGCGAGACGACGCCGCCGTACGTCGCTCGGTCGCGACCGGCGTGCTGCTCTCGGGTGCGACGAGCGTGCTGCTGACCGTCGTCGCGCCCCTGATCGCCGCGCCGCTTCTCGCTCTGCTGCAGACTCCGCCCGAGCTGATGGCCGAGGCCACGGTCTTCACGCAGATCAGCTTCCTCGGCGCCGGGGCGACGATGTTCTTCAACTATCTCTCCGCGATCATCCGCGCGATCGGCGACTCCCGCACGCCGCTGGTGTTCCTCACCGTCTCGTGCGCACTGAACGTCGGTCTGGTCGTCCTCATGGTCGGGCCACTGGAGTGGGGTGTCGCCGGAGCCGCGCTCGCCACGGTCGTGGCGCAGGCGGTCTCGGTCCTCCTCTGCCTCGAGTTCGTCCGTCGCCGCCTCCCGATGCTGCACCTGCGCCGCGTCGACTGGAGGATCACCCGGGCCGACATCGCCGACCACCTGCGCCTCGGGCTCCCGATGGGATTCCAGGCCTCGATCATCGCGATCGGCACGCTCACCGTGCAGGTCGCGCTGAACACGCTCGGCTCCGACGCCGTGGCGGCGTACACGACGGCATCCCGCGTCGACAGCCTCGCGGTCGCGCTGCTCTCCTCGCTCGGCCTCGCCGTCTCGATGTACGCGGCGCAGAATCACGGCGGTCGTCGACCCGACCGCATCCGTCGCGGGGTGGTCGAGGCGACGTGGATGGCGATCGTCTCAGGCATCGTGCTGGGTGGACTGCTGATCGCCTTCGGCGCGACGATGGTGCGCCTGTTCGTCGGAGAGGGGTCGGACGAGGTCGTCGACATGGCGCACCGGATGCTCATCATCAACGGCTGCGGCTACTGGGCGCTCGGCATCCTGTTCGTGCTGCGGGGCGCGCTCCAGGGACTCGGCCACACGCTCGTGCCGACGGTGACCGGGGTGATCGAACTGATCATGCGCGTGGGCGCGGCCATCGTGCTCGGTGCATGGATCGGGTTCGACGGCGTCGCGCTGAGCAATCCGCTCGCGTGGGTCGGAGCGATCGTCCTGCTCGTCCCCGCCTATGTTCGCGCGCACCGCGATCTCGGACGGATGCCCGTCGATCCGCTCGAGGCAACCGAGACGTCGGCGATGGCCATCGTCGGTCCGACCGACGGCTCGATGGTCGTGGATGCCGTCATCACCCAGCCGCTGCAGACCATCCGCGCCTCCCGGATGCGCAGGCTCACGCTGCGCCGACGCCCCTCCGAGCGCGCCCGGCGGTGACGCCGCGCGACGAAAAAGGAACAGGACGCGCAGGAAGAAGATCGTTCTCGAGGATGATGCCGCGTCGCTCTTGAGACGGATGCCCTCTCGGTGACACTCTCTTAGTGTCGAAGGAGCGGACATTCCGCTGACGGGGGGTCGTCATGACGACATTGAGGGTGGCCAACGATCTGGCTTCCGTGATGGTGCCGATCGGCATCGTGGGGGCGGCGCTCGCCACGGTCTGCGCGATCGTGGCGGCGGTGGCGATCGTCCGCGGTGCCGGAGGGCTCAGCGGCGGTGCCGTGGGCCTCTGGATCGTCTGCGCGCTGATGAGCTTCATGGCATCGTTCGCCAATCAGTGGATGCCGCTGCTCGTCGCGTGCGCCGTCCTGGTGGCGATGCTCGTGCTCGGCGGTGTCGTGCGAGCGATCCTGAACGCCACCGAGGTCGGACGCGAGGCGCGTCGGCGTGAGCGCGCGGAGGCGCCGGTGCCTGCACGGCGCGTGGTGTCGACCGTCTCGAGCGTTCCGACCGTCTCGACCAAGACGGGTTCGGTCTCCATCGTCTCCTGACGCCGACGCGTTCCCGTCGGGGTCAGCGGGCGAGCAGGCCGCTGCCGTCGCGCAGTTCGAACACGAGCTGCGTCTCGGCGCCCCGCACGACGGGGTGGACCGTGATGTGCTCGAGCACGATGTCGCGCAGCGCAGTCGCGTCCTCGACGGCCACGTGCACGAGGAAGTCGTCGACTCCCGCCACATGGAACACCTGCAGCACGCGGGGGACGCTCGCGAGCGCATCGAACAGCGCGGTCACCTTCGGACCGGTGTGATTCGCCAGGCGCACCTTGATGATCGCCTGCAGCGGTAAACCGAGCGCCGCGCCGTCGACGCGGATGCGCGTGTCGCGGATCACGCGGCGCTCGCGAAGACTGCGGACGCGGTGAGCGCACGTCGATTCCGCGAGGCCGAGTCCGCGCGCGAGCGCCTTGTTCGTGATCTCCGCATCGTGGGTGAGAGCGGCGAGGATCTCGAGGTCGATCTCATCGAGTGGCGTCCCTTGTGCTTTGGACAACGAAGCCCTCCGATCGGCGTGCGTCGTTGCTCAGAATAGCGAGATCCCCGACTGAAGTGGCGGATGCTGTCGATGTGAAGCGCTGGGACTGAATTTCCGCCAACGTGGAGGGATGACTGCACCGCTGCATCCCGACACCGTCGCCGTCCACAGCGGCCGTTCCGACCTCGAGGGTCTCGGGGTCCACGCGCTGCCCATCGATCTCTCGACCACGAACCCCCTGCCCGACATCGAGCGCGGCGGCGACTCGTACGAGGCGATGGCTACCGGCGGTCGGCCGCCCGCGGACGGGAGTCTGGTCTACGCCCGGCTCTGGAATCCGACGGTAGCGCGCGTCGAAGACGCGCTCGCCGAGATGGAGCACGCCGAAGCCTCCGTCGCGTTCGGCTCGGGGATGGCGGCGGTGACGGCCGTGATCCTCGCTCACACGAACGCGGTCGGCAAGCGGCACGTCGTCGCCGTGCGTCCGCTCTACGGCGGCACCGACCACCTGCTCGGCTCGGGTCTGCTCGGGGCGGAGGTCACCTATTGCGATCCGCATGAGGTGGCGAGCAGCATCCGCCCTGACACAGGATTGGTGGTGCTCGAGACGCCGGCCAACCCGACGCTCGACCTCGCCGACATCGCCGATGTCGTCCGCCAGGCGGCAACGGTGCCGGTCGTCGTCGACAACACCTTCGCGACTCCGGTCCTGCAGAACCCGCTCGACCTCGGTGCGGCGATGTCGCTGCACAGCGCCACGAAGTACCTCGGCGGGCACGGCGACGTCATCGCCGGCGTCGTGGCCTGCAGCGAACAGACGGCCGAGGCGCTGCGCCGCGTGCGAGCGGTGACCGGTGGCCTCCTGCATCCGCTCGGTGCCTACCTGCTCCACCGCGGGCTCGCGACTCTGCCGGTGCGGATGCGGCAGCAGCAGGAGAACGCGCGGCGCATCGTGCAGTGGCTGATCGACCGCCCGGAGGTGACCGAGGTCTTCTACCCGGGGCTCGACGGTGATCCGCACGGCATCCTGGAACGTCAGATGCGAGGGACCGGCGCGATGATCGCCATGCGGATGCGGGGAGGCTTCGCCGCGGCATCCGCCGTCACGAGCGCGACGACGCTGTTCACGCACGCGGTCTCGTTGGGTGGTGTCGATTCGCTCATCCAGCATCCGGCCGCGCTCACGCACCGCCCGGTTCCTCCCGAGGCGCGCCCCGCCGCCGACGTGCTGCGCCTCTCGATCGGCCTGGAGGACGCCGCCGACCTGATCGCCGACCTCGCGCAGGCGTTCGAATGTTCCCGCGCCCCCACCGCCGACCGGCCCCTCTCTGCGCGAACCGGCCCCTTGCGCAGCGCTCAAAGGGGGCCGCTCGCGCAGAAGGGGGCCGCTCGGCGTTAGCTGGGAAGGCGGATCGTCCCGGTCGCGAGCCGCTCCGTCGGCATCCGATCGCGGTCGTAGGTGATGTCGGTGTAGCCGTGGGGGGTCGGCACTCCGTCTTCGTCGAGGCTGACGAACACGATCTTCTCGATCGTGAGGAGGCGCTTGCGGGTGATCATGTTGCGCGCCATCGCCCGCATGGTGAGCGAGGTGCGGCCGAAGTACGTCGCCGTCAGACCGATCTCGACCAGGTCGCCCTGCACCGCCGACGCCTCGAAGTTGATCTCCGAGATGTGCTTGGTGACCGCGCGGTAGTTGCCGAGCTGCACGATCGCGTAGATCGCCGCCTCTTCATCGATCCATTTCAGGAGGCTCCCGCCGAACAGCGATCCGTTCGCGTTGAGGTCTTCCGGTCGTACCCACTTTCGCGTCCGGAAGTTGATCCCGTCTTCCGACCAGTGCCATGCGGGTGCCGTCTGCTTCGCCATGATGCCGAGCGTAGGAGTCTCATGAGTCGGCGGTGTTACGGGCGGTTTTCATACGCCTTCCTTCGGCGGAGGAGGGAGAGCACCCCTCTGCTCAAGGCGGATCTGCCCGGGGCGGATCACGGCCTGAGAGCGCGAGAACGGACGGATGCTGGGGGCATGAGCGAAGACAACCCCATCCCGCAGTTCGGCCCCGAAGCCCGACGCGCGCTGTTCCACGAGCGCGTGCTCGTGCTCGACGGCGCCCTCGACGACGACAACGGCACGCTGCTCATGACGCAGCTGCTCGCCCTGTCGGCGGAGGACGCCAACACCGACATCGCCCTGTGGATCCACTCGCCCGGCGGCTCGGTGCCGTCGATGCTGGCGATCCGCGACCTCATGCGGCTCGTGCCCAACGACGTGTCCACGCTCGCGCTGGGCCTCGCCTGCAGCGCCGGTCAATTCCTCCTCTCGGCAGGGACCAGGGGAAAGCGCCGGGCACTACCGCACGCGCGCATCCTCATGCATCAGGGTTCCGCGGGCATCGGCGGCTCGGCTGTCGAGATCGAGACGCAGGCCGACGACCTGCGCCACATGCGCGACACCGTGCTCGGCCTCATCGCCGACGACACCGGCCAGCCGATCACGCGGATCTTCGACGACTCGCTGCACGACCGCTGGTACACCGCCCCGCAGGCTCTGGACTACGGCTTCATCGACGAGATCGTCGGCTCCCTCGCCGACATCATGCCGCGACGACGTGCACGCGTCGGGCTGGGGACGAGCGCATGAGCACCTACTCGATCCCCAACGTGATCGCCCAGCACCCCCGCGGCGAGCGCATCATGGACGTCTACTCCCATCTGCTCGCCGAACGAGTCATCTACCTCGGCACCGGCATCGATGCGGGCGTCGCCAATGCGCTCATCGCCCAGCTCCTTCACCTCGATGCCGACAGTCCCGAGAGCGGCGTGCAGTTCTACATCAACAGCGAGGGCGGCGATCCGGGCGCGGCGCTCGCGATCTACGACACCATGCGGCACATCCGTCCGCGCATCGCCACGACCTGCGTCGGCCAGGCGATCGGCCCGGCGGCGCTGCTCGTCGCGGCGGGAGCAGCGGGCGAGCGGTCCGCCCTCGCCCACGCGCGGATCGTGCTGCACCAGCCCGCCGGCCAGTCGCGCGGTGCGATTCCTGACCTGATCCTCGCGGCCGACGAGGTCGTGCGCGTGCGGTCCGACATGGAGGCGATCCTCGCCAGGCACAGCGGGCGCACGGTCGAGGAGCTGCGGACCGACACCGACCGCGACCGCGTGTTCACGGCATCCGCCGCCCTCGATTACGGCCTCATCGACACGGTGCTCGGAGAGCGAGTCGCCGGCTGAGCGGTTGCCGCAGCTCAGGCGGCCAGCGCGAAGGCGGCGCGGCCACCGTTCGAGACCAGGGCGGATGCCGGTGCCATGGCCGTCCGCAACTCATCGGCCACCGCGCTGGTGAGCTCGATCAGTGAGGTCTCGAGGGCGCCGCTGATCGCCGCGATCATCTCGCTCGACGGCTCCTTGAGACCGCGCTCCACCTCGGAGAGGTACTGCGGGGAGACGCCGGCCTTCTCGGCGGTCTCGGTGAGCGTCTCCTCGCGCTCATGCCGACGGCGTCGCAGCTGATCGCCGAGCAGCTGACGCCACAGGGGCTCGGGGTCGCTCGGCTGCGGACGGCGGGGGAGGCGGGGAGCGCGCGAGAAGGGAGCGATGTCGGTCATGCCTCACGATATGCCGCGGCATCCGTCCGGTTCGAGCGGTTCTGCTCAGAGCAGAAATGCCCGCTCGGCACGGGCCACGACGTACGGGCGTTCGCGTTCACAGTTCGCGGGGAAACCGTGAAAGCGATCCTGGTAATTTTCTGACCGCCGATCCGTCAGCTGCAGGGAACGAGTCGGCGCAACCCTGTTGGGGATCACGGGGTAGGGCGCGCAGGCCGACCACGCCGGGTCGGCCTCGCTCCCTTCGCCGCCCCGACCACGAACGGAGAACGGAACAACATGATCAACGGATTCAAGGAATTCATCCTTCGCGGCAACGTCATCGAACTGGCGGTCGCCGTCGTGATCGGAGCCGCGTTCACCTCCATCGTGACCGTCCTCGTGGAGGCTCTCATCAATCCGCTGATCGGCCTCTTCTTCAACGCCGGAAGCCTGGACGAGGCCCTGCAGGTCAAGGTGGAGACCCTCGGCGGCGGGGTGTCGGTGTTCTCCTTCGGCCTGATCATCGGTGCCGTGATCAACTTCCTCGCGGTCGCGCTGGTCGTCTACTTCGTCTTCGTGATGCCGATGAACAAGGCGAAGGAGCGTGCAGACCGGTTGCGCCCCGCGGTCGTCGAGCCCGCGCCGCTGCCGAGCGAGGCTGAGCTGCTCGTCGAGATCCGCGATCTGCTGCAGTCCCGCAGATCCGTCTGACAACCCTCGCGTGCGCGCTGGACCGCCGGCGCGCACCGACTGCTCCCACAGTCGATCACCGTTGAGAGGCCCCGCATGTCGCTGTCATCTGTCCCCCGCATCCGCGCGAAGAAGGGACGGACATCGCTGGTGGGCCCGCTCGCCATCGCGACAGCCGTCGTCCTGCTCGCCGCCGGACTGACCGCGACCGGACCAGCGGCACCCGCGGCGGCCGCCGCGGCCCTGGAATGCTTCGACACGGTGTACTTCAGCACCCATTCGCCGGGAAACGTGGGGAAGATCGATCTGGCGACCGGCACGACCACGACTCCCGTGTTCACCACCCCGGCGGATGCCGGAACGGCGACCAACCAGCTGGGTATCGGCGCCGGGGGATCGGTCGCCATCGCCGGAACATCCACGAGTGTCCTCGAGTACGAGCCTGAGGCGAGTGCTGACGGCACCATCACCGTCTCGCCGAAGACCCCGGGCGTCGCTCAGGGAACGATGGGTGCCGTCAACCCACTGAACGGGCTCTACTACTACGGCGGCTACGCGGGGACGACCGTCAACATCTACGTCTTCGATCCGGCGACGAACACCGCACCCCCGGGCCCCGTCGTCTCGGTGAGCACGGTGAACGCTCCTGGCCGCAATGGGGACATGGCGTTCGACAAGGCTGGACGGCTCTACATCGTCTCCGGAAGCGCCACCGTGGCAGCGCTCTATGTGGCCGAGGGTGTCATCCCGACCTCTGGCACTGGTACCACGCTGACATCGACAGAGCTCTCGCGAGGTTCGACCACCGTCGCGACGAACGGCATCGCCTTCGGATCCGATGGCTTTCTCTATCTCGGCGGTACCACCGTGCTCCAGAAGACGAACCCGATCACGGGCGCGCCCACCGGGACCACCTACACGCTGACCGACGTCTCGTCTGCGGACCTGGGTTCCTGCGCGAACCCCTCGACGGCGGAGATCGTCACCAGCTTCGACGGACCGCGCGCTCAACCCACGGACCAAGCGCGCGTCGTCGTGGAAGGCGGCTCGTACGGGCCGAACGGCACGACCCCCGACTTCCCTCCGAGCACGTCGGGCGATGACGGTGCCGGCGTCACGAGCGAACCGGGGCTCATCATCCCCGGTGAGACGTACACGATGCGTCAGGACCCCGTCGGCACCACCGACCTCGATGACTACGAGACGACGTGGTCCTGCACGGATGCTGCCGGCACCGTCATCGCCAGCGGCTCGGGAAATACGGCGACCTTCACCGCGCCTTCCGGCACGGATGGGGCGAACATCGATTGCTCGTTCGTCAATGTGCTCCCTCCACCCGTCGCTGTCGCGGACACGGGGGTGGCGACATTCGGAGACCCGATCACGCTGGCAGGAGCGACGAACGACCAGCCGGGCACCGGCGAGATCCTCCCGGATCGGACCGTGTTCACGAATCCGGCCGCGACCGACGGCGGGAAACGTCTCGAGACCGCGGACGGTGTCTGGACGATCGGCACGGACGGCCGCATCACGTTCACGCCGGCGCCGGGATTCAGCGGCGACGCCACGGCGGAGTACCGCATCCTCGACGACAACGGCCAGACCTCCACCTCCACCGCGACAGGCACGGTACGGCCGGGCCCGACGGCGGCCGATGACACCGCCGCGACGACCCAGGGCGCGAGCGTGCAGATCGCCGTCCTCGGCAATGATGCTCCGGGACGGAACGCTGACGGAACGGCTGTGACGATCTCGCCGGCATCCGTTCTCTTCGAGGTCACCGGTCAGCCGGCCGGCACCGTCGTCAGCGACGATCGCCGCCGGCTCGAGGTGCCGGGCGAGGGCGCGTACACGATCGATCCGACCACCGGTGTCGTGACCTTCGCACCGGATACGACCTTCGACGGGCCGACCGCCTCGACCATCGCCTACGGCGTCACCGACAGCCTGGGCAACCCGGCGACGGCGAAGATCACGGTGACCGTCTCGGCGGTCGATCCGACCGCGGTCAACGACGCGATCACGACTCCCCACGGCACGCCGGTGACCGTCGACGTGGTCGGGAACGACCGCCCCGGGCCCGGCGGGGCCATCGTCTCCACCTCGACCGTTCTCACCGACCCTGCGGCCACCGATGGCGGCACGGTGCTCGTGACCCCTCAGGGCACCTGGCGTGTGACGCCAGGGGGCCGGGTCGAGTTCGCGCCGGCAGACGGCTTCTCCGGCACCGCCACGACCCCCTACCGCATCACCGACGAGAACGGACAGCAGAGCTCCGCGAGCGTCTCCGTCACGGTTCGCCCCGGACCGGTCGCCTCGGCGGACTCCGCCGCGACCGCCCAGAACGTCGATGTGTCGTTCCCGGTGATCGACAACGACGTCCCCGGCACGGCCGCGGACGGCAGCGCGGGGACCTTCGATGCCGACTCGCTCCGATTCGATGTGACTCCGGTTCTCCCAGCCGGCAGCGCGCTGAGCGCGGACGGACGAGTGCTCACGGTTCCCGGCGAAGGCGTCTACACATTCGCCCCGGCGAGCGCGGAGGTCACGTTCGATCCTGAGCCGCAGTTCACCGGGACGGCGACTCCGGTGACCTACACCGTCACCGATGAGTTCGGGAACGACGCGTCGAGCACCATCACGGTGACGGTAACGGCCGTGACGCCGACCGCGATCGGGGATGCCGCGAAGACTCCGGGTGGCACGCCCGTGATGCTCGACATCCTCGCCAACGACGAACCAGGAGCGGCATCCGCACCCCTCGTCCCGACCTCGGTGGTGTTCACGTCGCCGGATGCGACCGACGGAGGCAAGACGCTCGTCGTACCCGGCGAAGGCACCTGGACCGTGCAGAGCGGAGGGACCGCGCGGTTCGCGCCCGTGCCCGGATTCAGCGGCCCAGCGACTCCCGTGACCTACCGCGTCTCCGATGAGAACGGCACGCCCGCGACGGCGGAGATCACGGTGACGGTCGGCAGCGGTGCCATCGCCGCACCGGATGCCGAGACCACCCTGCAGAACACCGCCGCGGTCATCGACGTCCTCGCGAACGATTTCCCGAGCGATCTCGGAAATCCGTGCGACCCTGCTGATCCCGGCGGGCCGGCAGGATGCGACACCGGAGTCCTCTTCCCGCCGAGCGTCGCCTTCCCGATCGACGGTCAGCCCGCCGGTGCGACCGTCGCCGATGACGGCACCAGGCTGACGGTGCCGGGAGAGGGCGTCTACTCCGCCGACCCCGCAGGCCAGGTCACCTTCACTCCCGAGCCGCAGTTCACGGGGCGGACGAGCGCCGTCGTCTACACCGCCAGGGACTCGCACGACGCGGCGCTCTCATCCACCATCACGATCACGGTCACCCCCGTGACGCCCCGCGCACAGGACGACAGTGCGACCACGGCGTACGGCGTGGCCGTCGCGCTCGATCTGCTCGACGACGACAGTGCCGGAGACACGTCCGCCCCGCTCGTTCCCGCGAGCACGGTCTTTCCGGTGGCTGGCCAGCCCGGCGGCGTCGCTGTGTCCGCCGACGGCCGCACGCTGACGATCGACCGCCAGGGGACTTTCGTGCTGGGTGCCGACGGGACCGTCGTCTTCACTCCCGCGGCCGGCTTCACAGGAACGACGACGTCGGTGCTCTACCGGATCACGGATGCCAACGGCACGACCGCCGACGCCGGCATCCAGGTCACGGTGCGGCCCGGCCCGTCGGCCGCGCCGGACACGGAGACGACTCTGCAGGGCATCCCGGTGACGGAGCAGCCCTTCGCCAACGATGTCGCGTCGCGGAATGCCGACGACTCGGCGGGTGCCTGGGATCTCGGCACGCTGCGGTTCCCCACGATCGGGCAGCCGGCCGACGCGCAGGTCCTCGACGGCGGCACCAGGCTCGTGGTGCCGGGAGAGGGCGCATACACGGCTGCGGCAGACGGCTCGGTCGAGTTCACGCCGCTCCCGCAGTTCAGCGGAACCGCCACCCCGGTGACGTACACGGGCACCGACGAGATCGGCAATGCCGTGACCTCGACCATCACGATCGACGTCGTCCCGGTCGTCCCGTCCGCGGCGGATGACACGGCTGCGACGCCCTTCGCGACCCCGGTGACGTTCGACGTCGCCGGCAACGATGAGCCGGGCGATCCCGCCGTACCGTTGGACCCGGCGTCAGCGGTGTTCGAGGCGTCCGGCATCCCGGCCGGGCTCGCCGCCGAGATCCGCGACGACGGGAAAACGCTCGACGTCGCCGATGAGGGCGTCTACACGCTGCGCGACGACGGCACCGTGACGTTCACGCCCGCTACGGGATTCCACGGAGACACCACGCCGGTGCGCTACACGATCCTCGACGAGAACGGCTCGTCGACGGCGGCCGCCCTGAGTGTCACGGTGCGCCCCGGGCCTGCAGCGAATCCCGATGCGGAGCGCACGCCGCAGAACGTGCCGGTCACGGTCGACATCCTCGGTAACGACCGCCCCGGGCAGCGCGCCGACGGCACGGATGCCGCACTCGTCGCGGCATCCGTCGTGTTCACGACCGCGGGTCAGCCCGCGGGTGCCACGCTGGGTGATCGCGGGAAGTCGCTCGACGTTCCCGGCGAGGGCGTGTACGAGATCGAAACCGACGGGCAGGTCACCTTCACGCCGGTTCGGACATTCCGCGGGATCGCGTCTCCTATCGCCTACGCGGTGACCGACTCGCTCGGCAACGCGGCCGCGTCGAGGCTGACCATCACCGTTCCCGGCATCGATCCGATTGCCAGGAACGACACGGCGACCACCCGACCCGGCGTTCAGGTGGTCATCGATGTGCTCGGCGATGACTCGCCCGGCACTGACGGCGCGCCGCTCGACCGCGCCTCCCTGCGGATCGTCGGCTCCGGCGGCGCGCTGGTCACAGAACTCGTGGTTCCCGGCGAAGGAGTCTGGACCGTCATCGACGGCCGGATCGTGTTCACCCCGGACGACGGGTTCGTGGGCACCACGACCCCGATCACGTACTCGGTGGCGGATGCGAACGGCACGCGCGTTACCGCGACGGTGACGGTGACGGTGTCGGCGGATGCGGCGCTTCCGACGACGGGTGGCACCGTCCCGTGGGTGCCGCTCGGTGCGGGGCTGCTACTGCTGCTCGCGGGCGTCGCGATGCTGATCCGCAGGCGGTCCGCCGGCTGAGTCAGAGCGCCGCCGCCACCCCGGGCAGCAGCTTCGTCAGGATGCCGCCGAGCTGGCCTCGCTCCTCCTCGGTGAGTGGATCGAGCACGAGCTCGCGGATCTGCGCGACGTGCACCGGGGCGGCGGACCGCAGCAGTTCGCGCCCGGCAGGCGTGAGGGTCGCCGACAGCGTGCGCTTGTCGCTGCCGCACGGGGATCGCGTCACCCAGCCGCGCTCCTCGAGGGAATCCAGGGCGTGACTGAGGCGCGACCTGCTGAGCCCCGCGATCCGAGCGAGCTCGGTCATCGTCACGACGCCCTCGCCGCTGCCCGCCAGAGTGATGAGGATCGCGTAGTGCGCGTGATTCAACCCGGTCTCGGCCTTCAGAGCTCGGTCGAGCACCTGCGGCAGCAGCTGAACGAAGCGGATCGTGGGCAACCACGTCGCCATTTCGGCGTCGTCGAGTCGCCGGTCGTCCATCACGCGGCGGAGAGGTCGAGGGTGTGGGCGGTGTGGTCGCGCTTGGCCTGCAGGTAGCGGGAGTTCGCGTCCGACAGGTGCACGGCGGTGGGAACGCGGTCGGCGACCCGGATGCCGAGGCGCTCCAGCTGCACGGCCTTGTCGGGGTTGTTGCTGAGCAGACGGATGCCGTCCACGCCCATGGCCGCGAGCATCTGCGCCGCGACCGTGTAATCGCGCTCGTCCTCGCCGTGCCCGAGCGCCACATTCGCCTCGTAGGTGTCGAGACCGGCATCTTGCAGGGCGTAGGCGTCGAGCTTCGCGTACAGGCCGATGCCGCGACCCTCCTGACGGAGGTAGAGCAGGAAGCCGCCCTCGTCGGCGATCCGCTCGACGGCCTCGCGCAGCTGCGGACCGCAGTCGCAGCGTTCCGAGCCGAAGACGTCACCGGTCAGGCACTCGCTGTGCGGGCGCGCGAGCGGCGCTTCGCCACCGGCATCCGCTCGTTCCATCGCAGACCGCCAGTCGCCGAGGCCGAGCAGCAGGTGCTCCCGGCCGTCGACCAGTCCGGCGAACGTGACCACGTCCGCCGTCGTGGCATAACCGTCGGCGAAGCGCAGCGGTACACGTACACGGGTCCGCTCGGTGGCCACCGGCACGACGGTTGAAGTTTCAATCATGCGAGATGCAACGCGACGGGGCGGCCGCTATTCCCGGTCCGGTCGTGACGGCGGAAGACGGGGGAGATCGGATGCCGGGAACGACTCGCTAGCCTCGAAGGATGAGCAGTCTTGTGAGCGTGTCCGAGGTGCAGGCCCTTCTGTCCGAGGGCGCACCGGTGCGGCTGATCGATGTGCGGTGGCGGCTCGACCGTCCGAACGGCCACGAGGACTACCTTCGGGGGCATATCCCCGGGGCCGTCTATGTCCCACTCGACACCGAGCTCTCCACGCACGGCGAGCCTTCGGAGGGCCGTCATCCGCTGCCCACGACCGAGACGCTGCAGACCGCGGCGCGCCGCTGGGGCGTCCGGCAGGGTGACATCGTGATCGCCTACGACGACGCGAAGAGCACGGCTGCGGCGCGCGCGTGGTGGCTCCTCCGTCAGGCGGGCACTGACGTGCGGGTGCTCGACGGCGGCCTGCGGGCCTGGTCCGCAGCCGGCGAGCCCCTCGCGACCGACGACGTCGCTCCCGAGCCCGGAGACGTGATCCTCGACCCGATCGGTCGGGACGCCCTCTCGATCGATGAGGCCGCGGCGTTCCCGGCATCCGGCGTCCTGCTCGACGTGCGCGCCCCCGAGCGCTATCGCGGCGAGACCGAGCCGCTCGATCCGGTGGCCGGGCACATCCCCGGCGCCCGCAATCTCCCGACGATGCTGCACCTCGACGCCGAGGGACGTCTGCTCGATGCCGAGACCGTCCGCGCGAACTTCGCGCGGGTCGGTGTGACCGCAGGGACTCCCGTCGCCGCGTACTGCGGCTCTGGCGTCACGGCCGCGCACACCGCGCTGATCCTCAGTGAGGTCGGCATCGAGGCGAAGGTCTTCCCCGGGTCATGGAGTCAATGGTCGAACACGCCGGACCGGCCCGTGGCGACGGGCGATCAGCCCGGCTGACCGTCCTCTTCCTCTCGGGGACCGTAACCCCAGCGCAGCTCGACGGCTCCCGGGCCGAAGGAGCGATGGAGCTGATGCACCGAACCGCTGCCGTTGAGCGACACCGGCGTGACCGTGACGCCGGCGGGGGTCTGGACGCGCTCTTCGCACCAGTCCGGCAGGGCATCGGGGTGGAACCGCGTCCAGACGAGCAGCTCCCGGCACTGACGGGACACGCCGTGACCCGTCTCACGCGTCGGCGGGTAGTCGGCGGGATACTCGACCGACCATTCCACCATCGTCGTCTCCGGGGCCGTCAACGGAGCATCGAGCTGGAAGAGCACGCCGTGCACCTCGCCGCTCTCATGCGAATACTCGCCGGCGAGATGTCCGCCCGACACCGCGGTGAAGATCGGCCGCGCGGTGCGCAGGCCCGGCGTCACCTCGAGGAACGGGGTGGCGGTCACCACGCCGGAGGTCGCCTGGAGAAGACTCCGGGTGCTGCTGAACGACAGGTTGCCGTTCGCGTCGACGTCGGTCACCGAATGCGTCGTCACCTCGCGCGATGCGTCGGGGTAGGGCGTGCCGAATGCGGCGTACGCCTCCTTGACCGCGTTCTCTATCGTCTCCTCGTTGAGCGGGAACTGACTCGGCCCGAGTGGTCCGGTCCGCTTCGTGGAGGGCAGGAGCCGGGTGAGCTCTCCCTCGCCGAGGTGGAGCAGGTCCTCGATGTCGGCCAGTGCGGCCATCGACTGGGCGCCCTCCGGGCTGCGGGCGCCCGAGCGCCAGTAGCTGAGCGTCGCCATCGAGACGCGGTTCCCTCGGCGCTTGAGTCGCTGCTGCAGCCACGACAGTGTGACGCCTTTCGCGTTGATCGCATCACGCAGCGCTCCGGCGAACGCGTCCGATGACGTTCCCGGAACGTCATATTCGAAACTCATCACACGCCCCCTCAGGTATGTGAAAGCCACAACCATAGAGTGAGCATACGACCGCGCACGTGCACCTCAGGGGACCGGGTGGGCGAGTGTGGTCATCGGCTGTGTCGTCGAAGGGCAGGGTGCCCGACCTTGCGCACGTCCAGTCCGATCGCAGTGAAGCCCCTTGCTGCGTTCGTCGTGAAGCCCGGTGATCGATCTGGGGAGATCCACCGGGCTTCACGAACACCTCTCTCGTGCCCTCCGACGCGTCGGCCCTGCGGCCCCGCGTAGACTGGGAGGAACACCCCGGAGGACTCTGGATCGTCATGTCTGCCCCTGCCCGCGCATTCACCATGCGACACGTGCAACTGCTGCGCGCGCTCTTCGCCGCCATCGCCGCGCTGATGATCACCTTCTCCTCCGATCACTCGTCTCCCGTCGGACTCTCCGTGTTCAGCGGCTTCGTCTTCGTGACGGCCCTGGTCCAGGTGCTCGCCGCCTGGCTCGTGCTGCCGGAGGGATCGCGGTGGTCCTACGTGCTCCTCGCCGCGCTCGGCGTCATCGCCGGCATGGCGACCGGCATCCCGGCGTGGCGCTCCGATGACCTCTTCTTCGTCGTCGTCTCGGCCTGGGCGCTCCTCAGCGGAGGGATCGAACTCCTCGCCGGCTTCCGCGCTCGCCGCACCGCCGATCCGCTGGCGCGCGACGCAGTGACGGTCGGCGCTTTCGGCATCCTCCTCGGCATCGTCCTCCTGCTGATCCCCGCCGGATTCATCCAGGAGTACACGATCGACAAGGCCGGCACGTTCCTGCTCTCCGGCATCATCCTCGGCGTCGGCATGTTCGGCGGCTACGCCGCGATCGTCGCGGTCTTCCTCGGCATCGCCGGTCTGACTCCGAAGCGAGCGGATGCCGTGGGCACGGCAGCGACCGACGACGCACAGCCGGTGGGTGACCGTGTCACGGCATCCGGCACCGATCAGAGCGCAGCCTCGGCCGAGCGCGGAGGAGAGCGATGAGCGACGAGAAGCCGACCC
This sequence comes from Microbacterium sp. SA39, assembly GCF_000967865.1. Taxonomy (GTDB): domain Bacteria; phylum Actinomycetota; class Actinomycetes; order Actinomycetales; family Microbacteriaceae; genus Microbacterium. Next base: position 446,417 of record NZ_JXRU01000039.1, read on the forward strand.
GCCGAGACATCCTGCGGCCGCTGCACCTGCTCGGCATCGCGCTGGGTTGCGGCGTGTTCGCGATGGTCGTCACCCTCGTCACGACCGGCGCATTCACCCTCCGCGTCAATACGGCGATCGCCGAGGGGACCTACGACGGGCTGACGCCCCTGGCGCTCGCGCTGGTCGTCGGCGGAGGTGCGTTCATCGCGACGCTGCTGATCCTCGCGATGCTGATTCTCGCGGTCGATCCCGCCGAGGTGACGAAGACCATCGACCGTCCTGTTCTGTACGACCCGGAGCCGGACGACGACGCGGGCTCGGACAAGCCGGAGCGCCCGGCATCCCCCTGAACATCCGATCAAAGCCTCTCTCGCTAAGTGACTGTCTCGCTGTAGTCCCTGACTTTCGGCGAATCGCTCTGTCCGATCGTCTGTAGACATCCGAGGTCTGGTGTCACACACTGTCTCGTGACGCGTCTCGCATGATCGAACTGCGAGACCGCACGGCACCAGATGATCAACGATGCTCCGGAGGTTTGCTGTGATGATGGACCCCATTTCCCGCCGTCAGGCGCTCCAGGTGGGCGGTCTCGCCCTCCTCGCTCCTTTCGTCCCTCAGTTCCTCGCGGCTCGGCCCGCCGCGGCCGCCACCTTCGGGTCGGGGACTTCCCTGCGGGCCGTCGCGGCCGGCGCGATCCCTCGACCTGAGCTGTCCACGCATGCGCTCTGGTACGGCACTCCCGCTACCAGCTGGGAGACCCAGGCGCTCCCGATCGGCAACGCCCGACTCGGGGCCAAGCTGTTCGGCAACCCGGATGCCGAGGTGATCCAGTTCAGCGAGCAGAGCTTCTGGGGCGGCGTCAACGACTACGACAACGCCCTCGCCGGTCAGCCCGACGGTGCCTACGACACGAGCGTGACGGGGTTCGGATCGTTCCGCGACTTCGGTGAGGTCACCGTGTCGTTCGGCGCGCGGACCGCCGTCTCGTCTCCCGGCGGCCCGTACACCGTGTCGGGCGGCGAGAGCGTGGAGAAGACCTTCGACGGCGACTCCGGTACCAAGTGGTGCCTCATCGCCCCGCCCGCCGAGGTGATCTGGCAGGCCGACCTCGCCGAGCCCGCAGCAGTGGCCTCGTACTCGCTGACCAGCGCGAACGATGTGCCCGCCCGGGACCCGCAGGACTGGCGTCTCGAGGGCTCGACCGACGGCACGACCTGGACCACGCTCGACACGCGCAGCGAGGCGCCCTTCGCGCAGAGGCGCCTCACGAAGACGTTCTCCTTCTCGAACACGACGGCCTACGGCCACTTTCGGATCGTGTTCGCGCCCAAGGCCGGGGTCAGCCACTTCCAGGTGGCCGAGGTCGCGCTCGGCGGCGTGGACCTGGCGCGGGGGAGCGCGGTGTACGTGTCCTCGCCGAGCGGACACGCCGACGCGCTCGTCGGCAGCATCGACGCCGACCCGACGACGGTGTGGGAGGTGGCGGATGCCGGTGCCGGAGCGATCTGGCAGGTGGAGCTCGCTGCGAAGCTCGCGCTGACCGGCTACGTGCTCACGAGTGCCCCGGACCAGCCCGACCGGGATCCCCGCAACTGGATGGTCTCCGCATCGGACGACGGGCTCACCTGGAAGGCGCTCGACAGTCGCAGCGATGAGATGTTCCCGGAGCGCGGTTCCGGACGGACGTTCTCGTTCGCGAACTCCACCGCCTTCCTGATGTACCGGATCACGTTCGCCGCACCGGCATCCTTCCGTCTCGGCGGCGTCGCGTTCACCGCGAACGGGTTCAGCACCGCGGGGGCGCGCGCCGTCGTCGACTACCGGCGTGCGCTGGACATCGCGGACGGCACGCACAGCGTGCATTTCGCGTCGGCACAGGGGACCGTGCTGCGCGAAGTCGCGACGCCGACGTGATCGCCGTGCGCTTCACGACCGATCGACCCGCAGCTCTCAGCGCGCTGATCGCATTGACGTCGAAGCAGGAAGGGGTGACCACCGCGGCCGACGCCGCAGGTCGACGGCTGAGCTTCTCCGGTGTCATGGCCAACCAGCTCGCCTACGCCGCCGTCGTGAGCATCGCCGAAACCGACGGAGAGGTCCGCGCCGAGGCAGGCGGATTGCGCGTCAGCGGAGCATCCTCCCTCACGCTGCTGCTCGACGCGCGCACCGACTATCGCCTCAGCGCCGCGCACGGCTGGCGCGGAGCGGCACCCGCGCCCGTGATCGAGAAGGCGCTGGTTGCGGCATCCGCTCGCTCCTGGGACGACCTGCGGTCGGCCCACACCGAGCAGGTCACCGCGCTGATGCAGCGGGCGAAGGTCGAGTGGGGTCGATCCGACGTCGCCACCCTCGGCCTGCCGACGGACCGCCGGCTCGCGCGGTACGCGAGAGGCGAGTCCGACCCTACGCTCGAGCAGACGCTCTACTCGTACGGACGCTACCTGCTGCTCAGCTCGTCCAAGCCCGGCGGCCTCCCCGCGAACCTGCAGGGGCTGTGGAACAACACCAACCAACCGGCGTGGGCGAGCGACTATCACACGAACATCAACATCCAGATGAACTACTGGGGCGCGGAGACCGCCGACCTCCCGGAATCCCACGAGGCGCTGGCCGCCTTCATCCGCGAGGTGGCGGTTCCCAGCCGCGTCGCGACGAGCAACGCCTTCGGAGCGGATGTCCGCGGCTGGACGGCTCGCACCTCGCAGAGCATCTACGGCGGCAACGCGTGGGAGTGGAACACGATCGCCAGCGCCTGGTACGCGCAGCATCTCTACGAGCACTGGGCCTTCACACAGGACAAGAAGTATCTGCGTGACCTCGCCTACCCGCTCATCAAGGAGATCTGCGAGTTCTGGGAGGACCAGCTCAAGGAGCTGTCCGACGGCACGCTGGTCGCGCCGATGGGCTGGTCGCCCGAGCACGGTCCGCGCGAGGACGGCGTGATGCACGATCAGCAGATCATCTGGGACCTGTTCCAGAACTACGTCGAGTGCGCGGAGGCACTCGACATCGACGAGGCGTATCGCGAGACGGTCGCGGGCATGCAGGAGAGGCTCGCGCCGAACCGGATCGGTCGCTGGGGGCAGCTGCAGGAGTGGCAGACCGACCGCGACGATCCGGCCGACATCCACCGGCACACCTCCCACCTGTTCGCGGTGTACCCGGGGCGCCAGATCACCCCGGAGACCCCGGAGTTCTCCGCCGCGGCGCTGGTGTCGCTGAAGGCGCGCTGCGGCGAGAAGGAAGGGGTGCCGTTCACCGCCGCGACGGTCTCGGGCGACAGCCGGCGCTCGTGGACCTGGCCGTGGCGGGCGGGACTGTTCGCCCGCCTCGGAGATTCCGAGCGTGCCGGGATCATGGTGCGCGGCCTGCTCACCTACAACATCCTGCAGAACCTGTGGGCGAATCATCCGCCGTTCCAGCTGGATGGGAACTACGGCATCGTCGGGGCGATCGTCGAGATGCTCGTGCAGAGTCATGGCGGGGTGATCCGGTTGCTGCCGGCCGTCCCCGCGGACTGGGCGGCGAGCGGGTCGTTCGAGGGGTTGCGGGCGCGAGGTGGGTATCGGGTCTCCTGCACGTGGCGTGACGGAAGGGTCGAGTCCTACGACGTCGTCGCCGACCGGGCGCCGAACATGAGCAACGTGATCGTGGTCGTCAACGAAGAACGGCGCAAGGTCAAGCCCGGCAACGCGACGAACGGCAAGCCGATGCGCGATCTCGGTCCGGCGGAATAGTCCGGGCGGCGGAGGGCTTGTCCCTAGGGTGACTGCCTCCGTCGACCGCGCCTCCGTCGGACTGCGCTCGGCTCGCGGACCGGTGCTCGGTGCGCTGATGCTCGCCACCGGACTCATCGCCATCGATGCGACGATCCTGGCGACGGCGGTGCCCAGCATCGTCCGCGAGCTCGGCAGCTACCAGCAGTTCCCGTGGCTGTTCTCGGTCTATCTGCTCGCGCAAGCCGTGAGCGTGCCGATCTACTCGCGGTTCGCCGACACCGTCGGTCGGAAGCCCATCATCCTGCTCGGCATCGCGCTGTTCCTGCTGGGGTCCATCCTCTGCGGGTTCGCGTGGAGCATGCCCGCGCTCATCGTCTTCCGCATCATCCAGGGGCTCGGGGCGGGCGCGGTCGCGCCGATGGCCATGACGATCGTCGGCGACATCTACACGGTCGCCGAGCGCGCCAAGGTGCAGGGCTACGTCGCCAGCGTGTGGGCGATCTCGTCGGTCGTCGGCCCGGCTCTCGGCGGCATCTTCGCGCAGCTGGACGCGTGGAGGTGGATCTTCTGGGTCAACATCCCGCTCTGCCTGATCGCCGGATGGATGCTGCTGCGCAAGTACCACGAGAAGAAGCAGACCCAGCGGCACCGGATCGACTACGCGGGCGCCGTGCTCCTCACCGTCGGGCTCACCGGGATCATTCTCGGCATGCTCGAGGGCGGCAACGCCTGGGCGTGGCTCTCGGTGCAGAGCGCGGTCTGCTTCGGCATCGGGGTGATCGCCCTCGTCGGCTTCGGGTTCGTGGAGAGGCGGGTGTCGGAGCCGATCGTCGACCTGCGGCTCGCTCGGCGGCCGCTCATCCTGACGACCACGATCGTCTCGCTCGGCGTGGGGGCGCTGATGATCGGCGTCACGAGCTTCGCGCCCGCGTACCTCGAGGGCTCGATCGGCATCGCCCCGCTGCTGTCGGGACTGGCTGTCGCCGCGCTGACCCTCGGCTGGCCGCTCTCCGCCGCGAATGCCGGACGGCTGTACCTGCGGATCGGCTTCCGGCGCACCACCCTGATCGGCATGGGGATCGCGACGATCGCGGCGGTCGCGCTGGCCGTCGTCTCACCGTGGCCGAACCCGTTCGTCGTCGCCGGGGTCGCCTTCGTGTTCGGCTTCGGGCTGGGCTGGAGCGCCGCCCCGACGCTGATCGCGGCGCAGGCCTCGGTCGGCTGGGGCGAGCGCGGTGCCGTCACCGGCATGAATGCCTTCGCCCGGTCGGCAGGCAGCGCGGTCGGCGTCGCCGTCTTCGGGGCGATCTCGAACTCGGTGATCGCGCAGGGCGCAGGGCCGGATGATCCCGACACGATCATTGCGGCATCCGTCTGGGTGTTCGTCGCGGTCGCGGTGACCGCCGTGCTGACGCTGATCGCCGCCGTGTTCATGCCGAAGGATTCGGTCGACGAGCGTTCCGGCGAGGTCGACGGCTAGCCAGACGGTCGCCGGCGCCGTGCACAATTCAGCATGAATTCCGGCGAGGTGAGAGCGGCGTCCCGGATTCACGCAGAAGTCGGGTCTCGGCGCCGAAGTTCTGACTGAATTGTGAACGCGCGATCGGCGTGACTGGCGCAGCGGGACCTGATCTCAGCGCGCGAGCTGCTCCGCGATGCCGGTGTACGTCGCCGGCGTGAGCGCAAGCAGGCGCTGCTTGGCGGCATCGCCGATCTCGAGGCCCTGCACGAACTCCGCGAGGTCTGCCGCGCCGACACGGTGACCGCGCGTGAGCTCTTTGAGCAGGGCGTACGGGTCGGTGATGGTGGAGCGTCCGGCGACGACCTCGGCACGGATGACGGTCTGGATCGCCTCGGCGAGGACCTCCCAGTTCACGTCGAGGTCGGCGAGCAGCACGTCGCGTGACAGTGAGATCGCGTTCAGGCCGCGCCGCAGGTTGTCGAGCGCGAGCTGCGAGTGCCCGAAGGCCACGCCGATGTTGCGCTGCGTCGTCGAGTCGGTGAGGTCGCGCTGCAGGCGGCTGGTGACCAGCGTCTGCCCGAGCGAGGCGAAGAGAGCGCCCGAGATCTCGAGGTTCGCCTCGGCGTTCTCGAAGCGGATCGGATTGATCTTGTGCGGCATCGTCGACGAGCCCGTGGCACCGGCGACCGGGATCTGCGCGAAGTATCCGAGCGAGATGTAGGTCCAGATGTCGGTGGCGAGATTGTGCAGGACGCCGCCGGCGTGACGTACGCGGTCGTAGAGCTCGACCTGCCAATCGTGCGATTCGATCTGGGTGGTGAGAAGGTTGAAGCCGAGCCCCAGGCCCTCGATGTACTCGCGGGCGATGGTCGGCCAGTCCGCGTCGGGGTCGGCGGCGAGGTGAGCGGACCAGGTGCCGGTCGCTCCGGAGAACTTCGCGAGGTACTCGGATGCCGCGATCTGACCGCGCACGCGCTCGAGGCGCCACGCGAAGACCGCGATCTCCTTGCCCATGGTCGACGGCGTCGCCGGCTGGCCGTGCGTGCGCGACAGCATCGCGGCATCCGCGTGTTCCGCGGCGAGTTCGCGGAGCTTCGCGATCACGGTGTCGAGGGCGGGCAGCCACACCTGCTCGACGGCGCGCTTCACCGTGAGGGCGTAGGAGGCGGAGTTGATGTCCTCGCTCGTGCACGCGAAGTGCGTGAGCTCGGCGATGGAATCCAGTCCGAGCGTCGAGAGGCGGTCGCGCACGAGGTACTCGATCGCCTTGACGTCGTGCTGCGTGACGGCTTCCTTCTCGGCGAGCCAGTCGATCTCGGCCTGGCCGAAGTCGCGGTAGAGGGCGCGCAGCCGCTCCTTGTCGGCATCCGACAGCGGGGTGGTCTCGAACAGCGAGCGATCGGTGAGCGCGATGAGCCACTCGACCTCGACCTCGACCCTGGCGCGGTTCAGGCCGGCCTCGGAGAGGAAGTCGGCGAGCCCGGTGACGGCGCTGCGGTAGCGACCGTCGAGAGGGCTCAGGGGCTGCGGCGGGAGCGAGGGCTGGAAAGTCAGGGGAGTCCTCCTGATGAGGCCCCGGTGGTCCGGGGCGTGCGGGGGAGACGAAGAGCGGGTTCGAGCTGGCGGAACAGGCCTCGCGTCGCCGCCTCAATCATACCGAGCACCGAATCGAACATCTCCGCGCCGGCGTAGTACGGGTCGGGCACGTCGTGGGTCGACGCGTTCGGGTCGAAAGCGAGCAGGAGGGTGACCTTGCCCTCTTCGTCTTCATCGCGCGCCCACTCGCGCAGGATGCGCTCATGGGTGCGGTCGAGAGCCACGACGAGGTCGTTGTCGGCGAAGGATGCCGCGGTGAACTGTCGAGCGCGATGCTGGGAGCCGTCGTAGCCGCGCCGGTCGAGCGAGTCGATCGTGCGGTGGTCGGCGCGCTCGCCGAGATGCCAGTCGCCGGTCCCGGCGCTCCGGGAGATGATCCGTGACCCCAGCCCCTGGCGCTCGGCGAGATCGCGGAACACGACCTCGGCCATGGGGGAGCGGCAGATGTTCCCCGTGCACACGAAGATCACGCGGAAGGCCGACGGGGATGTCACCTGTCCATTCTGCCGGTCGATCGCCGTCCTGCACAGCGCGGACCTGTATGCCTCCTCTCCACCGGACGGATGAATCCGGCCCGAAGCAGGCAGACGGATCACGGATGCTGGACGCATGTACTCCTTCACACAAGCCGAGGCTTTCAGCCCGGACGGCCTGTCGGCCTGGTTCTCCGCACGGCAGGAGATCGACGCCGCGATCGGTGCCTTGGAATCAGCCGGGGTGGCGCTGATGCGCCTCGTCGACGACTCGGACTGGCAATCCGACGGCGTTCGTGCGCTGCACGAACAGCTCAGACAGTTCCAGTCCCGCGCCGGGGTGGAGCTCGGGTCGTTGCAGGCCCGGGAGTCGGAAGTGGAAGCGGTGGGGGTGGCGTGAGCGGCGGCCTGGAGATCGATCACGGCGGTGCGATCGCGGTCGACACCGAGGCGATGCGCGACGTCGGCACACGCATCTCCGGAGTGGCATCGCACCTGGAGGAGGCTCGAGCGGAGATTCGACGAGCGCACACCGCCATCACGAGCACGCCAGGGTTCAGCGAACGCGTCGACACCGCCGAGCTGCAGGCGTGTGGAGAGCGCGTCGGCGAACTCCGGGCCGAGGTCGAGGAGTCGAGCGCGGCGACGCTGCTGATGGCCGATGCATTCGAGGTCGTCGAGCTGCGGGCAGAGGCAGAGGCGCTGGCCCACTCGGACTCCGCGGCTGCCCAAGCCCTCCTGGCTCGGGCGAGCCGGATCATGGCCGCCGACGGACGCATCGGCGTGCTGGCCGACAGACTGGTCGACGGCACCTGGAGGCAGGAGAGATTCACAGGTCTGGGCGGTCAGTGGGATCTGGGCGGGTTGCTGCCGCAGGTGTTCCTCCTCGGGGCGTTCGTCGGCGTGACATCAGGCGTCGGCACGGTCCTGCCGGGCATGACGCTGAAGGGCGAGGTCGAACCCGTCACTGTCGCCCCGGTACGGTCATCGACTCCGGCGGCTGCTCCGGCGACGCTCCGCGGCGCTTTCGAACGGATGCCGTCGGCCGCAAGCGCGCAGGTCGCAGTCGAGAAGCTCACGTTCGCGGACGGGACCACGAAATACATGGTCTACGTCAAGGGCACGCAGAACATGAAGCCGTGGGAGGGGGGAGGAGCGGAGCCCTGGGACATGAAGTCCAACGCCGAGCTCTACACCGGCGAGAAGTCGGCCTCCTATCAGGCGACGCTCGACGCGCTGGCTGCGGCGGGCGCGGCTCCCGGCGACACGGTCGGCGTCGTCGCGCACTCGCAGGCGGGCATGATCGCGGTGCACCTGGGGATGGAGAGCGAATACGACGTCGATCTCGTCGCGACCGCCGGGAGTCCGGTCGGCGGCACGTTCCGCGCGGACCAGCTGGTCGCGCAGCTCGCGCACACGGACGATGTGTTCGTGGGCCTGACCGGCGGCGGCTCTCCCGGTGGCACTGGTTCCGCTGACAGCTTCACGGCGACGCGCGTGGCCGACCCGGACCCCGGATTCCAAGACGTCACGCTGGCGCCGCACAAGTTCGAGACCTATCTGGAGACTGCGCAGATGGTCGACGAGTCGGGGGACCCTCGCGTAGAGGCGCTCGACGAGTATTGGGCGGAACTCGGGAAGGCCGTCTCTGTCGAGCGCACCGAGTACCACGCGGAGCGGACGAGCGGCTTTCGATGAGGAGTTCCTCCTCGGCCTGCGCGGCACGGGCTGGCGTGGCGACCTCGAGGAGCTGCGTGACGACGGACCCGCCAAGTGGAGCGCAGAGTGATCCTCGTCGACTCGTCGGTGTGGATCTCCTACCTGCGCGACGACGGGTCGCCGGTCGTGGATGTGCTCGGAGAGCTGCTCTCCCGCGGCACCGAGGTCTCGATCACCGAGCCGGTGGCGATGGAGCTTCTCGCGGGAGCACACCGGCCGCAGGAGGCTGCAAGAGTCGAGGCGCTCGTGAACGGACTGCCGTCGACGCCGATCGAGTCGGCGACCGACTTCGTGAACGCCGCACGGTTGTATCGCGCATCAACGGCGAACGGGCACCCGATCCGCAGCATGACCGACTGCTTGATCGCTGCCGTCGCGATCCGTCGCGATGTGACATTGCTGCACCAGGATCGCGACTTCGCCTACCTCGCCGCGATCAGCCCACTGCGGCTCCATCCGGTATCGGACTGAGCCGGCGCGAGATCTCCAGCGGGAGATCTCAGTCGCGGCGCTGCTGCTTCTTGCTCTGCGGACGCAGGATGAAGCCGAAGATGCCGTTGATCACCGAGATGATGATCGCCGCCAGCACGCCCCACCAGAAGTGCTCGACGCGCAGCCCCCAGTCCCAGCCGCTCGTGATCCATGCGGTCAGCCAGAGCAGGAAGCCGTTGATGACGAACCCGATCAATCCCAGCGTGAGGATGTACAGCGGGAAGGCGACGATCTTCACGACCGTGCCGATGATGGTGTTCACGATCGCGAAGATCGCGGCGACCGCGAGCAGCGTCAGCACGAGCTGCAGGGTCCCACCGGGAGGGAACGGGATGATCATCACCTGCAGCACAGGCATCAGCGTGACGACCCAGAAGGCGAAGGCGTTGACGACGACTCGGATGATGAAGCGCATAGTGCGTCCAGTGTCGCACGTACGGCCAGCGGTGTCAGGAAGCCGTTGTGCGTCAGCGGATGTGCGCAGCGATCGTCTGAGCGATCTCTGTGAGGTCCATCCGGCTCTGCGCGACGGCGAGAACGAGATCGAATGCTTCGTCGTTCGTGAAGGTCACGGTGAAGCCGTTGAGTTCGATGAAGATGAACGTGAGGTACAGGGATATGCGTTTGTTTCCGTCGAACAACGCGTGGTTCTGAGCCAATGAGCTGATGAGTGCCGCCGCCTTCTCCTCGAACGAGGGATACGCGTCGACCCCGAACATGCCGGCGGGGGGGCGCGCAAGGGCAGAGAAGAGCAGCCCTTCGTCACGGACGTGCAGCCCGAGCTTCGTGATGAGCGCGAGGGCCTGCTCGGGCTCGATGTACTCGACAGCCACGGGGTCAGGCGTCTTCCAGTCGCTTCAGCGTCTCGGCGTAGCGTTCGGTGATGCTGTCGCCGATCGAGAGGACTCGATCGGTCTTCGTCTCCGAGTTCGCGAATCGCGCCGCCGCCTCGATGATGACGGCGTGCTTCGAGATGTGCCGCGCACGCGCGATCGCCTCGAGCTGAGCGTCGAGTTCTTCCGGGAGCCGCACCGTCATAGCCATACCAGAATGGTACCACCGCCCAATGGCCCGGAACCAGCGTCGACGAGGCTCGTAGACTCAGACCGTGACCGACCCCATCCTGCCCCGCATCCGCCCCGCCATCGCCGCTCTCGCGCCGTACCGCCAGGGCAAGCAGGCAGGACCCGACGCGTTCAAGCTGTCGAGCAACGAGAATCCGTTCGATCCCCTGCCCTCGGTCGCCGCCGCTCTCCAGCACACCACCCCGATCAACCGGTATCCGGATGCGACCGCCGGCCGCCTGCGCGCACGACTCGGCGAGCGCTACGGGGTCGACGCCGACCAGGTGCACGTCGCCGCGGGCAGCGTCTCGATCCTGCACCAGCTGATCCTCGCGACGGCATCCGTCGGCGACGACGTGATCTACGCGTGGCGCTCGTTCGAGGCGTACCCGAGCCTGCCTCTTGTCGCAGGAGCCACCGGCGTGCAGGTGCCGCTCACCGCGGAATCACGTCACGACCTCGAAGCGATGGCGGATGCCGTCACCGAGCGCACGCGCGCGATCATCCTCTGCACCCCGAACAACCCGACCGGCCCGATCATCACGAGCGCCGAGTTCGCCGCGTTCGTCGAGCGGGTCCCCTCCGACGTCCTGATCATCCTCGACGAGGCGTACGCCGAGTTCGTGACCGCGCCGGGAGCCATCAACGGCCTCGCCGAACGCGTGTTCGAGCAGCATCCGAACGTCGTGGTGCTGCGCACCTTCTCGAAGGCCTACGGCCTCGCGGGGCTGCGGATCGGCTACGCGATCGGACACGTCGCGGTGCTGAACGCGGCCCGCACCACCGGCATCCCGCTGTCCGTCACGTCGGCCGCCGAGAACGCCGCGATCGCCAGCCTCGACGCCGAGCCGGAACTGCTCGACCGCGTCGCGGTGATCGTCGAGCGCCGCACCCGCCTCGTCGAAGGTCTCCGCGCACAGGGCTGGGACGTCCCCGACGCGCAGGCCAACTTCATCTGGTTGCCCGCCGGCGAGCGCACCGACGAGGTCGCCGCGGCCTTCGTCGAGAACGACCTCGTCGTGCGACCGTTCTCGGGCCACGGCATCCGCATCTCGGTCGGCGAGGAAGCGTCCATCGCGCGCGTGCTGGAAGTCGCCGCGGCGGCCCGCTGAGCCGTCGACTCACCCGGAAAGCCCGCGATTCTCCGGTTTCCCGGCAGATACGAGGGCGTCCTAGGTATGCGTGACCGAGCATGCCTGCGCGGGTAGCGTGAGACCGTGACCTCGTCAGAGACTGAACTCGTCCGCGTCCTCGATCAGGACGGCAACTTCGCTCCGAGCGCTGCCGCTGAGCAGTATCTGCCGTTGATCGAGGCGATCGGCGACACCGAGCTCGAGCAGCTCTACCGCGACATGGTGGTCATCCGTGCCATCGACACTCAGGCGACCAACCTGCAGCGGCAGGGGCAGCTCGCCCTGTGGCCGCCGAGCCGCGGCCAGGAGGCGGCGCAGGTCGGCTCCGCTCGTGCCGCGCGCACCCAGGACACGATCTTCCCGTCGTACCGCGAGCACGCCGTGACGCGCATCCGGGGTGTCGACCCGGTCGACATCATCAAACTGATGCGCGGCGTCTCGCACGGCGGCTGGGACCCGGCAGACCCGAAGAACGGCAACACCCGCCTCTACACGCTGGTGCTCGGATCGCAGGCGCTGCACGCGACGGGCTACGCGATGGGTCTGTCCTTCGACGGACGCAGCGGCACCGGCGACCCCGAGCGCGACGAGGCCGTGATCGTCTACTACGGCGACGGCGCGTCCAGTCAGGGCGACGTGCACGAGGCCATGGTCTTCGCCGCGAGCTACCAGGCCCCCGTCGTCTTCTTCCTGCAGAACAACCACTGGGCCATCTCGGTGCCCGTCACGACGCAGTCGCGCGTCCCGCTCGTCGAGCGCAGCGTCGGCTACGGCATCCCGAGCATCCGCGTCGACGGCAACGACGTGCTCGCCAGCTACGCGGTCTCCCGCGTCGCCCTCGAAGAGGCGCGCAGCGGGCAGGGGCCACGGGCGATCGAGGCGGTCACCTACCGCCTCGGCGCGCACACCACGAGCGACGACCCCACGAAGTACCGACACACCGACGAGGAGGACATCTGGGCGCTGCGCGACCCGATCGCGCGGATGCGCACCTTCCTCGAGGGCCGTGGTGCCGCGGCATCCTTCTTCGCCGACGTCGACGCGGAGGGGGCGGATGCCGCAGAGGACCTGCGCGCCCGCACCGTCGAGCTCGGATCGCCCCCGGTGAACCGCATGTTCGACCACGTGTACAGCGAGCCGCATCCGCTGATCGCAGAGCAGAAGGCCTGGCAGGCGCAGTACGAGGCGTCGTTCGAAAGCGCGTCGTTCGAAGGAGACAGCAAGTGACCCTCGAGACGATGCCGCTGAGCAAGGCCATGAACGCGGGGCTGCGCCAGGCGATGGAGAACGACCCGAAGGTGCTCCTCATGGGGGAGGACATCGGCAAGCTCGGCGGCGTGTTCCGCGTGACCGAGCATCTGCAACGGGACTACGGGGAGAAGCGGGTGCTCGACACCCCGCTCGCCGAGTCGGGCATCGTCGGCACGGCCATCGGCCTTGCGATGACCGGGTTCCGGCCCGTGATCGAGATCCAGTTCGACGGCTTCGTGTTCCCCGCGTTCGATCAGATCACCACGCAGCTCGCGAAGCTGACCAATCGGCACGAGGGCAGGATCTCGCTGCCGATCGTGATCCGCATCCCCTACGGCGGGCACATCGGCGCGGTCGAGCACCACCAGGAGAGCCCGGAGGCGTACTTCGCGCACACGCCGGGCCTGCGCGTGGTGTCGCCGTCGACGCCGAACGACGCGTACTGGATGATCCAGGAGGCGATCGCCTCGAACGACCCCGTGATCTTCATGGAGCCGAAGAGCCGCTACTGGCAGAAGGGCGAGGTCGAGCTGGATGCCTCGGCGGCCCCCCTGCACGCCTCGCGGGTCGTGCGCACCGGCACCGATGTGACGCTGGTCGGCCACGGCGCCATGGTCACGACGCTGCTGCAGGCGGCCGCGCTCGCCGAAGCCGAAGGTACAAGCTGCGAGGTCGTCGACGTGCGCTCGCTCTCGCCGGTCGACTACGCGCCGATCCTCGACTCCGTGCGCAAGACCGGGCACATGGTCTACGCGCAGGAGGCGCAGGGCTTCGTCAGCATCGGCAGCGAGATCGCCGCGACCGTCATGGAGCGGGCCTTCTACGCGCTCGAGGCACCGGTGCTGCGGGTGTCGGGCTATGACACCCCGTTCCCGCCCGCGAAGCTCGAGGGCCTGTATCTTCCGGATGCCGATCGCATCCTCGAAGCCGTCGACCGCTCCCTGGCCTACTGATGTACTCCCCGGTCCCCCTTCTCCGGTCATTGAGCGAGGAGCGCGGCGACCTTCCCCGGTCGTTGAGCGAGCGCAGCGAGACGAAACGCAGAGAGGCAACACCATGAGCACGCAGAACTTCAACCTCCCCGACGTCGGCGAGGGTCTGACCGAGGCTGAGATCGTTTCGTGGAAGGTCGCACCCGGCGACACGGTCGCCATCAACGACGTGATCTGCGAGATCGAGACGGCGAAGTCGCTCGTGGAGCTGCCGTCGCCGCACGCCGGTGTGGTCGGTGAGCTGCTCGCCGCAGAGGGTGCGACGGTCGAGGTCGGCTCCCCGATCATCACCTTCACCACCGCTGGCTCTTCGGCCCCGCCCGCCGTCGCCGTGGCTCCGGCGCCCGAAGAGGGCGGCGGCTCGGTGCTCGTCGGCTACGGCACCGGAGGCGGCGCGACCTCGCGGCGCAAGCGTCCGGCCGAGCGGGCCGTGCGCTCGTCGGTCGGCGTGATCGCGAAGCCGCCGATCCGCAAGCTCGCCCGCGACCTGGGCGTCGACCTCACCGCGGTCGCGGCGACCGGCGCCGACGGAGAGGTCACGCGCGACGACGTCGTGAAGCACGCCTCGCAGGCGAGCGTGTTCCGCAACATCGAAACGCCGGAATGGGGGACCGTGCGCGAGGAGACGGTGCCCGCCCCGCAGAGCGCCCCGGCAGGCCTCGCCCGCGGCCTGGCTCCGTCACCCGCCGCCCCGTCGACGAGCGAAGACGGGCGCACCGAGTCGATCCCGGTCAAGGGCGTCCGCAAGGCGACCTCATCGGCGATGGTGCAGAGCGCGTACTCCGCCCCGCACGTGACGGTGTGGAAGGAGATCGACGCGAGCCGCACGATGGAGCTCGTGAAGCGCCTCAAGGCGTCACCCGACTACGCCGACATCCGCGTCTCGCCGCTGCTGATCATGGCCCGCGCCGTGATCTGGGCAGCCCGCCGCACACCGATGGTGAATGCGGCCTGGATCGAGACGGATGCCGGTGCCGAGATCTCCGTGCGCCACTACGTGAACCTCGGCATCGCGGCCGCCACCCCGCGCGGACTGCTCGTGCCGAACATCAAGGACGCGCAGGACCTCGGCATGAAGGATCTGGCTCGGGCGCTCAACCGCCTGACCCTCACGGCGCGCGAGGGAAAGACCTCTCCTGCCGACCAGCAGGGCGGCACGATCACGATCACCAACATCGGCGTGTTCGGGATGGATGCCGGCACCCCGATCATCAACCCCGGCGAGGCGGGGATAGTGGCCATGGGCACGATCAGCCAGAAGCCGTGGGTCGTCGACGGCGCGGTGCGTCCCCGCTGGGTGACCACGGTCGCAGGCTCCTTCGACCACCGCGTGATCGACGGAGACGGCATGAGCCGGTTCATCGCCGATGTGGCGTCCGTGCTCGAGGAGCCCGCGCTGCTCGTCGACTGACCGCGTTCAGGCCAGCGAGCGGGTTGCCCCGCGAGGCGATCCGTCACAGCGGAGGAGATCCGCAGTTCGGAGGGCCGGACGGGCCGCCGCAGACCTCCGAAACGCAGATCTCCTCCGGATCGCTGCGGTCCGCCGCGCGTCTCCCGCAATCGAGCCGTGGGGAATCGCGGATGCCGCGCGACCCGGGTGCCCGTCAGCCGCGCTACACCCTCACGCTGAGACGCTGCTCCGCGAGCCGCGGCACCGCCCGCTCCCGCGCGGCCTTCCGCGCCGTCGCGACCGCGCCGATCGACACCACCTCGGCGCCGAGCGTCGAAGCCAGGAGCTCCGGCGCGGGCAGATGCAGCTCGCCCGGCAGCATCCGCCGCGCCGCCGCGAGCACCGGTTCGACGCTCTCGGCGACCGCTCCGCACACGATCACGCGCGCCGGGTCGTACATGCTGCCGAGCACGCCGACGATGCGGGCGACCGTGGCGCCGACGCGGTCGGTGACGAGAACGGCATCCGGATCACCCGAGGCGGCGAGCGTCAACACGAGCCGGGGGTCGATGCGCTCGGCGGCGACGAGCCGCCCGACGGCGCTGTCGCGGTCGATCTCTCCCGCGTCGACGGCGGCCCGCGAGTGGTTGCGCACCGAGTAGGGGAGGCCGAAGGCCGATCCGACGCCGACGATGTGGTCGAACACGACGCCCTCGCCGACGCCGCCGTGGGCTCCGTGCAGCACGTGGCCGTCGACGACCACCCCACCGCCGAACCGTTCGCTCGCGAGCAGCGCGACATAGTCGCGGCATCCGACGGCGGCTCCGACCGCCCCCTCGGCCACCGCGGCGAGTTGCGCGTCGTTCTTGATCTCCACGACCGGCGCCCAGTCGCGCAGCGCTTCGGCGAGGCCGGGGTTCGTGCGCTCCCAGAAGCCGTCGGGGTGCGGAGGGGAGATGCCGTTGCGATCGACGGGCGCCGCCACGCCGGCGCAGAGCGCGAGCACGTCGTCACGCGTCACCCCGGCCTCGTCGAGCGCGGCGCCCAGGGCGGCGATGATCGTCGCGCGTCGCTCCGCCGACGTCTGCGTCGGATCGACCCCGATGCGGTGGTGCACGAGCGTGCGCTCGAGGGGGTCGGCCACCGTCACGGCCAGATGCGTGTCGCCGGCATCGATGCCGACCACGACGCCGAGCTCGGGGGAGAGGGCGAACCGCCGGGCGGGCCGACCGGAGCGGTAGCTGCCGACGGCCCGGGCGTTCGGAAGTTCGCGCAGCACCTCGGCGTCGAGCAGCGTGTCCATCGCGTCGATGGCGGTGGAACGGGTCAGCGAGGTGCCGGCCATGACCTCGGTCGCGGTGAATTCGCCTGCCGCCCAGGCGAAGTCGAGCACCGCTCCGACGCTTGCGCGCCCGGTGCCGAGATCTGCCGAGACTTCTGTCACTCCCCTTGACCTTCCTGTCGTGCCAATGAGAGAGTACCTCTCGACGGAGTAAATTCGCTCACTAGATTTAGTACGCGGATATATAAATCGGAAGGACGACGGTGTCTGACAAACCAACACGCGCGGTGCGGATGATCGCGGGGGCACTCGGCCTCACGCTGGTCGGCGCCGCACTCACGAGCTGCGCAGCCGGCTCGGGGGCGGAGACCATCCGCTTCACCTTCAGCAAGCGCGAGGCGATCGAGTTCATGAACGAACTCGTCGCCGAGTACAACTCCTCGCAGGACGAGGTGAAGGTCGAGATCGACACCTCGGGTGTCGACGTCGTCTCGGCCAGCTTCGTGCGCGGAAACCCGCCCGACATCATGCTCGCGAACTACAACTACGAGATCGCGAGGTTCGTGCAGCGCTGCGCGCTCACCGATCTCTCCGACACGGAGGCCGCGGCCGGCATCCGTGACGACCTCCAGCCGCTCATGGACCAGTACGGCTCCTGCGAGGGCCGCACGAGCGCCCTCCCCTACTCCGTGATGGCGGCATCCGTCATCTACAACAAGGAGATCTTCGACGCGCAGGGTCTCGAGGTCCCGCAGACCTGGGAGGAGCTCCTCGCCGTCTGCGATCAGCTCAGGGAAGCGGGCATCGACCCGTTCTACGCCACCTTCAAAGACGACTGGACGGTCGCGCAGGGCTGGTACGACTACACCGCAGGCGGCTCGGTCGACGTGATCGAGTTCTTCGATGCGCTCGCCGAGGAGGGCGCGGCCGTCGGCCCCGACTCCGACGTCTCCTTCGAGAAGGACTTCGCCGAGCCGATGGACCGCATGATGCAGCTCGCGAACGAGTACACCAATGAGGATGCCGCGAGCCGGGCTTACGGCGACGGCAACCTCGCCTTCGGCAAGGGCGAGGCCGCGATGTACCTGCAGGGCCCGTGGGCCTTCAGCGAGATCGAGAAGACCGCTCCCGACCTCGAGCTCGGAACCTTCCCGCTGCCGATGACCGATGACCCGGATGATCTCGGTGTGCGGGTCAACATGGACCTCGCGGCGATGATCCCGGAGGAGTCGACTCATCAGGAGGCCGCTCGCGACTTCCTCGAGTTCCTCTACCTGCCCGAGAACATCGAGGCGTACAACGCCTCGCAGCTCGGATTCACTCCGACGGAGGATGCTCCGTCGCCCGACGATCCCCGCGTCGAGGGGATGACCGAGTACTACGAGAACGGCCAGATCTACCAGGGGCCGTCGGTCCTCGTGCCGAGGACCCTCCCGGTCTTCAACTACGCACAGGCGATGGTGCTCGGTGCATCTCCAGAGTCCACTCTCCGCACGATGGACGCCGACTGGGCGCGCATCGCCTTCCGCGCTCCGATCCCCACCACCGAGGATTCCGCATCCGGCGAGACAGAGGAGTCCACGCCATGACCAGCACCACGACCAGGCCGCCCACGAGCACCACGACGATCCTCACCGGTGAGTCCCGCGGGCTCCGACGCAAGAGCAAGCGCGTCGAGCCGATCTACTACCTGTTCCTGCTTCCCACGCTCGTCATCTTCACGCTCGCGATCACGGTTCCCGCCGTGATGGGGATCTTCTTCAGCTTCACCGACTCGATCGGCATCGGCGAGTGGAGCTTCAACGGCTTCACCAACTACATCGCGATGTTCAGCGATCCGTCGATCCTGCAGAGCTACCTCTTCACGTTCGGGTTCTCCATCGCGACGGTGATCGTCGTGAACGTGGTCGGCTTCCTGCTCGCGGTCGGGTTGACGTCTCGCATCCGCTTCAAGACCGGCCTGCGCACCATCTTCGTCATCCCGATGGTGATCTCGGGCATCATCATCGCCTACGTCTTCAACTTCCTCTTCTCGAACTCGATCCCGGCCGCGGGCGCCGTCACCGGCATCCCCTGGCTCGAGACGAGCCTGCTCGCGAACCCGGATCTCGCCTGGGTCGCGATCGTGATCGTCACTGCCTGGCAGGCCGTTCCCGGGACACTGCTGATCTACATCGCCGGCCTGCTGTCGGTGCCCGGTGAGGTCTACGAGGCCGCCAGCATCGACGGTGCGAACAAGAGGCAGCAGCTGCTCCGCATCACGCTCCCGCTCGTCGCGGGCTACGTCGTCATCAACGTGATCCTCGGCTTCAAGGGCTTCCTGAACGCCTATGACATCATCGTCGGCCTCACCAACGGCGGTCCGGGCACCGCCACCCGCAGCGTCGCGATGACGATCATCGCGGGCTTCAACGGCGGCGACTACGCCTACCAGATGGCGAACGCGACCATCTTCTTCATCGTCGCCGTGCTCATCTCCCTCCTCCAGCTGTCGCTGACGCGCGGAAGGAACGCACTCTGATGTCGACGCAGGCCATCACCACCCAGAACATCACCACGCAGACCGCGGGCAAGAAGCCCCGCATGAAGATCGAGCGACCGAACTGGTCGGGCACGATCATCCTCATCCTGTGCGCGGTCACCGTGCTGCTCCCTCTGTACGTCACCATCTCGATGGCGTTCAAGACCCAGGGACAGGCGGTCGACGGCAACGCGTTCTCGCTCCCCGCGCCATTCAGCATCGACGGCTTCGTGCAGGCGTGGAACCTCACCAAGTTCCCCGTCGGCGCCGGCATCTCGCTGCTGGTCACCGCCGGCACCGTGTGCGCGACGATCCTGCTCGCCGCCTTCGCGTCCTACGCGATCGTGCGCAACTGGGATCGCAAGCTCTTCCGCTGGTCGTTCTTCTACCTGCTGGCCGCGATGTTCATCCCGTTCCCGGTGGTCGCACTGCCGCAGATCCAGCTCACCGGCCGCGTCGGACTCGACAACCCGTTCGGCGTGATCATCCTCGCCACGATGTTCCAGCTCAGCTTCAGCGTGCTGCTGTTCACGGCCTTCCTGCGCTCGATCCCGATCGAGTTGGAGGAGAGCGCACGCATCGACGGTGCTTCGACCTGGCAGACGTTCTCGCAGCTGATCTTCCCGTTGCTCGCCCCCATGAGTGCGACCGTCGGCATCTTCGCCTTCCTCTACGCCTGGAACGACTTCATGATGCCCTCGCTGATCATCTCGGATCCGGCGATGCAGACGCTCCCGGTGCGGCAGAACCTGTTCCAGACCCAGTTCAGCAACAACTACAACGTCGCCTTCGCCTCGTACCTGATGGCGATGGCCCCGGCGATCCTGGCGTACCTGTTCACGCAGCGCTTCGTCATGGAGGGCGTGACCCAGGGCGCCGTCAAGGGCTGACCGCGTTTCGTCTCGCGTAGACCCGCGCTGAGCGAGCGCAGCGAGCCGAAGCGTCGCTCAACGACCCACCGCAAAAAAGAAGGAGTTCTCCCCTCATGACCGACGTGCTTCCCGTCGAGACCCGCACGACCGACACCGACCCCGCCACCTGGTGGCGTCAGGCCGCCGTGTACCAGATCTACCCGCGGAGCTTCGCCGACGCGAACGGCGACGGACTGGGTGACATCCCCGGCATCGTCTCCCGCGCCGACTACCTCGCTGAGCTCGGCATCGATGCGGTGTGGCTCAGCCCGTTCTACCCGTCGGCACTCGCCGACGGCGGCTACGACGTCGCGGACTACCGGAACATCGATCCCCGGCTCGGCACCCTCGACGACTTCGACGCGATGGTCGAGGCGCTGCATTCGCGCGGCATCCGCGTGATCGTCGACATCGTGCCGAACCACAGCTCCGACCTGCACGAGTGGTTCCAGGAGGCGCTGGCCGCAGGCCGCGGTTCGGCGGCGCGCGATCGCTATATCTTCCGCGAGGGGGCAGGGCCCGACGGCTCCGAGCCTCCGATGGACTGGGGCGCAGCGTTCGGCGGCAGCGCGTGGGAGCGCGTGGAGGACGGGCAGTGGTATCTGCACAGCTTCGCCGTGGAGCAGCCCGACCTGAACTGGGATCACCCCGAGGTGCGCGCCGACTTCCTGCAGACGCTGCGCTTCTGGTCGGACCGGGGCGTCGACGGCTTCCGCATCGACGTCGCGCACATGCTCACGAAGGACCTCACCGAGCCGCTGCCCAGCCAGGCGGAGCTCGATTCGATGGACCGCACGTCGGGGCGGCATCCGCTGCTCGATCGCGACGAGGTGCACGAGATCTACGCCGAGTGGCGCGCGGTCTTCAACGAGTACGACCCGCCCCGCACCGCGGTGGCTGAAGCGTGGGTCGAGACGCCTGAGCGTCGCGCCCGCTACGCCTCGGCCGAAGGGCTCGGACAGGCGTTCAACTTCGACCTTCTCGTGGCGGAGTTCTCGGCGAGCGAGTTCCGCGACGTGATCACCGAGAACCTCGAGCAGGCGCATGCGAGCGGCTCTTCCACGACGTGGGTGCTCTCGAACCACGATGTGACCCGACACGCGACCCGCTACGGCCTGCCGTCGCTGCGCGGCCGCGCCGTCAAGCAGGGCACCGAATGGGTCGCGGCGGGCGGACCGGCCGAAGGGCTGGATCGCGAGGGCGGGCTGCGTCGTGCGCACGCGGCGACGCTCCTGCTGCTCGGCCTTCCCGGCAGCACGTACCTCTACCAGGGCGAGGAACTCGGCCTGCACGAGGTCGCGCAGATCGCACCGGAGCAGCGTCAGGACCCGGCGTTCCTGCGAGAGGAGGCCTTCGACGGACTGGGGAGGGACGGATGCCGCGTGCCGATCCCGTGGACGGCATCCGGCTCGTCCTTCGGCTTCGGATCCGGCGACGCGCACCTGCCGCAGCCGGCGTGGTTCGCCGAGTACGCGGTCGACGTCGAGGCAGCGGACCCGTCTTCCACGCTGTCGCTGTACCGCGAGGCACTGCGCCTGCGGCACCTGCTGCAGAGCGACGAGCGCCTGGAGTGGATCGAGACCGGACGCGATGACGTGCTGCGTTTCACCCGTCCCAACGGGTGGCAGGTCGTGACGAACTTCGGCGTCGAGCCGTTCGACCTGGGGGCGGATGCCGGTGACGTCGTGCTCGGAGCGGTCATCGGCGGCGCCGTCCCGGGCGAGCACACGGTCTGGGTCGCCCCCGCGGGCGTCGCCGCTCAGTTTGATAACGGTTCTCATTAGCATCTAGAATGAGGGCATGAAGAAGCCCGTCGTCGCCCTCGCCCTGGTATCCGTTGCTGCTCTCACGCTCGCCGGATGCTCCACACCTGCAACGGGAGAGGGCGACGACGGCACTGTCCAGGTCGTGGCGAGCACCAACGTCTACGGCTCGATCGCCGCCCAGATCGGCGGCGATCGGGTCGAGGTCACCTCGATCATCGAGTCGGCGACGCAGGACCCTCATTCCTACGAGGTCACCGCGCGCGATCGTCTGTCCGTGCAGGAGGCGGGCCTCGTGATCGAGAACGGCGGCGGCTACGACCCCTTCGTCGAGGAGCTGCTCGACGGATCGGATGCCGCAGTCCTCACGGCGGCCGAGATCTCGCCGGATTTCCCCGGCAGCGAAGGGCAGGAAGACGCCGAGCAGGGCGCGGAGTTCAACGAGCACGTCTGGTTCGACCCGCGCACGATGATCGATGTCGTGGGCGAGATCGCCGCCCAGCTCACTGAGCTCGATCCGGAAGGGAAGGCCGACTTCACCGCTGCGGCCGACGAGATCATCGCCGACCTCGAGGGATTCGAGACCGACCTCGATGCCATCAAGACGGACGCGGGGGGCGCGAGCGTCTTCATCACCGAGCCGCTTCCCGGCTACCTCGCTGCCGCCGCAGGACTGACCGACGTCACCCCCGAGGGGTTCGCCGAGTCGGTGGAGGAGGGGACGGATGTGGCCCCCGCGGTGCTGCTCGACGCGCTGAATGTCATCGGCAGCGGTGAGGTCACGGCACTGCTCACGAACGCGCAGACCGGCGGTGCCGAGACGGACCGCGTCGAGGCCGCCGCGAAGGATGCCGGCATCCCCGTCGTCGCCTTCACGGAGCTGCTGGAGGACGGATCGTCGTACTCTGAGTGGATGAGTGACGCGATCACGAGCCTCGCCGCCGCCGTCCAGTCGTGACGGGCCCGGTTCTCGAGATCTCCGACGCCGCCCTCCATCGCGCCGACCGCGAGCTGTGGTCGGGGCTCGACCTCACGGTGGAGCCCGGCGAGTTCATCGCCGTGCTCGGGCCCTCCGGGTCGGGAAAGACCACGCTGCTGCGCAGCATCCTGGGTCTGCAGCCCCTGTCATCCGGCACGATCAAGGTCGCGGGTTCGCCCGTGCACCGCGGGAACGCCCGCATCGGATACATCCCGCAGCAGCGCACGCTGGCTCCGGACATCAGCATGCGGGCGCGCGATCTCGTGGCGCTCGGCGTGCAGGGAAGCCGCTTCGGCTTCCCGGTGCCGCACCGCGGCGACCGTGCCAAGGTCGACTCGCTGCTCGAGGCTGTCGGAGCCGCGCACTACGCCGACCGACGGGTCGGTCTTCTCTCGGGCGGCGAGCAGCAGCGGCTGCGCGTGGGCCAGGCGCTGGCAGACGAGCCCGCACTGCTGCTCTGCGACGAGCCGCTCTCGAACCTCGACCTCGCGAATCAGGTCGGCGTGACCGACATCATCGATCGGCAGCGACGCGAGCGTGACGCCGCCGTGCTGTTCGTGACCCATGACATCAATCCGATCCTCAACCGCGTCGATCGGATCCTGTACATCGCGGGCGGGCGGTTCCTGCTCGGCACCCCGGAAGAGGTGCTGCAGACCCGCGTGCTCACCGACCTCTACGGCACTCCGGTGTTCGTGCTCCGCGCGGGTGATCGGCTGGTGGTGGTGGGCGTGCCGGATGCCGAGCCGCACCACGACCACGGAGACCACGAGCACGGGGTCGCGTCATGAGGCCTCTGATCGACTGGAGCGACATCTTCTCGTTCCAGGACTACGGCGACCTCGTCGCCCTGCTCGCGAACTCGATCATCGCCGGCGCCGTGCTCGGCATCGTCGGTGGTCTCATCGGCGTCTTCGTGATGCAGCGCGACCTCGCGTTCGCCGTGCACGGGGTGAGCGAATTGTCGTTCGCCGGTGCTGCCGCCGCACTCCTGTTAGGCGGCAGCGTCGTCGCGGGGTCGCTCGGCGGCGCGCTGGTCGCCGCGATCCTGATCGGCGTCCTCGGGGCGAAGGCGCGCGATCGGAATTCGATCGTCGGCGTCCTGATGCCGTTCGGCCTCGGCCTCGGCATCCTGTTCCTGTCGCTCTACGACGGCCGCAGCGCCAACCGGTTCAGCCTGCTGACGGGGCAGATCGTCTCGGTGTCGAGCCCCGACCTCGGGTGGCTCATCGGGATCAGCCTCGTCGTGCTGCTCGGCCTGCTCGTGACGTGGAATCCGCTGCGCTTCGACTCGCTCGACGCGGAGTCGGCCGCCGCGCGCGGGGTGCCGACGCGTGCCGTGAGTCTGATCTTCATGGTGCTGCTCGGGCTCATCGTCGCTGTCAGCGTGCAGATCATCGGAGCGCTGCTGGTCATGGCGCTGCTGGTCACGCCCGCCGCCGCCGCGATGCGGGTCACGGTCGGGCCCGTCGCCGTGCCGCTGCTCGCCGCCCTGTTCGGCTTCGTGTCGGCTGTCGGCGGCATCCTGCTCGCACTGGCCGGCACCCTCCCGGTGAGCCCGTACATCACGACCCTGTCGTTCACGATCTACGTCGTGTGCTGGATCGTGCAGAAGGCGCGGGCGCGGGTGAAGCGCGTCTAGGCCCGAGGTTTCGTGGGGCGAGGCCCCGAATGCCGGTCGCCCGGAGGTGTAGCGTCTCGTCGACGCTCAGGGGTTCGCAGAGCCGTGCCCTCTGCGGCTGCGCCGCCGACCCCGGAAGGGACTGCAGCGCGAGCGATGAGGGTTGCTCCCGTGTGACAGCGCGGATGAAGACGGTTGACACGTCGCGAGAACTGACTTACGTTGATTACGCACATCCCGTCACTACTGAATAGGTATGCAAATGATGGACAAGGACGTCTCGCAGATCGGCCGCTGGCAAGAGGAGCGCGATCGCATCCGCGCCGCCGAAGGACCCCAGCGCGACTCGCTTCTTCACGAGCGAGCACAGTGGACGCGTCGCTCGATCGTGACCATGATCCAGAAGGCGAAGGCCGGACACATCGGCGGAGACTTCTCAGTCACCGACATCCTCACGGTGCTCTTCAACGATGTGCTTCGTATCGATCCCGCTGACCCGGCGTGGGCCGAGCGTGACCGTTTCATCCTCAGCAAGGGGCACTGCGCCGCTGCGCTCTACTCCACGCTGGCTTGGTGCGGGTTCTTCTCGCCGAGCGAACTCGACACGTTCATGGCTCCGCTCTCTCCGTTGAACGGCCACCCCAACCGACGCAAGGTCCCCGGCGTCGAGACGAACACGGGTCCGCTCGGCCACGGGCTCCCTATCGGCGTGGGTGCGGCGATCGCGGCGCGGCTCACCCACGGCCCGGAGCGGGTCTTCGTCGTTCTGGGAGACGGCGAGATGCAGGAGGGGAGCAACTGGGAAGCGCTGATGTCGGCGGCGCACTACCGGCTCGACAACCTCACCATCACGATCGACCGCAACAGACTGCAGCAGGGTGCCGGCACGGAGGAGACCAACAGTCTCGACCCTCTCCCGGAGAAGCTCGATGCCTTTGGATGGGAGGTTCGGGAGATCGACGGCCACGATTACGCCGCGCTGATCCAGGCGTATCGCCCTTCGATGAGCGGGCGACCGGTCGCGGTCATCGCCAACACGGTGAAGGGCAAGGGCGTGTCTTTCATCGAGAACCGCGTCGAGTGGCACCACAAGGTCCCCGACGCAGCGCAGGTCGAACTGGCATTGGAGGAGCTCGCATGAGCGTCGACACACTCACCCCCGGCACCTACGACAACCGCACGGCGTTCGCCGACGAGCTCATCGCTCTCGCCGAGAACGACGATCGCATCGTCGCCGTGTGCAACGACTCGGTCGGATCGAGCAACCTCGTCGGATTCCGCGACCGCTTTCCCGACCGTCTCATCAACGTGGGGATCGCCGAGCAGAACCTCGTCGGCGTCGGCGCCGGTCTCGCCAATCGCGGGCTCATCCCCTTCGTCTGCGCCGCCGGACCGTTCCTCACCGGTCGTTCGTTGGAACAGGTGAAAGCCGACGTGGCGTACAGCGCCCATAAGGTGATCCTCTGCGGCATGAGCCCGGGAATGGCCTACGGGGAGCTCGGACCGACGCACCACTCCGTCGAAGACCTCTCCTGGCTTCGGGCCCTGCCCGACCTCGACATCGTGGTTCCCGCTGACCGGGAGCAGACGCGACGAGCGGTGCGCGGCGCTGTCGAGACCCCGCGACCGACCTACATCCGGGTCGGCCGTCACAAAGTGCCCGACACCACGGTCGAGAGCACTCCGTGGGAGCGAGGGCGGATGCAGGTGCTCCGCGACGGCGGCGACGTCACGCTCATCGGCACGGGGACTCTCGTCTCCCGCGCGCTTCAGGCGGCTGACGCGCTCGCCGACGAAGGCATCCGCGCCCGCGTGCTCAACGCGTCGTGGATCGCGCCGTTCGACGAGGACGCCGTGGCCCGCGCGGCGGCCGAGACCGGGGGGATCGTCGTGGCGGAAGAAGCCAACATCGCCGGCGGTCTGGGTGCCGCCGTCGCGTCGGTCGTGGCGCAGTTGCCCACGAACCGCGTGCGCGTGCGTCTGCTCGGTCTTCGCGAGTTCGCACCGACCGGGAGCACCGATTTCCTGCTGGAGCACTTCGGACTGACAGCCGCGGGCTATGTCCGAGCGGCGCGCGAGGTGCTCGGCCGTGCCTGAGGCCGTCGTGCGCGGGCCCGTCACCATCGCGGTCGATCAGGGCACCAGCGCGACGAAGGGGCTCATCGTCGACAGCGCCGGCGTCGTCGTGATGCGTGTCAGCGAGCCGCTGGAGCAGACCCATCCGCGTCCGGGGTGGGTGGAGCAGGATCCTGTCGCGATGCGGGAGAGCGTCGACGCGGTCGTCCGCCGCCTGCTCGCCGGATACGAAGGCACGGTCGCGGGAATCGGCTTCAGCACGCAACGCGAGTCAGCGATCGCGTGGGACCCCCGCAGCGGCGCCCCCCTGTCGCCTGTACTGGGGTGGCAGGACCGTCGCACGGCAGATCATGCCGTCGCGCTCGCATCCCACGCGGCGCGGGTGCGCGAGGTCAGCGGTCTTCCGTTGGACCCGATGTTCTCAGCCCTCAAGTTCGCCTGGATCCTCGACGAGATCGACCCCAACCGCACGCGTGCCGAAGCCGGGCGGATCGCGCTGGGCACTGTTGATTCCTGGCTGCTCTGGAACGCCGTCGGCGAGCATCGAATCGAGATCGGCAACGCCAGCCGCACCCAGTTGCTCGACCTGTCGACGGGCGAGTGGAGCGCGGAACTGCTCGAACTGTTCCGCATTCCGCGTGCATGCCTTCCGCGCATCGTGGCGTCGGATGCCGCAGCACGACTCACCCCCTACGCCGGCGTGCCGCTGCGCGGCGTGCTCGGCGATTCGCACGCCGCCCTCTACGGCCACGGCGTCCGGACGCCCGGTGACGTGAAGGTCACCTACGGCACCGGTTCGTCGGTGATGGGGCTCACCGAAGCGATCGTCGAGGGGCCCGGGCTGGTCGGAACCATCGCGTGGGGAACCGAGGCCGGTGGGATCGCCCGCGCGTTCGAGGGCAACATCCTCTCCACGGGTGCCACCCTCGTCTGGCTCGCGCGGCTCCTCGGCACGACCCTGCACGAGCTCGACGGCCTGGCACGCACCGTGTCGGATTCGGGAGGCGTCGACATCGTTCCCGCCTTCGCCGGACTCGCCGCGCCCTGGTGGGACGAACGAGCGACAGGGATCGTGTCGGGTCTGCAACTCGGCAGCGATCGCGCACGCGTCGCACGAGCAGCGTTCGAATCGATCGCCCTGCAGATCGAAGACGTGCTGTCGGCTGCGGAACGCGAGGGCGGTCGGCAGTTCGCCCGCGTGCTGGCCGACGGGGGCCCCAGCCGCAACCCGTGGCTCATGCAGCTGCAGGCCGATCTGTCCGGGCGCACGGTCGCGCGGCACGACGGCGCCGACCTGTCCGCACTCGGTGCGGCACGGCTCGCAGCCCTCGCCGCCGGAGTGGCCGAAGAGCCAACCGAGGCGGCGTCCCACAGCGAGTTCGTACCCGATCCCGCAGCAGATGCGGCACCGAGACGAGCCCGCTGGTCGGCCGCTGTCGCCCGCGCCCGTGGCATCCTCCCCACCTGACCTGACCAACGACCGTCAAGGAGATCCGATGAGTACGACGAAGAACTCGCCCTTGCACCTGTACCGGGGGCACTACACCGGACGCACGGTCGTCGTGACCGGCGGCGCACGGGGGATCGGGCTCGGTATCGCGACCGCTTTCGCCGAGGCCGGAGCGAGCGTGACGATCGTCGATCTGAGCGTCGACGTGCATGAATCGGCCGAACGGGCTCGTGCGAACGGCCTCGAGATGCAGAGCGTGCAAGCCGATGTGACCGATGAGGCCGCGATGGCCGACCTCTTTCGCGACGTCGCTCGGCGTTGGGACCATCTCGACGTGCTCGTGAACAACGCGGGCATCATCCGCATCAACGAACTCGAGAACACGTCGCTCGCGGACTTCAACGCGGTGATCGCGGTGAACACAACCGCTGCCTTCCTCGCGACCCGCGAGGCGCTGCCGCTGCTGCGCGTGCGGGGAGGATCCGTGCTCAATGCCGCGTCGGGGCAGGCACGGCAGGGGTTCATCTTCACGCCCTCCTACGCGGCGAGCAAGTTCGGCATCGTCGGACTGAGCCAATCCCTCGCCAAGGAACTCGCGAAGGACGATATCCGAGTCAACTGCTACTGCCCCGGCATCGTGCACACCGAGATGTGGGAGTACAACGATCGCGAATGGGGCAGCCGTCTCGGCGACTACGCGCCCGGTGAACTCCTTCAAGAGTGGGTCGACGGCATCCCTCTCGGCCGACCGGCGCACAGCGATGACGTCGCCGGGCTCGTGCTCTTCCTCGCCTCGGATGCGGCGCGCTACATCACCGGACAGGCCGTCAACATCGACGGCGGCATGTTCATGAACTGACCGATCTCTCGCGAATCGACGGAGCTTCCATGAGTACCAAACCTTTCACATCGCCCACCCAAACCGCTCTCATCCGCGGTGCCGGTTCCACCAGTGGTCCCACCCGAAGTCCGTTGGCGCGGATGCTGTCGGGGTCGGGCGGCGCGCTCATCGGCCTGATCGTGCTCTTCACGATCTTCGCCGTCACGACGCCGAGGTTCTTCTCGGCGAACAACCTCATCAACGTCGTCGACCAGGTCACCGTCATCGGTGTGCTCGCCATCGGGGCCACCGCCGTGATCATCACCGGGGGCATCGACCTCTCGGTCGGTTCCGTGTTGGCGTTGAGCACCATGGTGCTGGGCTGGCTCTCCGACGAAGGAGGCGTTCCGATGGGCGTGGCGATGGTCGCCGCCGTCGCGGTCGGCGCACTCGCCGGTCTGCTCAACGGGCTCGGTGTCACCGTGGCCGGGCTGCCTCCGTTCATCGCCACGCTCGCCATGATGTCGATCTGTCGCGGACTCGCGAACCTCGTCACCGACGGCCAGCAGATCGTCGGCTATCCCGAGTGGTTCTACTCGCTCGCGTCGAACCGCTACCTCGGATTCTTCTCCGTCACCGCCATCGTGTTCATCCTGCTCGCG
This sequence comes from Microbacterium sp. SA39, assembly GCF_000967865.1. GTDB lineage: Bacteria > Actinomycetota > Actinomycetes > Actinomycetales > Microbacteriaceae > Microbacterium. The sequence goes on from NZ_JXRU01000039.1 coordinate 475,775, forward strand.
ATCGCCGCGACGGTCATCCTGAGATACCGTCCCGCCGGTCGCAAGATCTACGCGATCGGAGGTAGCGCGGAGGTCGCGCGCCTCGCGGGCATCAAAGTGCGCTCGGTCACGACCTGGGTGTACGTCACCGCGGGCGCCCTCGCGGGCGTCGGCGCGATCATCCTCGCGTCTCGACTCGACTCGTCGCAACCGAGCGCGGGAACCGGGTATGAACTCGACGTGATCGCCGCCGTCGTCATCGGCGGAGCCAGTCTGAGCGGCGGCACCGGGCGCATATCCGGAACGGTGATCGGCGTGCTCATCATCGGCGTGCTCCGCAACGGGCTCAACCTGCTCGGCGTCTCGCCGTTCCTGCAGCAGATCGTGATCGGTCTCGTCATCGCCGGCGCGGTCATCGTCGATGTTCTCCGGCGTCGTCGTACCCACTGACCCCACGCTCGTCCAAAGTCGGACGGGCTCCATAGAGAAGGAGTAACACCATGTTCCGTATCCGAAGGATTGCTGCCCTGACGGCGGCCGTCGCCGCCTGTGCCGTCGCACTCTCCGGTTGCGCCCTCACCCAGGCCGCGCAGGAGGGGGAGAGCGGCGACGAGATCGTCATCGGCCTCGCCGTCGCCAACCAGCAGGCTGACTTCTTCAATCAGATCCGTCAATCCGTGGAGGCTCGGGCCGACGAACTCGGCGACGTGCGCGTGGTCGTCGCCGACGCGAAGGGCGATGCCGACACCCAAGTGAGCCAGATCCAGGACTTCATAACCCAGGAAGTCGACGCCATCATCTACATCCCGGCCGGAGCGACCGCGGCGACAGTGCCCGTGCGCAACGCCAAGGCAGCGGGCATCCCCGTGGTGACCGTCGATCGCAACCCCGACGGCGAGCCCGGAGACACGTTCATCGCCACTGACTCCGTCGCGGCTGCCCGCGAGCTGGGAGTCTGGGTCGGCGAACAGACCGAGGGTACCGGACGCGTCGGCGTGATCCAGGGTCAGATCGGCACGACGCCCGAGACCGACCGGGATGCTGGATTCAAGGAGGGCATCGCCGGGTTCCCCGACCTGATCGAGGTCGCTCGTCAGGCGTCCAACCAGTGGGCACAGGACGAAGGCTTCGACATCGCGACCGACATGCTCCAGGCGAAGCCGGAGATCACTGTGTTCTTCGGGCGTGCTGACGCGTTGGCGCTCGGCGCGGCCAGCGCGACGCGCACCGCTGGCCGCGACGACATCCTGATCGTCGGATTCGACGGCGACGTCGCCGGCTTGGAGGCGGTGCGCGATGGTGTGCTCGACGCCACCATCACGCAACCGACCCAGGCCATGGGGGCGCTGGCGCTGGATTCCGCGCTCAAGCTCGCAGATGGGGAGAAGCTTCCCGCCGAGCAGCTCCAAGAGGGCGTGCTCACGACGGCGGAGAACGTCGAACCCTTCATCGAAAAGCACCCGTGACCGTTCGGGGGCTCGCGGCGGGAACGTGAGCCCCCGGCGGACGTTCTGTCCAAGGAGGTACAGATGAGCACTGAGAAAGCCGAAGGGCTGAGAGTTCGCGGAGCGCGGAAGGTCTACCCGGGAACGGTCGCGTTGGACGGAGTCGACCTCGAGGTACGGCCGGGTGAGCTGGTCGCTCTGCTGGGCGAGAACGGAGCCGGGAAGTCGACCCTCTCCAGCATCATTGCCGGCGTGGCGCGGGCGACCGAGGTCGAGATGACCTGGAACGGTGATCCCTATGCGCCGGCGGACCCGCGGGAGGCGATCGCCGCCGGCATCGGACTCATCCACCAGGAGATGCGTCTGCTCCCCGATCTCACCGTTGCCGAGAACGTTGCGGTAGGACGCTGGCCCCTGGCTCGCGGACTGCTCGACGCGCGCCGGATGCGTCGTCAGGCGATGGAGCAGCTCGACCGCCTCGGCTTCGCCGGGCATGCGGATCAACTGGTCTCCGAGCTCAGCGTCGCCGGCCAACAGCAGGTGGAGATCGCGAAGGCGCTCCTGCTCGACGCGAGTCTGCTGATCCTCGACGAGCCCACTGCCGCACTCGGTGCGGCGGAGACGGACGCGCTCTTCGCCACGGTGCAGGAACTGAAGAAGCAGGGCATGAGCTTCATCTATGTCAGTCACCGGCTGAGCGAGATCCGTCGCATCGCCGACCGGATCGTCGTGCTGCGCGACGGAGCGAAGGTCGCAGAGCACTCGCGGGGTGACGTCGACCCGGAGCAGCTGGTCAGCGAGATGGTGGGGCGGTCGGTGGACCGGCTGTTTCCCCCCGTCGAGCCGCTCGGCGAGGATGCGCCGGTGGTGCTGCAGGTGGCCGGTCTCACCAGCCGCCGCGGACACTTCTCCGACGTGTCGTTCGACGTGCGCGCTGGCGAGGTGCTCGGCATCGCCGGCATCGTCGGGGCGGGGCGGACGGAGATCGTCAGAGCCGTCGCCTCGGCCGATCCCCACGTCGACGGGACCGTGAGCGTCGGGGGTCGGCCGGTGCGGCGGCGCCACCCTGCGGATGCCATCGCCGCAGGCATCGTGCTCGTCCCGGAGGATCGTAAGCACCAGGGGCTGGTGCTGCAGCATTCGATCGCCGACAACATCGCTCTCCCCAACCTTCCCGCAGTGTCCCGCGGCGGGTGGATCGGAGGCGGCCCCGTGCAGGAACTGGCGCGCACGGTGAGCCAGCGCCTCGGGGTGAAGGGGCGTCCACAGGACGATGCCTCGTCGATGTCGGGGGGCAACCAGCAGAAAGTCGTGATCGGAAAATGGCTCGAACGCGGACCGCGCGTCATCATCCTGGATGAACCGACGCGGGGAATCGATGTCGGCGCCCGCGCGGCGATCTATGACGTGATAGCGGACATGGCCCGTGCCGGCGCCGCGGTCGTGGTGGTGAGCTCGGATCTTGAAGAAGTGCTCGGCCTGGCGCACCGGGTGATGGTGATCGCCGAGGGCACGGTGCGGGGGATGCTCTCGCGCACCGAAGCGACCCCGGAACGGGTCATGGGGCTCGCGGCCGTCTGATCGCGAGAGAGCACATCGGAGAGAGAATCAACATGACTGTGAATTTCGGACTGAACGGCAGGGTCGCCTTCGTCACCGGCGGCGCGAGTGGCATCGGCCTGGCGATCGCCGTAGGCATCGGTGAACAGGGCGGGGCGGTGGGGCTCTTCGACCGTGCAGGGGCGGCGTTCGACGATGCGGTGGCCGCCGTCGAGTCGGTGGGTGGTCGGGCGATCGCTCTCGCGGGCGATGTGACCGACAAGCGATCGCTGGATGAGGCACTGGAAGGTTTGTCGGCGCGCTTCGGCACGCCCTCGTTGGCTGTGAACGCGGCGGGCATCGCGAACGCAGCTCCCGCGGAGGAGATGAGCGTCGAACAGTGGACGACGCTGTACGACGTCGATGTGACCGGCGTGTTCCTGAGCTGTCAGGCGGAGGCGCAGGTGATGCTCGACCGACGGATCACAGGCAGCATCGTCAATATCGCTTCGATGTCGGGCCGCATCGCTAATCGTGGCCTGATGCAGGCGCACTACAACTCCGCGAAGGCGGCAGTCGTGCACCTCTCGCGTTCGTTGGCTGTGGAGTGGGCTGAACGTGGTATCCGGGTCAACGCCTTGAGTCCCGGCTACACCGCCACGCCCATGAACACCCGCCCCGAGATGGTCGATCGGATGAAGACGTTCGCTGAGCAGGTGCCGATGCAGCGTGTCGCCGAGCCGCACGAGATGGCAGGACCCGCGATCTTCCTGCTCTCCGACGCGGCGAGCTACGTGACAGGCATCGATCTTCTCGCCGACGGCGGGCACTGTGCCTGGTGACCGATTCGATGCCGCGTTCGCCCGGCGCTAACGTGGTGCCATGACTCGGGAGCCCCGCAGGGCAGGAAGCAACCACAACGTCGAGCGGTTGCGTCTGCTGGCCAAGGTGGCGCGCATGTACTACGAACAGGGCATCCGTCAGCCTCAGATCGCCGCGCGGCTCGGCATGTCCCAGTCGCGCGTATCGAGGTCGTTGAAGGAGGCAGGCGAACTGGGGATCGTCCGAACGATCGTCGTCCCGCCCTCCGGTGTCTACTCGGAGGTGGAGGATGCGTTGCGCGACCGATTCGGGTTGCGCGACGCGGTGGTCGCCGACACTCCGGACGATTCGGAGTCCGCAATTCTGCGAGCGCTCGGCGCGGCGGGAGCTGCCTACCTCGAGAGCACCCTGACCGGCGACGATCGTGTGGGGATCAGTTCGTGGTCGTCCACGCTTCTCGCCACGGCTGAATCGATGACTCCCCGCACGGTGCGCACGGCCGTCGAGGTGGTGCAGATCATCGGCGGCGTGGGCAAGCCGAGTGTGCAGGTGAAAGCCACGCGGTTGACTGAGCAGTTCGCCCGCGTGACCGGGGCGACGCCCCGTTTCCTCGCCGCGCCCGGGGTGGTGAGCAGCAAGGCGGTGCGGGACGCTCTGCTGGAGGACCCCTTCATCGCGGAATTGTCTCGATCGTGGCAGGATCTCTCCGTCGCACTCGTCGGCATCGGAAGTCTGGAACCGTCCCCGTTGCTGCGCGAATCCGGCAATGCCCTCGGCGATGACGACCTGAGTGAAGTGCGCGCGCTGGGCGGAGTCGGTGACGTGTGCCTGCGCTTCTTCGATGAGGCGGGTACCCGCCTGGACTCCCCTCTCGACGAGCGCATCGTCGGTATCAGTGCGGAAGCGCTGCGCGCTGTCTCCCGAGTGATCGGTATCGCGGGAGGAGCGCGTAAACTGAAAGCGATCCGCGGAGCACTGCGAGGCGGCTGGATCAACATCCTCATCACCGACCTCGCGACTGCGCGAGCGCTGCTCGCCGACGACGCTCCCGATCCGCTCCCTACGAAGGATTTTCCATGACTCTTTCTCTCTCCGTCGCGTTCCTGAAAGCAGGCTGGCACGCCGATATCGTGGACCAGTCGCTCGTCGGGTTCGAAGATGGCATGCGCGCTTCCGGCGTGGACCTGAACCTGACCGTGGTCGACGTTCCCGGTGCGTTCGAGTTGCCGCTGCAGGCGAAGCGGGCTGCCGCCACGGGTCGCTTCGACGCCGTCGTGGCCGCCGCACTCGTGGTCGACGGTGGCATCTACCGGCACGAGTTCGTCGCTCAGGCCGTGGTCGACGGTCTCATGCGGGTGCAGCTGGAGACGGATGTCCCGGTGTTCTCGGTGAGCCTCACGCCCCATCATTTCCAGGAGACCGATGAGCACGTCGCCTTCTTCTCGGCGCATTTCGTGAAGAAGGGTATGGAGGCGGCGAAGGCCGTCCGCGATATCGCCGAGCTGAATCCGATCGCTCGCTGATTCACGGTCCTCGCACCGCATCACGCCGCTCCCAGCCCTCGCCGACCCCTGCCGTTTAGACTTGCCCCATGGCTCAGCGGAACACCTGGCAGCGCGAACGCGTGCGCGAAGCACTCGCCGACGCGCGCGGTTTCGTGAGCGCGCAGAATCTTCACGCCTCCCTGCGCGACGACAACACCGGCATCGGACTCGCCACGGTGTATCGCGCGCTCTCCGGGCTCGCGGCATCCGGCGACGCCGACTCGCTGCAGAGTCCCGAGGGTGAGGCGCTCTACCGCGCTTGCACCACGCAGGCGCACCACCACCACCTCATCTGCCGATCCTGCGGCCTCACCGTCGAGATCGAGGCGACCGACGTCGAGCAGTGGGCGCACCGCACGGCTGCCCTCCACGGCTTCAGCGAAGCCGCGCATGTGGTCGACATCTTCGGGCTGTGCACCCCCTGCACCAACAAGCGCGACGCCGAACGGGCAGCGAACGCGTGAGCTTCTCGGCAGGCACGGCGACCCGGCCGGGCCAGAGGCATGTGCACCGCCCGACCCGCTCACCGCGCTCGGCCTGGATCGGCGTCGGTCTCGGGGTCGCGATCATCGCCGCGCTCTTCCTGATCGATCAGTTCCGGCCGGCGCTGTTCCCCGCGTCGCTTCCCACCCGGGCGCAGGACGGCCTCACCCTCGCGTTGAGCGTGCTCATCGAGGCGCTTCCGTTCGTGATCCTCGGGGTGCTGCTCTCGATCGTGGTGCAGGTCTGGCTGCCGGCCGACGTCATCCATCGCTGGCTGCCGAAGCGGGCGTGGGCCCGCCGCGCGGTGCTGTCGCTGCTCGGAATGGTGATCCCGGTCTGTGAGTGCGGCAACGTGCCGTTCGCCCGCGGACTCATGATGCGCGGGCTCGCTCCCGCCGAAGCTCTCACGTTCCTGATCGCCGCTCCGATCGTCAACCCGATCGTCATCCTCACCACGCACGCGGCATTCGGCTGGGACGGCGGCATCCTCGTCGCCCGACTCGTGGGCGGCTACCTGATCGCGAACCTGATCGGATGGATCTACAGCCGACACCCCTCGCCCGACGCGCTGCTCACCCAGCGCTTCGTCGAGACCTGCGACCGCGTCACCCACGAGCACGGCACTCCGGTGCGCCGCAGCCTCACGCAGTTCCTCGTGGAGCTCCGGGCCGTGATGCCCGCCCTCGTGATCGGATCGGCGCTTGCCGGGGCGGTGCAGGTGCTGATCCCGCGCGACATGCTGCTCGCGATCGGATCGAACCCGGTGCTCTCGATCGTCGCGATGATGGTGCTCGCGATGACCGTCGCCATCTGCTCGAACGTCGACGCCTTCTTCGCGCTGTCGTTCGCGTCGACGTTCTCGTCCGGGGCGCTCGTGGCCTTCCTGCTGGTCGGGCCCCTCGTCGACATCAAGATGCTCGCGCTCATGCGCACGACTTTCACCGGCCGCACCCTCGCCGGCATCGTCGGCGTGGTGGTGGCCGCCGCCTTCGCGATCGGGATCGGGGTGAATGTCCTTGCCTGAGCAGTCCTCTTCGCGCGCGCGCGCTCTCGGCGCCCGCTGGCTCGGCGTGGGTCTTGCGACCGTCATCTCCGTCGTCACGCTCGGTCTCGGCGTCACCGGACGCCTGACCCTCTACATCAGCCCCGGGTCGGTCTGGTTCGCCTGCGCGGGCGCCGTCGTGACGCTGGCCGGGGCGATCTGGTCGTTCACCCTGCCCCTCGGCGAAGAAAGCGACCACGGGCACGATCACAGCCCTGCGGTCCGGACGGATGCCGCAGACGACGCGGCCGCCGATCGGCAGCCGACGACGGCTCCCCGTCGAAGCCTCGCGACTGTCGGAGCCGTCGCAGGTGGTGTGATCGCCACGGGTGTGGTCGCCGCCGCGCTCGTGCTGCCGCCGGCATCCCTGTCGGTCGAACTCGCGATGTCGCGCGCAGGGGAGCAGAGCTCGCTCTTCGCCGGTTCCGACATCGTCTCCCTCGGCGTCGCAGATACGTCGACCTTCGGCGTCGGCGACTGGTCGAGCGTGTTCGCGACCGCGACGAACACCACCGCCTACGACGGCGCTCCCGTCACCCTCACCGGCTTCGTCACGCCGGGCGGTTCCGGCGACGACGGGGTGAGCCTCACCCGTCTGGTCATCACGCACTGCGTGATCGATGCGCAGACCGCCACGCTGCCCGTGGCGGTCGACCCGAGCGACTACGAGACCGGTCAATGGGTGGAGATCACCGGCACCGTGCGAGCGGATGCCGACGGCACCCTCAGCATCGAGCCCACGGACGTCGTGGCGATCGACGAGCCCGAGGATCCGTATGAGTATTGACGACGAGCGCCCCGAGGTGCCCGCCGTCCCGCGGACCCGCGCGGAGCTGCGTGCCGCACGCGAGGCCGCCGAGGCGACGGAGGCCGAGCGGATCAGCCGTGCCGCCGCGCCCGCGGACGGGACCGCGCAGCAGCACGTGGATCAGCCGGATGCTGCCGAGGCCGTAGCGCGCGAAGCCGCTGTCCGCGATGCCGGAGACCGTGCGATCGCGGAGCAGGAAGCTGCCGCCCGGAAGATGGCCGCCTTCGAGGCTGCCGCTCGGGAGGATGTCGAGGCGACGGCAGTTCCGCCCGTGCCGGTGGCCTCCGAGCCCGTATTCATCGCCGCGGTGCCGGCACCGGTCCCAGAGGTCGCGCCGGCGGAGGATTCGTACACGCCGCCTGGGCCCCCTGTGAGCTCCGACGGGGACGCCGGCCGCGCGCCCCTGCGGCCCCGCCGCTTCCTCATCGCTCTCGGCGCCGTGCTCGGCATCCTCGTCCTGGTCGGCACCGGCCTCGGGGTCGTCAGCCTGCTGCAGGGGCCGCGCATCTCCGAGGTGCAGGTCGATCCGGGGCAGGCGATCGAGTCGTCGGGCAGCAGGGTCATCATCACCGCGAACCAGGCGCTCGCCGACATCGATCCCGCACAGGTGACGGTCGAACCCGCTGTGCCGTTCACGATCGACGCGGCCGGCCGCGGCGTCGGCATCCGCTTCACCGTCCCGCTGGACGATTCGACGGAGTACACCGTCCGGGTCGCCGATGTCACCGGCGCCGGCGGCGGGCCGACCGCGGACCTGTCCACGACCTTCTCGACCCCGGCCTCGAACATCTTCCTGCTGCGGCGCGACGCCTCCGGCGACGACACGATCTTCCAGACCGATCTCAGCGGTGAGAACGCGGTGCCGGTGTATGCGCACGACCAGATCAACGACTTCCGCGCCACGTCGTCGCAGCTGGTGGTCTCGGTCGAAGAAGACGACGGGTCGCGACTGCTGGCGATGAACCGGGACGGCAGCGATGAGCGCGAACTGGAGCTCCCCGGCGACGGCTATGTCGGGGCGATCCAGGTCTCCGAGCGCGGCGGCCTCGTCGGGTACAGCTATTCGGACCGCGAGCTCAGCGACACCGAAGGGCGTGCCAGTGTGCTGGTCACCCAGCCGCTGAGTGGCGAGGAGAAGCCCCAGATCATCGAGGTCGCCGGCGTCGAGGCGAGCGTCTTCGTCTGGCAGTTCGTGCCCGACAGTGCAGCCGTGCTGTTCATCGACTTCGACGGAGCCCTCTCGCTCGTCGACCGTTCGACGGATGCCGGCGTGCAGTCGCTCGGTCTCGCGGCCACGATCCAGGGGATCTCCCGCGGCACGTACACCGCCATCGTCGAGCGGCTCGACGGCGCGGTCGTCGAGCTCAACCTCGCCGATGGCTCGGAGGTGCCGCTCGCGGCATCCGATCCCGACTACGGCATAGCGTCCTCGATCACGCCCTTCCCCGGCGGCACCCTCCGCCACGTCGTCGCCCGGAACGACGCGGGTATACCTGTCGGTCAGGCGATCGTCCGCGTCGACGACGACGGCTCGGCGACTCCGCTCGTCGAGGTCGGCTCGTCCGACTCGATCCTGCAGGCATGCGCGTCCCCGAGCGGACAGTACGCCGCCGTGGTCATCGCTCCCGATCTCGCGAACAATCCCTACGACGGCATGCTGCTGCCGCTGCCTGAGAACGTCGAGACGCACCTCATCGACATGGAATCCGGCGACGAGCTCGTCGCGCTCACCGGCTTCGACGCATCGTGGTGCCAGACGGCACCCCGGTTCTGAGCGGAAGACCGGTTCCGACATGACGCCTCGCGAGCCGCTCCGGCGGGCCACCCGCGAGGAGCTGCTCGACTCGGCCGTCGAGGTCGCGCCGCGTCTGCTCGGTGGGGAGCTCCGCACGGTCCTCGCCCCGTCGGGAGTCGCATCGGATGCTGCCCTGGTCGAGGTGCGCCTGCGCATCACCGAGGTCGAGGCCTACCACGGGCAGGGCACCGGAGAGTTCGCCGATCCCGGCTCGCATGCCCGGATGGGCCGGACGGTCCGCAATGCGACGATGTGGGGTGACCCCGGGCACCTGTACGTGTACCTGAGCCATGGCATCCATTCGTGCGTCAACGTGGTGGCGGGGCCCGAAGGACAGGGCGACGGGGTGCTGCTGCGTGCGGGTGAGATCGTGTTCGGGACGGATGCCGCGGCCCGGCGCCGCGGCGCGACACTGCCGCTCGGGCGCACGGCGCTGCGGGACCTCGCGCGCGGACCCGGTCGCCTCGGGCAGGCCGTCGGACTCCGGCATCCGCTCCACGACGGGATCGACGCCATCACGGGCGAGGAGCATCACGGTGCGCGGGCCGAACTCTGGCTCGGCGAGCCGCGGACCGACATCGCGCGCGGCCCTCGCGTGGGGGTCGCGGGCGTCGCCGGGACGGATGCCTTCCCCTGGCGGTTCTGGATCGACGGCGACCCGTCGGTGTCGACGTTCCGCTGGGGTCGCGGAGCGGCCGAAACCGCGGCATCCGGCGTGCTAGACTGACTCTTTGTCTGCGCGCACTCCTGTGCGCAGTTCGCATGCCTGTGGGGTTCCTGAGCTTGTCGAAGGAGCCGGGGCGTGCAGACAAGGGATCTTGGGTGAGGCCGTCCGGCCTCACGGTATAGAAGGAGTCACCATCATGGCAGCAGTGTGCCAGGTGACCGGAGCTGTTCCCGGTTTCGGTCACAACGTCTCGCACTCGCACCGCCGGACGAAGCGTCGCTTCGACCCGAACGTGCAGAAGAAGACCTATTTCGTCGCCTCGCTCGGTCGTAAGATCACGCTCAACGTGTCCGCCAAGGGCATCAAGGTGATCGACGTCCGCGGCATCGAGAACGTCGTCAAGGACCTCCAGGCGAAGGGTGTGAAGCTCTAATGGCCAAGAAGGCTCAGGACGTACGTCCGATCATCAAGCTGCGTTCGACGGCAGGTACGGGTTACACGTACGTGACCAAGAAGAACCGCCGCAACACCCCTGACCGCCTCGTGCTCAAGAAGTACGACCCGGTCGTCCGCAAGCACGTCGAATTCCGAGAGGAGCGTTGATCAATGGCTAAGAAGAGCAAGATCGCTCGCAACGAGCAGCGCAAGGTCATCGTCGAGCGTTACGCCGAGCGTCGCGCCGAGCTGAAGAAGACCCTGGTCGACCCGAACGCCACCGACGAGGCCCGCGAGGCCGCACGTCTCGGCCTGCAGAAGCTGCCGCGCAACGCGTCGCCGGCTCGCGTGCGTTCGCGCGACGTCATCGACGGCCGCCCCCGCGGTGTCCTCACGAAGTTCGGCATCTCGCGTGTCCGCTTCCGTGACATGGCACACCGCGGCGAGCTGCCCGGCGTGACCAAGTCCAGCTGGTAAGTCCAGCAGACGGCCGAAAGGGGCGAGGATCTTCGGATCCTCGCCCCTTTCGCGTGCCCCGGGGTGCGCGAGCGCGCTCGAGTTAGGCCGTGGGATTGCTGCCGGAGCCATGCGAGGCAGCAGGGGCTGCGCCATACGTCGGCAGGACAGGAACCCGGGGGAACCGCAGTGCGATGATGACGGCGGCGATGGCCCCGAGCAGGGTCGCGATCTCCAGGATGATCTCCGGCCACGTCAGCTGGACCTCTCCGAGAGCCAGCACGACGGGGGCTCCCTCCCAGTAGAAGAACTCCGGGAGGGCGTTGTTGAGGAAGTGGACGACCACGCAGAGAATGATGCTGCCGCTGACTCGGCGGATGGCGTACATCGAGAGCCCGAAGAAGGCGGCCGTCGTCACCTGGTAGACCGTGTCCCCCAGGCTCTGGCCGGTTGTGAGGTTGCTCAGATGGACGAGGCCGAAGAGGACGGCCGGGATCAGGGCGACCCAGATCTCGGCCAGTCGGGTGCGGAGCAGGAAGATGGCCGCGCCTCGGTAGACGAACTCTTCCGACAGGGCAGCCTGCAGCGCGGAGAGGATGATGGGGATCGACATGTCGCCCACCCAGTCGAAACCACCGACCGCGGCCCAGAACGCCAGCGCGATCATGGGCGACATCGAGAGCACGAAGAGACCGACGTCGCGGACCCGCTGCGGCTCGAAGATCACGGGCCTGAGCCAGCCGAGCACCGCGAACACCGGTACGAAGACCGCCAGAACTGTGAGGCTGATCGCCGCCAGCAGTACCCAGATGCGGGACTCGTCCGAGCCTACGTACGAGCTGAACAGCATCGGTACGACGATCACGCAGATCACTTCGAGCAGGAGGATGACGGGCAACGCCATCCAGAGGCGTGGTTTCAGGCGGTAGGACATGCAGAGAACTCCTGGTGGATGTTGGCGCTGTCGCCGACCGCCAAGGAGCGAACGCTCACGATCCGCTGAAGCGCGGAGGCGGGCGACAACGCCGGTGGAAGCCCCCACCGTAGCGACGTCGGTGGCTGCCCGTCAGCCGCTTCCGGTGAATATCAGACCTGGGGACGACCTCTGCGGCACCGTAGTACCGGTCGGTCGGTTCCGGCGCGTACGCCTCCGGTACTCCCGGACGATGACCCACCCGACCTGCACGCGAGAAAGGGCGGGGATCCTCGGATCCCCGCCCGGTGCACTGCGGCCGGTCAGGCCAGGTGCTGTTCGTCGATCTTCGGGGCCTCCGTCAGAGCGATGGTGCGCGGCGGCTGCCGGCGGAATGCGAGCCAGGCGCCGAGAGCGGCGATCACGAAGGTGATCACGGGGGCGAGCGCCCCGAACACCGTCGCGCCGGCGAACTCGGTGAGCAGGATGCCGACGGCGGAGGCCACGACCCAGACGAGTGCTCCGAGCGTCACGGCGGGGAGGTTCTCCCGGCGGACCTCCGGAACCACGTCCTTGCCCCGCAGCATCCAGATGAAGACGAGGGCGATCGCGACCCAGGCGACGACGAACACGCCCTGCCAGGCCAGCGCCTTGAGCAGCCAGGTGACCACATTCGTCAGCATGAGGACGTAGGTGATGACGCCGGCCACGATGACCCATACCCACCGCGGCAGCGCGAGCCGGAACACGCGGGTGGCGAAGGCGTCCAGGTTGGAAGAGGCGAGGAAGTAGTTCGCGGTGTTGATGCGGGTCTGCGAGATGAAGATCACCAGCAGACCGAAGAAGCCCATCGAGCCGAGGAACGCATCGACCACACCGGTCTCGCTGCCTTCGTGGCCGGTCGCGGCGATGATGTAGATGCCGACCAGGCCGTTCACGATGAAGGTGAAGAAGTAGAACACCCAGCCGAAGGTGAACTGGCCGTGGAACTTCTCGTCCTCCTTGCGGCCCATGCGGGCGAAGTCGAACGTGTACATCATCATGATCCAGACGCCCATGTAGATCAGGTAGGACGTGACCCAGCCGGGAAGGGGCCCCGCTGCTGCCACATCGAAGATGGTCGTGGGGGCGCCGTTCTGGACGGTCGCGAAGACGACGACCAGGATGAGGCCGAGCGCGTAGATCGGCAGCAGGAAGCCGTTGAGGCGATCCAGCCACTTCTGCACCGGACCGGAGGCGAGCGGAATCGCGTAGGCCACCACCAGCGCGTACCAGAGGTTGATCTCGCCACCGAAGGTCTTCTGGAAGGCGATCGCGATGATCGATCCCTCGAAGACGCAGTAGTAGATCGCCGTGGCGGCGAAGATGAGCGTGGCCAGGGCGGAGCCCACGAGTCCGAACATCGACCGGGATGTCAGCTCCACGGTGAGTCCGGTTCGTGCCGCATGCCGGGACAGGATCAGGTTGACGACTCCGTAGGTCGCGACCGTCAGCACCATGCCGATGATCGTGTCGACGAGACCCACTGCGCCGGCGGAGGCGACCGCGACGTAGATCCAGAACATCGCGGAGAAGAGCGCCCACCAAGCCATCGAGAGCGACCAGCGGGGCGCTCGTTCGGACGGGGGCATGACGTAATCGGCGTAGGCCACAGGGGCTCCTTCGGGTGAGCTGTGCGCGCAGGACGGCGGAATGCCGGTGAGCAGTGAATGTAGTGACCCGATGAGCGCGGCGATATCGGCCGATTGCCCTGTTATCGTGCGGCGGCTATGCAGTCTGCACTAGGGCGCCATCACGTGGAGAGCGAGGAGGAGCGTGGCGCGGGTCTCGCCGTCCTGCAGATCGACGCCGAGCAGCGTCTCGATCCGGCGGACGCGGTAGGCGAGCGTGTTGCGGTGGATGAACAGCTCATCGCCGATCGCGCGCACCGTTCCGCTATGGCGAAGGAACGAGCGCAGGGTCTCGGTGAGGGTGCCGCTGGGGTCAGCCTCCTCGAGCGGTGCGAGCACCCGGCGCGAAAGGGAGCGGAGGCCGGACGAGGGCAGCGAATGGACGATCGACGCGATGTCGAGCGCCGGCAGACGGCGCACCCCGGCGACGAACGACTGCCGCACCGCCATCCGCAGGGCGAGCGGAAGCTCCTCGAACGCGAGGTTCTCCGCGAAGACGACGCCGACGTGGGCGGGGTCGATCGTGGCCGAGACGCTGTCCACGATGCGTCCCTCATCGGAGGGATGCTGAAGCAGGAACACGGTCTGTTCCGGCTGCTCGAAGAAGCACACCACTCCGAAGCGGGACTCGAGGTGCACCTGCAGACGCCATGCGATGAGTCGCGCGTTCGCGGTCGAGGCAGAGGGCTCGCAGGCGACAGCCAGGAGCTGCCACGGCGCACCGGGGTCGAAGCCGGCCCGCTCCGCCAGCGCCAGAAGGCTGTCCGGGGGAGTCGCGTCATCCAGTGCCGCCTGCACGAGGTGCGCCCCGGCCGCAGAGTGCAGCGGAGAGGAGGAGGCGAGCGTATAGGAGAGCTGCATCGCCAGAACGGCGGCGACCGGGCCGAGCAGCGGTTGCAGCAGCTGACCTTCGGCCCCTCCGCGGATGCGGAGCGTGAATCGCGCGCCGGAGCCGCCCGGTAGCGCCAAGGCGGTCGACGGCGCACCTGATCGCACAGACGGGCCGGCCGACGCGAGGATGAAATCACCGGGATCCATCAGCGCGACGTTGGCGTCGATCTCCTCGGCGATGCGCTCCAGGACGGAGACGATGGGCACGCCGTGGGTGGCCAGCCGAGTGCAGTCGTCCGCCAACTCCCAACCGGCGCGCACGATCTCGTAGCGCTGCGCGGCGAGCTCCTGCCAGATGTGCCGGGAGAACTGCAGGAGCGGGAGGTCCTCGGGGAGTTCGAGCAGCGGGATGCCGTGCTGGTCGCACGCCGTGATCAATCCGTCGGGCACGGCCCCATGCACGCGTCCGATGCTGAACGCCAGCGCACTGATCGGCACCGACGCGAGACGCTCGACGTACGCCTCCCAGGTGCGGTGGTCTTCGAAGTGCAGGGCCATCCCGGTCGTGAGCATGAGCTCGCCGCGTTGCAGGTAGGGCGTCGGATCCATCAGCTCCGACTGCGCGCACCCGCTGATCGGGGTGCTGAGCTGCTCGTGCTGACCGTTCGTCCGCAGCGAGACGCCCATGACGTCGTCTTCGAGCAGATCGCGAACACGCATGGGGCCTCCGGTGGTCGGTGTCGCTTCGCCGTTGTGCAGACTTCACTTCTGGTCTGGCCAGAATGAGCATACTGCCCAACGATCTCGATCGGTCGGGGCGGCTAACGTGGCCGCATGGCAGCGGAGCGACGCGTACTCATCAACTCGGACATGGGCGAGGCCTTCGGGCTGCACTCCTTCGGCAACGACCCGGAGCTGATGCAGATCATCGACCTCGCCAACATCGCCTGCGGCTTCCACGCCGGCGATCCGGGAGTGATGCGCGAGACGGTAGCGCTCGCCGAGGACAACGACGTGCTCGTCGGATCCCACCCCGGCCTGCCCGACCTCGCCGGATTCGGACGCCGGCGGATGGCGATGCGCCCGGACGAAGTCGAGGCGCTGATCCTGTACCAGACGGGCGCGCTCCTCGGCTTCCTGCAGGCCGCCGACCTGCCGCTGAACCACGTGAAGCCGCACGGTGCCCTCTGGGGAATGCTCGCGGAAGACGCGGAGCTCATGCGGGCCGCCGCTCGGGCGGTGCGCGTCTTCGATGTCCCGTTCCTCGGACTCGCCGGAACTCAGCACGAGCGCGTCTGCGCCGAGATGGACCTTCCTTTCATCGCGGAGCTCTACGTCGACATGAACTACAACCCCGACGGGACCCTCGCGCTCGTCCGCTCGGCTCATGAGACCGATCCGCGATCCGCCGCTGATCGTGTCGCGACCGCGCTTCGTGGCGAACCCATCGCGGCGATCGACGGCTCTCTGATCGACGTGCGCTTCCAGAGCGTCTGCGTGCACTCCGATTCGCCCAACGCTCCCGATGTCGCCCGCGCCGTGCGCGCGGTCGTCGACGCCTGAACCTGCAACGAAAGGACGGCTCATGGCCGATATCGTCTCTCCCCTGCCCGGCATCTTCTACCGCAAACCCGGCCCCGGCAAGCCCGTCTTCGTGGAAGCCGGTGACACGGTCGAGGTCGGTCAGACGATCGGAATCGTCGAGATCATGAAGCAGTTCTCCGAGATCCGGTCCTCTGCGGCGGGAGTTCTCGCGGCGTTCCTCGTGGATGACGGCGGCACGGTCAACCCCGGTGACGTGATCGTCACCGTCACCGAGAACTGATGCGCCGCCTCCTCATCGCCAATCGCGGCGAGATCGCCGTGCGCATCGCGAAGTCCGCACGGGCGCTCGGGATAGAGACCGTCGCCATCGCATCCGAGGCGGACCGCGACTCCCTCGCGACGCGTGTCGCCGACCGGTTCGTCGTGATCGGGCCTGCGGCCGCGAAGGACTCCTACCTCAACGCCGACGCCGTGCTGGCGGCCGCGAAGGAGACCGGGTGCGACGCCGTGCATCCGGGCTACGGATTCCTCAGTGAGAACGCGGGGTTCGCCCGCGCGGTGCAGGCCGCGGGACTGATCTGGGTCGGTCCTGACCCCGACACCATCGAGCTGATGGGCGACAAGTCCAACGCGATCCGCGCTGCGCGAGACGCAGGAGTTCCGGTGCTCGCCGGAAGCGGCGGTCCCCTCGGACCAGACGACGACGCCATCGAGATCGCTCGACGCGTCGGCTATCCGCTGCTCGTCAAGGCGAGCGCCGGCGGCGGAGGCCGCGGCATCCGTCACGTCGCGGACGAGAGCGAGTTGCTCTCGACGATCGAACTGGCGCAGACCGAGGCGGGCAGCGTGTTCGGCGACCCGAGCGTCTACCTCGAGCGGTTCGTCGCCCATGCGCGTCACGTGGAGGTTCAGCTGCTCGGCGACGGGGAGAGCTGCATCCATCTCGGCGACCGGGACTGCTCGATGCAGCGCCGGTCTCAGAAGGTGATCGAAGAGGCGCCCGCGCCGTCGATTCCCAATCATGTCCGCGAGCAGATGCGCGCGTCATCCGTGCACCTCGCGGTGTCGAGCGGATACCGCGGCGCCGGCACTGTCGAGTTCCTCTACGACGCGGAGCGCCAGGAGGCCGCGTTCATCGAGATGAACACGAGACTCCAGGTCGAGCACACGATCACCGAGGAGATCACCGGCATCGATCTGGTCGCCGAGCAGCTGAGGATCGCCGACGGCGGTGCGCTCGGTCTCGTGCAGTCTGACATCCGGCTGGACGGTCATTCGATCGAATGCCGGATCAACGCCGAGGATCCGTCGCAGGGATTCTTCCCGAGCCCCGGCGTGATCTCCGTGCTCGACTGGCCCGAGGGGACGCGGGCGGATGCCGGCTTCGAGGCGGGCGACACCGTCGCGCCCTTCTACGACTCGATGATCGCGAAGCTCATCGTGCACGCCCCCACCCGCGCCGAGGCGATCGCCGCGATGAGGTCCGCACTTCAGGGCACGCGCATCGAAGGCATCAAGACGACGATCCCGCTGCACCTGCGCCTGCTCGAGGACCCTGCGTTCCTCGCGATCGCGCATCACACGAAGACCATCGAGAGCGGCACGATCCTGGAGGAGCTATGACCACGTCGACCGGCGCACCGAGCAGGTCGCGCTACACCTGGGGAGGGGACGAGTTCCTCTTCGTCGAGGTCGATGAGGCGATGAGCCTCTCGGCGAACTTCACCGTGATGGCGATCGCGAAGGAACTCGCCGCCGGCGGGCACGAGGGCATCATCGACATCTGCCCCGCCAATGCCTCATTGCTCGTGCGCTTCGACCCCCATCGCCTGTCGCACACGGCGCTCGAGGGCATCGTGCGAGACATCGAGGACGGCGTCGGCAACCAGGAGGGCGCCGAGATCCCCACCCGGATCATCGATGTGCCGGTCTGGTACGACGATCCCTTCACGGCGGAGGTCGGGGCCAGGTTCCGCGAGGGCTACCATCAGAACCCGAGCGGCAACGATCTCGACTACGCCGCCTCGGTGAACGGGCTGGCCGACCGGGCCGAGTTCATCCGCCGCCATCAAGCGCAGCCGTGGATCGTGAGCATGGTCGGCTTCGTGGCCGGGCTCCCCTTCCTCTACCAGCTGGTGGAGCAGGAGCAGCAGCTGGTCGTTCCGAAGTACCTGAGCCCGCGCACCGACACCCCCAAGCTCACGATCGGACACGGTGGATGCTTCGGAGCCATCTACTCCGTCCGCGGTGCGGGCGGGTATCAGATGTTCGGCCTCGTCGCGCCGCCGATCTACGACCCGGAGCAGCGCCTGGCCGACTTCGCCGACTCGTCCGTGCTGTTCCGTCCTGGCGACATCGTCTGCTACCGGTCTGTCGACAGCGACGAGTACGAGGCGATCCAGGCAGAGGTCGAGGCCGGGACGTGGCGGTGGCGCCAGGCGCCGGTGTCCTTCTCGGTGGAGGCCTGGCAGAGCGACCCGGCGGCGACCAACCGAGCGCTGATGGAGGCCCTCGATGCTTGAGGTCATGCAACCCGGTCTGCAGACCACCGTCCAGGATGAAGGTCGCCCCGGGTACTACAGTCTCGGGTTTCCCCAGGGTGGATCGATGGACCAGGAGTCCGCGCGCCTGGCCAATGCGCTCGTGGGGAATGAGTCGTCCGCCGCGGTCCTCGAATGCACCTACATCGGACCCGAACTGCGCGCCGCGGCATCCGTGACGATCGCTGTCGCCGGTGCGCCGGTGCCGGTGCTCGTCAACGGCGAGCCCCGCGAGGAATGGACGCGCATCGAGCTGCAGGAGGGCGATGTGCTCTCCTTCGGCGTCATCCAGGGCGGCACCAAGTACTGGATCGCGGTACGGGGCGGCATCGACGTGCCGCAGGCTCTGGGCAGTCGTTCGACCTACGTGATCGGCTCGATCGGCGGCGTCGACGGTCGCGCGGTCGCCGCGGGGGATCGGCTTCCGGTGGGATCGTCGGCGCTCCCCCTGCCCGCCGCATATGCGCTGGATCCGGTCCACCGTCCGTCGTTCTCCCGCTCGCAGGAGCTGCGGATCGTGCTCGGCCTGTACGACCATCTGCTCACCGACGAGGGGGTGCGCCGACTCGTCGAGGAGGAGTGGACGCTCACTCCGACGGCGGATCGCATGGGGCTGCGCTATTCCGGGCCCGGCGTCGAATGGCGCGAACGCGAGCAGCCCTTCGGCGCCGGCCAGGATCCGTCGAACATCGTCGACGCGGGCTACGCCGTGGGTTCGATCCAGATTCCTGGCGGCACGCAGCCGATCGTCCTGCACCGCGACGCGGTGTCGGGTGGCGGCTACGCCATGGTCGCGACGGTCATCTCCGCCGACATGGATCTGCCTGCCCGTGCCGCCCCCGGCACGGTCACGCGATTCGTGCCGGTGAGCATGGAAGAGGCTCTCGACGCGCGGCGGCAGCGGGCGTCGCGCATCGCGGCGGCTGTGGCGTCGCTGAGCTGAGTAGGCGCACTTCGGAGGAGATCTGCACTCCGGAGGTCGGATGCCGCGGAATGCGTCCTCCGTTGCGCGGATCCCCTCCGCAGTGCGGTCCGCAACCCTGAAACAGGCTGAAACCTGTGACTGGAGTGACCAAAGTGGCGCGACACGCCCTGTAATTGCTCAAAACCCGCGAAATGACGCGGAAATGTGGGCGGTCGTTGATACATTCGAGGCGGTCGCAAGACCAGGAGCATCCGCTCCGACCCCACAACGATGCGACGAGATCTCGTCGCTGGAGGAGTGACATGGCTGACAAGTCCATCACCAAGACCGAGCTCGTCGCGAGCATCGCAAGCGCCACGGGCCAGAGCCAGGCCACCGTCTCCGGTGTCCTCGACTCGCTCTTCGCCACCGTCTCCGACGCTGTCGCCAAGGGCAGCAAGGTCTCGATCCCGGGCTGGATCTCGTTCGAGCAGGTCGACACCGCTGCCCGCACGGGCCGCAACCCGCAGACCGGCGCCGAGATCAAGATCCCGGCCGGCAAGCGCGTCAAGGTGACCGCTGGCTCCAAGCTCAAGGCTGCCGTCAAGTAATTCGACGCACCTTCACGAAGGCCGCCGCCCCTCTCGGGTGGCGGCCTTCGGCGTTCCCGGGCGGTCAGCCAGGGCGGATGCCGCGGCTTAGGCTTGAGGGGTGAGTTCCCGCGCCGAGAAGACCAGTGGGTCTGCGGCGTATCGACTGGCCGGGATCGCGATCCTGGTCGTCGCAGCCGTCATCGCGACCGTGGTCGCCCTCGCGCTCGGAGGCGGGGCGAAGCCGCCGCTGCTGCAGGACCCCGGACCCTTCGTGCTCTGGGGTACGCCGATCGCGAAGCTGGTCATGAACATCGCCGGCGCCACGATGCTCGGCTCCCTCGTGCTCGCGCTGTTCGCCCTGCGCGCCGGCGAGCGGCCGTTCGACGCGGCACTGAACATCGCCTCGGTGGGTGCGGCGATCTTCACGGTCGCGTCGGGCCTCGCCGGCTTCCTGGCTTTCATGGCGGCCTTCAATCCGAAGCTCAGCATCGAGCGCGAGTTCGGCACCCAGCTGGGTCGGTTCCTGCTCGATCTGCCGCTGGGCCGGTCCTGGTTGATCACGACGATCTTCGGCGCCGTCATCACGGTGCTCGCGTTCGCCTGGCGCACCTGGACGCCCACGCTGATCACGGCGCTCCTGGCCGCGGCATCCTTCCTTCCGCTCGCCACGCAAGGGCACGCGGGCGATCTCGCGGGACACAACATGGCCGTGAATTCGATCCTGCTGCACATGATCGCCGCGGCGGTCTGGCTCGGCGGACTCCTGCTGCTCGTCCTGCTGCGCGGCCGCGATGATGTCGACTTCCCGCGGCTGGTGGCGCGCTACTCGTCGCTCGCGATCGCGGCCTTCGTGGTCGTGGCGGTCTCGGGCGTGACCCGGTCGATCGTGGCGGTCGGCAGCTGGGACGCGCTCTGGACGACTCCCTACGGGGCGATCGTGCTCGCGAAGGTCGCGCTGCTGGTCGGCCTGGGACTGCTCGGCGCCTGGTACCGCACCCGGCTCATCACGAAGCTCTCCGGGGAACGCGCCGCCCGCTGGTTCTGGATGCTGGTGCTCGGCGAGGTCGCTCTGATGGGCCTGGCATCCGGTGCCGCCGCCGCCCTCGCGCGCACACCTCCGCCGACCGGCGAGACCTCGGCGTTCGCGAAGACGCCCGCCGAGATCCTGACCGGGGCGAAGCTGCCGCCCGAGCTCACGCTCGAGCGCTGGTTCACGGCGTGGAACATCGACGTGCTCTGGCTCCTCGCGGCCGGCTTCGGGCTGTTCCTGTACCTCGCGGGGGTCCTGCGACTGCGCCGACGCGGCGATCGCTGGCCGATCCACCGCACCGTCTTCTGGGTCCTCGGAATGCTGCTGCTCGTCTGGGTCACCGGCGGGCCGATCAACGCGTATCAGGGTTACCTCTTCAGCGTGCACATGCTCGGGCACATGATGCTGTCGATGGCGATCCCGCTCCTGCTCGTCTTCGGTGCTCCGATCACCCTCGCCCTCCGCGCCGTGCGCAAGCGCGATGACGGCACGCGCGGCGGCCGCGAGTGGATCATGTGGGCCGTGCATTCCCCCGCCGCCCGCGTGCTCACGCATCCGTTCGTCGCCGCCGCGATCTTCATCCTGTCGCTGTGGGCGTTCTACTTCACCGATCTCGTGCGCTGGTCGATGTACGAGCACCTCGGGCACGAATGGATGGTCATCCACTTCCTGCTCTCGGGCTACCTGTTCGTGATGAGCCTGATCGGCGCCGACCCGGTGCCGTACCGGCTGCCGTATCCCGGGCGCCTCATCACGCTCATCGCCGTCATGGCCATGCACGCCTTCTTCGGCATCGCGATCATGATGCAGGATGGGCTCATGGTCGCCGACTGGTTCGGCTCGATGGGTCGCGATTGGGGCGTCGACCCGATGGCTGATCAGTACATCGGCGGCGGCATCGCCTGGTCCGTCGGCGAGATCCCGACCCTGATCCTGGCGATCACCGTCGCGATCCAGTGGAGCCGCGACGACACGAAGGTTCAGCGTCGCAGCGACCGGAACGCCGAGCGGACGGGGGATGCCGAACTCGAGGAGTACAACGCCAAGCTCGCCGCCCTCGCCGAGCGCGACCGTCGGGCGGCGGGCCGCTAGTTGTGATGTCCAGGCAGGTTGTTGAGTCTGCTGATGGGTGGGGCTCCGACGGCGGAGTGGTGCCTGTGATGATTGTAGAAGTGGATCCAGCCCGGTAGGGCAGCGCGTCGTTGGGTCTCCGATTCA